>JBDVKV010000005.1:0-96418 GCA_039971015.1 Cyclobacteriaceae bacterium
CACAACGTTCTTAGGGTGACTATAGCGGTGGGGATCACCTCTTCCCATTCCGAACAGAGAAGTTAAGACCACCTGCGCTGATGGTACTGCGGTAAAACGTGGGAGAGTAAGTCGTTGCCTTTTTTTATCAAAGCCCTGAAGTGTATGCTTCAGGGCTTTTTTTATGCAAATGAATTAATCCTAAATGCATCTTCCTTAAGGTGCTAATATTATCCTTGCCTGTTCATCAAGGCCACATTACTAAATCTAGTTTTTTTAGGGGACAGTAAATTGACTAACCTACAGATACCTCAATGAAAGTATTTTTTTGAAGGTACTTCCCCGCAATTTGGAGTAAATCCTGGCTGGAAACATTCTCAATCTTATTAATAAGATCTTGATAGTATGTATTGGGGAGTTGATGAAGTTCGATGTTCTTAATTTTTCCCAAAATTGAAAAAGGGCTGGCTATTTCGCCCTGGAGGCTTCCGATGAAATGTCGTTTGGCTAGTTCCAACTCAGCTTCATCAATAGATGTATGAAGAAGGTTAATTTCTTCCATAATTTCATTTATTGCTACCTCTCTGTTTTCCTTGTTTACATCGGTTCCAATAAGTAAAATACTATCGTTCTTTAGGGAGCTAATGGAAGATGAAATGCCATATGTCAGTCCCTTCTCCTCACGTAAATTTTTCATTAATCTCGAGCCAAAATAACCCCCTAAGTAATAGTTGAGTATTAGTACAGCAGGGTAGTCTTGATGATCTCTTTGAACAGTTTGCTTGCCCAGCCTAATGGATGATTGAACACTTCCTTTTTTCTCAATGTAAACTTGGTTCTCATCGGTTTCAGGAGAGAAATCAGGTGCGGGTGCAGTCTGAATATTTATGGCGCCTAAGGTATTTTTTAATGTATCCAGATCAGTTGAATCTATTCTTCCAAGAATGAAGACTTGAGAAGGCTTCATGTGCTCGCCAAAAAAATACTTTAGGTCATTTACACTTAGTTTGTCTACATTCTCCTCTTTTGCTGATTGTCCATAAGGATGAGTGGAACCGTAAATTTTGCTTCGAATGAGTTTAGAGGCGAGGTAGCTTGTTTTTTCGTTTTTTACTTTGAGTCCCTGAATAAAATGGTCTTTAAGGAGATTAAACTCAGGTTCATCAAATGAAGGACTGGTGATTAACTCGAGGAAGATGGGATACAGTATTGAAATATGTTTCGATAGCGCATAGAGTGCTACCGATGCGTAATCAAAATTACTTGAAAGCTCAATGTGTGCCCCAAACCTATCAAACAATTCTGCGATTTGCTTCGCAGACATTGATAGCGTTCCTTTATCCAGCATTTGAACTGTAAAGTGGGAGACCTCTGGCTTATGATCAAACCATTTCCCAGCATTGAAAACGATTTCAATTTTAACAAGATCTTGCTGGATGTTATTCAAATGAGTTAATGCTATCCCATTTGATAAGTGAGCCTTAGAAACCTGAGGTAATTGAAAAGTTGTGGATTTTACAAAAGGTGGCGGAAGTGTTCTGTCCAACATTTATTATTGGTCAGTCACAGAATCTTCACCCAACACCTTGCTATCAAAGTACATCATGATGGTGAAACGAAGTGTTTCAGCCAAAGCATTTTCGTTCTTGTTAGTAGGAACTAAGTAAGCAATATCAATTGCAAATTTTTGAATTTTAGCTCCAATACCTGCAGTTAAATATTTTCGATTTCCTTTATCCTTAGCTTCCAGAAAATAACCAAGGCGTCCTGCGAAGGTTTCGTTATACCAATACTCAACACCAGATGAAACTGAAAACTCTCTCATTTCCTCGCTGAACCCTCCTGAGGCATCAGAAAAAGAACCAAAAATTCCACTCAATAAGGCCTTGTCCTGGCTGTCCGCTGTTGGACTTGGTACAAGTAACTTATTTACATCCAGAGCGAACGTTAAACTGTTGAATGCGTCTAGTTCTGTTTTGTAAGAACCACCTAGTCTTAAATTAGTGGGTATAAAGTCTTTGTTGTTTTGATCGGAGTAAGAAATTTTAGCGCCAATGTTGGTGATAGTTGCTCCCAAGGATAAGGCAGAATTACTCGAAACCAGCGGCTTGGTGTAGTATATACCCACATCTACAGCTACGGAATTACCTGGCCTTGCATCCACGCCACCCGAGGAAAACGCACCTGTAAGATTGGAATGAATATATCGCAGTGCTCCTCCAATGCTTAATTGTTCTGTAAGTAAGCGTGAATAGGTTACATCGAAGGCAAATTCACGGGGATTAAATCTACCCAGAATGTTCCCTTGTCCCGGTCCGTTATTAAAGGTAATTTCTCCAAGGTCAAAATATTTCATGGAGGCAGCTACCGTTTGCTCCCTCGTGATTTTATAAAAACCTGTGAGGTAGAAAATAGACATGTCATTGATAATCTTACCTAACCAGGGGGTATAGGAGCCGGAGACTCCATAGCTTTTGTCAATGAATGCTAGTTTGGCTGAGTTCCAATAGGCTGAGTTGGCATCCGGAGAGGTAGCCACACCAGCATCTCCCATACCAGCAGCCCTGGAATCCGGGGTGATTGTGAGAAAAGGCACAGCGGTAGTTATTACTTTTCGCGTGCTATCCTGGCCAATTAAGTTCTGAGAAAAGCCGAAAAATGTAACGCCAAACGATAAAAAGAGGATAATAAAAATCCTTAACTTATTCATAGTCAAGATCTAAGCTTTAAAGATAATCAATTCAAAATAATTAGTTTGGATATCTGCTCATTTTTCGAGCCATCCAATAGGGAACGTACGACAAGCCTCAACAGGTATACTCCATTGCCTAATTTTGTTCCGGCTATATTAGTGCCATCCCATTCTGGTAAAGTAACCAGGTACTGACTTTCTGGGGCTTCAAAATTCATTATGTGCATTGTTTGTCCCGAAAGATCTACAATAGTGGCAAATACCTCCAAATCGTCACCTGCTCTATTGTGCTCAAACTGAATGGTGGTATTGCTGGAGAATGGGTTGGGGTAATTATAAAGCTTTTGAATAGCAATTTGAGTTCCGGCAGTGACAACAAAGTCTACTTTTGCTGAGGAAGGATTGTTGTATGTATCCCAAGCCTTTAGTTCTATCGTGTGCTTGCCGGGGTCAAGGTTTTCAATGGGGAAGGTTATTGTCCCTTTGGTAAAATCATCTAGATCAGCTGTATAATAATCTCCAACTTCATAAACCTGATCATCATCCAAAATAGCAATTAAGCTATTTCCTATTCCATAATTAGCTATGTTGATACCGCTTTTATCGGAGAGCCGGGCTACCAATTGAGTAGAGGGTGAGGTTATTCCTCCATTGATAAATGTAGTGTCTCCCATATAAAGTTTGATTTCTGGTGCCGTCTTATCGCTTCCATCGTCCAGTTCACTTTCTCCAATTTTAAAATTTATTGATCCCCCTATAGCATCGCTGGTGTTGGAGTTGTTTTTGGCATACATACTTAATTTTCCATAACCCACCTGATAGGCTATATTTTTCGGGAGGATGAATTCTAATTGAAAAAATCCGTTGGATACGCTTGCCTCTCCGCGAAATAATGTATTGCTTCTTTCCTGATAGGTAAAAACAGGGTTTTCATCACCGAGGGTGTTGAAGTCAAATTCCTTATCCTTTAAAATTATGCTCACAATACCTTTAAAATTTTCATTTCTAATTCCTTGCGATTGAATCTCACCTTCTATCATAATTCTGGATAATGCTTTCAGTGTATCAGATCCGGTAGCAGTCGAGATACGTGTGGCGACTATCTCATCATTGGGAATCGCTAGCTGCATTGATGGATCACCAAGCAGCGAAAAGTTTCTATTGGAAACACCAGTAACACTATTATTTTTTGTTTCTCTAAAGACTGTGCCAAGATCCCTATACTCACCTCCAACTTTTGTAAAAAGGGCTTCATAAAAAGCTTTGTTAAGAAATGCGTTGGTAGACGCGTTAACTGGTCTTGCTGCGGTTACCAATCCTATAGCGCCACCATCTTTTTTGGTAAGTACCAGCTCGCTACTTGAGATTTGAGAAGGGTCATCATGCCTGCCAAACTCGCATGTAGCAGTAACCAAAAGAGGAAAAACATTTTTGTTATCCCATTCTTCAATCAACTCTTCATCCAATATCTGCTCTTGCAACCAAACACGCTCTGAGCCATGTCCAGTAAAATTGACAATAAGACTTCCTTTCTTTAAGGATTTAAGTAAGGCTTCTCTTGCATCAGGGGAAACCTGGCCACTTGGTTTTGAAATTTGTTTAAACGCATCGAGATAAAGTTTTTTTGTATCGAATTGATATTGATTGGCTTCAATATCCCGAGCTAATTTATCTGCATCGCTTTGATGAAGGTTGAAGTCACCATCATCCGCAACGAAAAGAATGTCCTTTCGCCAGTTTCCAAAAGATTTTGTATTAGTGTCATATGCAATAAGTTTATCCACAACAATGGTAGCCTCCTCCACGGTTTTAACCGGTAATCTACCAACACCAATATCCAGTGTGTGCGCCTGTACTGGGCTTTCCAGCCATTCACCTTCACTTATTTCCATAAAAGTGAAGTAATCATCGGACGAGTAGGTCTCTAGCGGTGAAAGTGAGTTTCTTGACTCATAAGTAGGAACAAAGTTGGTGTTATTGTTCACTCTATTTTTGAAGTCGTAAGATGATCTTCCAAAAAGTAAAATATTTTCTAAACCACGGTCATAAAGCGTCTTGGCAAAATCCCGAATGGCTGTTGGGTCTTGTTTACCTCCTGAATAATCATTGTAAATTTCCTCGGGAGTTACTACTTGTACAGAGATGCCATTCACATTCTGTCTGTGGTTGGCTAAGCGTTCAGCTTCACTTTTAAAGTCCGAATGAGCAACTATTAGGAGTTGTATGGCGGCAGTATTTATGAGGTCTTGATTGGGAACTTGTTTTTCATAGTTGGGAATTAAAAAATCACTACCCTTAAATGCAATGAATGTTTTGAGCTGGTTTGTTTCTGTACTGAAAGATGCTTTGTTATCACTTACTTGAAATAGTTGATTTTTACCTTCACAAGGATCAGTAATATCCCAAATGAGACCATTGGAGGGAAATGATGCTATCTCGAAAGTGCTGGTTGGATTGGTAAGACTAGCTGAGGATAGAAATTGAGTTTGATTGCCATATAAAGCCAGATTCCTTATAAAGCTAGCAAGCAGGAAGTCAAGATATCCAATGGATTTTCCAGAGGTGCCTTTAGTGTATTGATAAGTAAAAGTTTGGGTAGCTGATGATGTGGCATTGACAGACGCTGCATTGGTACTTACCGTGTCGACTACTACCCTTCCTTTAATTCCATATTGTGTGTTGGCGATCGAGGCAATGGGTTGGTCAACTACAGGTGTGCCATTTAGAGACAAAGTGAATGATGCGGGACTAAAATTTTGACCCATTACGCTTGAAATAATTTTCACTTCACTATTTGCGGTTACACCTTCAACTGTAAAGGGTAGCGATAGGCTCTTGGAGATATCGAATTGTTCTCCGAACCATTTCCTGCCTGAGTTTAAGTCGTTGTAAGTTTCTTTTTCGTGAAAAATAAAATCGTTATAAGTGTCAATTGATGGGAAGGTTCCGGATAGATTTTCGTTGTCTATAATTCGCTTACCCGGCTGTTCAGATAAGGTGAGGAAATAGTAGTTCTTATCTGTATACAAATTATTCTCATAGTTGAATATTTGTTTATCAATATTAAAGGAATGCTTATCAGGGTTTTGCCCATAAAATAGAATGTAATCTCCGGTATTGAATTTGCCATCTGATTCTCCAATTACTGCAATAGCTATTTCTTTTAAATGATTTATTCTAGGTGCACTATTGGATTGCGGTAGCATGCCATTCCCATTTCCAAACAGGCTAATATTTCTGGGGTCAATTTTATCTGGGTCAATTCCAGCAGTCTTTAAGAGATTATAATCGATTTTATAAACCCCATCCTCCAGAACAGAAAATTTCACCCACTGACCTGAAAACAAAGGGGAATGCAGTGCCTGCGCGCTGGCACTTGAAATAAGTGCCAAAAGCCCTGTAACAATCAGTATCGTTAATTTTCTGGCCTTCACGAAGTGTTTTTGGTAATCTATTCTACTTTTTTGCAAATACCCCTGTGGCTAACGAAAGAGCGATATACAGTAGTATAATTAAAGGTACGGCCTCGGCCTGTTTCCAGCCAAGTAATAATACTGATAATCCAATAAAGGTAAACCTCAGTTTGTTATCCGCCCACGTGAAGTTCTTGAATTTGAGTGCAAATAAGTTGAGAGGGGCAACTAATAGTAGCGAGAATACGATGCTTAGTCCTACAAGGCCCGCAGTTGATGATGTAATAAATTGAAAAGGTGCCTCAAGAAATACCAGGCCGGTAATGAACAATGCATTGGCAGGGGTAGGAAGCCCAATGAAAGAATCTGTCTGATTTTCATCTACGTTGAATTTTGCCAATCGTAAAGCAGAAAATAATGCTATAGCAAATGCGATGTATGGAATGTATGTGTCAGGGGCTGATTTTTCCAGCCAGGTAAACATTACCATGGAGGGTAACACACCGAAGCTTACCATATCAGCAAGCGAGTCAAGTTCCTTTCCAATTGTTGATGACGTTTTTAAAATTCTTGCTGCAAATCCATCAAAAAAATCAAATACGCAAGCTAGCCAAACCAGGTAGGCAGGTATGTAGAGAGGAAATTCACGAGCTAATAGAATGCCAATACATCCGCAGAGCAGATTACTTAATGTTAATAAATTGGGAAGATGTTTTGAAATAGATTTCATTCAACCAAGTCCACAGAATGGGTTGCTTTTCTTCTCTTTACCGATGGTAGTTGGGTTGCCATGACCACTATAAACGGTTACATCATCGGGTAGAATGAAAAGTTTTTGTTGTATGCTGTCAATCAGGGTATCCATATCCCCTCCAGGCAGATCAGTTCTTCCTATGCTTCCATCAAACAACACATCGCCACTGATAAGAATTTTTTGTTCAGGATTGTAAAGTCCAATATGCCCTGGAGAGTGCCCCGGTAAAAAGATAACCTTCAGTTCGCTTTTACCCCAGGTTACTTCATCATTTTCATCAATGAATTTATCAGGGAGCGCCTCCTTGTAAGCGCTGAATCCATAATTGGGGGCGTAAGCTTTCACAGAGCGAAGCAGGCTTTCCTCATTTTTATGACTTAAGAAAGGCACATTGTAGTTTTCCTTCACAAAATCATTTCCCAGTACGTGATCGATGTGGCAATGGGTATTGATAAGCAAGACTACAGTCAGATGGTTTGATTTAATAAACTCGTCCAATTCTTTTCTCTCTTGTTGTTCGTAACAACCAGGGTCGATAATCACCGCTTCCTTTGTATCGTCATAGACGACATAGGTATTCTCACTGAAAGGATTAAAAACAAATGGCTTAACTGTAATCATATCTCTTTATTAATTGTAAAGTTATGACCTTCATTGCAATTATCTTTGCGCAAAAGTCATAAGTTATTGTGATAAACCTTGATTTATATCATAGATGAGTGCTTAATATCAAGGAGTTAACGGTTTGAAAACAATTGACACGGAAAATTGATTATATCATAGTGGGTTTGGGGCTGGCTGGAGCTTGTCTTGCTTTGCAGCTGTTGAAGCGTGGCAAGCGGATTCAGGTGTATGATTTGCCACAGCAAAACAGAGCTTCAACAGTTGCGGCAGGCCTTTTCAATCCTATAACTGGAAAACGGATTGTGAAAACATGGAAAGCAGATGAAGTGTTTTCTTATCTGATACAATTTTACCGTGAGGCAGAAAAGGAATTGAAGGTTAAGTTTTTTTATGATCGCCCACTTTACACTCCGTTCCGGTCAATTGAAGAGCAGAATGAATGGATGAGTAAGAGTGCGGATGATGCCTTTAGTAATTACATTTTAGAGGTGGCTACCCGATCGATTTTCGGAACTGAGGTGAATGATCCCTTGGGGGGTATTTTGCTTTCTCGATGCGGGTATATTAATGCAAATGTTTTTTTAGATAGCGTAAGACAATTGTTGCAGGAAAACGAAAGCTATTCGGAGGGGCTGTGGGTAGAGGAAAAAATGCAAGTTTTAGATAATGGCATTACCTATGAAAATATCTCTGCTGAAAAGGTAATTTATTGCACAGGCATTCATGCCCTGAAAAGTAAATATTTTGAAAAGCTACCCTTAAAACCATTGAAGGGGGAGGTGATGACCATTAAAACTTCACAGGCATTGAACCGGATATACAATCGTGGGGTTTATGTTGTGGAGTCCGGAGAGATGGAGTACAAAGTTGGAGCTACCTATGATCTGGAAAATTTGAGTGAGGGTGTAACCGAAAAAGGCAAATCGGAGTTGGTACAAAAAGTAAGAGATCTGCTGAGTATACCCTTTGAGGTGGCTCACCAAGATTGGGGTATCAGGCCTTCTACGGTTGATAGGCGTCCACTTGTTGGGGAACATCCAAGCGAAAAAAATGTTTTAATTTTTAGCGGCCTGGGTACCAAAGGTGTGAGCCTGGCTCCGTATTTTTCGGGGCAACTTGCGGATTATATAACAGGCCGTGGGAATTTGGATAAAGAGGCAAATATTACTCGTGTTAAATCGTTATATTCGAAGTTCCACTAACACAATATCTTAAGATAAAGGCCGCAAGCTACAGATTGGCGATAGGAATGATAATTAGGCAAGAGGTTTTCCATGTATTCTTAAAGAAGAGTATCCGTACGAAATGGGTTTATGCCCTTTTGGGGGTATTGATTTTTACTTTTTTTAGTTTTCAGACCCATGCTCAGCAGGCGCGTGAAAATTTTGGAAAGAACAGGATCCAATACAAGCAATTTGAGTGGCAGTACCTTACCTCTGAAAACTTTGATGTCTATTATTATGACAACCGCAGAAAGGTAGCCACGGAGGCCATCCAATATCTTGAAGGAGAGTTTGATCGTATTACGGATCTTATCGGGTATCCACCCTATTTGAAGACAAAAGTTTTCCTTTACAACTCGATCACTGACTTACAACAAAGTAATATTGGACTTAATCATACAGACTTTAATGTAGGAGGTGAAACAGAATTTGTAAAACCTTACGTAGAGATAGCTCACCCGGGAACAGTAGATCAATTTAAGGAACAGCTTATTTACAAAATGACCGAATTGATGGTCAATGAAATGATGTTTGGCGGCAGCTTGAAAGATATGTTTCAAAATGCCGTGCTGTTAAACTTGCCGGAGTGGTTTATTAGAGGAGCTTCAGGTTATGTTGCAAAAGGATGGAATGCTGAAATGGATGATTATATCCGTCAGTTGGTTAGAACTAAAAAAATTAATAAGGCCCTTAAGCTCACCGGAGAAGAGGCAGAGTTGGTAGGGCAGTCGATATGGAATTACATCGCTGAAAAATACGGACCCAGCAGCATCTCGAATATTCTTAATTACGCACGCGTCATTCGCAATGAACAAAAAAGCGTATTGATCACACTCGGAATTAGCTTTAAGCAATTGATCAGCGACTGGAAGCAGTATTATTCAGAGATGGAAGAAAAGGTAAACCAAAGCTACATCACCCCATTAGATTCTGCCAAAGTGAGTAGTCGCCATCGCAAGGAAATAATTTACACCACAGTGAAACTCAGTCCTGATGGAAAAAATATTGCTTATGCTGAAAATGATAGAGGTCGTTTTGTAGTAAAGATCAAATCTTTAAGCAATGGTAAAGATGTGACCATTCTTACCAGTGGGAATAAAGTGTTTGGTCAGGATGTAAATCACAATGTTCCTCTTATCAGTTGGGCTGACAACAATACACTTGGGGTTATAGGAGTAAAGTACGGAGAGTACGTTTTCTGGCTCTATGATTTAACCACCAAAAGCAAGCTGCCTCGTGAGCTGGATCGCTTTAGTAACATTAGAAGCTTTGATTTTTCCGGCAATGGGAGGCTGGCTATTTTGAGTGCCGACTTTGAAGGTCAAAATGATTTATTTCTTATCAGTAGCCGAAGAGACCGCACGCGCAGGCTTACCAATGATTTGTATGATGATTTTGATCCATCATTCATTCCCAACTCCAATACTATTGTGTTCAGTTCCAACCGAACCAATGACACAACTAATACTATAGTAAAAGGAATAAAAACAATTCCTGCCAATTACAACTTGTATTCTTACGACCTTGACACAACTACCAATGTAGTTACTCGATTGACAAATACTTTGAGTAAAGATTATTATCCATTAGCACTTGACGTAAACAATATTTATTATCTCAGCGATCAGAGGGGTATTGTTAATATTTTTAAATACGACCAGAGCACCGGGATTTATTCGCAGGTGACCAATTACAATTCAAGTATCAAGGAGTACGATATTGATTTTACAAACCGCGCTTTGGCCATGGTAATGGACAAAGGGATGAAGGAGGATATTTTTCTCACAAAACCTTTTAACCTTAACAGACAGGTCTTTACACCTGCTACAAGGCGTAAAGAAGTGCAGCAGGCAAAAGCTATAGTGGAAAGACGAAAACAGGAGACAGCTCCTCAAAAGGGACTTTCCATTAAGGAATTGATCAATTCACGATTGAGAGACAAGGATTCGGTTGACCAACAAAACCAAGTGCCGGTTGATACGGTCGAGCAAAAAAGAATGCCCGCTGATTCTATTGACACCGACAACTACATTTTTGAAGATGAAATTCCTCAGCCACAAGATACTGTTGTCGCTCAAAGTGAAAGGGTTGAGGTTGATGTGAATATAGATGAGACCATCAATACAGAGGATTATGTATTTGAGGATGAGGCAACAAGGAGTCAACCCTCAGAAACATTTTTGAATCGCTATATGAAAGCGCGAGAGGTTACGCGCATACGAGGGCCCTTCCCGTACGAGCCAAAATTTACTTATGAAAACCTCATCACCAATTTTGTTATTGACCCATTGCGTGGTTTTAGTGTTCGTCTTGAGACCCAAATGAACGACATGTTGGAGAACTATCGCTTCTTTGGTGGAATACAAACAGCATTCGATTGGAAGAGTGGTGATATATATGGAGAGATTCAATATTTGCCTCATCGCGTTGATTACAGTGCCCGTATTGACCGTAAGGTTATTTTCTGGGACGCTGTAGTAAATCAACAAAAGTATACATGGCAAAAAGTAGAGGTGGGTGCCTCCCTGCCTTTGACTGTTCGCACCCGAGTTACGGTAAAACCATTTTTAGGTTATACCCGAATTGTTGACAGAGGAAGTGACAGGTCTCCGTCTGTTCCACCAGTATTTCTTCCACCGGCTGAACAGTTTTATGCGGGATCTAAGATGGAATTGGTATTTGATAATAGTTTAACAACAGGACTTAATATAATTGAAGGGACAAGAGGAAAAATAAACTTCACTCACTATGAAGGCATGGGAAACAAACAAGCAAGTTTCTCTCATGCAGCCATTGACATCAGGCACTATCAGCCTCTTTACAAAGAGATTGTAATTGCTGTGCGGGGTTTCTCGGGTACTTTCTTTGGTAATGCGCCTAAGTCTTATGTATTGGGGGGGATGGACAACTGGTTTGGAAATAAAATCAATGAAAATGGGACAGGCAATCCGCTGGCAAGTATAGAAGGGTATAACCCTAATCTGATATTTACTGAATTTGCTACCAGCTTGCGTGGGTTTGATTATGCCACCCAGTACGGAAGGAGTGTTGCACTGGCCAATGCCGAACTACGAATTCCACTTATTCGTGCACTTTCCGGTGGGCCCATCACGTCCAACTTCTTTCGCAATATGCAATTGACCGGGTTTTATGATATTGGTACGAGTTGGACGGGAGAGCCGCCCATTAATTCAAACACCAGTACCCAAACGAGGATAGAGAAGGAAGGTCCCTTTACGGCAGAAATTAAGGACTTTATCAACCCGTGGTTGTACAGCTATGGTGTTGGGTTTAGAAGCATGATGTTGGGTTATTATATGAAATTTGACCTTGCCTGGCCTGTGGAAAATTACAAAGTACAAGACCCACGCATATTTGTTACCTTAGGGTTTGATTTTTAACCCGAATACCAATTTACTATTATGATTAAATCTATGACCGGCTTTGGCCAGGCCTCATCCTCTTTCGGGGATCTCACAATTAATGTTGAGGTGAAGAGTCTGAATTCGAAATTCATGGATTTGAATATTCGGTTGCCTCGCGTATACACGGAAAATGAATTGGTGCTCAGAAATACCATCAGCGATCATCTGGAAAGGGGAAAAATATCTGTCAGTGTTGATTGCGAAAAGAGTGGGAAGCGTGAAGTTTTGCAGCATTATAATGAAGAGCTGTTTGTCGCTTACTATGCACAATTGAAACGTTTGGCAGATCGCGCAATGGCACCGTATGAAAATCTTTTTCAAATTGCGCTCAACTCTCCTGAGGTGATTCAAAACACCGGAAAAGAAGAAACCGATCCAGCGGAGTGGGAAGCGATACTTGCTTGTGTAACCGAGGCGATAAAAAAGTGTGATGAGTTTAGAAAGGCTGAGGGAGGTGTGCTTCAGAAAAAACTGGAGTCGTATTGTGAGTCCATAGAATCAGGTCTTGCGATAATTGAAACATTGGATCCGAAGCGTGTCGAGAAAGTTAGAAGCAGGATAAAGGGAAGAGTTGTAGATTTCTTTGGTGAAGAGGGGTTTGATGAAAATAGACTGGAGCAAGAAATTATTTTTTATATCGAAAAGCTGGATATCCACGAAGAACGTGTTCGACTTAAAACGCATCTTGATTACTTTCAGCAAGTACTTAAAAGCAATGCAAGCAATGGTAAAAAGTTGGCCTTTATCTCTCAGGAGATAGGACGTGAGATCAATACTATTGGAAGCAAAGCCAATGATGCTGAAATTCAAAAACACGTGGTGATGATGAAGGAAGAGCTGGAAAAGATTAAGGAGCAGCTTGGGAATGTACTTTAAGTATACTACTACTCCACCACCACATTTTCAGTATCAATCTTGCTGAGTTCTACCAACTCACCTTGCTTGTACAATTCTTCAGCCTGTTCAACGCTGAAAGAATTGTTTTTTGGTTTGTAGTTAATGTAATCCTGAAATCTTACTCCCTTTACTATTCTGGGATTGTAGGCCACCCTGAACCGAAAACTGGTCTCATCATCTTCAGCAAACGAATAAGCCAGGTAATCGATGGCAAAGTTTTCCTGATTGATCCAATACAAAAAAACATCTTCAAAGTCTTCTCCGCCACCCTCTGAACTAAAGGTCACTTGAATTTTGTAATAGGATTGATCGTTGATGCTGGTTTCTCCAAGGTATTTTTTAACCACTGCAGCATCATTAAGCCCATAAGGTAGGAGAGCAAAATAGTTGACGGAGTTGGTTGAAGAAGTATACTTGGCAGCCATGGTATCATGCACCATAACCACTTCACCATTGATCTCTCTCTTAAAACCTTCGTTGGTAACAAAATCATGAATGGTTCCCAAAGAATCTTCGAAAATGCGTTCGTAAGAAAATGATCCTCCATTCCGTTTGGCTACATAATGCATGTCTCTGAAATCAAATTCTGCATGGAGGTTATTATATTTTTCTCCTCCAGCGGCTTCAATAGTCTTATCTACAATTGCTTGAGCATCGGTTAGTTTGGAATCACAACTGATTAAATAGAGACCAAGGATTATGATTGTAATTAGTGAGAAATATTTCATGATAATTGGTTTAACTGATTTTAGCTATAGAAAGTTTGTCCATTGTATGACAAACTCCTAAATCAATTTGGATAAAGTCGCGATATATCGCTCAGGCAATTCTCCATTGGTAGCTGTTTGATAATCGTTGTAACTGCAAGGCACAATGCTGGCCCTTGAGTATCGGTCATTGGGGCGGTGATGGTTTACTTCCATCCACCATTTCTCAGTGAACTTACTCTTATAAAAGGACAATATCTCTGGCTCTACCGGCATTGAAACGGTGTACTTAAGAAAATCATTGCTTCTAAAATCCTGCTCATTTTTTCGGTGATAAAATCCTTCTATAAAATACCAGATCATGGTAGCGATTACCGAAGCAGTTTTTTTATGGGCATCGTCCTTGTCAGGATTGTATTCATAGAATCCGATGGAACTTAGTTTTTCATTGGTGCCAGCGTACCAACAGATTTGACAGGCTTCTTCTCCCGTAAGGCCGAAGGGTTGAGCGTTGGCGTTTCCTGGGGCATCTGCCGATTTGATGGCAGTAACGTCAAAAGTGGCCATATCTGCATTGCGAATAGCGGGCTCCATATCTACCATGTTGCTTCTCAGGTGGCCTACACGGTATGCCTCAAAATACAGCTTTTCTAAAATGGCAACTGCCATCGGGTCTATCAAATAAGTTTGGTGTGCCAAATGGGTGTACCCAAAAAGATAGTTGGGTTCGTGCAGAAGAATTTTGTTGACGTGCTTTGTTGAAGGTGCACTGTCTTTACTATCATCAAGATCCAGGTAAGCGTCAATATTGAGTAGGTTGACCAATTTTTCCATCTCTTCATACCCTTTGTACTGGCCATAGTCTAGGTCGTGAGATCCACCTAATAGGAGGGGGAGTACATTGTTTTCCAGGAGAATTCTACAGACTTCACTTATTCTAACATAAGTTTCATCGAGGTCAATCCCAGGATTCAGGTTGCCAAGGTCAACAATGTTGTTTTTGCCCGTGCCTCGCTTTAACCGGTAAAGTTTCTTTCGGATTTCATCTGGTCCTTCCTTACATCCCTGATTGGTGGATGTTCCACGCTCTTCATTAATCCCAAAAATGGCAATGTCTGCATTTTTATAGTCCGGCATTTTATCGCCAAACAGTCTTATACTTTTGTAGAGAGCGCTTGTGTCATGGATACTCTCGTAAATGGATTCATCAAGCGGGGAGAATAAAAGGGTTAAATCCATTGCATTGGGGTTTAAACAAAGCTATTTGATTAAAGAGGAACGAACAACCCTGTTATTGATTTTCGGAGTGGTCTAAAAACAAAAAAGCAGTTACTCCAGAGCAACTGCTTTTTTTAAGATCAGTGTCGGTTACCCTCCAAAGTCGTCAAAACGAACGTTTTCTTTAGGGATGCCTAGATCATCAAGCATCTTCAAAACGGCCGCATTCATCAACGGAGGACCACAAAGATAGAACTCTACATCTTCAGGAGCAGGATGGTCTTTCAGGTAATTGTCATAAAGACAGGAGTGGATAAATCCAACGTATCCATCACCTTCTCCATCCAAAGATTCTTTTACCTTCCAGTTGTCTTCTGGTAAGGGCTCCGATAGTCCAATGTGGAACTTAAAGTTCGGGAAGTCTTTTTCTATGTTTCTAAAGTGGTCAGTGTAGAACAGTTCTTTTTTAGAACGACCTCCATACCAGTATGAAACTTTTCGGTTTGTTTTTTCTGTGTGAAACAGGTGGAATATCTGTGCACGAAGAGGAGCCATTCCAGCGCCACCACCCACATAGATCATTTCACGATCTGTTTTGTTAATATGGAATTCTCCGTAAGGTCCGGAAATCGTTACCTTATCCCCTGGCTTTCTGCTAAAGATATATGAGGAGCAGATTCCAGGATTTACGTCCATCCAGCCATTTTTTGCCCTGTCAAAGGGAGGTGTGGCCACACGGATATTTAGCATCACGATATTTCCTTCAGCTGGGTGATTGGCCATGGAGTAAGCGCGGAAAATGGGCTCATCATTTTTCATTTTAAGATCCCACAGCTTGAATTTATCCCAATCGCCCTTGAAAACGTCTGGTTTATGGCCCAACTCAGGGTGAGGCGTGATATCAATAGTTTTGTAATCAACATCGATTACCGGTACATCTATTTGTATATAGCCACCAGCCTCAAATTTCAATGTTTCACCCGGGGGCAACTTCACCACGAACTCCTTAATGAAGGTGGAGACATTATAATTGGAAACCACTTCACACTCCCACTTCTTAATTCCGAAAATTTCCTCCGGAATGCGAATGTCCAAATCCTGCTTTACTTTCACCTGACACCCAAGTCTCACCTGATCCTTTTTCTCCTGGCGCGACAGGTGACCTACCTCAGTGGGTAAAACATCGCCACCTCCGGATTCTACCACACATTTACACATGGCGCAGGTTCCACCGCCACCACAGGCAGAAGGAAGAAAGATCTTTTCATTGGCCAATGTGGTGAGCAAGGTACTACCAGCACTTACGGTAATGGTTTTTTCACCATTGATTACAATTTTAACCGGCCCAGATTGAACAAGTTGTTTTTGAGCAACTAACAGCACAAATACCAATAGAAGAATAACAATGGTAAAGGCCGTAATGGAAGTAACTATTAACATGAAAATACGCTTTATTCAGAAACACAAATATATCGACAGAACCCAAAAAATGGGTGCTGCCGGTATAATATTTACGTCACTTATATAAACAACCGAGATTGCTTCCGGTTCCTTACGCTAAGCTTAATTCTCGCTCTTTTTTGGGGTTGTAAACCCTGAAATGAGTGTCTCCATTGATCATAATCGAAAGGTCTTCACGATCTGCCCATTCAGCAAGCTTTCTGGTGCTGATCCAGCCGGTCATGAAGTGGGCTTCCTGCCCTTGGTAACCGCCTGTAAACTCTTCAAAATCTGTTAATCGGATGGTATTTGAATTGGCAAAGCTCACATGAACACTGACTAAGGCTTCTTTTTCAAAAGAGACGGAGTTTTCATCGTTAATTTTAGGATAAGAATATTTGAATCCGGTTTGTAAGGAAGCAACATCTGATAATACAACCATCCCGGTGGGAAGACTTCCCGCGCCTTTACCAGACAACATTTGCAAACCAGTAGATGTGCCGATCAGATTGATCGCATTGAATTCATTTTTCACGCTCGCCAAAGGATTTTCAAGGGGTACCAAAGTAGGTGCAACAATACCAAATACCTTGTTGCCAACTTTCTCCGCTTTGGCAATGAGTTTTATAGCACATCCTTGTTGTTTTGCATACCGGATATCATGTGCCGATAGCTTATCAATCCCAATATTTATTATGTGTTCAGGGCTCACGAAACATCCGAAAGAATGAGCGATGGTTATAGCCAGTTTATATTTGGCGTCATAGCCCTTTACATCCAATGTAGGATCAGATTCAGCGAAACCTAATTTTTGCGCTTGATCCAATGCTCTTGAATAGGAAATTTTCTCATCAATCATTTTGGTGAGAATGTAATTGGTAGATCCGTTGAATATCCCCTCAAAGCTTTTCAGCGCGTCAAATGCATAGTGCATTTCCAGATTTCTGACAATAGGGATGCTACCACACACCGCTCCCTCGTAGAGTACGGGTGTATCATACTTTTTTTGTAACCAATATATTTCCTCCAGATTTTCTGCCAGCATTTTCTTATTGGCAGTCACTACAGGCTTGCGCTTTTGCAGTGATTGTTTTAGGATATCAAAGGCAATTGTAGCATCATCAATAAGTTCAACCACAACATCGATATCTGGATCGTCTAAAATGTCCGTAGGGGTCGTGCTAAAATTAGAGGACTCGATCGTACGCGTCTTTGTAGGGTTTTTGATTACTATTTTTTTGATTTCAAGGTTTGGGTTTTTGGATTGATCCAATAACTCGTAGAACCCTTGTCCTACGCTACCCAAGCCAAATACCCCTAGTTTTAGCTTCTTACTCATTGTAAACGAATTTTGATTTAAAAAAAAATTGAATTATTGATTTTAGTTTGTTGATTTCAATCAAGAAGGCATCGTGGCCGTACTTTGATTGTATTATTTCGAATTGCGCATTTCGAATGTTCTTATAAATAAATTCTTGCTCAACCGTTGGGAATAGCACATCGCTGTCAATGCCTACCACCAATGCTTTTGCTTGAATTTTGTTTAATGCTTCCGTAAGACTTTCAAAGCCTCTTCCAACATTATGATTGTCCATTACTTCTGTAAGTGTCCAATAACTGAATGCATTAAATCTGTTGGCAAGTTTCTCGCCCTGGTAGCGTTGATAGGAGGCTGCATTATATCCATCCAGTTTTTGGTCGTCTTCATCACTTTGACTTTCATAAGCTTCAAAACTTCTGAAAGTGGGCATACTTATGGCGCGTGCAGCCTTGAGCCCTTCACTTCCGGCCTTTGTTGTTTTTGAATTCCAGGTTTGGTCTGCAGTAATGGCCATACGTTGTGCTTCGTTAATGGCAATTCCCCATGGAGAATGTTTTGCATTACAAGCTATTGGAATGATGTGTTCAAATATTTCTGGTCGTTGAATCGCCCAGGTTAAAACCTGTTGACCTCCCAAAGAGGCTCCGATCAGGGTATGTATTCGTTCAATGCCCAGATGAACTCTTAACTGATCAAAAGCCATGACTATATCATGGTTGGTAATAATAGGGAAATCATGATAGAAAGGTTGTTCAGTTTTAGGGTTCATTGATAAAGGACCTGTAGACCCATAGCAACCTCCCAGTACGTTGGCGCAAATGATAAAATAATCGTTGGGATCAAAAACACTTCCTTCAAGAAAAAGCCCCTCCCACCATTCATTAAAGAATGAATCACCAGTAAGCGCATGGCATACCCATACCACGTTGGATCGCTCTGGGTTTAATTTTCCGAGCGTAGTATATTTCAATTGGAAGCCAGGCAGTGCACTACCCGACTCCAGTTTGAAACTATTATTGTGGTGATATAGATATCCCTTTGCTTCCACGATTAATTAACAAATGCCTGTTGTTTAATGGTTTACTAATTCTTCTGTAAATACTTTCTCAAATGCCTGCTGAAAATCAGACTTGATGTCATCCAGGTGTTCGATGCCAACAGATACTCTGAGCAGGTTGGGCAATACGCCTGATGCTAATTGTTCTTCGTCAGACAGCTGCTGATGGGTTGTAGCAGATGGCTGAATGATAAGTGTTTTAGCATCGCCAACATTGGCTACATGGCTTACCAGCTTAAGGTTGTCTACGAAACTGGCCGCATTCTCTTTTGAGCCTTTCAGTGTAAATGACAACACTGCTCCATACCCATTGCGCAAGTATTTTTTTGCAAGCTTGTTGTAGGTGCTGCTTTGCAGGCCAGGGTAGTTTACGCTTTCTACACTTTCGCTTTGTTCCAGCCATTGAGCCAGTGCCAGTGCATTGTCAACAGATCGTTGTACACGAAGAGAAAGCGTTTCAAGTCCTTGCAAGAAGAGGAATGAATTGAATGGGCTTAGTGCCGGGCCATAATCACGAAGACCTTCCACACGTGCCCTGATAGAGAACGCCACATTGGGCAATCCCAGCGGGTTGTTGTCGCCAAAAGTTTCCCAGAATTTCAATCCATGGTATCCTTCAGATGGTTCTGAAAACTGAGGGAATTTCCCATTGCCCCAATTGTAATTACCACCATCTACAATCACACCACCAATTGAAGTGCCATGACCACCGATCCATTTGGTAGCAGAAGCAACTACTACGTTAGCTCCATAATCCAAAGGCTTGAACAAGTAGCCGGCTGCACCAAAGGTGTTGTCAACGATGAGTGGCAGGTCATGTTTCTTGGCAAGTGCTGCGATGGCCTCAAAATCCGGAATATTGAACCCAGGATTACCAATCGTCTCCAGGTATATGGCTTTTGTTTTTTCGTCAATGAGCTTTTCAAAAGATTCAGCCTTATCACCTTCTGCAAATCGTGCGTCAATGCCGAGGCGTTTGAAAGCTACTTTGAATTGGTTGTAAGTACCTCCATACAAGAATGAAGTAGAGACAAAGTTGTCACCTGCCTGAAGAATGTTGTTCAATGCGATGAATTGCGCAGCCTGGCCGGAGCCAACAGCAACAGCGGCAACTCCACCTTCCAGTGCTGCTATCCGCTTCTCAAATACATCCGTTGTAGGATTCATTATCCTGGTGTAGATGTTGCCAAATTCCTTTAGTCCAAAAAGATTGGCACCATGTTCTGAGTTTTTGAATGTGTAGGAACTTGTTTGATAAAGCGGCACCGCAGTTGATCGGGTGGTTGGGTCAACTTCCTGTCCTGCGTGAAGTTGAAGTGTTTCGAATCTGTAATTTGACATGATAAATAAATGGTTATTGTTATTAAAAAAAGAAAACTGAATAAAGGGAATACAACAGTGACAGGACTTGTCAGAGTCGATTTGTTACTGCGGAATATTCTTAGATTGAATTAGCAGCAACAACAGCACGTACACGAACACATCGTAGTGCTACGCATAAGTGTGGGTGTGCAAATAATAGATTGGGTAGTTCGAGCGTAAGATCCCGGTAAGGCTTTGTGTTTGTGTGCTAACGAATTTAAATTTTTCATTTTAACTAATCGCTTTATATTCTCCCAACACTTGTTAGGATCAGGAATTAGCACCTTATTTCAACTGAATAGGTTGCTAGCGCTTCAATGAGCCTGTCTCTCAGCGCTTCTTTATAAATCGATTAAGCAGACACTGCTCGCTCGACTTGATGGTACAAACGTATACTAGTTTAGTAGAGTTTCCAAAACATTGATAAAAATTTTTATTACTCGCACTTAAGTATAGGGAAAATACTATACGCTACTAAACGTTAGGATGGTTTTAGAACTGCTTGATAATCATTGTAATCTGACCCAGGTGGTAGAGATCATGATGGACAATGCCGTGCAGTAACTTATGAAAAGAATATTTTCGATGGGGAACAAGATCTTGAAGTTTCTGGGGGTCGAACGAGGCAATTGCACTCACCAAATGCTTGTGGCTTTCCTCTAATTCAATCAAAGCCTTACCCCAGTCTCTTCTTTTGGGAAAGTTGGTCTCCTCTGAAATATCAAAATCTGTATCGCCTTGCAGTTTATGAACAACGAAATTCTTCCAGGCTGCCATGTGCAGGACTATCTCAATGATGGAGTGACCCTGACCAATTTTTGAATTGACTTTTTCGGCTGGAATATCTGAAAGTATCTTTTTGATGGTGGGCCCATGCCAGGGGTCACCATGATAAATTTCATTTAAGGATTGAACAAGCTCCTGTAATGTCTTCATAAGTTTAGGTAAGCATTCCACCATCTACCTGAAGTACTTGTCCGGAAATATAAGATGACATATCAGACCCTAGAAAAACGCACGCGTTGGCCACGTCATCTGGATGGCCACCTCTTTTGAGAGGAATAGCATCACGCCAGCCTTGCACCGTTTTTTCATCGAGTTTGCCTGTCATTTCTGTTTCTATAAACCCGGGTGCTATGGCATTTGACCTGATACCTCTAGAGCCCAATTCAAGCGCAATAGACTTGGTGAAACCAATGATTCCAGCCTTAGATGCGGCATAATTTGCCTGGCCTGCATTACCCTTCAATCCGACTACTGAAGTCATGTTGATAATGGAACCTCCCCTTTGCTTCATCATGGGCTTTGCTACTGCCTTTACTGTATTGAAGCAGGATTTAAGGTTTACCTGCATGATTTTATCCCACATCTCTTCGGTCATTCTAAGCAAGAGGTTATCCATTGTAATGCCAGCATTATTCACAAGAATATCAACAGAACCGAAATCGGCAGCTACCTCATTAATCAGTTTATCTGCTTGTTCAAAATCAGATGCATCAGACCGATAGCCCTTGGCTTTTACTCCCTTGGCCTGCAGTTCACTCTCCAAAGCTTGTCCCTGTTCTACGCTTGAGAGGTAGGTGAAGGCCACATTAGCTCCATGCTCAGCATATTTAATCGCGATAGCCCTTCCTATTCCTTTAGAAGCTCCCGTAATGAGCGCATTTTTTCCTTCTAGTAGTTTCATAATGAGTGTTGGTTCAGTGTAATCTTTACCCTATTGGATCAAAAATAGAGATTTCTGGCAAAAAATGATTCAAATACTGTGAATTGAAAGATTGGCCGACCTATTACGTATTTAGTTTTTCTATTGCCCGATGACGCTTTATCTTTGAGCCGAATTCTAAAATCTTTCTTATGTCTAAATATGATCTGATCGTCATTGGCAGTGGCCCTGGCGGATATGTTGCAGCCATCCGAGCTTCACAATTGGGAATGAAAGTAGGTGTAGTAGAGAAAGCAGAGCTGGGTGGAGTTTGTCTCAACTGGGGGTGTATTCCAACCAAAGCGCTTTTGAAAAGTGCTAACGTGTTTGAGTACATGCAGCATGCTGAAGACTATGGTATTACAGTAAAAGATGCTAAGGCAGATTTGAAGGCCATGGTGAAGCGCAGCAGAAACGTTGCTGATAGCAACAGTAAAGGGATTCAATTCTTATTCAAAAAAAATAAAATCGATCACATACCAGGTTTTGCCAAATTGAAAAAAGGAGGCAAAGTTGAGGTCACTGATGACAAAGGCAAGAAAACAGACTTTGAAGCTAAACATACTATTGTTGCCACAGGTGGTCGCTCCCGTGAACTACCTAACTTAAAAATTGATGGCAAGAAAATTATTGGATATCGTGAGGCTATGGTTTTGCAAGAGAAGCCAAAACGTCTTTTGATTGTAGGGTCAGGTGCGATTGGAGTAGAGTTTGCTTATTTCTACAATGCCATTGGTACTGAAGTGACGGTGGTTGAATTTTTGCCACGTATCGTGCCTGTTGAAGATGAAGATGTTTCCAAGGCACTTGAAAAGTCTTTTAAGAAGTCGGGAATGAAAATTCATACCAACTCAGAAGTGACTAAAGTAGACACAAAAGGCAAAGGCTGCGTAGCTACAGTAAAAACGCCAGGAGGTGAAATTAAAATTGAATGTGACATTGTATTGTCTGCAGTAGGTGTAGCCACTAACCTGGAAGGTATTGGCCTGGAAGAAGTAGGGGTAAAAACTGAAAAAGGCCGGGTAGTTGTAGATGACTTTTACAAAACCAATGTTTCTGGTGTGTATGCTATAGGCGATATCGTAAAAGGCCCAGCCTTGGCACATGTGGCTTCAGCGGAGGGAATTACCTGCGTGGAGAAAATTGCGGGTAAAAATCCAGAACCAATCGATTACAATAATATTCCCGGGTGTACTTACTGCTCACCAGAAATTGCATCAGTAGGGTATACTGAGGAGGCTGCTAAAAAAGCCGGCTATCAAATCAAAGTGGGTAAGTTTCCCTTCAGCGCATCAGGAAAAGCGAAAGCAGCTGGCGCAACAGATGGATTTGTGAAAGTGATCTTTGATGCCAAGTATGGCGAATGGCTGGGTGCACACTTTATCGGGGCAAACGTTACTGAAATGATTGCTGAAGTGGTTGCAGCACGTAAGCTGGAGACAACCGGTCATGAAATCATCAAAACAATTCATCCTCACCCTACAATGAGTGAAGCGGTGATGGAAGCATCTGCTGCTGCTTATGATGAAGTGATTCACCTATAAGTTTTATAAAATCTACACATCGCAACCGCTGTCATAATTGATGAAAAAGAGTTGATCAGGAGGCTGAAATCCAAAGATTCAGCCTCACTTGATTATCTGTATGATCATTATTCTTCTGCGCTTTACGGAATCATCTCAAGAATAATTTCTGATGAAGATATAGCAGAAGAAGTCCTGCAGGATGTATTCCTGAAAATTTGGAATAAAATTGATCATTATGATGCTGAGAAGGGCCGTCTGTTCACATGGATGCTCAATCTTGCTCGCAATCAGGCCATCGACAAAACCCGATCCCGGGAAATTTCAAAGGCAAAGAAAACCATAACCATCGATCACCTCGTATCTACAGATGAAGGTCAGCGAAGCAATAAACAATATATAGATTCAATAGGGTTAACGGAGGTTTTGAACAAGTTGACGGAAGAACAGAAATTTGTTGTTACCTACCTTTATCTCAAAGGCTATACCCAAAGCGAACTTGCCAAAGAATTTGATATTCCTTTAGGCACCGTGAAGACAAGGCTTCGTATGGCAATGATAGAATTAAGAACCCAATTAAAAGTGGTTTGAATATAAAGGAATACATATCGACAGGAATACTGGAAGCGTATGCTCTTGATGAGGTTACACCAGCTGAACGTCTGGAGGTTGAAAGTAATTTGTCTCAATATCCTGAGTTAAAGGAAGAGTTGGAGGCTATTGAGAAAACAATGGAAGCGTTGGCAGTGGAGGCATCTGTTGTGCCAGACCCAGTTGTTAAAACAAAGGTCATGGATCGGGTTGAGGATGCAAAGTCAAAAACTATTGCTATGCCCTCTACTTTGTTGTGGCGTTATGCAACGGCAGCGTCAGTGGCTATTGCCTTGCTTACATCCTACATGGCGTACCATTATTACGATAAATGGGAGGTGACCTCTTTTGCTTTGAACGACTTAATTGCCCAGAACCAACAGATAGCCCAAGACTACAATGCGGTTAATGAAAAACTAGATAAAATTCAGAACGATTTTTCAATTATAGAAAATGCAGCTTTTACAAAGGTAGTCTTAAGCGGGACAGAAAATTCACCCGAATCATTAGCCTCCGTGTATTGGAATCCCAATAGTGAAGAAGTTTACTTGAGCATCCAAAATCTCAAGGAACTATCTGAAGCTAATCAGTTTCAGTTATGGGCCATTGTAGATGGAAAGCCTGTTGATGCAGGGGTTTTTGATTCCAACACTGAGGGTTTACAGCGGATGAAACCCGTCTCAGGAGCAGTGGCTTTTGCTGTCACCATAGAGCCAAGAGGGGGAAATCTTGCTCCAACCTTGGAAACCATGCAGGCCATGGGAAACCTTTCCAAGGGCTAGGCCATTTACCTTTTACATAAATCGGGCATTTACCTAAGCAATCCGTTGTCTTTCTTGGCAAATCCTAGTAAGGGGTGAATTAATCTTGAATTTTGAAGGTTTTCACGCTATCGGACCCTGAATTTGGTCGATTTGTCTGAATTAAGATTTTTTTTCAACTTATTCTTCGTATATATGGGTATAAATGTATACTAATCATACAGTTATGAAAATGCTTCCTATGAAATTCTATATGCAAAGAGCGAGAATCCTGGGGATTATGCTTGGGTTCTGCATGGTTATTTATTTTATGGTTCGTGTGTTTGTAGAAGTAGCTTAATGGCATCAAAAGAGCGAAACAAAGGCGTATCTACCAAAGGCTACTTCAAAAGAGCGAAAGCCTTTGGGTACCTAATGTTGGCAGTAGCCATTATCTACCTTATTTATTACCTAATTACTTTTTTTACGCAGTAACTCCCTGTCATTTTTAGCCAACTTCACTTTTGGCAACGGTTTTTATCTTCCCTAGTTTTGTTCTACTATGGTGAGAGTGATTTTTAGTTCCGTCCTGACTGTTCTCCTTTTTACATCCTTCACTTTTGCACAAACTACCAATTCAAGTCAGCTCGACTACGAATCTGCTATAAGGATATTGAACGAAGGTGCGTATGCCGAGGCATTGGTAAAGTTCGATCAACTGATCCATTCGGGTTTTAATGACAACCAGGTCTATAAGTACAGAGGTATTGCAAAATTCAGATTAGATGATTGTAAAGGAGCGGCTGAAGATTTGGATAAAGTGAGAGAGGCGGACGATGCTTTGGTCGATGGGTTGATTGGTATATGTAAGTATAGGTTTCAGGAATGGGAGGCATCAAAATATTTTTTAACCAAAGCAACAGCAGCAGGATTCAGTGAAGGCAAAGCCCATCTTTATTTAGGGTACCTTCAATTTGATGGACACCAATACGAAGAAGCAGTTGTTCAATTGAACAAAGCAGAAGAGGCAGGAGAGAAGGAAACTCAATTGTATCAATCGAGAGGAATTGCAGCATACCATGCGGGAGATTTCAATCTTGCCATTCAGGATCTGACAAAAGTTTTAAAATTAAAAAAATCTACTCTCGGAATTTACGAAGCCTTGGGTCTTGCTTATGCTAAAAATGATCAACTCGAGTTGGGAGTTTCTTATTTGCAAAAAGCGGATTCGCTGAACAGTAAGAATAACAAGGTCTATTTTAGTCTTGGAAATGGACTACATGAGAAGAAAGATTATAACCAAGCAATAGCAGCATATACCAAAGCGGTAGCATTGAACTACTCAGGCCCAGAGGTGTATGTAAATCGTGGTAACTCCAAGTTGATATCGGGGTTGGTGAAAGAATCTATTTTAGATTTCGATTTTGCCATCAAGCTAAATCCTCAAAGTACGATGGCCTATCGAGGAAGGGTGGCTGCAAATCTGGTGCTTAATGACTGGGCGCGAATAATTACGGACCTTGCCATCGTAAATGCGCTGGAAAGTTTTGCGACAGCGGATTGGGGAGTGCTTAGCGAAGCTAAGTATGCCTTAAAAAATTACCAGGGGGCTTTAGATGAAACGGAAGCGGCACTGGCAAAGGGTGAGGCTGATTATACTGTAAATGGGAAGAAGTATTCTTTTCAATTGCAGAGAGGAAAGTGCCTTGTGGCACTGGGTAGGTTTGATGAAGCTATTCAATCATTTGATAAGTTGGAGAACCAAAGTTCAGTAGAGGTATATTTAGAAAGAGCCCGGGCGTATGTTGGTCTCACACAGTTTGAAAAGGCAATTACTGAATTAGAAAAAGCCCAACTGAAGTATCCCAAAAATGCCACTTTGTTTTATAATAGTGCAGTTATAAAAGATGAAACGGGTGACTTTGGAGCAGCTGTTTTGGATTACGACAAGGCAATTGCAATCGACCCAAAAGATGCTGCCGCATATTACGGAAGGGCCAACAGCAAGGCCCGCAAAGGGAATATTGCTGAGGCCATCACTGATCTTGACAAGGCCATCGAAATAGAGAATGACAATCCCACCTATTATAAAGTAAGAGCCAATTTTCATTATCAAATGAAGGATAAGGATAAGGCGTGTTTTGATTGGAGGAAGGCCGTTGAGTATGGCGATCAAAAAGCGAGGTTCTCCATCGATCAATACTGCAATAAGAAATAGATTCTTTCTTCGTTTACTCAGCTATTTGCATCATAATCTTACTTCAGTCAGTAAGCGGGCGATTTATCCGGTAAGGGGTAGATTACTATAGTCAGTTTTGAGTTATAGATAGAAATGACTGACATGAGATCAATTAGCACTTTGGTATTTATCCTGTTGAGCCCACTGATCACTTTTGGCGCCAATGAAATTGCGGGGAAGGTGATCTCAGTAATTGATGGTAATACCTTTGAATTAAAAGCAGATGACAATGAGACTTATGAAATTATTCTTTACGGAATCGATTGTCCTGAATTGGGGCAGCCTTTCTCTGAAGAGGCTAAATCTCAATTAGAAAAATTAATTCTAAAGAAGGCGATAACGGTAACGATACAGGGAAAAAATCGATATGGGATCAGGATGGGCTTTTTTCTGATCAAAAATGGGGTGGACCCCAGAAATGTTCTTTTAGAAAATGGACTTGCCTGGACAGCCGAGCGGAACGCAGTACAAACTTTAGAGGAGTTGAGGATAAAGGCATTGTCGGAAAAGATTGGAATTTGGAAAGAAG
Source organism: Cyclobacteriaceae bacterium (assembly GCA_039971015.1). Lineage (GTDB taxonomy): Bacteria > Bacteroidota > Bacteroidia > Cytophagales > Cyclobacteriaceae > ELB16-189. The sequence goes on from JBDVKV010000005.1 coordinate 27,440, forward strand.
ACGCGCCTGTACCTCCATGGATTTATAGGAGAACACAATCAATGCTTCTGCCAAAATCAAGTTAGAGGTAATAATTCAAGTGGTATTGCGTTAGAAGGCTTAGTATGAAAAGACTAAGACCGTTTATAGTCGTCATGTTGGCGTTTGTAAGTTCATGGGCAATGGCTCAAACCAGTTTGGATCCAACTCCGAATAAACCTGAGCATCACAGTAAATTCTACTCCCCAAAGCGTGCTAAAGCAGTAAAATCAAAAAAAAGGAAAGTTAAACACACTGCTAGGTATGAATTTTATAAAAGAGTGGAGAGGGCTGCAAAGGACAAACAGAAGTTATTGAAAAAATTATCCAAGCCACAATATTCCAATCCAGCCTATTTTGGCCATAAAAGGAAGCCTAAAATTAGACCAGCACACAAAATGCGTTTTTGCAGCGAGTGCCACATCAGGCATTAGTGAATCTATGTAAGTGCATAGAGATGCTTATCTTTGTGGAATGGGTAGGCGAATCGCTTTCATCTGTATATTTTCCTTTTTATGGGGTGCTGCAATGGCTCAGAAAAAGAAACCTGAAGACCCACAACCCAATTCCATTGATCCAAATTATGCCGAGGAACATTATGTGCCCAAGGCTGCAAAGCGGAAAAAGAAATTTGAAGTGACCTATGAGGCTCGCAACGAATACAGGGACAGAATGGAGAAGAACTGGAAGCAGAGGGAAAAGGACGAAAAAAATTTTAGCGGAGAAAGAAAAGCAGATAAATCTCAACCACCCTATTTTGGACATAAACGTCCTCCGAAAATCCGCCCCCAAGGCAAAAGAAAATACTGTAAAGTGTGTGGTATTAAACACTAATGCTTTTGAGCAGTATGAATATTGCCTCAGTTATCGAACACACTAATCTTAGTCCAACAGTTACGGTAAAAGAAATTGATCAACTGGCAGAAGAGGCCAAGGCATTCAGTTTATTTGGCATTTGTGTTCCTCCATTTTGGGTAAAGCGGGCTAAGAGAGAATTGGGTGAAGATAAAATTTCCCTTGTTACTGTTGTAGGTTTCCCTTTTGGGTATCAAATGACTGAAACGAAAATTGATGAAGCGAAGCGTGCACTGGATAACGGTGCAGATGAAATTGATTGGGTCTGGAATATCAGTTCGTTTAAAACAGGTTTGCCCTGGACAAAGATTGAATTGGCTAAAGCCAGCAAATTCATCCATGACCAACAAAAAATTCTAAAAGTTATTATTGAGTCATCCTACCTCACCCATGAGGAAATAGTAACGGCCTGCAAGCTGTGCAGCGATGCTGGAGCAGACTTTGTTAAAACCTCAACTGGGTTTTCTAAGGGTGGAGCGACCATTGAACATATTCAGTTGATGAGAAAAAATCTTCCTGAAACTGTGGGAATCAAAGCTTCTGGTGGGATAAAGAATTATCAGCAAGCAAAACAAATGCTGGAGGCTGGCGCTGAGCGGTTAGGCACATCTTCCGGAGTATCAATCGTTAAGGAACAAAATGGCTAAATCTTATCAGCTAAGAATTAAGGGGCGGGTTCAGGGTGTTTTTTACAGGGCTTCCATGCGCGACAAAGCAAGGGAATTGGGTATAAATGGTTTTGTAAAGAACATGGATAATGGGTCAGTATATGCCGAAATTGAGGGCAGCGAAGAAGTTCTTAAAACAATGATTGAGTGGAGTAATCATGGGCCGGTTGGAGCCAGAGTGGATGAGGTGAAAGTGAGCGAACAGTCCTTTAACGCTTATAATGACTTTGAAATCTCAAGGTAATTAAGCAGCATAAGTGGATATACGTACAATACAAGCTGATTAGGCCCTAAAACCGGCCCACAAGAAAAAATCAAATTAATAATAGGGGGAAAGGTGTTTGGTGTTGTCCTAGAGTTGAATCAATCAATTTTAGGATATGAGAATCAGCATTTTAGTTTTATTAATCATTGGTTTTGTAACAGCAGAGAGCTTTGGGCAAAATTATGATGAGGGTAGAGATGGAGAAATTCAGACTTTGTTCAGCAGAAATCCCGTGCGATCTTCAGGGGGATATGGAGCCATCTCCAATAAGTTTACTTCCATTAATGGCGAGTATGCCAATATTGTGGAGATGTACGGAGGTTGGTATGTCAATCAAAGGTTTTTGTTAGGATTAAGTGGAAGTGCCATTACCAACAATATTCCAGTTCCATCGGAATACAGTGCGCTACCAGGTGAGGATTTAAGCTATGAGTATGTGCAGTTTGGGCTGGCTACGGAATATGTATTGGGTTCTAACAGAACTTTTCATCTTGTGTTTCACCTGATGACGGGTGCTGGCCTAACCGTTCAATATGATCGGTACGGATACAGAGAATCAAATTACAGAAATCGCAATTTACCAATGGACGAAAATTGGTTTTTTGTGGCGGAGCCTGGTGTGCAGTTAGAGATGAATGTATTCAAATGGATGCGCCTTAGTCCTGGTTATTCCTACCGGTCAGTGTATGGAAGTGATGCCGCAGGTCTTAGCGACAATGATTTGAGTGGAAGTTCCTTCAACTTTACAATGAAGTTTGGGAAGTTTTAAAAAATCTGGGTCAGGGCAATTACTGCCCTGGCTCAGATAAATATTTCAACAACTTTTCATTGTCGGGGTGCTCGTAGAAAGTATCAAACTCCATGTAATACCCTTCTGGATCAAACCCGACAAAAGCTCTGTATTTGTTTTCAGGGCCAGTGCCAATCTCATTGGAGCGCAGCTCAAAAGTTTTATTCTCGTTTACATACTTAAACCAACCATCAATGTCTTTCAGGATAAAGGAAACGTTCACTGCTTTCATTTCGGTGTGGTTGTGCATTCCTCTTCTTTCATCTACCAAACCGATGTATCCGGAGCTGGAAGATTGGTAAATTTTAGCCCATCCCTGATCCGCAATGAGTGAAAGCCCCAGTGTTTGTTCATAAAAATTTTCCATTAGGAGCATGTCTTTATAGTACAACCAAGTAATGGTAGCATTAAAGCCCAATCCCTCTGGCACATTGTTTTTTTGTGATGCAGGAGGAGTGATCGTTTTTGCATTGTTGAGTTGAGGAATGAACAGTTCATTTTCAGGATGTTGTTTGAAGGTTTCAAATTCAAGCAGATACCCTTCGGGATCGATTGCTACAAAACCATCATGAGCACCTCCTTCTTTCGGTTTGTATTCATACTTAATTTTTACGCCTTCTTTTTTCAGGTAAGTATACCACTCTCCCAATTGATTGGTAAGCAAGGCAAGAGCAACGGTTTTGGGTTCATCAGCGGTGTGCATCCCTTTGGTTGCGTCAACTAAGATCAAGTACGAGTCACTGGTTATTCTTAAAATTTTGGCCATTGTGTAATCTGCCAGTAATTCCAATCCCAAAGTTTCTGTGTAGAATTGGGTAGCTCGATCCAAATCTTTGTAGTAGAGGAATAGATTGGTGGCCTCAATGCCAAAATCATTCATTGTTCGGAAGGAAGTATTTTCTGCTAATAACTGATTTATTTTACGGGGTGAATAACTTAACATTCTCCCGAACCTTCTGGCTATTTCTTCCCGCTTCTTGCCTGTGTATTCACCAGCATCTACAAGTGCGGCCTTGTCCGCTTTGAGTTGAAGGTATTGATCCTTTGTGGTGCCTTGGTAGATTAGTAATACTTCTTTCCCTTCAGCAACATCAGCCGGGAATAAATCAGTGACGATAAGATCAGCTTCTCTGTAAAGTAAAACATTATTCTTTTCAGCTACTTTTTCTGCTTCTGGCAGGAAGTCATTCATTTCTTCTGTAGACAAGGTGGCACTTAACGCCAATTGTTTTACGCCAGCATTAACCGCTTCACCAAAAGCTCCAATGGCACCAAGTCGATAGGACTTCTCGTTTATCGCCTCCTTGTTTCCGGAGCAACCGATAAGAAGTGCCAGAAGCATAACTGTGATTGACCTTAGTGCCATAGGTTCTTTATTTTAATACGTTAATGATGTGGGTGTATTTGATGGTAAAACTCCTTGTCAATACACTGCCGCTATCCCATATTTCATTATACACAACAAACAACCCGGTGTTGGCTTGCTCTAGTAGATTGAACCTAATGTTAGCAGATACGATATCGGCTGCACTGTTGTATTGTAGGAAACTTTGAATTGTCATACGGGGTGTAAATGAATAGGCCATTCTCGCACCAAACACGTCTGTTGCAAAGTTTCTTTTTATCAACGTTTCTACAGGAAGTGTTTCTTTTACAAATAGATGGATGTCATTGTGGGCAAAAGTAACATCTGAATTAAACCGGTCTCCAACTCTGAACCCAATGGTTCCGCTATGCGCTGATCTTGACCCTGAAAAATATCCACCCATTACGTGGCGTGTGCTGATGTAGAATTTCTTGCTTGGATTGGTAATAGCTACAATCTGAGCTTCCTTATTTTTATAACTTCCAGCTGCATGCTCTATGCCAAGTCCCGATATCTGGAAATCATCCAATGACCCTTCTTCAGTGAAATTGATACCTGTGTGAATTTCGAATCCGCTTTTCCAAACCCAATGGTTATCTATATGTAAAAATGTTGTTTCCTTGAAGCCTTCAAAATTATAAAAGGCACGACCTGACACATGGGGGCGAACTTCCAGCATATTACCAAGCTTACCATTCATACGGATGGTTTTCAACACCAGAAACTCTGGCTTTTTAAAGGCTTTTCTGAAAAGGAATCCCGCCTGAGGATCAAAACCCTCATCCACTTGCGTGTAGGCCAAATTCATTTCCAAACCATTCCACTGATATCCGCTTTGGAGTTTAAATGAGTTTCCATCTTGAACGCTATCTGGTGAATTGGATCTGGCAAAGAAGCCAGAGACCTGTGCCTTTTTCCCTATACCGATTTTACTATCCAATGCAAATACCCGGTTAAAGTCGTTACCCACTTCTCCTACACCCTCACGACTTACAAAGGTACCACCAATGGTAGACCGCTGTCCTATCTGTTGATTGACACGAGCCACGCTAAAGTTGTTTTTGGAAATGTTCACCGAATCGTTGAGTGAAACATCGTCTGTGAACATACTCAATACACCAATGTTTGTTTTATTTACCCGACCCGATACCCTTGCTCCACCTAGTATAGGAACGATAGCTCCTTCATCACTGATTCCAATTTTTCGGCTAAAGAATAAATCTACTTCCCCTGGGCTACCAACCGTAAAGAATCCGGCATTCTCTAAAAAGAAGGGACGTTTTTCAGGGAAGAAAAGATTGAATCGATCGAGGTTGATTTGCTGCTGGTCCACTTCTACCTGAGCAAAGTCTGTATTGTACGTAAGGTCAAGTGTAAGGGAAGGAGTGATGCTGTATTTAATATCAGCCCCTACATCAGGGGAGTGCTTGGCTTTGCTTGGATCAGCAGAAAAATCTCTGGAGATGTTATGCAAAGCGTAGGGGATAAATTTTAGATTGCCCGGGCTTTTTAAATTTAAACCCGTCAATTCTCCGGCAAGGGAAAGTCTTTTAAGATCAAATTGAATAGGCAAGGGTGCCCAATAAGCCACCTCATTGGTTTTGCGTATGTTGCGTTGAATGTTCAATCCCCATACTTTGTTTTCACCGGATGCAAATCGAATAGTACGTAACGGAATAGCAAATTCTGCACTCCAACCATAATCACCCACTTGCGATTTCACCTCCCATGAGGCATCCCAGTTCAAATTGAATCCTCCAATGGTACCTCCTTGCTGTCTGTTATTGTTATTATTTCCTTGCCCTTCGTTATCCACCTGCCCATCGTATTCAACACCCAAAGAGTTGGTTCCAAAGACAAAACCATTTTGTCTATCGTGATAAGTGTCGATAATAAAAAGAAAACTATCTGTGCCGTCTAAAGAAGCGTCTCTTCTTGCGTCAGAGACCACCAATTTTTCAGGTGCTGAGTCATAGCAGACCACAGATACGTAAAGCGTGGTTTCCGTGTACCCAATTCTTATATCGGTTTTTTCAGAAGCAGGCTGGCCAGCATAGGGTCTAATTTGTTTGAGTCCATCGAAGGCTGGATACTGTTGCCATACGGCATCATTAATTACTTCCCCGTCAATAACAGGATCAGCACTCAATGGAATGGATTGTGCCTGTGGCCGCTCTTTTACATTCGGATTGGTACCACTTGTCTGGCCAAAAGCTGCTGAAACGGCAGTCGATACAAGAATGACAGCGACAAAACTTCTTAAGAAATTCATAGGTTAAAAAAAGGAATAGGTACAGGATAATAGGTTGTCGAATATACTATTTCATTAGGGATGGGTACAATTTTTTTATACGCATGGTAATTAGCACTTTCGGACAAGCCTAATCACTATTTTTTAGTCGAACCAGCACTATTTCGGCAGTAGTTCCGGAAGGGTTAAAAATGGAAATTCTGGATTGGGCATTTATCCACAACCAGTCAGTAAGTTGCTCTGGTTGGATATTGATGGGTAGGGGATTTTGTGCTGGATTCACCATAACCGTATTTAAATGGGCTTCAAAATCGAATTGCCCGGAGGGAGAAATAGAGATCTTAGTAACGAGAAACTGACGGTTATTGATGAGCAACACTTCATGTGGCAAAAGAGAGTAAACTGAATCCCTTGTATTTCCATCGGAAAGATTTTCTGTAGCGATCAGCCTGATCAATCCGTCAGAGCGATTGGCAAATTGATGAATCAGTGACTGTTCGGGGTTGTTAAAATATCCACCCGTAAATCCACGGGGTAACTCAAGTGTACGTCCAACTTCTCCTTCATTCTGAACCCATATTTTTCCTCCGTCAATGGTTACGTAGCAATAATTGTTGCTGTGTTGGTGAATGAGTGAGGTGTCATTAGGATGAGCGATAACATCCAGAATGCGAGCATAGGCATTTTTAAGTACAGGATGATGAAGCGGTTCTTCATGTACTTCTATTTGGGCAAACCCATTCAGGGTTAGCAGGAGGAGAAAGTAGATGCTATATTTCACTACTTGATCAAGAAATATTTTCTATGGCATTGGCCAGATAGTCAACATCCTCTTTTGTGTTGTAAATGGCCAATGAAATTCTCAACCCGTTCAATCCAAAGGTAGACATGGGTCTTGTGTCTATTCCATATTTTTCAAAGAGGGTTTCTTGTACTTCGCCCACATCCTTACCCACTAGTTCAAGTGTTTGAATAGCTCCAGATAGTTGATTGGAGGCTGGAGTCTTGAGTTTATATTTTGGGTTGCCTTCAAATTTTGCTCTGAAATAATTTTTCAACTCCATGGTTCTGGCTTCAATTTTTTCGCTGCCAATGAGTTGGTGAAATTGAATGGCGGCACCTAATCCTAAAACCTCAGGCAGGTTTCTTGTATTATAATTTTCAAGCCTTCTGATGGTTTTATCGGTATGTCCGTTACACACAATCAATGGTTTTAGATGGTGTTGACTTTCTTTTCTTGCGTAAAAAATTCCAACTCCTTTTGGTGAAAATAGCCACTTGTGAGAACTGGCAGCATAAAAGTCGCATTGCATGTCGTGTAAATCAATATCCAGCATACCAGCAGCTTGTGCTCCATCCACTGCAACAAGGATTCCTTTGCTATGAGCAAGCTCTGAAACTTCTTTTACGGGAAGTGTCATTCCATTTGTATTCACGATGTGACACATGGAAATGATTTTTGTTTTAGGGGTAATTGCTTTTTTATAGATAGAGACAATTTCATCAATACTTTTAGGAAGTATCGGGAGTATAGGCTTTACTATTTTTATTCCTTTTGTTTCCTGCCACACCTGCCATGGGATGGTGCCGCTGGTATGTTCGTGATCTGCGAGAATTATTTCATCTCCGGCCTTTAGATCAAAACTTCGTGCAATGAGATTCATACCTTCAGTGGTATTGTGAATTAAGGCAATCTCCTCTTCAGACACTTTCAATATTTCCGCAGCATTTTTTCTTACCGTTTCCTTTTCATCATTCCACCCACCCCACATGTATTTGGATGGAAACTCGTCTAAAATTTTGCGATAGTTGTTGGTAGCAGAACTTACCATAGTTGGTGATGGACCTAACGAGCCGTTATTGAAGTAATTTAGGCCATCCGCAAACGGGAATTGGTTTTTCACCATGTTCCAGTAGGCTTCCGAGTTGTCATCAGTGGAAAGCTTTTCACTTACGGAATTAGTAATGGCCCCTGCGTAGGTTAATTGTGGGAGAATGGAGGTTCCAGCGATTCCTGTCAATGCTGATTTAAGAAATTTTCTCCGGCTATTCATAAAGGATTGGTTTTGAATCTAACTTAAATATTGACAACAATTTATGGTAATATCCCGATATTGTTAACTGAAACTGCGTGTCTTGACCAACGATAGAAAAAAAAGATTTGAAATCATTTTTAAAGACTTGTTTAAGCCTTTGTGTGGTTTTGCTATGAAATATGTTGGGGATCTCGATGAAGCTAAAAATATAGTGCATGAAGCCTTTATAGCAGTTTGGCAGAAATTCGAAACATTACCAGACGACACCAACTTTAAAAGCTATTTATACACTGCGGTGCGAAACCGAAGCCTCAATTACCTGCGCGATCGCAAGCAGCATGTAGCGCTGGATGGTATTCAAGAGGATGGAGCAGAGGGGGCAAGTAGTGATTTGGAAGTAAAAGAATTGGAGCGGGAAATAGAGTTGGCTATTAATACTTTGCCGGAGAAGTGCAGAATGGTTTTCGAGATGAGCCGATTTGAAGGGTTGAAATATGCAGAAATAGCAGTAAAAATGAACATTTCTGTAAAAACCGTAGAAGCACAGATGTCAAAGGCATTGTCGGTGATGAAGAAACAGTTGGCTAATTTTCTTTCTGTACTATTATTTATTTTTAATCAGTAAGGGTAAAGCATCTACAATGTGTCTTAAACAATAGGAGAAATAAAGTTGAGTGATAATAACCATAGTGAAGAAACCCTGCTAATTGCAAAGCACCTCAGTGGCGAAACGACCAGTGCTGAGGAGGAGGCATTGCAGAAGTGGATTGCTTTGTCCAGCGCGAATGAAAAGATCTTCCTTAAGTTCAAGCGCATATACGAAGTGAGTGGGAAGATCTATGATCGTTCCGGTGGCGATGCTTTGGATATAGATGTAGAAAAGGAGTGGAATCACTTTGTGAAGGAGGCAGAGCAAAAGGGCAAAACAATTGAATTTAACCCCCAAACGAAAAGTGGGATGTGGCTGCGGATTGCTGCTGCCTTGCTTTTGGTGATTGCTTCAGGGGTAGTTATTAATTATTTTGTTGGTAAGGGAAGGGAGCATATTTATCAGACAGCGGAGAATACTGAAATAATCAGCCTTCCTGATGGATCCACAGTATCACTCAATAGAAATTCAATACTTACCGTTAAGAATTCATTTGATGACAAAAACAGAGAAGTAGAATTGTTAGGTGAAGCATTTTTTGAGGTTGTCCCAGATTCACAAAGGCCCTTTACGATTCAGGTGGGTGAAGCACAGGTGACGGTGTTGGGAACTTCATTCAACGTTCAAAATTTAGATAGTCGAAACGAAGTGGAGGTCATTGTGGAGACGGGTATTGTTAAATTAGGATCTAATGAGATAAACCAATCCGTGGAGTTGAAAGCGGGTGAAAAAGGTGTATTTAGGAAAAACGAAAAGGAAATTATAAGCAATCAAAATACTGACGTCAATTTTCTTTCCTGGAAAACAAAAACTGTGATATTTAATAATACAGATCTGAAATCTGTTGTGGAAACACTCGAGTCTACATATGGTGTTGAAATTACAATCTCAGCGGAGGTGTCAGCAGATTGCGAGATTACTGTTACTTTTGAAAATCAATCACTGGAATCAGTGCTTAAAGTATTGAAGTCAACATTAGACCTTACCTATAGAAGAGAGGGAAATAAAATAGAAATCACTGGAGTTGGATGCTAAAACCAGACAAGAGTGTTAATCTATGGAGGCGCATTTGTGGCGGCCTGCAACTGCTATTGTTATTTTCCTACTCTGCAATTGCCCAGGATAACTCCAGCGCCACACGAATCAGTGTTGATTTTCAGTCTGTCACGCTGGATGAAGTATTAAAAAGTATCGCTGAAAAAAGTGGTGTCTCCTTTTCTTATAATCCACGCAGACTTCCCGTTGATCAAAGAATAACTTTCAGCGCAAATCAAAAAACAGTTAATGAAATTCTGACAGAGTTGTCGTTGATGGCTTCTTTTGAATTTGAAACAATAGAGGGGAAAATTATCCTGCTGCCCAGGGTAAGTCAAATAGAAAAGAAATCTACGCTCAGTGGTTTTATTAAAGACAACGGCAATGGTGAAGCGCTGATCGGGGCCACCATATGGGTTGAAGAATTAAGGTTGGGTACCACCAGCAATGTTTTTGGATTCTATTCACTTACTGTTCCCGCTGGCGTCTACGATGTTTCCGTTTCTTATATAGGGTTTACCAGGGGAACAGAGAAAATTGACTTACAAACATCGCAAACACATAATGTTAACTTACAGGGAGCTCCTGCGGTACTGGAAGAAATTATCGTTACAAGTATAGAGCCGCAGTTGGTAAATGAAATTCAGGTGAGTAAAGCCAATTTAAGACCTTCTACTATTTCCGAAAAGCCATCTTTTTTTGGAGAACCTGATGCCGTGAAATCATTGGAAATGGTGCCAGGTATTAAAATGCATTCGGATGGATCTACTTTTTATTACGTAAGGGGAGGAGACAGGGATCAAAATATGATCCTGATGGATGATGCGCCCATCTTCAATCCAAGCCATTTGCTGGGGTTATTTTCAACCATCATTCCTGATGCCGTGAATGATATTACTTTGTATAAAGGCAGTATGCCTGCCTCCTTAGGAGGGCGTTTGTCTTCTGTTATGGATATCAGGACAAGGAAGGGGAATGATCAACAATTTGAACTATCTGGCAATGTGGCTTTATTAAGCTCAAAGCTTAGCCTGGAGGGGCCAATCAGCAAAGGGAAAAGTTCGTTTTTGCTCTCCGGAAGGGTATCGCGTGTAAAATGGATTTTCGATTTGTTTAACGATGATATAGAAAAATTTCAATTTCATGATCTGACGGGCAAAGTCAACTTTGATTTTAGTCAACAAAACAAGTTGTATGTATCATTCTACAATGGTGGGGATAAATTCTTTACATCCAACAACGGAATAGAATGGTCCAACAGGGCAACAACAGTGAGATGGAACCATGTTTTTTCCAATCGGTTATTTTTAAACACAACGCTGGCAGGTGGAGTTTACGATTACTTTTTGCACACCGATCGCAGTACGCAGACGAAGTGGAATTCTCACTTGTCCAATTTTAACCTCAAAGGAGACTTGAGTTATTTCAAAAACCCCAATGAAGAATTCACTTTCGGCCTGTCGATAGGCGGTTATAATTTCAATCCCGGGAATGTAAGTAGAAACGGAGTTCCTATTCCTACTGTGGTATCCGTTAAAAATTCAAACGAATTTGTACTCTATGGTAATCATGAAGTTCGATTGAACGATATATGGGGATTGAACTATGGATTGCGCATTTCTACATGGACCAATGAGGGAGAGGCTTTCGAATTTGTTTTTGATGATAATCGAAATCCAATCGACACTTTATTCTTCAGCAAGGGAGATAAGTATAAAAATTATCAAAATTTCGAGCCGCGTGCCTCAGTGAGTTACAGTATCAACAAGAGTAGCTCTTTAAAAATCAGCGCCTCCCGAAACATTCAGAACATTCATTTGATCACCAATTCAATAAGTCCCTTTACTTCATTCGAGGTGTGGTTACCCAGTAGTGTCAACATCAAACCGCAAACTTCTAATCAATTGGTATTGGGATATCATCATTACTTGCCTAAGGTAGGGCTCGCATTTGAGGTGGAGTCGTTTTATAAAAAAATGAATAACCAAATCGATTATGAAGCGCACGCTGAAACGTTGCTGAATCCACTGCTGGAGCGAGAGTTGAGATTTGGAGAAGCGAGGAGTTATGGGGTAGAGTTTCAAATGAAAAAGGAACAGGGAAGATTGCGTTCATGGGTCGGCTATTCTTATTCAAGGGCAAAAAGGAAATTCCCAGAGGTGAATAATGGAAAAGTGTTTAATGCTTTTTATGACCGTCCTCATGAAGTAAATATTTCCATGAGCTATGATTTGAACTTGCGCTGGAATGTTGGCATGAATTGGACCTATTATACAGGAGCGCCCTATTCATCACCTGTAAGCTTTTATCATTTTAATGGTTTGGAAGTTCCTTTGTATGATCAAAAAAACAATGATCGACTCCCGGATTATCATCGCCTTGATCTTTCTGCAACGTTGAATCTGAATAAAAATCCTGAGAGCCGGTTCAGGCATGACCTGATGTTTTCCATTTACAATTTCTACAGCCGGAAGAATGCTCTTTTTGTCAATTACAACAAAACGGAACAGTCGGATGGTAGCTTTAAGGTGCCAGCGAATTTACTGGACAAGAATGCCGTGAGCACTCAGTTTTACTTATTTCAATTTACTCCTTCTATCGCCTATAACTTTAAATGGAGATGAATAGAATAGTATTTTTATTAATAGCGTTAGTTCTTTTTTCTTGTGATGAGGAAAAAATTAATAAGGAGTTGATGACTGTGGACTCTGATTTGTTAGTTGTTGAGGGAGTGTTAACGAATGAAAAGAAGAATCATAAAATAAAATTATCCCATCCCCATCAAACGCTGAACGGAAATGATGAACCAGTAAGCGGTGCGGTTGTTACGATTATCGAAGGAAATGAGAAGGTATATGAGGCGACTGAAGTCCCTGCCGGGTCTGGTAATTATTTTACAGAAGAAATGACCGCAGTTTTCGGAAAGTTGTACGTACTGTATATTCAAAATGATGGGAAGGATTATTTTGCTGTGGCTGGATCAGTACCTGTGGAACCGATGGGAGAATTTCAATATTATAAGGTGGGTGATGACTTGTATAGTTTGCAGTTTGCTGATTCTGGAGAGAGCCCTAATTATGTAGATTATTACATCTCCTGGGCCAATACGCCATCATGTCAAACTGAAGATCTCTGCGAAGGAAGATTGGTGTATTATGATTTGAAGACAATCGATGTTAATTCTCTCTTTAAACCAGACAAAGAGGATTTTTTATTTCCGGCCAACTCCATTGTAGTACGAAGGAAATATTCAGTAAGCAATGGATATAAGACCTTTTTGAGGTCAGTGCTTTCCGAAACGGAATGGAGGGGTGGAGTATTCGATGTGCAACGCGAAAATGTTCCTACTAATCTTAGTGCTGGGGCTACGGGCTATTTTGCTGTGTCTACGGTGTTGTCAGATACAACAATTATTGCCGAAAAGCCTTAAAAAGCCCTAAAATGGCCTATTTTAATAAATATAGGGGTGGACGTAAGGGTATATACCGGTTGTTGTGTTTTAGTAATGAAGGGGATAAAACCCCACGTAATTAATTGTGAAACAAAACATCATAAAAATGAAACGCACAAAATTTATTTCATACTCACTGTTTATGGCCGTAGCAATTATGCTGCTCACTACTGCATGCGATGAAAATCTTGAAATTGCATCGCAAGAAGATTTACTGCCCGAAAATTTCAGAGTGGAGATTCCTGCTTCCATAAGCAACTCCACATATGCAGAAGGTGGTAGAACCAAGGATGATGTACTTCAGGGTAATGACATCTACGAGCATCTTGGAACCTTTATATCAATAGGGGATGGTGCTGCTGAAATTGTAGAGGGTATCATTATTGGATTGAGAAGGCACAGGATTGATCGGGTGATAAGTCTTTCGTATACAAGTGATGATGATAACCGGGTAAAAAATTTAGTGGTTGAGTCTAATGTGGAATACGAAGGTAAACTTTGGGAATACCAGCTTACAGTAACTGATGCGGAATCAGAAGGAAATGCAGATGGTGGAAAAGCGATGCAGGTTTTTTGGAACAAGGAAAGGCCAATCATGGGTATCTCGATCATTAAACCTTACAACATTGACAGAAGTGAAAACCCAGATGCAGGGGATGCTATCATTAGAATTGATTACTCTGAGGTGAGTGACAACGGGTACGATGCAGAAATGGAAGTTTATATTACTGGTCTTCCTTTGGCCAATCCTTTAGATGATCCCTACTCTGTTAGTACGTTGCATATGTTTGCCGGCAAAAAGGGAGATGTAGTAGATGTGTATGGTAATTCAAATCACCCAAATGCCATATTATTTGCTGGCAATACAGGGTTCAATTGGGCATTCGTTGCTTCCGGTTCTGATCCAAGAGGAACAGGTGTAGCTGAAGTTGGGTTGCCACCCAGCAATTTGGATGAGTCGGATCGCAATGTTTTATTAAAAGACTACGCTATAAAGACTGTATTTACCAATGAGATCAATGCCGTTTGGCCTGATCTTGATGATGACCTTTTGGCTACCTATTTACAAAACACTGCGGCCCCCGGATATTTTAGTGAGAAAGAAGGATTTATTGCAGGTGGAGTTTCTCCTGGAGAAGAATGGGATGAGTTCGCTGCACGTTTAGAAAATTTAACTCCTTATAATCCATTGGAGACAAGTAACCTGATTGTGACGTTTAAATAAGTTGGTTTGATTCAGGTTATAAAAAAACCCCGGTGAAGGCCGGGGTTTCTTTTTTATAAAAATGCTTGCGCCAGAATAATAAGGATCAAAATGGGAGAGACATAACGAATAAACAACGGCCATATTTTCATAAAGAATGAATTCTCTACTTCAGGATTGCCTTGCTTAATTTCTTCTATTAATGTATTTCTGTTCATTACCCATCCAACAAAAAGACAGATAAATAAGCCAAGTAACGGTTGAATAAATTCCGTGGTAGCAGCTACTACAAAATTAAATAGCAGATCGAAATTAAGGGCAATTACCATGCTTACTATCCAGAATATGGTGCCAATTAAAATACTGGCCTTGGAACGGTTCATTCCTCGGTTGTCTACTGCATAAGATACCGGCACCTCCAACATAGAAATGGTGGAGGTAAGTGCAGCAATTACCATTAGAAAGAAGAAAATAACGGAGAGACCAACACCTATGGGCCCCATGGTATCAAATAATGCAGGCAATACCTGAAAAATTAAGTTAGGTCCTGATATTAAATTTCCGGCATCATCAAATATTTGAGTGCCTGAAGCAGAGGCAGCATACATGGCAGGGATAATCAAGAGCCCTGCAAGAAATGCTATACCTACATCACTAAGCGTAACCAATCGACCCAGGCGTACCAGGTTTTCTTTTTTGCTGGTGTAAGATGCCAATACCAACATGCTTCCCACACCTAATGAAAGTGAAAAGAAGGCTTGCCCTAAAGCGCTGGTAAATAATTGCGCCTCGAATATTTTACTGAAGTCGGGTAACAAATATACTTTCAATCCTTCCATGGCTCCGTCTAGTGTAAGTACATAGATGGTAAGCAATACCAGGATGACCAGAAGAGTAGGCATCAACCTTGAAGACCATTTTTCGATTCCGTTCTTCACTCCGGCAGCCACGATTAATACTGTGATAAAAAAGAATAAGGATGCAAACAAGATGTTGCTGGATACTGCTTGTGAAGTGACCCAGGCAGCAGCCTGATTCAATCCAACTAATTTTAAAATAGGGTTTAGAAAATAGGCCATCATAGTTCCTGCAATGATGGAATAGAAACTTAAAATAAAACCAACGGTAGTTATCCCTAAAAAGCCAATGGGCACAAAATTTTTTCCTCCTTTTATTTTTTGGTAGGCGCCAACAGGATTGGATTGAGTGTGTCTGCCAATGGTAAATTCAGCCAAAAGTATAGGGTACCCAACAACAAAAGCGAGTACAAGGTACAATAGCACAAAAGCGGCTCCTCCGTTTTGAGCAGTTTGAGTTGGAAAGCCCCAGATATTGCCCAAACCAATGGCAGAACCTGCTGCTGCCATAATGAAACCAAAAGATGATGAAAATTCACCACGAGAAGCACCACTCATAAGTTTTAATTAGTTAATGTATATGAATACAAATGTTACTATTTATTTAATAATGCAATCCTAAAACTATTAAAATAATTGACTAATAACGAGGGGAGAATATTTATCGAATACCTCTATATTGGGCGATAAACCTATTCGAATGATTAAATTAATAATTAAGCTCTTCAAGCGATTTGCCTGGTTCAAGAGGTTAAATGCAAAAGTTACTTATGAGCTACTGGCAAAAAAGATTCCTGCAGAGGAGTGGCAATTCATGAATTACGGTTATGTGCCCAATGACAATGAGCCTCCATTTGATATTCCATTGCCTCCTGAAACTCAACGATACTCATTACAGATGTATCATTATTTGGCATCAAAAAAGGAAATAGAGGGAAAGCATGTGTTGGAAGTGGGCAGTGGTAGAGGTGGTGGAGCCAGGCATGTTGCGGGTGCGCTTAAGCCTGCATCCTACGTTGGCTTAGACTTGGCGCAGAGTGCGGTTGACCTTGCCAATAAAATACATCAACTACCCAACCTCCAGTTTATACAAGGTAGTGCGGAGTCAATTCCATTAGAAGACAATGCCATTGATGTCGTGTTGAATGTAGAATCTTGCCATGCCTATGGCTCAGTGGATAATTTCCTCAGTGAAGTAAAGCGTGTTTTAAAACCAGGTGGATATCTTTTGCTGGTAGATTTTCGCAGTGTTGAAAATATGGACTTGCTAAAAAAACAATTGGCTAATTCCGGACTGCAATTACTGGAAGAAGAAAACATAAGCCAAAATGTGGTGAATGCAATGGAAGCAGAGGATGATGTGAAACAAGCGCGTATCAAGAAATTGGTGCCTGAAAGATGGCAAAAACTTTTTGCTGAATTTGCCGGTGTTGTGGGTTCCAGGTTGCACACCAATTTAATTAAGGGAGACAGACTTTATTATCGATTTGTTTTACAGAAGGAAGCCTAACTTCTTGGTTATACTTGATCTGTAAGGGAGATGCTATCCTGAGAGATGGTGATTCTTCGCTGTTTGTATAAACTGCCAATTGCCTTTTTGAATGCTTTTTTACTGATACCGAAAGTCGCATAGATTTCTTCTGGTGTGCTATTGTCAGTGATAGACAAAGAACCTTTGTTGTTATTTAGCTTTTCAAGGACTAAATCACAATTGGGATCGTTAAATTTATCGTATCCCAGTGGTTGAAGCGAGATATCAATTTTGTTATCGTCCCTAATGTTTTTAATGAAGCCTTTGAGCTTATCACCGATGTTAAGGCTCTTGAAGATTTCATTATTGAAAATCAACCCCTTGTGTTCTTTGTTTACGATTACTGAAAAACCAAGGTCAGTTTTCTGCATCACGATGATATCTACTTCGTCTCCTTCTGCTACGGTTAGTGATTCGTTCTGAAGGAACTTGTCCAGTTTGTTACTGGCGTAAAGCCTGTCGGTTTTTTTATCTACATTCATGTAGACCAAATACCATTTCCCTTCTTCCATTTTTTGCCGTTGTTCGTTGAAAGGAACCATCAGGTCTTTTTCTAACCCCCAGTCTAAAAATGCACCAACATTGGAGACTGAGGTTACTTTCAATAATGCATAATCGTTTAAAAGAATTTTTGGGGTAAGGTTAGTGGCTACTTTCCTTTCTTCATGGTCACGATAAACAAATACTTTCAGTTTGTCTCCCTGCTCAATATCATCGGGGCAATACTTATTGGGAAGCAGTACGTCTTCACCTGTATCATCACCCAGGTACAATCCTACGCTGGTGTGACGCAAAATTTCCAATTCGTTGTATTTTCCGATTTCAATCACAGCGACAAAGGTATCAGATTGAGAGGTGTTTTCCGTGTTTTGCCAACGGAATCATTAGGGTTTAAATTGATGGATAGGATTTACAAGTCTAGTGTTGGCGCTAGTGTGGTGAGATACCCCAACACCTACATTTTATCATTGTTTTAAATTAGAAAAGCCACCGTCCACGTGTAAAATCTGCCCTGTAACCCATGAAGATTTTTGAGTTAACAAGAAAACAGAGGCTTCAGCAATATCTTTTGCATCTCCTATTTTCTTTAATGGGTTTTTTTCAGATTGTAAATTTACTTTTTCGGGAGTGTTTAAAAATGGGCTCGCCAAATTAGTGTTGGTAAGTGAGGGTGCAATGGCGTTTACCCTTATTGTTGGAGATAATTCTGCTGCCAGGGATCTGGTCAAACCTTCGATGGCACCTTTGGAAATCGCTACTTGTGAGTGGAAACTAAACCCGGATTGAACGGCAACTGTTGAAAAGAGTAATATGGATGCACCTTTGCTTTTTTTAATTCTTGGTAAGAGCTGCTGTATTACATTGGTGGCGCCTAAAACCTGCAACTTAAAATCTGCAATGAAATCATCTTCTGTAAAACGATGAAAGGGTTTTAAATTGATGCTTCCTGGGCAATAGGCCAGACCATGAATTTCTTCAGGCAGATCATCAAGAGGCAAAGTGTCTTTAACCGCATCAAACTGTATGTATTTTACATTTTGACGATCTTCAATTGTATTTTTGTTGTAAGTGGCAAGTACATTAGCGCCATGTTTCTCAAGCAAGTTGACCACTTCCTTACCAATGCCTGAAGAACCACCAATAATAACATAGTTTCTCATCTGATAGTGCTTTGTATAATAATGGAGAGGCTCAATTGAGTTGAAAGTTGTACCCATTGTATATCCGCTCCAGAAGTATAAACCACTTATCTCTTGGTTTGTTCAGATAATGCACCAAGCAGCTATGTTATGAAATAACAGGAATGTCTGGTGCCAAATGATCACCCAAATCTATGGGCAGCTCACATAAGTTAGGAGTCTCTTTACACTAGTACCTCAAAAGCTTCTGGAGAAGATCGCTTTAAATATTCATCAAAGTCAAAAGGAACGTCCCCACCATCCAGCAAACAACCATCTGGAATGATCGGGTAGATTTCTGCATAGGTCTTTACCAGGTTCATGAAGACTCTTCGGTAAATGTGTGTACGATTGATTTTACTGGAATCGTTTAATCCGGAAGCCCCCATTAATTCCACAAAGCTCTCTACCGTGTTTTTATGAAAATTGGCGACACGTTGATATTTGCTTTCAATTACAAGTCCCTTTTCCAGGGCTTTATTTTGAGTGGCAACACCTGTAGGACAATCATTGGCATTGCACCGAAGTGCCTGAATACAACCTACGGCCATCATCATGGCGCGGGCGCTGTAACACAAGTTGGCTCCCAAAGCCATGGCCCTCATCATGTGGAATCCACTTAATATTTTTCCAGCAACAATTATTTGTGTTTGTTTCCGGATTCCAAATCCTCGAAGCGCGTTGTCGGCAAATGCCAAAGCATCTAGCAAAGGCATTCCAACAAAATTGGAAAACTCCGGAGGTGCAGCTCCAGTACCACCTTCTCCTCCGTCAATGGTGATAAAGTCAGGGTATTTATCCAGTTTCACCATCGCTTTGCATATGGATAGAAATTCACTTTTTCTGCCGATACAAAGTTTGAAGCCTACCGGCTTTCCTCCGGAGAGATTGCGGAGTTTTTCTACAAATAGAATTAGTTCTTCTGGTGTGTTAAATGCGCTGTGATAGGGTGGTGAGAAAACGGTAGTTCCTGCTTCAACTCCTCTTATGGCTGCGATCTCGGGTGTATTTTTCTTTCCTGGCAAAATACCACCATGGCCAGGTTTGGCTCCCTGCGAAAGTTTCAATTCAATCATTTTTACATTGGGCAATGTGGCATTCTTAATAAATGAATCTGGACTAAAGTTCCCTTCTTTATCACGAGCCCCAAAGTATCCGGTACCTACTTGCCAAATCAGATCACCACCATGCTTTAAATGGTGATTGCTAATACCACCTTCACCTGTGTTGTGGGCAAACCCTCCAACTTGTGCGCCCCAGTTGAGTGCCTCTACCGCGTTTCCACTCAAAGAGCCAAAACTCATGGCTGAAATATTAAGTACACTGGCATTATAAGGCTGCTTACATCGACCATCTCCCACCAGCACCCGAGGGCTGTGGTTCATGGTATGAAAGTCTTTTGGTGTTATCGAATGAGTTATCCATTCATACCCTTCTGCATAGGTATTCAGCTGCGTACCGAAAGGTGTGGTGTCAATTTGTTTTTTTGCGCGTTGATAAATAACTGACCTGTCATTACGATTGATAGGAGCTCCATCTGTATCTGATTCTATGAAATACTGTTGAATCTCAGGTCGAATCATCTCAAAGAAATAGCGCAATCGTCCGATGACGGGGAAATTTCTCTTTACTGATTGCTTTTTCTGAAAGATATCCTGAATTCCCATTACGATTAACGGGCCGACAATAACGAAAAGCAACAACGCGTCAATCCAATAGTAAGCCCAATAAATGATTGTGGCAGATATCAAAAACGAACTGATCCAGAAAATTCTTCTAACGTTCATAGTTTTAGGTGCTTAGACAGGTGTAGACAAATATAGCAATTCTGCTATTTGCTAAAAGGTGTGCCGGGGTGGGTAATTATGCCACTTTCATCTCAACAATACCTCGATTTTTATGAATCTTAAGGTCAAAGTACTGTGTGATAAATGAATTCATTCTATTTTCGGCAAGGTGAGCTTTCCGGTTCAAGGGAAGGAATACAGTAAGGTCCATCACGGCCATTAGAAATTGATGCTGCTCACAAAAACCCGTTGTCCATTTATCGAAGGCAATAGTCCACTCTTCTTTATAGGTTTCAATATGATCAGTCCCGTCCCAGATAAATTCCAGTTGATTATCACCAAACTTGTAGCGGTATACGGCAGCCATGTTTTGATAAAATGGATAGAGGACTTTAATATTTTTGGGCTTGTATGCTACAATTTTTGCTGAAAGCTCATCCATAATCCCCAGAGGATTGTGTTGAAGCATATAAGCATCTTTTACTTTTTCTATTAAAGAAATGAGTAAATGATCTTGCAATGAAAGCTGGGCTTCTTCGAGGAGGTAATTCTTGTCCAGAGGAAAAAATTTGCGGATCACGCTGGAACGATAGTTTCACAAAAGTAAGAAAATATTTGAAAATCAGCGTGTTGCTAGTTGAAAATGGTATCGGGGGCCCTAACCAATGCAGTGGGGTATTTAATGCGAAGGCTTGCTGTGATGTTAACACGAAAATGATTGATGCTCTCAACGGTTGATGGAAAGAAATATCCTCTTACTTCAACCGTATTAAAAATTAGGTTTTCGTTTCTTGTTCGCAACCCCAAAGAGTACCCTTGAAAAAATTGCCCGTTAAATATGGGCTCATTTCTTTGTGCCAGAAAGGCAAAGTCAAATTGGGGAACAAAAGCATAATTGAACCCAAGTAATTTCCAGTTAGTAAATACCAGTGCTTGCAGTCGTGCTCTCAATCGGGAATCTCCAAACAGGCTATCGGCCCGAAATCCCTGAATGCCATTATCATTATTGATGTCTAAAGAATTCTTAATGGTTCTGTTGTAAAATTTACTGAATCCAACTTCAAAGGAATGCCTGACTTTGTACGCAGGGAAATCATAAAGCTTACTAAAATAGGCAGCAGTTAGCTTTACACTTACATCTTCAGTGTTCTTGTTGTTATAATAACCTCCAAGTTGGGCATCCATGGAAATGATATTTCCGTCTTGGGTAAATGATTTTTGTATTTCACCGCCCATGTAGGGACGCCTTAATCCAGCCTGCTTTTCCCAACCGGAAGTCAGAGAGACAGAATACCCGTACGGAACATCCTCAGTTCTTCCAAATCCAAAAATATATTTGGTTTTATAAAAGTCCTGTCGGAATAAAGTGAACTGAACCAAAGCCAATACCCTGTTGGAGTATAAAAGGTTTTCTTTTTCATTTAATGCAATTGTTGGACTTGAAATAAAATGCTGGTCGAGAATGCGGGCTGAAAGAAACTTTCTATTCCGGTTTTCTTTTTGTTTGATGCGCGATTCACCAAATGTGACGCCACCCCAGTAATCCTGAATACTATAAGCATATCGCGCAAACAGAGAATCAGGCTTGGCGAACGCATTATCAGACCAGTTTCTGCTCCACTCCACACCTCCGGCCCACCTGGCATAGGGCATAAACAGAGGACGATCCAGACGCAGGTAAGCAGCGTTTTCATTTTCGTTTCCCAGGCTTCTTGCATTGTTGATGTTGGTATATCCTATTGTTCCATCAATGAAACTTCCTTGAATCGAGTTTTGACTTACAGAATATTCAGAACCAAATTCTGGCCTTCTGTCAGAATCGTAAAGGCCAGTGTACGCAAACCTTAAACCCGTTCCTAAAAAATTAGCCTCCTGAAGTAACCAATTGGCTGCCGTGGGACTGCTTGGATCCAGGGATGCCCCAAGGCTAAATACATCACGGGTCATTACTAATAAATCCACGGTATCGGAATCTTCATCCAACTGGACAACATAAATGCGTGAGTCTTTGATAAAATTGAGATCGCGCAAATACCTTTCATTGTCTGCAAGCCGGTAGGGGTTAAGCGGTTGGTTCTCTTTAATAAAGAGATTGTTTTTAATTGTTTTTTTTCTGGTATCTGTATGAAGTGATTCACCAATTTGAATGAGTTTGTTTCTCACCACTTTGTTGGTGTCTTGAATGATTTTATTAAAATGAACGGGTTGAATATTGATACGCCTGATAATTTTCCCTTCGTAGGGTAGGAAGGCACTTTCACTTTTAAAATTAAAAACGGTATCTGCTTCAGGTTTTCTAACGATTGAATTAATGGCCTTTTCTTTTAACTCAGCACTTTTTCTAATCACACCGTTGGTGATGGAGTCTTTTTTCTGGGCAATGGCAGGCATTGATAAGGCCTGAAGAAAAATGTATAGAACGAAAAATAACCTCATCACCACCAAAATTAAACCCCTTGCTGAAAC
Source organism: Cyclobacteriaceae bacterium (assembly GCA_039971015.1). Classification (GTDB taxonomy): domain Bacteria; phylum Bacteroidota; class Bacteroidia; order Cytophagales; family Cyclobacteriaceae; genus ELB16-189. Next base: position 50,348 of record JBDVKV010000005.1, read on the forward strand.
GAACAACAAGGGGTAAAATTACGAATGTTTAGTAAGGGGTATTTATCTGCTCATAGACCCACTAAGCATAGGCCCATAAAAAATCGCATTCATAAGCAACTTATTGGGGCCGTACCAGAAAGCCCGGAAAGCAAGGTTTTCAGTAAACCCGATCACCTTTCCACGGCCGAGAGAGGCCACGCCAATGGCACTTGAGTTTTTCATTTTCTCATAATTATCATCGGATATATATCCGCTCATAAGTGGATTATTTCCATAAGTCATGGGATTGGCGTAGGCGTTATTGGCCTTTTCCATGTAGTAGTTGTTGGATTTGAACATGGGCATTTTTGTGTTGTAATATCCATACAAAAGTGGATTCGTTAAGTCTACATTGGCCTCGAAAATCACTCCGCTGGTTACTTGAGCGCCTCTGTCTTCGTCAATATATTCATAGGGACGTGGTGTTACCTGATCTTTTTTATCAGGATTCTTTTTCATTTCAAACTTTCCAAAGCCGGAAGTATTAAGCCAGTTTACGGCATCCTCCATGCCGATCAAAGTGCCTCCATTTTGTACCCATGTTTTTAATTTTTCTTTGGCGCTTTCGCTGATGCCATGGTATCTCCCCGGAGGAACGATTATCGTTGTGTACCTGTCGATGCGGGCATAATTGAAAACTGGAGTGGGCATCATGGTAACTGGAATATGATAGCGTTGATCAAGCAAGTGCCAAAGTTCTCCGGCATCGGTTGGCGAAATGCCTACGTCCATGAGTACTGCTATAGAGGGTTTGTTGACCACATCAAAAGTTCGGCTACCAAGACTGACACCCTTGTAGTCTAACCCGGTGTTAAAACCATATACATCAATGCCGTCCTGAGTGGCGATCTCTCGCATGTAGACTGCGATTTGATCTGGGGCAAGATTTTGACCTTCCACGGGGATCATTATTGAACCACGCTCAAATCTTTTTCCTGAAGGGTGGTGAAAAACCTCGTGGGCAACTTTAATTCTTATACCATGGCTGGTTAATCTGTATATGGCACGAGGGGAATAGTATCCGAATGGTTCAAAGGCATAAGCAAAGGTGGCCTTGTCATTGATCACTTCACCTGTAGGTAATTTAGGTGAGGTTAATTTTTCACCAAGAGAGGGAACGGATTTTAGCTCATCATACTCCAGGTTGAATGCAAGAGGCAAAGTCCAACTGGAAATATCGTAAAACAAACTGTCCTCAAACGTGGTCCTCTTTTCAAACATGGATTTGATCAGTCTGTATTGAGGTTGGTTAAGAGGAATCACATAACTCGATCCTGCCTCATAGGTACGACCGTTTAATGTTTGCGAGGCAGTGGTAGGGTAGATGTTAATTTCTTGTCTTGCTGCCATCTCCGCAAGATGAAATGCACGCGCTTTGTCTTTATTGGATCCAAAAACAATTGCTTTGACAGGGTCTTTGGAAGCTTCAGCTATGGCATCCTTATAAAATCCTCTTTGATAGTCGAGCAACTCTTCCCGCATAGTGTTAACACCTTCCAGTGAACTGAGCATGGTGGTGAAATGGTTGCGAATGGTGAAGGGAAACCGAAGTAATCCGTTGTCGCTTTCCTGGGCATGGCCTCGTGAACTGGCTTGCTCGAATAAAATTCCGATGCAGCCCTGTACATCTGGGAAGGTGGAGCCTTTTCCATAGTAAAAATCATCATATCCTTCCTGTGTAAAATACAGGGAGCCAATCTTATCTAAAGCTTTTGCGTGGAACTCACCTAATTTTTTGGTTAGCTCTTGATTCTTTTTTGGTGTTCTTGGGTGGACGCGTGTAGGTTCACCGGGCATGAAAAAGAAGGTAGCGTCTGTGCCTTGCTCATGATGATCAGTAAGTATGTTAGGCTTCCACTTATGAAATTGTTTAATGCGAGCTTGAGACTCTGGGTGCTGACCGGGGAGCCAATCGCGATTTAAATCAAACCAGTAATGATTTGTTCTTCCTCCGGGCCAGGCTTCATTGTGCTCCATGTCGTACCCATCAGGAGAAATTAGTTTGCTCTTGTGAGAGTTGGCCCATGTGGAAAATCTTTGTAATCCATCAGGGTTAAAGCTGGGGTCAAATAGCACAACCGTATTTTCAAGGTATTTTTCTATTTCTGGACCTTGTGCAGCAGCCAGGTGGTAAGCCATTACCAATCCTGCATTAGCTCCACTTGGTTCGTTGCCGTGTATACTACAACCCAAATAAAAAACTGCGGGCATTGTAGAAACATCAAGTGCTGATGACTTAGTCGGATCACTCAATTGAACGTGTTGCTGCCGGATGGTTTCTATGTTTTGTTGATTTTTAGGCGAGGTAATCGTTAAAAGCAACAAGGGCCTTGCCTCATAGGTATGGCCGGTCACTTCAAGAGAAACTCGATCAGATGAACTGGCGAGGGCTTGCATATAGCTGACCAGCTTGTCGTGCGTAATATGCCATTCCCCTACCTCGTGCCCCACAATGGATTTTGGGGTAGGGATGGAGGGGTTATAGGAAACACCTTCGGGTAAGTAGTAGCCTAAATCAACCTGGGCGAAAGACGCAAAAGTGATAAAGGAAGGAATGATAAATAATAAAAACCTCATAGTTAGCTTTTTTAAAGTATTAATAAATACGAGAAGTATTTCAATGACAACTTATTACTAAATCTTTAATAATCCATTTGGAAATAGGAGATAAAGCTGCTCTTCGCTACCAAAGGTATTCTTACAGTGCGCAAGAATGCAAAGGTGGTAGCTCAATAATCTCTTTTTAAACGCTTATCCCACAGAAGTTGACAAGCACAAATTGGAATTTGTTATGCTTTTTATACCTGCAAGTTTTTATCTGCAGGTAGGGGCTATTATGGAGACCTTTCTATTTTCAATCAATATGTGTATTTTCAATACATGGCTCCAGCCTTTTCTTTTAGAAATTACCTCTGTGTCCTGTTTCTCCTCGTTATTTCTTGCGACCAACCTCCTGTTAAGGAAGAAAAGGTGGCTGGCCCGGAGGTTTATTTGGACCTTAAGGAAATTAAGAAAAGAGGTTATTTAAATGCTCTTGTTGACAATAATTCAATTAGCTACTTCTATTATAAAGGTGGAGCAATGGGCTATGAATATGAGCTGTTGCAACGGTTGGCAAAGCACCTTGGCGTAGAGCTGAGAATCAAAGTAGTGACTAGTATTGATGTTGCTATTGAGCGGCTCAATAAGGGGCAGGGTGATGTGATCGCTTTTCCATTTACGGTTACAACCGAAAGAAAAAAAATTCTTCAATTTACCAAGACCCACTTTAATACAAGCCAGGTATTGGTACAACGTAAACCAGAAAACTGGGCAGATAATCCACATCTGGCAGAAAAAAAGATGATACGTAATCCTGCTGATCTTATTGGAAAGAAAGTATTTGTGAAACATGGATCAGCATTTAAAGACCGATTGAAAAACCTTTCGCAGGAATTAGGAGGAGAAATAATTATCGAAGAAGACAGTGCCACAGAAGAAACCGAATCCTTAATCAGGAGGGTAGCAGAGGGTGAGATCGAATATACCGTTACAGATCAGATGATTGCTATGGTGAATGCTGCTTACTATCCAAATATCGATATCCTTACTATGGTGAGCCTCCCTCAACGTATTGCATGGGCGGTAAGAAAAAACTCACCCGATCTCTTAACTTCAATTGATAGTTGGCTGGGAGATGTAAAAAAAGATGGAACATTTAACGTCATCTATAACAGGTATTTCAATAGTCCGCGTACATCGGCCATTAGAAAGAAAAGTGATTTTTCATCTTTGGGTGGGAATAAAATTTCTGTTTACGATGATTTGATCAAGGTAAAAGCTAAAGAATTAGGATGGGACTGGCGATTGTTGGCTTCAATGATTTATCAGGAGTCTACTTTTTCGCCTACAGCCGAATCGTGGGCAGGGGCGAAGGGGTTAATGCAACTGATGCCTTCTACTGGAAAATATTACGGAGCAAATGACCTCCTTGACCCTACACAGAATATTAATGCAGGAGTTAATTTTTTGAAATTTTTAGATCGGCAATGGGGAATTACTATTGAAGACAAAGAGGAACGAATAAAATTTATGCTGGCATCTTATAATGTGGGCTTTTCACATGTTTTGGATGCAAGAAATCTTACAAGAAAATATGGCGGTAATCCAATCAAGTGGGAAGGTGAGGTAGAATCATTTTTATTAAAAAAATCTGATCCGAAATTCTACAGAGACCCGGTGGTGAAATCGGGCTATTGCCGGTGTGAGGAGCCAGTGAAATATGTGAGAGAGGTATTGAAACGTTTTGAAGAATATAAATTGTATATCAATTAGAGCGCAGTGCCGAGAGTTTATCAACAATTGATTTTAAATCCAGTTGCTCCCAATTCTTTTTTATGTCAGGATTATTCATTACTTCTGTCATCACCTGATTTTGAAGTGCACCATTGGCTTGTGCCTCTGAATACCGCATGGTCTCTTCAAATGTTACCATAGAGTACAGAGGTATCCACTGGTCCGGAAATTGTTCATGCAGTCTGGCTTCGATTTTTTTTCTAAGCAGAAAATCCTCATCAGCTACGAGATCCCGCATCTCTACGAAATTATCCAGGGCCAACTGAGCAATGGCGTCATTATCAGGTTTACGTACTTCCTGAAACTCGTTAATTGCAGCTTCCCAATCATCCTTGTGTTTGTCCAGTATTTCATTGAACACAAAACAATCTTCGAATCCAGCATTCATTCCTTGTCCATAAAAAGGGACTATGCCATGAGCCGCATCACCAATAAGCAGTGTGTTATTTTTTACCCAAGGGTAGCAACGAACGGTCACTAGCGATGAAGTGGCATTATCCCTAAAGTCTTCCTGCAACGTATTCATCAAGGGAATGGTGTCGGGGAAATAGGTCTCAAAGAACTGAGTTATACTTTCTGAACTCTTCAGCTTTTTAAAAGATGGCTCACCTTCAAATGGGAGAAAGAGTGTGCACGTAAAAGATGCATCAGGGTTAGGTAATGCAATCAGCATAAAACTCTCTCTGGGCCATATGTGCAATGCATTTTTTTGAAGCTGAAAGGCTCCAGTATCAGAAGCAGGTATGCGCAATTCTTTATACCCGTGTTCTAATGAATCGATGGTGCTTTTTGTTAATTCTTTCTTCTCCATGGCCTCTCTCACGGCAGAGAAGGCACCATCTGCTCCAATGATCATATCAAACTTTCTGGTCATGTGAGAGCCGTAGGTTTGAAATTTAATTTCTGTTTTATCGAAGTCTATATCTTCACATTTGTATTCATAGAAAAAATGAACACCTTGTTTTTCAGCTTCGTCCATGAGCATCATGTTCAGTCCACCTCTTGAAACTGAATTAATGAACTGACCATTTTTTCCATACGATTGAAAGGTGAGGTCTCCTTTTACATTATGCATCATGCGCCCATGCATGGGAATAGCGACTTTCTTCATTGGCTCCGCAAGCCCAATATATTCGAGGGCACGTATACCCCTGTTGCTCAATGCTAAATTAATGGATCGTCCACCGTCCAGCACATGCTCCCGCATATTAGCCCTTCTTTCAAATACAGTGACTTTGTACCCACGCTTTACTAAATAAATGGAGAGGAGGGATCCAACTAGTCCAGCGCCCACAATGGCAATATGTTTATTTTCTTTTTGCATTAGATTCTACTATCAAAGTAAAAAAGTATAGTCAATTAAAATATGACAAAGGTCAGATTAGCGAAGCAAGTGTTTTGGCAAATTGGTACACATCTTCAAAAGAATTGTACAAGGGCACAGGCGCAGCTCTTATCACATCAGGTTCTCGCCAATCTGTAAATATTCCTTTCTTTACCAGGGCATTAAATGTTTTCTTTCCATTCTTCTTCATAAGGATGGATATTTGACAACCTCTGTCATTAGCATCGGAAGGCGTGATGATCTCAAATTGGTCGCCTGAGGAGTCAATATCATTGAGAAGAAAATACAGGTAGCTTGTAAGTAAGACACTTTTCTTTCTGAGTGAAGTCATACCCACTTCATCAAAGAGTTGTAATGATGCCAGATGAGCAGCTCCAGCCAAAACAGGGACATTCGAGAGTTGCCACCCATCAGCTCCCTCCATGGGTATAAACCCCTTCTTCATTTGAAACCGTACATTTTCCTTGTGCCCCCACCAGCCAGCAAAACGTGGAATATTGGAATTGTTTTTATGTTTCTCATGGACGAAAACTCCTGCAATCCCTCCAGGTCCCGAGTTGAGGTATTTGTAACTGCACCATACTGCAAAATCAACATTGTGTTTGTGCAATTGCAGCGGAACATTACCAGCAGCATGAGCAAGATCAAAGCCAACGATCGCCCCCACATGGTGACCTGCCTCTGTAATTTTTTTGATATCAAAGAATTGACCTGTATAGTATTGAACGCCCGAGAGCATGACCAACGCAAGTTGATCTCCATGATCATCAATCGATCGTAGAATATCTTCAGTTCTTAATGTATGTTCTCCTGGCCTCGGTTTTAGTTCGACTAAGGCAAAATCCGGGTTTAGCTTGTGAAATTTTAACTGTGATTCTACGGCATATTGGTCGGATGAGAATGCGCCTGCTTCTATTATTATTTTAAATCTTTCCTTTGAGGGGCGAAAAAAGGAAACCATCATCAGGTGAAGATTAACAGTGAGCTGATTCATGGCCACTACTTCTGCTGGTTTAGCGCCCACAATTTTAGCCAAGGCTTTTTTGCTGAACTTATGATAGTGCATCCAGGGTCGTCTACCATCGAAGTGTCCTTCTACGGCCAGGTTACCCCAATCCTCTAACTCTTCGTTTACATATTTTTTTGTCTCCTTCGGTTGAAGGCCCAAAGAATTTCCTACAAAGTAGACAGATGGTTTTCCGTTGTGTTTCGGAATGAGAAATTTTTTTCTGTATGATGATAGTGGATCGTTGCGATCCATTTTTTTTGCGAAGGCAATAGTATTCTCAAAAATCATTCTTTGCACACAATTTAAAAATGACAATTCGTTGACATGCAATTGTCAACAGCAGCGTTGGGTTATTGTTTAAACAAACCTGGGGTCTGTTTCCATAACGGCGCCACATTTCGAACAAGTTCTTGATTCTTCAGAACCATAGAACTCTTTAAAGCGTGGCAAAAAATCCTTTTCAATATTGGTCAAATGAAATTTGAATTCCTTTAGTTGGTTATTGCAGTTTTCACAAAACCACATGAGGCCATCATTTTCATTTTCTTTTCTTTTACATTCGATTACAAGCCCTACGGAATTGGCAGGCCGAACAGGCTGATGAGGAACTCGGGCAGGCAAAAGAAACATTTCTCCCTCTTTTATAGGTACCTCCACCGCTTTTCCATCTTCCTGAATGGTGACCATAATGTCACCCTCCAGTTGATAAAACAGTTCCTCCGTTTCATTATAATGATAGTCTTTCCTGGCATTGGGCCCTCCCACAATCATCACGATATAGTCTCCTGCATCCGCATAAAGGTTTTTATTTCCTACAGGTGGTTTCAGCAGGTCTCTGTTGTCATCGATCCATTTCTTAAGATTAAAAGGTCTGCGAATCGCCATGGCTTCAATTAATTATTGCTTAGTAAAACTAACAACTTTTTGAGTCTTATATTTACAAAAACTAGACAATCAACAGGATGGATTTGAATTTAAGCGGGAAAAGGGCAGTAGTATGTGGGGCAACTCAGGGTATTGGCAAAGCAGCTGCGGTAGAATTGGCCAAATTGGGAGCGAATGTTACGTTGGCAGCTCGTGACGAAATGAAATTAAAATCTGCAGTTGAAGAATTACCCAAATCAGGCAATCAAAAACATGAATACCTGGTGGTTGATTTTAATATGCCTGAGGATGTAAAGTTGACCGCTGATATTTATTCTCAAAATAACCCAGTTCACATTCTTGTTAATAACACTGGAGGACCTCCGGCAGGTCAAGCCATTGATGCCAGAACCTTTGAATTCCTTAATGCATTTCAAGCCCATCTGATTTGCAATCAATACTTGGTACAGGCATTCGTGCCTTCGATGAAGAAGGCAAAGTATGGTAGAATCATTAATATCATTTCTACTTCTGTGAAAGCGCCTATAAAAGGCTTGGGTGTATCGAATACAATCCGGGGAGCAGTGGCCAATTGGGCAAAAACACTTTCGTTCGAATTGGCACAGTTTGGCATTACTGTAAATAATGTTTTACCAGGAGCAACCATGACGGGCCGATTGGAATCCATCATCAAAGGAAAATCAAAGTCATCAGGCAAGTCTGCAGAGGAAGTGACAAAGGAAATGATTGATGAAATTCCTGCTGGAAGAATAGGGGAGCCTGAGGAGGTAGGCGCTGCTATTGCATTTTTAGCTACACCTGCAGCAGCATATATTAATGGAATCAATGTTCCTGTTGATGGGGGCAGAACTGGAAATTTGTAGTCAATGGAAAAAATTCTCAATTATATCAACGGTGAATTAATCCCACCTGCGTCTGCACAATGGCTCGATAATTATAATCCTGCAGAAGGGAAAGTATATAGCCATATCCCTGATTCAGATACAAAAGATATTGAGGAAGCTGTGGCAGCTGCTAAAAATGCATTTCCTTCATGGTCAAAGATGCCTTTAGCAGAGCGATCAGATATACTGCTAAAAATTGCTGAAGGTATAGATCGTGAATTTGAATCACTCGCAGAAGCAGAAAGTGACGACAACGGGAAGCCCTTGAAATTAGCCAAGGCTGTTGATATACCCAGGGCATCTGCTAACATGCGATTTTTTGCAACTGCCATTTTGCATTTCGAATCGCAGGCACACCAAACAGATCAACAAGCAATTAATTATACTACACGTACGCCCCTTGGCGTAGTGGGCTGTATCTCTCCGTGGAATTTGCCACTTTATCTTTTTACGTGGAAAATAGCTCCTGCATTGGCTGCTGGCTGCACCGTGGTAGCTAAGCCATCTGAGCTCACCCCAATGACGGCTTATTTATTTTCTAAGATTTGTAAAGAAGCCGGATTGCCAGCAGGTGTGTTAAATATTGTTCATGGATTGGGGGGTAAAGCGGGTCAGGCTATCATTGAGCACCCGGAAGTAGTGGCCATTTCTTTCACTGGAGGTACAACCACCGGTAAAAAAATTGCTGCGACTGCTGCACCGATGTTTAAAAAACTTTCTCTGGAATTAGGCGGTAAAAATCCCAATATAATTTTTTCCGATTGTGACTTTGATCAGGCAGTGAGCACTTCAGTTCACTCTTCATTTTCCAATCAGGGAGAGATTTGTTTATGTGGCTCAAGGATATTGGTAGAACGATCCATTTATGATCGCTTTGTGGAGGCATTCGTTGCTAAGGTGGACAAGCTGGTTGTAGGGGACCCCGCTGATGATAAAACAAGAGTAGGAGCCTTGGTATCTGAAGGCCATATGAAAAAGGTACTATCGTACATTGAGCTCGCAAAAGAAGAAGGAGGAAGAGTAGTGACGGGTGGGGAAAGAGTAATTGTAAAAGGGCGATGTGAGGAGGGTTATTTTGTAGCACCAACAGTCATCCTTGGCCTGGATCAACAATGCAGAACCAATCAGGAAGAAATATTTGGACCTGTAGTTACGATCATGCCGTTTGATAAGGAAGACGAAGTGGTTGAGTTTGCGAATAGCACTGCCTACGGTTTGTCTGCTACCATCTGGACAGAGAATTTAACGAGGGCTCACCGTGTGGCTCATCAGCTTAAAAGCGGAATCGTTTGGGTGAATTGCTGGCTTCTTCGCGATTTGCGCACTCCATTTGGGGGAATGAAACAATCAGGTGTGGGAAGAGAAGGTGGGTGGGAAGCATTACGATTCTTTACAGAGCAGAAAAATATCTGCATAAAGCTCTAGTCAGGGCATGCATTTTTTCGATATCGAATCTATCTTTTTTGAAATCTGGGGTTACTCTATGAGTTACCTTGAATTCTTTGGTACAGTGGCAGGCGGTATAGCCGTGTGGCTTGCGGCTCGTGCTAATATTTGGAGTTGGCCGATCGGGCTAATTAACGTAACGCTGTTCTTTTTCTTGTTTTTTCAGGTGCAGCTGTACCCGGATATGTTTCTGCAGGTTTTTTTCTTTATTACCAATATCATGGGCTGGTGGAGGTGGGCGCATCCCAGGCCGGAGGAAGAAGATAAAAAGCATGAACTGAGGATTAGTTTTATGCCCATCAAGCAATTAATGTTGTTTTCATTCATAGGTGTTTTGGGCACACTCCTTATGGGGGCATTTGCCAGCAGGCTTCACGAATTGTTTCCCATAGTCTTTAATCAGCCCAGCGCATTTCCCTACCTCGATTCATTCGTCACAGTGATGAGTATTGTGGCTACCTATCTGATGATTCAAAAGAAGGTAGAATGCTGGGTGATTTGGATTGTAGTGGATGTGGTGGCCACAGGATTGTATTTTGCAAAAGGAATTAAGTTTGTGGGGATAGAATACCTCCTGTTCTGTTTTCTGGCAGCATTTGGTTTGTGGAAGTGGATGAAAGAGTATAAATCTTATTCCTTAGCCACTTGAAACGAGGGTTAGTCATCGGGAAGTTCATGCCTGTCCATAAAGGACATTTAGCATTAATTGATTTTGCTAAAAATAATTGTGATGAATTGATAGTGTCCATGAGCTACACTTCAGACGATCCAATTGAAGGTGATCTTCGGCTACGCTGGTTAAAGGAAATTTTTATCAATAGACCCGGTATTAAAATTGAAAAAGTACTCGATGACTTTGATGACGAGTCAAAACCATTGGACGTGAGAACGCAACTTTGGGCCAGATTCATTCAAAATAGGTACCCACCCATTGATGTGATAATTAGCTCTGAAAATTATGGTGCACCTTTCGCAAAAAATTTGGGAGCTCGTCATTTGATTTTTGATAGAGAAAGAAGCAACCTTCCTGTCTCTGCCACCGATATCAGAACTCAACCCATGAAGAACTGGGATTTTATTCCAGATGTGGTTAGGCCCTACTTTGTAAAGAAGGTTTGTTTTTACGGAGCAGAAAGTACTGGGAAAAGTACGATGGCTCAAAAAATGGCTCTACATTACAATACTGAGTTTGTCCCTGAGGTAGCGAGAGAGATGATAACATCCAATGCCTTTACTCTTGTTGATATTGTAGCTATAGGCAAGGAACAAGCTGCGCGAATTATTGAAAAAAGTAAGTCGGCTAATAAAATTTTGTTTTGTGATACAGATGCCATCACCACTCAGATTTATTCTGAACAATATTTAAATGAGGTGCCTGAAATATTATACCTGCTCGAAAATGAGATGAAGTATGAAAGGTATTTTTTATTTGAGCCCGATGTGCCCTGGGTTTCGGATGGACTTCGTGATTTGGGTCACAGGTGCGAAGAGATGGCAGAAAAATTTAAAGCAGCGCTCGAAAAGCGAAGAATACCTTTTGTAGAAGTTCGTGGCACATGGGAGGAACGGTTCGAAATAATTAAATTTGAAATTGATAGCATGATAGGTAGTAAGTAAACAGAGGCCAGTTTAAATTGACCTCTGATTACCGAAAACTTATTTCTATTTCTTAGGAAAATTGGCGTTCTCCATCACTTCTTCAATTTGTGCTGTGTGTCTTTTGGTATGACCAGACATAAAAAGCATTGTTTGGTAGGTGTCAATTACTCCAAAGGGAAAGTCATTATAATGATTGCGCATGTCTTCATTGGTTTTTTGAATGAAGGCGATGTTTTCATCTCGTTTGGTAGTAAATGCTTTGAGTGTTTCTTTATAAGAGCCAAAAGAATTGGTAGGCTCCATCGCCTCCTGTGTTTTTACTTTTCCAGATCGATCAGTAATAAAGCCAACAATTTGTTCATCTGACATTTTCAGCTTACTTCGTCTTGATGGGTCAGCTTCACCTTTGAGACCGCCATAGGCAGCACCTGAAATCATATTTTCGGTAATCGCGATATGCTCTACACATTCAGCAATTGACCAGCTCTCAGGCGTTGCTTTGAAACTCAACTGAGTGTCAGAAAGACCCTTGAGTTTGTTGAGAAGATTCTTTTTTGTCTCCTTTAAGTGCTTTACGGCAAATTCACGTTCAGAGTCTGTCAATCCAGCATAGCTGAAACTCATTAGCACGATCGCAGGAACGAGCAGCATTAGTTTTACTGTTTTCATGGTTTTTTGGTTTGAGTTGTTTGAAAGAAAGACGATTAGCCCTCCCTTTTCAAGACAAAAAATGATGTTTTATCTTGAAGAGTGTGGAGAATCTCAACAGTGAAATGGCTAAAAGAATTTCAGTTTTCCCCATTTTTTTATCAGGATGATGGAGCCCGTTAGAGCAATTGCACCGGCTACCAGGGCAGGGAGGAGATTGCCATAGAGCCAAAAACCAATGCAGAATAGAGCACCATACACGGTAAAAGTGCCGGTGACCATTAAAAAGATCTCAAAAGGAAGTTGTCCCTTTTCCTCTGTAAGAGTGGGGTTGCTTTTAAGTACGGGCTTCCAGCCAATACTGGAGGGCCTTACTTTTTCATAAAACCTTACTAACACCTCATTGCTTTCGGGCTGGGTCATTAATGTTACCAATAGCCAGCTTGTGGTGGTGATGACAACTCCGATTAACAATTTCCAATGGTCTTCAATGGGGTCGAATAGTCTATTGTGAATTACTTCAAAATAGACAGCAACAAAAAAGGAGACGGTCATTCCTGTAATTTCAGTATAGGTGTTGATGCGCCACCAAAACCATCTGAGAATAAATATCAATCCTGTACCCGCACCTATTTGTAAAAGAATGTTAAAGGCTTGTAAGGCATTGCTCAGCATTAAAGCAAGTAATGCGGAAAACACAGCCAACACAACGGTTGATATTCTGCCCACACGCACCAATTCTTTTTCAGAGGCCTCAGGCTTTACAAATCGCCTATAAAAATCATTCACCACGTAAGACGATCCCCAGTTGAGATGAGTGGATATTGTAGACATATAAGCCGCGACCAAGGAAGCAATGAGAATACCCATCAAGCCAGCCGGAAGAAATGTGAGCATAGCTGGGTAGGCAAGGTCATCATTGATCTTATCCGCAGGGATGTGTGGAAATGCATTTTGCAATGAAATGAGATCCGGAAAGACTATTAATGAAGCCAACGCGATTAGTATCCATGGCCAGGGGCGTAATGCATAGTGAGTTATATTAAAAACGAGTGACGCAGTAAGGGCATTTTTTTCATCTTTGGCAGAGAGCATCCGTTGCGCAATGTATCCGCCACCTCCGGGTTCCGAACCTGGATACCACACACTCCACCATTGAATGGCCAGTGGCAATATGAGCAATGGAATTAATGTTGACGAATCGGAAAAGTCAGGTAAAAAAGAAAGCCTTGAAGCAACTTCCGTCTGGCTGAATAAATTATCTAATCCACCCACCATTGGATGGTTAATTAGAAAAATCGTAGCTGCTACAGAACCAATCATGGCGATGATAAACTGAAAAAAGTCGGTGATCAACACACTGCGCAGACCTCCCAATGAACTGTAGGCCACTGTAATGATGGTAGCAATAGATAATGTTTCCACTGGTGTGAGTCCCATCATCACCCCTCCAATTTTTATGGCGGCAAGCGACACAGAAGCCATAATTACAATATTGAAGAATACACCTAAGTAAAGGGCTCTGAATCCTCTTAGAAATGCAGCAGATTTGCCTCCGTACCTCAATTCATAAAATTCAAGATCGGTGACTACTCCTGATCTCCTCCATAGTTTTGCGTAAGTAAAAACCGTAAGCATCCCCGTTAACAGAAAGGCCCACCATACCCAGTTACCTGATATCCCGTTTTTTCTTACAATATCTGTAACCAGATTGGGTGTATCTGCTGAGAAAGTAGTGGCTACCATGGAAATTCCTAACAACCACCAGGGCATACTTCTGCTGGATAGAAAAAATTCGTTGGCGCTTTGGCTCGCTCTTTTGCTGTTGAGTAATCCGATAATCAGAGAGAAGGAAAGAAATGCAATGACGATGATCCAATCAATTGTACTTAAAACCATTTGCGGGCAATTAGAGGGTAAATTCTTTACGTAATCGGATTCTTTTTTCGATTTTCGCAGTCGATTTTAAAGTAAATAATCCACAGTACAATGAATCAAGGAAAAAAACTCAGTCTTTTAGTGATGGCGGCAGGAATGGGCAGTCGATATGGTGGAATCAAACAAATTGATGGATTTGGGCCCAATGGTGAAACCATTATGGACTATTCACTCTTCGATGCCATCAGATCCGGTTTTAGCAAAATCGTTTTTGTGGTAAGAGAAGAAATACTCGACTCCGTTAAAGAAATGTTTTTACCAAAACTGGAAGGCAAAGCTGAGGTTCATTTTGTGATTCAATCGCTTGATAAGTTCGTCCCTGCCCAATTTCAGCCTGTAGAACGCACAAAACCATGGGGTACTACTCACGCGATGCTTTGTGGCAAGGAGGTAATCAACGAGCCATTTGCTGTAATTAATGCAGATGATTTTTATGGACGTGAATCATTTGAGTCATTGTCCAAATTTTTGTCGGAAGCTACTGAGAAGAACCATGCAATGGTGGGGTATACTTTGAAGAATGTTTTATCAGATTATGGAAGTGTATCCAGGGGCGTGGCCAATCAGGCTGAAGATGGGATGTTGATTTCTCTTTCGGAACTAACTAAGATTGTAAAAGAAGGAGGTAAAATTATTTCCAAAGAGGAATCGGGCGAAAGGGAATTGGATGAAAATCTTAAAGTGTCTATGAACTCATGGGGTTTTCTTCCGGAAGTGTTTGATCTGTCTGAAAAAATGTTTGCTGAATTTGTTGCAGATAATAAAGATAATCCAAAAGCAGAGTTTTATATTGCTTTGATGGTAACTGAATTGATCAAGTTAGGTTTAGGTAAAGTACATATAATACCCGGAGGGACAACATGGTTTGGAGTTACTTATAAAGAAGACAAAGAGACAGTATCGAATAAAATCGGCAATTTGATTAGGGAGGGAGTATACCCTGAAAAATTGTGGAGCTAAGTGCCACCATCACTTCTGTATTACAAGCTTATGGCGTAGATGCAGCTGAATTTTCTATTGAAAGAATAAATTCAGGACACATCAATCACACGTATAAGATTGGAGCAGAATATATTTTACAGCGCATCAATAAAAATGTTTTTCTTTACCCTGAGGTGTTGTCCAAAAACCTGCAAGCAGCATCTGTTTTTTTAAAGAAACATGCGCCTGAATACTTATTTCTTCATACTCTAAAAACCTCATCAGGTGAGGATTTAGTTTTTGATACAGAGGGATATCCATGGAGGCTTTTTCCCTATATTGAAAATACGGTATCTATTAATGAAGTGGCCACACCTCAGCAAGCCTATGCTGCTGCTAAGGCGTTCGGACAATTGTCTCGTCAGTTGCAAGGATGTGATATTTCCAAATTTGAAGAAACCATACCAAAATTCCATGACTTATCAATAAGGTACGAGCGATTCGAAAGAGCGTTATCACAAGCATCATCCGAAAGAAAGCAACTCGCGGATGAATTGATCAATAAGTATAAATCATATAATTACCTGGTTGCTAAGTACACTGACCTTATTCAATCTGGGCAATTGGTATTGAGGATAACGCATAATGACACAAAAATCAATAATGTTTTATTTGAGCGTGGCACCGATCGAGTGGTGTGTGTAATTGATTTAGATACACTTATGCCCGGGTACTATATTTATGATCTCGGAGACATGATCCGCACATTTGTCAGCCCGGCATCGGAGGAAGAAACTGATGTCACTAAGGTTAAAGTTAGAAAAGGTATTTATCAGGCTATTTTAGATGGTTATCTATCGGAAATGGAGGAGATACTTTCAACTGAGGAAAAAGTAACCATTCCGCTGGCGGGATCTCTTATGACTTACATGATTGGCCTTCGTTTTCTAACAGATTTTTTGAACGGAGATACCTATTACCAAACCTCGTATCCGCATCAAAATCGTTACAGGGCTGCTAATCAGCTTTATTTATTGGAATTGCTTGAGTCTCAGGCATAATATTTGGTTTTAAAACCTCATGCGGAAAAATTATATTTGATTGAATTCAGTCATAAAATCCCAATGCCATGAAAATTATAAAATTTGTATTCGTTGTCATTATAGGCCTTGTTGCTAGCGCTTTCATCGATAAGCAGGAAATTAAGCCTGAGCAAAAATCTTCCCAATTAGTAGGTGCGTGGGAGACTGCTTCCGGTGAAGAACTCGGTTTGTGGATTATAACAGAAAAGCATTTTTCCGTTACTCATTATAAATCAGATGATTTTCTCTATACCGAAGGAGGAGAATGGAAACTGACAGATGATGGCATTGAATTGATGTGGGAGTACAGCACACAAAATGAAAGCCTGGTGGGTACAAAAAAGGGATATCCTATTACTGTTAAAGGGAGCAATTTAACTATGAACGATACAGAGTGGAAGAGAGTGGATAATGGTGGCCCTGGTAAGTTGGCAGGAGCCTGGTTGATAACCGGACGTTTCAGAGATGGGGAAATGTCTGAAAGAACCCCAGGCGCTCGTAGAACGATGAAGATTTTGTCTGGAACAAAATTTCAATGGATAGCCTATAATGTGGACACCAAAGAGTTTTTTGGTACGGGGGGAGGTTCGTACACAACAAAAGACGGAAAGTATACTGAAAATATTGAGTTTTTCTCAAGAGACAACTCAAGAGTTGGCGCAAGTCTTCAATTTGATTTTAAAATAGAGAATGGCAAGTGGAGGCATAGCGGTAAAAGCAGCAAGGGCGATCCGTTAGATGAAGTGTGGACTAAACGAGATGTATTAGGTATTTAATTATAAGTTTAATTTATGAGTATGTATAACATGGGTAGAGTAGGGTTTATTTATTTTTTTCTTTTTAGTAATGCTGTTCTTTTTGGACAAAAAGACCCGGTTGCTGTTCAGTACGGTGAGCTGGTGTCGTTAACGGAATTAAAAGAAAACTTGACAATAATTGCTTCCGATGCTCTTGAAGGGAGAAAGACTGGGTCAAGAGGACAAAAGATGGCGGCAGCATTTATACGTGCTCACTTTGAGGAGATAGGATTGCAAGGTCCTGTTGGGAATGGTGGTTATTATCAAAATGTTCCCTTGTATGCTGTTGTTCCAGGAAAAGCATCAATGAATACAGCTACAACAGCACTTGAGAATTTAAGAGACTTCGTGTTTTTAGGATTGACTGAATCAAAAGGGATTTCTCCTGTTGTTTTTGTTGGAGATGGTGAAGAGGCTAGCCTTGAAAAAATTGAAGTGTCCGGAAAAGTGGTTCTTGTGATTAGTGAAAAGCGTGTAAGCGGAATACCTGTAGCTGAGCTATTGACCAAGGGGGCAAAAGCTATTTTGATTTGTAATTCCAGCGATGAAGCTACTTTTAGTGCATTTGCCAATAGGGCTAAGAAAAGTTTCGACTCCAGAAGAATGACGTTGTCCAGACCTTCGGGTTCAGGTGATTTAGAATCGGTAGTTTATGTATCTCCATCAGCAGTGGAAAAAATATTGGATACTGAATTTTCTGTCTTGAAATCATACGCTTCGGATCCGAAAAAAATAAAGAGAATTCGAAAAGTGAAAGAAGGAAGTATCAACTACTTCTTGAGAAATGAGATTAAACAGGTTAATTCAGAAAATGTATTAGGCTACCTGGAAGGTTCAGATAAAAAGGATGAACTCATTGTAGTAACATCTCACTATGATCATATCGGAAAACTTTCAGAAGGTACAGGAGACCTCATCAATAATGGAGCAGATGATGATGGGTCGGGCACAGTAGCCGTTTTGCAAATGGCAAAAGTTTTTGCGAAAGCGAAAGAGGAAGGAAACGGGCCGCGCAGAAGTATGTTGTTTATGACTGTAACTGGCGAAGAGATGGGTTTATTCGGATCTCAATATTATGCTGAGAATCCAGTATTCCCGTTGAGTAATACTGTTGTAGATCTCAATATTGACATGATCGGGCGAACAGACCCGGAGCACAAAGGTAAACCTGATTATGTTTATGTGATAGGTTCGGACAAGCTTTCACAGGAACTTCATCAAATCAGCGAGACAATAAACAGCACTTACACTCAGCTGGACTTTGATTACACCTACAATGATGAAAACCACCCTACTAATCTTTATAAGCGATCAGATCACTGGAACTTTGCGAAGAATGGTATTCCCATCGTTTTTTATTTTGATGGGATTCATGAGGACTATCACTTGCCAAGTGATGAAGTAGATAAGATTGACTTCGAGCTTTTAACCAAGAGAACAAAACTGGTTTTCTATACGGCCTGGGAATTGGCCAACAGAGATGAGCGAATTAAAAATGATTAAGATAAATTAGATCAGTCGAAGGGCACATTCACGTGCCTTTCCGCGTGATAAGATGATCTTACAAGAGGACCTGACTCTACATATTTAAGACCTCTCTTTAATCCTTCTTCACGGTACATTTCAAATGTATCTGGATGAATGTATTCAGCTACTTCCAGGTGCATTTTGGTAGGTTGTAAATATTGACCTAAAGTCAAAATCATAAGTTGATTTTCTACCAGGTCGTCCATGGCTTTGAAAACCTCTTCTTTAGTTTCACCTACACCCAGCATGATGCCTGATTTGGTTCTCATTCCTGCCTCACGAGTTCTTTTGATTTGCTCCAGGCTGCGATCGTACTTGGCTTGTGGTCGCACGATGCGATACATCCTGCCCACAGTTTCCATGTTATGCGATACTACTTCCTGCCCGCCTTCAATCATGCGATACAAAGCATCCCAGTTTCCTTTTACATCTGGAATTAAGGTTTCGATGGTAGTTTCAGGGCTTGCCTTCTTGGTCTCTACCACCGTTTGATACCATACTTCTGCACCGCGGTCTTTAAGCTCGTCACGATTTACGGATGTGAGTACCGCATGCTTTACACCCATCAGCTTTATGGCTTCAGCTACTCTTTTAGGCTCATCCAAATCATACTCGGTAGGCCTTCCTGTAGCTACAGCGCAAAAGGTGCAGCTTCGGGTACAAATGTTTCCTAAAATCATAAACGTGGCTGTGCCTGCTCCCCAACATTCTCCCATGTTAGGGCAGTTGCCACTTTCACAAATCGTATGCAGCTTATAGTTGTCTACCAGCTTTCTGACTTTTGCATATTCTGGTCCGATAGGCAATTTTACGCGTAGCCAATTGGGCTTGCGTTGACGTGTTTCTTCTGCTGATATTACGGGTAAGTCAATCAAAACGGTAGTAATATAAATCCGTTAAAATAACAGATTATTGACCAATAAGTTCCTTATAAGCTTCAGCAGACAAAAGTCCATCTGCCTGTGATGCATCACTCACTTCCATTTTAATCAGCCATCCTGCATAAGGATCTTCATTCACTTTTTCAGGGTTGGCATCCAGCACTGCATTCACCTCTAGCACTTTGCCTGAAACGGGCATAAATAAATCAGAAACAGTTTTAACGGCTTCTATGGTACCAAATACTTCATGTTGGCCGATTTCTTGTCCGACTGTTGAGATGTCAACATAAACGATGTCACCTAATTCGCTTTGCGCGAAGTCAGTGATTCCGATGGTGGCTGTATTACCATCAATTTTTATCCATTCATGGTCTTTGGTGTACTTTAGGTCTGCAGGAATATTCATGATGAGAGTTTAAATTTGAATGCCCAAAAATAAGGGGATTTTTGATAAAGTCCACCATTTAGCCAATCGGTAAGGGGTCTATTGAGCCAGGTTGAATAGGATTTTAAAACCTACCCGGGTGGTGGATCTGCGATAGGAATTGGTAACCAAAGGTTCATTTACATTTCTATCCACATAGAATTGAATATTGAGCTTCTGGTTGACTACATAATTAACATTGGGTCTGAGTTGGAAATTGATATTTCCATTGGTAATGGTGTTAACTTCTTCAATTTTCCTTTGAATGGTACGGTTATTCGTAATACTCATGTTGAGGCGGAAAGTGATATCATTCTTTATGGTGAGTACTCTTCCCTGACTCTTCCATGGCAATTTCATATTGTTTTTAGTGTAGCCCAGTTCTACCGACCAATCTTTGCTATTGAGTTCAGTGATCTGTGCGTTAGATATATTAAGAGCCAGATCGCGCTTGGTTTTATATTCAAAACGTACACTTAGTTTTTTCTTGGTGCGTACGTTAATTCCAATTAGCGGAGCAAATGTTTCAGAGATAAGCACCTGACTGATCACATAAATTGGGATGAGTTCACCCGCTTCATTAGTAACTGTTCCGAAATTACCCCCACTATTGTAATCTTCTACGGGAACGTTAATGCCTACATCAGAGTATTCCAGTGAGGTGTTATAATTCAAGACAGAGTAATTGGATGAATAAGCATGATTGAGTGTGATTGACTGAAACAAATCTTTGAATGTTTCCAGTTTATTAAGGCCTGAATAGTCCACCCGCCATCCGGGTATCGGTATGTTAGGGAAAGGAGAGAGGCTGACGCGATCTGTGCTTTTACCTGTGTAGGCAGCAATGAAAGCAGGAATAAGGACGTCCTGAGATTTTGACTCGTATCCTTGGCCCGTAAGCGATGTAAACCGGCTTTTAATCTCGTCTATATTCCTTTCGAATTCCTGAAAGACAGTTGACTCTTTGCTTGTGTTGTTTTTAAAGGCAGTATTGATGGATAAAATTGAAACCTTGTAGGAGCCAATCCGATTTGGAGTTCTAGAAACGAATCCATTTTGATCATTAACTACGGTAGGGTCATAAACAAATGTTTCTGTAAAAGTTGAACTGGTTGTTTTTTTGGCATCCAGCTGAATTTTAAAGTCAGCTGATGGTTCCAGACTTGCACGTAATCCCAGGTCTTTGGTTTGCACCTGACTATAAAGAGCCGATTGTTCCTCGCTGGTCGTCAACCATCCGGCTTTTGCTGCTCTGATTCTCAAATCAGGATCCTGTTGACCAAGAACAAAACCCCATCCGGGTGTGCTCCAACTTTTGTCCATTCCAAACAAATTGGGCTCCGGTAAAAATCCTGGTAATATGGTTCCTTGTGTAACATTGTAGGTACCACTAATATTTCTAACCGACATCAGCAATCGTAAAAATCCTCTCACTGCGGCCAGATCAGGCGGCCGTCTCACAGTATCTGGTTGGGGTTGAGGGCGCTGTGTAGCACTTGTTGGCCGCTTAGGCGTATTGACTTTATTTAGGTATCCGACTTTATTATAAAGCTTAGTGAGGTCAACCCTTCCTGTTAAGCCCTGATCCTGTGTATTCTGTATGGTGTTTCCTAGCTGGAGTGCAGCTTCTTTTTCAAGAGGGCCTGCTCGCCAGGAGTATCCTACATTGTATCTGTATTCAGCACCAAGCCAATCCGTTACGGGAAGTTTATCCAACGGGAGGGTATAATTAGCGGTCATGGTTTGTTCAAAGTTTTTCATTCGTCCAAAGTTCTTGAGGTTGGTCAATACACTGTCTTGCTTTTCTTTCGTATCGATGTCTCCATCGGGCTCATCAATAATTGCATTGACTCGGGAGTTATAATCAAAACTCAGGGCTTTGGTCAGGTTCCATCGCGCATTATAGAAACGATTGAAAACAAAAAACTTTTGGTAGTTAGGCAATGCGCCTCCTTCGTCCTGAACCGCATTTCTGTATACAATTTTGCTGAATGATCTATCCAGTTCCCCTCTAACAGAGATATTGGTAGGTACTGGATTGAAATTAAAATCTTTGATAAGCCTTAAATAATTTGAGGAAAGAAATTCTGATTCCTTAAATGGTTCAAAGCCCTGAAACTTAGGACTGAATTGCCAGGCGACAGCTCCTTTTATATTTCTTCGGGTATCTTCAAGGAGATTGAAATTGGTTCTTGTAGCCTCCGTAAATGCATAAGTAAATGCAAAATTCTCAATGTCGTATATATGCTGTCTGGCATCTTGCTTCACCTTGACTTTTCTTACGTTCGTAAAGTTCAAACTTCGCCTTATGGACTCATCGCGTATCAGGCTTTTGTATTCCTGTCGTTCGGCTTCAGTATTAAACGATAGAAGCGCTGCATCTAATCGAAGGTCAGGATTAGCTGGATCATAATTTGGATTCATGGTCGTGTTCTCATAGCTGATGAACATCGGGATTTTCAATCCGGTTTTTTGAGGTAAAAGTTTGTCAACATTGAGATTAGCAGATACATCAAAAGTGGTTGTCTCTCCCCGGGCTCGCTCTGAAATCTTTGATTGAACACCTCCGTATCCAAAGGAAATATGCTTTACCGAACCAGTTATTGTTCCTAAGTCGGCAAGTTTTGTGCTTAGCACTACATTGGCAGCCCAACCTGCCGTGCGATCAAAGTCAGTGAGTCTCAATTCATTTGCCCACAAGCAAACATCTTTCGCTTGTGCATCCGTGGTTCGTGGGTTTCGTACTCCTATCATCAATATTTGAACTTGACTTAAATCAGGCCTTCCCAATATTCTGAGCAGATGTTTGCCAACTTGTTTAGGGCCTGATCGGGGGAATGCTTCTTCTAGTGGGAAGCTTTCCCTATCACGTTGTGCTTTTAGTGCATAGAGCTCATCAAGATCCAGGTCAACCTGATTATCTTCTGGCCAGATGGACTCTACTGTTGATGACCCGGGTGTGGTTATCTTTAGAGGAATTTCTATTTCATAATAGTTCTCATCAAAATCGGTGCCCATTCTGATAAACCCATGAAGCTGATCGTCTTCGAGATTGGCTCCGTGAGCAGAAAGGAACATTTTTACTCTACCGTAATTGAAGAAGTCCATCGTCACGTTTTTATAAATTGCACGTGCATCGCCATCTTGCAGATCAGTAACGCAAAGTTGAACTGCTTGCTCATTCAATCGCCTTTGTTGAGTGGATGTTACATCTCTGTCGCGCTGGAGCGGCTCGATGTATGCTGGCTTTTCAGAGTTCCCGCTGCCGTTTTCTTCCACATTTACTACAGATACAGAAAAATTATCGAGGTTAGGTTCGAGGGTTTCTCCAAATGTAGACTCTTCAAGGTTGCCCTCATACCGTCTCCACTTGTTTCCTACAGCTCTGAATTTTGCCAATCGAAGTACAACGGGTTGTGAGAAGCCAGTCATGTACATTCTTGCATATCGGATGGATTTAAATCCATTGATGTCACCTACTTTATCATCAAACTGACGAACGGGAATGCGGAAAAGATACCAGGTGGCCTCTGGATTATCCTTCGATGTAATTTGATCTACAATATATTTTCTCCCTACCTGAACAGTGCTGGGCCTTAGATCGATATTGTAAGTGTAGTATTCATCCAAATCACTAAGTGTATTGTCTTGATTCAAATCTTCATTGTCCGGGATGGTGGTACCTGATTTGGAATATTGATCATTGGTTCCTGATATAGGTGAGTTATTTTCTAATCCATTGTAATTTTTGTAGCGCTCCAGAATTTTGGCGTCTCTGGCATCAAGTTCATCACCAAAGAAATGTTGAAAATCATCCGCAGATGGATCCTCTAAAACGACCTGACGTGCCGCTGGGTTAACCGCATTGACAAATGAACTGAAAGTGTCGGCTTCCTTCTCATTTCCCAAACCATCCAGGCCTACGTCTTGATTAGCTCTTGCTTCAGCAGAATTATCGAACGCATTGTTTAAGTATTGCTGGGTGGTAACATATCCCCAATTATTTTCAATGGCGCCTCCCCCTACTAAATTTCCATCTGCCGGAAGGCCGTTTTCAAAAGCATGTTTTCCGTCACGCATGAGGTCTTCAGATATACTTCCCAAATGAAATACTAATTGTCCTCCCGTTGTATTTGGTTCATTGTTCCCGCGTCCGTCATTGATCCTTCCTTTATCAGTATTAATAAAAGGATCCAACATCCAGAATTCGAGGTATTCTATGTTGGCTTTATCAAAATCAACTTCGGTTCGAATGGCAGTAGTGATACCTCCCCAATTGGTTGTCGGGTTTTTCAATGTTCCGTCAGGGTTAAGATCAGGGTTGTAATTATAAGGTCCACGCTCAGAGGGATAAAAAGCGATATCAAAAATTTGCTCATTAAAGTTTCCAATAAACGGATCGAAATTGGGGAATATCTCTTGTGGTGACACTGCTCTTACATAGTGATTTTGCAGATCGTCATCAGTGATATTGGAAGGTTTAAACCGGCTGTTTCCTCCTGAATAAAATTGATTATCAATTTGATACCAGGCGATTTTCGCTCTTTTATAACCCGCAGTAACATCGTTTAGAGCTCCCCCGGATGGATCAAACCGATTGTCTGCTGTCTTGGGTACGGTAGAGAGTTTCCATCCTGTTGGGTTCAGCAGGCTATAGGGTGTTGCACTGTTTTCAAAATCGTCAATAAAGGAAGTGCCATCACCGGCAACTATGTTGGAGGTGCCGGGCAGTAGCTGGGCAAATTCTGCGTTCAGGTTAACAGTCGAGGTTTCTTTAGTTTGAAGAAAAGGTAATGCATCAACCATTTTAGTTAAAACTCTTGAGTCCTTTCTCAAGTTAAGATCAACTCCATACTGTAAGTTTCTGGCCGGCTCTGTACCAATTAAGTTTCTTGAGATAAGTGGCCGTTCATTATAATACAATACGGTAGATCCGATATTTATATCATCGTTGAGCTTATAATCAAATCGGGTTCCAAGAAGAGAGCGTGTTTGAAAAGCAAAAGGATCTTGTTGCTCATAGTTGATGGTGATATTTTTTCCTGAGCTAAGGATGCCTTCATTGAGGATGGTCACTTTACCAAAAGTATAATCTACCGTATAGTCTGTTCCTTCTTGTAATGGTGTTCCCCCTGCATATACTTTCACAGAGCCTTGTGCGATATTAAAACCCTGGATAATGATGTCTTTACCTGACCCCGCTTTGAAAGAACCTACGATGTAGAACTTGTTTTTGGTCGCCAATAATTCTGCTGCTGCTTTGGTGTCATTGTATAATTCTGAGTAAGTATACTTTTGATTTAAAAAATCTCGTGTGGTAGGGTTTGTTTCTTGTGCAAACAATGCACGCAGAGCAGAGTCGAAGGGATGTAAATAGGGAAAAATAATAAGTCCGGTTTCTCTATTAACCGTAAGCTTATCTACAAAGTCAAAATTACCATCGGGCTGTGGGTCATTATAAGGATTTAGCCGATCCAGTCCTAAAACTTCAATAAGTTGTTTTGTTCTCGAAATATCTCCGTCTTGCAACTGCGGATTGTCAATACCAGTTCGGTCATCTCTGTAGATTACCCTAAGTTGAAACCCTTCCTGCTCCAGTTGTGTAACATTTAAATTATAAATGTTTTTCATCATAAGGTTCCAGGTAGGAATTGTCCTTCCAAGTTGATCCTCAATGCTGACTTTACGTGGTCGTAATAATTTTAGGTAAACCACTTCGTTTTCTTCCTTGTTGGAATAGTCCTCACTTAGCTCACCCACCTTGTACTTTTGACCATTGTATGTGTATTCAAATGCTACTGCCAGGGCCTCATCATTTTGTAATTTTCTTTGAAGCGTGATATATCCTAATTGACTATTGAATGTAAATTCTGTCAATGCCAGCTTACGTGCACTCGTTATTTTTTCAAAATCAGTTCCGTTGTCAAATCCCAATCCCTCCAGGGCTCCATTGATTTGATCGGAGTCAGTAGAAATTCCACTTAGCAAAGTGAATAGATTGTTTGCCTTATTGTCAGTTGGTGAGAACGGAGCGACCGAAGAAGAAACCGCACTGTTATATATTTTGTCTGACTCTCCCATATCCATAAGTCCAACAACATTGCGTAACGTCTGGGTGTCATTGGATCGGTTGAGCAAGTAAACTTCAACTCGTGTTATGTTTACCCGAGAGGTGACATTGGGTAGTGTGCCTAACCATTTTTCAAAATTGTCGCGAAAGAATTGTCCCAAAAAGAAGTGACGGTTTTCATCGTAGCTAGATGCTACAATTTCAAAAGGCCTTCCTTGAGCCGCACCGTTGGTGCCACCCTGAATTTCTAAAGTCGATTGTTTGCCTCTTTGTGTTGTTGCCAATGAGGTGACAAAAAGTTTTCCAAATTGAAGTTGGGCTTTTATTCCAAAAAGATTTTGAGAACCAGTGATCAAGCTATTATTAAGAGGTAAACTAACATTACCTATTTCAAGCTTTTTCAATACATCTTCTTTAAATCCGGTATATTCCACTTTCATGTTATTTTGAAAGTCAAAGGAGTTGTTGTTATCGAAGTTGGTGGTAATAGCTAGTTTTTCTCCTACTTTTCCCACTACACTCAAATTGATTTGCTGATCAAATTCAAACCCTCCGTTGCGCTGCTGGCGAATAGGAATAGAAGGGTTTTCTATCTTTTGCCAGGAGCCTCCAAAGTCCAGCGTTACAAATCCTCGGGGAATGAGTTCTACATAGCTTCCCCCAAAAATTCTGTCCAGCACAGGACTGACATAAATTTTAGGGATAATGTTTCGGCTGCTGACAGCACTCTCGCCATCTAACGCCCGGCTACGCGTTTGCCAATAGTCTTTCTTTATTTCTCTTGTCTGCTGGGCATTGAACTCTTCAAAACTCATGGAGGAGGCAGGGCGGAAATTGACATTGCCTATCTTTTCATAGATGGTGTAATTCATTCCCGTATCAATCTCTACATCCAGTTTGAAACTGTTGGGGTCATTTAAAAAGAGGGGCGAACTGGTGGTGCGATTTGAAAACGGATCTCCATACCGATCGGATGGTCTGAAGGAAGGACGATAAGGGTTGATGGGACGTCTCGGGATAGTATCCACTTCAACGATGCCGGTGGTATCTGCTTCTTGTGCATACACATAGGAAGCTTGAAGGCAAGCTAACAGCAGCAAGCCCATCGTTCCTATGAGTTGAATTGTTGGTTTGGTTAACGTCAATCGTATCTCAGGCGTTTTTCAATGCCAGCTTCACAAGCTCTTCTAAACTAACTGTATTTCCTGATTTTTTCAGGACTGTATCGATGCTCTTTTCGGCAGCCGCTTTCCCAATTCCCAACGTCATCAACGCTGTTAACGCCTCATTTCGCATCGTATTGTGTCTTATTCCGGCTATTCCACCGGTCTCTCCAACGGGTTCTTTCCTCAGTTTGTCTTTCAACTCCAGTATGATCCTTTGGGCTGTTTTTCCACCAATACCCTTTACCGCCTGTAGCGCTCCTACATCCTCCCCCGTAATGGCTTGTTGGAGCTCATTGGGGGGCAAATAGGACAATATCACCATGGCAGTATTAGGGCCTACTCCGTTTACAGCAATCAGATTTTGGAACATGGTTTTTTCTGCCTTATTACTAAAACCATAGAGAATGTGCGCATCTTCGCGTACCTGCAGATAGGTGGACAATTGAATGTTCTCCTGATCCTTTATTTCCGAAAATGTATTCAGTGAGATGGATACCTGGTACCCAATACCATTTACCTCAATGATAACATAAGTCGGTTCTTTATGGACTAGCTTCCCTTTTAAAAAGGCAATCATATTTCAAAAAGTATAACCCGCTAAGCTAAAAAAAATAGATGACTTAGTGGTGCGATTACGCTTGTTCGTTTTGCTCTCTTAATATGGCATCCACTACCGCAATTGACGCCATATTGACAATATCACGGATGGTGCTGCCCAACTGAAGGATATGAACAGGTTTGTTCATTCCCAGTAATATAGGGCCAATGGCTTCTGCGCCTCCCAACTCGATTAATAGTTTGTAGGCAATGTTGGCGGATGCCAGGTTGGGGAAAATAAGGGTGTTGGCTCCTCCTTCCGCCAACCGACTGAATGGATACATTTCTTTTTGTAATTCAGTATTTAACGCGATGTTAGCCTGAATGTCTCCATCGATTACCAGATCAGGATACCTTCTCTTTGCTATTTGCGCTGCTTCTCTCATTTTATCAGGAATTACTCCCTTACTGCTCCCGAAGTTTGAATAAGAAAGCATGGCCATTTGAGGCTTCAAATCAAAGAACTTAACACCCATTCTTGTTAACCCGATAATCTCGGCTAACTCTTCCGTGGTGGGATCAACATTTACTGTACAATCAGAGAAAAAGAAAGTACCTTTTTTATTCATGATAATGTACATCCCTGCCACTCGCTTTACGTGAGGTGCTGTACCAATTACTTGCAATGCAGGTAAAATTGTTTTTGGATAATCTTTGGTGAGCCCTGATACCACTGCATCAGCATCGCCATGCTCTACCATCATAGCCGCATAATAATTGCGATCCAGCAGGGCTTTTTTACAATCTTTTAATGTTAGCCCCTTTCTTTGTCTTTTGATATAAAGCTCATCTGCATATTGATCAATGTTGGCAGTCTCTTCGTGCGGTGATATGATAGGGCATCCTTGCAACTCCAGTTTATGTTCTTTGATCAAATCCTCTATTTCCTTTCTGTTGCCCAAAAGGATTGGAGTGGCAATGCCTTCATCTTTGAGGATTTGGGCAGCTTTTAGAATCTTATGGTGGTTAGCTTCCGTAAAGACAACTCGCTTCGGATTTTTCTTAGCGCGTGTAATTACCCTTGATATCAGTTTCTGGTCAATGCCAATTCTCTTGAGAAGATCTTCGTTGTATTTTTCCCAATCTTCGATATGGTACTTGGCTATGCCTGATTCCATGGCTGCCTTTGCTACCGAAGGGGAGATGGCTGTTATTAACCTGGGATCCAATGGTTTTGGGATAAGGTATTCTCGGCCAAATTCAATTTTTGTATTTCCATACGCACGAGTAACCATGTCGGGTACTGATTCCTTAGCAAGGTCTGCCAATGCATGAACAGCAGCCAGTTTCATGGCTTCGTTGATTTCTGTTGCCCGAACATCCAGAGCACCTCTGAATATATATGGGAAACCTAAAACATTATTAATTTGATTAGGATGATCGGACCGTCCCGTTCCCATAATCAAATCAGGCCTTACTTCCTTTGCTATATCATAGGCGATTTCCGGATTGGGGTTAGCCAGTGCAAATACTATTGGATCTTTGGCCATGGATAAAATATCTTCGCCAGTTAAGATGTCTGCTACGGAAAGGCCAACAAAAGCATCAGCTCCTTTTAATGCTTCTGGAAGTGTTTTTAATTTTCTTTCCGTTGCAAACTCGGCTTTAATGGGATCAAGATTAGCGCGATCTTTGGTTATCACACCTTTACTGTCACACATAATCAGGTTCTCTTTCTTAAGGCCTAATGAAAGGTATAAGCGAGAACAGGAAACAGCAGCAGCTCCTGCGCCATTGACAATAAGTACAATGTCTTCGATTTTTTTGTTAACAAGCTCTAATGCATTGAGCAGCCCTGCAGATGAGATAATGGCTGTTCCGTGTTGATCATCATGCATTACTGGAATGTTCATCTTCTCGCGTAACTGTTCTTCTATTTTGAAGCACTCAGGAGATTTGATGTCTTCCAGGTTGATGCCTCCAAAAGTAGGCTCAAGAGATTTTACAATTTTTATAAATTCATCAGGATCGTTTTCATCAATTTCAATATCAAACACATCAATGCCTGCAAATTTCTTAAAGAGCACTCCTTTTCCTTCCATTACCGGTTTGGATGCCTCTGGACCAATATTTCCAAGCCCAAGGACTGCTGTTCCATTAGTAATCACTGCTACTAAATTTCCTTTTGCTGTATACTTGTAAACGTCTTCTTTATTTTTTTCTATTTCTTTACAAGGCTCAGCAACACCTGGTGAATAGGCCAGTGCCAAGTCCAACTGTGAACTCAAAACTTTTGTGGGAACAACTTCAATTTTACCCGGCTGACCTTGTGTATGGTAGTTCAGCGCATCTTGCTTTCTAATCTTAATCGACATAATTACTCATTTCAGAAGAACCTGAAATTTACGATTTTAACCTGAAATGGAATGGTATTCAGTAAAATTTAACCTAATGCTTTTTATTAAAAGCTTATGGTATTTTGATGAGTCCTTAAACAGAATCTACTGTGATGTGACGAGCGATTCACTTGTTCGAAATGTCCCCAGTATGGTTTCCAGTTCACGCATAATTTCACGTTGATCTTTACTAGGACTAAAGGTAAAGCCTTCTATGTAATAGAGTTTGCCCTTTGGCTCATCTACCAATGCGTAACCTACAAAAGGTCCACCCATCGAAAAGTTATTGGCTCTCCAAAGTCCCCTAAGTTCAACAGCATAGTTGCCGCTTAAGCTCACTTCTTTGGTGGTTACAGGAATATAGGGAACAGTAGTTTCGGTGATTAAATAGGAATTGGCTACCTCAGGATCTTCGAATAAATATTTTTTACAAAACTCATCCCGTAAAGCAATCAGGTTTTCTTTTTTAAATTGATCTTGAGAATAATAGGGTGTCGATGCGATAAAGATATCTTTATCATCTGCCGGGTTAATTTGCCTCATCCACAAAAATTCCTCGTTGTTGATAACGAGTTTATAACCAAATGGAATTTTAATATCGCATTCCATATTTTTTTGGAGCCAATCGCTTACCCCGGTTATTCGTCCAGATTTGTATAATGAAACACTTAGTCGTTCCTTTTCTTTTCTGTTGAAATGATCAATTAAATATTGACCCTTGGTTCGAATATTGTTAAGTAATTCTTCCTCCGTGTTACCAAATAAATACATTACCTCTTGCCCCTTTGCATAGATGTCTGGCATAGTAAGTACGTAGGCGTTTGGATCTGTTTTTATCTTTTGTAATGATTCGGGCGTGAAGTTTCTTTTCAGAAGGTTGGCTCCGGCAGACCTGCTATCCAATGTAACAGCAAAGATAAGGTTTCGCCTTTGTTTAAGAACGAAATTCAACTTGCGTGGATCAATCCACCTCATGTGAAATATGGATTCATCCCGGGGAAGTCCTTCCATTTCAATACGAAATAAAGAGTCTAGTGTGATGCCAAGCTGACTATTCCATTGGGTGGAGTCCATCACCAGGTACATATCACCGGTAAGGCCGGATGCAGGAGGCAAACTCCCTTTATTGTTACCACAGGACCAAAACAAAACAATGATGAACACACTAAACAGTACCCTTTTCATGAACATATCTTTTTACATAGTTCTAATTCGCAACCATTTAAAAGTCACAATTTTCAAGTTGGGAATATACCATTTTCAAATTTTAATGAAAGGTATCATACATGGATGGTGTGCTCCATGCCGTTCAACTTCAACGAGTTAGCCAATAATTAGTTTTTGGCCAGGTTGTAATTTGGTTGATTTGAGATTATTTAAGGTTTTGATCTTCTCAATGGTAAGCCCTTCAAATTTTCGGGAGATATCCCATAAGGTGTCTCCAGGTTGCACGGTATAGATTTTAGCGTCAGGTGGGAATGTCACCTCGGTTTTGGTAGTCTGATTGCTTGCCACAGTTGTGGAAGTGTAGTTACGATTTGAGGGCAGCACCCAGATATTTAATCGCTGTCCTATTCTTATGGTGTTGCTGTTTAAGTTGTTCCAATTTTTGATATCACCCACCCGTACATGATAGCGCTCAGCAATTTTTCCCAGCACATCTCCTGATTGAACACGGTAGGCAACCAGTTCCCTGCCATAAGTACTACCGAGTGTATTTTTTGCGAGGGCCTCCAGCTCTTCCTTTCCTACACGCGATGCACTATCAAGAATTGCAACCCTGTCCAGCATAAGATTTTCCTTTGCGGTCATGGGTATTCTAACAACATATTGTTTGCCGGTTTCAGGTATAGCCTTACGCAAAACTGAAGGATTGAGTTTAACGAGATCCTCTATTTTCGCGCCAGTTAGATTGGCGAGCGTTTCAAAATGCAGAAAGTGATTAACGGATATGGTATCGTGTGGAACAAAAGGCTGTTCTGGTGCTTCGAATAGGTTATGCTCTTTGGTATAGTTGAGGGTATACATTATGGCAATAAACTGAGGGAGATAGGATCGTGTTTCTCTTGGCAGGTAACGATAGATTTCCCAAAAATCCTTTTTGTATCCTGATCTACGAATGGCTTTTCTAACATTACCCGGTCCTGAGTTATACGCAGCCAATGCAAGCTCCCAATCGTTGAACATGCCATACAGTTGGGCCAGGTATTTACATGCTGCTTCTGTTGATTTATCCGGGTCCATTCTATCGTCAACATACCAATCATTATAAAGGCCAAAATATCTTCCGGTAGCAGACATGAATTGCCATAAGCCAACGGCACGGGCCCTTGAAACTGCGCGAGGGTTGAGACCAGACTCAACGATGGCCAAATACTTTAATTCGTCAGGTAGGCCATATTGAGCAAGGTACTTTTCGAAGAGAGGAAAGTATAGATCCTTTCGGCTTAACACCATGCGGGTATAGTCCCTGTCTTTGATGGTGAAGTAATTGATAAAGGCATGAGTACGATCATTGTAAGTCAACCGTATGTCGCCCTGAATGCAGCTTAAACGGTCTGCGAGAAGTTCAGGGGACTCACTGGCAGGAATAAAATGGGGATCCACCATTTCTGTCAAGTCCATTTCAATGTCGATGGAGTCAATGGAAAATGCGGCATCCAATTCTGCTGAAAGAAGTGAATCCAGGTTGATATCCTGAGCGAAAATGTGCTGAGAAAAAATAAGTGTCAGCGCGAATGAAAAAAATATTTTCACGGGTGTATAATTTAATATCTGCTCTTAAGAAGAAGAATATTCGAAGTTCATCAAAACTTTTGAGAATTGAAAAAGCCTTGATTCATCAAAGTCATTGGCAACTACCTGAAGCCCAATAGGCAGTCCTTCTTCATCAGTACCGCAAGGAACCGACAAAGCGGGTACTCCAGCCACATTAGCGTGTACAGAAAATAAATCGGCAAGATACATGGCGATAGGGTCTTCTGTATTTTCGCCTATTTTGAAAGCTGTAGTAGGTGTTGTGGGCATGATGATAAAATCATATTGCTCAAAAATCTCTTTCGTCCTTTTTCTAATCAGGTTGCGCACTTTCTGCGCCTTGGTGTAATACGCATCGTAATAGCTTGCGCTAAGAACAAAGGTACCAAGTAATATTCTCCTTTGTACTTCCTTTCCAAATCCTTCAGCCCTTGTTTTCTTATATAACGATTCCAGGTCTTTCGTATTGTTGCTCCGATAGCCATAACGAACCCCATCGTATCTGGATAAATTTGAACTGGCCTCTGCTGTAGCCAATATATAATACGTTGGCAGTGCATACTCCAGTAAGGGGAAATCAATACCTTCAACCGTATGACCATCTGATTCAAGTTGATCAATTTTATGTTGAAGTGATTTTTTGATTGCCGGCTGTAATACATTTGATTGGAGCGCTTCATTGAGGTAAGCCACCCTGTATTTCTGAGATTTACTTTCTGATAAATCGCTTGAGTAGGAGGGGACTTTCTGTTGTGAAACCGTACTGTCCATTTCGTCCTTGCCGGCTACTACTTCCAATACCAACGCGATGTCTTCAATATGTTTTGAAAAAATTCCGACACAGTCGAATGAAGAACCATAGGCAATCAAACCGTATCTGGAAATTCTGGAATAGGTAGGCTTTAGTCCAACCACTCCGCAAAATGCTGCAGGTTGTCTTACTGATCCGCCTGTATCTGATCCGATAGAAACCTGGCACATACCCGATGCCACCGCAACAGCAGAAGCACCTGAAGAACCACCTGGTACGCGGGATTCATCCACGCTATTAAGTGTAGCGCCAAACGCTGAGTTTTCATTGGAGGAGCCCATTGCAAACTCATCACAGTTTTGTCTTCCGATAATGATGGCATCTTCATCCAGCAATCGCTCTACAATTGTTGCATTGTATTGCGCAGTGAAATTGTCCAGAATTTTACTGCTTGCCTGCAGGGGATGATCTTTATAGGAGAAAACGTCTTTGAGGCCTACAACAAGACCTGCCAGTCTACCGGGAGTACCTTCTTTAATTTTTTGATCTACCTCAGCGGCTTTTTTGAGCGCTTCATTCTCATACACACTCAAAAAGACATTGAGGTGAGGTTTTTCCTTAATTACAGATAGGTGATGTTGAACCCTGTCTACGCAGGAAGTATTATTTTGATGAAGCGCTTGTCGAAATGCTGAGTAGCGAGAATCCGTTTTCAACACTACTTTTTGCTTCCTTCATCTATTTTAGCCTCATTTCCAGCTTCATCAACTTCCTTCTTGACGTCTTTTACCGCATCCTTAAATTCGCGAATACCTTTTCCAAGGCCTTTTGCAAAATCAGGAATTTTTTTAGCGCCAAAAAACACCAAAACAAAAAGTCCGATGATCACCCACTCGCCCATTCCGGGCATACCAAACAAAAGAATAGCACTCATATGCATTATTTTAGGACTGTAAAGATAGTCATTTATTGATCTAACGTAAAAATACCCTTTGAGAGCAGTTCTTTTTAGGATTTCGTAGAATTATACATAACTGGCTCAAATGATCAGTTTTTGAGCCACTGCTCGGGGTCAACTGGTGCAGTATTTTTTCTAATTTGAAATCTTAGCTCTGAAATTCCGTCCGAATTTGTCAAAACCTGACCGATTTCCTGGTTGGTGTTCACTTTTTGGCCTTTGCTCACGGTCACATCTTTTAGCCCGGAATACACTGTAAAATAGTCACCATGGCTGATAATCACTGAGTTGCCGATGGAGGGGATAAAGGCAACTGCCCGCACCTCGCCATCAAAGATGGCCTTCACCTTTTCGTTTTGCTTGGTTTGAATATTGATACCATCATTTTGCAAAACGATCCGCTTTAGAACCGGATGATTTTGCCTTCCAAATTTTTGAGAAATAAAACCTGATGCCGGCCAGCCAAACTTTGATTTATTTCCTTCGAAAGTGGCAGACATCGCTACAGCCGCCTCTGCTTTTTTAGTACTTTTTGATGCTTCGGCTTCTCTGGCGGCCCGAGCCAACTCTTCTTTGATAATGTCGTTGATGAGTTTGTCTAATTTTGCAACGGCCTTTCGAGTTTCTTCCAGCTCAGTGCGAAGTTGTTTTTCTTGCTTTTCAAGGCTTTTTACAAGAGTGCTTTGCTTTTGCTTTAAACTCTCCAGTTGGTGATTCTCTTTCAACTGATCAGACAAGAGAGCGCTCTTTTCATCTTTGATATTTTGGGTTTCTTTTACCTGGTCTGATAGAATGGATTGAACACGGGTAATCACTTCTGCCTGATCTTTACGGGCGGCACTGTATTGCTCCATGTATTTCAGGCGCATCAATAATTGATCGAATGAGGAAGAGGAGAAAAGAAACATCAACTTGTTGAGCTTTCCACTTGCTTTTTGTGAAGAGAAAAGCATAGCTGCATACTCTTTTTTAAGGTTTGCAAGGTCATCTTCCAGCGCGGAAATGATTTCGGTTTTTTGATTGATGTCTGAATTCAATAATGAGATTTCATTTTGAATGGACCTGATCAGTGATTCTTGTTGCCGTACGCGTTGATTTAAGGCAGCAAGTTCGCCAAGAGAATTCTTTTTCTGCTTACCGGTTTCAGTAAGGATCCGTTCTGTCTCCTCTATTTTTTTTAGGTTCTCCTGCTTTTCTTTTTGCAGCTGCGACTTTGACTTTTGAGCGAAAGCTCCAAAAGAGATTAAAAAAATTAGAGAGACAATAAATATTGTTCGCTTATCTCTTATCATACTTCCGTGGGATGTTGAATGGGAATCTTAGCTCCCTGTCGCCCACCTCGGCTTTGTTATATTCAAAAGTAATGACGTTGTTCAAAACGCCAGAAGGTGTTTTGTAAAAAAGATTGATTACACCAGTGTATGGGAAAATTCTATTTTCTACAGTTTGGAAATTGGTGTAGTTGAGTGTAATAGCGTTTTTAGTGTCTTCTTCTGTTAGTTCAACTTTTTCAATTTTTGAAAGGGTAGCATTGATGTAATTTTTCACCAACACAGAACCATTTCTTTGCGTAAGAAGATCGTAAGTAGCCTGTCGCACAACTTCGTCTTTATCGCTGCGTGGCTGAATGAGATTTCCTAAAAAGGCTGATTGAATGACATGATAGTCGATCTTGAAGTTGAAACGTTTTGACAATTCAGCATAATCAAAAACAAAATATTCTTTATCCACTGTGCTAACTATAGTAATGGAGTCATGGTTGATAAGGGCTTTGCCTCCTTGCACACCAATGACGGAGAA
The DNA here is from genome assembly GCA_039971015.1 of Cyclobacteriaceae bacterium. GTDB lineage: Bacteria > Bacteroidota > Bacteroidia > Cytophagales > Cyclobacteriaceae > ELB16-189. The sequence goes on from JBDVKV010000005.1 coordinate 86,525, forward strand.
GGTCATCCAAATCACACTGTCCTTCCTAACTCTTATAGTGGCCTTTACCTCTCTTTCTTTTTTTCCATCGTTGTAATTCAGCCTTGCTTTTCCATGGAAATACTCAAAATCAATTTCCTGAATAGCCAGAGTTTTAGATAAATCTCCATCGGTCAATGGAGTAATTTTTTTACTGCACGCCTGAAAAAGTAGGGGTAATGCCAATAGAAAAATGAGAGCCCTTTGCTGCATGTGAAGGTCTGATAGCTAAAAAAAAGTAATATTAGAGTCTAAAATAATCAATACAGTCTTCTATTGGCTATTTTTTTATCGATTAGTTCGTTGGTATTGTCGAAGGTCTTGGCCTTTTCCCATTGTTTTACGGCTTCTTCTACATTGCCAAGCTTGAACAAGATATCCCCGTAATGCTCATAGAAGGTTGAATTGGTTGGGTTTGATTCAATGACTTTCTCCATCACTTTTCTGGCATCTTTATACTTTGCTCTTGTAAAAAGCACCCAGGCATAGGTGTCCAGGTAGGAGTTATTGGTAGGATTGTTTTTAACCACCAGGGCAGCCATTCGCTCTGCCTTCTCTAAAAATTCATTGCGGAGGGCAAGATAGTAGCTATAGTTATTTAAAAGCAGGTAGTTGTTGGGGTTGAAAGCTAGGGCAGCATCATACGACTCGTCTGACTTCTTATAGTCTTTCAATGAATTATAGATGTCGCCCAATAATCCATTGATTTCGCTTACTAATCCTTCGTTGGAGGAGGATAATCTTTTTGCCTGCTCAAGAGAATAGGCAGCTTCGCGATTGTTGTTGACGCGAGAGTGTGCAAAGCCATTGAAGTAGTACAACATGGCCTGGTTGGGAAATATTTCCAACCCCTGCTCACTGTGAACAATTATGCTATCAAATTCATTATCTTGAGACTCAAGGTAAAGTAGGTTTTGCCATGCATCAAAACTGGTTGATCCTTTTTTGATGGCAGTAAGATATTCTCTTTTGGCTTCTTCATTTTTCTCAAGCCCCAGGTATAAATCTCCTCCAACTATATGAACATTGGGTTCATCTGTATAGGTTTCCTGAAGTTGATTATAAAGATCAAAGGTGAAGGATTGTAATGTTTTATCGACATTACCAACGCTTTGTTGTTGAGCCAGGGTAGCAGCGTAGGTACTCACAATAATTATTTTGCTGCTTACATCCACATTGGGATCACTAAAAACCTCTGCCAGGTATTTTTTTGCTTTTTCTTCTTCATTATTGTCTCGGTAGAAACCCGCCAATAACATTTTAGTATTCCCTGCTTCTGGATGAGAGGCAATAAAATTTTCTGCTACCTCAATTGCTTTTTGCAGTTGGCCCTGTCTTGAAAGTAACTCGGCAAAATTCATTGCATAACCTTCTTCATCAGGGAATGCTTCCAGTAACTTTTCGCCTTCGTGAATGGCTTCTTTTATTTTTCCCAGCTCAAAATAAATCCGTTGTTTATTAAGCGAGGATATTTCATTTACACCCATCAAAGATTCAGCTTTGTCCAGTGCTTTGATGGCCTCATCATTTTTGTTGTCGTATTGGTAAATGGCAGCCAATTGATAGAGGTATTCTTCTGTGCCTTTCACCTCTTTCATCATGGTTTCTAAAAGTTGGGCAGCTTTGGAGAAATTGGTGAGGTTGGAATAGATATTGGAAGCCAGTAAATAAAAATACTTGTTTTTACTATCCGCCTTCAGTGCGGCATCAATACTGGCTGATGCCTTTATTAAATCTTCCTCCTTGTTGCTCTTGGAAAGAATCTCAGCAATTTTGTAGTGAACCGTTCCATTTTCAGGATTAAGTTCGCTTACCCGCTGAAAATAAAGCAGGGCTTTCGCATAATCCTCCAGAATAAAATATTTTTCAGCTTCAATAAAATAAAACTCGGCTTCGCGTAGCTGTGCTTCGGAAAGAGTGCTGCTCCCTTTTTTTCTTTTATCCTTTTGTGCGTAAGCAATGCTGGAAGTGCCCACCAACGCTGTTAATAGGATAAGGATAATTACTGAAAAACGCTTATTTATCAATGTAGATGCTTAATTGGTGCTGTAGTCTCCCAGGCTGAGGTCTTCCGACTTTCCTTCAAAATTAACGAAATTACCCAACATGCTATTGTCTAATACGGCATTACGAACTGAACAGTTCTTCTGAATGATAGAATTTGTAATGCGCGCGTCCCCTATACTGGTGTAGTCCCCTATTGAAACATGCGGACCGATCACTGAGTTTTCAATGACCACCCCCTCGCCAATAAAACAAGGCGGAATAATCACAGAATTGGATTGTTGCAGGGACTCAGAAACGAGTGGCTGATCTTTGATGAATTCAAGGTATCTTTTGTTGGTGTCGACCATGGCATTTTTATTACCACAATCGAGCCATTCTTCTACCTGACCAGGTATAAATTTGGCTCCTGCTTGTTTCATGCGTTCAAGAGCGGTAGTAAACTGATATTCTCCCTTCTCCTTGATCTTGTTATCGATCAGGTATTGCATTTCTTTTTGAAGTAGCTCTCCGTTTTTGAAATAATAAATACCAATGATGGCCAGATCAGAAACAAACTCAGTTGGCTTTTCAACCAACTCCGTAATTTCATTGCTCTTGTTAAGTTTGACTACACCAAATTGAGACGGGGCATCCACTTGTTGTACCCAAATGATTCCGTCTCGGGAAGTATCCAAAACAAAATTGGTTCGGAACAAAGTGTCAGCAAATGCTATGATTACTTTCCCTGTGATAATTTCTTTGGCAAACAATAAGGCATGAGATATGCCCAGGGCTTCCTCCTGATAAAATATTCTCCCATCTGCACCTACAGCCTGGGCTACTTCAATCAAATCGTTCTCCACCTGCTTTCCAAAACTAGGGTGCAGAATGAATCCAATGGTATCGATTTTTTCGGGGCACACTTTAGCGATGTCTTCTACCAGTCTATGTACGATGGGTTTCCCGGCAATGGGAAGTAACGGTTTGGCAGTAGTGAGTGTGTGAGGGCGAAGCCTTTTGCCGATGCCGGCCATCGGGATAATAATGTTCATGGATTTAAGTGGTTAAGCTAATTATGGACGGTCAATTTTTTTCTTTCCAGGAAATAGGCAACACCCACATAGATCAGCATCAGCATGATGTGAAACCCTGTTGATATATTTTGGTTGTCGATAGCAACGGTACTTGAAATGTACACGAGGACTACTGCGAATAATATATACCCAAGGCCCGCAATTATATTGTAGGGGATAGGGTAGTGCTTTTGACCTAATACATAACAGGCCACAGCCATGCTGAAATAACAGGCCAGTGATGCCCAACTGCTTCCTACATAACCCCAAATGGGTATAAGTGCAAAGTTGAGCGCAATGGTAAGGATGGCTCCTCCTACTGTAATCAATGTTCCGAAATAAGTTTTGTCCGTCAGCTTGAACCAAACAGAAAAATTGTAGTACACCCCAAGAAAAAGATAACCTGCAAGAAGTATAGGGACAGTAACTAAGCCCTCATAATACGACTCACCCCCTACTAAAAACTTAAGCAGGTCGATGTTGATAGTAACAGCCAAAAGAATGAAACTGGTGACAATGACAAAGAAGTGATTGACTTTGGCAAATAGTGCCGGAGAGTTCTTGTCTTTAGCATTCGAGAAAAAGAAAGGCTCGGCAGCAAAACGAAATGCCTGAATGGCAAGATTCATGATCACAGCATATTTGTAGGCTGCAGAGAAGACTCCTATGGCATACATAGAACTTTTGCCTGCATAGAAGTTTTCAGGGAGCCACCACTCCAGCGTCCATCTGCTGAACATTTCATTGGTCATGCCAGCAAGGCCTGTCAGCATTACAGGATAGGCATACTTGAACATGGAAGTAAATATGGTTTTATCAATTTTAGGTCGCCATGATGCCAGTATTTTAATAAAGAAGAGGACATAGAAGGCATTGGCGATCAGGTTGGCAAGAAAAACATATTCAATTCCATACCTGCTTTCAGTGGAGGCGGCTTCTGTAAGCCTTTGGATGTCAAAGGTTATCTCACCCTGAACCAGCCAGTCGGCAATTACAAAAAAGTAAAGGTTGAAGCCGATTAGAATCAGCACATTCACGATTCGGGCGAAGGCAAATTTTAGTGGTTTTTTTTCAAGTCGAAGTCTGGCGAAGGGCAACGCCACTACGCCATCAATAAACATGATGATGGCAAGCCATATAATATAGTGCTCCTTACCAGGAATGGACAAACTGATGGCTATGGGGTTAGCTAAAAGAATGAAGAGGCCGGACAGTGTCAGGCTGAGGACCACAACGGTGGTCTGGGCGATATTGAAAATCTTTTTGGGGTCGTTTCCTTCTTTGGTGGCAAACCTGAAATAGGCGGTCTCCATACCAAACGTGTAGACAATATTGAGAAAGGCCACGAATACATAGAGGTAACTGACTACGCCATAATCCTCAGGGTTGAAGACCCTCGTATGAAGTGGAAACAATAGAAAATTGAGGAACCGGGGGACGATACTCCCGAGTCCATACAATGCTGTTTCCCCTGCCAGTTTAGAAATTTTGTTCAACGCGCAAATATCGACTTAAAGCTCTAAAAAATGAGGAATTTCGTGTTTAAACCTTCTTTTACTTGCTTTTCTTTAAGGGTGCATGATTTACCAATAGTCAGTAAATCAGCCCGTCCATCTCTATTTTTTTAGTCAAAACGCTTCCTTTTTGGGGCGAAATTCCTGATTTGGGAATTAACCTTACATCTATTGCATTAATTTTTTTCCAAAATGAATGATTTGGGTGGATTTTATGCACATTTGCCTCCAAATCTTACATTGGTATGCTTTTGGTATTTATAGTTGCATGCAGATAAAGAATGAAATGAAAAACTACTTATCCCAAATTCGGTTCTTCTTGCCATTGGCCTTTATAGCCATTTTCTCAACCGTTTCCAGTGCGCAGAAGACTTGTACGTCAAACCCTACTACAATTAGTAGTAATATCAATTTTGGGTCAATTACATGGACTGCTAGTGGAGGGGCAACTGTAACCGAGTGCAATAATATGGCTGATGGAATCTCATCCTTTACGGGAAATGTTATCGTTGACCTGGCCAACAACAAGAAGATAACCCTTACCAACAACGTTACGATTAATGGAGACTTTCCTATTTCAGGAGGTAATGGATCAACGCTAAGTGTTAATGGAGGCTATACTTTGCACGTTACAGGAGATTTGGGTGATGCCGCCAACAATGGGGTTTCTTATGAGGTAGTGACATCTTCTGATAAAATAGTCGTGGATGGAATATTATATGGAAAAAATAACAACGCTTTTACCGGAAATGGAAGTATTAGTGGTGGAGCTTTGGAGGTTAAAAATGGATCAAGTTGTGGATCACCATGTCCGGTGGCAGGTGGATTTAGCAGTTGTAATTCTGGTGATGCTTTTTGTGCTAATAACTCTGTGTTACCTGTATCCCTAATTGAGTTTTCTGCTAAAGCGGAGGGCCAGATAGTTTCTTTGAAATGGGCCACTGCATCGGAACTTAATTTTGATTATTTTTCTATTGAGCGATCTACTGATGGAGCTTCATTCCTTGAAATCGGTCAGGTGGTAGGTCATGGTACTACGGATGAAAGACACGATTATTCATTTGTAGATAATAACCCGTTGAATGTTAAATTATATTATAGATTAAAAACTGTCGATTTCGATGGATACGAAGAATACTTCAATATAGCCATCGTTGATTTTGGTGGAACCAGGCAGGTTAGTGTTTATCCCAACCCTGTCACCAACGGACAAATTACCGTTTTGTTAAATTTTATACCTGAAGCAGGTAGAGTTGCAATTACTGACTTAATGGGAACTACAGTCTATAATGCAGAATGGCCAAGTGAGGTCAATAAACAGATTTTTCCTATATTACTGGAAAGAGGAACTTATTTGATTAGGTTCATTTCAGAGGAGCATCAGTATGTCAACCGGATTTTGGTGAAATAACGCTTCCGGTTTGTGTCTCCTAACGGAAAACAGTTCCGCATTTATATAGAGAAGTTTTCATTAGGTTTTTCTGATATTCTGTATTTTCTCGCATACATCATTGGTCAAATGATCATTGATAAGGCCACTTATTAGGATTTGTCTGTCCTATTTTACCCGAATTCACGCTAAAAATTGCTTCGAAAGCCAATTCTAACTCGTTTTGCAGTGTTTTATAAATAATCATTTTTTTATCCTCAAGCAGGAAGCGATAAAAATGGTAACTTTATGAAGTCTGAGCTAGGAAGTGAAGTTAGAATAAATTAAATAATTGTAGCTATGGAGAGGCAGGTACATATTTTATCAATTGTCTTTGTTATTCTGTTGTTGAATACAGTAACATCGTTTGGGCAATCTTGTACCACCACCTTTCCTGGCGGCACAGTCAACTGGACGGCATTGCCATGGTCTTGTAGTGGTGGAGGAACAGCTCCGACCACCACCGGTACAACCTATACAGAAGACTTATCAGTGGGTACCCCATCGCAGTTGGGCAATGGAGATGTGCTAAATATTGACATTTCATTTACGCTTAATGGCAACCTTACTATGTTTTCCAATGGTTCTAACCCCACCATAACTATACCTGCAGGTGTTACGGTTATCATCAATGGCAACTTAACAGACATCGATAACAACCTTATATTTAATGTTAATGGAACGTTAATCATTACTGGAACATTAAAGGCAAAAAATAACACTGTATTTAGTGGTACAGGTTCTATTTCAGGGGGAGCTCTAGATTTGGGTAACAGCCCATCCTGTGCGGGGGCTTGTCCCGGACTTTCATTTGGATCTTGTACAGTTGGTGGACCCAGCACCTTTTGCGGTGATAACGTTACCACAGCGAATTTATACTTATGGACTGGTGCTTCAAGTACCAATTTTCAAACTGCGGGCAATTGGAGCCCTACCCGAACAACACCGGCAGCATCCGATGTATTAAGTTTTTCCTCTTCGGGAACAAACAGAAGCATCGTTAACGTGCCTACTCAAACTATCGGAAAGATTTTTGTAACAGGAAGCACAACCTATAGTCTGACCACGTCATCCTCATCGAAAACCCTCACATTGACAAGCCTTGAGGGAGCGGCCCTCCAAATTGACAATGGATCTACCTTAACGGTAGGAGATCCATCGTTTGCCGTAAATGTTACCTTGCCCTCCACCGGCTTGGGGTTGATTGGCGGACAACTCAATTTGGCCAATGGCAACCTGGGCGCAGGGTCAGCAACGCTGGAGTTGCATACCAACTCAGCACCTCTAGCCCGTACAGCAGGCCAGGTTTCATTGGATGGCACCTCAGTTTTGCGGTTTGGATCATCATCGTTTACCAGTGGAGCCATGATCACACTACCGGATAACATTTTTGTATCCTCGCCAACCATTGCCTCTTTAACCATCAACCGCACCAATGGTGCTACATTAGGTAATCAATCCATCACAGTGTCAACGGGTGCTACCTTTACGCTGGGAGATTTGTTTACCAACGCTGCCGGCCGGATTAAATTTAGCTCCTCGGCAAGTAACCCAACAGAGTCGGCCAACAGTAAAATCAACGGCTACGCTGAAATGAACCTTCGGGGAGTAGGAACCGGGGCGTTGAATTTTTTAGGTTTTAATATGGCTGCCGGTGCAGATGATATTGGTAGTATGACGCTGGTGCGAAGGACAGGTACTTCCGGAATCAATACATTCAATGCCAATCAAAGCATAGCATCTACCTGGGATGTTTCAAGCACCTCTGACCCAGCCAGCGGCAGAAACATTAGTTTTTCGTGGCGCGCTGCTTTTGACAATATAACCACCGCGACCAACCGATTTCAGGTTTATATATTCAATTCCGGGCCTGGATGGACTACAGTTGGCACACTTCAAAACCTTTCGGCTGTAGGACCTCCAAGAGTTTCTGCAACAGTAAACACAACCAAACTGATAGATACCTTCACACTCACGGATGAAACCCAGGTGTTACCAGTCGAGCTGTTGTCCTTCACGGCCAATCGTGTTTCGGATGGTGTGAAGCTTACCTGGGCTACTGCCTCCCAGAAAAATTTTGATCATTTTAGTATTGAGCGATCAGGAAATGGAAAGGATTTTGTGACGATTGGGAAAATCGTAGGCGATCCCTATAGTGTGGTGAGAAAAGATTATTCCTTTTACGATGCGGAGGGAAATGCAAGTAAGGCTTATTACAGACTTAAAAATGTTGACGCAGACGGGTCTTTTGATTATTCTCAGATAGTGATGGTGGAAAATAATTCAGACCTACAAGCGGTAATTTATCCCAATCCAACGATAGCCAATGGCCAATTAAATATTGACCTATCTGGAGATGTTGGCAATGGTGTTCAATTATTTGTATTTGATTACCTGGGAAGAGTGGTAAAACACGCCAATCTTTTTACACTGAAAAATTCAATCGAAATGGAGGGTGTGGCACCCGGATTGTACCTTGTAAAGGTGAACATGGGTGCAAGGCAGTTTACCTCCAAAGTATTGGTAGAATAGGAACTCCCTAACTATTTTAAATTTTTTAAAATATCCTCTGTCATTTCCTCCAACCCAAATTCGTGCTGCCATCCCCAGTCACTGCGCGCACGTGAATCATCAATTGACTTAGGCCATGAATCAGCAATGGCCTGCCTGAAATCAGGCTTATAGGTAATATTAAAATCTGGAATATGATTTTTTATTGCTGACGCAATTTGCGCAGGGCAAAAACTCATGGATGAGATGTTGTAACTGGACCTGATTTTTATTTTTTCAGCAGGAGCTTCCATCAAATCCAAAGTGGCCTTTACCGCGTCATTCATATACATCATGGGCAGGTAAGTATCGGCAGACAGGAAACACTCGTACTCCTTTTCTGCCAGTGCCTTAAAGTAAATATCTACGGCATAATCTGTGGTGCCTCCACCGGGTTGGGTTTTGTACCCGATTAAGCCAGGGTATCGCAGACTGCGCACATCTACCCCATATCTTCTAAAGAAATATTCACACCAACGTTCGCCTGCCAGTTTGGTAATACCATACACTGTAGTAGGATCCATGGTGGTGTCTTGTGGGGTATTGTCTCTTGGCGTTGTTGGGCCAAAAGCGGCTATAGAACTTGGCCAGTATACTTTATCGAGTTTTAATTCATTTGCAGCTTCCAATACATAGAGAAGGCTTTCCATATTCAATTTCCAGGCCCAGCGTGGGTCTTGCTCGCCAGTAGCCGAGAGCAAAGCAGCCAGATGGTATACTTGTGTAATTTCATTGGTTTTGAGCAGCTCAAAAAGCTTATCCTTTTGCATCACATCCAGCTTTTCGAAACGCCCCTCTTTTAAAATGCCCTGGGGGTCTTTAATATCTGATGAAATAACATTGTCGATGCCATGAAGGGACCATAAACCTTGTGTTAATTCAGAACCCAATTGCCCTCCGGCACCAATAAGTAGAATTTTAGTTTTTTTCATCAATTAGCAATTAGTAGAATGCTCTGAATTAAAGTTCAAATTAGTAGAATTTAGGTACCATACAAAAACAAAACCTTTGGACGGAAATTGTCAATACTTGACAGCAAATTGTAGTTTTGTATTAAGTTTCAAATCATTTATAGCCCAAATTTTATAGTTATGTATAAAACACTTCAACCCGTATTACAAAAGGAACTTGAATCGATCAAAGAAGCAGGGTTATATAAAAAAGAAAGAATAATAGTTACTCCACAGGGAGCTGATATCAAAACCAGCGAAGGGAAGGAGGTAATTAATTTTTGTGCTAATAATTACCTGGGCTTGTCATCCCATCCGCGCGTAATTGAAGCGGCAAAAAAAGCCATCGATACGCATGGCTATGGAATGTCTTC
>JBDVKV010000006.1:0-10671 GCA_039971015.1 Cyclobacteriaceae bacterium
CGTACGGTACCACCGGTAGGAAAATGGGTACGGGGTGAGCTCAGCTATAGCCAGATAAAGGAAATCAACATCGAGGAGTTATTGGGCCGTGAATCCATAAGGCTGGACAATGAAAATGTAGAAAAAGACCTGCATGATAAATGTGTCATGATTACAGGCGCTGCAGGATCTATAGGATCCGAGATCGCCCGCCAGGTAATCCAGTATAAGCCAAAGCGTGTTGTATTGGTGGATCAGGCAGAATCTCCGTTGTATGACATTGAAAGAGAAATACGTTCGATGTCCAGTAAGGTGGACATAGTTTCTCATCTTGCAGACATTACAGTAGAGGATAGGGTAAATCATATATTCCGGGAATTTACTCCGGACTTACTATACCATGCAGCTGCGTACAAGCATGTCCCCATGATGGAGGGCAACCCTTCAGAGGCAGTGACCTGTAACATCCTCGGCACAAAACTATTGGCGGATTTGGCGGTAAAGCATAAGGTGAAAAAGTTTGTAATGATCTCTACGGACAAGGCAGTAAACCCGACTAACGTCATGGGCTGCTCCAAGCGGATTGCGGAGATTTATGTGCAAAGCCTGAATAATTATCAGGAATCCACGAATATGGGTAACACGGCTTTTGTTACGACCCGCTTTGGCAACGTGTTGGGGTCAAATGGTTCGGTAATTCCACTATTTAAAAGTCAGATTAAAGAGGGAGGACCGGTAACAGTAACGCACCCTGACATTTCACGTTATTTTATGACAATTCCGGAAGCTTGCCAGCTGGTACTGGAAGCAGGCACCATGGGTAGAGGAGGGGAGATATTTATATTTGATATGGGCAAGTCAATCAAAATTTTGGACCTGGCCAACAAGATGATCAGGTTATCCGGACTGGAGCCGGAAAGGGATATAAAAATCGTTTTTACAGGGATTCGGGAAGGTGAGAAACTTTTTGAAGAACTGCTGGCAACTGCGGAAAATACACTACCAACCCATCATCCTAAAATCTTGATTGGAAAGGTAAAAGAGTATTCTTATCAGGAAATCAATAATTACATCGAACTATTTAATGACCTCGTCTACGATAAGAATGAGTTGAAAATGGTTGCTTTAATGAAGGAACTGGTTCCCGAATACCGAAGCAATTACTCCCGGTACGAAGTGTTGGATAAATAATTCCCCTTTAGAATACCACATATATTTTCTGTGTACATCCGTGTTATCTGTGAGAAACTATAGACAGAGAATACTGGTTCAATGTATTTGCGATACAAAGTACTGGATAAATAATTTCTGTTAGAATATCCCATCTATTTTCTGTGTACATCTGTGCTATCTGTGAGAAACTATAGACAACGAATCTTGGCGTAATTATTTGTGATACAAAGTAGTACCGAATAAATAATTCCTCTAAGTCTTTTACATCTGTCTTTTCTGTGACATCTGTGCTATCTGTGAGAAACTATAGACAGAGAATACTGGTGCAAATTATTTGCGATACAAAGTACCGAACTTTCCGTGTACATCTGTGGAATCTGTGAGAAACTACAAGCTACTATTGCCGATAAACCTATCTCTTTAAGCCACCGCGCTTGTTATAGCGGTAGAATGATTTGCGCTTACTTCTGTTAAACTTCTTTTGACCGCTATTGATACCAAAGAAATCATCGGGTAAATAGTATTCAACCTTGACGGTAAATAAAAAGTAGCCGTCATCATCACTGGGGTTACCCCTTTGGGTTCCTGCAGGAACTGCTGCTAGCCCGAGTTCAGGTCTTCTGTCAGCAAGTGCGGATGCGATAGGGTCGCTGAAGGTGGAAGGGTCTACGTGTTGGTTGCTGACATCGTCAAGATAATCAGTGAACAGTTTGCGATAGCCACCCTCAAATGCAATGTTGAAGAAAGGCCCCGCTTTAAGTCGCAGTCCGGCTCCAACAGGTATAACGGGAGTAATCCTGCTGTATTTCTCTCCCTCCAATTGCAAGGGTTGAAGCGCTACCTTTTGTCCCTGATACTCTGTCTTGGGATTAAAATAGGTAACGCCTAATCCGGCAAACCCGTAAAGGTTGAAGCCTGGTCGCTGATAAAAACGTTGACCTTGAGGAAAAAAATTCACGATCCCCGTAGCATTGATCTCAAAATTATTGGAGACAAAGGACAGGTTCCTTCTCATCCTGCTACCATCATCGGCATCGCTATCGGATCCTTTCAATTGATACCAGGTAACTTCTCCTCTTAAGGCAATACGGTTGCTGAAGTAATACTGCAAGCCAACGTTTACCGTTGGCTTCGCATCAATATAATCACCATCGTTGGCCAGCTCTCCGAAATAGGTGGATGTTCCTATCCCCCCTACAGCAATAATGCTCCGCTCCCTTCTTATAGAATAGAAGCTTTGTGCATCGGCATAGGAGGCAAATAGGATGATAAGGAATACGATTGAGCCAGCTTTTCTCATAATAAGGCCTTAAACCACTAATTTATGCAATATTAGCCAATAAGGAAACCCTGTTATTAGCCTAAAACCTCTGTAATCTTACTTGCTGCATCTTTCAACAGAATAGCAGAGAATACTTTTAACCCGGATTCCTGGATAATTTTGGCTCCTTCCTCTGCATTGGTGCCCTGTAAGCGTACAATGATAGGTACAGGTATATTGCCCACTTTCTTGTAAGCTTCCACTACACCGCTTGCTACACGGTCACAACGTACAATTCCTCCAAAGATATTGATCAGAATGGCCTTCACGTTGGGATCCTTTAAAATGATCCTGAAACCGGCTTCTACCGTCTCGGCATTGGCTCCACCTCCTACATCAAGGAAGTTGGCGGGCTCACCGCCAGATAACTTGATAATATCCATAGTGGCCATGGCCAAACCAGCTCCATTCACCATACAACCCACGTTTCCGTCCAGTTTCACGTAATTAAGGCCTGATTTACCGGCTTCTACCTCCAAAGGATCCTCCTCCGAAATATCCCTTAATTCTTCTAAATCCTTGTGTCTGAATAGCGCATTGTCATCCAGGTTGACCTTAGAGTCAACCGCCAGAATCTTGTCATCTGAAGTCTTTAAAACAGGGTTGATTTCAAACATGGAGGCGTCCAAACCGATATAGGCAGCGTATAAAGAATTAATGAACTTCACCATTTCTTTAAAAGCCGTCCCCGTCAACCCCAATGCAAAAGCTACCTTACGGGCCTGAAAAGGCTGTAATCCCATGGCAGGGTCGATCCACTCTTTAACTATTTTCTCTGGCGTTTCCGCAGCCACATCTTCAATGTTCATTCCCCCCTCAGTAGAAGCCATGATAACAGGTCTGCTGGTGGCGCGATCCAATAAGATACTCATATAGTACTCCTTGGGCTCTGAGGCGCCAGGGTAATAAACATCTTCAGCAATAAGCACCTTGTTCACAACTTTACCGGCAGGACCGGTTTGATGGGTTACCAATGTTCCTCCCAGAATGGCTTTGGACTTCTCCATCACCTCGTCAATACTTTTGGCAAGCACTACACCATGGGAGCCCGTCTCTTTTACGGTTCCTTTTCCACGTCCACCGGCATGGATTTGAGATTTTACAACAAACCAGCTGGTTCCAGTCTCTGATTGAAGTTCCTTGGCCGCAGCTACAGCCTTGTCAGGGGTGTCGGCAACAATGCCTCGCTGAATAGCAACACCATATTTTCTTAGAATCTCTTTGCCTTGGTATTCGTGTATGTTCATGGATGTGTATTTTTGGGGCAAGCTACTTTTTTTAGCGCTTTTATCCCAAAATTGTCATTAAGGAATGACAATTTTGCCTGGGGTGACGATTCCTGACGAAACCGTCAGGAATGTCAGGATATCCCTGACATTGAAAATGAATGGATCTTACCTCATTGACCTGTTGTAAAAATTTCATTTTCAATCGTCAGCACGTAGTGCAAAAAAGTACAAGGACTTTTTTGGGTTATTTCAAGAATTTAAACACAGACAATGCTCAAAGCTGTTGAAGTGCAAAAATCATATGGGTCTCTTAAGGTGTTGAAGGGTGTTAACATCCAGGTGGAAAAAGGAGAAGTCGTGGCCATAGTAGGCGCAAGTGGTGCTGGAAAAAGTACCTTATTACATATTCTGGGCACCCTGGACGCACCGGACCAGGGCGAAGTGTATGTGGATGGTAAGAATGTGTTCGACAATGGTGCGGGAGACCTGGCTAAATTCAGGAACAAAAACATTGGCTTTGTATTTCAGTTCCATAACCTGCTCCCGGAATTCTCAGCACTCGAAAATGTGATGATGCCAGGTTTGATCGCAGGAACGGATGAAAAGACAGTGCGAAACAAGGGACTGGACTTATTAAAGCTATTGGGACTGGGTGACAGGTTCGATCATAAGCCCTCCGAGATGTCGGGTGGCGAACAACAGCGAACTGCAGTAGCGCGTGCATTAATCAATTCACCTTCCTTGGTTTTTGCTGATGAACCCAGCGGCAACCTGGATTCCAAAAATGCAGCAGACCTTCATGAATTATTTTTTAAACTGAAGAAGGACCTGGGACATACTTTCGTCATTGTTACCCACAACATCGAATTTGCCGATATGGCCGACCGCAAACTGGAGATGAAAGACGGAGTAATCGTCTCCTGAAACTTGAAACCTAAGACTTGTAACTTGAAACTGGAAACTGGCAACCGGTAACTGGCAACCATGAACCTGAGTTCTCAAAACTCAAAACTCCCTGGCAACTAGCAACCGGTAACCAAAACCCCTCCAATCATCAATTGATAAAACTGGCAACCAAACTCCCTGGCAACCGGTAACTGGCAACCGGTGTCTCGTGTCTTAAATAGCGTAAACCGCCTCCTCAACCTCCACCAACCCCTTCTCATTAACCGCAGTAAGCCTTACCTTCTTGGTGGAGTTGATCAGCAGGGGATCATACTTGGCAGTCACCCGTATGTAGTTCTCTGTAAAGCCCTGCATCATACCGTTCTCTACATCATTTTCAAAGAGTACAGTAAATTCTTGGCCAATGTGCGAATCGTAAAAGGCCCTTCTCTTCTTATCCGACAAGATGTGCAGCATTTTTGACCGCTCCGCTCTCTGCTTAGATGGAACAACTCCGTCCAGGGTAATGGCATATGTGTTGTCTCTTTCTGAATAGGTGAAAACGTGGAGGTAGGAGATATCCAATTCATTGAGGAACTGATAAGTCTCCAAAAAGTCTTCGTGGGTCTCTCCCGGAAAGCCAACAATGACATCAACACCAATACAACAATGGGGTAGGAGTGACTTAATGGTCTTCACGCGTTCCTGATATAGCTCACGTTGATACCTCCTTCGCATCAATCCCAAAATCTTGTTCGATCCTGATTGCAATGGGATATGAAAATGGGGAACAAATTTCTTGGATTGTGCTACAAACTCAATGATCTCGTTGGAGAGCAGATTGGGTTCAATGGATGAAATGCGAAATCGGTCAATGCCTTTAACATCATCAAGCGCTTTTATCAAATCGATAAAACGCTCTACCCGTTTCCCGTTTTGCAAACCAAAGTCTCCCGTATTCACACCGGTAAGTACAATCTCTTTTACGTCATTCTCAGCTATTGCTTCAGCTGCTTTAACTATGTTGGCTATGCTATCACTTCTGCTGCTACCGCGTGCCAGGGGGATGGTGCAAAAGGAGCAGGTGTAGTCGCATCCATCCTGAACCTTCAGGAAGGTGCGTGTTCTGTCTTGGATAGAATAAGCGGTATTGAATCGTTTTACTTCCTTTACATCGGAGTCAAAAACTTTGGGTTGTGGGGGGCGGACAAACCCATCGAGCAGTTCTACCAAACGGAATTTCTCAGCTGCACCCAATACTGCATCAACACCCGGGATTTCTGAAATTTCCTTAGGCTTTAATTGTGCATAACACCCGATAATGGCCACATAGGCGTTGGGTGAAATGCCCCGGGCTTCTCTTACCAGCTTATGACATTTCTTATCGGCATTCTCCGTAACAGAACAGGTGTTGATAATAAAAATATCCGGGGTGTCGGTGAAATCCACTTTTTTATACCCCTTGTCCTCAAAATTTCGGGCAATAGTAGAGGTCTCTGAATAGTTCAGTTTGCAGCCAAGGGTATAAAACGCGACCTTTTTCATATTTTGTGCAAAGATAACAATCAGGGAATATAATAGGTGGATGAATAATCAAGGATTCAATGCGCGATATTTTTCCAGGGTACTGGCCATTTTATTTGCCATCTACATTTCAGTTTCCCTTGTGGTAATTGTATTTCCTGAAATTCAATTCCAAAAGCGACTAATCAGGATTTACAAGCGGTACATTTCTCCAGGACCATTTTTTACTGCTAGCAGAATAACCACAACTAACACTTGTTACCTAGCTTGGAAGGTGGATGAGCAATGGACGGAGCCGATCAATTTTCCGTTAATAACTTATAAAAAATTCTTTTCTGAATGGAATCCGACCTTGATGTTTAAAAGCAGATTAGAGAGAAATATTTACGAAGAAATCATTGTGGAAAATCAAAAAAAGGCTGACTCTCTGAATGATAAGAAGTTTGAATGGGCAACAAGCTATTTCCAAAAGAACTATGTTCCTGAGGGTATTGATTCACTACGAATTACTTTGATTAAGAGCGTGACAAAAAAGTATAGAACCAAATCCGATACTATTCAAATTGTAAGCTTTTGATAAACAACATTCAAAATAGATTGATGAGTCAGTCATACTTTGAAAGTAGTAGGAAGGTAGGTTTATGGTTATGCAAATCCCTTTACCTGTTCTTAATTCTTAAAATACTTTTCTTGTGGCCAATCCTAAGTGATATTATTGAATTTACCTCATACAAGGTCGGACCAGGGATACGACAGCTAGTATTTTTGCCATTGGTTTTGACAAAGTCTTATTT
Organism: Cyclobacteriaceae bacterium; assembly: GCA_039971015.1. Classification (GTDB taxonomy): domain Bacteria; phylum Bacteroidota; class Bacteroidia; order Cytophagales; family Cyclobacteriaceae; genus ELB16-189. Next base: position 6,906 of record JBDVKV010000006.1, read on the forward strand.
TAATGAGGAGTGGTTTCTTGGATTATTTATTGCGTTGTTGTTAGTAAGTTTATTGATTAGAACAAATTACATCAGTGGAATTTTAATATTTTGGTTTTCACTTTCGCTGAGTAAACTAATTTTCAGTGTATCGAATGGATCAGATTTGATATTAAACATATTCCTGTTCATTAGTATTTTTGTTGTCACTAATCCAAACTTTAATTCGAAAAAACTACTGCAGTTTCAAATTATTATTTCTAATGCTGCATTGCTATTGGGACAAATTCAAATTGCATTGATTTATTTTCTTTCTGGCTATGATAAGTTGACAAGTTTGGCATGGCAAACAGGAGCAGCTATGAATTCAATTACAAACCTGACCTTTTTCCAAAACCCTTTTCTGAGTTTAGAGCTAACTGAATTTCAATGCATACTTCTGTGTTGGCTGATTATTCTGTTCGAACTTGGTTTCTCTTTCTTAATTTGGTTTAATAAATTTCGTGTTCCCATGTTAACCCTAGGGGTGATGTTTCATTTAGGAATAGTTTTATTTCTTGGGCTTGCTGACTTTGGTATCGTTATGATTTTATGTTATACTCTGTTTATGCCGATCCAGAAGGAGTCAGTAAAGAAATTAGTTATAGCCAATGGTTAGCTGGTCAAAATTCGCCTGTGATAGTTGATCTGCCCTCTGTGATAGGTAAGGTGTGTCAGTAAGTGAATGAGGAAATATTCCGTTGTCATGGGTTTGCCAAATACCTCTATCGGATAAGGGGCTTCCAGCTGAGACGTACTAAGTGCCTCAAGCGTTTTGCTGATGGCGCTTTTGGTAGCGTCAATTTGCCCCAATAGGATTTCTTTAGGTATGTCCTTATCTGCAAATTCAGCATCACGATTTCTTATGTACCCATCTTTGCCCAAAACTGCCCCAATAAAATGTTGCAAATTTCCACAAAGGTGAAGGCATAAGTTGCCACCAGAGTTCTTGATATCTCCTTTGACTATCCATAACGATGCTTCGGTAGGGTAGGAGGTGATTTCTTGTGTTAACAAATCCAAATCGCGGAGAAATAATTGATGAAGGTTATCAAGGGTGGAGTTCATGACGTTAATTGTTTTTCAATACGTTTAATCTTTTCTTCAAGCTCTGTGTTGACGGAATCAAAATCAGCCTTATTGTTTAACTCAGCCACAACGCTCACGTAAAACTTTATCTTAGGCTCTGTGCCCGAAGGGCGTATGGAAACCTTAGTGTTGGAGTCGGTGTAGTATTGAAGTACGTTCGATGGGGGTAAGTCAATCTTTTTTGATTGGCCGGTGGCTACATCTGATGCTACGCTGGACTGATAATCAAGAATTCGGGTAATTTTTTCACCATTCAGAACAGATGGAGGACTGTTTCTAAAATTATCCATCATGGCCTTGATGGTAGCGGCTCCATCCGCACCTTGCTTTACGATGTTGATTAAGCCTTCCTTATAAAATCCGTACTCAGAATAAATCTGAAGTAACCAGTCATAAAGGGAAGCGCCTTCATCTTTAGCAACCGCTGCCATGGTGGCAAAGAACGCGCAGGAAGACACCGCATCCTTGTCCCTCACAAAATCTCCCACCATGTATCCATAGCTTTCCTCACCTGCAGCGATGAATGATTTTTTACCTTCAAGATCTCTGATAAGACTTGCGATGTATTTGAAGCCTGTCAATGTATTGTGACACTCCACATTGAATTTTTCAGCCATCGCATCGACCAGTTCTGTCGTGACAATGGTTTTAGCGATATAGGGATTATTAGAAGGTTGGAGGTTTCGTAGGATAAACCAAATCATCAAACTAAAGGCCTGGTTTCCATTCAAAAGGAAAAATTCTCCATCGCTGTTTTTAATGCCAATCCCTACCCGGTCCGCATCGGGATCGGTGGCCATGACCAACTCCGCATTTTTTTCTTTGGCCAATGCCAATGCCATTTTCATGGCAGATTGCTCTTCGGGGTTGGGGGATTCAACAGTAGGGAAGTTACCGTTGGGTTGTGCCTGTTCTTTCACCACCAGGCAATTTTCAAATCCAAGCCGCTGAAGGCATTCGGGCACCATGGTATTACCTGTGCCGTGTATTCCTGAAAATACGATGGGAATGTCTTTTTGTTGGTGGATGATGGCCTGAGAAGGAATTAACTCTTTTACTGTGGTGTAATAAGCTTCCTCTACTTCTTGTCCAATCACTTCAATAAGGGATGCGTTACCACTAAATTGTATTTGATCAAACCCTGTGATAGCGTTGACCTCATCAATTACGTTTTTGTCATGGGGTGGAACCAGCTGCGCTCCATCACTCCAATAGGCCTTGTAGCCGTTGTACTCTTTGGGATTATGCGATGCGGTGATCACCACACCGGATTGGCATTGTAAATATCGGATGGCAAAAGAAAGCAGGGGTGTAGGTCGCAATTCAGGAAATAAAAACACATGAATCCCGTTGGCGGCAAATACGTCTGCAGTAATTTGAGCCAGGGTTTGACTGTTATTACGGGAATCGAAGGCAATGGCAACTTTGATGGATGAATGGGGAAATGCCTTTTTTAAATAGTTGGCCAGCCCCTGTGTTGCCGCACCAATAGTGTATTTGTTGATACAATTGGAACCCACACCCATAATCCCCCTGAGTCCCCCGGTTCCAAATTCCAGGTTCTTATAAAATGAATCGATTAATTTTTTTGAATCCGGAGCGTCAAGCATTTCCCTGATCTCTATTTTGGTGGGCTCATCAATGGAACCCTCGTTGAGCCATTTTTTGGCCGTGGCAGTAGCTGTTGCTAATAAACTCATGGGCTCAAAAATAGGAAAAGACAGCGGACAAATCTTCTCAGGAACCCAACCAATGTGCGCATTATCCGTTTATGGGGGAAATTTAATATTCAATTAATGAAAAAGTACGTATTAACAATTCTTGCCGCTGGTATTTCAATGACCATGTGGGCGCAGGAATACAAAATCATCACCACAGTAGAATCGATCGTTCCTTTAGGTATGGGGCGCTCCAGAATGATGGATCCTCAAGAGCAGGCCAGCTACAAGGAATTGACCACAGAGCGGACAGACGGAAAGAAGAGTGAAATGGGTGACGTAAAAAGAGGTGATGTAAAAATTGATAAATTCGAAGAGACCAAATTGCTTAACTTTTATAGTGGTGTAGGGATTAATTTCCAAAACATTGCCTCTAACGATGCAGTGGTGTCTTCGAAACTAAACGAAATGGCAAAAGAGGGGTGGACACTGGCATTTGTAACCAGTGGAGTAGAAAGCGATGCCGGAAAACAAGATGGTGAGGGGATTTATATCACGCGCTATGTTTTTAAGCGCTAGCATCTGCTAAAAGATACTGTGCGGTAATCTGGTCCTATGTTAAGTCTATTTTGACGAATGTTTATATCAGTTGGTAGTTTAGCCCTTGTCAACTGATATATTGTCAATTGTAGGGTACTGAAATAAGTTGACCGTTTTTGGAGGTTTATAACTTTAAAAAATGGCAAAACCAGAAACATTTAGAATAAAGCCAACCAAGAGCATTAGTCGGTACTTTAGTGAGAGTTTCAAGATGAAGAAGGTTCGGGAAATAGAACGTAACTTGGTTAGTGTATTGGAAGTAAGTCGAGAGTACGAAGTTTCAGCGACTGCGGTGTATAAGTGGTTGGATAAGTACTCGTTATATCGCAAACGTCAGGTACGTCAAGTTATAGAACCAATGAGTGACACCCAAAAGATTAAGGATTTAAAGGCCAAGATTA
>JBDVKV010000007.1:0-11736 GCA_039971015.1 Cyclobacteriaceae bacterium
TAATCTTGGCCTTTAAATCCTTAATCTTTTGGGTGTCACTCATTGGTTCTATAACTTGACGTACCTGACGTTTGCGATATAACGAGTACTTATCCAACCACTTATACACCGCAGTCGCTGAAACTTCGTACTCTCGACTTAATTCCAATACACTAACCAAGTTACGTTCTATTTCCCGAACCTTCTTCATCTTGAAACTCTCACTAAAGTACCGGTTAATGCTCTTGGTTGGCTTTATTCTAAATGCTTCTGGTTTTGCCATTTTTTAAAGTTATAAACCTCCAAAAACGGTCAACTTATTTCAGTACCCTACAGGTGCTTCGGTTCCCACCAGTGGGCGAGCAGGCGCAATGACGGTGTGGGTTGGAGATCAGTTCTCGAGTTCCATCATGAGGCGGCTTTCTTCCAGGTCGAGTTCGTATTCAATCTTGCGCAGCACTTCTTCACTGATCTTTTTCTCCTTTCGAAGTTTCTTGATCTCGCCCCGCTCCTTTCGTATCAGCTCTTTCTGAATACGAAGAAATTCTATCACCTCCTCATCGCTTAGTTTATTATTCAATGCATCTTTTTGAATCCTGTGGATACGCATTTCATATTTCGATTTGATCTGGTTGAGCACTTCCGAAGACAAGTCCAACGCATAGTTCATTTCAATGTGTTCGATCACGGAAAAAGCAATATTCAATCGGGCTTCTTTGTCTTCTTTAATGTGCGCGTCATCACCTTTTATTTTAAACCATCGGATCATAACGGGCATGGTAAGACCCTGCAAAACCAATGTGGCAAAAATGACCGAGAATGTGAGGAAGATAATCAGGTCCCGGTTAGGAAAAGGAATATCATTACCAATCGTTAAAGGTAAAGCCAATGCAGCGGCCAGCGAGACCACTCCACGCATACCAGACCAACCCACAATGGTTACCCCTCTCCAGGAGGGCCGTGCTTCATTGACGCGCACCTTCTTACTCAACCAGCGGGGCAAATAGGCTCCGGGATAAATCCAGATCAAACGAACCACAATGGTGGCAATACTAATGATCGCACCATAAACCATCAGGTTGGACAAGGAATGGTTTTGAATTTGCGCAAGAATAAAAGGCAATTGCAATCCGATCAAAATAAAAATAATGCCGTTCACCAGGAAGATTAAGATATCCCACACTGCTCTGGTCTGAAGCCGGGTTCTATGATCAAAAAACTCCGAAGAGTAGTAGCTCAAATAAAGTCCGCAGGTAACAACCGAAAGCACCCCCGATGTATGAATTTCCTCTGCAATCAAATAAGACGTATAAGGAGCCAGCAGTGTGAAGGTAGTATCTGTAATGGCATTATCAGGAGTAATTTTGTGTATCCACCTGAACACAATGCCCACCAAAAAGCCAACCAGAATGCCGACCAGTGCTACATAGATAAAATTGATGGCCACCAGCCAAAAAATAAAAGTGCCCGTAGCCACTGATGCGATGGCATAGCGATAGGCGATCAAACCTGTTGCATCGTTGACCAGGCTCTCCCCTTCCAAAATAGTGACGATTCTTTTAGGCAGTTTTAATCCTTTTGTCGCTGCGGTGGCTGCTACAGCATCGGGTGGAGAGATGATGGCCCCTAAAACAAACGACTCGGCCCAACCAAAGCCAGGAATAAAATAATGGGCAACACAAGCCACTGCGGTGGTAGTGAAAAGCACACAACCAAAAGCCAATGAGGAAATGGGCCGTGCAGAGTCCTTGAAATCAGTAAGCGAGGTGTTCCATGCTGCTGCATACAATACGGGTGGAAGGAAAAGCAGGAAGACAACTTCTGAATCCAGGGAGACGAGGGGCAGTCCGGGCACCAACCCTATGCCAATACCGGCTAACACCAACATCACCGGATACGGCACTCTGATTTTGTCTGTTACCTGCGCAAGAGCCGTAACTACCGCCAAAAGAAGTATTACAGTAGAAATATTACCCATATTTTACGATTAGCCAATCCTGTCGCAATTAATGTAACTTTTAAGGAGGATTCCCATCAGAAATACCGATTTTTAAAGTTAACCTAAAACCGAATTGATTACTCACCCTATCTAATCAACATGTTGAGACCATTAAATTTATCGGCAGTCATCCTATTGACAGGTCTGTTCCTTTTCGCTGGTAGTGTTTCCGCTCAAATGACTTTTACGGCAGTGCCTTCCGCTAATGCAACCAGTGTTAGTGTTGCGTCCAACATTGAACTGGACTTTAGTGCTGATGTGAATTTGGGAACGGTGCACAACAACACCACCACCACCGATGATGTTTTCGATGACAACATTAAAATAGTGGGTAGTCAAAGCGGGCAATTCAGAGGTGTATTTTCGGTGGGTGCTGATAACTCTATAGTGATCTTCAACCCCTCCACCAACTTTAAAGCAGGGGAAAAAGTAACGGTTATTGTCAATGCGCTGGTAATGAGCACGGGAGCTCAACCCGCTACCCCATCCTCTTTTAGCTTTTTAGCACAGAGCGGGCCATTTGAAGGCGCATTCAAAGAGAGATCTGGCACTGGCTTAATCGGTGTTACCTTCGGTGATACCGACTGGGGCGACTACGACAATGATGGTGACTTGGATTTAGTTGTTGTTGGTTGGGATCCTGGATACAATGAGACCGCAACTATATACAACAATGCTGGCGGGGTGTTTACGGATATTGGCGCTCCTCTAACAGGGGTTTTTTATAGCATATGCAAATGGGGTGACTATGACAATGATGGCGATCTTGATTTAGTGATAGCTGGTTCAGATGCTGGTGCTAACCCAACAACGAAAGTCTATAAAAATAGCGCAGGTGTTTTCGCTGAGGAAACAAATGCTGTGCTACAGGGAGTAGACTACGCATCAGTAGATTGGGGAGATTTTGACAACGATGGTGATCTGGATTTAATTGTTACTGGAAGGTTCAATATACCCTCCACTTTAGCATCATCCATAATTTATCGAAATGATGGTGGCGGAGTTTTTACTGACATAGGCGCTGGCCTGATTGGATTATTCAATGGATCAGCAGATTGGGGTGACTATGATGCGGATGGTGATTTAGATATATTAATTACTGGATTTGATGACAATCAAACGAATCGGCATAGCATCATTTACAGAAATGATGGAGGGAGTAGTTTTGTTGACGCAGGTGCTGGACTTCCGGGGGTTGGATATAGTGCAGCAGACTGGGGTGATTATGATAACGATGGAGATCTGGATGTAGTTATCATGGGAGGTCAGATCACCGCGAACAATGGGGCTTATATTTATCAAAACAATGCTGGAATTTTCTCAGATATTGGGGCGGGGTTTTCTGATAGTTTCGAAGACGGATCAGCACAGTGGGGAGATTTTGATGGAGACGGAGACTTGGACTTAGTCCTGACTGGTCAAGATTATGAGGTTAGTGATTATGTAGCCAGAGTCTATAGAAATGATGCAGGTATATTCACTGACCTGTTGGCTAATCTGGTTGGAGTAGCTGAACAAAGTACCTCTAACTGGGGTGACTTTGATGGAGATGGAGATCTTGACTTATTGATCACCGGAGTTGACAACCTTACTTTCGATCCATCAGCAAGGATATATGAAAACACAATTTTTGACGCATTTATCACCACCTGGAAAACAGATAACCCTGGATCTTCCAACGATGATCAAATAACCATCCCAACAACAGGCACGGGATATTTCTATGACGTAAACTGGGGTGACGGTATGACCGATACAGGTGTAACCGGAGACATTACTCACACTTATGCCACACCGGGCACTTACACGGTTTCTATTTCTGGGGCGTTTCCCAGAATATATTTTAACGCTGGCAGCTTTCTGCCCGATAAGGACAGTAAAAAATTACTTACCATAGAACAATGGGGAGATATTGCCTGGACATCAATGAGGAGTGCATTTTCTGGTTGTGAATTTTTGCGGATCAATGCGGTGGACGCTCCTGACTTGTCGAACGTTACCGATATGAATCGAATGTTCTATTATGCGGAGGCGCTTAACGATGACATTAATCATTGGGATGTAAGCAATGTAACTGACATGTCTGAACTTTTCCGTGATGCTGACACCTTCAATCAACCTTTAAGTACCTGGGATGTAAGCAATGTGACTAATATGTCCGATATGTTCAGTTTCGCGCGAGACTTTAATCAGGATATTAAGTTCGTAGCAGGAGGAGCCAACACAGGCGGTGATGCATGGAATACTTCCAATGTGCAGGATATGAGCTCCATGTTTGGAGGCGCCTCTTCCTTTAATCAGCCCATTGGCAATTGGAACGTGAGCAACGTGACCGACATGAATCAAATGTTTTCTGTGAGTGCTTTTAATCAGGATATCGGCAACTGGAACGTGAGCAAGGTGACCAATATGGGTGGCATGTTCAATGGGGCATCTGATTTCAATCAAGATATTAGCTATAAGCTCGGAGCAGGTAACTATGGTGGTGACGCGTGGAACACTTCAATGGTTACCAGTATGATCACCGTGTTTAGCGGTACACAATTCTTTAATCAGGACATTGGCAATTGGATAGTCGATAATGTTAATGACATGCGAGGCATGTTCGATGGAGCCATTGCCTTCAATCAGGATATCAGCGGGTGGAATGTAGGCAATGTCGATGACATGAGTAATATGTTTGCCGGGGCGGTTGCCTTTAATCAGAACATTAGCATTTGGGATGTTTCAACAGTGCGCGACTTTAACAGCATGTTTGATGGTGCTACCTCATTCAACCAGCCTATCGGTACCTGGACTTTAAACACCACCTTCAATATTGATATGCGCAATATGTTTGAGAGAGCCACCGCGTTTGATCAGGACCTCAGTGGATGGGACGTAACCTTTCTTAACTTGGCAGTGAACATGTTTAACAATTCAGGTCTTTCCGTCAGTAATTATGATAAACTCCTGGAAGGTTGGGCTGCGCAATCTGTAAGGTCAGGTGTTAGCTTTGGAGCACAAGGAATTTTCTATTGTTCAGCCCAAGCGGCACGAGATATTTTAACTAACGGCCCAAACAATTGGAATATCACCGATGGAGGACCTGCCTGTCTTTTTGTTTATGATGGAGTGGACACCACAGCACCAGAGATACTGAATGCACAAGCTACCCCCATTGATTTCGGTTCTATTGATGTACTGCCTTCCAGCAAGACCCGAAGTTTTACCCTTGTTAACAATCAGAGCATACCCATTAACAATGTTGTTATTGCTGTAACGGGATCAGGTTTTGCTTCTGTATCCGTTCCCTTTAGCGTTCCAGCGGGGGCTACCCATACCTTTACAGTGGATCTCAACTCAGCTGCAACCGGTACCTACCTTGAAACAGTAGACATCACCAGCGATGACTTTAGCGGTTCTTTTCAGTTTGATGTAACAGGAGAAGTGACAGCTACTCCTGAACCTGAGATTGCTGCATTTGAAGGGGCGGACGTGTTGGGTACTCCTATCCTGGATGGGCAGGCTACCCCGCTGGATATTGGATATGAAATAAAGGGAAACAGCTTGATGGGGGAGTTTACCATTACCAACATAGGCTCAGCTGATCTCAATATATCCGACATCACTTTCTCCGGAACGGAGTTCCAGCTGGGATCCATTCCTCCTGCGTTGATCCCAGTGGATGGTACTGAAACCATCCAGGTGATGTTGACGGGTTCTAACTCGGGTATCTTCTTTGAAACCATTAGCATTATCAGTGACGACACAGACGAAGCAATTTTTGATTTTGATGTTTATGGAGAAATTATTGGTCCCGATATTGCGGTGTATGAAGGACCGAATATTTTTTCCGACCCTGAAATATTCGATGGGCAAGTTACTCCACTTGATTTTGGATCTGGCTCGCAAGGGGCAGACATTATTGTCCCTATCACCATTGCCAACTGGAACCCAGCTGACTTAAATATCTTTGATATTACTATCAGTGGAACTGCCTTTACCCTCACAAGTGCACCTCCCAATTTTGTTGCTGCAGAGGTCGATGGAATTATTTCCAGAGTCAGCGTTGATATTTTATTAAGCGGTGCTACAGGCGGTACGTTTAATGAAACTGTAACCATTCTAAGTGATGATGATGATGAGCCAAATTTTACATTTCCAATTACCGGAACCATAGTAGCTTCAGGGTGTGCCTCCCCCCCAACCGCGTCAGTAGGAATCATTGCTGCTATTTGTGAAGGAAGTACGATTGCGTTGGCAGGAAGTATCGGTGGATCTGCTACTCTATCGACATGGTCTACGGGGGGTGATGGAAGTTTTGATGATGCAACACAACTCAATGCAGTATATACACCCGGTCCAACGGATATTAGTAATGGCACTGTTACCCTTTCGTTGTCAACGGATGATCCGGATGGAGCTGGCCCCTGTGTTGCTGCAACTTCCCTGGCTTTTGTCAGTATCGGCCAAACAGCTACGGTGGATGCAGGAGTTGATCAAACCATTTGCACCTCGGATATCGCGATGCTAACAGGTACAATGGGGCAAGCAGCCAGCAACCCAATGTGGAGTACTTCAGGAACGGGTTTATTTTCAGCTCCCAATGCATTGAGCAGTGACTATACACCAAGTGCCGAAGACATTGCAGCAGGGACGGTTACACTCACACTCACCGTTGATGCGACCGGAGTTTGCCCGCAGGTGACAGACCAGCTCCAGCTGACCATCTCACAACCGATTACAGCAGGTTCTCCGGTGGTGAGCAGCAATGTCAATCAGCCTACCAATGTGGATATTATTGGATCATCCGCGGTCAATGCAGGAGATGTAATTACTATTACCATTTTACAAGCCCCCTCAAAAGGAACTGCCGTTATCAATAGTGACAATACTATTGGTTATACAGCAGCTGAAGGCACCGTGGGTGCTGATACTTTTCAATATGAAATTTGTAACCAATGTGGTCTTTGTAGTAATTCTACTGTGAGTATTGACATACAGAATGAGGCACCTGTGATTACACCTCCTTCAACCCCCATCACATCGATTGCCGGGCAAAGTGTCACCATTCCATTTAGCAGTTTTATATCAGACCCCAACAACAATATCGATCTCAACTCCATTCAAATTATTGCCGGCCCTTTGAGTAATGCACCGGCCTCTTTTGATGCCAGTTTCAATTTGACCATAGATTATTCCAACACACCTTTTGGGGGGACAGATCAAGTCACGATTCAAGTATGTGATCAGCTGGGTGCTTGCTCACAGATCGTACTTCAAATTGAAGTAGATGGAGAAATCATAGCTTATAATGGCATCTCTCCTAATAATGACGGATTTAATGATTATTTTCTTATTCAGAATATTCAATTTCTTGAACCCACTAACATTGTAACCATCTACAATCGCTGGGGGGATAAGGTTTTTGAGATGGATAACTACAATTCTGATGTACAGGAAAAACGTTTTGAAGGACGGCAGAATGACGGGAAGGAATTACCCAGTGGGGTTTATTTTTACAAGGTGGGTTTTTCTAGTGGAAGAAATCAATTAAGTGGCTATTTGACGCTTAAGCGATGATCTCTTTGTCATTCATGAAAATCTAACGCGAAGTAGCTAAAAAATAAGTTTTTTTATTACCTTAGATGAGATAACCTATCTGTTAACAAGCCCCGGTCTAAGTGAAACTTTATCTCCACAACTTAGCTTGGATATTTTTATTCATCTTATCGTACGATTGCTACGCCCAAATCACAGTAATCAATACAAATGATGCTGGAGCGGGATCACTAAGACAAGCCATTATTGACGCGAATGCAAGTTCTGGAGAGACCATAGATTTCAATATCCCAGGTGGCGGCCCCTGGTCCATCGATTTGGTAACGGAGCTTCCTCCTATTACTCAGATTACAAGCATTGATGGTACAACTCAACCAGGTTGGGATTTTACTACTGAAAATATGGTTACCCTCAATTTGAGTTCAATAGTAAGCGGTTATGGCTTACAAGTCTCATCCGCAAATGTTAGTCTATCGGGAATTAAAATCATTAATGCCCAATTTGGTATTGTTATTAACGGTGAAGCTTATGATGACATCCTAATTGAGGATAATATCATAAACCTGAATATTGGTACAGCTATTAATATTGTTAACGGTGACAACATAACGATTCAAGGAAATCATATTGGTGTGTCGGGGGATGGTGTAACCAATCAAGCCACTTCCGGAAGTGGCATCGCAGCTACTGGAAGTGATAATCTAATTATTGGAGGTGATCGGTCATTAGGTCTTGGCAACTGGATGGCTGGCTCTGCTTTTAGCAGCTATCTCATCGATATTGCTAACAGCAACCTCGCTGCCATTCACGGTAATGTATTTGGTGCCTCTGTCAATGGTACCGACATCACTGTCAGTCGAGGGGTTTTTATTAATAATACGGACAATATTACCATTGGCACCAGCAACAATAATTTCAGAAACTATTTCAATGGGACAGACGATGGTGCTGCACTAAGCATCAGCAATGCAGATGGTGTTGATGTGATCAACAACTACATGGGTATTGGATTGCTGGACACTCACCTGATTGGGAATAACTCCGGTAACGCCACGGTGGATGGCCTCCGATTGACCACGGTTACAAATCTCACGATTGATGGCAACGTCATCAGTGGATCCATCAATGATGGCATCCAGCTTGGAGGAACAACCAACTCAGGTACTATCACCAATAACATCATTGGATTGGCTCCAGACGCTACAACAGCCTTTGGTAATACCGTGTATGGCATCCATATCAGTGTTGCCAGTCAGACGGTTACCAACGTGAATATTGGTGGAACAGGAAATGAGAATATCATTGCTAATAACAATGCCGGTATTCGCACGCCACTTACCTCCTTTGGCACCATTGATATTCAGCAAAACAGCTTTTTCTGTAATACCAATTTAGGAATAGATATATCAGGAGTAGCATTAGTCAGTACCCCTGTTATAGCCAATGCCAATACCACTACCATTTCTGGCACATCCTCTGAAGCGGATGGATCAATAATTAAAGTGTATGAAACAAATTCTTCTTGTGCTGATAATCAGGGAGCAACTTACGTAGGACAAACTACAGTGACTTCTGGACTGTGGTCGCTTAGCGGAACGTTTAATACTTCGATGTCTTTTGTGGCTACCGCAAGTACACTGGCCAGTGGTTCCTCAGAATTCTCAGCGAGTTTTGCTCCCAATACTAACTTCATTACCACCTGGTCAACTACTGACACACAAATAACCATTCCAACAACAGGAGCTGGGTATAACTATGATGTGGTGTGGACGAACCTCACCAACACCGGAGTGGGCGATGGATCTACCACAGGTGAAACAGGGAATTTTACGATTCCTGGTTTAACAAATGGGGATGTCTATCAAGTGGAGATATCTGGCGCCTTTCCAAGAATTTACTTCAACTCAGGAACGGAAGCGGATAAAATACTTACCGTAGAACAATGGGGTGATATTGCCTGGTCTTCGATGGCCAATGCCTTCCTGGATTGTAGCAACCTTACTATTCCAGCAACCGATGCGCCCGACTTATCAGGGGTGACAGACATGACCGCCATGCTTCAAGGATGTATCGCATTCAATGAGCCGATTAATCACTGGGTGGTAGACAATGTTCAAATTATGCAGAGTCTATTTTTTGACTGCGACCTTTTTAATCAAGACTTAAATCTATGGAATGTAGATAATGTAACTGATATGGGTTCAATGTTTGCAAATACTGATGCCTTCAATGGTGATATCACAAATTGGACAGTCACTGCAGTTACTGATTTCTCTTTTATGCTTAGCCGGGCAGTGGCTTTCAATCAAAACCTGAATAGTTGGGTAATCAACAGTACTCTCAATGCTAATGTAACCATGAGGGGCATGTTTGAGTTCAACCCCATCTTCAATCAAGACTTCGATCTATGGAACATGTCTGAAGTTACAGACACGCGATCCATGTTTAGAAATACCACCGTTTTTAATGGCAATATTGATAATTGGGACGTTGGTAAAGTAGCAGATATGGGCGCAATGTTTCTGGGTGCTGCTGCATTTAATCGAGACATCAGTTCGTGGGATGTTACCAGTGTTCAATCCATGCAAAGTCTGTTTCAGGATGCTGTCTTGTTTAATCAGGATTTAAGTGCCTGGAATAACCGACTAGGCAGTCTAACAGATATGGACTTCATTTTTAGTGGTGCTTTAGCCTTTACTGAAAATATTACTGGCTGGGTAGTTACCTCTGTCCTGTCCATGAATGGCGCTTTTGCAAATACAACAATATTTAACCGATCGTTAGCTAGCTGGGATGTGAGCAATGTCACCAACATGCAAAACATGTTTGTCAATGCCACAGGCTTTAATCAATCGCTCGGAGGTTGGGATATAAGTAGTGTAACAGCCATGAATTTTATGTTCAATAATAGTGGCATGTCATTAGATAATTATGATGCCACCCTTATCGGTTGGGAGTCGCTTGATGCAGGAGAAGTTCAAATCCCAACCGGAGTTGATCTAGGTGCAGTAGGATTGCACTATTGTGCAGCTGCAGCAGCACACGCCAGCTTAACGGGTACCTACGGATGGACCATTAATGACGCGGGACAGCAATGTGATTTTATCACCACCTGGAAAACAGACAACCCAGGTACTTCGGGCAGTAATGAAATTACCATTCCTACCGATGGAACGAGTATTTATAACTATGACATAGTTTGGGGTGATGGAATGACTGACACCGGAGTGACCGGAGATATCACCCACACCTATGCAGCACCTGGCACCTATACGGTTTCCATCAGCGGAATATTCCCTCACATTTACTTTAATGATGGCGGGGATAAGGAAAAAATATTGACAGTAGAGCAATGGGGAGACATCGCCTGGTCCTCCATGTACCATGCTTTTTATGGCTGCACTAATTTGACATCCACAGCTTCTGATGCACCAGACTTGAGTGGCGTTACGATACTTAGTGGTGTTTTTCGTGGCGCCACGAGTTTTGATGGACCTGTAGGCAATTGGGATGTGAGCAATGTAACGGAGATGCAAAACGTGTTTAATGATGCCAGTAGCTTCAACCAGGACATCAGTTCATGGGATGTAAGCAATGTCACCACCATGAATAATATATTCAGAAACGCTTCCTCTTTTAATCAAAATATTGGTTCATGGAATGTCGGCAATGTGTTGATCATGAACAGTGCCTTTTCCGGAGCTGCTTCATTTGACCAAAATATTGGTAGCTGGAACGTGAGTAATGTACTTAACATGACAAACATGTTTACCGGTGCAAGCGCCTTTAATCAGGACCTGAATAGTTGGGACGTGAGTAAAGTGACGAATATGTTATTCATGTTTTTTGATGCTTCTTCATTCAACGGGAACATAAGTGCCTGGGATGTAAGTAGTGTCACCACCATGCGCGCAATGTTTGGGGGCGCGACCGTTTTTAATCAGGACATTGGTGGCTGGAATGTCGCTAATGTCAATGATATGTCGGGTATGTTTCAAAATGCCCCTGCATTCAATCAAAATCTCAACAGTTGGAACACTGGAATAGTGACAGACATGGGATTCATGTTCTACAACGCCTCCAACTTTAATGGAATTATTTCGAATTGGAACGTGGCTGCTGTCACCGACATGCAATCGATGTTTTATGGAGCAGCTTCTTTTGACCAGGCTATCGGAAGTTGGAACGTAGCCAATGTCACCAACATGCAAAAC
>JBDVKV010000008.1:0-88692 GCA_039971015.1 Cyclobacteriaceae bacterium
CACAACGTTCTTAGGGTGACTATAGCGGTGGGGATCACCTCTTCCCATTCCGAACAGAGAAGTTAAGACCACCTGCGCTGATGGTACTGCGGTAAAACGTGGGAGAGTAAGTCGTTGCCTTTTTTTATCAAAGCCCTGAAGGTTATCCTTCAGGGCTTTTTTTATGCAAATGAATTAATCCTAAATGCATCTTCCTTTTTGCATTGTCATTGTTTCCAATGGCTCGTATCTTTCGTGATTAGTTTTAATATCTTAAAGAATTAGGTGAAGCAAAAAGCTATATTAATAACGTTAGGAATCGTTCTTATAGTGATGCTATGTATCTGGGCATATCAATTAACTCAAAGAGACGATGTTACGCCCTGGGATTTAATTAGCGATGATGCTGTATTGGTAATGGAGATATCAGAACTCAATTCATTTAACCAAAAGCTTGAGGAGTCGGAGGTTTTGAAAGAGGTGATAGCCTCCAGTGAATACTTAAGTGGCGTTTTAAGAAGTAAATATTTTCAAGGCAGCAAAGTCTTTGTGGCTGTACAGCCGATAGCCAGAGATGACTTTGGTTTTTTAGTCTATACCAAAGTGAATTCTGCGGTATGGAGAGATGATATTAAAAGCATTGGATTGCCTTTTTCTGATTCTACCTTGAGAAAGAGGTTGTATAACGGAATTGAAATTAATGAACTGGTTGAAGGGAAAGAGCACTTTTCATTTGCTCTTATTGATGATATTCTCGTGATGAGTGAATCTTCGTTTTTATTGGAGGGAGTTTTGAGACTGAATTCCGGAGAGAAGAATTTATTCGCAAATAAAAACACTTCCCTCTTTAAATTGCCAACTCTTAAAACAGATGAAGGAAATATCTATATAGATATTTCAAATCTCGATAATTTTTTGATGCTCTTCCTAAAGCCTCATGTAGTGAGTTCCACTAAAAATGGACTTGCTCTACATGGAGCGGGGGTTGCGGATGTTAAAATAAATGAATCCAGTGTACTACTGAATGGGTTTTTGATTCGATCAGAAATCGGTTTGCTTAGGCTTTTTGAACGACAAGAGCCGCAACCCATTGATGTGGATGGGTTGATTTCTAATAAAGTATCAAGTATGATACACTTTGGAATTTCTAATCCTGAACAATGGTTTTCTGACCAAGCTCAATTGATAAAAGAAAATGCTGTTACCTCAACGGATAGCTTGGCAGAAGAGATGTCCAGATTATCTGTGAGTGTAGCTTCGTTGAGAAAATCAGTTGGTAATCAATTTGCAAACTGTTATTTAGGTAGCGGAAGTGATGTTGTTAGTATTCTCAAGCTTAATGAAGAGGCTGGGAGAATATCTGTCTTTGATGAGTTGGCTTCCAAATTGGCTGATCAAAAGAGGGATTCTTTATATATAGAGAATTACGCTGGGTATCAGATAAGACTGATTGATTATAAAAATTTCTTATCCCAATTTCTTTATCCAATAGCAACTCCGTCTGAGCAAACTTTTTTCGTTCAGATAGGGCAATACCTGATATTATCTGAAAGTGTGGAACTAATAAAAGTTTTTATTGATGATATAGATAGCGAAGATACCTGGGGAAAATCTGTTGAGTGGAACAAATTTTTGAATTCATCTCTGCAAGAATCTAACCTTAGTGTTTTTGTGGATGGTAGGTTAACTTCTGTCTTTTTGCAGGATAAACTTAATTCTAGATGGAAATCAATATTTAAAACAAATAACTTTTTAAATATCGATAAAGGGTCTCTTCAGTTAAGCCGATTGGAAACCAATTATTATTGGAACACATCGTTTCAATTCTCCCCATCGCAGTTATCTCAAAAAAGCTTAGAGAAGACAACTTATGATTTTGGAAGTAAGATATTGACACAGCCTAAGGTGGTTAAGAGTCATGTATCAAAGGAAATTGAATTGGTCATGCAGGATTCTCTGAACAATCTTTATTTGCTGTCGAAGAATCTTAAAACATTATGGAAGGAGTCTATAGGTGCTCAAATTGTGGATGATGTAAAGCAACTTGATTTTTATGCTAATGGGAAACTTCAGCTGTTTTTCACCACAGAAAAGGGAATACATATTGTAGACAGATTGGGTAGGTATGTTGAAGGTTATCCAAAAGGAATTGACGTAGGTAGTAAAATTGGGTATTCTCAATTGGTTGATTATGACAGAAGCAAGCGCTACAGGTATCTTATTACTGAGGAGAAAGGGGATTTGACACTTACTGATAAAACGGGAACTCCACTGGAGGGGTGGAATCCGCGTAAGCTTAACGGTAAAATGCTTAGTGCAGCAAAGCACTATAGGATACTCGGAAAGGATTATTTTCTGGTGATTACTCATGCAGGGATTGTGAATTTATTGAATAGAAGAGGGGAGATGATTAAAGGATTTCCGTTAGACTTAACAACGCGACCAAGCGGAGAGGTATCGGAGACCATTGGCAATAGCTTAGCTGCTTCCTATTTTACTTCTGTATCAGAAGAGGGGCTTAAAATTCAGTTTGGTGTAGATGGCCAAATAAGAAAAAAGGAAGTACTTCTAAAGAGATCTGGTTCTACTAAATTTAGTTTAGTGAAGTCGACAGCTGAGAATACGTATGTATTTTTGCGTGTTGACCCTGGTAAGGTAGGAATTTTAGATGCTGATGGTAAGATGCTAATTGAAATTGAAAACCCCGGCTCTACACAATGGAAGCTTACTTATTTGGAGAACAGGTTGAAAGAGAGATTCTATTGCTTATATGATGAACAACAGAACTTCTCCTATTATTTTGATCCTGTCGGCCAGTTATTACTTCCTCAGCCATTGGAATCTACCCAGTTACCTGTTTTGTTTTTTGATGAGAAACAAAAAAGTCTTTTAATTTATAACACCAATAACTCAAGCTTGAGCTTAGTTTCAATTAAGAGATGATTTACTTACGGTTCTTTTCGAGTTCATCCCACATGGTTTCTGGAATCTGTTCAAGGTGACTAAACTCACCACCATTTCTGAGCCATTCTCCTCCGTCAATAGTTACAACTTCTCCATTGATGTAAGCTGAAAAGTCTGACATTAAATACGCTGCCAGGTTGGCCAGTTCATTATGTTCCCCCACTCGTTTTAGCGGAATTCTTTCTGCAGGATCAAATTTTTTCACTAGTTCTCCGGGCAGCAATCTACTCCATGCGCCTTCAGTTGGAAATGGACCTGGAGCAATTGCGTTGCTTCTTATATTGTATTTGGCCCACTCAACGGCCAGAGACCTGGTTAAGGCAAGTACTCCTGCCTTACTGCAAGCGGATGGGACCACATAGCCTGAGCCTGTCCATGCATATGTAGTCACTATGTTAAGAAAGGTGCCAGGTTGCTTTTTGGCAATCCAATTTTTCCCAGCTGCTAATGTAAAGTAATAAGTTCCTTTAAGAACGATATCTACCACGATGTCAAACGCACGGTGAGAAAGTCTTTCGGTGGGACTTATAAAATTACCTGCTGCATTGTTAAGTACACCGTGTACCTGACCAAATTCTTGTTCTGCTTTACTAATAACATTTTGTATCTCCTCGTACTTCCTTACATCACATGCAACTGGCAGAACGTTTCCTCCGGTAAGTTGCATGAGTTCTTCCGAGGTTTTAAGTAGCACATCTTCTTTTCGGCTTGTGATCACTAGATTAGCTCCTAACTCAAGCATATACTTTCCCATCGATTTTCCCAGTCCTGTTCCCCCTCCGGTTATTATTATGGTTTTGCCCTTTAGCGAGCCATCTTTTAGCATTCCTTCCATATTTTTAGTCGTTTACATAAATGTAATAATCTTTAAACGAAAAAAGCCCCGAGGTAAGGGGCTTCATAATTTTAGCACTTTCGTTAGTTTTCTATGCTACTTGTGATATTATCTTGTTTTTGGTTTCAATGTCAATTCCCAAAAACTTGGTTTGACCTGCTTCGGTAAATAATTCAATAATAACAGCAAATCGCTTACCCAAAGAGGACTTTGCTGAACGCTTATAGGGGATAATCTCGCCAATATCATATTTTAAGGTGTCATCAGGGTTGGGAGGCACAAGGCTTCTGACTTTTTCCCAAAATGGTCTGGCACCGTAATATTGACATTTCATCAAACGATGCTTGTACTCTGTATCTGACCAGACTTCAAGTTGCTCCGAATTTGTTCTTACTAGCCAATTCATCCTTTAGTTATTTGTGAATACAATTTTTGCTACCTCTTAGACTACAAATGGGTGTCAGAAGGTTTAAATGATTGACAACTTTATTTTCTTAATTTTGATTCAAGAATCAACGGTATATGTTATACATAAGCTTTCTTACTAATAGGTAAACGCCCCTTTTATGCAAAAAAAAATAATTATTCCCTTTATCATACTCATTACCCTTCAGGGTTGTATTGTCTCCAAGAAGAAATTTGATGATTTACTAGCTCAAAAGGTAAAAGCAGACGGTGAGTTGGCGGAAACCTCGGCAAAATTAGATAAGGCCACTGCGGAGCTCGAGGATTTGAATGCTTCTCTCAATCAACTGAAAAGTGACACCACTGATATGGGGGTGGTTCTCCGCTCAACAGCTCAAAAACTCGAGGGTCTTAATACTGAATATGATCAACTGAACGCTTATTATAAAAACCTATTGAATAGCAGTGGCAAGCTTAACCGTGACCTTACCCTTCAAAAGGAGCAACTTTTGGCTATACAAGAGAATTTGGAAAGAACGCGGAATTTAAATGACTCGCTAAGTGTAAGCCTGGAAGAGCGGGAGCGCAAGGTTAAGGAGCTTGAACAAGTTTTAGCCAATAAGGACAAAGCAGTTCAGGATTTAAAGAATAGAATTAGTAATGCGCTATTAAATTTTAAAGAGAATGATCTAACGGTGAATGTTAAAAATGGCAAAGTGTATGTATCTCTAGCAGAGCAGTTGTTGTTTCGGTCGGGAAGCGTAGAAGTGGACAGTAAGGGTGTAACCGCTCTACAACAATTAGCCAAGGCTTTGAAGGATCAAAAGGATATTCATATAATGGTAGAAGGGCATACTGATAATGTTCCAATTTCTAAAAAGTCAACCTACATGCAGGATAATTGGGATTTAAGTGTAATGAGGGCAACTTCGATTACCAAAATTCTAACTAAAGGTGGAGTTTCTCCTAATCAAATTACAGCTTCTGGCAAGGGTGAATATTTGCCTTTAGCTCCAAACACCACCGCTGAGAACAAACAAAAGAATAGAAGAACTGAGATTATTATTACTCCAAACCTTGATGAGTTATTTAAGATTTTAGAAGTTAATTAATTCTTTGCTATGATTAGATTACTTGGAATACTAGTTCTTGTACTGGATGTTATAGTTGTGCTGGATATCTATAGAAGTAACAAGGACACGGAGAAGAAGGTATTATGGATACTTATTGTATTCTTTTTGCCTCTGCTAGGGCCATTACTTTATTACGTTGTCAGTAGGGATCGGTAATCTTTAGTAATCTTATGAGGAACTGTTAGCGCTTAGAAATAAAAAAAGGGACCAAATCGGCCCCTTTTTTTATTTGATAATTAGAAGTTCTTATTGAACCACTACTGGTTTAACTTCTTTCTGTCTGATTAAATTATTGAATTCAGGAATTTGCTCAGTGAAGATGGTATTCAGGGTTTTTAGTTGTGTATCTATTTGACCTGAGATTTCATCATATACCGCTTTGGCCTGATCTGTTGGTTTGAAGTCATTACCATCGACTTCTCTTGCCAATCCACCAATCTTATTATTTAATCTAATTGGGAAGTTCAGTGGATCCTGCCCACTTCTATTCTTAGTCTGGTATACTTCTTCTTCAACTTCCTTCACATTGTCCAGAATGCTTTTAGCCATATCATTTACATCCTTGAATGCAGGATCATCTTTCATAGGCTCAGTTACCCTGGTAATTTGATCACGCGCTTCTCTGATTTTCTTAACGGCATTGTTGGCTTCAGATAGTTTGTCTCTCACCTTTATAGCGAAATTAAATTGCTCCTGAATATCCGCAATAGTTCCTTCGGTACGTGGATCTTTCAGAATTTCAAATTCGGTTTCCATGGCATTGCCATTTACAGTAAGCTTGGCTTTGTATTTTCCTGGTACAGCTTTAGGCCCTCTTAAGGAAGCGCCCCACATAATCAACCCATCAAACCCTTCAGCATCAGGATATCTCATGTTCCATATATGACGATTCATGCCTGGTTGAATTTTTAATAATTCTTCCTTGGCTTTCTTGTTAGGCTTAGTAGCAAACTTCTTGATTACTGTGCCGTTCATTTCCATTATTTCAAGGCTTGCAGTTGTTTTTGCAGTGTCTTTCAAATAATAATGAACCATTACACCGTTAGGGTGATTCATTCCATGGTTACTTGGAACTCGATTCCATCCACCACCTTGTCCGCCATTCATTCTATAGCTTGGCATTGGCTTAAACAGGTGTGTTCCACTTGAAGCAACTGCATCATTTAATTGATGAAGTGGTGTAATGTCATCTATTAACCATACACTTCTGCCTTGGGTTGCTGCAATTAAGTTATCGTTTTTAATGGTAAGATCTGTGATAGGTACAATAGGAAGGTTCAATTGAAAAGGCTTCCAGCTTGATCCGTCATCAAATGAAATATACATTCCAGCTTCTGTTCCTGCATAAAGCAAACCTGCACGCTTTGGATCTACTCTAACTACACGGGTGAAATGTTCAGAAGGAATTCCATCAGTAATTTGTGTCCATGTTTTTCCATAGTCCTTAGTTTTGAACAGGTAAGGCTTGTAGTCACCAATTTTATATCTGGTAACAGCAATATATGCGCCTCCTTTTACATGTGGATCAAAGTCTACGCTATTCACCATGCCCCATTCAGGCATCATCGGAGGAGTTACATTTTCCCAATTTTTACCACCATCCTTAGTTACATGTACTAGTCCGTCATCAGAGCCAGCCATGATTACATTCTCTTCATAAGGAGATTCCATTACAGCGAAAATAGTAGCATAGTACTCTACACCAGTATTATCTTTAGTAATAGGTCCACCTGATGGGCCAAGCTTGGACTTATCATTACGAGATAAATCTGGGCTAACTAATTCCCAACTTTGCCCTTCATTGTAGCTTACATGTAAGTGCTGTGATGCAGCATAAAGCTTTTTAGGGTTATGTGGTGAGAAGAAAAGTGGGAAGTTCCACTGAAAACGATATTTCGCACCTTCAGCTCCATGCCCCATAGGGTTGTCTGGCCAAGCGTTGATGCTTCGAGATTCGTTTGTTTGGTGATTTATTCTTTCAAGCGTTCCACCATAACTACCACCATAAATGATGTCATTATTAGTTGGGTCAACTGCTATGTGACCACTTTCGCCACCGGCTGTTACATCCCAATCCCTTTCGCCAATTGAATTTCCATCGGTACGATGCAAAATACGTTGTGTTGAATTATCCTGTTGTGCCACCAAAATGCGGTAAGGAAAATTGTTGTCTGTAGTTACCCTGTAGTATTGGGCAGTAGGCTGGTTCATGTAGGTAGTCCAGTTCTCTCCAGCATCGAAGGACACCTGAGCTCCTCCATCATCAGCAATTACCATGCGCTGGTTATCTTCCGGTGCTATCCAAAGGTCGTGGTGATCACCGTGTGGTGCATTGTATGTTTCGAATGTTTTGCCACCATCTTTAGATCGGTGATATTGAACATTCATTACATATACAATATCTTCATCTTCAGTATCTGCATAGATTTTACTGTAGTACCAGGCTCTCTGACGCAGTTTCCTTTCATCATTCATGTATTGCCATGTTTCTCCTCCGTCATCTGAGCGATATACTCCTCCCTTGTCGTTTTCGATAATAGCAAACACTCTGTTTGAATTAACAGGAGATACGGTTACTCCTACAATCCCCCAAAGTCCTTTTGGCAGTCCTTTATTTGCAGAGATGTTCGTCCAATTATCTCCTCCATCAGTACTTTTCCATAGAGCAGACCCTTCTCCACCACTTTCTAAACTATATGGTGTTCTTCTTATTTTCCATGTTGAAGCGTAGATTATTCTTGGATTGTTCGGGTCTAAAATCAAATCTACAGCCCCTGCATTGTTATTCGCGAATAATACTTTTTCCCAGTTTTTTCCTCCATCTTTTGAGCGGTAAACACCGCGATCAGCTGAAGGCTTGAAAAGATCTCCTAAAACCGCAGCATAAACTAAATCAGGGTTTCTTGGGTGAATCCGAATGCGGGGTACATGTCTTGAGTTTTTCAGGCCAATATCAGACCAGGTTTTGCCAGCATCTGTACTTTTCCAAAGGCCATATCCTGATGATACGTTACCTCTAACGGTTGCTTCACCACCACCAGCATATATTACATTATTGTCCCACTCGCTCACAGCTACGGAGCCAATTGATCCACCGAAATAGCCATCAGAGATATTTTCCCAGGAGTTGCCACCATCTTCAGTTCGCCAAACTCCACCACCAGTAGCACCCATATAGTATAATAAGGGCTTACCCGGTACGCCAGTAACAGCGCTCGAGCGACCTCCTCTATAGGGTCCAATGCTCCTCCACTCAAGAGCGTTGTATAGTTTTTCATCATAGGTCACGGTGTTTTTGGCTGGGGTTGATCCCCCTCGCTTTCGCTGCGCCTCCGCGGCTGTCGCAATAAACATTGAGACAGTGAGCAGTAAAAAAAGTTTTTTCATTTTTAGAGAATTTGGTTTTTAAGGTATTCGATAGTTGTCCCGTTTGGAAAAACTCCATCTGGGGATGTAATTGTTAGTAATGGCTGATAAGTTCTTCATGTCTACTAATCAACACTTTACCGTTTTTACAGTCTCGAGATTACGGCTAATTAAACTAAAATGGGGTGCTTTTTCTATAAATGGTCGATTTGAACTTGCGATAGGATAGTTGTATTCTAATGATTCTCCGTTAATTTAAAGCAAATCTTTTTTGTAAAAAATGAAAGACATTAAACCGTTATTTGGTCTCCCTGTAATAGTTGCCGCACTGGGCTATTTTGTAGATATCTATGACCTGCTACTTTTTAGTATTGTAAGAATCCCTAGCCTCCAATCAATGGGGGTGGCGCCTGAGGCTCTTCTGGACGAGGGAGAATTTCTTTTACAGGTGCAAATGACAGGGTTGCTTGTTGGGGGATTGATTTGGGGAATCATGGGAGACAAGAGGGGGCGCTTGTCTGTTTTATTTGGATCTATACTTCTCTATTCATTAGCCAATATTGCCAATGGGTTTGCAACTAATGTAGATCAATACGCAATTCTTCGATTTATTGCGGGTATCGGACTTGCAGGCGAGCTTGGCGCAGGGATTACCTTAGTGTCAGAGGTTTTGCCAACAAGGTTAAGAGGTTATGGTACCGCGTTGGTTGCCACAGTCGGTTTGTTTGGAGCTGTGCTGGCTAACTTTGTAGCCAAACATTTTGATTGGCAAACCACTTACTTCATTGGAGGGGGGCTAGGGCTTATGCTACTAATTGCTCGTGCAAGTGTATTCGAGTCGGGTTTATTTATGAAGGTGAAGGAAGCGGCAGTCCAAAGAGGTAATTTCTTTATGCTGTTTACCAATTCTGCAAGGCTTAAAAGATTCATTGGATGTATTTTAATAGGATTACCCATTTGGTATGTAATTGGTATCCTTATCACGTTTTCACCAGAGTTTGCAAGAGCACTGGGTGTGGATGGAGAAATAGTAGCAGGTGATGCGGTGATGTACAGTTACCTCGCATTAGCAATTGGTGATTTTGGTAGTGGTTTTATTAGTCAAATGGTAAAATCCAGAAAGAAGATTGTTCTCATATTTATATTTCTGACCATGGGAGCAATTGTTTTTTATCTCTTTTTACCTTTTAAAACTGTAGCATTCTTCTACATAGCTTGTGGATTATTAGGTTTTGCAATTGGCTATTGGGCATTGTTTGTCACTATCGCAGCAGAGCAGTTTGGTACTAATTTGCGTTCTACGGTTGCCACCACGGTTCCTAACTTTATCAGGGGTACAGTTGTTCCCATTACCTTGGGATTCAAATATTTAAGAGGGGAATTCGGAATAATTTACGGTGCTTTGATTGTTGGGATAATTACTATAATAATAGCGGTAATAGCCCTAAGAAGCATTGATGAGACATTTTCCAGAGATATGAATTATCTGGAAGAGGACTGATAGATTTTTTCTGGTATTTTTTTAAAGTCTGTTAAACCCTGCTTGTAGTTACGAGTCCAATGGGAAACAAAACTAAATACCAATGAAAAAATATAACTTCATTTATACTCTGATATTAATGCTTGGGTTCACTCTAGCTGGAAATAAGTCGTATGCGCAAACGGAAACCAAGCGTGCAGATGTGCGTCAAAAAACGCAACGTGTGCGTATTGCGGATGGACGACTCGATGGAGAAGTGACCCGAAGAGAGGCAGCTGCATTAAATGCAGAACAACGACATATTCGCAGAGCCGAAAGAAGGGCCAAGGCTGATGGTGAGGTAACAAGAAATGAAAAAAGAAGACTGGAAAGAAAACAGAATAGAGCCAACAGGCACATTCGCAGAGCCAAGCATAATGAAATAGACAACAACTAAAAAAAAAGGGCCGAAGGCCCTTTTTTTTATATTCCTTCTAAGGAATTTGAAAGATCATCAATCAGGTCTTCGATGTCTTCTATCCCGACACTCAGTCTTATCAAAGAATCACTCAACCCATTTTTTATCCTTTCTTCCTTTGGAATGCTTGCATGTGTCATTGATGCGGGGTGGTTAATAAGGGATTCAACTCCACCTAAGGATTCTGCCAACGTAAAAAGCTTAACGGTTTCCATCAATTGATTGGCCTTTTGCTGGCTATCATCTTTGAGTGTAAATGAGAGCATGCCACCAAAATCACTCATTTGTTGCTTAGCAACTTCATGATTGGGGTGATCTGAAAATCCCGGCCAGTAGACTCTCCCTACTTTTGGATGATTTTTCAGAAACTCGGCAATTTGTTTTCCATTAATGCAATGCCTTTGCATTCTCAGTTGCAGTGTTTTTATGCCTCTTAATACCAGAAAGCAATCATTTGGACTTGGTACAGCTCCGCAGGAATTTAAAATAAAGAAAAGCTCGTCTCGTAGCTTCTGATCATTTACCACCAAAGCACCCATAATAACATCAGAGTGACCACTGAGGTATTTTGTTACGGAGTGCATAACAATATCCGCTCCTAGTAGAAGTGGGTTTTGCAGATAGGGAGATGCAAATGTATTATCTACGGCCACCAAAATATCATTCTTCTTGGCAAGTGCAACGCAGGCTTTAATATCTATAATCCTCATCAGAGGGTTAGAGGGTGTTTCCAGCCACAGCAGTTTGGTGTTTTCGTTCAGTAGAGGAGAAATATTTTCAGGGTTGGATAAATCAATAAAGTGGAATTTTATACCAAACTTCTCAAACACCCGCCTGAACATCCTGTATGAACCACCATAAAGGTCGTTGCTGGTGATTACCTCATCTCCTGGCTTGAGGAGTTTAATAACAGCATCGGTAGCGCCCATACCAGAGGAAAAGCAAAGCCCAAATTGACCATTTTCCAGAGCAGCAATGCTTTTTTGGAGGGCATCACGGGTCGGGTTTGCACCACGGGCGTAGCCATATCCTTTGTGTTTGGATGGGGATTCCTGAGCGTAGGTCGAAGTTTGGTAAATGGGAGTCATAACCGCACCGGTTTGCGGGTCGGGTTCTACCCCGGCATGAACTGCTTTGGTTCCGAATTTCATAGCAATAAATTAATCCTTATTTTCAATACAATTTTAGGGTTCAAAGATGGTATTTTTTTCACGATATTCTTACATCTGGAAGTTTGATAAAGAGCAAGAGGCGAAGTATGAGCAATTCATACAGCCCTCGAACCTAACGTCACTCAAGCTGGTAACGTTCATTACAATTTTTGGGATGTCGATTTTTTTAATGATCGATTTTTTCAGAGATGTTGATTTTTCCGTGGTGTTTGCTACTCGGCTTGGCGTTCTTACAATCGCTTCCATTGTTATGTGGTTTGCTTTTAAAGAATTGTCATTCAACGCCTACGTTTTTTGTATCACTGTAATAACGGCTATAAGTTTTGGGTCAGCTTTGATTACCGCCACGTTTGCAGATATGCCACCTTACTATTTGACGAATTTGCTCTTCCTTGTGTTTCTGTTGTCAGTAACTGCCAGTGGACTTCATCTTCGGCATGCCTTTATTCTGAATTTAGTGTGTTTGATCATTTTTCTCATATACGCTCAATTCATCAACAAGATCCCATTTTACTATAGCCAATACCCTCATTTGTTTTCCATCTTTGTTTATATCCACATAGCGGGTGTTGTACTGGAAAGCAGGAGGCGTAATAATTTTCTTCAGTTTAATGACTTGGTTGAGCAAAAGATTTTAGTTGAAGAGCTCAACCAGCAAAAAAATAAGGTAATCTCCATCCTGTCTCATGATATAGCAGCTCCTATGAATTCATTATCAACTATTTTGTACCTGCAAAGTAGAGGTAAAATAAGTGAGCGGGATCTTAAGATCACACTTAAGGAGTTAAGTGAAGAGTTTAATAATGTTTCTTTTCTGTTGCACAGTCTTGTGCGTTGGTCAAGGTCGCAGATGAAAGAATTTGTTTTGGATAAAACAACAGTAAGTATGTTGGATTTATTTGAAAACAAAATAAAATTATTTCATCTCCAGTTGATGGACAAGGATCTTGAACTGAAGGTAAATATTGATCAATCGGCATACGTTAATGTTGATGAGGACATGATCAAAATTGCATTGCGCAATCTCGTTTCCAACGCTATTAAGTTTGCAAAGAATGGAACAAAGATTCAGTTGGAAGTATCTAAAAACAAAGATCATCGCGTACAGGTTTTGGTTACTAATTATGGTAGCCCAATACCTGCACACTTAAAAGAAAAGTTATTTACTTATCAAATGCCTTCCACCTTTGATACAAAAGGAGAGAAGGGTGCTGGGTTAGGTTTAGCCATTAGCGCCTATTTTGTAAAGTTGAATGGAGGCGACATATATTTGGCCCCTTCCGAAGAGGGGTCAACTTCTTTTTGCATGGAATTGCCCTTAAGTGTACACTAATAAAACATGCGAATTCTGTTGATTTCGAAGCTTCTTGTTCTTGTGGTTTGCGTCTGGTGAAAAATCCTATAAAAGGGTGTTACCTAATAATGATCTAGGTATCAATAAAGCAGCGCTTCTTTTCTGAATTTGTTAAAAAACTCAGCTAAATTCATGGTTCTGTTATTAAATCAGCCATTTTGATAGTTTTCGATAAAATATCTGCTATGAAAAAAAACTTGCAACTTGGATTTCTGGCATTTTTAGTGCTCGCCTTGCAGATGAGTGTATCAGCTCAAAATTCTGTTGGTATCGGAACATCCACTCCCAATGCAAATGCTGTTTTGGAGTTGGTTTCACCGGGTAATAACCAGGGGTTTTTAGCACCTGGGTTAACAACATCACAACGTACTGCGCTAGCCTCCTCCTTGACTTCCAATGACAATGGTTTGTTGGTTTATGATACGGGTGAGAATAAATTTTATTTCTGGCAAGGAACACAATGGCTCCCTATTAAAAATGGATTGGAGTTGGTAGCGGGGTCAGGTGTACAAATTACTGGGAACACTATTTCGGCCATCGCGGATGGAGATGGAGATGCTACCAATGAAATACAAGATTTAAATTTATCCGGCAGCACATTAACCATTACGAATAATCCTTCGGCAACCCCGGTTAACTTATCGGCTTTTACTGGAACCAATTCTGATGATCAGACGCTGACCTATAATCCTACAACGGGTCAATTGACCATCTCACGATTAAGTGGAAATCAATCACAAACGATTACAACGGCTGGATCAGCAGGTGGAGACCTAACGGGAACTTACCCTAATCCAACGATTGCAAATAATGCAGTAACCACAGCGAAGATAAACAACGCTGCAGTTACAACCTCCAAAATGGATGCTAGTGGTGTTACAGCCGGCACTTATGGATCGGCAACGCAAACCTCTCAAGTAACCGTTAATGCGCAAGGGCGAGTAACTTCTGCTACCAATGTGACTATTGCTGGTGTTGCTCCTGCGGGTGTTGCTGGAGGAGATTTGACAGGTGCCTATCCCAATCCCACGGTCGGGAATGGTGCAATTAGCAATGCAAAGCTTGCCAACAATGCCGTTGATGATAGCAAGGTGTCTAATGTTGCACCAGGTAAACTTACTCAAGCCGGAGCTGCTACCGGACAGGTACTGAAATGGAACGGAACTAGCTGGGTACCACAGGCGGACAATAGTTCAGGGGGAACATTAACAAGTATAGATACTGGAACAGGGCTAACGGGTGGACCTATTACAACTACAGGTACGATAAGTTTAACCAATACTGCTGTATCGGCAGGAACTTATGGTAGCGTTACGCAGGTTCCAACATTCACCGTTGATGCGCAGGGTCGCTTAACGGCTGCAGCCAATGCTACAATTGCTGGTGTGCTTCCAGGAGGTCCAGCAAGTGGAGATTTAGCAGGAACCTATCCCAACCCAACTCTAGCACCAACCTCAGGTAATAGTTCGGTTACGGCAATCAATAATGCTGCAACAACAGGTACGATTAATACAAACCGTTTAAATACAGCAGTTGTCTTGGATTCAGAAGCACCAGCTGCTGCTGACATCGGTGGTACATTTGGAGCTGGTCTATCTGTTAATTCGAATGCGATCAATTCAGCAAAAATAGCCGATGGATCCGTCATGAACGCGGACATAAATGCCAGTGCTGCTATTGCTATTACCAAGCTGGCTGCTGGAACAAACGGACAAGTACTAACTATAGCCACTGGTATTCCAACATGGGCTGCGCCTGCTGATGCAAGTGCAACAAATGAAATTCAAACAGTAGCTTTCAATCCAGTTACATCGTCATTAAGTCTGAGTGCAGGTGGCGGTGCGGTGACGATAACTGGGACAACGCCTGGAGGTACTGCCGGTGGGGATTTAAACGGAACTTTTCCTAATCCGACTGTAGATGGATTACAAGGAAGGCCAGTTGCAACAACGGCACCAGCAACAGGTCAGGTATTGAAATACAATGGCTCAGCGTGGGCACCTGGTACCGATGTTTCAGGTAGTGGGGGTATAGGTGGAGGCGGTCAAGCTGGTGAGGTTGCTTATTGGGTTGATGGTTCTAACATAACAGGAAATAGCAATCTTTTTTGGAATGAGAAAGATGCACAGTTAGGAATAGGTCTTACCCCTCAAGCGAACCTACACGTGGGCGGATCGCAAGCTGTAGCATTCACAGTTGCTTCAGGAGATTATGTTGTAACCAATAAGGATTATGTGATTATTGCGCCTAACGGTGCTACTTCCGTTTTACTTCCCGATGCAGATGAATTGCCAGGAAGAATTTTAATCATTCGATCGACAGATTCCAAAGGAGTGACAGTAAGAAGTAATAGTGGAAAAGATACAGTGGATGGAATGGCAGGAGTAAATGTTGCTGATGGTGACGCTGGCAGCGTGTATTCTATAACAATTATTGCAACTCCTGGTGGTCGCTGGTTAACCTTAACCAAGGCGGTAAAACCTTAACTATCGCTTTAAATAGTTTCCTATGAAAACTAAATTCACCTTAATACTATTCCTTGGTTGGACTGTTTTGAATGCTCAAAGCTTTTACAACGTTAATTCAAATGTTTTTATAACTACGGGCACTGTATTTACAGTGGGAGACAGCCTTGTCAATAATGGTACGCTCACCAATAATGGCAATATGGTGATGGGTGGGGTTTGGATTAATACAGGTACCTATAACCCGGGCACTGGGGAGATTACTTTTAACAACCCTCCTGGAGGAAAATCACAAGTCATTAATCACAACAATCAATCATTCAATAAGCTTACTATAAATGGGGGAGGGGAAAAATTGATTTTGGCAGATATGACCATTGTAGGAGAACTTAATCTTGTAAATGGTGTAATTGCCAATCAAAATAACGCTAAAGTAATTTTTCAACCTGGCGCCACTATTGTTGGTGGATCTGATCAATCACATATCAATACACCGGTTGAACAGCAAGGGGTAGGAACGTGGCTTTTCCCGATGGGTAACGGAAGTCTTTACCTTCCTGTTGAAATTTCCGGGGTAATAGATAACACGGCCAAAGGAGTTATTCAATTGCATGAGCTGGACGGTGGTGAGGTTTTATCAGGAGAAATACCAATTACCCAACTCTCCTCCAAGCGTTATTGGGAACTAAGTTCGTTAGGTGGTTCTTTGGCCAATACCACTATTGCATTACCACTTAGGGATGAAACTGCCTTTTCTGGATCACCAGAACTTTATGCTGTGGTTGAATCGTCTACTGTATTGGGGCCTTATATTAGCCTCGGTCAATCTGAATTTACAGGAGATACAAGTAATGGAAGGATCATTAGCGAGACTTCACCTACACTGACGTTTTTTACCGTGGCCACACTTAGTGGAGAGAGAAATGTAATTGCCTATAATGGAGTTTCTCCCAACGGAGATGGCTACAACGATTATTTCCAGATTTTTAATATTCAATTGTTTCCCAATAATAAAGTCTCAGTTTTTAATCGCTGGGGGGATAAGGTTTTTGAATTGACTGGATATGATAATGACCAGCAAATATTTACCGGAGAAAATAATGTTAATCAAACAGGTAAACTACCCAGTGGAATATATTTCTATAGAATACAGCTGGGCGATGGTTCTAAAGAACTCACCGGATACCTAGAGTTGAAAAACGAAGCTCGTTAAATCGCTTGATTCAAATCAAACTGCTCCAAATAATCAGCTACTCTTCTTACAAACATTCCTCCCAGTGACCCATCTACTACGCGGTGGTCGTAGGAATGAGAAAGGAACATTTTGTGTCGGATAGCAATCGCATCGCCTGTTGGCGTTTCGATTACTGCAGGTTTTTTCTGAATTGCTCCCACCGCAAGAATGGCTACTTGAGGCTGCATGATAATTGGCGTGCCCATGACATTACCAAAGGATCCAACATTGGATATTGTATATGTTCCTCCAGTTAGTTCATCTGGCTTCAATTTGTTTTCACGTGCGCGGACAGCTAAATCATTAACGATTTTGGCAAGACCTCTTAAATTATATTGATCTGCATTTTTTATAACAGGTACAATAAGATTGCCTGAAGGTAGCGCTACAGCTACACCTATGTTGATGTCTTTCTTTTTAATGATTTTATCACCATCCACCTGAATGTTGATCATCTCAAAGTCTTTGATGGCTCGGACAACCGCTTCGATGAAAATAGGTGTGAATGTAAGTGATTGACCTTCTTGTTTTTGAAATTCGTTCTTGAACTTGTTTCTCCAAACCACAACATTGGTTACGTCAGCTTCAACAAATGAAGTTACGTGTGGCGAGGTGCGCTTGGAGTCGACCATGCGCTCTGAAATCATCTTGCGCATTCTATCCATCTGAATGATTTCGTCTCCGGCATTAATCGAAGCAGGAACCATTGGTTTCGATGATGCCAATGCAGGAGCAATAGTTTGCCCTGATTTGCGCTGCTGCAAATAGGCGAGAATATCTTTTTTTGTAACCCTTCCTTCACTTCCTGTGCCGGGTACAGTTTCCAGTTCAGCTACAGGTATGTTTTCTTCTTTAGCAATATTTTTTACGAGGGGTGAATAGAACCTGGATGAAGACTTAAAGTCTGCAGCAGAAGCATGACCAGCGCCATTACTTTGTGTTGCCATAACGGGTTCGGCTGGTTCTGGTTTTGCAGCCGGCTTGGACTCCACTTTTGCAGCTGGCTTGTCTGCGGGTTTTGCGTCATCGCCATCCGTGGCAATCACTGCAATGGCGGAACCCACCTTTACCACTTCACCGTCTTTCGCCAATATTTCTTTTAATACTCCGGCATGGGTAGAAGGTACTTCGGTATCCACTTTATCAGTGGCAACTTCCAGTACAGATTCATCTTGCTCAATTTGATCCCCTGGCTTTTTTAACCATGATAAAATTGTTGCTTCCATGATACTTTCGCCCATTTTGGGCATTATAAGCTCTACCAACGCCATTTTGATCCAATTTTTTACAACACAAAGTTAGCATTTTTAGCGCCACACGCTAATTGGGAATGTGTCAAGCGGGCAAATTCACCCTGATCAGGTTGAGTACCGCAGTTGCCGAATAACGGATGTTAATCTGCCTGTCCTGTGTCAGTTTGAGCAATTTTGTCACTGTTTTATGTTTATCAGAATAGGCGATCCATACGGTGCCCACCGGCTTGTCTGGTGTTGCTCCCCCGGGCCCTGCAATACCACTGGTGGCCACACCAATGTCGGCATTGAATTTACTCCTTACGATATTAGCCATTTCAATAATGGTAGGTTCGCTGACAGCTCCATATTTCTCCAATGTTTCAGGTCTTACTCCGAGCTGCCTCATCTTTATTTCGTAATCGTAGGGGATCATACTGCCCAGATAATAAGCTGAACTACCTGGCACACTAGTAATAAGGTGCGAT
Source organism: Cyclobacteriaceae bacterium (assembly GCA_039971015.1). Taxonomy (GTDB): domain Bacteria; phylum Bacteroidota; class Bacteroidia; order Cytophagales; family Cyclobacteriaceae; genus ELB16-189. The sequence goes on from JBDVKV010000008.1 coordinate 18,565, forward strand.
AAGTATCCGCCTGTGCAGCTTTCTGCAATCGATAGTTTTAATTTCTTTTCACGTAAGGTGTTTCCAATCACTACTTCCAATGGGTCTTCTCCAAATCCATAAATGTATTCACCTGCCAATGGTTGTAATTCTTCAACCAGCACATTAATCTCTTCTTTTACTGTATCCAGATTTTCTCCGGTACCGGTCAGTCTTAGTTTTACTTCTCCAAGCCCAGGGAGGTAAGCTAACTTAATGTGATTGGGTAAGCTTTTTTCCCAATCCGAAATTTTATCTGCCAGGAATGATTCTCCAATCCCAATGGTTCTGATCATTTTATGATACAGTGCGGGTGTATGAAACATTGTTTTTAGCTTGGGAATAATCACTTCAATCATCATCTTTTTCATTTCATGGGGAACCCCCGGCATTGAAACGAACACTTTTCCATTCTTTTCAAACCACATTCCAGGTGCAGTACCAATGGGATTAGAGACTTTTGTACAACAAACAGGAAGGGCAGCCTGCTGACGGTTCACTTCCGTTAACTCTCTGCCTCTGCTATTGAAGAAGGCTGTAACTTCAGCCAACGCCTCTTCATTGATTGCTACCTCACAATTAAAATACTTTGCCAGGCAAGGTTTGGTAAGATCATCACTCGTGGGGCCAAGACCTCCTGTAATGAGTACAATATCCGCTCGCTGTTCTGCTTCTGCAAAAGCCGTTAATATTTGATCCTCTCTATCGCCAATAGTGGTTCTTCTTATTACCTTATAACCCACTTTATCAAGTTCTATACTGATCCAGTGGGAGTTGGTATCCTGAGTTTGCCCATATAGTAATTCGTCTCCAATGGCCAATATTTCAACTAAGACAGGTTTCATTCGGAATTTTTCGTTTCGTGAGATTCTCGTTTTGGTCAAATATCAATAAAAATCTAAAAAGGACACTTTTTGTTCACTTTCCACCGTTTTTTTTGAAGTATTTAGTCATCGTCAGTGGAAGCCATGTTTGGGTATTCTTTTCTAACTTTGGCGTTCAATTTCATATACAGAGATGGGCAAAATTCAGATCATCATACTATCGATTATTATTGGCGCTTGTACAACAGCCCAAATTAATCAGGCGCTATCTACAGCAGGAAGTGCATTGGGAGGAGAAACTCCACTTACCACAGATGATGTGGCCAATGGGTTGAAAGAAGCGCTTATTAAAGGAATTTCCAATGGATCTGATTTAGCGTCTCAAATGGATGGCTATTTTAAAAACGAGGCCATAAAAATTCTTTTCCCGCCTGATGTGAAAAAGGTGGAGGAGAAGTTGCGCCAAATAGGATTGGGTGGTGAGGTAGATAAGTTTGTAATGACCTTGAACAGAGGAGCTGAGGATGCCGCCAAGGAAGCAAAGCCAATTTTTATTGCCGCTATTAAGTCAATGACGATTGATGATGCCTGGGGTATATTGAAAGGAGATCAGGATGCTGCCACCCAATATCTAAAAAGAACTACTTCTGCGCAGCTGAAACAAAAATTTAGTCCGGTAATCCAAAATTCATTGGATAAAGTAAATGCAACTAAATACTATACCGATCTTGTCAATACGTACAACAAGATTCCTTTTGTAGACGATGTTAATCCCGATCTCAATGATTATGCTACCGACAAGGCGATAGAGGGACTTTTTGTAATGGTAGCAAAAGAAGAGGAAGAAATAAGAAAAGATCCGTTGGCAAGAACAACTGATTTATTAAAAAGAGTATTTGCAGCCCAATAATTTTTAAGACAACACATGAGTTTATTTAAGAAACACGAAGAGACTATTAACAACGCCATTAAGGCTTTGCATGAGCGCACTTTTTTTGCTGCCTATCCAGAACATCCATCTCCTAAAATTTATGGAGAAACTGCTGATGCTGATGGTCAGGAAAAATTCAAAGCCAGTGTTGGTAAAAAGTTTGAAGAATTAAAACAAGAAAACCCTGAAGGCTGGGCAGGACAAGAGGAGTCACCTTATCTGGGAGATAGTCTTAAAATAAGCTACCCAATTTTTTCAACGGATACGTTGATTAGCCGGTCCAATACGGCCTTCCATCAATGGAGAAAGATTTCGGCTGCTGAAAGAGCAGGAATGCTGGTTGAATCGCTCGAAAGAATTAAGAATCGTTTTTTTGAAATCGCCTACGCGACCATGCATACTACTGGCCAGGGTTATATGATGGCGTTTCAGGCATCAGGGCCGCATGCAGCAGACAGGGCCATGGAGGCCATTGCTGCCGGTTACGAAGAGTTGCAGCGTTTTCCTGCCAAAGCACTTTGGGATAAGCCGATGGGTAAATACAATTTGCAGATTGATAAAGAGTGGAGGGCAGTACCAAAAGGAATTTCGCTGGTAGTAGGTTGCTCGACTTTCCCTACATGGAACTCGGTAACCGGAATCTACGGTAGTTTGGTTACAGGTAATTCTGTAATTGTAAAACCTCACCCAGGCGCTATTTTGCCCATCGCGATTTTCGTTGCAGAAATTCAAAATGTGTTGGCGGAGAATAATCTTGATCCGAATATTTGTCAGTTGGCCGTGGATACATTTGATAAAATGATCACGAAAGACCTGGCTGAACATAAGGCGGTGAAGTTAATTGACTACACTGGCAACTCTGCTTTTGGGAACTATCTGGAAGGCATTCAAGGGAAAACAGTATTCACTGAGAAAACCGGAGTTAATTCCGTAATCCTTGATTCTGTTGAAGATATTGATAAGGCTGTGGCCAACCTTTCGTTTTCTGTTAATCTGTACAGTGGACAAATGTGTACGGCTCCTCAGAATTTTTACATCCCGGAGGGGGGTATCAAAACTGCCGATGGTACTGTAAGCTTCGATGAGTTTGCTCAAAAATTTGTGGATAGCATCAACAGCCTTATAGACAACCCAAAGGCTGGCCCGTTTGTGTTGGGAGCTGTTCAAAACAAAAAGACCTGTGACAGGGTAGTGGAGGCTGAAAGCCTTCCTGGTAAGGTGTGGTTGAAGTCACGCACATTTGAAAATCCGATGTTTAAAAAAGCGCGCATTGCAACTCCTGTAGTCGTAGAAATAGACGGTTCCAAAAAGGAAATATTTAGCAAAGAACTTTTTGGTCCGATTGCTTTGCTTATCAAAACAAAAGATACGAACGAATCTATTGCTCTGGCGCAGGAAATGGCTATGGAACATGGCGCTATCTCCTGTGGTGCATACACCACCGATGGCGAGGTGAGGGAAAAAATTGCTGATGAAATGGCGTTGGCAGCTACTCCTGTGTCTTTCAATTTGGTAGGAGGCATTTACATGAATCAAAATGCGGCTTTCTCCGATTTTCATGTAACAGGAGGGAATCCTTCAGGAAACGCATCGTTTACCAATCCGGAATATGTGACTAAAAGATTTACGTGGGTGGGGCATCGTGAGCCGGTGAAGGCGTAGTAGTAGCATAGTAGTAATGAATTGAGAAGCTCTGGTTTAGAAAAACCAGAGCTTAATCGCCATTCCTATAACCGAAACAACAAGAATTCTTTTGATCCACTTTTCACCAGCACCTACAGACCACCGACTGGCGTACCAGGCACCTATACTTTGACCGATGGCCAGGGTGAGGCCTATCGTCCAGATGATTTTATCTCCCAAAGCAAAGATGAGAACGGCCGCTCCCGTGTAAAGCAATGCTGCAAAGACTTTGATGTAATTGATCTTTACAAGGTTAAAGTTATTAACATGGGTAAGCAATGCAATGACCAAAAACCCAATGCCCGCCTGAAGGAAGCCGCCATAAATCCCCAGAAAGAAAAATAGAATACATCCAAGAATAACCCTCGGTCTTGAGAGGTTTTCTTCGCTTCCTTGTTTGGCAGAGGAGCGATTAAATACGATGGAGAGCACGACTACAATCATCACGATGGCGAGTATTCTATTGAACACGACATCTGAAATGTCTGTAGCGAGCCATGCTCCGATGAGGCCACCCAGCAGTGAGACTCCTGAAAGGTAATAGGTGTAGGGAAAGGGAAGTTGCACACCCTTGCTGTGGAATCCACCCACTGCAAAAATATTCTGTGCTAGAATGGCGACACGATTTGTACCATTGGCTACTGTTCCGGGTAGTCCCATGAAAATAAGAATAGGCATGGAGATGAGTGAGCCTCCACCTGCTACTGTGTTTAAGAAACCAGTGAAGATGCCAACGATTATGTAAATAGGGTACTCAAGCCAATGAGACATTCTATGCTATATTATTTAAGCTTGAGTTCAGCAAAACTATCTAACTTTTGCTTTCCTTATCATTCGGGAGAAATAACCAGGGAAGAGCCTCTTGATGTGCACCCCCAATGTTTCCTTCCCTCCGATGTATACTTCATTCTTTTCTTTAGCAATAGCATTGGCAATTTTTCTGGCTGCTTTTTTTACAGGCATACCATTCTGCTGTGCATCGTCCATCTTGTTCAACTGTGTGCCATCCCCTGTAAGGGCAGAAACAGATATGGTTGTTTGGATGAACCCGGGCGCAATAAGTGTAACCTTGATGTTGTCTTTCCACAGTTCGGCACGCAAAGAATCAAAAAAACCGTGTAGCGCATGTTTGGCTGCCGCATAGCCTGACCTATAGGGAGTGCCAAACTTTCCCGTAAGGCTAGAGATTACCGCAATGTTCCCGCCTTTTCGTGAGAGGAGATGCGGTAGCAAATATTTTGTTAGCCCAATAGTGCCAAAATAGTTGACTTCCATGATTCTTCGGTCCACCTCTAATGAAGTTTCTGTAGCCAGACTTCTTTGACTTATGCCTCCATTGTTAATCAGCACATCCACATGACCAAAAGCCTGGATGGCTGCCTGTACACTTAACTTCAGCGTGTCGGCAGCGGCAAGGTCTAAAGGAAGTATCTTAATATTACCTTGAACAGCAACGTCACAATTTCCTTTTACTTTTTCCAGCTCTTCTTTTCTTCTGGATGAGATGATAACTCGTGCGCCTCTTTTGGATAATTCATAGGTTAATGCTTCACCAATACCTGAAGAAGCACCTGTCAACCATACCACTTTATTCTTGTAAGAAAACATTATGCCGATGCTTTGGATTGTTTGTTATGTTCAACATAAATCCAAATGGTATAGACACCTAATGCTGTACCTATTGGAAAGGAGAATAATTTGAAACACCCCAGAATGAGGGCCAATACCAACGCCCAGGATTGTTTGTATAAAAGTCCTATACCCGCAATGATAGCTGGAATAGAAAAGAAGATAATGATTACAGCAGGAAGGAATTGAAAGATCCGGGCGATAAAATCGAAAATAACTTCCTTTCCTGGGTCAATCTCGGTTGCGGCAAAGGCAAGAATTGTTGAGATGAACATGGACAGTCCAAATACAAGGATCATCTGGAATGCTCCGGAGATAATGTACAAAATGCCCAGAATACGCTTATGACTTTCCATTGGTAATGGGGGTTAGGTTGTAGGCTACTTACGCTTTCGCTTGTAAATTACAAAATCGAACGAATAACGGTGCCTGTCATCGGTTCCATGATGTTTTCGGGAAACCTCTTCCCAATCATTGGGTTCAAAATTTGGAAAATAGGTGTCACCCTCAATTTCAGCATTGATTTCAGTAAGGTACAGGTAATCGGCTCTTTCTAAGGATTGCTTGTAAATTTGTGCTCCTCCAATCACAAACAATTCCGTTTCATTGTTTTCCAGTGCTAAATCGATTCCCTTTTCTATTGAGCTTACTACTGTGCATCCGGAGGCGTTGAAATTATTTTGTCTGGTTACTACAATGTTGGTTCTGTTAGGGAGTGGTTTAAACTTATTAGGCAGCGAGTCATAGTTTTTTCGCCCCATCAATACATGATGCCCTGATGTGGTCTGCATAAAGTATTTCATATCATCAGGCAATCGCCAGGGAAGATCATTTTCTTTTCCTATTACCCGGTTTTGCGCTACTGCAGCAATCAACGATATCGTCATGTTATATTTTATTTCCTCTAAAAAAATCCTTGAGCTTCATTCTTTTCTTTCCTTCCGGCTGCAGTTCCTCAATGCTTAACCAGCCATCTTTAGTTTTGTAATGAAGGTAATTCTTTTGATCCGTTAGAAAAGAGTTTTCGCTTTGGTTGTGATTTTCTGTGCTTGATACTTTGAATATTTTGTAGGCTTTGCCATTGATAGTAGTCCATGCAGATGGATATGGGCTCAGGCCGCGAACAAAATCAATTATCTTTTTTGAATTTTGGCTCCAGTCGATCTCACAGGTTTCCTTAAATATTTTTGGCGCATGTTTTATTTCGCTTGAGTTCTGCTGAGGTGTAGAAGGATAGTCCCCCTTTTCAATTGCTCGTACGGTCTTTAGCACAAGGGTAGCACCTTTTAGCATCAATCGTTCATACACTGTACCTACAGTATCATCAGGGCTTATTGGCTCTTTCTCTTGAAAGATGATACTTCCAGTGTCTATCTCATGTTTCAGAAAAAAGGTGGTTACACCTGTTTCTGTTTCTCCGTTAATAATTGCCCAGTTAATAGGAGCCGCCCCACGATACTGAGGAAGAAGGGAGGCATGCAAATTGAAGGTGCCCAGTGATGGCATTGACCACACTACTTCGGGTAGCATGCGAAAGGCAACAACGATTTGTAAGTTAGCATCGTAATTTTTTAGCTCCTCTAAAAAATCAGGTGATTTTAAGTTGGTGGGTTGAAGCACAGGGATGTTGTGCTCCACTGCACATTGTTTTACCGGAGATGCTGTTAATTTTTGTCCGCGCCCTTGTGGTCTGTCCGGTGCCGTGATTACAGCGACAACATTGAATTTATTTTCGATGAGTATTTGAAGACTGGGAACAGCAAACTCTGGCGTTCCCATAAAAATGATTCTTAATTTATTCACGAATTATTGTTGAGTAAATGCAAAGGTTCTCTGCTTTTGGTGATTAGCCAAATTTATGCTTCAGTCTCTTAATTTTTTGGGCATATATTTTTTGCAAATCGGGCAGGATTCCCATTGATGCCCTCTGGCAGGGCAATATTCTCGGCCAAAGTAAATGATTTGTAAATGGGCCTTGTTCCAGTGTTTTTCAGGGATCAAACGTTTCAGATCCTTTTCGGTTTGTGCTACACTTTTACCATTAGACAGTCCCCATCGGTGAGCGAGTCGATGGATGTGGGTGTCTACCGGGAAAGCCGGTATGCCAAACCATTGTGTCATCACTACGGAGGCGGTTTTATGGCCTACGGCTGGCAGTTCTTCCAGGGCTTCAAAAGTGTTGGGTACCTCGCCATCGTACTCCTCAACAAGGATTTTAGATAATCCGGCAATGCCTTTTGATTTCATAGGAGAAAGTCCGCAAGGCTTGATGATTTCTCTGATCTCTTCCACGGAGAGTTTCGCCATATCATAGGGATTGTCAGCCTGTTTGAATAAAAATGGCGTGGTTTTATTAACGCGTTCGTCTGTACATTGAGCAGAAAGCAATACTGAAATTAAAAGTGTGTAAGCGTCTTTATGTTTTAGGGGTACTGCGGGGTTTGGATATAGTTTATTGAGAATGGATAGGATATCTTTTACTTTTTCTGCTTTGGTCATATTATTTAGACTTTGTGTTCCGATAGTCCTCGTTTGTAACGAGGACTTATGATTTGGCGTTTTTAACATTTTTAAACTGTGATAATCTTTACCAAGCCCTGTTCTTTTCTGCTGTAATCACAGGCACTGCTGTAAAGATAATCATCTGCATTTCGTACAAGGCCCGCTCTTACTGGGTTGTCGTGAATGTAACTAATCTTCTCAATAATGTCGATGTTGGAATTATCAAGGTCAATGGCGTGATTGCCGTCAGTCCAAAATTTATAATCCCGGGCACGGCCTGTCCTCCTTGCTTCGAACGAAAATTTGTCTAGCAGCCAGTCCTTCCGGCTTTCTGGTATCTCCTGAATCATTTCTACTATTTTTTTCGAAGTAAATTTTTTAAAGTCTCTTAGAAAATCAGACATCCTGTGAGGAGGCCTGCAGGATGCAACAAGATGCACATGATTTGACATAATAACCCATGCATAAATATCTAGCCCCTTGGCTTGACTGCAAAAATTCAATGAGTCAACCACTATGTCTCTGAATTCTTTACGGCTGAAAGCATCAATCCAGTTGATTACTGTCAGTGTTAAGAAGTACTTTGCGTGCTGATCTCGGATGAGGTAATTGTCTCCAGCCATTGCAAGACGATTTACTTTAAAAACTTATTCTCCTATTCTTTAGTTTAAAGATAGCGATGAAATCGCCTTTGTCATGTGTCCTCGTTACAAACGAGGACGATTGATGTAAATTTTTTAAAGTCTCTTAGAAAATCAGACATCCTGTAAGGCGGCCTGCATGACGCCACAAGATGCGCATGATTTGACATAATGACCCAAGCATAAATATCTAGCCCCTTGGCTTCGCTGCAAAAATTCAATGAGTCAACTACTATGTCTCTGAGTTCTTTACGGCTGAAGGCATCAATCCAGTTGATTACTGTCAGAGTTAAGAAGTGCTTTGCGTGCTGATCTCGGATGAAGTAGTTGTCTCCAGCCATTGCAAGACGATTTACTATGAATACTTGTTCTCCTAATTTTTAATTTAAAGATAGCGATGTAATCGCCTTTCTCGTGCGTCCTCGTTGCAAATGAGGACGATTTGAACGATTTGAAAACGAGGACGATTGATGAGTTATAATAGTCCTTGTTTTTAACAAGGACTTGCTAATTAGCGTTTTTACGCTTCATTATTGCGATCTTACCCAACCTTTTTTATTCAATATTGATTTAAAGGTAAGCGATGTAATCGCCTTTCTCATACGTCCTCGTTGCAAACGAGGACGATTGAAAGACGATTGGATCATGGAATGTGGAATTTTATCACAAAATGGATTCTACTTATAGATCAGGTATTTGGCTCTCTTCTCGTTGAAGAGAATTAGATCTTTTTGCCAGGTAAGCTTTATTTCACTCTCTGTCATTCCTGCTATAATTTGTTCTTTCAGTTTGTCTGTGCCGGCAAGGGTATTAAAGTAAGGAGTGAAAAACTGATCCTTGTCGGGGTATTGGCCGTAGAATTCAATTAAATATTTTAAAGAGATTCCCTGTTCTGCTTTTATGTTCCTTAAGTCAAGACCATAGCACTTAATGTTCTCATGGGGTGGATGATTGGATTTGCCCTTTATACCGACCGGTGTGAATGAAAATGGGTAGTCTTTCATTTTTGGATTGCCGATGATTTCAAAGGGCATCTCAGTTCCTCTTCCAACACTAACAGCGGTTCCTTCAAACAAGCACAACGAAGGGTACCATGTGATGGCATTTTGAGTCGGGAGATTGGGTGAAGGTGGAGTTGGGAGTACATAAGGCATGCCAGCTGAATAATTTTTCATCGGTATTACTTCCAACTCACATTGAATACCTTCGTTTAGCCATTTTTCGCCCAGCATCATTTTGGCTACTTCGCCTACGGTCATGCCATGGGCAATAGGAATGGGGATTACTCCCACAAAGGACTTAAAATCCGGTTGTAACATGGGGCCATCAACAAAACTGTTGGGGTTAGGCCTGTCTAGTACCATTACCTTTTTATCATTTTCGCCACAGGCCTCCATCATGTTGTAGAGCGAACTGATGAAGGTAAAAAAACGAACACCTACATCCTGTATATCAAAAATTACTATGTCTACATTTTCTAAATGCCCGGGAGTTGGTTTTTTGGCACTTCCGTAAAGGGATACAATGGGCAGTCCGGTCTTTTCGTCTATGGCGTCATTCACTTTTTCGCCATCAGCAGCCTGACCCCGAAAGCCGTGCTCCGGAGAAAATATCTTGATCAGGTTGACACCTCTACTGATCAATGTGTCTGCCAGATGGGTGTTGCCTGCCTTTGAAGTGTGATTGACAAGCAAGGCTACCCGTTGGCCTTGTAATTTGGAGACCAACAAATCAATCTGATCGGCACCCAGTATTATTTTGCTGTTGGTTTGCCCATCGCATGAGACAATGCTAATCCATAAAAAAACTGACAACCCAATTATCCTTATCATTTTATAAGTAATTTGCTTGTTGGATACAATCAAAATTAAGTCAATATTTTGAACCTTGGATACTTCATATCAAAAAGGATAAGCAGGGAGCAGACGGACGGGTTTTCTTCCATCACCCATAAGATTGCCATTGTGAGTATTGCTATTGGATTAGGGGCTGCCATTGTTTCTTTTCTGATCATGGGAGGTTTTCAGGAGACCATTAAGAGCAAGATTTTCAGTTTTAGCTCACACATGATTGTGACTCGCTTTACCATGAACAACTCCATGGAAGAGCAACCCTTCTTTTACAACATTGACCTCTATAATAATTACCAGAAGTACCCTTACATTGATCATGTACAGGAGTACAGCCACAAAGCGGGGTTGATCAAAACGGATGATGAAGTATTTGGTGTTGTATTTAAAGGTGTGGGTAAGAGTTTTGATCTTAATGCCTTCAGACAAAATATGGTAGAAGGCGAGTTCCTTCACTTGCCAGACTCCAACTATGCTTTCGAAGTTGTATTGAGCAGCACCATCGCCAATAAAATAAAGGCGAAGGTAAATGATGATATCATTGTTCATTTTTTTCAAAACCCACCACGATTTAGAAGACTGAAAGTGGTAGGCATTTATGAAACCAACCTTTCTGATTATTATGATAGCAAAGTGATTATCGGAGATATACGATTGATTTCAAGGCTTAATAATTGGGTAGATAGTGTCGCAGGCGGGTTGGAAGTGTTTGTAAAAGATCCGAAGGATATTGACCTGGCTTACGCTACCATTGGCGAAGACATGGATTACGACCTTTACATTGAAAAAGTAAGTGATAAGTATGTACAAGTATTTGAATGGCTGGGATTGATCAGCAGGCAGGTGAATATTTTGCTGGTGGTTATCCTTATTGTAGTCTGTGTGAATATGATTTCAGTAGTTTTAATTCTGGTGATGGAGCGAACACAAATGATTGGTTTACTCAAGTCAATGGGGGCTAACAATGGTATGATTCGATCTGTATTTGTGTATAGTGGAATGAATTTGATCGCTAAAGGATTGTTGTATGGCAATGTGATAGGACTTGGGCTGTGTTTTCTTCAGTATCAGTTTCGTTGGATTCAACTTAATCCTCACGACTATTACATGAGTTTTGTTCCAATCGGCTGGGATTGGGGAATGGTGATATTATTAAACCTTTTGGTGTTTGCAGTGGTGACGCTTGTATTGCTTGTGCCTACTGCAATTGTCTCCCGAATCAGCCCCATTAAGGCCATTCGATTCGATTAATTTCTTTTGTAGGTTTTGAACCAACTGCCTATGGTGAGTTGTATTACTCCAAAAAAAGCTTCCTTGAAAATGCCTGCAGACAGTTTGGACTGGCCCCTGATCCTTTCGGTAAATATGATAGGTATTTCAGTGAATTTGAATCCATACTTCCACACCAGGAATTTCATTTCTATCTGAAATCCGTAGCCCGTAAATTTTACTTTGTCTAAGGGGAGGGTGTTTAAAACCTCTTTGGTGTAGCATACAAATCCTGCGGTGGCATCCCTTATAGGCATACGCGTAACCAACCTTACATAGGCACTTGCAAAGTAGGAAAGTAAAACGCGACCAATGGGCCAATTGACAACATTGACCCCAGTAACATAGCGTGACCCAACAGTCATATCATTTCCACCTTCGGAGCAGGCCAGATACAGATTGACAAGATCATTGGGGTTGTGAGAAAAGTCAGCGTCCATTTCCAGCATATACTCATAGCCTTTTTCCAAAGCATATTTGAATCCCGAAATGTAAGCTGTTCCCAGGCCCAATTTCCCCTTGCGTTCCATCAGATGCAATCGCTCCTCAGATTGGTTGAAGTTGGATTGTAATTTCTTTACGATTTCAGCGGTACCATCCGGGGAGTTGTCATCTACAATAAGCACATCAAAGTCCTTGGGCAGGCCAAAGACGGCATCAATGATCAGTCCGATGTTTTCCTTCTCATTGTACGTTGGAATGATGACGATAGCGTTACTCACGAAAACCCTTTGGTAAACGACAAAACTAATGAAAAGGGCAAGATCGGCCAATTGGGTAAATGCGCACTTTGGGGTAATTTCACCGCTGCGACCACTGATTAACGATTTTTAAGATGATGAAAACTAAATGTGTGTTTTTGGATAGAGATGGAGTGCTTAATGAAGACAGACCTGACTATGCCTATCTATTGGATCATTTTAAAATATTGCCTGGAGTACCAGAATCATTGCAACAATTAAAGGCAGCCGGGTATCTATTGATTGTTGTTACCAATCAGTCTGGAATTGCACAGGGCATTTATTCACAGCTGGAGATGGAAGCATGCCACAACTATTTACAGGAAAAGTGTGGAGGGCTGATTGATCATTTCTATTTCAGTCCCTATCATCCCAAAATCACTGAATCTTTGGGTAGAAAACCAGGAACATTACTTTTTGAAAAGGGGATTGCAAAATTTAACATTGACCCTCACCATAGTTGGATGATTGGTGATCGGGAACGCGATCTTATTCCGGCTAAACAATTAGGAATGAAGACTATTTTGGTTGGAACTGAATCTGAATCAGGTAAATATGACGACTTTCAGGCGACAGATTTAGTAGCAGCTACTCAAATCATAATCTAGCATTCCGTACCTGATGAGGGTCTATCTCAATTAAGGTATGTTTTAGTAAAAAATGATGCGTTGAGTAAGATGTATCGGCATGGTAATTGTAAATTGACAGTCTATCTATATAATTTAAATATGAAAAATATACTGACCATTTTCCTACTGGTTTTTTGCGTCAATGTGCAAGCTCAAAATTTTGAGGGTACTATCAGCTGGACCATCAAAACTGAGATCAAGGATGCGAAAATGAAAGCGCAAATGGAAGAAGCGCAACAGCAAATGAATGATCCTGCTATGCAGGCACAGCTCAAGCAAATGCAGGAGCAGATGAATGATCCACAGATGAAGGCGATGATGGAGTCGAACCCACAAATGAAAGCACAAATGGAAAAGGTGATGAAGATGTCATCTGGAGGTGGAATGAATGATATGTTTCCTACGGGTATGACTGTAAAAATTAAAAACCAGAATGCACTTACACGTATGGATGGGGGAATGATGACCGGAGATATTTTATACCTGAGTGAGAAAGGACAATCTTACCGTGTAGACAGAGAGAGTAAAACCTATTCAGTACTGAGTGGAGGCAACAACAACGGAAACGATGTGAAGGTTACGAAAACCGCAGAGTCTGCCTCTATTTTGGGATATAAGTGTCAGAAGTATCAGGTGGAGATGACGGAGCAAGGAAAAAAGTTAACCCAATACATTTGGGCGACTACAGAATTAAAGGGGATTGATATGAGGAGTTTAAGTGATGAAAAAATGAGAAATTCAGCCATCTACAAAGAGATAGATGGATTTCCTTTGAAGATGCAAATGGTTATGCCAGAGATGGAAATGACTATGGAAGCAAAAGAGGTGAAAGAGCAATCTTTGCCCGCCAATGAATTTATCATTCCCTCCAACTTCAAGGAAGTGAAGGGAATGATGGGGAGAAATTAATTTTTTATAAGAGAGTCGATTTCAGCCTCAGCAGGTATTTTAAAAATATCCTGGTTGGGGCTGTCTTCTTTTAGTTGAATATTGACGAAGCTCACTTCGTATCGTTTGTCCCCAGTGGTGCCATTGCTGTACTTATAGCCAACTAATTTTGTGGGCATTCTGACACCGCTTACCTCTATCCAATCTTCGTAGCTTAAGGCATTATAATTTTCATGCGCTTCACCTGAGTAGTAGGTTACTGTGTAAAGCAGTTTCTCCATTTGCTTTGTGGATGGATCGATTAATAGTTTATAAGCATCCTTGTCAGCGTCACCTACTCCTGCTTCAAAGGCCACATTAATCACATCGTATTGTTTTCCGTTTACTGTTAACGTGTCATCCGAGTAGATGGCTCCAGGGTCTGCAACAATAAATGGGATCGTTAAAAAATAGGAGTATAGGTTGTGGTAGAAACGAGCCGAGCGACCACTAAAAGCACCTTTGTTGGGGGCCACCCAAACTTCTTTGCCATCAAACCCGATCTTGAAAGAATCGGCAACTGTTAAATCTCTGCGATTCAGAAGGTCAAGCGTATAGTGTTCTGTTGGGGTGGAGTCACCACTATGGAGCAAATCGTACTCCAATGTTTTAAAGCTTCTCCATTTATCAAGGCCTCCATGTGCTTTAAGTACCTCTGAAAAGCCAGTTGGAAGTGAAGAATAGTAATCAATAGGAGTTTCTTTCTTTTGTTCAGATGTACAAGAAGAAAGAAGAAAAATGACTAACAGAAATGGATAAATTCTCATTTGAAGTATTATGGTATAATTGGGATCAAAGTTATGAAACTTACTCAATTAGGATGTCATCCTTAGGACATTTGTCTCAGGTCGGTGTATTCATTCACCGCTAGTGTAAAGTTCTTCCCACTGCTGAAGTAAGGTGACATAAATCAATACTGCTGCTGATTGCCATCATGAAATTGGTGCAATTGGGCTTTTACATTTATAATCTAATTCAGAAGTAATAATGAAAAAGCTAGTAATTTTTCTGGCAAGCACAATTGCCTTTTCAATATTTATTCATGCAGCAGAAGCTCAAACGTCTTACCATATAAAATCAGAAAAGGTAACTGTTGCAGGATCGTCTAGTTTACACGATTGGGTGTCTGAGGTAACAAAAGTGGAATGGAGCGGAATGCTGAAGGTGGAGAATGGAAAACTTGTAGAGGTATCTAAAGTGTACGTGAGAATACCTGTGACCTCAATTAAGAGTGATAACGGTAGGATAATGGATGGCAAAACCTATGACGCTTTTAACTCTGAAAAATACCCAACGATTACTTACCAAATGTCAGAAGCGACATTGAGTGGTGATGTGATTAAAGCAACTGGAACTTTGTCTATGGCGGGAGCCACTAAAGTGATTTCTCTCGATGTTAAGTCGAGTGTTCTTTCAACTGGTGACGTTCAGATGACAGGCTCTTATACACTTAATATGAGGGATTATAAAATGACTCCTCCAACGGCCGTAATGGGGACTATTAAAGTTGGTGAAGAAGTGACAATAAATTTTGGCTTGACACTATCTCCTGGGCAAGGCATTAGTAAGAAATGAATAGACTTTAGGAATTATCACGATTAATAGAAAATTGAACTTAACCGTTAACACTAACTAACATGAAAACTAATTTTATTTTTTTAAAAGGGGTCGCACTAATTGTTATCCTGATGGGTGCGGACTTTGCCCATGCACAACAGGCTCCAATGCAATATTATCGGACAAACGATAAAAGTGGAATTAATGTTTTTGAATCCTCAAAAGAGGAGGCTGAAACATTTGACGGACTTAAGGTTCGGGTTGGAGGAGACTTTGCCATGCAATTTCAAGGTTTAAGTCAAAGCAATACCGCTGGAAATTTGGTGGAGCTAGGATCAGACTTTAATCTTCCAACAGCTAACTTAAACCTAGATGTACAACTGTACGATGGTATGAGAATGCATTTGCGCACTTATCTTTCTGCAGCGCATCACAATGAAGCATGGATTAAAGGTGGATACATGCAAATGGATAAGCTTAACTTCATTAAAGAAGGGTTCTTAGAAAATATTATGCAGTACACTACCATCACCATTGGTTTGGATGAATTCAATTATGGAGATGCTCACTTTAGAAGGTCTGATAATGCCAGAGCTCTTTATAATCCATTTGTAGGTAACTATATAATGGACTCTTTCTCTACTGAGGCATTTGGTGAGATTACTGTTCAAAATAATGGACTGTTGGTGGTGCTGGGTGTAACAAATGGTAAACTGAATCAAAATGTTACTTTATCATCAAGCAGTAATAACAAACCTTCTTTCTTTGGTAAGGTTGGGTTTGACAAACAATTAAGTGATGATTTAAGAATGAGACTTACTGGTTCATGGTATACCAATCATGGCACTACAACGGGTACATGGCTTTATGGAGGCGACCGAGCTGGATCAAGATATTATAAAGTGATGAACGTTGCTGCAGATCCTGGTGCAACACCTCCAGTAGCTGCACAGGCTAGTGATTTTGATGGTCGCTTCAATGCACGTTTTACAAAGCTTACAGCAATACAAGTGAATCCTTTCGTTAAGTTCAAAGGATTGGAGTTCTTTGGTATCTATGAAGTTGCAGGTGGAAGTAACGAGTTTACCACACCAACAGCAGATAAGGAAGGTTCTTTTACTCAAATTGCTGGTGAGTTGTTATATAGATTTGGCTCCACAGAACAATTCTACTTGGGAGGAAGATATAACACCATAAGTGGAAAAATGCGTGAGAGTGCTACTGAGGATTTGAAGATTAATCGTCTCAATTTTGGCGGGGGATGGTTCCTGACTAAAAATGTATTGACCAAGGTGGAGTATGTAAAACAGAATTATGAAGGAAACGCATGGACTGGCTCTAATGCACGCTTCCTTGGTGGAGAGTTTAAAGGTATATCTGTAGAGGCTGTAATTGCCTTCTAAATCATCAGGATTTTATTAAGAGTCACTTCCAATTTGGAGTGACTCTTTTTTTAGTAGTCAAATCCCCAAATTTCTTATGTTAAAAATGACCTTTCTCATTTTTATTAAATTTGCAATCTGAAATGAGAGCAATAATAATCTGCATCTTATTGGGTTTAAAGGGTTTTACTGCAACGCCAGGGGGAGGTGTTCTTGTTCATCGATTTATTGTTCAGCCTTCAAGTAAGCTTACCATTGATGGTAAAACGAATGTGAATTCGTTTAGATGTGCCATTACACAATATGTTGGTAAGGATACACTTGTTCTTCATGAAGGAGGGAAAAACAAAAAACCATTCTTCAAAAAGGGATACGTTGGGCTTGAAGCGGCCCGGTTCGATTGTGGTGTTCAACTGATGACGAATGATTTTTGGAAAACTATTAAATACAACGAATACCCTGTTGTTTCCATTGAGTTTATTTCTTTTGAGCGCACTTTAATCCTTGCTTCTGGCAACGATGTTTTTAAAGGAAGAATGCAGATTTCACTAGCGGGTGTCACCAAGCCATTTGAAATGAATTGCACTATTGAGGTAGAGGAATCTGGCCTTATACATTTTAAAGGGGGAAGGCGATTCACTTTTTCGGATTTCAATCTGGAAGCTCCGTCTAAAATGATGGGTTTAGTAAAAGTGGAGGATAAGATAGATGTTAGCTTTCATTTAGTGCTATTGCTCGATAAGAATGCTTGAAAAATTACTTAGTTGTTGGAATGAGTTTAATATAGAATGACACCGTTATTTCGTCTGCTGTTGAAACTGTTCCAAACATGAATGAAGGCGGCTCAATGTCGAAATCACTCATTTTTAATTTCTTTTTCCCAGTAAACAAAAGGGCCTGATTTTCGAGTGGCAGGTATTCCGTTTCAACGCTAATTAGTTTTGTCTTTCCCGCTACACTTAGATTTCCCGTACAATCGATCTTCCTTGAGTGAAGTTTAGAGGAGGTTAAAATAAAGATTATTGATTTATGGGAATCGGCATCCAGCGCACTGTAGGCATTTTTGTCCATTGCTGAATGGCCACTTTTTAAACTTTCGCACGGTACATTCAGGGATAATGAATTAAGTTTAATGGGTAATCCCTCATCATTAGCTTCTAATTCAACTTTATAGTTCCCTTCATCTGAATTCATAGTCCAGGCATTAAGCGTGGAGGATCCAGAAATGGATAAGTATGAATCATCGCTTTGCCGATATTGGGTTTGGGCAAAACTACAAGAGAACGGTAGAATAAATAAGAAAAGAAAAAAGTGCTCTATGAATCTATTTTGATTCATCATAGCCCAATACTTTTAACATGCTCTCGCTGGTTTGCTCGGGCGCGAAAAGTTTTGTAGAGATTTCGCCATCTTCATTCCTGCTTATAAGGACATGTTTTGGCGCGGGAATTAAACAATGTTGGATTCCTCCATATCCTCCCAATGAATCCTGATATGCTCCAGTATGAAAAAATCCCATGTAGAGGGGTTCTTCATCATTGATAACCGGTAAGAAAACTTCACCTGTATGGGCTTCTGAGTTATAGTAATCCATACTGTCGCAGGTGAGGCCACCCATATTTACTTTGTGATACGGGTCATCCCATTTGTTAATGGCAAGCAGAATATATTTTTGATTGAGGCCCCAGGCATCTGGCATCTGAGTGATGAAAGAACCATTGATCATATACCAAAGCTCTTTATCATTTTGGAGTTTTTGATCGACTACGGAATAAAGTATGGCTCCACTTTCGCCTACGGTGTAGCTTCCAAATTCAGTGAAGATGTTAGGAACCGGCACATTGTTTTTATCACAAATCCATTTGATGTTTTCCACGATCTGTTCAATCATGTACTTGTAATCATATTGAAATGTGAGCGACTGCTTGATAGGAAACCCACCACCTATATCGATGGAGTCCAGAGAGTCACACATTTTCTTCAATTCACAATATTTAAAAATGAATCGACTCAACTCACTCCAGTAATAGGCAGTGTCTTTGATTCCGGTGTTGATGAAGAAATGCAGCATCTTCAAAGAAGCCTTGCTGCTATTTTGTATTTTATCTCTGTACAAAGGTACAATGTCGCTGTAGCGCACGCCTAAACGTGAAGTATAGAACTCAAATTTTGGTTCTTCATCAGAGGCCACTCTAATTCCTACCTTAAAAGGTTTATCTACTTTTCCTTCGTAAATATCAATTTCATTGATGGTATCGAGGATGGGAATACAATTGAATTCCTCATTGAGCAGACCCACAATGTTATCGGTATACCGGGGCATCTTAAACCCATTACAGAGGATAAATGTTTTTTTGGAGATTTTTCCCTGTTCGTATAGGCTGCGAATAATAGGAATATCAAAACCTGAAGATGTCTCCAAATGGACATCATTTTTAAGTGCCTCCTCCATCACAAACGAAAAGTGGGATGACTTGGAGCAGTAGCAGTAAGTATAGTTGCCCTTATACTTAAACTTTTCAATGGCGTTATTGAATGTGGCCTGAACAAAACGAATATTTTCGCTAATTCTTGGGAGGTAAGTAAGCTTTAATGGAGTTCCATATTCTTTGATGATATCCATAAGAGGAACATCATTGAAATGCAACTCATTTTCCCACACTTTGAACTCTTTTTGAGGGAATTCAAATGTTTGTTCGATAAGGTCACGATAGCTCTTCATTTCACGCTAGAGGGGTTTTAGAAAGGGTGCAATATTGGTATAATTTTGCCATCTTTACAATTCGAAATATAAATCTGTATGACAGATCGATTTTCCTGCTGTAGCGCTAAAATTACCCATCCCTTGCCAGATTACTGAAGAGTCTAAGATAGGCTTTTGAGATAATTTTTAGCAGCAGGAAACAGTTTTTTCAATTATTTAATTTTTACTAAAGTGAACGATATTAAAATCATCGAGGTGAAGTCGGAGATAGGTGCTGGAACGCGTGGAGCGAGCCTTGGCGTGGAGGCGATGAAAATTGCCAGTCTGGACCTTAAATCTGACCTATTTAGACAATACGATTCCGTTGAGGTGGAAAATGTCAATGAGCTTCTTTTTGATGGTGCAGAGCATGCTCATGCAAAGTTTATTGATGGGGTACTAATAATGGAGGAGCGTGTTTGCCTCGAAGTCTATGAGACACTGCTGGACGATCACTTTCCATTTGTTATAGCAGGAGACCATTCTACCGCATACGGTACAATTGCCGGAATTAAAAAAGCACATCCCAAGAAAAGATTGGGAGTGATTTGGATTGATGCACATGCGGATATCCACACTCCCTATACTACTCCTTCCGGAAATATGCATGGAATGCCAGTGGCGATGGCATGTGACATTGACAACCTGGAATGTAAAATCAATGATCCTAAGAACGAGACTGTAGAATATTGGGAACAAATTAAGAATGTAGGTATCCCTGGTGCAAAAACCTACCCTGAGGACTTTGTGTACATAGCAGTCCGTGATTTGGAAAAACCTGAGAACTACCTTATCAATAAGTATGGGATGGGCTTTATTACCACAGAGGAGGTAAAGAAAATGGGTGCACGAAGTGCAGCTCAAGAAGCACTCAAAATGCTAGAGCATTGCGATTTAATTTATGTTTCTTTTGATGTTGATAGTATCGATTCGCGTTTTTCTACTGGCACGGGTACACCGGTGCCCAATGGACTTACGGTTGAGGAGGCAAAATTGCTCAATGAAGAGTTGGCGATGAGTCCGAAGCTTTGTTCATGGGAAATTGTGGAGGTGAACCCAACTTTGGATACGGAAAACAGAATGGCTGAAAGTGCTTTCGAAATACTGGAAGCTACTGCAAAAAACATCGCGGCCAGACCGGTTCCCTCAGAGTAATTATTTTTTCTCCTCCAGAATTTTGATGTAAGCCTTTATCGTTGACATTAAATTTCTTCTGATAATAGGATCTGTGAATATTCTTGGGATACTACTGGGTTGAGAAATAATCCGATAGGTAGCTTTAATTTTCGAATCAGAGATTTTTTGGAAGGTCCAGCTACCTAATAGGTTCATTCTTGTAACGCCACTGCGTACGGGGGAAACGTTATCATCATATGTACTTTCAAAAGTGATAAAGATCTTGTCCTTTTCTTTTTTTTCAATGCGATAGATGAGGAAATGATCCTGATCGCTTACCGGCCAGGGAATGTCGTGGTAAGAATATTCGCGCCAGGCTGTATCAACGGGTAGAGGATAGACCTTGAATTCCGTGACATGTTTTTGCCAATCCATAATCTTCTCCTCATCCTTCAACAGTTTGTAGGCTTTTTGGATGGTTGTTTTAACGTAGAATTCCCCCTTTACTTCCCGGGCATCTTGTGGTGGTTCTGAATCAGGAAAAATGATCCATCTTTCATAAACGTATATGGAGTCTTCTTCCCGCACCAGTGAAAATTCGTCATCATTTTGCGCGATGGATTGGAGGGAGAAGATGATCCCCAATATTGTAAACCCAGCGAATTTTAAACTCAAATTCATACTACAGCTAAATATCAAATTAATTTGGAAAGAGGTTCAGCAATAAGACTAAATAGTAACTTCATAAACTAGTTTTTATTTGCCTTTTTTTGATAAAAATTAGCCGACTATACTCTTCGTTTTTACTTAATTTCGCCTCTAATTAATATAATCCATTGATGATGAGCAAAAACCGACCCATCTCCGAGTTTATTGAAAAAAATTACCTTCACTTTAATGCTGCTGCCCTGGTGGACGCTGCAAAGGCCTACAAGGTACATGTAGAAAGTGGAAAAAAAATGATGGTGACCCTGGCAGGAGCAATGAGTACGGGTGAACTGGGAATCAGCTTTGCAGAAATGATTCGTCAGGATAAAGTGCATATTATCTCTTGTACGGGTGCGAATCTGGAGGAAGACATCATGAATTTGGTGGCGCATTCACACTACAAACGAATCCCCAACTATCGTGATCTAACCCCTGAGCAAGAATGGGATCTTTTACAGAATCACTTGAACAGGGTTACGGATACCTGTATTCCTGAAGAAGAGGCGTTTAGAAAACTACAATCTCACTTGTTTAAAGTGTGGAAGGATGCCGAGGATAAAGGAGAGCGACTGTTTCCACATGAATTCATGTTCAGATTGCTGAACAGCGGTGAATTGGATCAATACCATGAAATTGATCCTAAAAACTCATGGATGATTGCGGCAGCCAAGAAGAATATGCCAATGGTGGTTCCCGGATGGGAAGACTCTACCATGGGAAATATTTTTGCGTCATATTGCCTCACTGGAGAATTAAAGGCCTCAACCATGAAAAGTGGTATTGAGTACATGGTGTGGTTGGCCGATTGGTACACAGAGAATTCAGGTAAAGATGGCATTGGATTTTTTCAAATTGGTGGCGGTATAGCGGGTGACTTCCCGATTTGTGTGGTGCCTATGTTGCATCAGGATTTGGAACGTGACGGTGTTCCTTTCTGGAGTTACTTTTGTCAGATCAGTGACTCTACCACAAGTTATGGGTCTTATTCAGGGGCTGTCCCCAATGAAAAAATTACATGGGGTAAGCTAAGTATTGAAACGCCAAAGTATATTATTGAAAGCGATGCCACCATTGTGGCACCATTGATCTTTGCCTACATACTGGATATGTAGTAGAATGTCTGATTGTTGAGTGCAATATCAATTGAGACCTATAACGCTGCGAATCTCCGTATTTTTACGGCTAAGAAATGAATTTAAATCAAGAGTTAAAATTAAAAATAGAACAAGCGATCAATTCGCTTTTCAATGCTTCCGCTGACAGCATTCAACTCCAACCCACAAGCCCTGATTTTGAAGGCTCGCATACACTGGTTTGCTTTCCGTTAACAAGGATCTCAAAGAAGAAGCCTGAAGAAACCGCACAAGTAATTGGAGAGTGGTTAACGGAGAATACCACACTTGTCATTCGATATAATGTAGTAAAGGGTTTTTTGAACCTTGTCCTCGATGACAAAGTATGGGTAAAGGTTTTTAATTCTATCCTAACGGAAAATAATTATGGGGTGGTACCGCCATCAGGTCAGGAGATCATGGTGGAGTATTCTTCGCCTAATACCAACAAACCCCTTCATTTAGGTCATTTAAGAAATAATTTTTTGGGCTGGAGTGTTGCTTCTATTTATGAAGCTTGCGGATATAAGGTTCACCGGGTACAGATTATTAATGATCGAGGAATTCACATATGCAAATCCATGGCCGCGTGGAAATTATACGGTAATGGAGAAACTCCTGAAAGCAGCGGGTTAAAAGGCGATAAGCTGGTTGGGAAATACTACGTAGAGTTTGATAAGGCCTATAAAAAAGAAGTCGCAGATCTGAATGCTCAGGGAGTAGCAAAAGAACAAGCAGAGAAAGAAGCGCCAATTATGAAAATGGCAGTGGATATGCTGCGAAAGTGGGAGCAAAAGGATGAGGCAACTGTTTCGCTGTGGAAAACGATGAATGGTTGGGTGTACGATGGGTTTGAGGCCACGTACAAGCAGATGGGTGTTCACTTCGATAAACTTTACTTTGAATCAGAGACCTATTTGTTAGGCAAAGAGGAGGTATTGAAAGGAGTTGAGCAGGGTGTTTTCTTTAAAAAAGAAGATGGATCTGTCTGGGTTGATCTTAAAGAAGATGGTTTAGATGAGAAAGTGTTATTGAGGTCGGATGGCACTTCGGTGTATATGACTCAGGATATCGGTACTGCAATGCTTCGGTTTAGGGATTTTCCAAAAATTTCACGGCAGGTGTATACGGTAGGGAATGAGCAGGAGTACCATTTCAAAGTATTGTTTTTGATTCTGGCCAAATTGGGATATGCCTGGGCCAAGGAATGTTATCACTTGTCGTATGGTATGGTTGATCTTCCTTCCGGTAAAATGAAGTCCCGCGAAGGTACTGTAGTGGATGCTGATGACTTAATGGCTGACATGATTGGTGAGGCTGAAAAGCAAACACGTGAGTTAGGCAAGATTGATGAAATGAGTGACGCTGAGGCGCAAGATCTTTTCGAGATGATTGGAATTGGTGCGTTGAAGTTTTACCTATTAAAAGTTGACCCCAAGAAAAGGATGATGTTCAACCCGAATGAATCCATTCAGTTGCAGGGACATACAGCGCCATTTATTCAATACACTCACGCAAGGATTCGCTCAATTGTAAGAAAAGCAGCTACCATGAAATCGAAAGAAGAGTTGGCCAATATTGATGCTCTTCTTCCTCATGAACAAAAGCTAATCAGTTTGCTGGCTATGTACCCTGATAGGCTTCAGGATGCTGCTAAAAGTTATTCCCCATCGATTATCGCCAATTATGCTTATGATCTGGCAAAAGAATACAACCAATTTTATCAATCTATTCCAATTTTTTCTGAGAGTAACGAACAAAAACTGAGTTTAAGGGTTGCTATATCGGAAGAGGTGGGTAAAGTGCTCAGTAAAGCGATGGGACTATTGGGAGTAAGAGTTCCTGAGAGAATGTAAGTTCTATTTATTTCGATGTGATGTTGAAACTTTGAACGCAATTGAATGTTTAAGTTATTATTGGTTTCACTTGGTATTTTGGTCTTAATATCTGTATTCATGCTATCATCATTATTTGGTTCCGATGTTTCTGCTCAGGATGGATCTGGGTCTTTTTACGATTTCAAAATAAATTCACTAAGTGGTGAAGAGATCGACTTTTCAAAATACAAGGGCAAGAATGTACTTGTGGTTAACACTGCTTCCAAGTGCGGATATACCTATCAATATGCTGATTTGGAAAAGCTCAATGATCAGTTCGGAGATAAAGTAGAAATATTGGGCTTTCCAGCGAACAATTTTTTATGGCAAGAGCCTGGAAGCAACGAAGAAATAGCTGCTTTCTGCGAGAAGAATTATGGGGTGGAGTTTCAGATGTTCGAAAAAATATCTGTGAAAGGAAAAGATAAACATCCGCTATACCGATGGCTGGAGGCCAAGTCAGGAAAATCTCCATCCTGGAATTTCAATAAGTATGTAATCAATAAGGAAGGGGAAGTGGTAGGCTTTTTTCCGGCCAAAGTAAATCCACTGGACGAAGAAATTCTTTCATTGCTCCGTGATGAATAGCCAATGATGTGTTAAATTTGGTGAATGCAAACAAAAGCCTGGATAGCTGCATTTAGACCACGTACTTTGCCATTGGCATTGTCGTGCATTGGTATGGGTGCTTTTTTGGCTGCATCGGTGGGTGCTTTTCAATGGGACATTTTTTTACTCTGTGCAAGCACCACAGTGTTGCTTCAAATTCTTTCTAACCTGGCCAATGACTATGGGGATTCCATCCATGGAGCAGATCATGATGGAAGAGTAGGTCCCTCGCGGGCTGTTCAGTCTGGCGATATCACCAAGGAATCCATGAAAAAGGCATTGATTATTTTTGTGGTGCTTTGCCTTATCAGTGGTGTGTGGTTATTGAAAGTATCTCTTGGTGGCAACCTGGAGGCAATTTTGTTTTTCTTTGGACTGGGCATCTTGAGTATTTTGGCGGCTATAGCGTATACGGTTGGAAGGAAGCCCTATGGTTATGTTGGCATGGGAGATTTTTCTGTTCTTCTTTTTTTTGGAATTGTAGGTGTAATGGGCTCCTTGTATTTGTTTACCAAATCAATAGCATGGGATCATTTGCTTCCAGCGATGAGTTGCGGATTCTTTTCGATGGGTGTGTTGAATATTAATAACATTCGGGATATAGAATCTGACAAGAAGGCGGGTAAATACTCTTTGCCTGTAAGAATCGGAAGAAATAAGGCGATCACTTACCATTGGTTATTGATCTCTGGAGGGTTATTGAGCGCTGTCGTTTTTACGATGATCAACTATTCAACAATATCGCAGTTGCTATTTTTGGTTACGGTTCCGTTTTTCTTGCAGAATGGGGTGTCGGTTTCTAAAAGACCATCCAGTGAATTGGATCCTTATTTAAAGCAAATGGCCCTCTCTACACTACTTTTCGTAATCCTCTTTGGAGTAGGTATCCTATTGCCCTGATCTTTAGGCATTTGGAATTGCTAAATATGACATCAATCATGTTTTTCGTTGATTGCAATCATCGGGAATATTAAGGGTTCGGCCTACTTTTGACTACAATCAAAGTAAAATCAAAAGACAATAAGATGAAAAAGATATTAGTTCCATGCGATTTTTCTGATTCTGCGGTGCAGGCATTCAAGTTTGCAGTTGAAGTTGCTAATCAGAGCAAGGGTGAAGTGCTATTGCTAAACGTAGTGGAGCTCCCTGTTATACATGAAAATGTAATGATGCCCACGTTTTCTTTTGAAGATACATTTTTGAATGAGATGAAAGAGCGTGCAAATAAGGATTTTACTAAGATGAAAACAAAGTGGGCGAAGGATGGTCCCAAGGTTTCTACTTTCGTGGAATTCGGAGCGCCTACACCTACTATTAGTCATTTTGTAGATAAGAAGAAAGTTGATCTGATTGTGATGGGAACCAAAGGGGCTTCTGGTTTAAAGGAATTCTTTGTAGGATCCAACACTGAAAAAATTGTACGCTGGTCTCCTGTGCCGGTGATTTCTATTAAAAAATCAGTGAAGGCATCTTCTATTAAAAATATCGTCTTCCCCAGCACGCTACACGATGATGAAGAGGAGTTGACAATGCGTGTAAAAGCTTTGCAGTCTTTCTTTAAGGCTAAATTACATATCGTGAATATCAACACTCCGGCAAATTTCAGAACTGATGTGGTAACACGTCAGCAGATGAAAGACTTTGCCAAACGTTTTATGCTAAAAGATTATACACTCAACGTTTATAATGATCTTAATGAAGAATTAGGCGTTGCTAATTTTATAAAAGAAGTGAATGGAGATATGGTGGCAATGGCTACTCATGGTCGCAAGGGATTAAATCACCTTATGAGTGGAAGTATTGCTGAGGATGTAGTGAACCATATTGAATGTCCTATCTGGACCTGGAAGACTACCTGAGGTTAACCAAAGTTAGTTGATATTTTATGCAGTCGGGTCAACTCGTAACAGAAGACAAGGTCAACAAGCAACAAGGTGTTGCTTGTTTTCATTGTGGCCAACCATGTAAGGAGGGTGATTTTTTAGCTGATGACAAATCTTTCTGCTGCTATGGCTGTAAAACTGTGTATGAAATACTCAATGAAAACAACCTGTGCGAGTACTATGATTTTGAATCTAACCCCGGGGTTAGGTTAGAGGACGATGATGAGACGTATGCCTATCTGGATAATCCTGATATATCCGCTAAACTTCTTCTTTTTGAAATTAATGGAATAAGTCGGGTACAATTTTACGTGCCTGCTATCCATTGTATTTCTTGTATTTGGCTTCTAGAGAATCTCAACAGACTCCATAGCGGGGTGCTGAAATCAGAGGTTAATTTTGCAAAGAAAACTGTTTTGATAGATTTTAATGCATCAGAAATAAGCTTGAGTAAAGTAGCTGCTTTGATCGCTTCTACGGGATATAAGCCACTCATAAGCCTTGATTCAGAAAAAGTCGCATCAAATAAAAATTATGATAAGCAACTCATAGTTCAGCTGGCAATTGCGGGATTTTGTTTTGGAAACATTATGCTTCTCAGTTTTCCTGAATATTTTGGAATTGACCATGCTGATAAGAGTTTACGCGAATTGTTCTCCTATTTGAATATTGTGCTGGCTCTTCCTGTTATTTTTTATAGCGGGAAAGATTATTTCATTTCAGCGTGGAAGAGTTTCAAGCAACAGCAAATTAATCTGGATGTACCCATTGCAATTGGTATATCCGTTCTTTTTATAAGAAGTGCAAGTGATATACTATCACAGTCGGGTCCGGGTTATATGGATTCTTTGGCAGGCTTGGTTTTCTTTTTGCTTATTGGTCGCTGGTTTCAGAACAAAACCTACGAAAGCCTGGCATTTGATCGGGATTATAAATCTTATTTTCCATTGGCAGTTTACCGCAAGGAAAATGATGATTGGAAGGCTTGTGTAGTTCATCAATTAGAAAAAGGGGATCATATTCGCATACGAAACAAAGAGATAGTGCCTGCTGATAGTCTGTTGATAAATGACACAGCGTATATCGATTATAGTTTTGTTACAGGGGAAGCTAACCCAGTAAAAGTAAAGGCAGGAGAATTGGTGTATGCAGGTGGAAGAATTGTAGGGCAGCCTGCAATTTTAACAATCACCAAAAAAACTTCGCAAAGTCATTTGACCAGCTTATGGAACAATGATGTTTTCAGTAAACCTGAAAACAAATCTTATCAAACTCTTATGGATAGGGTAGCCAAAGTTTTCACATGGTCTGTTTTGGGTTTGGCGCTGGCCACAGGATTATACTGGTATTGGGCTGATGCAAGCCGTGTATGGTTAATTGTTACTGCGGTGCTTATGGTAGCATGTCCGTGTGCTTTGGCTTTGGCGGCTCCATTTACATATGGTAGTATGCTTCGTGTATTTGGTAATCATGGTCTGTATTTGAAGAATGCAGATGTAGTGGAAACCATGGCAAGTGTTGATGCAATTGTTTTTGATAAGACAGGGACAATTACTCATGGATCGAATCGTGTTGTTTGGACAGGTAGCATTACTGAAGGTGAGTTAGTCCTTGTAAAAACAGTAGCATCATCCTCTACCCACCCATTGAGTATACTGATAACCAAGAGTATTAAAGGAGAAACGATCAGTCGGCTGGATGAATACGAAGAGTTTCCTGGAAAGGGAGTGTCTGGCAGAATAAATGACATATCCATTAAAATGGGGTCCGCATCATTTGTGGGTGCAACGGAGGATGGGCCAGATGTCAGAACAAGAGTTTATGTTGCAATCAAGGATAATCAAAATGGTTATTTTGAAATCGGTACTTCAATTCGACCAGGTATTAAAAAATTGATTTCCAGCCTCGGGACAAAAGTGAAGGCCTTGCTTTCTGGAGATGGTGCAGGAGAGCGAGAGCGAATGCAAGCAGTTTTTAGTGAAAACACACTGTTGAAGTTTTCTCAAACTCCACACGATAAATTGCAATACGTTTCCGAATTGCAAGCCAAAGGGAATAAAGTAATGATGTTAGGAGATGGACTGAATGATTCCGGAGCGTTAAAGCAAAGTGACGTTGGTCTTGCATTGGCAGACGACACGGGAGTTTTTACTCCTTCATGCGATGGTATTTTGAACGGACCTCAGTTGGAAAAATTGGATGTGTTTCTCGATTTGTCAAAATCAGCTCTGACAGTTTTGAAAATCAGCCTTGGTATTTCTTTGCTTTACAATGTGTTGGGTTTAAGTTTTGCAGTTACAGGACATTTAACTCCTTTGGTAGCTGCAATTCTAATGCCCATCAGTAGTATTTCAGTAGTAGTATTCACTACCTTCATGGTCAATATGATTGCCAAAAGTAAATTGTCATGAATATTATAATTCTTTTGATCTGCATCAGCCTCACCATCGCACTGTTATTTCTTGGTGGGTTTATATGGAGCATGAAAAGCGGACAATATGATGATACTTACGGTCCATCTGTAAGAATGCTCTTTGATGACAAGAAGAAAAGCAATAAGAAAAAATAAGTGCTATTTTTTATCTAATACCCCTTTTCTCTAGACACAGTATTCAACAACGGTTTCCCCTCTTTCATTCTGTAATAATTTTCAACAATCTGTGGTGCTACCGAGGTAGGATTGGTAAGACTGGCAATGTGTGGAGTTATGTTGACCCTGGGCTGTTTCCATAGGATACTGCTTTTTGGTAGGGGTTCTTTTGAAAAGACATCAAGACTGGCACCGGACAAGTGCCCTTCGGAAATAAGGGTAACCAAATCCTCATCAACAATTTGCTCACCACGTCCCACATTAATTATGAAGGCATTTTTGGGTAATAGTTGTAGGTTCTTTTTGTTCAGTATGCCTTTCGTTTGTGGTGTAAGTGGTAGGATAGAAACCAAAATATCTGATTTGCTTAAGAATTCCGGAAATTCTTTTTCGCCAGCATAAACGGTTATTCCTGATATCTCTTTATTGGTACGTGCCCAACCGATAACATTGAATCCTGTTTTTTGCAATTCAGTAGCAACCCTCATTCCGATGGCACCCATACCCATAATTCCCACCTTCACATCTTTGATTCTTAGATATTCAGCAGGTTTCCAGATGGCTTCTGTTTGTTTTATTTTGAAGGCATTGAGGTCACGGAGGTGATTCATAATCAGCGCCAAAACAAACTCTGCCATATCCTGTGCCAAATACGGATCTACTAACCTGACAATTGAAACTTGTTTGGGTAAATCCGGGTCACGGAGCAAGTGATCTACACCAGCCCCCATAGAGGAAATGCATTTTAGATTGGGGTAGTCTTTAAAAATCCCATAAGGGTGCCTCCAGGTAAGTACAAAACTTATTTCTTCCCGATGAGAGTCATTTGGAAAAGTGCGTATGTCAAGACTGGGATCAACTTCTTTTAAAGCGTTGATCCACGGCTCTACTCCTTTGGGATTAATAATAACAAGTGCCATAGTAATATTAACACAAATATAGCACGTTGGTTTTCGCGAAACGACCTTGAAATTAAAACTTAACTAAACGACAACAGGTTGAAACGATGCAGATGGATAATCTGATGGAATATTTTCATGAACGGTATAATGTGAGGCAATCCTACCCAGCTCGTCAGAGCACATGGCGGAGTAACCATTTCCGCCAGCGGCAACATAAAGATTTTTTTTCGCTGTTGACCCGATGTAGCATTGGCCATGTTGGGTTCTGCTGACAATACATTTTTTCGTGCCATACCCAATGACATTTAAATCAGGCATTAAGGTGTTTAGTGCTTTGCGCAAAACTTTTTCATTGGTGGTGGTGTCGCCATTGCGGAACCACTCTTGTATTTGTTCTAAATTTTGGAATGGGAGATCTGCAGATAGATTGCATCCCATTTTTAGATAGTATCGGCCATCAGGATACTGTACAGGTTGTACCAGATAGATGCCTTCTACCGCTTCTGTATCCAGTTCATAAAGTAACGAGGGGAGCTGGGATAATCGCTTGGCTTCATTTTCACTTACCTCAGCCATCAATACCGTTTCACTTTCTAATTCTAAATCCAATGGTTGTGGCAACAGTCCAAAGAAATTGGAGAAGGCACCTGCAGTGACCAAAACTTTCTTTGCTGAATAGGTTTGGCCAGTTAAAGTGTTTAAGCTAAAAGAATTATTGTGTTGATGGAGCTCAACTACTGTGTCGTTGTAAATCTTTCCTTCATTTTTTTGAAAAACTTTGAGTTGTGCCTGTATCAACTTTAATGGGTTTATATGCCCAGCGGGGGAGGGTTCCAGCATTCCAAACGAACCGATAGGAAAGGTGTAGTCAGGAAATGTTTTGTAAAGAATGGATTCGTTTTCAAAAAACTGATAAGGTAATCGAAATTGATCGGCTTGATTAGGCACATTTTTTAAATATTCATCCCTCCCGTAAGGAGATACGTAAAGACATCCTTCGGAAGTGTGAAATGAGATGCCACTATCAGATTCAAGCTTTGGATAATGTGCTGCAGATTGCTTATTCAATTGCGTCCATACCGGATCAACCCCAATGATACGTTGCACTCTCGATTGGTCGTAATGACTGGCAAAAACCTGCGCCTTTTCTAAATCATGCAGGGGTTCATCAGGCCCAATGATCGCCACTTGCTCAAGGTTACCTTTAAGGTATTTGGCTGCAGATGAACCAATGAGCCCTTTGCCGATAACAATGCAATCAAACATATAGGTCAATCCTTTGGTTTGTGTTCAATAACGGTCATACTCATTTTTCTAGTACGCAAGCAGTATCTTATTTCATACTTCTTTATCAAACTTAGTTTAGCTATATTTCAATTACTTCACAACTCAAAAATACATTGCTTATGAATTTAACAATACTACACTCAATCAGGTGTCTGCTTGTACAGTTGCTGCTTGTTTTGATCTGTCAACCCCTAATTGGGCAAACACTCACCAAAGAACAAACATCACAATTACAATTCAGGCACATAGGCCCGGTAGGTAACAGGGTGACGTGTGCTGTTGGAGTGCCTGGTAATGACTTGGTTTACTATGCCGGAGCTGCTTCCGGTGGTATCTGGAAAACGGAAGATGGAGGTTTGAACTGGAAACCAATATTTGATGACAAGCCTGTACATGCAATAGGCGCACTTGCTGTAGCGCCATCAGACGATCAGGTAATTTATGCTGGTACCGGTGAGCCTTTTATTCGTTCCAATGTTTCCATTGGAAATGGTATATGGAAGTCAACGGATGCGGGGGAAACATGGACACACGTTGGACTGGATAACACTGGAAGGATTTCAAGAATAGTTGTTGATCCGAATGATCCTAATATAGTTTATGTGGGAGCCTTAGGTCATGCCTACGCACCTCAAAGAGAACGTGGGGTTCATAAAACTACCGATGGAGGAAAAACCTGGAAACATGTGTTGTTTGTAGATGAAAATACGGGAACATCGGATATAGTAATCGATCCTTCTAACCCACGCATTTTATTTGCTGGCATGTGGCAACTCTCCCTTCGCACCTGGAACAGAACCAGTGGAGGGCCCGGTAGTGGTATACATATGTCAAAAGATGGTGGAGAAACATGGGCACGATTAAAAGGCAGTGGACTGCCAGAACAGCCTGTAGGAAAAATTGCATTGTCAATGACACCTGCCAATCCTGACAGGGTGTATGCATTAATTGAAACCGGAGATGGTGTGGAGTCAATAGGTGGAACACCTGAAAGTGGTGAGTTGTGGCGCTCTGATGACAAAGGAAAAACCTGGAAGCTGATGAGTCATGACCGCAACATGACTGGACGCCAGGCTTATTATACGAGAAGTGCAGTTTCTCCTGATAATGACAATGAAATTTATTTTATCTCCTTTTCTTTCTTTAATAGCATTGATGGTGGTAAAACTTTGGAGCCCATCAATTTTGCAGCGCAGCCCAACTGGGATCATCATGATATGTGGATAGATCCAACCAATGCAGATCGTATGATCGTGGCAGGTGACGGTGGGGTTTCTATTTCTAAAAACAGAACAAAGACCTGGATGCGCATTCAATTGCCGGTGGCCCAGTTGTACCATGTCACCACAGATAATGCAGTTCCTTACAATGTACTTACCAACCGCCAGGATGGACCTGCCATGCGCGGGC
Organism: Cyclobacteriaceae bacterium; assembly: GCA_039971015.1. GTDB lineage: Bacteria > Bacteroidota > Bacteroidia > Cytophagales > Cyclobacteriaceae > ELB16-189. The sequence goes on from JBDVKV010000008.1 coordinate 51,384, forward strand.
CAAGTCGTTCCAGGATCAATGGTTTTTTTGGAGCGGGAGTAATTGCAACAGGCATGTGGCATGATGTAGGGGGTGGAGAAAGTGGTTTTGCAACGCCAGATCCTAAAGATTCCGATATTGTATGGTCTAGTGCATCTGGTTATGGCGCATTGGGTGGAGTAGTGACACGGTTCAATGAAAAGACGAGGCAATTTCGTCATGTAGAGGTTTGGCCGGAGTTGACTACGGGACATCCTGCAGATCAGGTGAAATACAGATTTCAATGGACATTTCCATTGTTGATTTCGCCTCATGATAACAATACGATTTATGTGACCAGCCAGGTGGTGCACCGTACAACGAATGGTGGCCAAACGTGGGAAGTGATTAGTCCTGATCTTACTTTAAACGACAAGAGCAAACAAACCAAATCTGGTGGTTTAACGCCTGATAATATTGGTGTGGAGTATGCCAATGTGATTTATGCCTTTGAGGAATCACCTATTAAGAAAGGTGTCTTTTGGGCAGGTACTAATGATGGACAAGTGCAGGTGAGCCAGGATGGTGGTAACACCTGGACTAATGTTACTAAAAATATACCCGAGTTGCCACCCAATGGAACTGTGAGAAATATTGACGCTTCCAAATGGAGTGAAGGAAAAGCCTATCTGACTGTAGATTTGCATGAAGTAGGTAACTTTCAGCCTTTCGTATACAAGACGGAGAACTTTGGAAAGAGCTGGAAGAAGATTACAAAAGGAGTAGATGCTGGTAATCTAAATTATGCCCGTCATGTCAAGGAAGATCCAGTAAGAAAAGGGTTACTGTTTTTAGGAACAGAGACTAAACTGTATATCTCTTTTGATGACGGAGAGAATTGGCAAACCTTTATGAACAACTTACCGCACTCTCCAATGTATTGGATGGATATACAGGAGCATTTTAATGATCTTGTTGTCGGTACTTATGGAAGAGGGATTTGGATTTTGGATGATATTTCTCCTTTGCAGCAAATGCCACAGGATGTAAAAACAAAGTTGGCCCTATTTAATCCCCACGATACCTATCGATTCCAAGGTATTACCAGTACAATGCAGTTTTTCCCAGAAGCCTCCTCGGGACAAGATCCGCCTTATGGAGGTTCTATCAATTACTGGTCGGCCAGTGAGATGGACAGTGTAAAAATTCATTTTGTAAATGAGGCTGGTGATACAGTGCGTACGATAGATAATAAAGCGAAACCTGGTATCAACAGGGTATGGTGGGATTTGAGAAGCAATCCAACCACTGAGGTTGTATTCAGAACTACCCCGGAAGCTGCCCCATGGTTTCCAATGTCGGAAAACAGAACACGGAAAAATCCAAATTTTGCACCTCATACCTACTTGGTGCCTCCCGGGACTTATACCGTACATTTGGTGGCAGGAGGGCAGAGTTTAAAATCTTCCATCAAAGTTTTAAAAGACCCCCATTCAGAGGGTACGATGGAAGATATTAAAGCTCAGACTGATTTTATTCTGAAAGCAAGAAAGGAAATGAACAAGTTGGCCGAGATGGTGAATGCGATTGAATTGGCCCGCAGGCAATTGCTTGATCTTGTTGAATCCCTAAAGGCAAAAGGGGATGATAAGATGACGAAGGAAATCATGGATATGAATGAAAAGCTTACCAAGCTGGAAGGCAATATGGTGCAATTGAGAGTGACAGGTACCGGGCAAGATATAGTGCGCTGGCCGGCCAAGATTGGGGAGAAGATGGACTACCTTACCAACACAGCCGCTACTGCAGATTTCAAACCCTCAGACCCACACAACGAAGTGTATGAGGTGCTGAAGAATGATTTGAATGCGCAAGAGGCAGCTTATAATAAGTTAATGAAAGAGGATTTTGTGACCTTTGTTAAAAAATTACAAAACAATAACATAGGGCCAGTGATTATACCATAGGCTATTGCGAATCAAAAGTGAGTCAGGCATCAGTCTGACTCACTTTTATTATGTGTAAATGTGCAATGGGATTTTGGCCACTTCTATTAAGCCACTCATCCCAATGTTAATTTCAGTCTTTTTATAAATTCAATAATTTTACTTTTAAAGAAAAAACCATGAAAGTATTCGCTGGAGTAATCCCGTTCATGCTAGTGATAGTATTGGTTGGTTGCAACAATCAGCCGACCAAAGAAGATCATATGGCTTCGGTGGATAGTTTGTTTAGCGCCTACTATGATTTTAAGCTGAGGATTAACCCCATAGAAGCGACCAAGGCCGGTGAAAATCAATACAATGACCGTGTTGCCAACTATGTCTCCGATGCCTATCAGGAGGATCTAAAAGAAAATTATACCCGCTTTCTTCAAATTATCGATAGGTATGATTCTTCAATGGTATCACCAGCTCAGTGGTTGAGCTTACGGGTGATGCAGTGGGATTGTAATATTAAGCTGGAAGGGTTGAACAATAAGATAGTAACTATCGCTTCGCCCATGTATGATATACCCAGCTTTGAGTTGATGCCATTAGGGCAGATCACCTCGCTGCATCTGTACTTCTCTCAATTGGCGGCAGGCCGAAGTGTTCAGCCTTTTAATACGGTTGAGGACTATGAAAATTGGTTGAAGCGGGTAGATGATTATTTGGTATTTCTGGATACCTGTATGGATAACATGAGGGAGGGGATTGATCAGGGAGTGGTTTTGCCTAAATCGCTAATCGTAAAGATGATTCCTCAATTGGATGAGTTTATTACTGCGCCCAACACTGAGCATCTTTTTTATGGACCTATTACAAATATGCCTACGAGTTTCTCTCCAGAGGATCGACTTCGGTTGACACGGGCCTATGCAGAAATGATTTATGACAAAGTAAAACCTAAATACAAGGAGTTACAGGACTTTTTGAAAGGCACCTATCTTTCAGCAGGTCGCGAAACTTCAGGTATTAATGCATTGCCAAATGGACCTGAGACCTATAATTACCTGGTGCGTCAAAGTACAACTACATTAATGAGTGCGGATGAAATTCACGAGTTGGGGAAAAGTGAAGTTGCGCGCATTTTAAGTGAAATGGAAAAAGTAAAGAATCAAATTGGTTTTAAAGGTGATTTAAAAGCATTTTTTGAATACGTGAGAAACAATAAAGAGCAAATGCCTTTCACTGAGCCTGATCAAGTCATTGCCAATTTCAACGATATACACGCAAGAATGAGTAAAAGATTGTCCGAGGTTTTTGGTATCAAACCAAAGGCAAGCTTTGAGGTAAGAAGAACAGAAGCTTTTCGTGAAGCGTCAGCGAGTGCGGAATATGTACCGGGCACCAAAGATGCTTCGAGGGCGGGCGTGTTCTACATTCCAATCCCTGACGTAAAGTCTTATAATAAGTACACAGCCGAGGCACTTTTCCTACACGAGGCTGTCCCCGGTCATCACTATCAGCTGTCGTTGCAACAGGAGAATGAAAACTTACCTGAGTTCCTTCACCCTGAAAGCATGGGCGTGTTTGTAGAGGGTTGGGCATTGTATGCTGAATCGTTAGGGGAGGAATTAGGATTGTACGAGGACCCTTATCAGTATTTTGGAATGTTGAGTATGGAAATGCATCGTGCTATCCGGTTGGTGGTAGATACGGGTATACATGGCAAAGGGTGGACAAGAGAACAAGCCATTCAGTATTCATTGGAGAATGAGGCTGATTCTGAAGCTTCTATCACTGCGGAGATAGAAAGGTATATGGCTACACCAGCGCAGGCATTGTCATATAAACTGGGACAGCTTAAAATTCGAGAATTGCGAACCAAAGCGGAGGAGGCATTGGGAGACGTTTTTGATGTGAAGGAATTTCATAATCAGGTTCTCAACTCTGGAAGTTTACCTCTTGTATTGCTAGAGGAAAAAATAGATAACTGGATATCAAAAGAAACACTTTAATCAGGTTAATAAATTGATGACATCAGAAGAATGGTATAGTGGCGGAGAACGGTTAGTTACAGCTGGTGTTAATGTTTTTTACCGGCATGAAGGAAAGGGGGAGGCACTTGTTTGTATTCACGGATTCCCTACTTCTTCATGGGACTTTGCGCCACTATGGGATCGATTAACCGATCGATTTAATGTACTTGCTCATGACCTTGTAGGATTGGGTAGATCAGATAAGCCCAATCAGGATGTGTCTATTGCTTTACAGGCAGATATTGTTGAGGCATTGGCAATGGATCGTGGGATTTATAGAGCGCATATTCTGGCTCACGACATTGGAGATACGGTTGCTCAAGAATTATTGGCCAGAGAGATGGAGAATAAGTCGCATGTAAAGTGGCTGTCTTGTGTATTTTTAAATGGAGGAATCTTCCCTGAAGAACATCGCCCGCGATTTATTCAAAAGTTGCTGATCTCCCCGCTAGGTTCTTTGGTAGCGAAATTGAGCACTGAAAGAACCTTTCGGAGAAACATGAGAAATATTTTTAGTAAGCAGCATCCACCGGATGAAACATTTGTGAGAGACTCCTGGCAATTGCTTATTGAGAACGGTGGGGTGCAAATGTTGCCTCGCCTTATTCGATACATGAATGAAAGATGGCAATATAGGGATAGGTGGGTGTCTCCTCTCGAATATAGCAGGATACCTATTCGATTGATCAACGGAGTCCTTGATCCGGTATCGGGCTTGCATATGGCCAATTATTATAAGGAACTGGTGCCCAATCCCGATGTGGTTTTGCTGGATGATGCAGGGCATTACCCGCATGTAGAAGTGCCTGAAAAAGTTTGGAGCTCTTTTCTGGATTTTCATGGGCGTCTGCCATCCCATAGGGTGTATAACTGATTACAAACCTCTAGTTAGGTTTTAGGCAATCGTATGTTTATTTTCAACGTCAGATAATCAAAATGATAAAAGGCGTACGTCTTCCGGTGAATAAAAGTACCAAGAGGCTTTTTGTGTTTTGGGCAGCGTTATTTTTAGTGTCTTTTTGTGGCATTGCGCAGGAACCCACGCGGAGAATCATTGATATCGTAGATGTACTGGATTATGCGCTAAATAATTCAGATTCTGAAGAATTAGAATTCAAAAATTATCAAGTTCAATTCACAAAACTATCTGGGAAAGGTCTATTTGAATATATCTCATTGACCTATCCAGCTAAAGTAAAGGGTGAGTCCATCGAATTACCCGTAGGACTACTCTTTAGTAATTGCCATTTTGAAAAGAATCTTGATCTTGAAAACTTCGTGATTAAAAGCCTGACGTTTGAGAAATGTTTTACCGACAATCTCAGGATAAGTAATAGTCGATTTGAATCACTCACCTTGGATGGAAATGCCATTTCAAATTCCCTGGAGCTGCAAGGCAACGAATTAAATGCGTTGGAGATCAAAGGAAATAAGATAGGGTATGAAGTATTTCTTGAAAAGGATAGTATCGTTGGAGATGTTTTTATTGAAAGTAATGACGTAGAGAAAGGCGAGATTGTTATATCGGGCATTTATGTAAATGGGTCGATTACCATTGGCAACAACCATGTGCTGGGCATTTTAATTGAGAACTCTGACTTTAACTTCCCTGAGTATGGGGAATTTAATAACTATAAGTTGACAGAGAACGCCTCTTCTGATTTATACCTTACAGGCAATAAATTTTACGGAGACAACACCAGTAATGTATATTTCAACAAGGGGAATTACCTCAACCTGGATTTGCGCGACAATACATTTTCCGTTAACGTTTACTTTATTGAAAATAAGGCGGAGGAGCGATTCTTTTTGGTGGGTAATGAGTTTGAGGGTTATGTTTCTTTCGAGAAATTTCTTTTTTCTGAAACCTGGAATGAATTGTATTGGAGACAATTGGCCGGTTACAAGCTTAGGTATGGTACCTACGCTGGTGAGTCTACTGAAGAGTTGAGTGACGAAATCAAGTTTAGCAACCTGATTAATATTTATAAAGGGCTCCATACTATTTTTCTTTCCAGAGGCGATATTGAGTCGGCCAATGCATGTTATAGTGAGATGAAGCAATTGCAGGGAAGAAAGCTGAAGCAGGTTTTTAAGGACAACAATAGCTTTGGTAATTTTTTACGTTGGCAACTTAATGTATTATTGAAGATTTATACCAATCATGGAACTGACCCAGCGCTGGCTGTAGTTATGTCCTTCATAGTAATTGTAATGTTTGCGCTGCTTTATCTCTTTTTTCCTTCGGAGTGGGATACAGAGAGTACCAATAGGTTGCTCATTAGTTATGAACAATTTCTTCAAAAAAGAAAGAAGGGTAATGTAGCTCCGTTGCTAGTGGTTTTTGGATCTGTATTATTGACTTTGATAAATGCAATAACCTTAAGTATCAATAGTTTTGTTACACTGGGCTTTGGTAGTATTCCTACAAAAGGATTTGCCCGCTACCTATGTATTATTGAAGGGTTTATTGGTTGGTTTTTACTGAGCATATTTACAGTAGCCCTTATCAATCAGGTGTTGGCTTGATTTATTTATTACTCTTTTAGGTTTTGATACACTGTAACAATATCCTTGTTACTGGTGTCCACTACTTGAATAGATTCTCCGGCAGTATAGGAAATGTCGAACGTTCCTCTTCGTTTACTACAGGTAAATACGGTAGTTTTTTTTCCGTCAAATGCTTTTTTTACAATTTCATAGGTATCACCTTCAACCACGATGGATCTGCCAGTAAATTCAATGGTTACGTTTACAGAGGAATTCTCCTTGCCTTCTGGCCGAATAGTCTGTTTTGAAGAGGCATTTACCACTCCTTTAAACCCTCTCTTATCATTAGCGTTTTGAGCGAATACACCTACAGAGAATGTCACCAGAGCAATAAAAAGAGCAGCTTTTTTCATGATTGTACTTTTTAGGATTTCAGTTACAAAACTAAGAATAGTCAAGACAATAAGCATGCCGATAAATCGGGCTATTTTGATCTAACCTTAAGGCTTTTGAGGTTGCCACTTACCTAAAGGTCTATTTTAATCCTGACCAAAATCATGTTTTCCGCTAAGGACGATCATATTTAGAGAAAGCGTCTGACTCTACTTTTATGCCTGAAAAACGCATAAATCGCCCTTTCTATGGAATTGGAAAAAATTAATTATGACAACAAGATTGTAAAGGCTTTTATCATTGCTACAGTCACTTTTGGACTTGTAGGAATGAGTGTTGGTCTATTAGCCGCCATACAATTGTTTTACCCGATCGCGAATTTTGACTTACAATACACTTCGTTCGGAAGAATTAGACCCCTGCATACCAATGCAATCATTTTTGCATTTGTGGGCAACGCCATGTTTGTCGGAGTATACTATAGTATGCAAAGGCTGCTCAAAACCAGAATGTTCAGTGACCTGTTGAGCTGGATTCACTTTTGGGGATGGCAATTAATAATTCTGGCTGCTGCTATCACTTTGCCCCTAGGTATGACTACCTCCAAGGAGTATGCAGAGTTGGAATGGCCAATCGATATAGCCATTACTGTAATCTGGGTTGTCTTCGGGTGGAATATGATTGGGACCATCCTGAAAAGGAGAGAGAAGCACATGTACGTGGCGATTTGGTTTTACATCGCCACTTTTGTTACAGTTGCTGTGCTTCATATTGTCAACTCGTTTGAGATACCAGTGACGTTTTTCAAGAGTTATTCCTGGTATGCAGGTGTTCAGGATGCACTGGTGCAATGGTGGTATGGCCACAATGCTGTAGCGTTTTTTCTAACCACCCCTTTTCTTGGGTTGATGTATTACTTTCTCCCTAAGGCGGCTAATCGTCCTGTCTATTCCTATCGGTTATCTATCGTTCACTTTTGGTCATTGATTTTTATTTATATCTGGGCCGGACCTCATCACTTGTTGTATACTGCGCTTCCTGATTGGGCACAGTCTCTGGGGGTAGTGTTCTCTATTATGTTGATTGCTCCTTCATGGGGAGGTATGCTCAATGGTTTGCTTACGTTGAGAGGAGCCTGGGATCGTGTGCGTGAAGATCCTGTTTTAAAATTTATGGTAGTTGCTGTAACTGCTTACGGTATGGCCACTCTGGAAGGACCACTTCTTTCATTAAAGAATGTAAATGCCATCGCTCACTTTACTGATTGGATTATCGCTCACGTTCACGTAGGTGGCTTGGGTTGGAATGGCTTCCTGACTTTTGGAATGTTATATTGGATTATCCCTCGGATGTGGGGAACAAAACTATATTCAACCAAGCTGGCTAATCTCCATTTTTGGATTGGCACACTTGGAATCATGTTCTATGCATTACCACTTTATATAGCAGGAGTGGTGCAAAGCTTGATGTGGAAAGAGTTTACTGCTGACGGGTTTCTTCAGTATCAGAACTTTTTAGAAACCACAACGCAAATCCTTCCCATGTATATGCTACGTGCGGTTGGTGGGACGCTATACCTTACAGGAGCCATCATTATGACCTATAACCTGATGAAAACGGCCTACGCTGGTAAATTCGTAGCCAATGAAGAGGCCGAGGTAGCACCAATGGTAAAAACGGCTAGTAGCGGAGGCCATTGGCATCATGTGTTGGAAGGTAAACCTGTAGTGTTTACAGTACTTGCTCTGGTGGCAATTTTAATTGGTGGAGCCATTGAGATGGTGCCTACTTTTCTTATCAAGTCCAACGTACCTACGATTGCCAGTGTAAAACCTTACACCCCGTTGGAGTTGCATGGGCGAGACATTTATATCAGAGAAGGTTGTGTGGGATGTCACTCACAGATGGTGCGGCCGTTCCGATCTGAAGTGCAACGCTACGATCCTACCAACGGAGAGTATTCCAAAGCCGGAGAATACGTATATGATCATCCATTCTTATGGGGATCCAAGCGAACTGGTCCGGATTTGCAACGGGTAGGAGCCAAGTATGCTGACAGTTGGCACTATCGTCATATGCTTACACCGGGTGATGTCTCCAATGGATCAATTATGCCGGCATACCCATGGTTGTATGAACAAATGATTGATAAGGGATTGACACCGAAAATGATTGCTGCGCTAAGAACGGTTGGGGTTCCCTATGAGGAAGGATACGAAGAGATAGCCAATGAAGAGTTGGATAAACAAGCAGCTCGTATTTCTGAAAATCTTGGGATGGAAGGCTATGAAGTTGTGAAGGAGGCTGAGATCGTAGCATTGATAGCTTATCTCCAAAGACTGGGAACAGATATTAAGGCGGATAAAGTGGCTGAAAAATAAACTTTGAAAAATTATGTATAAAGATATTTTAAGAGACATTGACAATATCGCCATCTGGCCAACTATTTCCTTTGTCATCTTCTTTCTGTTCTTTTTAATTCTAATCTGGTGGGTATTGAAGGCTGACAAAACCTTTATTACTAAAATGAGTAACAAGCCATTTGAAGACGGAATCAACCCAGACAGAAATGGTGCCTTAAATTCTAACGAGCTATGAAAAAAGTAAAAGCAATAATTACAATGATGCTATTCTCCATTGGAGCTTTTGCGCAATCAAGTACTACAAATGAAGGGTCGATTTGGGAAGATCCAATCCTGCTTTTTTATGTAACAGCCGGGTTTATGTTTGTTGTTGCCCTTCTGGTTATCGCAGTTGCGTTGTACATGCTACAGGTGCTGCGTTATTTGGCCAAAGATGCCGCACTTGAAAGGGCCAGAAAGGCAGGCGTAGAATATGTGGAAGAACCAAGTTGGTGGGCAAAATTAAATCAAAAACTGTACGGCTATGTTCCGGTTGAGAAGGAGGAGACCATCATGCTTGATCATAATTATGATGGCATAAGGGAATTGGATAATCACTTGCCTCCATGGTGGAAATGGTTATTCATAGGAAGTATAATTTGGGGTGTGTTCTACCTGATTGCATATCATGTTACGAGTTCTTTGCCGTTGCAAATAGATGAATACAACACCGAAGTTGCCGATGCCGAAGAGCAAATAAGAAAATTAAAGGCCGCTAACCCCGGAGCAGTCATTGATGAGAATACAGTGATATTAACAACGGATGTGGCTGCGCTGGCAGATGGAAAGGAGACCTTTAATAATATTTGTGCTTCCTGTCACCGCGTAGATGGTGGAGGAGATATTGGCCCCAATTTGACAGACCAGTACTGGAAGCATGGTGGTTCTATTAAAGACGTTTTCTTGATCGTAAAAAATGGGGTGCCCAATACCAACATGGTCGCGTGGGGTGGGGCTTTGAGTCCGGAGAAAATGCAAAATGTATCCAGTTATCTTTTGACTATGCAGGGAACGAATCCTCCCAATGCAAAAGCACCTGAAGGTGATCTTTATGTGCCTGAAGCCGAAGAACCAGTGGCAGCGGATACAGTTAAAGCACAGGCATCCCTATAACTGAACTGAACTGATCTGAACTGAATTGTAAGTGGAAGTGGAAGTAAAAGAGAATTTGTATGAGTTTGATGAGGAGTTTCGTGACTCCATCTCTACCGTTGATGCCGAAGGAAAACGAATTTGGATTTATCCTAAGAAACCATCTGGAAGATTTCACAATTGGCGGATTGTTGTAACTACCATTTTGCTTGCAGCCTTATTCGCAGGACCATTTATCAAGCTGAATGGGAAACCATTTATGCTATTGAATTTTTTTGAAAGGAAGTTTATCATTTTTGGTCAGGTATTTTGGCCTCAAGACTTCTTTCTCCTTGCGCTTACATTGGTCACTTTTTTTGTTTTTATAACATTATTTACGGTGGCATTTGGGAGAATCTGGTGTGGGTGGATGTGTCCGCAAACATTGTTTATGGAAATGGTGTTTAGGAAAATTGAATACTGGATTGAAGGAGATGCCAATGAACAGCGCAGGTTAGATAAGGCTCCATGGGATGCGAAAAAGATTTTTAAGAAGACCAGTAAGCAAATTATATTTTTATCCATTTCGATACTAATTGCACATCTGGTAATGGCCTACCTAATTGGTGTTGATGAAGTAGTGAAAATTGTTAGTCAACCACCATCAGAGCACATGGCTGGATTTATTGGCTTGCTGGCTTTCACAGGAATTTTTTATGGTGTCTTTGCCCGCTTCAGAGAACAGGCATGCATTGCAGTCTGTCCTTATGGAAGGCTTCAGGGGGTTTTGTTGGTAAAGGATTCACTGGTGGTGGCCTACGATTGGCTGCGTGGTGAGCCCAGAGGAAAGATCAGAAAAAATGAACCTAAGCAGGAAGTCAGCAAGGGAGATTGTATCGACTGTAAACTGTGTGTTCATGTTTGTCCCACAGGGATTGATATCCGAAATGGGACACAACTAGAGTGTGTGAATTGCACCGCATGCATTGATGCCTGTGATGATGTAATGGTGAAAATAGGCAAACCAAAGGGATTGATAAGATATTCATCATATACTGCAATAAAGGATGGAGTGCTAAAGATATTTACTCCTCGTATAGCCGGGTACAGTGTGGTACTTACTGCATTGGTGAGTTTGCTGCTCTATTTTATTGTTACTCGTGCAGATATCGACACTACAGTTTTGAAGGCACCTGGAACGCTTTATTCCAAGACTGAAGATGGGCAAATCACTAACGTGTATAATATTGAGTTTGTAAATAAAACATTTGATGATGTAGCTCTTGATGTAAGGGTAGAATCTCCAGAAACTGCATCGTTATTGAAGATTGGAGATCAGCAAATTTTAGTTCCAAAGGAAGGAATATTGAAAGGTTTATTCATGATCAAGCTACCGGAAGAAGAGATTAGTTCAATGAAAATGAATGTGGTTTTAGGAATTTATCAGGATGGAAAGAAAATAGAAACGGCCAATGCTCGTTTTATAGGACCGATAAAGACGAATAAAAACTAAAAATATTCAGCATGAATTTTGGAAAATGGATAGTGGTGGCTTTTGTGCTTTTTACTGCTTTTATAGCAACTCTTGTTACAGTTTGTGTAAGGCAGGATATTAGTCTAGTGAGACCGGATTACTATCAGGAAGAGTTGGTACATCAGCGGAAGATGACGTTGATTCAGAATACAAGAACACTTGAGATATTGCCGGTTATTGCAGTAATGGAAAATGTATTAACGGTTTCATTTCCTGATTTTGACAAGATGGAAAAAGGGGAGATACAATTGCTTAGACCCTCTGATGTGAAATTGGATCAAAAGTTTTCATTAAAGGCTGGGGAACAGACGCAGCAATTTCAATTGGCAACATGGAGCAAAGGCTTGTACAGAGCAAGCATTCAGTGGACAATGGAAGATAAGGAGTTTTACTACGAACGAATAATAGTGCTTTAATGTACCTCACCGCCATACTTATGGGACTAGCCGGAGGCCTGCATTGTGTGGGTATGTGTGGCCCATTGGTGTTGGCGGCAACTGCAAAGCATCCGTTTGCTGGAAGTAAATTAATATACAATCTGGGAAGGGTATTGACCTATGGATTGCTTGGCATACTGGCGGGGTCAATTGGGAGTTTTATTCAGATAACTCCATTTCAGAATGTTTTTGCCTATGCATTGGGAGGTCTCTTTTTGTTAATGGGGTTCGGTGCAATTAGCGGAGTGCATATCCCATTTCTATCTTCAGTAATTCATCGGTTTACCCATTGGCTGAAAGGTACTTTTGGGGATTTATTAACAGGAAAGAAAAACATATTTTTTCTGGGAATGCTTAATGGTTTGCTCCCTTGTGGATTAACGTATTTAGCGCTTACCTACTGTTTTACCCTGGATAGTTTTGCTGAAGGTTTTTTGTTTATGGTAACTTTTGGACTAGGTACAATTCCAGTAATGGTAGGGTTGCTTTGGGTGCTCGGCAATGTCTTAAAAAAGCTCAAAATAAGTTATAGAAAGGTGAGCATGATTGTGATGATCGCAATTGGAAGTTTGGTAATAGGAAGGGCATTGATAGCACACGATCATCACCATGAAAAGAATGCTCAAAGTAACGTTCTGGTGGATGATGTAATATGCCGCTAGGGCATTTTTATTGTTGGGTGAAATAGTTACTTTTACTAGTGTTAGAACCATGTTTGTGCTGATGTGCCGGATGGATAAGGTATTTCATCACTTACTTAAACTAAATTAACTGACAAATGAAACGAATTCTTGTACCTACAGATTTCTCTAAGACATCTATTATCGCACTGGAAGTAGCATGTGAAATTGCCAAAAAGGGAGGTGCTGAGGTAATTGCATTACACGTTGTTGAGGAGGCTACAGCTGAATCTTTTAGGGTTACCGGTGAGGTGGTAGCGCAAAATTTTGAAGATCGGTTGTATACCATGAAAATGCTTGAAAAAGCTAAGAAGCAATTGGAGAAGCTGGTGATGGATCCGAAGTTTTCTTCCATCAAACTGGATGGTGAATTGAGATTGGGTAATGCTTTTCACGGAATGAATGCAATTATTACCGAGCAAAAAGTTGATTTGGTGGTAATGGGTACTCAAGGTCATTCCCGTTTGCAAGAAATGATCATTGGGTCAAACACGGAGAAGGTTGTGCGCCATTCTAAAGTACCTGTATTGTCGGTTCACAAAAAGCCTTCCAAAGTCAATTTCAAAAATATTGTATATGCCACTGCAATGAGTAAAGACGAGGAAAAGTTTGCTAAGGTGGTGTTAAAGGCACAGGCTATGTACAACTCTAAGATTCACCTGGTGCGAGTAAATACTCCTGGTGATTTTCAACGAGATAAAGTGGCCAAAGAGTACATGGAGAAGTTTGCCAAAAAATTGGGATTGAAAAACTATACCATTAATGTTTACAATGACCTTACCGAAGAGGAGGGTATAATTTACTTTGCGGAAAGTATAAAGGCAGATATGATAGCCATGGCTACGCATGGAAGAACAGGCTTTGCTCACGTGCTGGCGGGCAGCATTGCAGAGGAAGTAGTCAGCCATGCTAAGAGACCTGTACTCACTTTGGTTACAAAGAAATAGTAAACGGTAACATAATAAATTCAAGCAAAGCCCGTCTAGAGCGGGCTTTGCTTTTATAAAAGCGCAGGCAATGGAGGATTATTATCAAATTCTTGGTATAAGTCCGCAGGCAACTCAACTGGAGGTGAGGCGCTCATTTCGAAAATTGGCAGTGCTGTATCACCCTGATAAAAATCAGACAACTGAAGGAGAGGAACGTTTTAAGGAAATTAATAGGGCCTATGAGATTCTCAGCAATCCGGAAAAGAGAGCGTTATATGACCTTTCAATTTCACAAGGATATATTTCACCATCTTATGAGAAGCCACACAGGGATCCTGCCTATAGAAGAAGACGATCTACTGCGTATGCGCACAGAGAAGCAAGGCAAAATGTTCAGGACCTTATGGCTGAATACCTGCCTAAGTTCAGGTGGGTATGTTATGTTGCACTCTTAGTGACGTTGGTTGTAGCGGTAGATTATTTATTGCCATTTGATAATTACCGAGAGGATATAGCAGAAATCAATAGAATTTATAGAACAGGTAGAGGAGGAGGAATGATTTACGATCATGACGAGTTGATTACAAAGAGTGGAATTATAATTAGGTTACACGAGAACGATGTCAATCATTTCAAAACAGAAGGATCAATTAAGATTGAACAAACTATCCTCTTAAATAAGATTGTAACCGCTGCAATTCCTTCTGGTGCGTTAAAGATTCGGGTTGCCGCCCTTTATGGAAATCTGTTTTTTATTCCGCTAATCCTTTTCATTTCTTCGCTGTTGGGTGTTGTAATAAGGAGCAATGTGGAGTTTCCTTTTAACTTATCCATTGTCTCCTTTGTACTTTTAATTATTGTTGCATTTTTAATAATAAATTAAGATGAGTAAAAAGAAATCAAACGATTGGAAAAAAAGAGACGGTGTAGTTTATTCCACTAATCAGGACTTTGGATATTCCACAGGAGATAATTTTGAAAGCGAAACACTTGCTCCGGCACAGCAGAATTTGAAAGTGATGTTGGATAAAAGCGGAAGGGCTGGGAAGCAGGTAACTTTGGTAAAAGGTTTTATAGGAACAACAGATGATTTGGATGCTTTAACTAAAAGGCTGAAAACCAAGTGTGGAGTTGGTGGTTCTGCAAAAGATGGAGAGGTTTTGATTCAGGGAGACGTTAGAGAAAAAGTGATGACGCTACTCCTCAAGGAAGGATACAAAGCTAAAAAGAGTGGATAAAAGATGCCTGTCTCAAAAATAGAGACAGGCATCTTTTTTTTAAACTTATTTATTTTCCTTCTTTCAGTTTCTTTAATTCATCTTGATAAACATTTAAGAATGGCTTTTGATTTTCGGGGATGTTCTTTATTGCCATTTCCCAATGCTTAACTGCATTCTTTTTGTCCCCAACCGCGGTATATCCTCTGGCCAGACCTACGTTGGGAGTAAACTTGTCTTCCGGGTGTAGTTTCTGATTGGTTTTAAAAACTTCAAGCGCTTTTTCATTTTTTCCTGCTGCTATCAGCGAACGTCCATAGCCATGGATTTGAGCTACATTAGTTGTAGCATGATTGATTGCTTGGGTCATCACTGATTCTGCCTCTCCATCTTTTCCCATGGCAGTCAAAACATTGGCCTTGGTCTGTAAAGTGAAAAAGTTTTCTTGTCCTACGAACGGGCCGTTGATAGCTGCTTCTGCCCATACGAGGGCTTCTTCAAGATTAATCTTATTGGTAGCGCAAAAATTGGCAGCCGCTACATAGTTTTGAAATGTAAACCCTTGTGATCCCCTTAATTCATTCCGTAAAGTGGCTACATAAACCTCATTGATATTGGGGATCTCAATGGTAATAGGAGCTTTTTTATTTTCCCATTGTAAATAGGCAACAGTGGAATTGGGCTGGCGATCTTCAAAGCCATATGTTAGATATTCCGTGTATTCGCTATCAACTGGTGTTGATTGGGCGCGAGCTGCATCCTCTTTAGCATCGTAAAAGAAACTACCCCAACTTGTTGAATTGTTGGATAGTATATAAGTCCATGGCGAATCTTTTTCTACAATGAGATGCAGGCCATAGGTACCTGATTTTACATCCTTGCCGCCAAATTTCACATCGTGTGAAAATGTGATAGTGGTATTTTCGTTGGCACCTGCTCTCCATGGTGCTGCCGGTGAGGTACCAAAGCCTAAATTATTAAGGCCATAGGGAACTAGTTCTCCCCAAATATGCCCTTTTCTATCGCTTCCATCGGGGGCATGTACTTTAGGGCTGCTGTAATTAATTGTGATTTTAACTGGGCCAATCCATTGGCTCACTTCTGCTTTTTGATTTCCACCACTGGTGGGTAGGGTTACACCTTGAGCGAAAAGAGTCGTTGAAATAAACCCTGCTAGCAGGATTGTAAATATTTGTTTCATCATTCGGGTGGGTTGTGTTGATACTTATAGATTACAGTTTCTTAAACGTATTCTGTCTATAAGGTTACTAACCCGATAAGTGGTATTTTGTAAGGAAAGTTTTAAATAGAACTGCTGCCTCCCGGGATGATAACCCTTAGTGAAGATGGATTTATTTTGATATCGAACGAAGTGGTGGCCGTTGCTGCTTCCCCATCAATATGAAATGGGACTTCTTTGCTTGTGGTAATTTTTATTTCTCTGGCTTGAAGTATTTTTACTTGTTTTGAATGGGTAAGGCTTTTGGTAAAAAGCTTTTGTACGAATTGCAAACCTTGAATCGTATTCATTTTATTGACCATACAAACATCAATCAACTGATCACATAGTGAGGCAGTTGGGGCAATGAAAGCATTGTTTCCAAATTGAGAGGAGTTGGCAAAAGAAATACTAAATAGGTTTTCTTCAGTTGTCACTCCATCCAAAGAAACCTGACATTGGAAGGCTTCAAATTTATTGAATTCACTAACTACAAGTTTACCATAGGTAAATAGTCCTCTGTTTCCATCTCTGGCAAACATTCCTGCAACGTGCCCATCAAATCCGATACCAGAGACATTTACTGATAAATGATTGTTAATACTGATGGTGTCTATTTCGATAGTTCCCTTCATGTCAAGAAGCTGAAGTGCTTTATCAATCGAAAGGGGAATTCTTAAGTGTCGTGCTAATCCATTTCCGGAGCCTTTCGGTATGATACCCAATGCAACTGGTGAGTGAAGTAACCCTTGTGCTACTTCATTCATGGTACCATCACCGCCAACAGCAAACACCATTTTGATATTTTTATTTACCGCCATTCTTGCGAGCGCAGTAGCGTGACCAGGTTCGCGTGTAAATTCAATGGTGCATTCAATATTCCTTTTTTCGCATTGGGATAATATCTTACCCTCTAACGCAGGACTATAACCTGTTCCCGAGTATTTGTTGACGATGAAGAGGGCTTTGCTGTCGCTCATTGGAAATGCAAAAAAGAGTTGTTAAGTTAACAATTACAAGTGACTGAGCTATGAATCAATTTGATCCAAGGAAAATTAAGTTTAAAGCATGGAATCAAGAAGCTAAACTATTGATGCGACTAAATAGTATTGAGTGTAACAAGGGTGAGCTATTTCGCAAGGATCATATATTGCTTCAATTCACTGGACTGCTTGATAAAGAGGAAGAAGAGATTTATGACATGGATATCCTTCTGATTTATTCTGAAAAATATCTTGTTTTCTGGAATCCTGAAAAAAGTGGCTGGTATTTTTCGGGCCTGGAACATCCTGCAGAAGCGACCCCATTTTTGAGCGCCAATGCCAAGGGAATGAAAAGACTGGGTAGCTATTTTGAACTCCAAACGCAGGGAGCCTCCTAAATCTTTGATTCTATATATTTTACAGCCTGGCTAATAGTTTGCATTTTCTCAGCATCGTCATCGGGTATTTTGATATCAAATGTTTGTTCAAAATCCATCACTAACTCCGCGTAATCCAGAGAGTCTATACCAAGGTCTTTCACAAAGTTGGCATCCGGTGTAAGTTCTGATTCTGGAATCCCTAGTTTTTCTATTAAAATCGCGGTGACTTTTTTCTGAATATCAGGCATAATAAGCTACTTAATAGCTGTAAATCTAGAAAATATTAGTGGATTTTCGAGGATTTAGAACCGCAGTATAAATTCAGTCCCCTCGCCCAATTTGGATTTCACTGTAATGCGACCTTCATGTTGTCGCATGATCTGTTTAGACAGACTGAGCCCTATTCCTGACCCAGTTTTCTTAGTGGAATAGAAGGGCACAAATATGCGTTCCAGTGCCTCTGGGTCGATACCATCACCATTATCACTCACAGAAATTATCGGTCTGGTTTTTTCGTCCAGATATGCTTTCAGTTGAATGTTCTTTTCTTCCTGTTCAGAGAAAGACTGCATGGCATTCTTAACGAGGTTGATGATAACCTGTTCAATCATGCTTTTGTCGGCACTTATAATCAGATCCTCAGGTTCGATACTTATAAGAATTTTTATTCCGTTGTCAATAAGCTCCTTTTTTTGAAGGACAGCCATTTCTTCTAGCAATTTCTTCACCTTAATCGGTGCAAGGTTGGGTTGTGGTCTTTGAGATAGGTTTTTGAATTCCCTTACAAAATGGATTAGCCCCGCACTTCGCTTGCTGATGGTCTGAATGGATAAGTGCATATCCTCCATTTCTTCCTTGTTAAAGGTAGCAACGGGTTGATCCATTTTACTTTGCAGATCGTCCTCAACCACGCCCGCCAGAGAAGAGATGGGTGTTACCGAGTTCATGATTTCATGGGTGAGCACTCTTACAAGGTTTTGCCATGCTTCCATTTCCTTTTCATCCAATTCACTCTGGATATTGTTCATGGAAATTAATTTGATCACTTCACCCCGTAATGTCAGTTCTATAGCATAGATGGATATCTGAACAGTTTCATCTGCCAAAACGAGACGTGCCAATTCACGTCCACCTGTTTTCAATTTTAGGAATGCTTCCACCAATACATCGCTAACGGGGCGTAAGTCATCTATGTGCTTTGCATGGTTTACGCGCAAAAGCTTTTTTGCTGCTGTATTCATTATTTGAATGGAGCCATCTTTCTTGAACGTAAGCAAACCGATACCTACATGCTGAACTATATTTTTAAAGAATTGGTATTCTGAATCCTTTTCGCTTCTGGAGGTTTTGAGTTTGTTGATCGCCTCATTCAATTCGTTGTGTAAACGTTGTACTGCGGGATCATCACTGTCAGTTTTGAAGGAAGAAGACAGGTCATCAAAACGAATGGCATCGAGAAAGGAGGCTATATTTTCATTGGACTCTTCAAACTCCTTGATGAGGTGTGAAATTTGAAACAGGGTAGCGCCTGCTAGTGCAAGAGTGATGATGATATTAAATGAATCTGCCACGGCATAGGCCATAGCAAAAATAGTAGCTACCAGTATGGCAATACGTGTTACAAGCGGGGAGCGAAAATTAAAGCCCATATTTTTCCATTCTCCTATACAGTGATGCTCTTGTTAATCCGAGCTCATCTGCTGCCTTGGAGATATTACCACCGTGGAGTTGTATGGCCTTGACAACGGCAGCCTTCTCCACATCATCTAAATTCAATGTGTCACTTTCAGTGCTTGGGCCACCCTTCCTGTTGAATAAAAAATCACTCTCCTGAAGCGTTGGGGAGTCGGCCATTATTACAGCTCGTTCGATGGAGTGCTGCAACTCCCTGATGTTTCCAGGCCACGCGTATTTTTTTAGTTTAACAATGGCCTCATCAGAAAATGAAATCACATCCTTGTGGTATTTTTTGGTATAAAAATGCAAGAAATGATCAGCCAGCATAGGAATGTCATCGACACGCTCACATAATGGTGGTATTCTTATTTCAACTGTATTGATGCGGTATAAAAGATCTTGTCTGAATTTTCCTTCATCCACCATTTGATGCAGTGGCATGTTGGTAGCACAAATCAATCTAATATCAACATCAACCGGACCATTGGATCCTACTTTAGTAATTTGCCTGGACTGCAAGGCCGTAAGTAATTTGCTTTGTAAAGCCATACTGAGATTACCTATTTCATCCAAAAATAGAGTGCCCCCGTTGGCCAATTCGAACCTACCCGTTCTGTTCTCTCTTGCATCGGTAAAAGCACCTTTTTTATGACCGAATAACTCGCTTTCAAAAAGGGTCTCCGTAATGGCACCCATATCTACGCTTACAAATGAATTGTCTTTGCGCAAGGATTTCTGATGAATAGCTCTTGCTACAAGCTCCTTTCCTGTTCCATTCTCACCAAGGATCAACACATTGGCATCTGTAGCAGCCACCTTGTCAATCAATGTAAATACTTCCTTTATAGAAGGACTGTTGCCAATGATATCCCTGAAGGGTTGACTGATTTGCTCTTCGAGCATCTGCTTCGCCTTTCGCAACTTGTCTACCTCATTATAAGACTGCTTTAGTTTTATAGCAGTAGAAATGGTAGCTATCAACTTTTCATTCTGCCATGGCTTGAGGATAAAGTCAGTGGCACCTTCTTTAAGTGCGCGTACCGCCATCTCTACATCGCCAAAGGCGGTGATCATGATCACCACTGCATCCGGATCCTTTTCTTTAATTTGTTTCAGCCACTCAAAGCCCTCTTTTCCTGAGGTGGTGTCTTTGCTGAAATTCATATCCAACAAAATAACATCATAGGTGTCATTGTTGAGTAGGAAAGGAATCTTGTTGGGGTTCTTATCTATGATGACCTGATGTCCGTACTTTTTGAGCAGCATTTTGGCTGCCAATAGCACATCTTCATCGTCATCGATCATTAAAATTTTTCCGCCTTCGTTCACGTGATCCAGGTTAAGGTTGAGTTATTCTAATAGAAAAACTATGCCACTTTCGGTAGCGTCCGAAAACAAGCATATGAGCACACATTATGTGCCTTTACGTACAAATATGTTCAAAAATGAACAGTTTATAGTGCGATTTTAGATATTTGGCGAAAGATTGAGTGACTTATCGTCCTGCTTTTAGCAGGTAAATCTCCACTTTGTCAGGGGTAACCAGCACCAGACGTTCGTCAGTGATAATGGATTTTATCACTTTTTTACCGGTATCGAGGCTTGCCGCCTTGCGGGTATCTCCGGTAAATAAATCCAAAAGGAGAATGTCTTGTCCATCCCTATAGCACAATTCCTCGCCCATGAAGTTGAAAAACTCAAGCCCTTTCACTTCAATCGTAGTTATCAATTTGCCCAGCATATTGAGCATCAGAATTCCTTTGCTCTTATCCAGGAGGAATATGCGGTTTTGATATTCTCTCATAAAAACGAATTCTGAATCTTCACTTGCCCATTCTTTAGGGAGTACAGCATCAATTTCAATCGCGTTGGTGGCCAGGTTTACTTTTTTTATCGTGAAATCCGCCACATCTAATATCCAGGCTTTGTGCACTTCGTTGGCAGGGCAAACCAGTTGAGGGGTTATACTGAATGAAGGCTCCAATGGTTTTTCTTCAAGTAAAACCAGATGATGGTCCCAAAACTTAATTAGTTTATTTTTATTCGAATAAGTAAAAACTTTTAAAGGATTCCATGGTTCAAGAAGGGTTAAGGGTGTTATTCCTTCTTTAACTTCATCCAATAGATTTCCATCAGGATCATACCTTTGCATAGTACCTGATGGAAGCACAAAGTAAAAATTACCCAACCGATCGACTGAAGCTGTGGAGACATTGGTCAGGTTCAAGTCTGCAACTTTATTCAGTTGTGCAAATGAGGCCAGTTGCGAGATTATAAATGCAAATGAAAACAGAAACTTCATCCGTTAAAGGTTTCAAGTTTTATGGATGTGCCGTCATAAACACCATAAGTGTTAAAGTTCACCCACTCACCCAGGTTAATGTACCTACTATTTTTTCCTACTTCTAAATCCAGCGGTAAATGACGGTGACCGAAAACATAGAAATCATGATGATTATTTTTTTCTAACTCACGACAGTAGGTAAGCAGGTACTCGTTTTCTTCTCCTTTAAATTTTTCTTCTTTCTTCATGTTGGCAATACGACTGCTTCTACTCCAAATCTTAGCAATGCCTATGCCGAGATTGGGATGGAGTCTGGCAAATAGCCATTGACAGAGGCCACTATTGAAGAATTTTTTTAAAATTTTGTACGAGGTATCACCGGGCCCCAAGCCATCCCCGTGTCCAATCATTAATTTCTGTGTTCCGATTTCCAGCTCGATGGGCTCACGATAGATGGGAATACCAAGTTCTTGAGGGAAGTAATTAAACATCCACATATCGTGATTGCCTGTGAAAAAATAAATGGGCATTCCACTATCCCGGAGTTCAGCTAATTTCCCCTGGAGCCTTACAAACCCTTTGGGAATAGCTTGTCTGTACTCAAACCAAAAATCAAAAATATCACCTAGCAGGTAAATAGAGTGAGCATCATCCTTGACTTGATCCAGCCATCTGATAATTCTTTTTTCTCTTTCAAGGCTGGCTGCATGGTCAGGGACACCCAGATGAAAATCAGAAGCGAAGTATATCTTCTTGTCAGAGGGTAGTTGAATTACCTCTTTCTTCATATTAAACACTTGTTGCCATTAATATTCACTTCCCTATGCGAGTTAATAATAACTGGCTAATAAAAAAAATCAGGCACTTGGGTGCCTGATTCTATTGTCTTACAGATACTCAATAATTAATCTGCTGAACTTCCGGCATCTTTTTGCTCGGTTACGGGAGCATCATCTGATTTTTCTGCTTCTGCTTTTGCTGCAGCTTCTTCTTCCTCTTTCTTCTCTGAAGCTGTTTGTCCATTAGTGAATTTTTGGTAAGTGGTCTCGGCAGCGAATGGACGTTTCCCAATTAGTCTTTCTAAATCTGCCTGGAACAAAATTTCTTTCTCAAGAAGCTCCTGAGCAATTACCTCAAGATGTTCACGGTGTTTGGTCAGAAGGTTTTTTGTTCTTTCGAATGCATCGTTGATGATTTTCTTTACCTCCTGATCTATCTTCTCTGCGGTTGCTTCGGAGTAGGGCTTCTGGAAATTATATTCAGACTGTTTTGAGTCGTAATAAGAAAGATTTCCAATCTCCTTGTTCATGCCATAAACAGTAACAATACTGTAGGCCATTTTCGTGGTACGCTCCAAATCACTCAATGCTCCTGTCGAAATTTTATTAAAGACCAATTCCTCAGCTGCACGTCCGCCAAAGGTCATACACATCTCGTCAATCAATTGCTCTGTTTGATATAAGAATTGTTCTTTAGGTAAGTATTGGGCATATCCCAACGCAGCAGCACCTCTAGGCACGATACTCACTTTTACCAATGGATCTGCGTGTTCAAGGAACCATCCAGCTACCGCATGGCCTGCTTCGTGATAAGCTACAATCAATTTCTCTTCAGGAGAGATGATCTTTGTCTTTCTTTCTAATCCGCCAATTACTCTATCAATTGCATCCTGAAAGTCCTGCATGTCTACTTCCTTCTTGTCTCTTCTTGCAGCGATCAATGCAGCTTCATTACAAACGTTGGCAATTTCTGCTCCGGCAAAACCTGGAGTTTGTGCGGCCAGTTTTTTAGAGTCCACTTCTTTGGCCATCTTAATTGGCTTAAGGTGTACTTTAAATATTTGTTCACGACCGGATATGTCTGGCTTATCAATACTGATCTGCCTATCAAAACGACCTGGACGAAGCAATGCTGTATCCAACACATCAGGTCTGTTGGTAGCGGCAAGAATGATTACTCCACTGTCAGTAGCGAAACCATCCATTTCTACCAATAACGAGTTCAACGTATTCTCACGCTCATCATTAGAGCCTGGCATTTGTCCCCTTCCTCTTGATCTACCGATGGCATCGATCTCATCAATGAATACGATACACGGAGCTTTTTCTTTTGCCTGCTTAAACAAGTCTCGTACACGAGCAGCACCTACACCAACAAACATTTCTACGAAGTCAGATCCGGACAATGAAAAGAAGGGTACTGCAGCTTCTCCGGCCACAGCCTTAGCCAATAATGTCTTACCTGTTCCGGGAGGGCCCACTAACAATGCACCCTTAGGAATCTTTCCACCCAGTTTTGTGAACTTACTTGGGTTCTTCAGGAACTCAACAATCTCACGAATCTCTTCTTTAGCTTCTTCCAGCCCTGCAACATCTTCAAAGGTGATTTTAACTTTGTTCTCGGCATCAAACAAGGCAGCCTTTGATTTGCCAATATTAAAGATTTGACCTCCAGGGCCTCCGCCTCCGGTCATTCTGCGCATCAGCATCCAGAACCCAAAGAGTAAAAGGAATAAAAAACCCCAATTGAGCATCATGCCGGTAAAGTCGCTGCGCTCTTCGTATTTTAAATCAATGCGATCGTCTTTCGGAATTTTAGCGGTTATTTCTTTATAGTAGTTGGCGAATTGGTCAATTGTTCCAATACGCATCTTGTAGTGAGGTCCGGTGGCATTTACGCCAAAAGGGCTGCTGCTCTCCAATTCATTACGATACACTGAGTTTTGCAATGCTTCAGGTTTGAGCGTGATCTCAACCAGATCCTCATTCTTGATGACTACTATATTTTTTGCATCCCTCCGTTGAACTATGTCTTCAAATTCGCTGGATTGGATTTCAATGAGATCTCCTGATCTGTTGAAATAGCTTACCGCGAGTATTACCGCGACCAATGCCAGTATAATCCACAGTTGATAGTTGCCCTTTGGGCCACGTGGGGGTAATAAATTATTATCTTTCTTCTTGTCTGCCATTCAATTGTAATTCAAGTCAATAACGTCTTAGTACTCTTTTGGTTCCGTTAACTTTCGATTTGAGTGATTTTAGCATCACCCCATAATTTCTCTAACGTATAATAGGACCTTCTTTCATTTTGAAAAATGTGTGCTACTACAGTGATGTAGTCGAGTAACATCCATTCTTTATTGTTTTTACCCTCAATGTGCCATGGATTCTCTTTCAGCGTTTTGGAGACCGATTCATCAATGGCATCAGCAATTGCACCCAACTGCCTTGCTGAATTCCCTGAACAGATGACGAAAAAATCAGCAACTGCGTTTTTTGCCGTTCTCAAGTCTAAAACAACGATATCGCTGGCCTTTTTCTCCTGCATACCTTTCACAATCGCCTGACTTAGCTTTTCAGACTCACTTCCCGCCTTTTTTTTGGCCATTAAGTATCTTCGGGTTTTATTACAGCTTTAATCAACAAAGTTAACCATTTAGTGTGTATAAAATCCTTGCCAATACGCTTTTCATAGGCAAAAAGCTGGTTTTCGTGCCAGAATGTCACTCAACCAATTCTGTAACTCTGGAATTGAGTCAAAAGCAGGATTTGCCAGAAGGCACGATCATTATAACCAACCACCAATTTCGTGGCAGAGGGCAACAGGGGAATGCATGGATTTCTGAGCAGGGTAAAAATTTGACCTTTTCTATTGTGCTTAAACCTACGTTTTTGGCAATTAAAGATCATTTTGCGTTGAATATGGTGATTTCACTTGGGGTCAGAGATTTTGTACACTCCAAACTACCATCAAAAGCATTCGTGAAATGGCCCAATGATGTTCTGTTAGATGAGCGAAAAGTATGTGGAATATTAATTGAAAATCAGATTCAGGGAAATGGCTTTACAAATTCCATTGCAGGGATTGGGTTAAATGTTAACCAAGGTGGGTTTCATCTTAACAATGCCGTATCTCTTTCCATGGCCTCAGGTCAGAAATATGAATTGCAAGGATCTCTTGAAGAGCTTTGTGGATATATTGAAAAATGGTATGTGACTTTAAGGCAAAAGGGGGTGGAGCGTGTTAGGGAATCCTATTTAACGACTTTGTTTGGCTTAGGACAAAGTAGGTTTTTCAGATCAAAGGAACGTGAGTTTGAAGGAGTGATCAATGGAGTAGATGATCATGGACGCCTGATGATTCAGGCGAATGGAAATATTCATCATTTTAGTAATAAGGAAGTTCAATTCAATTTATAGCCACTTAAATAAGGCAAAAGCTACTAATCCCAAAATGCAATCCCATTATATGGGTTTTGCGTAGGTGAGAATGTTATCTTTAAAATAATTCAACCAACTATTAAAATCTAATTATGAGAAAACTGTTACAATTAAAGTTGCTGCTAATATTCATTCTGGGTATATCAGTAGTGTCTGCACAAAAACTCGATATGGAAAAATTGAAGGGGATGCAGGCAAGAAGTATAGGTCCGGGGGCAATGAGTGGTAGGATAACTGCTATTGACGTTGTAGTGAATGACCGGGATGTAATGTATGCAGGATCCGCTTCTGGAGGCTTATGGAAAACAACCAGTGGAGGTATTAATTGGGAACCTGTATTTGATAAAGAGGCAGTCATGTCTATCGGAGCAGTAGCGATTCAGCAAAGTAATCCATCCGTTATTTGGGTGGGCACCGGAGAGGGAAACCCTCGAAATAGTTTGAATGGAGGTTATGGAATTTACAAGAGCCTCGATGGAGGGAAGAATTGGAAATTGATGGGGCTGGAAAAAACCAGGAATATTCATAGGATTATTATTGACCCTCAAAATCCAAATACTGTTTATGTAGGCGCAATAGGTTCTCCCTGGGGGGAGCATCCTGAAAGAGGCGTTTTTAAAACTACGGATGGAGGTCAAACGTGGGAGAAGATTCTTTACAGCAACGAAAAAACAGGGTGTGCTGAGTTGGTGATGGACCCAACCAATCCTAATAAATTAATTGCCTCCATGTGGGAGCACAGAAGGTGGCCGTGGATTTTTAAATCGGGTGGTCCCGGTTCAGGACTACATGTAACTTATGATGGTGGTAAAACGTGGACCAAGCGCACAGATAAGGACGGATTGCCAGCAGGTGATCTAGGACGTATAGGCATTGCTATCTCTGCTAAGCCTGATATTATTTATGCCTTAGTGGAAAGTAAGAAAAATGGTTTGTATAAATCTGAAGATGGTGGCTTCAAGTGGAGGATGGTTAATGAAAATATGGATCAAATTGGTGATCGTCCTTTCTACTATGGACAAATTCATGCTGATCCTAAAAATGAGAATAGGCTGTACACGATTTTCTCTGAGGTGAATGTGAGTGAAGATGCTGGAAAGTCATTTACTTCCCTGCTTCCTTTTTCGTTTAATGGTGTTCATCCCGATCATCATGCGTGGTGGATTCATCCGGAAGATCCTTCCTTTATGGTGGATGGAAATGATGGAGGGCTTAACATCACCCATGACATGGGCAAGAACTGGCGCTTCGTGGAAAATATTCCTGTGGGTCAATTCTATCATATCAATGTGGATATGGAGCAGCCCTATAATGTTTATGGGGGTATGCAAGACAATGGTTCATGGGTAGGACCAGCTTATGTTTGGCGTTTTGGAGGCATCAAAAATTCTTATTTCCAAATGTTGATGTTTGGAGATGGTTTTGATATGGCGCCAGATCCAGAGAATAGCAGGTATGGCTATGGAATGTCTCAGCAAGGGTTTCTTGGGCGTTGGGATAATCAAACAGGTTATACCAAAAGAATTAGACCAAGCCATCCCGATGCAGATGTGAAACTGAGGTACAACTGGAATTCGGCATTTGCTCAGGATCCATTTGATAATTCGACAATTTATTTTGGTAGTCAATTCGTGCATAAGAGCACTAATAAAGGGGATACATGGGAAATTATTTCTAAAGATTTGACGACTAATGATCCTGAAAAACAAAAACAACATGAAAGTGGTGGATTGACCATGGATGCAACGGGTGCTGAAAACCATTGTACTGTATTGGCTATTGCACCTTCAAGTAAAGAACAGGGTGTACTTTGGGCAGGAACGGATGATGGTCAGGTGCAATTGACAAGAGATGGAGGAAAAACCTGGACCAATGTTACTTCCAGAATTACTGGGATGCCAAAGAATGCATGGGTTCCTCAGATTCAAGCTTCAACTTATAATAAAGGTGAAGCCTTCGTTGTGGTTAACAATTACAGACAGTTTGATTTTAAACCCTACTTGTTTAGAACAAAAGACTATGGGCAAACATGGGAAAGTATGGTGAGCAGCAGTCAATTGGGTGACAACAGCTATGTATTGTCTGTAGTGCAAGATCCTGTTGAACCTAAATTAATTTTTGTGGGCACCGAAAATGGTTTGTTCGTAAGTCTTGATGAAGGAAAGTCATATACAAAGTGGACAAGCGGATATCCTGCAGGACTTTCGACCATGGATATGGTAATCCATCCACGTGAACATGATTTGGTGATTGGTACTTTTGGTAGAGCTGTTTATGTGTTGGATGACATTCGCCCTTTAAGAGAAATGGCAAAAGAAGGAGTTCAAACTTTAAATAAAACACTGCACGTGTTTACTCCTCCAGATGCTTATTCCGTAGAAACAATGGGCCCAGAAGGAGCCTTGTTCCCAGGAAACGGAATGTTCAGCGGAGAAAATCGTCCATTGGGAGCCTTAATATCTTACGTTGTAAACAAACCTGATGATAAAAAGCCAGAGGTGAAGAAGGAAGAACCTCAAGCAAAATCTAGGCGTAAAGGAAAAACAACTGAGCCAGTTCCTGTTGTGGAGGAAAAGAAAGAAGAGAAATCCAAAATTAAATATGATTCTATTACACTTGAAGTGTTCAATTCTTCGGGTGAGAAGATACGCACAATTAAGCGATCTGCTCCAGAGGATAATGGATTGAATAGGATGACTTGGAATTTGGATGAGAAAGGGGTAAGGCAGCCTTCAAGAAATAAACCCAGACCCAATGCTCCTGAACCAGGCGGGGCTACGGTATTACCAGGAACCTACAAGTTGAGAATTACTTTTGGTGATCAGAAGGACTCTACGATGATCAATGTAAAGAACGATCCTCGCTATACAACAGATGCAGCCAATTTACAAGCACGTTACAACCGCACAAAAGAGTTGGAAGAGATGAGGAGGTTGGTAGCCACTGCTACTGAGCGATTGAGGGAATCAAAGGAAATTGCTGGAGATTATGAAAAGAGAATGAAAGAGGCTGATCGGGAGGATTTAAAGGATGCACTTGAGAAAACAAAAGCGATCAAGGACTCTATAGATAAGGTGTTTGATTATATTCTGGGGGCAGAGGACAGTCGCCAGGGGATAACGAGTACAGAATTTCCTGATCCAGCATCTTATATTAACACAGCAATGTTTTACACGAATACATCACGAGATCCCATAAGCGCTCGCGATAACGTGGTCTACCAACATGCGGATGATAAGACGAAGGAAATCCTTGATAAGGTGAATGCCTTCTACAAAGAACAGTGGCCAACTTATCGAAGTATGATAGAAGGGGTTAGCATTTCTCCTTTTAAGGATTATGAGCCATTGAATAAGAATTAGAGATATTAATTGAAAAAAGCCCGGAAGTTATTTTCGGGCTTTTTTTTATGTTTGTTAGAATAAGAGAACACAATAAAAATATCATGTTTTTATGGGCATAGAGAAGTGGGTCAACTATATCGCAAACCACAAAGTGAAAGCATTTTGGATTGCTTTGTTAGTAATGATAGTTGCGGCTATGGGCATGCGCCCGTCCTCTTCATGTCTTATCACCACATCTACTCCAAAGGCTATTGTTGATCTGGAATTGGCTTTTGATCAAGAGGAGGCATTGAGAATAAAGAAATTGTGGAGCTCAAATGGTTGTGGCAATTCCTTGGCTTTTGGATCCAATGGGTTGGAGGCAGCAGTTGTTAATACATTTCTCGATTTTCCATTTCTGCTATCCTACACCGTGTTCTTAATTGTGCTAGTTGCGCTTACACAAAAGCGCTCATCATCCAATGGCGGTGCAACCACCATTTTAGTCTCCGGTGCATTATTAGCTGGCCTATTGGATGTAGTTGAAAATATTCTGATGTTGATCTTCATAACAATACACGAGATCCCGTCTTATACATTTGCTATAGCCGCTAGTTTGAAGTTTGGGATAATCTTAGTGTTGATTATTTCGATTATTTGGCGACTAGTTAAGGTGCTGGTTTTTTTAAAGGTATAATTATTTATTTTTTTGGTAATTGAAGCTGGGGAATTCTTTCCTGGGTCTCGCTGGATTTTATTAAAATATCGAGTCTCTTCCTTTGGGTTTCTTCTTTCTTAGCGCTGATCACCCACCAAATAGAAGCTTTTTTATAAGAAGGAGCCAGTTTTTGAAAGTAGATCCAGGCTTTTTTGTTGGCTTTGATTTTGGTTTCAAATTTTTTAGGTAAGGCTACCTTCCCTTGTTCGAAGGATGCTTGCTTTGAATTCTTTGATTCCATTCTTTCGAAAGCAAGCTGCCCACTTGCCCTGATGAGACCTAGTTTTTTTAATTCAGAAAACCGTTTGATATTCACAGCGCTCCAATGGCTTTTTTCCTTTCTCGGTGTAAACCTGATGGTATAACTTTCTTCGTCAAGCGATTTTCTTATTCCGTCAATCCATCCATAGCATATCGCCTCATCAACGGACTCGGGCCATGTGATGCTTGTCTTACCAGAATCTTTTTTATAAAATCCAACAAGCAGTTCTTTTTTACTTGTATGATTTTTCTCCAGCCATTTTCTAAAGTGGATGGGTTTAGAGAAAAATTTTGGTTTCATAACAGGTTGATTGAAAAGCAGTCTTAATATAGTGTATAGGCACAAAAAAACCCCGATTAACGGGGCTTCTTTGTTTGTTGGTAATTATCTGGTGGCTCCCAAATAAATGGAATTAAAAATCAGTTTGTAGGTATTGCGAGACTGCCCTCGAAATTGAGGACGGAAGCCAAACAGGATTACGTTTCCATCTCCATGGGCTACATTCATCATAGCCCCTTTATTTTTTATTCTATTAGGATTAAGTGCCCATCCACTCATTAATAAATCAGATGAAGCATAAGTAGCTACCGCCTTTACATCAGGTCGGGGCACAGGCAATTTTATTAATTCATTACCTCCCTCAGCCTTGCGCGAAGGAGTAATGGTTTCAAATGCCCTGCTTCTAGAGTAGGAGGCAGCTGCCTCTTTTTTCATTCCATAAGCCAATGGATCATCTGTATTGACATTCATTCTGATAATTGATCCTGGTATAAAGAATTGGCTGGAAGAGAGACCACTTACAGAATTTTTTACGGGCAGATAGAATTCGTCAATGGCTAAGTCACAGGCTTGATCAAACATGATGAGGACACCGCCATTGGTTACGTAATTATTTATACTTACCAATCCGTTCAATCCTAATCCACCTACGTAGGGTTCAGGCATTGTGCCAGGTCGATGTCCATTCATTATATCTTCTGGTGACTGAGAAGGAAATATAATGGCAGTGTACTTACTAAGATCTTTGCCCTGAATATCTGCATTATGAAGAGTATCTAAATCAAATTCAAATTGCTCCAGTACCCAACGGGTCCATCCTTCGTCTATACTTGCATCCCAAGATTTATAAAGGCCTACTTTCACTTTTTTCATCGGCTTGATGTTAGATGGTTTGGTGCTAAGACCAGTAAGTGATACACCTAACTCCTTACTTAACTCGTTAATTGTATTTTGAGTCTGGCTTCCTTTTTCGATAATAAAAGTTCCTTTATCAAAACTGTTTTTGCCGTCTGTAAAGCTCTCCTGCGCAATTGATATTTTCTCCCCGGCTTTTTGCAACCTGTTGATCACAGTAGCACTTAGGTTTTCTTTACTACTCATGGCAAATCCAAATGCAGCTTTTCCGGCAATATCTCCGGCAGGCATTTTGATCTCACCGCTTAGCTTTTTGGTTTTAGCTGTGAAAGATTGTGTTACACGATCTACATTCACACCCATCGACATAGGGAGCGTCCAGCCCGTAAGGTCATAGGGAGCAATAGGAGGGCCGCCAGGATATTGATACAAATCAGGGTAGTCCTGCTTTTCCATCAAGTCGGCCAGGTAAGGACGGAACGACTGGGCGCCATACATGATGAAGGTGCCGGCATCATATTCTTTATCCCCAACTTTAAATTTACTGGTAGCTTCAGTCACTTCGATTCCACCACGGATGAATACGTTTACCATGTTTATGGCTTCAGCCTTGTCCCATTGATCAGTAGGAATTACGTAGGCGAATGCTCCATCTTTATCTTCAATAGCGTCTTTACCCATTGAGTAAATGTTGTAAAGCAACTCATCATGTTTTTCTGATGCCAGATCTACTACAGCCATGGAGGCTTCCAGCATATAATCTACTGCATCACGAAAATGAGACTCTCCGCCTTTCCATGGGTAAGGATAAAATATTTCTGTTCCATCCACTGTTTTAGATATTCCATCCCTTGCTGATCGGCCACCGATGGCTTCAGGTATTGAATCTGGTGGATAGAAGCGCGGAGTGGGTGAGGTGTGTGCGGTTTCTGTAAGTATACCAATTTGATTGTGGTAGTAAGGAGCTGTTCGCATTCCACCGTTCCACCACATTTCATATGTCGTCATGGAGATGGCACCTGGCATTTTTTTCATCGCAAATCGGTTGGCCATTGCAGTGCCTACTAAATTTACACCTGTTGTCACTCCGGGGTGTATTTTCATATTTACAGGGCTTCTGAAGGGCGGAATAAAGATTCTGGCCCATGCAGGTGAAGATTGGTGGTGGTTATGCACAATCTGGGGGTACCATTCATTGTACAATACGTTCATTACAGCTTTTGTTTCGGGCATATTGCCCATGAACCAATCGCGGTTGTTATCATGTCCAACATATTCCTGATAGAGAATGGGAGGTCCGGATGTTTCAAAAATAGTTCCAAGGTTTTTTCTATACCATGCGCCTTCAATATCAAGTCCGTCTGGGTTGATAACAGGAACTACCAAGGTGATTACATTGTCGCGAACTTTTTTCATTTCGTCTGACTCTTCTGCGGCTATGCGATAGAGTAATTCGGGGGTCATCTGCGCATGTGCCTTCTCCGAGGCATGCATACCACCGTCAAACCAGATGATAGCTTTCCCTTCTTTTGATAAGCGTTTGGCTTCCTCATCGGAGACACTGGCACGTGCTAATTTTGTGCTTATGTCTTTCCATTTATCCAGTGACTTCATGTTTTCCTCACTGGAAATGAAAATTAGCTTGATAGGTCTACCTCTAACGGACTTCCCTATTTCAGTTACTTTTACTCGATCTGTAGCTGCATCCAATTTTTCATAATAGGCCAGCATTTGATCATAAGTGGCCATTTTATAGTCTGCTCCGGGCTCAAATCCAAAAGTTTCTGATGGTTTTGGAATTTGGGAAAAAGCAGAGGTGAAGGTCACCAGTATGGCAATTGCCAATATTGATAGTTTTTCTCTCATGGATTTTTTCAATTTTTATTGTATAACAAGATAGATAATCCCGAACGGTTACCCATTGAGGAATTTGATGATTAGAATATTTCTGGCCTAAGCGGAAGAAAATGAGGGTAGAATCTTCTTTTAACTTAGATTATTTCTTTAAAACTGCTATACACTCAATTTCAACCCGTGCATTAAGCGCCAGGCCATTGGTGGCAAAAGCACTTCTTGCTGGTTTTTCACCTGGGAAAAATTTTACGTATTCTGAGTTAAAGTCAGCCCATTCATTAATATCCGCTAACATGATAGTGCACTTTACAACATTGTCCAGAGATGCTCCATTACTTTCCAGTACTTGTTTGATGTTTTCAAAGGCCTGCTTTGTTTCTTCTTTAATTCCTCCTTCAACTACACTAAGTTGCCCCGGTAGGTTTCCGATTTGACCTGATAAATAGATTGTGTTATCAACAATTACCGCTTCTGAGAAGGGGAGATTCATGGATTTGAATTTTTCAGAGGTTCTGTAGGAGATCTCCGTAGGTTGCTGTTGCTGACAAGACAAAAGCATAACTACAATGACCAGCGGTAAGAGCATTCTATTCATCATTTCTTTAGGGGTTCTTTTGTTTTCGGGTACGTACTTCGTGAAGTACTTAAAAATACAAAATTACTGCCTATTTGATAGTCGTCTTTGAGTAAGACCACTTAACGATCACGATAAGTTGAAAAAATATGATGGGTAGTGTAAATAATAACATGGATTCCCATCCAACGGCATACACAATCCATCCTGCCGAAATTGAGGCTATAGCCTGTGTTCCAAATACAACAAATTCATTAAAGGCTTGCACTTTAAATCTTTCGTTGGGTAAGTAGGATTGAGGTAAAAGTGTCGTTCCCCCTATGAACAGAAAGTTCCATCCGATACCAAGAAGTATAAGAGAGACCCAGTAGTTTCCTAAATGATGGCCGGAGTAAGCTATTGCAAGGCAAACAAGGTACGCTATCAGTCCTAAGATCATCATTTTTGTAATCCCTAGTTTTCTAACTATCCACGCTGCAAAAATAGAGGGGAGGTACATGGCAACAATATGACTCTGAATGACCCATTTGGTTTGTCCTAAAGAATGCCCATCCATTACATGCATGCTAACCGGAGTAGCTGTCATAATAAAACTCATGATCATGTACCCTACGGCTGCACTTAATATGGCAACCCAAAACACAGGTTGCTTTGAGATAACTTTCATTGTTCTTGGCGCATTCGAATATTCAACGAATTCTATTTTTGGATTTTTAAAGCCCAGTAAAACCAACAAGGCAGCTACAAACAATGCGGCAAGCAGCACAAAGGAGCCAAGGAACTCTGTAGGGAATAGGTCTTTACCAAAAACTGCAGCTTCCGGGCCAATGAAAGCAGCGGCAATACCGCCCAGCAAGACACTTGAGGCTGCATCTGGAATCAACTCTGGTTTTACACTTTCCATGGCTGCAAACCGGAATTGCATAACGCAGGCATTAGTTGCTCCAAATAAAAATGTGCTTGCGCAAAACCAGTAAAAGGCTTGTAAATAAATAGTATAAGCTGCGAGTAGAGAAATGACGATGGAGTAGATTAAAATGGCGATAAATGAGTCTTTACGACCAATTCTCTTCATTAGAAATGTTACCGGAACCACCGCAGAGGCAGTTCCAATTACCATACATGCAATGGGGAGTGTAGAAAGTTTTTCGATAGGTGCAAGCCTAGTCCCTATCAGCCCTCCGGCAAATACAACCATAGAAGACACTGCCATCATCAGGGATTGGGCAATGGTCAAAAGCCAGACGTTGCGTGGAAGAGAGGTCACTTTATTATTAAATTTTCATGGCTTCTACCTTAATAGTTTTGAGTGAGGCTATACACCATCATTGTCACCCATTATTCGTTAGATTTTTAATTGTTGGATTGCAAATGACCACAAATAAATCAAATATTCCTAAAACCTATATTGGGGTAGGAAATCTACTTGGGAATTACTTATATTAGCCGTATCGTAAGTCTTATTATTATTTGGAAGAATAAACTAATTAGAGGAATGAAGTTTAAATTCATCTTGATTTTCTTGAGTTTTATTTTATCAGACTTTTGTTGGGGCCAAAGTGCATTACCCCCTCAAATGAAGATCAGAAATACCATTGAAGGGATGTCAGATTTAGATGGTCTCGGGCGTTCCGATATGTTTCAGGGGGTGGATATAGAGCCGGGAAGAGTTGTGGGTGATTATTATCTGGATTCTAAATGGAATGTAGCATCTATATTGTTGTATGGCTCAGGGAAGGTGGTGGATGGATATGCTGTTAAATATGATGTAGAGGGGAATGCGGTGGAAGTAAAGGTGGGTAATCAAATAAAATTGATTAAGGTAGATAGAATAGAGAGTCTGATTTGGTACGACTCTGTTACTAATGTACCTAGAGCTTTTGTAAATGCTAAAAGTTATACTGAGAATGGCATTGCGTTAAGTGGTCTACTTGAGGTGTTGGTAGATGGTGATATTCCTTTAATCAAAATAACTACCATTTGGGTAAAGCGTCCTGATTATGTGCTGGCATTTGATGTCGGAAGTAAGGATACTCAAATCAATAAACGAGAAGTATTTTATTATGCTAAAGGCCAAGAGTTGATTGAGATCAAGAAGAAGAAACAACTACTTGAACTTTTTGGAGACAAGGGGGAGGAAGTGAATAGGTTTATCAAAATAAACCAACTTAATATAAAAGAGCAGCGTGGTTTAGCGAATGCGTTTTTACACTATAACACTTTGACTTCTAAATAACTAAAACTTCTAGTAATCAATTAGCGCTCATAACCCATCAATGAAGAGTATAGCTTAAGGCACACCCAGGCGTCAGTTGCCGCGTAGCTGATTTGCTTTTCTGTATACTGCTCTGCCTCCCAATTGCTTGTTTGTGCGCTTTTTGAGATTCGAAAACCCAGTAACAACCCGGCAAGTTTTTTAACACTTTCTACTTGTAAGCCTTTATTTCTTGCGATAGTAGATAGCTCCACAAACCCATCAGGGTTGAATCTTTTTAGTTTCTGAAGGGCTTTAATGTCATCTCTTATCCCTACTCCTGCTTTAAGTATTTCATCATTTTCAAAAAACGAAACCATTTCCTTTGTAAAACCTGTATAGTTAAGTCTTATAAGAAATGCTTTATCTGGAAGGGCCAGTTGAAGCAACGATACATTATAAAATTGCCCTTTGTGAAAGCTGGGTCTGGTTTCGGTGTCAAACCCAACGATTTCGTGTGAAGAAATTTCCTCAAATGCTTCTGCGATTTTTTCCTTTTCTGTAATCAACTTTACATGACCTTCAAAAGAAGCTAAAGGAAGTGTATTTATTTCTTCTTTGGTGATGCTTAATTTTTGTTCACTATGCCCTGACTTGTTAGGCATCTTTAATTCTTCGGATTTTATAGTTGAGATAGGCATGTAATACAGTCATGAAGGGACTTATGATACAAAAAAATGTAAATGGCGCATATGCCATGGTGGCTACTCCTAATACTCCTGCTTGTGTAGCGCCACACGTGTTCCATGGAACTAGCACCGAGGTGACCGTTCCTGAGTCTTCAAGTGTCCGGCTGAGTAACTCAGGTTTATATCCTCTGTTCCTGTAGGTGCTTGCAAACATTCTTCCAGGTACAGCAATGGCCATATATTGATCAGATGCAGTTACATTGAAAAATATACAGGTAGCTGCAGTTGATGCTACGAGAGAACCTGTGCTATGGGCAAAACGTATGATCTCTTCTGCAATTCGGTGGAGCAATCCGGAACACTCCATAACACCACCAAAAATCATTGCCGTTAGGATAAGCCAAATGGTATTGAGCATACCAGCCATGCCTTTCCCTGTCAGCAAATCGGTAATCATCTGATTGTCGGTCTGCACGTTGATGGTTGTTGTCATGGCGCGCATCACGGCAACGAATGATGACTCTAAATAGCTTCCGTCAACACCGGATATTTGATTTACAATTTGGGGTTGAAAGATAACAGCAAATATTCCTCCCAGTAAAGAGCCCACTAACAATGCCGGGAGTGCAGGTACTTTTTTTACGATTAGCACCACAACTCCTACAGGGACAAGGAATAAAAGTGGATTGAGATTAAAAGATTTCTCAATGGTAAGGAGAA
>JBDVKV010000009.1:0-249118 GCA_039971015.1 Cyclobacteriaceae bacterium
GCAACTTCGGGATGAGGAGTTTCTAATAATTAGAGCGACTACAACCAACACAGATAGTAACTTTAACAATTACCCAACTCTAAACAGGATGAGATAGTGCGCTGGCCCGGCATCCCTGATAGCCATCGGAAGCTAACCCTCAACCTAAACTCGTACTGCCATGCCGAGGCACGAGGCATCTTTGCAATCCGAAGAGCATATCGTAGTAAGGTGATCAGTCATTATTTCATAGCCAAGGGATTCTTCGGTCGTCCTTCGTCCTCCCTCTGAATGACGGAATAGGGTTGTTGTACATTTCATAGCAAAATTTCCAAATCGTTACATTAACAACTACCCAACTCGTAAAAGACTCGGTGGCTCAGAATGACGGCAGCTTCAGGGCAGAAGCATTATAATGGATTACCCTTGATTTTCATAGCCCAAGGATCGCCACTCCCGACTGTGTCGGGATCGCCTGCCTGCCGCAGGTAGGCGATGACGGACTTTGTTGTTAGTCGGTATTTCTCAGCAGCAAGGACTACTCCCTCTCCCTAGGGAGAGGGTTGGGGTGAGGGACTTATCCAACATACTTCTCCCCAAAAAAAATATTTAAAATATTTTATAAGTTTTTTCTAAACCGTGCAACCTTTATAGGATATACCCTCGTTATAAGAGTATGTTTAACTTAATAACTTATCAGTTATGTCAAATGTTAAAAACGCAGCAAGCTACTCTAGGCTAGTAGACATCTGCACCGGGTATGGAGGTATGTATAACCCTGGTCGCCCAACCCTCCAGCTTAAAGCAATGAGAGCTTTGCTCATAGAAGCACAAAGTTCATTGCAAGATGTTTCACAAAAAAGGAATGCCTTGAGCGGCATTACCAACGAACGGACTAAGGTCTACGAGGATCTCAAAAAACTGGTGAGTCAGATCACCGGTACCTTGAAGGCCTCACAGGTAACTGAAGAGACACTTGCCAACGCCCGCTACTACAGCCGACTGATCATCGGCCAATTGAAGCAAGGCAAAAACAGGTTGCCAGTACCCAGTGAGGACAACGAGGAGCAACCTCAGGTTACGCGGTCCATCACGCAGCTAAGCTATGTAGCGAAAGCCCATAACTTTATGCGGTTGGCCCAATTGATCGGAGATGTTCCGGAGTACAAGACCGCCTCAGCCCAACTGCAGCCACCAGCCTTGCTGGAGAAAGCAGCACAACTGAAAGCGCTCAACGAAGCCTGGTCCAAAGCGAAAGTAGCATTGACCAATGCACGCATCCATCGCGACACGTTGTTTTACAAAGGACCGAGTTCCTTGCTGAGCAACGCCAACGCAGTGAAGAGTTATGTGCGTGTAGAGTTCGGTGCCCGCAGCTTGAATGCCGCGCAATTGTCAGAATTAAGTTTCACTAAAAAAACCGTAAGATGATACAGTTAGCAATCCCTTAAAACCCTGACAGGTATACATGTCAGGGTTTTTTGTTTTATAGGGGTTTTCATCAGACTCGTCATTGCGAGGAACGAAGAGTAGGCATGTGCGCAGCGTGACGTGGCAATCTCCTCAATTGTGCCGCAGAACTTTTCATAGCTCAAGGATCGTCACTTCATACACTCTTCCTTCACCTCTTACACTCACCCAATGACTTTCCCATTACTTACCTATTCTGCTCCCTCTCCCTACTCGTATGCCATAGCTTTAGCGAAGGCATAGGGAGAGGGCAATTCAATCTTGCTAACCGAAAAAAAGTAGATGGGTGAGGGATTACTTATGAACTCAATCAATACACTTATATAATTACTCATTTTA
The DNA here is from genome assembly GCA_039971015.1 of Cyclobacteriaceae bacterium. Lineage (GTDB taxonomy): Bacteria > Bacteroidota > Bacteroidia > Cytophagales > Cyclobacteriaceae > ELB16-189. The sequence goes on from JBDVKV010000009.1 coordinate 1,789, forward strand.
TAGCCATGGGATTCTTCCTGCCTGCGGCAGGCAGGCGGTCGTCCTTCGTCCTCCCTCTGAATGACGGAATAGGGTTGTTGTACATTTCATAGCAAAATTTCCAAATCGTTACATTAACAACTACCCAACTCTCAATGGATGAGATAGTGCGTTGGCCTGACATCCCGATAGCTATCGGGAGCGGGGGTGCGGTGGCTAGTGGGAGGAAGCATTGTTGTGTCTGGTGTTTTTGTCCTGACGGTACCGTCAGGAAGCCCGCCCGCCTGCCTGCGCGTAGCCGCATGCCCACTGAAGTGCAACGCAAGAGGGCTTCGGCAAAGGCAGGGCTTGAGGGCAGAAGCATAGGAAATGTTAAATAGATATAAACCTCATGAGATTCTTCGCCCATACCCACAAACCTATCGCTCGGTGGCTCAGAATGACGGCAGCTTCAGGGCAGAAACATTATAATTGATTACCACTTGATTTTCATAGCCTTGGGATCGCCACTCCCGACTCTGTCGGGATCGCCTGCCTGCCGCAGGTTGGCGATGACGGAACCTGGATGTTGGCATTTCATAGCATCAAGTATCCAGCAACCAGAAACTTCCAAAATGCCCCTATGTGACTATCAGAGAGGTTATCCTGAACAATTAACAAAAAACAGTGTTTCCCTGGCATCATTGTTGTAATTTCTTGCTCTCAACCCAACCTCACCGCATCATGAATAAAGTAAAACTTGTTTTCGTCTTTTTGTTATCACTCATTGCATTCACCCATCAGGCACAATCTGTAAAACCATTATGGACGCTTCCTGTGGCTGAAGGTGTAAAATGGCAAATGGTCACTTCATTGGGAAACTATGTAGCAGGCACCTCAAAGGGTCTTGTGGGTATTGATCCTGAGTCGGGAAAAATAACCTGGAAAAACACAGACCTGGGTGTATTGGAAGCCGATCAGGTTAAACAATTGGGCTCTTCTGCCTTGTTAACGATTCAACGCGGTACATCCCTTTATATAATGGATCCGTTTACCGGGGCCATCAAGTTTGACTCCAGGGCTGCAGGCCTTAGTGAGATCAAGGATCAAAAGGTGCTTTATCGCGCCAATGGAATTTTAGTTTCAGGAAGGGATGGTGCCAATAAAGACCTGTTGCTCATGTCTTCACTCAACGATGGAAAAATTGTATGGAAAATTGATGATGACTTTGGGAGGTTGATAACGGCAAGTGAATTGCCATCCAATGAGCTGTTGATCGTTACACTATACTATAATTATAAGGTGAATCCTTCCACGGGAGACATCATATGGAAAAACGATGTGTCGGCCGCTAACCAGCAAATGGAGAAAATGGGGGCTTTTGGTGCTATGATGAAACAGGCTGCAGCTAACGCAGTACAAGATGTAGATATTCATGTACAATACTTTCAACACCCTACCCAACCGTTGTTTTACATCGCCTCTGAGCAGGAAGGAAAACCTGCTTCCAGTGGTGGCTTTACTACCACTACCTCCACAGGTGGTCCATCTTATCACACCACCTATTCTGCGTTTGACTTAACCAATGGGAATAGACTTTGGGATAAGCCACTGGACTTATCGGGTAAGATAGGAGGTGTCTACTTTGGAAAATCGGGTTTGGTAGTGATGCCCAACGATGGATCCAACACAAAAATTAACAGTTATGATTATACTTCTAAAGAAGGACAGTGGGGAAAAAAGGGCAGAGGGGTTAATGTGAAAGGTGGTATTTACAGTTATACCGAAGTAAAAGGCGGGTTGGTATTGGTATCACAAAATGGTTCAGGTAAGAACTTTATTTCCTATCTGGATCTGGCCACTGCCGAACTTACGTTTGATAAGCCTGTGCAAATAGATGGAGAAATGGTTTACAGTGAAGTAGGATCGAAGGGATTGTTTTTTGTCACTACAGAAGAAGTGAATATTCTTGATATTACAACAGGGAAACTTTTACTCGACAAAGGCATTTCGACTAAGCCTTCATTGACAGCCCAAAAAGGAGATCTGATTTATGTTTTTGATACAAGGGAAAATGCGGTAAAAGAATTGAATAAAAACTCAGCTTCACTAAAAACAGTTTCTGGAGAAATTAAATTTGAAGGAAAGGAAATACCGGGCCAGTTAGAACTCCGCAATGATGGCTTGTTGATTAGCTCGTCACAAAACATAGCACGGATTGATGCTGATGGTAAAACCATTTACCAAAAGTATTTTGAAGCCCCTCGTGAACCAGGCATTATCAGAGCGTTGCAATATGCCAACGCTGTGCGGGCAGCTTATATTGGAGCTGTAGCTTACACGGCCTCAGCCGCTTTTCAATCTGCCGGTCAGCAGGCCACCGCTAACAATGAAGCTACTGCCGGAGTGGTATTGGAAGGGGTTGGGTCAGCTTATGGAGAATTGGGAGATGCCGCTTCGGACTTTGCTAAAAAATCATACCAGGCTGCCAACGCGCGCTACAAGGCTACGCAAAATGCCAATGACTTTATGGTGGTATTAAGCCAACAGGATAAGAGCAACGTGTTGATGAAAATTGACAAGAACACCGGAGAGAGCAGCGGATCGATTGACCTTGGAAAGGATGATGCACCTAACTATACGATGGACGGAGTAACGGGGGTTATCTTTTATTCAGCCGGAGGTGATCAAATTGTTGCTTATAAATTCTAGTACAATTCTGAGAGCCTAGTGAGAGGAAAGGTGTATAGTCGCCATTTCAAAGTATACAATAATCATTCAAGCCACCCTTACTGCTAAGGATGGCTTGAATGATCAGGTTATTAGGTTATTTTAGAAATCTGTCCATGATCTTACAGCGCGTACAAGTGCGCCAGAATTGTTTTTGCCAGCCGAAAAGTCTGAAAAAGTCGTTCCATTGTATGATACAACTCTAGCTTCGCTTACGGTTATTTCAGTAGAAGTCCAATGATAAAGGCCTGTGAGTGCACTTCCCCCGTTGGCTTGTGCAGTAGCACTTATTGCCGCCAGGTTATAGTAAATTTCATGCAGTTCAAAGATTGAAGGCAAATACCAATCAGAGAAACCACCGGCAGTTGAATTAACACATAGCGCTGCCGCATAAACGCTGCCAGTTCCATAACTATTTACAATTGCCGTTGTGTTGGCCTCTCCAGTGCCTATTGCTGTACCTGTTGCACCTGTAGTTACATTCGTCCCAACACTCCAGGTGATGCCACCGGCACCAGGATTTGCTATGTTGTCAATATCACAAACAAGACCACTACTGTTATTACTCGTGGGATCTATCCAAAAAATAACACCTCCAAATTTGAATTCTCCTACTTCATGTAAGTCAGATAAGTCAATGGTTGCTGTCAGGCTTGCCGTTTCCCCTGAATTGTTAACCTGAACAGTTGCTGTAATAACCGGGTTGGTTTCAAAATCGAATAATGTAAAATCTTCAACGGTCAACTCACCTGTGTTTTGATCTATGCTCACAGCACCTGAAGGTGAAGAAGAGGCAATGCTAAAACTTGATGTACCCACTCCGCTGGCTTGAACAGTTCCAAGAGATAGCCCATTGGCTGGATTCTCATTGATGGCCACGGAAAAATCCTGAACGGTTACTTCATTCACATTATTCAGGTTGATGGTAGCTGTTAAGGTCTGAATGTTTCCGGCATTGTCTACCGAGATATCTGCTGTAATTGCAGAGTTGGTTTCGAAATCAAATAGTGCAGCATCAGCAACGGTTAACTCACCTGTGCTTGCATCAATATTCAGTGCACCTGAAGGTGTAGAAGAGGCAATGCTATAGACGATAGTACCATCTCCACTGGCTTGCACGCTTCCGAGAGATTGTCCGTTGGCTGGGTTTTCGTCTATGCTTACTGAAAAGTCCTGAACACTTAGTTCGTTCACATTATTGACTGTGATGATGACCGAAGCAGTATTTTCTGCTTCTTCAGCAGAGATGGTGGCCGAGATCACCGGGTTCGCTTCAAAGTCGAACAGGTCAGGGATGGCAACTGTTAGTTCTCCCGTTTCCTCATCAATATTAATCGCTCCACTGGGAGTCTGGGAAACAATACTGAATGTAAGCGGCATTGAGCTATTGCTCTCCACCTTACCAAGTAAATGACCAATTTCCGGATTTTCATCAACAGTTACTGTCAAATCGTCAAGGCTAATGATCACTTCATTATCCTCATCAGTACATCCTGTTGTTATCAGCAACAATGCAAGTACCCAGGTCATCCCGGATAGTAACGTTCTTTTCATTTTCATTTTTTTAGGTAAATATTCTGATTCAACATTCGCCATCGCATACGAATGTATGCTCATGGCGTGGCGAACTTAGGGAAGTGTTACCTACTCTGATGGATTTCGATGGGGGACAAAAGGGGGGACAAATTTTTAACTACCTGAAATGCAAGTGGTTATTTTTTGTAAAACTGAAGGAGAAAGTCCTCAAGTCTTACTTCTGAAGGAACCTCGAGTTTTTTTCTGGCCCGGTTTCTACCTTTTTTTACACTGTCAGGAGCTATCCGAAGAATCTCGGCAATCTCTTTCTGTGAGTAACCGATGTGAACGAGGATGAGCAGCCGGACTTCTGACTTGGACAATCCCGGATGCACTCGAAGGAGCTGATTGTAAAAGTCAGGTTGCAGCTGATCGAACCGAACTTTAAACTCGTCCCATTCGGCTTCTGTGGACAAGGAGCTCTCCACCAGTTTAAAGATATTGGCAAAATCGGTTTTTTTGATCTTTCTATCCAGTTCCAACGCTTTCTGCTTCTCGTCTAATTCTCGCTTTGTCTGGGACAGCTCCTTTTCTAACTGCTCGCTTGTTTTCAGTTTCTTCTTAATCAGCACTGTGATAAAGTAGGTGAAGCCGGTGAACTCAAATATGGTTCCGATTTTGAAATAAGAAAACGGATCGCCTGGCAGCATGGTCATGTGACTGTCCACAAGCCCCAGCGTTACAAAGAAAATAAAGGCTGAAAACGCGATGAGGTAATAAGTGGATTCCAACTTTCTCTTTCGGTAGGAGATGCCCACCACCGCCAGTGATAGCATAATCCATAAAAAGCCGAGAAGGTTTTCGGTCATGTGCAATGTACTGATGGAGTCCGGGAAGAAAAACTGATAGATGGTAGCACCTCCAAGCGTAAGCATCAGCAGTGCAATGATGAATTGGTAAAAACGAAAGTTTGTTTCTTTTGTCTTGAGAAATTGGGTGGCAAACAGGATGCTTGTTAATATCCACATCCGGATAGCAACAAACATCATGTGATCGATGGTGACATGGCTCAATCCCAAGCCATAGAGTCTTCCTTCGACAAAGAGATACATAAGGCATGATGACAAGATATACGCCCCGTAGAAATAGTAAATATTACTCTTTACACTTTGAAAATAGAAGAGATTGATGAGTACCAGAAGGGCAATAGCGCCATAGAAGATGATGTCGAACAGAAGGGTGCGTTCCTTTATAGTATGAAATTCGTTTAAAGAAACCAGAACTGGAGATCCCTGCAGGATCCTGCCATCGCTTGTGGTTGAGATATAAAAGGTCTTTAGCTCATCCTCCTCTAAATCGATTTGAAAATTGGGCTTGGCAAAGTTGTAGGTTCTGTGATCATGATAAGCAAGATTCAGTTCCGGATCATAGGGCAGGAGTGAATGACTCAATGTGTCCAGCTCATAAAACCGATAATTTCGATTGATAAGATCACCGCACATAACAGCCACCGACAAGGGTTTCCCGGTATTTTCTATTTCAAGTTTGATCCATGCACTTCCTTCATAAAAGCCCAAATCCAGGTTTTGTCCGGGAGTAAATTGGATTTGATCAAAGTCAGCAACATCATATTCAACATCCCTGGCCACTGCAAAAGTGTATTGTACATCCAGCCGCTCAGTACTGGAGCAGGACGAAAACAGACTCACTATGATTCCGCAGGCAAAGAAGAGGGAGTACTTACACTTTCTCAATGATCACAAACAACAGACGTATCTGAAGATACTGGTCAAACAAAAGGAGCAAGATAATATTGAAAACTTTTAAAACATTATAATCCAGTAAAAGAAGTCTAAATGTTGTTCCTCTCTCTCTCTACACTTTTGCCATAGATTTAGTGAAGGCATAGGTAAAGTAGAAATATTTGAAGTGTGGCTTTAGATTGATACTGTATTCCGCTTAACCCATAGCGTAGACCAGGGGTCACACTCCCGACTGTGACGGGGATATGCATAATGGTACCAGCAACGATGCTAATTGGAAGTGAAGAATAGAGCCAATGATATATCGCCTGACAAAGTTCATCTTCAGATACCGTCATTCATGATATCCGTCATCTAATATAAATACCAGATAACGTAATATTACGATTGATAAATAATGATCCATGAAACACATAAAAATTTTGGGCACAGGATGCCCTAAGTGCAAACAAACAGAAGCCGTAGTAAAGGAAGTCATCGATCAACTCGGTATTGAAGCCACCGTGGAAAAGGTAGAAGACATTGAGAAAATTATGGAGTACAATGTATTATCAACACCAGCTCTGGTCATTGATGAACAAATAAAAATAAAAGGCCGGGTACCTATGTCCGATGAGGTGAAATCACTTTTACAGGCATAAGCTTTTACCCATTTCTTGTTGTTAATCTTAGTAAATAGTAATGTTCGACTGGCTTCAATATTTTGCTGATTGGCTCATTTATTCCCTTCTTGATATTTCAGCGCAAAGTCGCTTAGGAGAAGCTTTAAACTTCTTCGTATATGACACCCTGAAAATTCTGATTCTTCTTTTCCTTATCACCTTCCTGATGGGGATTGTCAATTCTTACTTTCCTATTGACCGTATCAAGAGCTTTCTGTCACGCAACAAACTCTATGGAGGTGAATATGTAGCAGCCTCTACCTTTGGGGCACTCACCCCATTTTGTTCCTGCTCTTCCGTGCCCTTGTTTATAGGTTTTGTCAAAGGGGGTATTCCACTGGGTGTAACCTTTGCTTTTCTGATTACCTCTCCATTGGTGAATGAAGTCGCCATCGCCATATTTCTGGGTATGTTTGGTGTAAAGACAACCCTTGTGTACATCATCAGCGGAATACTGCTTGGGGTGGTCAGTGGAGTCATTCTCAGTAAGCTTAATCTTGAGCCTTTGCTTACCGATTGGGTGCACAATGTATGGAAACAGGCCAAAGCTGAACAGGAAGCTTTTGCTTCTGAAAAGACCACCTTTGTCCAACGCCTGCCCAGTATTAGCAGAGAAGCCTTTGGCATAGTAAAAAGTGTTGTACTGTATGTACTCATAGGTATTGCTATTGGTGCCGCTATGCATGGTTATGTTCCAGAAGGTTTTTTCGAACAATACATTGGTAAGGACACATGGTATGCCGTTCCACTTGCAGTTATACTGGGTGTGCCCATGTATGCCAATGCTGCTGGTATTATTCCACTGATCCAGGTTTTCGTGGCCAAGGGAATTCCCATTGGTACCTCCCTTGCCTTTATGATGGCGGTTGTCGGATTGTCCATCCCTGAGGCTACACTGCTTAAAAAAGTGATGTCTACAAAGCTTGTTCTCATTTTCCTTGGCGTGGTGACAGCCTGTATTATGATCTCTGGTTATCTTTTTAATCTCATTCTTTAAAAAATAGAAACAATGAAGGGAATTATTGAAAAGCAAAGTGATGAAGATTGGTTGCAGACCAACACTATGGATGAGTTTGGAACGAAAACAAAAGCAGAAGCATTAGGTCGTATCATTTCCCATACGGCTCCCGATAGCTATCGGGATGCGGGACAGTTGTCTTTGACATTAAAATATGGAAGTTGAGAGGTTAATGGGGTCCTATATGGAATGAGGGACTATGGACTTAAAACTTGAAATTGACTTCGTATACTTTATAATTCCCTAATTTGTAGAGTTAATGAACTACATCTCAATTAGTCTATATCGCAAAGTCCTCTACTATGCGCTGGATGAGGGAATGAAAAGGGAAGATCTCCGAAACCTACCCACACCCATCGATGCTATCGATAATCTTCAGGCAGTGCCCGCTTCACATTTTTTTGAGTTGCATGAGTTGCTGGATGACCAACTGGGACCGGGGTTTGCTGTGAGAGTGGGACAACAAATGAAAATTGAAGACTATGGTGTGCTGGGCCTTTCATGGCGAACGTGCTCGTGGGCCGGAGAGATTTTTGATCGGTGTGAGCGGTATTTCAAACTCCTATCCAACACCTATGTATTCAAAGTAATAAAGGAAGGTGATGTATCACGGGTGTTTTTGTATCGTGATGCCCAGCGTAGAGGAATAGCCTTATCCAATGAAGCTACATTTTCTGCTGTTGTTGTGGTACTTCGGGCCACGACAGAAACGGATATTTCTCCCATAGAAGTGAGTTTCAAGCATGGGCCTCCGAGTAAGCTCGATAGCCACCGCAAAGCATTCAGTTGTGCTGTTTTATTCAATCAGCCGGACAATGTTATTACCTACACAACGAAAGATTTGGAGATGCGTACCGCCAAAGCTGACAAAGACATTAATCAGTTCCTGGTGGAAAGGGTAGAAGAGGAGACAAGTGGTATGGAATTGAGCCCGGACAAAATTGTACAAGATGTAGAAAGCCTGATAACGACTGCTCTTCCCAGCGGAATTCCAAGCATCGCCAGATTGAGTGAGCACCTGGGCATGAGCAACCGAACGCTTACACGAAGGTTATCTGAAAAGGGATTTACGTTTCGGGACTTAATCAAGAAGAGTCAGGAAGCGGTTTCAAAGGAGCTTCTTAAAAACTCGACACGAAGTGTTGCCGAAATAGCATTTGAAACGGGGTTCTCCGAACAAAGTGCATTCAATCGCGCCTTCAAAAGGTGGACTGGCCTGTCCCCTGTGGAATTCAGAAAGAATAAATAAAAGCATTTTGGCCTAAAGTGTCAAACCATTGGCTTGTTCGGTCAAGCATCAGCACCGCCATGCCTTCACCTTTGCATCAGTAAATAAGATGTATAATGAAAAAGCAAAACACCAGGGTACTTCTGCTGGGGCTCATCGTAGTTGTCATCATCATCCTGACTTCATTTCGCAATAGGTCAAAGGTTCAGTATAACCCGGTTGACGATCAACTTAAGGAAGAGGTTTACACCATTCTGGATATGAAGTGCAATGGTTGCCACCGCCAACAAAATCCTTTTATGGTGTTCAAAGAAAAAAACATGGATAAGCGAGCTGCTAAAATTTACCAGGCAGTTTTCCTTGATCGAAGAATGCCCAAAGACAATGCAACCACCTTATCAAGTGAAGAATATGAAAAATTGAAAAGGTGGCTCTTAACTCAAATCAAAACTAACTAACATGGAATTATCTATTAGATCATTTGTATTGCTGGGAGCTGTTGTACTCACCGGACTATCCGCTGGGTTTTTCTATGCCTGGTCCGTGTCAGTAATACCCGGAACACAAAAGATAACAGATGCAAGCTATCTGGAAACTATGCAGTCCATCAATAGCGCTATTCTCAACCCCGCCTTCTTCAGTGTATTTTTTGGTAGCATACTATTTTTGATTGCAGCCAGCGCATTTGAATTCAATCATGGCATGGTAGCATTCTGGCTTATGTTCTCTGCCACCTTTATGTACCTCATAGGAACGCTGTGTGTAACCGGTCTGGGTAATGTACCACTCAACGATCAACTTGATGCATTGAATCTTTCAGAATTAGCTACAACCCAAATGAAAGAGTTCAGAAACTTTTATGAAACAAAGTGGAATTACCTGCACCAAATCAGGACGGTGTGCGCAGTAATCTCCTTCCTACTGGCAACCCTATCAATTTTATTTCAAACCAATAAATAATTCTCATTATGACAAACAACATTTTAGTAATCGGAGGAACTGGTAAGACCGGTCACCGCGTAGTTCAGAATTTGAAAAAGCTAGATCACAATGTAAGGGTAGGCTCCAGAAATAGTGATCCCGGCTTTGATTGGGATGATCCTTCAACTTATTCCTCGGCACTTAAAGGTATGGACAGGGCTTATATTGTTTACTATCCTGACCTGGCGGTACCCGGAGCCAAACAGGCTATTGAAAAATTGACCATTACAGCATTAAGTGAGGGTTTAGAAAAAGTAGTCTTGCTCTCAGGGAAAGGGGAGAAGGAGGCGGAAGCTTGTGAAGATATAGTAGCCAATTCTGGTTTGAACTATACCATTGTGAGGGCCTCGTGGTTCAATCAAAACTTCAGCGAAAGCTTTTTATTGGATCCTATATTGGCGGGAGAAGTCGCTTTGCCCATGCCAGAAGCCGAGATACCCTTCGTAGACGCAAATGACATTGCTGATGTAGCAACAAAAGTATTGCTGGACGATACTTACAACAGTCAAATCATTACGGTCACTGGTCCGAGAAAAATTACTTTCAAGGAAGTAGTGGAAACAATAGCTGAAGCGATTGGAAAAGATATTCACTATCAGCCTATTTCCATAGAAGAATTTAAAGAAGGAATGAAGAATGAAGGCTTACCGGATTCATACGTGTGGCTTTTTGGATATCTGTTCCAAGAGGTACTAGGTAATCCCGACAATCAGACTTTATCCAATGATGTTGAAAAGGTATTAGGAAGGAAGGCGATAGACTTCAAAGAATTTGCTGAACGAACCGCAGCCAGTGGCATATGGAATCAAACGATTCCTCAATCGCTATAAGGTTGAACCCAGTGATTTGAACAGAACAAATGGTGAAAAAAAATAATAACATGAAAAAATTAAGTTTTAAGCATGCAGCAATTAGTTCTGCTGTCGTCTACGTCCTGGGAATCCTGGCATTTGTCGGCTCATTCTTTGTGCCAATCATGGATGATCCAGATCTTCAGGCCAATCTGGCTTTGATGGTAGCTATAATTCCAGCAGCCTGTTTAGGAGCCCGTATTTACTACAGAAAGGGGCACAAAACCAATGGATTTGTATTGGGTTCTGCAATGTTTTTAAGTGCGATCGTTCTTGATTCGATCATTACAGTTCCTGTCTTTATCATACCCAATGGCGGAAATCACCTATCATTTTTTACTGATCCAGGGTTTTGGCTTATCGGTTTTGAATATATAATTGTTATAGTTGCATACTGGCGATTAACCCATGCTGGAAGCAAGGATACTGTGTAAGAATAGGAAGGGGAAACCCAATGTGTTTATAGTAAATCCTTAAAGTATATGCGCTGACTGCAGGGCTGACAAAACTAAATTCATTCTTATGGAACAATATGAGGTACATATTAGAAAAGCAGAACATAAGGATTTGTTGGCTATTGTTCACCTGCTATCCGATGATGAGTTAGGTCGAAAAAGGGAGGATTATCAGCAACCTCTTCCTATAGCATATGATGAGGCGTTTGATTCTATTATCGAGGATAAAAACCAGGAGCTAATGGTTGTGACCAATGCGCAGGGAGAGGTTATTGGTACTCTTCAGCTAACTTTTATACAATACCTTACCTACAAAGGAGGCGTTAGGGCACAAATTGAAGCTGTTCGAATAAGAAGAGATCAACGAGGGAAAGGATTGGGGAAGCAATTGTTTGAGTGGGCCATCGTTCGTTCGAAAGAGCGGGGAGCACATCTACTACAACTTACTACGGATAAGCAACGCCCCGATGCCATTCGCTTCTATGAAGACCTTGGCTTTGTTGCCTCCCATGAGGGAATGAAGATTCATTTTTAAAGACCTATTTACAAATCACACCCAAGGTGTTTTGGATTTAATCATTCTGAATAAAAAGGTTTAACCCCACTGATTTATACAGTTTGAACACTGTAGCATTTGGGTATAATGTTACTCCACCCAGACCTGTCAGGTATTTTGCCAATAATTAGGAGGCATGGATGGTCAAGCAGATCATAGCAACTTTCTAAGCGTTGGATACAGTCCAAATATTTATTTACCAACATTAATTCACGTGTAACTAAAGTCACCAAGTAGGAAATAACCTTGCCCTACCTTTGCATTAAAATTAACAGCGTGAATGAAAAAAATAGTTTTTTTATTAGTCATAGTAGGGTTGACTGTCAATTATCCGCTTTTCAGTCAGGATACCTTAAGGATATCACAAACAGAATTATTAGAAAATGTAGTATCGAATAACTTCCAAATCAAAATAGCCAATCAAAAGGTGAGCATAGCAAGAGCTGATTACCGTCAGTCCAATGCGCTCTTCCTTCCTTCTTTGTCTGCGTCTCATACGGCCATTTCTACCACCAACCCGTTGATGGCATTTGGCTCTAAACTGAATCAGGAAATCTTAACACCGTCAGACTTTGATCCTGCCTTACTCAACGACCCCAGTAGCACGCAAAACTACGCTACTGAGGTGCTGTTGTTGCAGCCATTATTGAATCTGGATGGCGTGTATGAGCGACAAGCTGCAAAGATGCAACAGGAAGCCTATCAGCTACAGGCAGATAGAACCAGAGAGGCGATGGAGCTGGAAGTAGGCAAAGCCTATATGCAATTGCAATTGGCTTACGAAGCTGTTGAAGTGTTGGAACGCGCGAAGGTTACCTCTCAGGAAGGAGTAAAAATGCTTACAGATTATTTTGAAGAAGGGTTGATCCAAAAATCAGATTTGCTTGCTATGCAAGTAAGAGCCACAGAAGTTGAAAACCAATTGAGGTATGCCAGGAGCAACATCAGGAATGCTTCTGATTATATCGGCTTTTTGATGGGGAAGGGTGCCGAAGGAACAATTTATAAACCTTCCGAACGGGCACCACTATCCATTGAGCAAGCTGACTATGTACAACAACTGCCTTCTTTCAGAAAGGATATCCTGGCTATGGATAAGTCGGTAACAGGATATGATAAGATGCTGCAGTCCAGCAAGATGAAGTTTTTGCCCACCATCAATGCTTTCGGCAGCTACCAATTATATGACGATCAGCTTTTTGGAATGGATGCCTCAGGTTACCTGATAGGTGCGAAACTTTCGTGGAATCTTTTTGACGGGTACCAATCGGTAGGAAAGATGTCAAAGGCAAGGGCAGAATCAGAGAAGGCCAAAATAGAAAGTGATCAATATAAACTTCAACAGCAGATGGAGTTGGATAAGGCTAACCGTCAATTGACAGATGCTAAAAACAAAGTACAACTCAATCGTCTTGCGCTAGACCAATCTGCGGAAGCCTACAGGATAAGAAAAGATCGGTTTGAAGAAGGGTTGGAAAAAACTACCGATTTGCTCATGGCTGAAACGCAAATGTTCCAGAAAGAACTGGAATTCAGACAGGCCATTTTTGAATACAATTTCACCAAAGAATACCTTGAATTTTTAACACGATAGAAATGAAAATTTTACAAAATATTATTGTTGCTGCCATCGCTTTGAGTGCGGTTAGTTGTGGGGGAGATCAACCACAAACTAGTGCCCAATTACCACCTGTTGAGGTGCGTACGGCCACTGTTGCTTCGATCACTTCAGAAGGGTTGTTTACGGCTAGTGGAAAGATAGAAGCACGCAACAGTGCCAACCTCAGCACCCGAATGATGGGTAACGTCACTCAACTTCATGTTCATGTAGGAGAGTCAGTACGGGAAGGCCAACTGTTGCTGTCGATCAGCAGTGCGGACCTCAAGGCGAAGAAGGGACAAGTAGAGGCATCCATCAGTCAGGCAAAGTCGGCATATGAAAGTGCCAAAAAGGATTATGACCGTTTCAAATCACTCTATGAAAAGGGCAGTGCTTCTGAAAAAGAGTTAGAAGGCATGACTACACAATATGAAATGTCTAAGGCTGGTTTGGAAGCAGCGAACCAAATGATGAAGGAGGTACAGGCGCAGTTTGCCTTTACTAACATTGTGGCGCCATTTTCAGGCATAGTGACCAACACTTTTATTAAGGTAGGAGATATAGCAGCACCTGGTATGCCATTGGTGGCCATTGAGGGTACTTCCAGATACCAGGCCGTAGTGATGGTGCCTGAAACGCAGATCATTCAGATCCAAAAGGGTGCCATTGCTAACTTAATCGTGAAGTCTTCTGGAGAAAAATTGACGGGCAGCGTAAGTGAAGTAAGTCGTTCCTCAAAAAATACAGGCGGGCAATATCTGGTGAAAATTGATTTGGATAATGTAGACAAGGACATATTGCCTGGCATGTTTGTGAATGTGACATTATCAAAAACTATTGCTGGTGATCAGTTAGCCCCGGTGATTGACAAAAAAGCACTGGTGTACAGGGGGCAATTGACTGGTGCTTACACCATAGATGATAACAACACGGCTATCCTGCGATGGTTACGTGTGGGAAAAACCAATGAGGGCATGGTGGAAGTGTTATCTGGTATGAAGCCTGGGGAGAAGTACATTGTTTCCTCTGAGGGAAAGCTTTTCAATGGAGCAGCAGTTCATGTTACCAATGAATTAAATAAGGGTTTATAAAAATATCAGCATGCAAGAAGGGATATCAGGTAAAGTAGCAAGTTTTTTTATCAACTCTAAACTCACCATCCTGTTGATGGTGGCGATGATGTTGATTGGTGTATACAGTTCGTTTTTGATACCAAGGGAAGAGGAGCCACAAATTATTGTGCCGATGGCCGATATAATGGTTGGTTATCCGGGGGCCTCACCAGCAGAGATGGAAAGCAGGGTGGTGAAACCGCTGGAAAAAATTATCTCCAATATTAAAGGAGTGGAGCATGTGCATAGTATGGCGATGAACGGCCAGGCGGTAATGGTGATCCAGTTTTATGTGGGTGAGGATACGGAAAGATCTTACGTCAAGCTATATGATGAGTTAATGAAGAATGAACACATCTTTCCGGAAGGTGTATATAAGCCGATTGTAAAAACACGTTCAATTGATGATGTACCCATGCTTGGGATTACGCTTTGGAGTAATGAGTACGATGACTTTCAACTAAGACAAATAGCCGAAGAAGTAACTTCTGAAATAGAGAAGATAAAGGATGTCGCCATCACGAAAGAAATTGGTGGACGTTCCCGCGTACTCAGGGTGTTGGTGGACAAAGACAAGATGGCCGAGAATGGTGTTGATGTGTTGGGCATCATGCAAATGGTGAAGGCAAGCAATAGCAGCACCCAATCCGGCAAGTTTGTTTCAGGTGATGAAGAATTTTTAGTAACAACAGGACAGTTTCTTTCTTCCGTGAAAGATTTGGAAGGAATAGTTGTCGGTGTGAACAAGGGTTTGCCCGTGTATTTACATCAGGTGGCTTTAGTTACTGATGGGCCAGGTACACCACAGAATTATGTCTCTTTTGGATATGGTAAGGCCGATGGTGAATACACTTCCCATCCATCAGAATATCCGGCTGTCACTATTTCGATTGCAAAGATAAAAGGAGCTGATGCCATGAAGGTATCGTCTAAGATACTTGATCAAATTAAGCGATTAGAAAAAACACTTATTCCAAAAGATGTTAATGTGACGGTAACCCGAAATTATGGCGAAACGGCATCGCATAAGGTTGGAGAGCTGTTACTCCACCTTGCTGTAGCCATCGTGGCAGTAACCGTATTGGTAATGCTGGCTATGGGCTGGAGGGGTGGCCTGGTGGTCTTTCTTTCTGTGCCGTTGACCTTTGCCCTTACTTTGTTTAGCTATTACATGCTCGACTACACCCTCAACAGGATTACATTGTTCGCACTGGTGTTTGTGGTCGGTATTGTTGTGGATGACAGTATTATTATTGCAGAAAACATGCATCGGCATTTTAAGGCTAAAAGATTACCCTTCAAACAGGCTGCCATTTATGCCATTAATGAGGTAGGAAATCCCACTATTTTAGCTACGTTCACGGTAATCGCTGCGATACTTCCCATGGCATTTGTGTCAGGAATGATGGGGCCTTATATGAGTCCAATGCCTATAGGTGCATCTATTGCCATGATGCTCTCCCTATTTGTAGCGCTTACCATCACTCCGTATTTGGGTTATCACTTGCTAAAGGAGAAGGATACTGATGCAAGTAAAGAAGAAGTGTCACATGACCACGGATGGATCCATAAGATCTACCACACCATAGAGCAACCCTTTCTGGACAGCAAGGTGAAAAGGTTCGTCATGCTGGGTATAACAGTGGTATTACTAGTTGGCTCCGTATCGTTGTTTTTTACCAAAACGGTGGCTGTTAAAATGCTTCCTTTTGATAACAAGAATGAGTTTCAGGTGGTGATCGATATGCCGGAGGGAACGACCCTCGAGCGTACTGCGGCTGTTACCAAAGAAATATCTCAATATATTTCCAACGTCCCCGAAGTAGTTAATTATCAAAACTACATTGGTACTTCAGCACCAATTACTTTCAATGGATTGGTAAGACATTACGACCTGAGGGGAGGAAGCTACATGGCAGACATCCAGGTCAATTTGTTGAACAAGGAAGACCGCTCTCGCCAGAGTCATGAAATAGCTTCAGCTGCAAGGCCAGGAGTTCAAAAGATTGCGGTAAAGTATGATGCCAATGTAAAAATTGTGGAAGTGCCACCAGGCCCTCCCGTTTTGTCTACGTTAGTGGTAGAAGTTTATGGCCCTGATTACAAAGAGCAAATCAATGTAGCCCGACAAGTGAAGGACATATTGGCCAATACCGATGACGTAGTGGATGTGGATTGGTACGTAGAGGCAGGACAAACAGAATACCAACTTGATATTGATAGAGAGAAAGCCATGCTGAACGGCATAGTGCCGCAGCAAGTGGTGGGTAATCTTACTTACTTGTTAGGGGAGTACCCGGTTTCTAATTTATATGATGAGAGGGCAACACAACCCGTAGGTATTGTACTGGCATTGAACGATCAGGATAAGTCAACCATAGCGACTATTCAAAACCTAAAAGTAAAAGGAGGTCAAGGTAACATGGTACCTATCAGTGATTTTGTTAAGGTCAATGAAGACACGTTGCGTCCTACTATTTATAGAAAGGATCAGAAGAGGGTGGTGTATGTGTTGGCTGATATGGCTGGAGAGCTTGAAAGTCCTGCCTACGCTATTTTAGGAATGACTGAAAAGCTCAATCAAATGAAATTGCCAAAGGGTTACACGCTCAATGAGTTGTATATGAGCCAGCCTGAGGATGAGTCAGACTTTACCGTGAAGTGGGATGGAGAATGGCAGATTACATTAGAGGTATTCCGCGATTTGGGTGGCGCCTTTTTGATTGTGATCATTATCATTTACATGCTCATTGTAGGCTGGTTTCAAAATTTCAAAACCCCTATAGTCATGATGTTGGCTATTCCACTCTCATTAATTGGAATTGTTTTAGGACACTGGCTCCTGGGTGCATTCTTCACTGCTACATCATTCATTGGGATGATAGCATTAGCAGGGGTGATGGTAAGAAACTCAGTGCTGCTTATTGACTTTATTGAAATCCGGTTGAACGAAGGGGTAGACCTTAAGACGGCCATTATTGATGCGGGCGCAGTGCGGACCACGCCTATATTGTTAACAACCGGGGCTGTGGTTATAGGTGCTTCGATTATACTTTTTGATCCGATCTTTCAGGGACTGGCGATTTCGCTAGTTGCCGGAGCCATTGTATCTACCATGCTTACGTTGATTGTGGTGCCGCTGATCTATTATATGACAGAGAAGAAAAAGTGGGAGAGGAATACAAGTGCTGAACTAAAAAAATAACGATCATGGAATTACTAATAATCACTGCAGTACAATACTTTGAGAAGGAAATCAAGGAGTTGCTAAAGAAATCTGGAGTTGTAGCCTTTTCTTATACCAATGTAAAGGGCTATAAAGATCAATCGGATCAGCCGATGGAATCCAACTGGTTCGCATCTAGCAGGGGAGAATTCTCATCGGTACTTTTCTATGCTTTTGTGCAAGAAGGGTTGATTGATGACGTGACTGAGGCTATAGAAAAATTTAATTCACAACAAGAAACCAAGTCGAAGGTACATATGGCTGTGATGAATATAAAAAGTACCAATTTTAAATAGAAAATAAATATGAGGAATCGCATTGTCCATGCCGTGGCAGGCATCATGATTATAATAAGTCTGCTACTGGCTATTTATATAAATATCAATTGGCTATGGCTCACGGGCTTTGTCGGTGTCAACTTGTTTCAATCCAGTTTTACCAACTGGTGTTTGATGAGTGACATCTTGAGAAAGATGGGCGTTGAGGGAAGTGAAAATTCAAGAGGATGTGACGTATCTTAAGAGGTTATAAAATGCGCAAAGAAAAGAGGTAAGTATTCATTGGGAGATAAGCACTATTTAAAATGCTTTACTCCCAATGAGTTATACAGTTCCTTCGCATCATAAAGGTGACCTCCCTTCATGGTCCATTCTACCTTTC
Source organism: Cyclobacteriaceae bacterium (assembly GCA_039971015.1). Taxonomy (GTDB): domain Bacteria; phylum Bacteroidota; class Bacteroidia; order Cytophagales; family Cyclobacteriaceae; genus ELB16-189. The sequence goes on from JBDVKV010000009.1 coordinate 20,104, forward strand.
GTATGTCGCTAATTTGTTGTAGCGGATTTCCGTCAACTAAAATAAGATCTGCTTGTTTTTCAACTTCTATAGAACCCACTGATTGTGCTACACCAGTAATCTCAGCGGATTTAATTGTAGCCATTTTTAATACTTCACCCGCTGGAATTCCAGCCTTTACATAAAGTTCAAGTTCTCTATGATATAAAAATCCCGGCAAGCCATCTGTGCCCGCAACAATGGGTACACCTTTTTGAAACAAATCATTAATCACAGCCAGCATCTTATCAAAACTGGCCTTATACCTTGCCGCCTTCTCACCTTCTTTAGGAAGGCCTCCGGTATAAAAGCTGCGCTGGTCCAGGATAGGGAATCGATTGGCTACCGCTTGATAGGTGGGACTCAATTCACCTGTTTGGGCCAGCAGCATGTTTTCAAAAATGGCTATGGTAGGATCGACAAGAATATTTTTATCCTTTAAAAGTTTTACAAAATCCTGATACGCTTTCGAATTGAGATCGAGGTCAGCGCCATGTTGGGCTGGCATAGTAAACCGCAAGGGAGTTCGGGTATCAATTGTGTCTGATAGAAAATTGAGGAACAACATATTGATATGCTGAATTTCATTGTAGCCTTGATTAATGGCTTGGGTTGCGGTCATATAGGCAGGTATATGCCCACTTACCCTCATACCCAATTGATGTGCCTTATCCGTTAGGGGTTGAACCCATTCGGGCCTAATGGAACTGTATAATTTGATTTGTTGATAACCCAAATCACTATAGTCCTGAATCTCTGCTAAACCCTCTTCCAAATTTTCAACCACATTCCGTTGATTGGCATAAGGTCCCGAACCATCGATGATACCACAATAGGCTACAATATGTGGCCCGAGTATTTCATTGTTTTCAAATTGCTCAGCCAAGTTCTTCAATTGTTTATTGTTGGCCATATCCCGCACGGATGTTACACCACCTGCCAGGTATAATATTCCTCTGAACTTACTATTGTGGGTATGCATATCGAACATTCCCGGCAGGAGGGTCTTTCCGGTTCCATCCATTAATTCAGCATTTTTTGTTGCTGGCCTGGTTCCTGCAGGATGAATGCCCTTAATGGTTTGTCCTTCTACAAATACATCCTGGCTGGTCAGCAATGTTCCTCCAGCAGTAAATACATTCACGTTTTGAATAACCACGTTTTCTATATCATGTGTTAAGCTTTTAGCAACTTCAATAAGACTTTCATCTTCAATATCGTCCTGCATTTTTTTCATTTCAAGACGCATCGGACTTAAGTCCTTTCTCACAATATGGAGGTTACCCGATATTTTACCCACCATCTGGTCACCCATCATCCATACGTATGTAGGGTCCAGGTCCAGACCATTAATCACCAGGAGTTCTACAGACGAACCATCAGAAAGTTGGAGAGGGATATTCTTTGTCAGTTCAGCTTCACCTTCAGGATACAATTTCACCTTCCCCGTTTCAGATTTCAATAACAGTTGCGCAAGTACTTCGTAAACAGCGGGAGATCCATCATAACGGAAATACAGAGCCTCTCCATAAAAGTCACCATTTGATGTTCCCATTAGGTTCTTACTCGTTGCAGTAGCATCGGTGCTCGAAAAACTTTCATCGATTGATACCTTGAGGTAGTTGACACCCTTCACTGTTTGAGCTGTAATAAAATTTAGCTCATTCAATGCTATTTCTTCATTGTACTCGGGGCCGCGACCTCTATCTGTATAGGTGTAGTAATATTCGAAACTACGATCTGCAGTTTTCCACTTTTCATAAGTGCCCGCTAAGTCTTCCCGAAATACGACATCGTAAATGATCTTATCGCTTTCCTCCGACTTGTTGGATGAAGTGCAGGCGGCAATTAAGTTAATTATTACGAAGAAGGTTATGGCTAGATATTTCATGCTTTTAATAAGAGGAGAGTAGGAGTGAGATTTTTTGAATATTGAAATTATTATTTCAGGGTTTTAATGTTTCGCGATAATACCGCACCCAGTTTTGTCCCAGAATTTTTTCGATGTCACCTGAGTTGAAACCTCTTTTGTCCAACACCCTGGCCACGTGGCGGTAGCGGTCTGTGGTATCGAGCTCGGGAATCCATGGAGGCCATTGTACCTTATAAGATGGTTTGAAACGAGTGAGGCGAGGCACATACCAGTTTTCACGTGTTGCTCTGCTGGCCTCCAGTCCCTGGATTGCAAAATCGGCACCTAGCCCAACATGATCAATTCCACCAACTTTTATGGCATGTACGATGTGATCTGCATATGTCTCCAGGGTGGTGTCTGTACCCAGGTTGGGACCAATCATATAACCCAGGCAAATGATTCCCATAACACCGCCTTTGTCTGCCATGGCACGAATCTGATCATCAGTTTTTGCACGAGGGTGGTTTTTGTACAATGCCTCACACATGGAGTGGTTGATTGAAGCACCTGATTTACTGAATTTGATTCCATCATTGGTGGTTTGCCTACCACAATGAGATAAGTCTACAATGATCCCAAGCTCATTCATGCGCTCTACTACTTCGATACCAAAGTCCGACAAGCCTGCATTGGTACGTTCAGTACATCCGTCACCCAGTAAGTTGCGTTCATTGTAAGTGAGTTGCATCCATCTCATTCCGGCCTTATACAAGGTATCAAGGTTATCAATTGAGTTGCCCACCATGGTGCTATTCTGAAAGCCCAACATAATGGCTGTCTTATTCTCTTTCTTGGCTCTTAAATAATCCTCAGCACTTGTTACCAGTATTAATCGATCAGGATTTTCCTTTATTCTATTTTGCCATTCCTCCAGGTTCTTAAGCCCTTTGGCCAGATTTCCAGAATCCACAGAGGCATTGAAACCCGTATATCCCGAATCAGCCAACGCTTTAAATGAATCCTCATTCCAGCCACGCGCGATGATCAGTCCATCAATAACGATGGCATCTTTATAGATTTGATCAATGTTTTTTTGATCCAGGGGGGATGTTAAATCACTAGTGGGTAATTGATTACCAACATTAGGTTGACCATCAGCGAATAAACCACTTAAGACCTGTCCTGGTAAGATGGCACCTAGTGGCAACATTTTAACAAAATCTCTTCTCTTTATTGACATGACTACTTAATGTAAATTGTATGACTTGTCCTCTAAGTTGAACTTACCATTATTATTAATACTTTGTCATTATAATGAGATGAAGTACCTAAAAATTCATACAAGTGGCATGTTAGAATCTTTGTTGTCGGCTACTTCTGTTTCGCTTGTCGGCATGGAGAAGGAAACTACTGTTCCCTTTTCTGCTTTTATTTCCAGGACACCACCATTTTTCTCAATAAAATCCTTACACATTAATAAGCCAATACCTGTACCTTTTTCTTCCTCTGTTCCCAGGCGGGTGTAACTCACATTGTCTTCTAATATTTTTCGGATCAATTCCGGTGACATTCCTACGCCAGTGTCTTTAATAAAAATTCGGGAATACCGTTCATGAACAGTTGCAGCAATGGTAATTGTTCCTTTTTTGGGAGTAAATTTAAGAGCGTTGTGCAATAGGTTCCGGAAGGTAAACTCTACCATATCTTTGTCGCATATGGCAATGATCTCATCGACCTCCGGTTCTACCACCAATGTAATTTGTTTTTGATCGAAGAGCAGGTGAAATAATCTTACACTTTTATCAACCACTCTTCGTAAATCCACCCGCACTGGTTGATAGGTAACGTTATTCTGCTGAAGTCTTGTCCATAGCAATAAGTTATCCATCAGCAGCGTTAAATTCTGCAACGAGAATTTCGTTTTATTACTTAAATCAGAAATATCGGTGGGGGAGAGTTTGTCGTAATGATTGATCAGCAGGTTTAAGTAAGAGTCAACTGTGGTTAATGGGCTTTTTAGTTCATGCGAAATAATAGAGAATAATTTTGTCTTTAAATCGTTTAGCTCCCTGAGTTCATGTTCGGATACCTTAAGTTGCGCCAAGGTTTTTTCCAGTTCTCCGGTACGTTCCTTTATTAAAACTTCCAGTTGGTCTTTGCGCTTTTGTGCAATTTCCTTCTTTTCTTTTTCGCGTTCACGTTCAATCTTTTCCTTTTCGATGGTGCGTTGAGCCAGTTCCTTCCGGGTTCGGTTCAATCGATCAGATAAACCAAAAGAGAAAAGTACTACCTGGGCAACGGTACCAATTTGCACACCATATCGGGTAATAAAATTGGCATCGAGATAGTTGAGTTCCCGAAAAATAAATAGTAAACCACCCATATTGAAGATGCCAAAAGCAACGAGAGACCACAAAGCAGGTTTGTAACCTTTCAGATATACAATCAAGCTGACCACCGTAATGGATACCATAGTTACTGATCCTATCAGGCCAATAATATAGTTCGCTTCGGAAAGAAGATCTTTAAGGTAAATCCAACTAACCAACCACAATGCCAACGGAATAATGTAGGCGATGAGCAATCCGTTAAAAAATGTATTCCATTTTGCTACATATTCGCTGGTGTGTAAATAGGATTTGGCAAATAATATCCGACTGATATTCGTTACAGGAATAATGAAGGCAAAAAAATGAGCGTTCCAGTGTGGATAGTCGGGCCAGAAATACTCGTAGGTAAAACCATAATAGAAAGCCATGTATAAGCCGAAGCCCACAATCGAGAGCACATACCAGATGTAACTCTGGTCCTTTACGGCAAAAAATATCATGAGGTTATAGAGTGCCATTACGATCACTATGCCAAAGAACAATCCATGCGCCAGCAGCCGCTTTCGTTCGGACATCCGCCATTCTTCACCCGAATAGGTGTTGAACCCAAGGTTGCGTGAATCGAATAAGGGATGTTCACCCTTCAGCTTGATCAGTAGTTTGGAACGACTTTTTACCGGTATAATATTTTTATAGGAATAATAGTCCTTTTCGTCTGCCCTTAACAAGGCACCCGTTTTAAGTGTGAGGCTGTCACTATAGGCGATTACTGTACCCCAGCCCGATAACTCCAGGTAATCCGTTTTGGAATCAATGGTAACCGATGTCCAATACCATGTTTTGGAGGATAGTTCGGTACTATCAGCCGGTATCTGCAGCAGGCTATCTATATATATTTGTTGGCTTGAAGCATTGATGCTGAGCAGCGCAAAAATTGATAGCATTAAAAACCTCATTCGTGAAATTAAAGATTGTGCGATACATCTGCCGGAAATAGTCGTAAATAAATTCTAAATTGGTAGCGATGGAAGACAAGGTAAAAGTATTGATAGCAGAAGATGATCAGGTCGTCTCTAAAAATTTGAGTTTCACATTGCAGGAGCGAGGCTACACGGTGGTTGATATTTGTGAATCAGCGGAAGAACTACTGCAGCGACTTAAAGCCTCCCAGCCAGACATTATTATAATGGATATCAACCTTGCCGGATTGATGGATGGTATTGAAGCTACAGCCTTGATTACTGCTAAAACCAATGTGCCGGTGCTATACCTTACCTCTGACCGGGATTTGAATACAGTGGAACGAGCTAAATTGACCAATCCTGACGGATACCTGATCAAACCTTTTGATGTTGATGAGTTGGTTTCGGCTATTGAAATAGCACTTTACCGACACCAACTTAAAGGCGAAGAAAAGAATGAAAGCACCGTTGTTAACAAATCGCACTTGTTTGTAAAGGTGAAGAACCGCCTTGAGAAAGTGACTTTTGAAGATGTGAAATACATAGAGGCTAATGATATTTATTCCATACTGGTTACCAATAAGAAGAATTATATCATCAGTCATTCGTTAAAGGCTTTGGACACAAAACTCCCATCTGACACGTTTATCCGTGTTCACCGATCATACATTGTGAATACAAAACACATCAATGCCATCGAAAATAATTATATACTTATTGACGACAAGAGCATCTCCATTGGTAAAACCTATCATGATGACCTCATGAAAAAGTTATCCATCATTTGAAGGGTATAGATAGCCAAAATGCTATATTTTTTGTTTTTCTAAGTCTGATGCCTTTTACTTTCACCTGAAAAACTAAATCGTTTACCTCTAAAATACTTATCGTTCACCTAAAACCGCTATTTTATTTGACGGGATAATTAAACATTAGAGTCAGAAACAAAAACGTTAGTGAGGATGGCTTCTGATTATTCTGTGTTTATTTGGGTGGCGGTGGCCTTATACATGGCGTTGATTCTATTCTTTGTCATCAGAGGGGCTTTGAGAACAAAAAGTATCGATGATTATGCCATCGGAAGCATTTCTTTTTCTCCTGTAGCTGTTGGTTTGGCCCTGGCTGCCTCCATGACCAGTGCTGCTACCTTTATCATCAACCCCGGTTTTATTGCCTATTATGGAATAAGTGCATTTATCTCGTTTGGACTAGTGATGTCTGTAGCGGCTGTTGTTTCACTTTACATTGTAACGAAAGGATTTCGCAAGATCGGAACTTCTGTAAAGGCACTGACCATGGCACAATGGATTGGTAATCGTTATCAAAATCAATACTACACACTCTTCTTTGGGTTTGTGTCACTGTTACTGGTCACTTTCATTGTCCTTATTTGTGTGGGGTTGAGCAAGCTTTTATCCGCTGCATTGAATGTCAATGAACTGTATGTATTGATTGCAGTGATTGTTTTTGTATTTGGATATATGATGTTTGGGGGTGCCAATTCGATGGTGTATACGAATGCCATTCAGGCATCATTGATGCTTGTTGTGGCCGTTATCCTATTGACTTCCGGCTATGAGCACTTTACGAATGGAATCGATGGCTTCCTGGAGAAGTTGAATGCTATTGACCCCAATCTTGTCAGCACTACCAATAAAAGCAGTCCATTATTCAGGGATTATTTCGAAATTTTCTTTTGCCAGATAGTAGTGGGGATTGCCATTGTTTGTCAGCCTCATATCATCACCAAATCCCTGTTGCTTAAAAATGATCAACAGGTGAATACCTATTTGGCTGTCGGGATTGTGGTAGAGTTTTTATTCTTCCTTGTTGTATTTGTAGGTCTGTATGCGCGAATAGAGTTCCCCACACTTTCGGATAATGGTACACCAATACCATTAGATGGTGTGCTTTCCGCCTATGTTGTGAAGAAATTCTCTGTGGGCATTGGTATTATTGTCATCATGGGGCTTATTTCTGCGGGGCTGTCAACACTGGAAGGTTTAATTCAAAGTCTCAGCACCACCATTACCCAGGATGTAATACCAGCAGTTTTTAAAACGGTTAAGTTTCAACCCGTTGCACTCAACAAATTAACGATCTTGATTTTAGCGATTGTATCATTCGGATTCAGTTACCAGCAAATGAAGAATCCCGATCTGAGTGTTGCCATATTTGCGCAGAATGGTGTTTACGCTTATTTTTCAGCAGCATTTGTGCCTGTATTGTTCGGTACCTTTTTCACGCGAGTAGCTACGCACGTGCCCTTCACCGGATCGATATCCGCTATAGTAATTTATTTTTCAGTGTATTACGGAAGGCTTACCCCTTACATGCAGGAAGAAGTACGCAACCCTGCGATCTCGTCCACCTTTGCCATTCTGGGATCACTGTTAATTGGTATTATACTTTTTGCCATCTCAAGAAGTAAAGAACGAAAAGTGGCACTCACATGAAGCAATTCATTTGTATCCTATTAACCATTACTTTTCATATGAGTTCAGCTCAGTCAGATAGTGCGTTGCCCCAATATAAATATTCGGTTGAGCGATTAACCCTATTGGATGACATTGATATTGCCTACGTTGACGAGGGGCCAAAAAATTCAGCCATTGTACTTTTTATTCATGGTCTGGGTGGTAACATCATGCACTGGTATCCCACCATAGATGCATTAAGTTCAAACTACAGGTGTATTGCTATTGATCTTCCTGGCTATGGATTATCGACCATTCTGGATTTTAATGAAAATGATTACATCGAGTTCTTCGCACAGGTAATCGATGCCTTTGTGAAAAAAGTTGACGGTAAAAATGTTACACTGGTGGGACATTCGATGGGTGGACAGGTGAGTATTGCAGTTGCCCTTAACAACCCAAAGTGGTTGAAGACATTGGTATTGGCCGCACCGGCAGGCTTCGAAACTTTTTCCAAGGAAGAAGGTGACCTGCTGAAACAATATGCAGCTGCACCATTGCTCATGAATCATAATGAAGCGCAAATACGTGCTGCTTATCATTTGAATTTCGTCAATATGCCTCCATTGGCAGAGGAAATGATTCAGGATCGGATCAATGCTAAGACTGCAGACTGGTTTGAAGCCTATGCCATTGTCAGGGAAAAGGCGGTGAAGGGAATGCTGGACCATCCGGTAAGAGGCAACCTAAAATCCATACAGTATAAAACCTATGTGATATTTGGAGCAAACGATCAATTGATACCCAACAATTATTTGCATCCAGACCTAACCACACCTCAGGTTGCCCAAATCGGAAAAGAAATACCTGGCGCTGAGATCGTGATGATTGAAGAAGCCGGTCATATCCTGCAGGTTGACAACCCTTCTGCATTTAATGAACAACTAAAGACCATTTTAAACAAATAAACTATGAAAAACCTATACGTAAGTTTTATAATGATGCTCCTGGCCGGATCCGTCTGGGCACAGGGTACCATTACGGGCAAAGTAGCAGATAATGCTACGGGAGATCCATTGGTGGGTGCCAATGTTGTTGTAAGAGGATCTCAGAATGGTGGCGTTACCGATATCGATGGACAATATTCCATCAGCGTTGCCGGTGACGGTACGTACACCATTGAGGTGAGCTATATTGGCTACAAGGCTCAGCAAATGAGTGTATCTGTCACTAACGGTAGGGGAACGGCTAACTTCATTATGGCTGAGAGCGTGATGTTCGGAGATGAGATTGTGATTTCAGGATCCAGAACAGCAGAAAAACTAACCGAGACACCCGCTACCATTGAAATCATCAGTAAAGAAGATTTAGAAAACTGGGGATCTTTCAACACAGGCGAATTGCTCTCCAGACTGAAAGGAGTAGACTACATTCGATCAGGTGTAGTGGGAACAGGAATTAATGTCCGTGGATTTAACAGCAACTTTAATGCTAAAAACACACAGGTTACTGATGGCCGGTTTTCAAGCCTGGTAGCCACCGGATTGCCTTTTGGTCCGTTGAGTCCTCAGATCAAAGAAGATATTGAGCAGGTGGAAGTAATCCTAGGACCCAACTCCGCCTTGTATGGCCCTAATGCTCACAACGGCCTGGTTAATATCATCACAAAAGATCCGCGCACTTCTCAGGGAACAACGGTGGCATTGGGATTTGGTAATCAAAGTGTACTTACTGCCAGAGCGCGGCATGCACAGGCTATCAACGATAAGTTTGCGTTTAAAGCCAACTTCGAATACACAAAAGGAGAAGAATTTACTTTTTCTGATTCTGTTTATATCGATCGCGATGGTGTGCCTGGAAAAGAAGGATATGAAGAACTTGAATTGAATAATGATTTTGAGTTTATCAAAGGCGGTGTTGGTCTTTATTATTCCGTAAACGATAAATCTGATCTTATCTTCTCTTACGATGGAAGCAATAGTACCTATCTGGCGCCTACCAATGTGGGAAGAAATCAGATTGTTGACTGGAAGATTCAGACCTTTCATTTGCGTTATGTTTCACCCCACTTTTTTGCACAGTCCTATTTAAGTTTAAGTGATACAAAAGATACACATTCGCTGGACGATAGAACAAAGGCCTACTATGCTTTAATAGATGGAGGTGCTACTGAGGCAGTTGCACTTGCCGGATCGATGGATACAGGAGCACGGTTTATTGATGACTCAAAACGTTGGAACGGAGAGATACAATACAACAATCAATGGGATGCTTTTAAGTTTATCACCGGGGTGCAGTATCAAAAAGACATGGCCAATTCGCATGGTACTTATCTATTGGATAAAGATGAGAATGACTACATCACCGTTGATCAGGTTGGAGCGTATGCACAGGGTCAGTACGAATTTGGTAAAGGTGTAAAAGCAACGGTTGCACTTCGTGCAGATTACCATGAAATATATGAGTTTAATTTGGTGCCCAAGTTCGGCATTACAAAAACAGTTGATAAAGGTACTTTCCGCTTTACCTACGGACAGGGGGTAGCAGCTCCCACCATTCTGAATATGTACGGTGATTTATTCGGTGGACTTATCCTGGGAAATGCTGAGGGATTTACCTTAACCGATGGCAGCACAATAGAAAAACAGGATATTGAGAAGTTGCAAACTTTTGAAGTAGGATATAAAGGCGCCCTCAGTGGCGACAAGCTCTTTCTTGATGCCAACGCCTATTATAATATTTCAGAAAACTTCCTAAGTCCGGTAACCGTAGTAGGGGTAACCACACAACGCGGTACAACTCCTATAGATCAGGTGCAAAGTGCGTATGGATTTTATGGTGGTCTTGTTGCTACCTATGTAAACTTTGGTAAGTTCAATACTTATGGTTTTGATATCGGGTTGAATTATCTACTTACCAATTCGCTTACAGCAAGCTTAAACTATTCTTACTTTGATTATCCAATTGATGAGAATGATCTGGACAATGATTTTGACAAGAATGGTATAGTGAATGAACTTGATGTGTTGGTGAATGCGCCTAAACATAAGGGGAGTGTAGGGTTGAATTATGCAGGAGGTAAATTCTTTGGAAATATTTTTGTGCGCCTTGTAGAAGAGTATGACTACTATTCAAGCTTTCAGATTGCTGCAAAAACGCAAGATCTTACTTACAGAGGTACTCCAATAGTTGAAAATGCGCGCAGCACAGATGCATGGAACTATGGACCGCTTGCTGGGTTTGCCAATGTTGACCTTGGGATCGGGTACAAGGTTACCGATTTTCTCACCGCATCAGGTGCAGTAACCAATCTCTTTGATTCGGAGTACCGGGAGTTTACGGCTTCACCATTTATTGGCAGGCTTTTCTCAGTGGAACTAAAATTCAACTTTCCTAAAAAATAAAAATGATGGGGTAAGGTAGACAGGAGCTTGTCGTAAGCTCCTGTTTCCATAATAAAATGAAATGAAAAGATTAGAAGGAAAAGTAGCGGTAATCACCGGAGGATCGAGTGGTATTGGCAAAGCCACTTCAAAGAAATTTGCCAGTGAGGGAGCTAAAGTTATTATTTGGGATGTGAACCAGGAAGCAGGAGAGCAATTGGCAGCGGAACTTAAAGGAGAGTTTTATAAGGTCAATACTGCCAGCTATGAAGAAGTGGGGGAGGCTGCTAAAAAAGTTTTTTCGGATCATGGTAAAATTGATATCCTGGTCAATAATGCCGGAATAACCCGTGATGCTACGTTGAAAAAAATGACACCCGAGCAATGGCAGCAAGTTATTGATGTCAACCTCACCGGTGTTTTTAATTGTGGCCAACATGTACAGCAGTATATGGTTGGGGCGGGCAGTGGCCGCATTATTAATACATCCTCTGTAGTTGGTATTTATGGCAATTTTGGACAAACCAACTATGTGGCTACTAAGGCGGGTGTTATTGGAATGACCAAAGTATGGGCCAGGGAGTTGGGTGCGAAGGGTGTAACCGTAAATGCTGTTGCGCCTGGATTTATTGCAACCGATATGGTGATGGCGATGCCTTCGAATGTAATTGATATGATGAAGGCCAAGGTTCCCCTCCGTGAGTTGGGTACCCCTGAGGACATTGCAGATGCCTACTGCTTCCTTGCATCTGATGAAGCAAAGTATATTAATGGAGCAACCATCAGCGTAGACGGAGGCATGACGGTATAATGAGGAACGCAAAAATAATATCCACAGGCATGTATGTTCCGGAAAACATTGTTCCGAATGCCTACTTTGATGAATTACTTGGCGAAAATGTTTCGGATTGGCTGGAGAAAAATGTACATATAAAAAATCGCAGGTGGGCATCTGACAATCAGTCTACTGCCGACTTGTGCATAGCAGCTGCCAAAGTAAATCTTGAGCGTGCTAACCTAAAGCCAGAAGATATCGACCTACTGATTGTATGTACGGACACACCGGAATATATTTCACCAAGTACAGCTTCGAAGGTGCAGCATAAGATGGCGATGCGCAACGCAGCCACCTTTGATCTTAATTCTGCCTGTGCTGGTTTTGTAATAGGAGTAGACACGGCAGTGAAGTACATCAAAGCAGACGAACACTATAATCATGTAATGGTGATAGGGGCGTATGTCATGAGTAAGTACCTCAACAAAACGGATAAAAAAACATCCAACCTTTTTGCTGATGGAGCAGGAGCCATCATTCTAAGTGCTACTGAAGAACAGCATGTAGGGTATTTGGCAAGCGAGATGCGTACGCAAGGTGAGTATTGCGATTGGATGGGGATTTATGCCGGGGGTACCGCACAGCCCATTACCCAGGAAGTAGTCGCCAATAAGGATCATTTGCTGAAGTTCGTAAAACGATTTCCAGGCGAACTGAATCCGAATGTATGGTCAGATATGGCGCGGGAGTTGGCCAAACGATCCAATACAAAGTTGGAGGATGTTGATCAATTTTTGTTTACGCAGATCAATATCAACAGTATATGGGACACGATGGATCTTCTGGGGCTTCCGCGGGAAAAGGCGCATACGATCATGCACGAATATGGATATACGGGTTCAGCCTGCATACCGATGGCGTTGGATGAGGCAGTGCAGATGGGGAAAATAAAAAAAGGTGATCTTATCTACATGATTGGGTCAGGTGGGGGATTGTCATTTGCAAGTTCAGCTTTTATTTTTTGATGAGAGAATTTAGAAAAGATTGGATTGAGAAGTGGGCAGAGTACGCACCTATAAAAGTGGTGGTAGAGGATGCAGTTACCAAAGCCAGTTATACCTACAGCCAACTCAATAATTTATCCAATTACCTGGCAAGGAAATTTGAAAAAATGGGACTGAAGTCTGGTGATCGCATCGCGGTATTGTCAGAGTTTAGGGTAGAGTACATGGTACTTCTCGGTGCGGCCATGAAAATGGGATATATTTTAGTACCCTTAAACTACAGGCTATCTCCCCGGGAGTTGATGTACATGATTAACAACTGCAGCCCCCGATTACTGATTACTGAAGAAAAATACGCTGAGTATTTCAAAGATCAGGATATAGATAAGACTTTGATCCACCTGCCGATGGCAGAGTTAGCCAAGGATCTCCGCGATGGTGATGTAGAAGTTCACGAATCGGTTTCAGTGTATATTGCGGATGATCACCCTTTGTTTATCCTTTATACTTCTGGCACCACTGGTTTTCCCAAAGGAGCAATTTATACCTATAAAATGGCATTCTGGAATGCTACCAACACACAGATCAGACTCGATATCCGATCCAGTGATCACACGCTGGTATGCATGCCTCCATTTCATACGGGTGGTTGGAACGTATTGCTTCTTCCCTTCTTACTGCAGGGAGGATCTTTTTCTTTGCTTCGCAAGTTTGATGCTGCACAGGTGTTGGACTTAATTGATAAAGAAGAAGTAACGGTATTTATGGGTGTGCCTACCATGCTTAAAATGATGGCAGAGACGCCACAAATGGACAAAGTAACATTGGACGCGCTTCGCTATTTTGTAGTCGGAGGGGAGTCAATGCCATTACCTCTTATTGAGAAGTGGAAGGAAAAGGGTGTTCCAATCAGGCAGGGATTTGGTCTGACAGAAGTGGGTCCCAACTTGTTTTCACTGCATCATGATGATGCCATTCGCAAGATTGGTTCTATTGGTACGCCCAATTTTTTTGTCAGGGCAAAGTTGGTAAAAGAAGATGGTACAGAGGCCAAACTAGAAGAAGCTGGAGAACTTTGGCTAAAAGGACCGGTTACGACACCAGGCTATTGGCAAAATGAGGAAGCCACCCTCGAAGCATTTGAAGATGGCTGGTTTAAAACGGGAGACATTCTTTACCGCGATGCCGAAGGATATTTTTACGTAAAAGATCGTATCAAGAACATGTATATTTCGGGTGGTGAAAATGTGTATCCACTTGAAGTTGAAAAATTTCTTCAGGGTCACCCTTCCATCAATGAAGTCGCTATCATTGGTGTGGCTGATGAAAAGTGGGGAGAGGTGGGGAAAGCCATCGTTGTATTGAAAGAGAATTGTAGTGAAGAGGACTTATTCAATTATTGCAAAGGTCAGCTGGCTAAATTTAAGGTGCCAAAATATTTCTTGATTGTCGAAGAGCTACCCAAAACCGAAACTGGTAAAGTAGATCGCAAAAAACTGCTGGAGCTTTATTCTTAGCCTCTGGTAAATCCTTTGATGAGTGGTATTAGCTAACATGCTGATAAGTTGTTAATTAGTAGCTCTTTTTCAGCCCGGCTGCTTTACTATTTACAGCCACCTGCTCCCTTTTAAGATTTTCATTCATTGCTGGGAGGGAATCCATATCTATGTTTTACACACATCTTACGTGTGGTTAAATATTTGTTACTTTGACATTATTTACCACTACCTACATACTTTTTAATATCCTGGTCTGAATAATGATGTACGTGAATCAAATTAATGGATGGATTTTGGGGAGGCAGGCCATCGAATCGGGTGAGGAGCGCAAGCGGGTGCTGCTTGCAGGTTATTTTGTATTGATATTTAGCATCATCGGTACCTGTTGGATAGTAATGCAATACTACCTGGAGCCTAAACTGCTGAAACTGATTTTTTTACTAAGTTTTACCGTATTTAATGCACTGTCTTTTGTTTTAATCCGAAAGGGTTGGTTTTATACGGGTACCCTTTTGATATTAGGTCGTGCCAACGTGGGTATTTTCATCCTTGCATTTGATTACCTGAAAACCTATATGGATATCTACCTGATATTCACAGGTATTGCCGCACTCGCTATTTTTGGATACGAAAAAAGATGGATAGGCATCGGTGGTGCCATCATCAGCTTCCTATTATATTTTATTATAACCGAAACTGTTAATGTTTCAGGCACTCAGTTTGACAGGCAAGTCAGTTTTGTGATCACCTTTCTTTCATTGTTTGGCATCATCTATTTCTTCAATTATCTCACGTACCAATATGAATTGGTCATCCAATCGCAAAATGAGGAGTTGATTAAAACCAACGAGGAGTTAGATCGGTTCGTGTACACCGCCTCGCATGATTTAAAGGCACCCCTCAATTCTGTTACCGGATTATTGGGCATTATAAAACTGACCAATGATCCGGCAGAAACAAATCACATGTTAAAGCTTATTGAAAAAAGTGTGGATTCGCTCAAGCATTTTATAAGCGAGGTGACGGACTATGCCCGCAATAGCCGTACGGAAATTGTTTATGAAACGATCCAGCTGCATGCGCTCGCAGAAGAGGTGTATACCACCTTACAATTTCACGAAAAGGCAAAACTAATCACCTGGAGCAATGACATAGATAAAGATCTGAACATACAAACAGATCAATATCGCCTGCGGATTTTATTAACCAATTTGTTGGCCAACGGAATAAAATATGCGGACACCTCCAAACCGAATCCTTTGTTAGCCATTAAGGGGAGGGTGAAGAACAATACGCTTATTTTAAGTATTGAGGACAATGGAATTGGCATAGCGGCAGATAAGCTTCCAAAACTCTTCCAAATGTTTTATCGGGCCACAGAATCAGAGTCTGGTTCTGGCCTGGGGTTGTACATTGCCAAGGAAGCCGTTGAAAAACTCAATGGTCAGATCAAGGTAAAGTCCATTTCAAGAAAAGGCACGACCTTTATGGTCAGTTTGCCATTACCTACCTGATGAGGTGTTGTGTGCTGTTTCGTTCATTCAATTTTGTATTTTAATAACTAACGAGGCCAAGTAGGTTAAATTCTAATATATCTGATAGTTACAACGTTATTTTGACCTCCTAAACCGATTTAGAACTGTTCATTTTAAATGATTGATAAAATGAAAATATTTCATTGGTTACTCATCGCGCTAATTTTTGTGTGCAATCATTCTGAAGCACAGCAGAAATTTGCATTCAAGTGGTTTCCTAACCCTTCAGAGTTTATCAAATCGAATAAGGAAACATTATTTACATACAACGAATACTGTGAGCTTATTAAAATTGACGAGATAGATTTTGATGTCTTAGTCTCTGATAAAGGAGTCATTCAGAAAATTGCCTATGATAGTAGTTCAGCACTCCAAGATTCATTGGCTTATGGTTACAAGCTATCAAAAGGTTTGGCGATCAAAACATCAGCAATTCTAATGCAGCATATTAAGCTAACAAATTTTGACCCAAATTCACAAGGTGCAAAGGATGGCAAACCTATATGGATAGTTATGAGCCTCTTTTTTAGCCCAAAAGATAGGGAGCATTTGCAACCTTGGAAATCTCCATAGCCTCCCTTTCAGGCTAGGGCAGTAGCATAAATTCTTTTTTTTGCTACTAAATTTTTCCCTCCCACACTCAGGCAGCGATACTATTTAGGCTGCTTTGGTTAAGCCACTTGGGGAGGGAGGGAAGTGCAGGCGGCACCATCCCGATGCATCTGATCGGGACAAGTTGTGCGTTGATGCTCGAAAGCGAGACCAGAAGATCAGTTGTCATTAACTGATATAATTTATATAATAAGCAATTAATTCTCCGAATGCGTTTTTATTTATCGCCCAAGGCAAAAAGAAATATTTCAAGGATCATTCCCTTTGGAATTATTTGGTTTTTTTTAGGCAATATTTTCTTGTATGTAGAAATAGCTGCGTTAGGTGATTCGGCTGCAGTGGCAGCATCGGCCATACAAATAAATTTTCAAATCTATATTTTTGCCAGCCTGTCCGTAATAATGGTCGGGTTACTTGTTGGTAGCATAGAGGTTATTTACCTCAGCAATAGATTCAACGATAAAAGCTTGAGTCAAAAAATAATATATAAAACGATAATCTATATATTATTTCTCTTTATCATCATACTCATCACTTTTCCGATTGCTGCGAGTTTAGAATTAAACACAAGCGTATTAGACCCTATTGTTTGGGAAAAATACGTGGTGTTCCTCAAGAGCAAAACGTTTATCAGTACCAATGTACAGTTAGCAGTAGAATTGTTGGTCTCTCTATTTTATTTTGAGATTAGTGAAAACATTGGTCATAATATTATGATTAAGTTTTTGTCAGGTAGGTACCATGAGCCAACACAAGAGAGACGCGTTTTTATGTTTCTGGATATGAGGTCATCTACAGCCAACGCTGAGAAACTGGGTCACCTTCAGTATTTTGAATTTCTTAAAACTTACTACAACGATCTGTCTGATGCCATTATTGAATATGAAGGTGAAATATATCAATATGTGGGTGATGAGATCATTGTTTCGTGGCCATTGGAAAAGGGCATAGCCAATTTCAATTGCATCAGGTGCTTCCTGACCATGAAAGCTGATTTACAGAGGCGATCAGATTTCTATTTAAAAACATTTGGACTGCAACCCTCCTTTAAAGCCGGATTACATTGTGGAGATGTGACTTCAGGTGAAATAGGGGCGTTGAAAAAGGAAATAATTTATACAGGCGATACGTTAAATGCGACTTCGCGCATTCAATCCCTGTGCAATGAATATGAGGTGGATATTCTCCTTTCAGAAGAATTGATCCAGGCTTTTACCTCTTCATCCGAATTTCAATTTACGTCCCTGGGACAAAACGTTTTAAAAGGAAAAAAAGAAAATGTTGTCCTGTTTACAATCAATCAGTTGAAAGACAACAGTTGAAGAATACTGTTAATGTTTCAGGTACTCAGTTCGTAATAGGAGAGTAGCCAATAGGGGTCTTTTATCCTGTGAATGTCGTTGACCTCGAATAAGTCATTTAAGTCGATCTGCCTCCGAAATAAAATAAGCCCTTAGTCTATGGATGCCATATCTGGGAGCAATGTTGTCTTGTGCCATCATGGTCAGAAAGAACTCTATCGGACCATAGGTTTTTGATGAGGTAAACATCCTCATGGATTTCATGATCGTTTTTCTCATCCAGTCAGGAAGATGAACAATTTTGATTGGCTTCATTTGTGCCTTTAAAGCCATCTCGGCTATCTCATTTTGAGTCAGAATATCGGGGCCGCCAATCATCAGTTCCTGCTCACTTGTTTCTAATGATTCAACAATAGCCTTTGCCAGATCCTCTCCGTGGATGGGGTTAAGTTTATAGTTACCTGAGCCAAAAAGATAAACCCTACCTCTTTGCGCCATTACGAGGAAATCTTTCATATCAGAGAAGAATCCATTGGGGCGAACAATTGTATACTCCAGTCCTGATGTTTTTAGTTCGTCCACGAATCGTTCTTTGGCCTCCATTATTTTTAGGTGCCGCATCTTTTCTCCATTGATCACAGACACATAAATGAATTTTTTAATTCCGGCCTTCTTTGCTTCTTCGAGTAAATTCATATTGGCCTGAAAGTCCACATCCATATACGTGAGGCCATCCTTTTGTCGCGTTATACCCACCGTTGATATCAGGACATCTACATCCTTCAATTGTCCCCTAAGCGTTGCAGGGTCAGTGACTTCAGCATTGATAATTTGCTCAGGTTCTAAGCCCTGATCTTTGAGGCGTTTCACTTTTCTGGCAATGGCCTGAAACGGGATATTTTGACTTTGTAGTTCTTTAACCAGATGACTACCCAAATAGCCGGTAGCTCCTGCTATAATTATTTTATTCATTTTGACTTTTAGTTTGAGTTTTGAATTCGTTTTGCATGACGGTTTCAAGAATTTGGTTGTGCTCTTCGCCTTTATTTTGTTCGTTGCTGAGTAGGATGATCATTCCTTTTGTTCAAAGGATAATACCTCAAAGTTGAGACATACCTTACTACTATTCGTCTCAGATTATAGGATGGGAAGGGAAAGTGAAAATCAGGACTTTTTATAGCTCCCTGTGTAGCAAAAAGGTTCTATACGCGTTCACTGAAAAAGGCCTTCAGGATAGCAGGAGGTTATTTTTTTGAGGAATTCTCAATTTCGAGCAGCGATATTTTTCTTTACCCATTCTTTTGGAGTAAGTCCTGTTTTTTTCTTGAAGAAATCATTGAAAACTGACTTGGAGGTGAAGCCACTTTCATAAGCCAGGCCAAGAAGGGTAAGGTGACTATTTTCAGGGTTTGTTGCTTTTTCCTGAAAAGCCTTAAGTCTGTAACCGTTGATATAGTCGTTGAAGTTTATGCCTAAATATTCGTTGATCAGATAAGATAATTTATTAGGAGACAGATCGATCATTTTAGCAGTCGACCTCAAGGTAATACCGCTATCTAAAAAAGCATCATTTTCTTCCATCAATTCTGTCAGGCGCTTAGTGTATGGAATTGCTTCTTCTTTGCTTAAGGCAGGTGTTTTATCTTCTTTGGAAGGGAGATTTATAGGTTCATAGGTTCCTTGTAATTTCTCTGCAACTAAGCGTTTAAACTCGTATTCATTGTGTAATGGCAATAGTAAAGGTGTATGTTTAAAATTAACATACTGACCCACTTTTAGATCAACACAATTAACCAACTCATTTATGGCCTCCGAAATTCGGTTAGCCTGAGCGTTGATGAATAAGTTCCATGGAAATAAAGTACGGACTTCGTCTTCACTCACCACTTTTTCAATCACTTCATCATCTATATTTTTCGTTTTGTTAACCAGATCATATAACAATTGACAGGCTTGAGGCCTTTCCGCCAAAGGTGTATTTTTCAGGTATTCAGTTAGTTCTTTTTGCTTACCGTTATGGATCAGGCACAACTGTTTCATGGCAATAGCATGAGTAAAACCCGGATCTAAATGCAATGCCTGATCAATAAAAAATTCTGCCTGTTGAAAATCATGCTTTAAGTAGAATACGTTCGCCTTAGTAAAAAGATGATTGGTTGAAAGAGGATTAATCGTAAGTATTTGATTGACATGTTGCAACGCCTTGTCAAAGTCGCCAACGGCAGAGTATAACTCAATAAGACCTTCTTCGGCTTCTGTGTATTTTGGATTCAGTTGAATGGCCTTGATGTAATTTTCCTGCGCCTTTTGAAAGTCCCAGTATCCCCAAAAACTTAAAGTAGCCTGAGCATAGTAACCCAGCTCTGATTGCGCATTAAGTCGGAAGCCTTCCTTAATATTCTGCTCTGCCAGATCCAATAGGGTAGTATCCGGGCCCCATGAACCAGCCATTGCAAAACAATACGCCAAACCAAAATAAGGAGAGGAATAAGCCGGCTCCATCTCTATACATTGAGTATAAAGTTCAATTGCTTTTTGGATGCCATCTCCATCCCATTTTAAATGATTGAAGCGGGCTTTTAAATAAACATTATACGCTTCTATATTGGATGTAGATGCTTCAACTAAATGCCCTTCAATGCTAAAATGGCCGTAAGTCTCTCTTATTTTGTCGGCAATCAACAAGCTAATCTCATCTTGCAGCGCAAAAATGTCGTCCAATTTCCTGTCAAAATTTTCAGACCAAATATGAAAGCCATTATCCGTCCGGATGAGCTGCGTAGTAATGCGAACACTGTTGCCCGCTTTCCTGACACTTCCTTCAAGAACAAGTGATACACCCAACTCGTTGCCAATATGCCTCACATCTTTCTTTACTTTTTTAAATACAAAAGAGGAGGTGCGTGCCGTGACCTTCAGTCCATTAATTTTACTTAGTGCGTTGATTATCTCTTCCGTCATTCCGTCAGAGAAATACTCATTCTCCGGATCAGAACTAAGATTGTCAAAAGGGAGAACTGCTATGGATTTTTGATTGATCAACTTTTGAAATAGTGGTTAAAATAACCAGTTTCCAAATAAAATAACAAGAACGGTCACTATACACTATCTGCTGCCAAACTACCTGGATAGATACTGTGAAGGACCCAAAATGTCCTAAAGCTCACCCAAAAAAGTCCACAATTTCATTTTAGGACGACTGACCAGTTATTCCAACCCATCTTCGTATTGTCAATTCGATAAAATCGATTGCCACAAAAATCAATTGCAGTGCAATAAATGTTAGGAACGCCATGAAAAAAATTACAATACTAATAGGAATAATTGTTGCCATTATGGCTACGCTTTTCAATACCGTATCTGCTCAATCAACAATTTCCCAAAATACAATAGGAGGTACTGCAAGCAAAGAAGATGTTCAAGGCAGTCAGCAGATCTCAAATATGGAAGAGGATATCATCCATCTGTTTAGAGAGGCAACATCCAATATATCTGTTCACAATGCCTTTTTCGCAATGCATGGAGATAGCCTGGAGATTGACCTTAATCTTTCTTATGGTAGATCTTCTGAACATGAGCCTTATTATCTGGCGAGTATCGCCAAGACTTTCACAGCTACAGGTGTGGGCATGTTGGTGAACCAGGGTAAACTTTCCTTTCGTGATCCTATCACAGATTATCTATCACAAGATTTAGTTGAGGGGCTACACCTCTTTGACGGAAAGAATTATTCAGCTGAGATCACCATTGCCCACTTGCTCAATCATACTTCCGGGCTTCCTGATTATTTTGAGGATCAACCTATTTCGGGAAGCAATATGATCAATAGGATTTTTGAAGAACCCAATAAGTTTTGGGAGCCCGAGGAGATTATTGAATTTACAAAAGCGAATTTCAAACCTCATTTTGCACCCGGAACGGATTACCACTATACAGATACAGAATATGTACTACTTGGGTTGATTGCCCAGCATGTAACCGGGCTGGAGCTGCATGAAATTTATCAAAAAATGATTTTTGAACCACTGGAGATGAGGTCAAGTTGGCTCAACCTGCGGTCCACACCCTTGGATTCAAATTTTATTGAAATGGCCCCTTTTTATGTCGGTGAATCAGAAGTCTCGCGGATGAACAGCCTGAGTGCTGATTGGGCTGGGGGAGGCCTTATCAGCACGAATAGTGACCTTACTTCTTTCATGAAAGCACTGGTGGGAGGTGAGTTGGTCTCTGCTGCAACCTGGGATGAGATGAATAATTATGTCAATGAAAGCAAGGGTACGTATTATGGTTTTGGTTTGAGGCAGTGGGTACTGAAGGAGCTTTTTCCTACACTTCCAGATCTCACACTTATTGGCCATTCAGGATCCACCGGTTCATTTATGTACTATTGCCCTGAGCTTGATACCTATTTCATAGGCAGTTTTAATCAGACCGAAATGATTAAGAATCACATCCTGTTCCTGGAGAAAGTACTCCTGCGTGTGGCGAGCTTAGACTAGATGCTTTAAGTGGCCGCTTAGGCAAGTGTACCATTTTCCAATTTAATGAAGGTAGCTGATATTAAACATCTACTAGGTGACTCAGTAGTTTTCCCTTCTGCTAATTTATTTACTTTGCAGAATGATCGATTCACGATACGAAGCCACAAAACATTATATCAGTAGTCGCTGGCCGCTAACCCGTAACATAACGCTATTTTTTCTCATTCCTTTGCTAGCCTGGCTGGTGGCTTACATGAGTAAAGATATAATTTCTTCATCTGCATCGGTCAACGCACTATTTCTATTGTTGGTTGCTGCAGGCTGGTGGATTACAGAAGCGATGCCTCCATTTGCTGTAAGCTTATTTATCATCGGTTTCGCTATTTATTTTCTCGACAATCTTTCATTTACGGTTCTCTCAGAAGACTGGGAAAAGTATACCAATACCTGGTCCAATCCCATCATCTGGATCTTACTGGGTGGATTCTTTTTGGCGATTGGTGCACAACTTACTCAGTTGGACCAAACATTTTCTCAGAATGTGTTGCAGCGATTTAGTAGTAAACCTCATATTCAACTGCTTGTGATCATGATTTTGGCATGTGTATTTTCGATGTTTATCTCTAATACATCAACTACAGCTATGATGGTCATCATAGTGGCCCCCATCCTTCGCACAATGAAAAAGGATGAGCCTATGATCAAAGCATTTGTTTTGGGTATTCCTGCAGCTGCTACCGTTGGAGGTATGGGTACCATCATCGGAAGTGCTCCAAATGCGATAGCGGTAGGAACGATGCAAGTAGCGGGTATTGACTTTGGTTTTGCTCAATGGATGGCGATAGGCGTTCCGCTTGCCTTTGGTTTTACTTTCCTATTGTGGTGGCTTCTTATCAGGCGCTTTCCTACAACCCTTGAGGCCATAAGTTTTGGCAGTGTGGATGTAGATAATGCTGCCCAGGTGGTGGACGAAAAGGACAGAATTATCGTAATGGCAACGTTTGCCGTCACTATTTTGCTGTGGGTGACGCAGCCATTACACGGAATCTCAATTGCAGCAACTTCATTTGTACCCATCGTTACATTTTCTGTAACCGGAATCATCAAATCCTCCGACATCAGGTTAATTCCCTGGGATATACTCATCCTGGTTGCCGGTGGACTTACCCTAGGTGTGGTCATTCATGATAGCGGTCTGGCATACAATATTTCCAACTGGATTCCAGATATAGGGATCGTCTTTCCAATACTGCTTTTGTTTGGGTACCTGTCAAGTATACTTTCCAATATTATGAGTAACACAGCAGCAAGTAGTGTATTGATACCCATTGGCATTACCATCTTGCCGGATGACATGATGCTAATGTCACTAAGCATTGGCCTTTGTGCGTCCACCGCGTTACTTTTCCCTATATCTACACCGCCAAATGCCATTGCATACGCCACAGGATACCTCATGCAAAGGGACTTTAGATACACCGGTATAATTATGGCAATCCTTGGCCCGGTCCTTATCGTTAGTTTGTTATACTTATTTTTTTAACCAATGGCAGGCTTAGAAATAGGATAGGGTGTGGCCTGCACAATGTGAATGGCTGCCCTGGAGTCTGCTGGGCTGGTGTCCATAGAAACCTTGGGAAGGGAGCGGTTTTGTCAGGCCCATCCGGGGCAGCTAAAATCCGCTTCCGAATGGCTTTCTTTTTACGATCAATTCTGGTCAAGCTCGCTGGATCGGTTGGGCAATCATCATGATGGCTGATTTAATTTGTGGTACTAACAATCGGGAGGCTAGGGGAGTGCGCCTGCCCGACCGTAGCGTTGCGAAGGCGGGGCCTGCACAATCCCGATGCGCTGATCGGGACAAGTTGTGTGTTGCTGCCGGGTGGGATGATTTCATAGTTGATTTTTCTATTTGCTTTGATAGTTGCTTGTTCTGTAGTTAATTGTTAGGAGATAGATAGCAACAATAAAATCATATGTAATACAGAAATAATCGTAATCAGGGGGTAGCAAATCTGGGCTGCCAATGAATGGATACACAACATCCCACATCCCATGGAGAAAATAACCCGCCACTAAAAAGTAGGTACTCTTCTTAATTCCTAAATAGGCAAACGGCAGAAAAAACAGGGCTTGGAAGAAACTCATTATGGCTACTTCAATGTCTGTCCACGTATATCCAATATAGAGGAAAGCAATACCCATAAGGATTAAACCGTAGATGGTATTTTTGTCCAATCGTTTTAGGAAATAAAAGATCAGTATGGTTATTAAACTGGATGATATTCCAATCAGGGTAGCA
Source organism: Cyclobacteriaceae bacterium (assembly GCA_039971015.1). Taxonomy (GTDB): domain Bacteria; phylum Bacteroidota; class Bacteroidia; order Cytophagales; family Cyclobacteriaceae; genus ELB16-189. The sequence goes on from JBDVKV010000009.1 coordinate 44,578, forward strand.
ATCATGATTTACAATTTTTGGTTTTTATTGACACAAAGTTGTAGCACTTTATCGCTCAATCATAGGTCAAGCGCATGTCATAAAAGGACAATCTATTTTGGGTGTGGTGAATTTAGGATCGGAATAACCGATGGTAAACTATCTGACCATCACGAATGAGCGCTAACGACCGGCTCCTGCTTCAAAATGCGCTGCAGCTGTCGTGATGTTTTAAAACCACATTGCGCAGCAATGTAGTCGATGGTATAATCGGGATTGTTGAGGAGCGTTTTTGCCATCTCCCTTCGGAGCTCCGTCAGGTATTCAACAATAGTCAGCCCTGTAGATTCTTTGAAAACCCGGCTCAGGTTTCTGGGGCTCATGGCAATCATTTCTGCCAAATCTTCAATGGAGTTTTCCCTTGCAAGGTTATTGACAAGAAAATCTTGCACCTCATGAATTTTTGGATTGATGTGATTTCTGAAATCGAGATAAATGCTTTTCTGTGAATGTGATTGATCACGCCTGTGATAGACCACCAGGCCGCGTGCCACTTTATGAACGAAATGAGGACCCTTCAGATTTTCCAAAATGGCCAGCGCCAGATCAATGCCTGCGCTTATACCCGCGCTGGTGTAGATGTTGTCGCTCTTCACATACAGCATATCCGCCAGTACATTAGCTTTAGGAAAACGAGACTTCAATTCGTCCGTTCGCCTCCAGTGGGTGGTGCAATCCCGGCTGTCCAGCAATCCGGCTTTGCCTAGGAAAAAGGCACCTGTACAGATTGAGCAAGTGTTTACCTTATTCACTGCACATTGTGCCAACCAGCTAAAAAAACTCCTCTCCGCACCAAACTGTTCGCTTTGTAAATAGTCATGGGCCGTGCCTGGAACAAATACGAAATCACCCTCATTTAGTGCAGACTCCTGATAACTTTTGATGGCCCCAAAAGTGACACCCGCAGTCGATGTATTACTATCATGAAAACTGTAAAACTCGATCGATGCATCCAGTCCCTGTGATATGGCTTCCGTGAAAACCTGAGCAGGCCCAGCGAGGTCCAGTAGTTCAACGTGAGGGGGAACAATAAATGCCAGCTTCATGAATTAGATTACCTGATTGGACAGCTTCAGGCAGATCGAAGATAGCTATAACTCATGGTCGTTGGTAAAGCACCCTGCCAATATATTTTATGGGCCGCATCATAACAATGTCAGTAAGCGAAATGGAAACATTCCGTTTAGGTTGTGAATCCCGGCTTCAGTATCCTTTGCAACTGACGCGCAGTCTTGAACCCACATTGACTGGCAATGGCCTCGATGGTATTTTCCGGGTTCTTTAGCATTTTTCTGGCCGTTGCCAACCGCAATTGCGTAAGGTAATTGACAACTGTAGTCCCAGTAGTATCCTTAAATACCCGGGTAAGATTTCGTGGACTCATGCCCACGAGCTCGGCCAAATCAGAAATGGAGTTATCGCCACCAATGTGCTCTACCAGGTAATCCTGGACCTCATGAATTTTGGCGTTGATGTGATCCCTAAAATCGAGGTAAATGGTTTCCTGCTTGCGTCTGCCATTTCTTCGAAAATATACGACCAATCCTCTCGCCACTTTATTGGTGAAAAGGGGACCGGCAATATCTTCCAGTACGGATAAGGCCAGATCGATGCCAGCGGAGATCCCCGCACTGGTATGCACGCTATTATTCTTAACATAAATAATGTCTTCCAGCACTTTCGTTTTTGGAAATGTTTCCTGCAATTCCTTTGTCCTTCTCCAGTGTGTGGTGCACTCTTTGCCATTCAACAAGCCGGCATAACCCAGCGCAAAAGCACCATTGCAGACAGAACAAATAGTAACTCCTTGCGCAGCACATTCCTGTAACCAATTGAATAGTTCTTTCTCTTTTTTGAATGAATGGCTTCGCACGTAATGTTGATCCATCCCCGGGAAGAAAACGTAATCACCTTTCTTCAACCTGGCCTTCTTAAAATGACCAGGTTTTCCAAGACCCAATCCTGAGGTGGAGACCGGATTATCCTGATAACGGTAGAACTCCACCTCAATTTGGAATCCATAGAATTTAGCTTCGACAAAAACTTGTACCGGTCCGGCCAGATCCAGTAGTTCTACAGTAGGAGGAATGATGAATGCAATTTTCATGAGGTAATAATTAAGGGTGTTTATTAATGAAGCAAAGGTATTTTCCTGATGGATGCCTGGAAGGACACAAAGGCGTCAGAAACAGACAAATGAAATCCATCATCCGCAGGTCTTTCATTGGGTTTAAAAGCTTGTCCTTTTATGACGTGTTGTTGGCCTAGGCTTGTACGATGCTGCCGCTGACCTTTGTGTCAACAAAAACAAAATAACATTCACCTTAAACCAAAATGATTATGAAAAAACAACAAACAGGGATGCTTGGTCTCGGCATAGTTGTCTTACTAAGCTTTCTCCTTTTACAATCTTGCCAGGTAGAAGATTTTAACCCGGCATTGACGAAATCGTTCTCACTTCAATCCAACACCAACGGATCTACCTACCACATCACAGTGGGACTGCCTGAAGACTACTTCTCAGCCACTGAAAAGTATGCAACCATCTATGTGCTGGATGGGGAGGAGAACTTTGAATTTGTAGCCAACCGCTGCAAAGAAATTGCCAACAACAACCAAACTCAAAATGTGGTTGTCGTAAGTATCGGTTATGGTCAGGACAGAAACATTGACTACACACCCACGAAAGTAAGTTCAATGACCGGTGGCGGAGCTGAATTCCTGGCTTTCATTAAAGCGCAACTCATTCCTGCGATGGAGATGGGCTTTAATGTAGACACTACCCGCAACAGCAGGGTAATTCTGGGGCATTCTTATGGCGGCTTATTTGGAGCTTGCGTGCTGGCCGTAGACAATGATTTATTTGGCAACTACCTATTGCTAAGTCCTTCCATTTGGTTCGACAATGAAGTAGCGCTTCAATTGGAAAAGCTGAACCGTGCCCAAAACAAGGACAAATCACAATTGGTATTTCTGGGCATCGGGGAGATGGAAAACCTGGGCAGGATGCAGGCGCCTTTCGAGGCATTCTATCAAACCCTAAGTGCCCATTATACCCGCATCAAGCTTTCGAAAAATCGTGAGCGAAACCTGGATCATATGGGCTCAAGGAATCCCAACATCATCAACGGACTCAATTACTATTTTAATAATCGATAACCTAATTCCACCAGCAACTACTTAAACATACTCCAATGAAAACGAATAATTATTTAACCCTTCTCCTGATACTCGGCATTACCACATTTGGTTTTGCTCAGCAGAATACAACTACCAGTTCTTCACAGTCAAATGAACTAAGGATTTTGACCATAGAACCAGCTATCGGCATACATGCCAACTTTGGGACTGACTTTTTGATCACCAATCTGGTGCAGTGGAATCCCATCAAACGCTGGAGTTTTGGAGCATACTCATCTTACAGCATCAATAACATCATGCTGAAGGAGTTTAATCATGTAAAAACCGACTACAACTATTCACTCAATCAAAAATTGGGTGCGGGCATGATGTTCAATAGAAAGAAAGCCTCGCACACGTTGATGCTCATGGCGGGTGTCAAGTACACGGCCTACAAGGAAACACTGGACAACCCGGACTTCGATAAAGCAAGCATATCCATTAGCGCATTCAGCCCCGACTACGGTATCATGTACAGCGCCAAGCGCGGATGGAAAAAGTACTTCTTCACTTACCGGATATATTTGCCACTTTATCCGTTCCCGATCAAGGGCTCGAATATTCTATATACCGAAGGCAACATGAATAACGTTGCTTTGGAATTTGGAATTGGAATGAAAGTGAAGTAACAATTAACCATTTATTAAAAACACATAAGAAATTGAAAACCATTGACTTATCAGTAAAACAGAAATTAATACTTAATAAACAATGAAAGCAGCCGTTTACACCCAATATGGTTCACCAGAGGTACTACAGATCAAGCAGGTAGAAAAACCGGTACCTCATAAAAATGAGATTTTGCTGAAGATAAAAGGCACCGCAGTCAACTCAGGGGATTGGAGAATGCGCAAAGCGGATCCCTTTGCGGTGCGTTTTGTTTTCGGTTTGGTAAAACCAAAAATCAATATCCTTGGAAGTGTTTTTTCAGGCGAAATTGAAAGAGTAGGGGAGGATGTAAAACAATTTAAAGTAGGTGACGCGATCTTTGGTCATATCGACATGCGCTTTGGTGCCTATGCAGAATATAAATGCCTGCCTGAAAATGCGTCCATGGCATTAAAGCCAGTTAACGTTTCTCACCTGGAGGCAGCCGTCATACCTTTCGGAGGTGTTACCGCATGGCACTTTTTAAAAAAGGCAGCCATAAAACCAGGGCAGAAAGTACTGGTAGTGGGTGCCTCTGGTACGGTGGGAAGTGCTGCCGTTCAATTGGCTAAATCATTGGGAGCAAATGTTACAGGAGTATGCAGTGCTGCCAATATGGATTTAGTAAAATCGTTGGGCGTTGATCAGGTAATCGATTACACCCAAACGGATTTTACACAGCAAGCCGAAACTTACGATGTGATTTTTGATACGGTAAAAGCAATATCTGTTTCACGGAGTCTAAAGTCGCTCAATAAAAATGGAATAATGATTTTAAGTGCCGCAGGCATGTCTGAAATGCTACAAGGCGCCTGGATTGGTATGACAAGCAGCAAAAAGGTTATGACAGGTGTAATCAGTCACAATGCAGCAGATATTGTTTTTCTAAAAGGACTTATTGAAGCTGGCCAATTGAAACCGGTGATTGATAGAACCTATTCATTGGAACAGATTGTCGAAGCGCACGCTTATGCGGAACAAGGTCATAAAAAAGGAAATGTAGCGATAGAAATTTGAGCTTCCAGCATATTAAAAATTCTGTTGCCTTCGATGCGTAAAAGAATGAGTTGCGCTTTAATATAAGATCGTTAACGATAGATAACCTTTGCTAACTCACATGCCTGCGCTCGTTTATCTATCTGATTTTATGTTAACCATCCGCTGCGCGTCTGGGCTCTAATCCGAGACTCAATCTGCATATCCAGTCTTAGACCGCAAAACCCTAAAGAGTTACATAATGGCGTGCGTTATGTTAACATAGCTTAGGCATCCGGGCTTACTCAATCTTAATAGAAGCTTTTTGGCGTTGGGTTTCAGAACCTAATCTTTTCATATACCACAAGGCTGGCCTGTCCCGATCGTAGCATCGGGAGGGAGGGCAGGGCGGCCTGCACAATCCCGATGCGCTGATCGGGACAAGTTGTGTGTTGCTACTGCGCTGGATTTTCTGCCGGTTTTCCTATCTTTATAGACAAGATTAACATATAAATAATATGGCATCAGCTACCGATATTCGAAATAAGGTTATCGACCAGGTATTGGCTATTAAAGATTTAGAGTACCTGCGCGCCTTATCAGATATGATTAAAAGCTCTCACGTTCAGGAAGAAGCAGTGCCCCTTACTGAAGAGCAGAAAATCATGCTGACGATGAGTGAGGAAGATATTAAAGCAGGTAGAACCATTGATCAGGTCACACTTAATGAACGTGAACTGGAATGGCTCAAAAGAAAATAATCTGGACGGAAACTGCTGCCCGGCAAAGAAGGTCTGTTCTGGAGTATTGGATGCAACGAAATCAATCTCCAAACTACTCATTAAAATTGCTTCGATTGAGCAATGAGAAAGCTAACCTGATTGCCAACAATCCACTGATCTACAAAGCTGCTGAATTTCCGAATACACATGTGGCATCCATGGGGCATTTCAGTTTATTTTACAAAATCTCAAACGATGCCATTATCATTACTGCTTTTTGGGACAACCGACAAGACCCAAAGGACCTACTCAAACTTTTGAAAGCACGTAAGGAAGCCAGCTAGTAATAAATATCGTTTGCGATCGTTCATAAGCTATTTAAAATAACGCAGATTATGTAACTGGTGCCTGGTGATGCCAAATAGAACTGGCAGTCAATTTTTCTAATTAATTGAGTATCAATTATCTGGAGTAATTCTTAGGAAAATTGAATTGGCAATTCTTTGATAATTAGATTGTTGCGATCTATGTAGATACCATGGAGTTTTTCATCCCGGTAATCCAACCATGGGTTTTAAGCTTAAATCCCGCAATTTATCCCGAATAAATCCCGATCAGTTGTGCATTTCTAGACAGTTATAACACCCTGTTAATCAATTAGTTATTATGTTGCCTATCATCAAACCACCCCATAGTTACGAAAACCACCCTTTGATGAGCAAACCATAAATAAGCTACCAAGTGTGCAACGTGGAGGGAGTAATGTGCAATGGTAATGGAGACCGCTAGGCCTGTTTTTGGCCCTATTTTGGTATGTAGACTGTAATTTTTAAATTTAATGAACAATGGAAATGACACTTCAAAATTCACTCCTCATAGTACTAATTGCCAGTGTTCTATTGGCGTTTGGTTCTATGATCTTTAGGGTAATTCAGAACATCCGGGAGACACCAAAAAAAAGCAAATAGTATTTGTCAAAGGGGTGTGCATGTGGTACGCCCATTCAATATCTAATATTATCCAACACAGCCAATAGCGCATATCGATTCATGGGCGGGGTTGATCGTTACCGGGTTTTGCTTTAACATAAAATCATCACCGGGTATATCACTTTGCCAGGGCACCGGCCAACCCACATGATATTTCTGATTTTATGTTAATCTGGTCCTTGAAGGTCTTAGACCGCAAAACCCTAAAGAGTTATATAATTTATATTATGTTAAATTGAATTCTGGCGGTATGGTCCCCTATGTTCTCCTTATCGAACATCGGAGTAAACTAAGCATACTGAAGAAAGGGCTGCCAAGGATCGCTGTCATTTATCGGGTATCATATATGGATGAAAGAAACTTATACAGCTCAGGATGCCGGCTGTGAAAAGTCTTGGAGTTAGAGAGAAAATATTCACTCACAACGGCCAAGAATTCCGAATTGTTGGTAAGTGCATATGGACTAATATCAGACTTGCCAGCTCTTATCTTGCGCATCTCATTTTTTATTTCATGCAACCAAGGTCCTACATACCTGTGCCGGAGAAGCAATTCCGGGATTCCATCGATGGTTCCATCTTCCTTATCGAGCAAGTGCACAAACTCATGAATACCAACATTCTGTTTATGTGGCAAGCCGTCAAAAGATTTTATTAGATCTGGCTTAGATAAAATGACGGTGCCATTCATAAACCGATTCCCCACCATACCTGAAATGAATTGTTTATGCCCTTCAAATCTTTGTGTTTGAAATTGGTTATCAAAGCTGTTGGGGTAAATTAAAATGTTATTAACATCGGGATAATTATATTCCGGGAAGGCAAAAGTGGGTATGATTGCACTTGAGGCTACCATGAGTTTGATTGCATCATCAATTTCTGTATCAATCTCTTCAATGTTTTTACTGGCAATAAATTGCTGCACGCGTTTCTCAAATAATCGCTTGTCTTTTTCGGGTAGTTCCTTGTAGAAAAACACTCGTTTCCCAAGTATCTCAAGCCAATGTTCAGGAAAAGGCTGTCGCAACTTTTGCTTTAGGGATCCCTTCTTTTTTAAGATGTAGATTATTGCTGCCCCTAATCCGGAAACTATGGCAATGAGAAAAATAATGTTGAAAATCTCCATTTACTGAGAAACAAAATACCTGGTAAACAGCGGTGCGAAATACGGATCACAAAACGAAGGCGGTTCTGTGGAGTAATCAATAATCTCCTGATCCTCCAGGGCGTTGGCTATCCGCTTGATATTTCCCTGACTGCCCAACTGATACGCTTGTAGCACCCGCTGTGAAGTCAGCTGGGTTTCACCAGCCAACAGTGCTTTGATGTAGTTGGTTTGATACAATGTCAGCCCTTTAACGATGTTCTGAAACAACGCCAGGTGATCGTTCAGTAATTCCGCCCAGGAGTCTTTAAGAATGACGGGTGTGATCTTATCCATTGCGTTGTTCCAGCAAATCCTGGCCAGATACTGCACGTAGTACGAATGAGACTCCACAAGGCTGACCAGCTCCTGTGCTCCTTCTATGGTAATGGTCTTACCCGTTTTTCTGAATTCACTAAGCAGAAAGCTCACCCACTCACCATGCTCAATTTTATTGAGTAAGATGGTCTCCCCGAAACGATAAAAGGGCTGTGACGAATGAGAAAACAACCCGCTCATTACGTGTCGTTTGCTTCCATAGAGACAATATGTCACCTCTTTGTGCTTTTGCCAATGAGAACGGAGTTTCTCCAACACCGTTGAGCCATCCTGCCATTCAGCTATTTTTTGGAACTCATCAATACACACCACCACCCTGATCTTTCGTTGATGGGCAATTTTCTGTGCCAGGTCCAATACCGTTCCCGGATCCAGTTTTGATTCAGGGAAGTCCAGGGAAATGCTGATCTCCTCTCCTTCCCCAACAGCGTATTTGATGTACGGGATGAAGGATTTAATATGCTTTGTTACCGTGTCTGTCAACTGTTTGAGCTTGGAGGTAGTGGCCAATAAAACTGACTTGAGCACCGTTGCATAAAACTCTTCTGATGAACTGATGCCAAAGCAATCAATTTTCACCTGAAACAGCTTCCCTTTATAGGTGTCTAAAGCGTGGTCTACCAATGAAGATTTGCCCCATCTTCGTGGCGATATTAAAACAATACTTTGCCCGTCCCTGAAAGCCTCATGCAGTCGCTTTAGTTCTGCTTTACGGTTACAGAAATTCTCGCCTGTCGACAATTCACCGTACTTGAAAGGGTTCTTTTTTTTCACAACGCTGTATTATACAATTTTGTATTATACAAATATAGGTAATTTTAACTGAATACAATAGGGCTACCTTCTTGCTCCTAACCATTTACCTTCTGTAGGTTTTGGTCAAAACTTGAAATATTATCAGTTAATTTAGCCTTATGGGCGATACTCCTACCTTTTTAAGGGATACCTTATTAGATTGTTGAGAATGAGTTATTTATATATTTTCATTTCCATGAGCCGAGGCTAATTCTAATTTAGTTAATGTAAATGTGCTTTTATTCCTCGAACAATTTATACTACTTTACGCAGGAAAAACTAATCAGTAAAACCTGTGCATGTCCGGCCTTCACTTGGAGCTATCGTTACAACCATTGTTGTTTCATTTCTATTGGCACAGTGCGTTTATGAGCCGCAAGAATCGTTTAACAATCCAATAGCTGAACCTGAACCTTTACTGGTAAATATTGATTTAGAATCGCCCGAATTCAGTGACCCGTTTTACCTGGATTTTTCAACCAATTTTACGTTTTCTGTAGACCAAACTTCCAAACCATTACTCCAGCACGCTGTCTTCTTAGATGATAAAACTGCCTTAGCCTCGTCAGTTCAAGGAACAAAAATTTCTTTTAATTTAAACCCGATCTCCCTAAGCCAGGGAACACATAGTATCCATATCTACTTGGCATTTAAAACGGGTACTGGAAGCCTTGCAGAACAATTAGGGGCCGAATATTATCAATATAAAATAGAGTTTAAGGTTGTAGTAACTCGCCAACCTCCAACACTGACTTCCCCTCTTTCAGCAAAAATAGAAAATGGTTACCTCATTATGCGTTGGCAAGCTACAGGTAATCGGCCCTATCGGTATCTGGTATCGAATGGTTTAAGAACTTCGGTAGTTACCAACTTTAATCAAAATTATGAGTATACGTATGCCGATTCTGGATATGTGGGTAATCCTACCAATTATACCCTTAGCGTTAGCAATGCTTTTGGCACTTTTCCTGTTGGTGCCACTTCAAGTCCACAGCCCTCCCCTTCACACTTCTTATTAAAAAATACAGAGCCCAATCTCTATCGCCTTGAATGGACTTCTAATGTTTTTCCGGCCAGTGTTTCAATTGTAAGTCCTAAAGGAATCGTAAGTACACCCATTACCAGTGGCCATATCATACTGGATACACTGCACTTTGGCGATGAGGTAAATTATCGCCTTATTGTCAGTCGCAACACTTATCAAAATCAACGGTTTGATTCCTCTTTTGTACTAAAGAATAAAAAGAATCTTCCCTCCTTCAGCAGCCTTAAAGTTACAGGGCCATCTCGCCTCCATCTTATAAGCAACGGAGAGCTTTTTCACTTTTCCCTCCCCGACTTTCAACCGGTTGATAGCTCGAAGGCCGCTAACACCCCTAACCATCAGTATTTTGAATTTAATCTAAGTAGCGATGGTAGTTTTATAACTGCTTTGGCATTTGACAGATCCGTTCCGTTTATTATTAATCCAAACGATTTAAAAGATGCAACTGGATTTAGGGCACTTATGCATACTCCTACAGGTTCAACAGAGCACGCAGCCGCAATCCAACATAATCCAGCTTCGGTGAATAAATTATTGGGTGCGAACATCCTATATAATGGTTCTCCGACACCTATCTTTTATGATCTCAATGTTAATCCTTTCTCTTTCCCGTACGATGCATTTACACGGTTAGACTCTTCAAATATTGATACACCCCTATTATCTCCTGATGGTGTTTTTTATTGTTTAAACAGCCGAGACCAACTTCGCAGGGAAGTTTATAAATATATGGCTGGTGCTTGGAGTTTTGTTGGGTTTCTGCCTAAAGGTGAATCTTTTTTTAGATCATCATCAAGCCTTGAATTAATTTCTATTAATACAGGAAAGGTGACCATCTACAATCTCACCATTTTACCATTAGGTGAAGGTGAATTTCAAGCAATACGGGAATTCGCCCTTCCCCCTACTCCACTTGGTAGCCAAAAAGGTCAGATTGGGTATGATGAAATAACCGAAATGATATTTGTCGAGACTATTGACCAATTTAATTTATCAACAATTCGGTTATATGATGTTCAAACTTTTGCATACAAAGGCTCAATGAAGGCTAGCGTTCGTTCTAATACACCCAACACCAATGTTCGTCACATATATTCTGGCGGATATCATTTTGTTTCCACTGGTTATGCAGAAAAGGTAACCCCATGAATAAGGCCAGCCTATTAATTATACTTTTTTTCATTCTTGAGCTGACGTGTTTTGGCCAAGTCAACACCTATTTGGAAAATGGATATGGTTTCTATACAATGGAGGATATGAAAGCTCTGCAAGGAGATTTAATAGCCCAGTCGGGAGTTTCCTTGAAGAAAACTAGCTCTTTTCCGTCTTACTTCAACTATGGAATTGCAACAGGGTATCAACTTAAGTCCAACCTTGAAATTGGGATTACCTACCGATATTTTTCTACTGGCGGAAGGGCGGATTATTCGGATTATTCTGGGCATGCGCGTATTGATCAACTTTTGAGGGCGAATGCAGTTGGGGTTTACACCAGTAAACCCATCAATGAATCTACAAAATGGCCTTTAGTGATTGGTGTAAACATATCAAGAATTTATACCACTGCAGATATTGAAACTTCTTTGCGTTTAGGAAATGATAACATTGATTCAAATACCGTCACTCTGAAAGGGAATGGTTGGGGATTTTATGGCTGTGTGATGCTCCAGCGATATTTTACAAATAAGGTATTTGCATTTGGGAAACTTGGAATTGAAGCGCTTGCCAACAAAAACCTTCAGTTCAATGACAATGATACTAACCTTAAGGCTGATTGGAGTGGGCCACGTGTTGCCCTCGGATTAGGCTTCTCTTTGACTCCAAAAAACTCAACTGACCAACCATAGTGAAGAAGGTAATGGCCATATTGAAGAGAGACAAAATCCCAACGCAATGTGTATTAGTACTATTTGTATTAACCTCGAGCTTCGGTCTCCGACATGCTTGTGCTCAATCGCCACAGTGGCAGTCTGAAGGGTATGGCACCTATGCTGGGGCCATTAATTCTGTCGTTGTAACCCCCACTGGGAGATTGATAGCAGGGACGATTTGGGATGGATTTTTTATTTCGGATGATGAGGGAGTGTCATGGACAGCATCAAATGTTGGGTTCGTAGGTTTTGACAATCGGCTTCCAACTTTAAAAGTTATAGGAACTAAAATATTTGCGGGCACGCAAACAGGTTTATTTATCTCGAACGACAATGGTGACACTTGGTCTTCTTCGGGGGTAAGTGGGACATTTGTTCGGAATCTGGTTGAGGTAGGGTCGAACATCGTTATTACTACTGCCAACAATATGCTTTATTCAAATGATGGTGGTGGAAGCTGGTTACCTGTGACTGGAATTGGCAATTATTACATGACTGCATTTACTCAACTTGGCACTTCACTATTTGGGGTGAGCGATAATAAAGTTTTTGTTTCAAACAATAACGGTGAAAGTTGGTCTGAAACTACTTCGATAAGTTCAAGTTTTTTAGCGTCCTATGATATTATTGCAGTCGGAGGTACGCTAATCTGCTCAACCAACATTGGAATGTTCCAATCAACGGATGTAGGTGCTACTTGGGTGCTCGTAGATAATACCAAGCAATATGGAAAAATGTCAATAATCAATGGCGATCTTTATCTAGGAACTGATTATGGCATTTTTAAATCTAGTGACGCTGGAGCAACCTGGTCTTTGATTAATTCAAACCTTAACAACACTCCAGTAATGCAATTCGCTGAGCATAACGGAAATATTTTCGTTGCCACTGCAAAACCAGGCATATTATTTTCCAATGACAACGGCTTGACATGGACCAATAGAGATAATGGATTGGTAAATCCATATATCAATTCTTTGGCTGCTAGAGGGGAAACTTTTATTGCAGCGACCAACCATGGTTTGTTCGTTTCTTTGGGTAGCCCGAAGGCTTGGAGTCCAGTGCCAACCGCTCCCCTTCTTCGATATACCAGCATAATAACCGTGGATGATAAATTTATCGCTGGAACTGACTCAAATGGAATTTATATTTCTGAGGATGACGGACTCACTTGGGTTAATTCAAATGATAACTTATCAGAATTGTCTGTACGGACACTCAACTTTATTGGAAATCGTATTTGGTGTGGTACCCAAAATGGATTATTCTATTCTACCGACTTAGGGACCACCTGGAATGCAACAAGTGTTTCGGGAATGATTTATGCTGTTGCAGGACGGGATGCTTTTGTTTATGCAATGGTGCCGCAACAGGGAATGAAAGTTTCTACAGACTGGGGTTCAACATGGAGCAATGCCAATACAGGGCTACCACCCTCTTTTAGCCAACCTGTACTCAGGCATATGGCGCAATTAGGAGACAAAATCTATTTTGGAGATCCTGTTTCCAAGAAAATTTATCATACCGATCTTGGAAGTAGTGTTTGGACAATTTACAAGAATACTGACGGCATTGGATTAACCACTGATGGAATAAACTTATATTATGGCCCAACTATTGATGAAGTGATAACCGATTCTGGGTTGTCAACAATTTCTCTTGGCTTTCCAAATCACTTGCTATTTGACCGTGCCATGTTTATGCTTGCTCACAACTCCAGACTTTATATTTGCTTCAATTCTAACTTATATACTGGGCCTTCATCAGGTGTAATTTACTCTACAAGTATCAGTGAAACGTCTGGGATATCATATCTCAATCCAATCATGGGAAAAGTGGGAAGTACATTAACTATCGTTGGCTATAATTTGAATGATTTCCCGAAGCGGGTTTTTTTTAATAATATGGAGGGTACTGTTTTGTCTTCGAGTCCGACAACCTGGACTGTCGCCATCCCTCCTGCCAGTGGCGAAGCAGCAATCAAAGTGATAGTTGGTAACTTTGAATTAGCCCTGACTCAAAAGTTTAAAATTATTCCCGAATTGAAGAGCATTACCCCCAGCGAGGCATTAGTAGGTTCTCGCATTACTATTGAGGGAAGCGGGTTGGATCCAAATGTATTTTATAATATAAAATATGGATTGTATTCAGCAGGTTTTATTAAACCAAATTCAACAGGAAGACTCATTGCAACTGTACCAGATATTGCATACAAGGGCCCAATCTCTTTAATTACAAATGAAGTAAGTATAAGTTCTGAAGAACAACTATTAATTCTTCCCAGTATTACTGATTTTTCACCAAAGCAGGCACAAGCTGGAGAACTAATTACTATTACTGGTTCAGGATTTTCTAATACCCCAGGCGATAACACTGTAAAATTCAATGGAATTCAGGCTGCAATTCTGAGTAATCACAAAAATACTCTTACTGTTATGTTGCCAACAGGTGCAACATCCGGTTTGATTTCAGCTACCACGCATGACCGTTCTGTATACAGTGAACAACCTTTTGTTGCGCTGCCTTTGCCGACAGATTGCAGTTGGGGACCAGTGCAGCCTACTATTAGTCAAATCGGTTTTTATGATTCAACATTTCCAATTTTACAATCAAGTAGTGAAGGTGGAAATAGTTGGTATTTGAATGGAGAATTGGTTGAAAATGATTTTGGTAATTATTTGTTAGCTATAAATAGCGGGATTTACACTGTGCAAATAAATACAGATGGTTGTCTAAGCCCCCTATCAGAAGGATTTGAAGCGTCCGTTTTAGTGACTGGAATAGATAACGAAAAGAGTGAAAATACTATTGGAATCTATCCCAATCCTGTTGGAGATGAACTGATATTGGATTTAAAATCAATCCAAAATAGTGAGCTCGTTGATATTACTATTTTTAATCAACTAGGTATTCCTGTATATCTAAATAAAGAATCTGGAGGTAAAGTTGAATACATCGATCTAAGCCACCTTAGTACGGGTATATACTTTATAAAAGTAGAATCGCCTTCTTACTATTCAAATAGTAAATTGATTAAGAAATGATTGGTACCAGAAGCGGTTACCCACCCCTGCCCTATACTAGAGCCTCAGTTGAACATGATAACTCAATAATAAGTTACCTCACATTCCGGGTTACCCTGTTGAAATTCCTCTATTCTCCTCTGGCTTATCTTTGTGTTGTAGCACTTTAACACACTGAGTGAGATATTAACTACAGGGTTGAGGTTACGCACCAGTGTATTGGAGCAGTCGAGGTACAAGAGGCTGGATAAGTTTTCCAGGGCATTGAGGCGCCTTAAAGGAGTACCTGAGCAGTCCAGTTTTTTTAGTGTGGACAAGTTTTCTAACACATCGATGTTGTCTATCGGTGTATTGCTGATATTCAACTCTTCCAGCTGCCGCAATTCCTTCACTACTTCGATGTTGGTAACAGGACTTTTTGTAGCATGAACTGAAATCAGATTGCGGTGCTCGGATAATGGGGACAGATTGGATATACGGGTGGATGAAAACTGAATTCGTTTTAATCGAATGAATTCACGAAGAACATCAAGTTCCTCAACAGGGGTATCCTGAAAATGCAACTCCTCTCCTTCCACCAATTGATGTAAGGCCTCTGTCGAGTTTTGATTTACACCCAATTGTATATTGAATACATTTTTCCATTCGCTGGAAAGGGATGTCCACCACTGTTTAAGCCGATCACTTTTATACACTACAAGGCATTGCGGATTCTTGTCAAGGAAACGCCTTACTGCATTGTCATCTATACTGGTGTGATCCACCTCAAGCTTCTCCAACCTGAGATGCTGTACGTCTGATGGTAAGTTTTGAATGAGCGTATGGCTGGCTATCATGGTGCGAAGGTCCTTCCACTGTGTCATGGCAGACAAATCGTACACCATGGTGTGGCTGACATCCAGATAGGTAATGTCCTTCAAAACTTCCAGAGGCCTTAAATCAGATACAGGTGTATTGGAGGCAATCACAACTTTCAAATTGGTAAACCTTCGCAATGGCTCAAGGTCAGCGATATTAGATTGCGAAAGATTGATGGAGTCTAGTTTTGTAATCCTTGCCAATTCTTCCTTGGTTGGATTATTTCCTATCCTTGCTGACTCCTGGAGCAATTGACGCCAGTCATGGGAAAGCATGGCCCACCAACTTTTTAAATCCTCTGAATCGTAGATCACCAATACCTCTGGCCTTGCAGTCATGAAAGCCTCTGCTATGGATTTGTTTACACCGGAATGATCACAATAGATTCTTCTTAATTGTGTCAACTCCCGAAGCGCTGTTAAATCTGAAATGGGTGTATGGTTGACGTACAGCTCTTCCAGGTTCTTCATTCCCTTCAGAGCAGTAATGTCGGCCACCCTGATGCTGTCGAGATGCAGCACTTTGACGTTTGAAAGTGAACTCAGAATATTCAAGTTAACGATGGCAGTTCCCGAGAGGTTGAGCTGTTCCAAATTCACCATAGAATCAATAGGTGCCAGGTTGATGATACCAGATGATTCCAGGTTCAAATGTTTTAGGTTTAAACCATTGCGAAGCGCATTATAGTTGACCAATTGGGTTCCACTCAAATTCAGTTGTTGTAGTGTTGCCATTTTTTCAATCACCGATACATCGGTAACAAGGCTATGGCTCAAATTGAGATGCGATAACTTCCACGAATAGCGGAGTGAGGCAATATCCGTAACCGGAGTATACGACAAATCAAGATGGGTTAGCTCCGTGAGATTGCGCACCGGAGTGAGGTCAGCGATGTTGGTTTTAGAAAGGTTAAGCGATTTTAGTCCGTACAGTTGCGACAATGGAGCTATGTCCTGAATATAAATATTTCCCCTCAGGTCAATATTTTGAATACTGGTGATTCGTTTCAGATCAGATAGCTGCACAGTATCAATTACTCCTATTTCTTTTTTGAAAATGGATTGCCATTCGTAGGATAGCGCGTTCCACCAATAGGTGAGTGCCGCACTTTCATCAAATTCATTGGTGTAAATACTTACGATCTTCAAGTCCTGATCGACAGGATTGTAATTCACTTCAATAAAACGTTTCATTGTATTATTGACTGACTCACCGTCCATTGTTGTGCCTCTGAGGTTTCTCAACAGCGATACCAAATAGAATATGTTATTGTCGGATTGCTCCCCTATTGTAATGTCTTCAATAGTAAACTCAAACTGAACATCTTTAAAAAAGAAGTCAACATCTTTGAGGTAGGCAGGCACATCCTTGTTGGTGATGACTTTGCGGTCAGTATCCAGGTCATCTTCAATTTGTACTTTGCTGTCGCGGAATATTTTAGCGTAGCTCTCTGTTATCAACACATCTTTATCACGCGATGAGGTCTTTTCACTGCCCAGGGTATTGAGCATGTACTCCAGAAAGCCGACCATGTTCTTTACCTTGTCCAGCTCTGGCGAGTCGTTCGTATTTTTCTTTTGTGCTTCTGATGAGGTGACGAGTACCAGCAGCAAAAAAGTGACAACACTCCATTGCCTAATTAATTTCATGGTGCAGATATCGTCTAAGGAGTGCTTCATCGCCCTCGCTGTTGAACTTCACTAGATTAGAAATCAACCACCCCGTGTTGTAGCCAGGCCTGTTGAATTCCGCCAACTCAAAATACCAACCGGGAATCTGGAAGAAATGAAATTTTACCTGATCCACCGATTTGAATCGAAGGCCTCCCCTTTTGATTTCGTATAAAAATACAGACAAGTGATCGGGTTCAAATTTTTTACTTACAAACTGCGCAACACTGTCCCTGTTAAGAAATGCTTTGCGCAAATTCATAAAGTCGAGCTCGTGGCTCATCGGATGCAGAAACTTTCCAATGGCTACTGTATCTCTTTTATAAGCTGTTTCGAACAAATCCGAATGTACGCTGTAAATGATCCATCGTGTTCCCAGGTGATGTTTCTCCAATTCCATAAAAAGTGTGACTGGTCTATCCTTGCCGTTGGCCGTAAAGGTGGTTTGCACTTCGGCAAACCAATTCTTTCCGTGAAAATTCAGTAAAGCAGGATCTTTCTTTTCCAATACATCTTCAGCAAACTGAACCTTTAAGTCATTGCTAATTCCGGCATTGGACCGGTCAAACAACATTTCCAAATACTTCTTTCTCAGCTTGGGATTCTGGAACTGTTTGTCCTTTGCGTAATAGCGTTCCCCTTTCTCATCCTCTTCCCCGTTGAACCTTCTAAAGAACTGATTGATCTGTTTGGTCTCAGCGTAAAGTTTAGTTTCATCTTCCATTTCATCTGTAATCTGAGCATGCAGATGTACAGCACTGAAAGACAGCACCAGAAGGAGAAACGATCTTATGATCATGAAGAAGTTTCTGTTACACGAATGTCACCCAATAGCACATCCCAGAATTCAATGGTGCGTCCTGAGATTTGCGTTTTCTTGCGCTCCACATAAATGGTGATATCTTTTTTAGTGGTGTCTTTATAGGTTATTCCATCATCTGATTCACCTTCAAAACGCTGGTAAATGGTGATTACACCCACATAGCGGCCATCGGGTTGTCTTTCCAGGTCGCTGATATAGTGTATGTCATACCATTGAATTTTTACCCTATCGTAATTCAATGCCATCAATCTTTCAAAGTACTGGCGCACTTTGTAATAACTGATCTCCTTTTTGTTCAGTGAAGAGACACCCATTTCACTGTCTTCCGCAAACAACTCTTCTGCACGGTCCATTACACGAGTGGCTTCGGAATAGGGTGTGGTTTTGTTTCCAATGATAGCAATGTATTTGCTCAGGTCTTTTACTTTTTCAAGTGCCAATGAGTCGATGGCTTGTTTTCTTTGAGGGCTAATGTCACCGCTTTGCGCCATCAGATTGCCTGAAATAAACAAGGCCAGAATTATAGTGTATATGTATTTGTGCGTATTCATAGTCTTTGCGTTATCCATTTATTAATTCTTAACCAGTTCTACCTCGGTAATCTTTCCTGAGCTGTCAAACTGAAGTTGATTAATTTTATTCATGTTTTTTTTCTGATCCTTCAGGTAATTAAGATACTCCCCTATGGTGGTAGGGCGGTCGTAATCCTTTTGACCTCCTTCTTCACTGATGACTATCAAGACAGGAGTATCTTTAGAGGCAAACAATGACAGTGCTTCATTGATACTGCTGTTGGCAGAAGCGATGTTATTGGAATTGGAAATGGCAGAAAAATAACTCTCGAGCTTACGATACGGCTCCTCTGCTTTTCTTCTGGCTTCTTCCTTTCTAGCCTCTTCCTCCATTTCTAGTTTTTTTCTAGCCTCTTCTTCTTGTTGCTGACGAAGGGCGGCTTCCTGTTCCATCTTTGCTTTTTCAGCAGCAGCATCGGTAGCATCCATCGCAGCTTTTTTACTTTTACAACTTACTCCTGCCGCCATGAGCATGATGATAAGTGCCCACATGCTCACTTTTCGTGAAATTCTATTTGATACCATCTTCTTTGTTTTATATATGATTGACATGTCGTTTAAGAGAAATAATTGTGCCACACTGTATAACGTTTAATTTCAGCACTTGAGATAAAGTTGTAGCGTTTTTTACACAATTAGTGTATAACAGTTTACTCAATTTCATGGTTTTTAAAATAAAAAAAAGCCCGCCTTACCGACAAGCTCTTTTATGTTAATGCCGTTGTGCCGAAGGTTTATATGCTACTTTCAGCAATTACACCGCAGGCCACACGCCCTCCGGCAGCGCCTGTAGGTTGGGTGGTAAAGTCATCAATTTCGGCATGAATGATAATTCCTTTGCCAAGGATGTTGGTGCTATTATCACCACCTATGGTCCATCCTTCTATTTCTCCACTCCACGAAACATTTCCTTCAGCGTCTGCAGTCAGGTTGATTACGTCTCCGGCATGAAACTCCCCCTCTCCTCTTTTGCCATGTGACATTCCACCCGGGTTCCAGTGTCCGCCTGCCGAAGTGGCATCAGGAGCACTGCAATCCCCATACTCATGTAAATGCAAGGCATGATCTCCGGGAGTAAGTCCTGTCATTTCAATGGACATTCTTACCGTGTTGTCACCTGTTTGAGTAAACGAGGCAGTCCCGCTCGCTGTGCTGCCACTGGCGCTGTTCATGGTAGCGGTTGCCGTAGGTTGTGCCAGGGGTGCTGTTTCTTCTGTTGCCGTTTCAGCTGCCTCCTCTTTCTTCGCAGGCGTACACGCTATCAATAGGGTAAGGAACAGCGTTGCTAATCCTATATTCTGTAATTTCATCACTTCACTCTTTTTTCAGTTGCACTCAAGAATTTAAAGGTAGGTAAATAGTATATCGACCCCAACCATTATGCGATAACCCAACAAAGGGAAAGATCAGGGGTCAATAGCGTCTTTTAATTCATGTCATTACTACATAGTGATGGGCAATTGCCTGATTCTTTTCCCTGTAATACGATATAAGGCATTGCACAAGGCTGGCGCAAAAGGTGGAACAGGTGGTTCGCCTACACCTGTAGGTTTCTCCTCACTGGGAACGATGTATACTTCTGTTTCAAGGGGTGCATCCGTGATACGCGCTACTTCATAAGTATCAAAGTTACTTTGTTGAACAGCTCCATTTTTCACGGTGATTTTACTCTTCAGTGCAATACTGGCCCCGAACACTGCTCCTCCTTCAAATTGAGCCTTCACCCTTTCCGGGTTTACTGCCACACCACAGTCTAAAGCATAGTATGCTTTGGGGATTTTTATTTTTCCATTTTCTACTTTTACTTCCACTACACATGCTACGTAACTTAGAAAGCTGCGGTGTGCCGCTATTCCCATTGCACTGCCTGCAGGCATTTCTTTCCCCCACCCAGATATTCTCCTGGCTTCCTCAATTACATTTCTGAATCGTGCTGTACTCCATGGAAACTCTTCCAGTTTTTCGGAATAGTTCCAAAAATCTTTGGAGTAGGATGCCATGTCGATGTTTCTGTCACTACCTAAAAGATCGAGTAAATTTTGAGCCGGATCCACGCCTCTTTTTTCAGCTACTTCATCCAAAGTACAACCGATGGCAAAGGCATGATTGATGTTGGCTACCGAACGTAACCACCCTACCCTCACCTGTGCATTGGCGTTGTTACTTTCACAAGAAACATTAGGAATATCATAAGGTAAATCCAGTACGCCTTGCGAGAGCTCAGACCCTGAGGGTTCATTGGCCTTGGCATTAGATGTAGAGCCGATGGATGGAAACACAGTTCGGTGCAACCATGAATTTACTTTTCCGGATTCATCCATACCCACGCTAATGTGCTGTGCACAATTGGCATGATAGTAATCGTGTTGAATATCATCTTCACGTGTCCATAACAGCTTAATGGGAAACCCGCTTTCTTTGGCTATGAGGGCAGCCTCCACGACATAATCCGGTTTCGATTTTCTTCCAAATCCTCCACCCAATAGGGTAACATTAACGGTCACATCCTTCTCATCCATACCCAGTGCACCTGCCACTGCTGAACGTGCCCATTGTGGTTCCTGTGTAGGTGCCCATACCTCAACCTTACCCTCTGTAACTTGTGCCATGGCACATGGTGTTTCCATTGGTGCATGGGATAAGTGGTGCACCCGATAATCAGCCTGGACTTTTTTAGTTGATGCCTTCAGTGCTTTGGCTGTTTCACCTTGTCCCCGCCTTACCTTCCCGCTCACCTTCGCCTTGCCCATCATGGATTCAATGTAAGCCGCAGAGTCATAGTTGGCATTGACGCCATTTTCCCACACTACCTCCAGCGCATCACGGCCTTTCATGGCTGCCCACGTATTGTCGGCAACTACCACCACTCCCCCCAAAGGACTGTCTAACTGAATTGGAAACCCGGGAGATTCCATGGTGAATACTTTTTGTACGCCAGCTATTTGCATGGCCGCCTCCGGCTTATACGATTTCACTTTGCCACCTGCCACGGGTGGTCTTTTCACCAACGCAACTTTGGCACCTTCCAGATGGGTATCCAAACCAAAGATGGCTTTGCCTGTAACGATATCTTCAAGATCAACAATAGACGTTTTCTTGCCGATGAACTTGAAATCCTTCGGTGATTTTAGTTTCACATCCTCTGCTTCCGGTAGCGGAAGCAATGAAGCCTTATCTGCCAGGTATCCAAAACCCAACACATCGCCATTGCTGTTGACTACTTCATGATTGCTTGCTTTGCATTCATTCACGTCCACCTTCCATTCGTTGGCGGCAGCCTGTTCCAGCATTCTGCGGGCAGTAGCCCCTGCCTGGCGCATGATAGGATAGAACATACGTACACTGTAAGAACCATCTGTATTTTGATCCCCGTATTTAGCGTCACCGACAGCCTGTACTACTTTTACTTTCTTCCAATCTACTTCCAGTTCATCGGCCAGCACCAACGGAAGACTGGTTTTAATACCCGTTCCCATCTCTGAGCGGTGGGCAATGATGGTGACATCTCCTGACCCGTTGATGTTGAGATACACATTGGGTGAAAAGTTGGCAGCAGGATCTCCAATTAACTTTTTGGAGGTATTGGTACAACTGAATTGCATACCCAATAGCAAGCCGGTGGCGCTGATGGAGGTTGTTTTAAGGAATGTTCTCCTGTCGATTTTGAATATTTTATCCTTCATGAGTTCCTCCTTTCGCTGCACGTTTGATGGCTTTCCTGATCCTCACATAAGTTCCACACCTGCAAATGTTACCGGCCATGGCCTGGTCAATATCATCGTCTGTTGGGTTGTCGTTGGTGTTCAGCAATGCCACGGCTGACATGATTTGACCTGATTGACAATAACCACACTGAGGAACATCTTCTTCCATCCATGATTTTTGCACCGGATGCAAATCTCCCTGAGCAATGCCTTCGATAGTGGTGATCTTCTTTTCGCCAACAGCAGATATTGGCAAGGAACAAGACCTCACTGCCTGCCCATCTAAATGAACCGTACAGGCTCCACACAAAGCCTTGCCACACCCGAATTTAGTACCTGTCATCCCCAGGTTATCCCTGAGTATCCAAAGCAACGGAGTATCGTCCGCAGCCTCTACTTCCACTTCTTTTTGGTTGAGATTGAATTTATAAGCACTCATAAGTTGAATTAGGTCACTGAAACTACTATGAGTACTGAATCTACCATTTTTTTTTGCTTCTATGGAAAGCTTTGAGGCATTTATATGGTTAAGTGATACCCACAATTCCACTTAAAGTAAAACTTTAATTTTATCAGTGTAATTTAAATGAGTAGTCATAACTCTCTATTATTCAGTTTACTAAATGAAATATTTTAAGTAAATTAACGTTAAATAGATAGTATGCTCTACCGCCTGATTGCCATATTGACCCTATTCGCCATGTCTTGCCAAAGCAATCCTATGTTTTGTCCCACGCCAGAGACAGTTAAATTAAGGAAAGCAAAAGCCCATAGGATGCGCTATGCTATGGCTAAAAGGAAAGAAGCTCAAGCCATGAACAGTATTGAGTATTTTCAACAAAACAAGACTAAGCAACTGGCCAATATTGAGGAATGGGACTGCCCTAAGCCTGGTTTGAAGCATGATAAAATGGTGCAGAAAAAAGCCAGGGATTTGCAGAAAAGGTATCAGCAAAACCTCAAAAGAGTAGCTAAAGAAAGTGAAGAACGGACTATAACCGTTAATTCGAATAAGCAGGAATAGCAGCTACATCCTTCTTGGCATCCATGCGCATTGGAATGGAGCTGGGCAGTTAATTAGATAACCGTACCCCCAAGTCCAATAGCTTCGTATTATATCCTCAATCAGTTTGGCTATCCTCTTTTTTATTCCTTATTCTTAGGCAGACAATACAACATGAACATTATAGACCTGTTTCGCCTCTCTTTTGTAGGAAGGAAGGATAAAGTTGCCATCGAATTTCAGGGTGATCAACTGTCGTTTGGTATGCTTGATGGAAGAAGTAACCAAATGGCTCACGTCATTACTTCAAAAGGCCTTGTGGCTGGTGATCGATTGGCATTATACCTTGAA
The DNA here is from genome assembly GCA_039971015.1 of Cyclobacteriaceae bacterium. Classification (GTDB taxonomy): domain Bacteria; phylum Bacteroidota; class Bacteroidia; order Cytophagales; family Cyclobacteriaceae; genus ELB16-189. Next base: position 68,328 of record JBDVKV010000009.1, read on the forward strand.
AATAGCCTTGAATTCGTTGATATCTACCTGGCCTGTCTTAAGCTAGGAGTAATCATCGTGCCTATTAATATCCTCTATAAAGAGCGGGAAATAGCCCATATCATGAACGATGCTACTCCACGGGCCATCGTCTCCTTCAACGACATCGAAGGAGTGGAAACCTGGGATGCCAAAGCATTGGCTGATAAAGCCAGGGGTCAATCACAGGATATGGTCAGGTGCAAAGCCACTGGAGACAGTCCCGCAGCTATTATTTATACTTCCGGAACCACCGGTACTTCCAAAGGAGCTGTACTTTCTCATAACAACTTTATTGCGAATGCCATCAACCTGAACATATGCTGGAAGATTACCGAGGCTGACCGACTTTTGCTCGGCCTTCCTCTCTTCCATGTGCACGGCCTTGCCAACGGAATGCATTGTGCTTTCGTTGCTGGCGCTACTACAAGGTTGTTACCTCGTTTTGAGCATGAAAAGATAAAGGATGAGTGCGTAGATTTTAAACCTACCCTATTCTATGGGGTACCTACGGTTTACGTGCGCATGCTTGAAAAGTCAAATGAGGATGCACAGGCTATTGGATCTACCATGAGGTTATTCGTTTCGGGTTCAGCACCACTTCCACCTCAGGTATTGGATGCTTTTCGAGATAAGTATGGTCACACTATTCTGGAGCGATATGGGATGACCGAAACACTGATGAATATAAGCAATCCTTATGTAGGCGAACGAAGGGCAGGAACAGTTGGATTTCCATTGCCGGGAACATCTGTAAAGATCATTACACCCGAAGGAAAAGAAGCAGGCATCGATGAAGAAGGAGAAATTCATATTAAAGGACCCAATGTATTTTCTCAATACTGGAACAGGCCTGATGCCACCAATGCATCTTTTGAAAATGGTTATTTTAAAACTGGAGATATGGCCGTGGTTTCCGAGGATGGCTATTATACTTTGCGTGGTCGCAAAAGTGAGCTGATCATTTCCGGTGGATTTAATATTTACCCCAGAGAGATTGAGGAGTTTCTGATGGAGCAGGACGAGATCAAGGAAGCGGCTGTTATCGGTATCCCTGACAAAGTGAGAGGTGAACTACCCGTTGCTTTCATCGTAGTGAACGGAGATCTTGATGAAACTGCATTGTTAGACAAATGCAGAAAATCATTGGCCTCTTTCAAAGTACCCCGAAAGTTTATTTCAATCGATGTGCTTCCAAGAACCGCACTGGGTAAAGTGCAGAAGCACGTTTTAGCCAAGGGGTATTCTTCAGGTGATTAATCATTATTGCGAAGAACAAAAAAGGTAGACCTTAATTATTTGACGGGCGTTCGGCCAAGGCTTTAAGTGATTTCAGTTGAGCCTCAAGGTTACCAGACATTTTGTATATCATTATTAACTTAATGATGCCTCCAATTACAGGAAGGGGTTGGATGTGCAGTTCAAGGGAAAGCCGTGTACCATTGCCTTCATTTTCAAGTATAAAAAATACTGCCACCTCCTTGGCCATTTTTATTCCCAGTATTTTCTCTCCGTAGATCAATTTACCCTCCCCGATGTTGTCCGAGAAGCTCTCGAAGTTGATGACCGAATTGTCTTTGAGCACGCACTGGTGAGTCGTACCTACCCGATTGACTTTGTTCTCATCATAAATGATTTCCTGGGCTTCGTCATTCCATAATTGGCGCACGTCAAAGTCGACAAGCATTTCAAAAACACGCTCCTTGGGCCTTTCAATGAAAATAGAGGTAACATAAGGCTTGGGAAGCCTTTTGGGTGGTTTTGGCGGCATAGGTACTTTTACACGCTCAAATAATGGGGACAGACTGAAATAATAATGAAAGTCATTTCCCTCTCCTGAAGGAATTAAATCGGGCTTCACCCATGCTGAAGCTGTTTGTTCCATCTCCTTTTTATAGGTTTTACTTAAGCTATCGGAAAGCAACACATACTCCTTTTCGTTTACATCATTCTTCAGAAGGGTATGAATTTTGACCACGTCCGCACCATAGGGTTTTTCACGGTTCAGTACTTTTGTAAATCCAATAGCTCCCGAATGGGCTACTATCTTAATCGACAAATTAATGGCACTGCTGCAGGCTCCGCATTGGCAAATGCGTTGTGCTTCCATCTGTTTCAATTGCTCATGAAACGCTATGAAAATTCTCTCTGATTGACTAACCAATTGATCGAAAGTGGGAATGCTGTTGTGCTTATAAAAGAGTACAGCATCTCCTTCCACTTCACTCACCACCATGTCCAATTGATTTGACTGAATGATTCCTTCCAGTAACTCTGAAATGATATGCTGCCCGTGTTCAATCTCTGTCGTATTGACAAATTTTGTAAAACCGGTGATATCAGGAATATATAGAAAGGAATCCGCCACTTAGTTACTGGTTTGATAACCAATTGTAACGCCACATTGAACAACTAGGTTCAGATAATAGCGTACGCCAGGCGACAACCTTAACTATTTAAATCCAATGGACGCAAGCTTATCTTCTAATTCCTTTATTTGAGATGCCGTTAAATTGCTGTTAGGAGGACGGATATTTAGCCAGTCTGAATGTTGATTGCGTTTTGCAAGTATATGTTTTACACTGGAAGGAAAAGGAGGACCTTCAAACGCCACCCTTGCTTCAGTGAGTTGAGCTTGAAGTTCATCGGCATTGGACGCATCCTTGTGGGTATATACGGTAGCAGCCAACAGGCCTGTCAGGTTGGTGGTGGCGGAAATTACCCCGGCACCTTTTGCCCTTAAAACGTTCAATAAGTACTTTTCTGTACCTGCGTAAAGTTTAAACCCTGGAATTTCTCTACAGATCGTTTCCATGTTGATCCAATCTCCTCCAGAGTCTTTCATCCCCACAATAGTTTCAGGATATAGTTCAACGAGGTTCTTGACAAAGGGAACAGTGAATGGCACACCTGTCATTTTAGGAAAGTGATACAAGTAAATTTTCAGATCCGGATCATCTACCGCTTCAATCACCAGCTTAAAATATTGCGTCAGTCCCTCATCACTTAATCCTTTGTAGTAGAATGGAGGGAGCATCAGTATGCCACCTACTTTTTTGGAGACTGCATGTTGGGTCAACTTGATGGTGTCGGGAAGTGCACAACAACCAGTACCCACCAGAAGAAGGTGTGGAGGCATTCCTTTTTCAATAAGGTAATCCAGCGCACCCATTCTCTCTTCCATAGAAAATGAATTCGCTTCACCTGTAGTGCCCATGAAACAAATGCCATCGTTGCCGTTGGCCAACAACCAATTACAGTGATTGAACAAAGCTTCATGGTCGATAGAAAAATCTTTCTTCAATGGCGTAACAGATGCAGCAAAAACACCATCAGGTAAATTGGTCGTAAACTTTGTCATTAAGTTGTTTAATTATTTGATTATCGTTTTGAGCGCAGCCACGAGTGTGTTCACGTAATTGGGATTACTGCTCTCTCCCATCAATCCAATCCGCCAGATATTGCCGGCAAATTTTCCCAGCCCACCTCCTACTTCAACGTTGAATTCATTGAGGAGTCGTGTTCGTACAGCAGCATCATCGATACCATCCGGCAATTTCACTGCATTGAGCATGGGTAACCTGTACCCTTCCTTCACCACAAATTCAAAACCGAGCGGCTCCAATTCCGTTTTGAGCAGCAAGTGGTTCTGCTGATGTCTTTCAAACCTATTCTCCAATCCTTCCTCGAGTACCAATCGGTATGCTTCTCTTAGTCCATACATGGCAGAAACCGGAGCCGTATGATGATAGGCCCTTTTGGCCCCCTGCCAATAGTTCTTCACCATGCTCAAATCCAGAAACCAGCTTTGTACCTTGGTTTTACGGGCATCCAAAGCTTTTACCGCATTCTCACTAAAAGAAACCGGTGACAAGCCGGGTGCTGCGCTCAGGCATTTCTGTGTACCTGAATAGACCGCATCTATGCCCCATTCATCTACCTTTAGCTGTGTTCCACAATACGAGGTCACTGCATCTACCACCAGCAAAGCCCCGGCATCATTCACGATCTTACTGATTTCTTCCAAAGGCTGAAGTACACCGGTAGATGTCTCCGCATGGACAATGGCTACAAGCTTAGGTTGAAGTGATTTTAGTGCATCCTTTACCTGCTGAGGATCAATAGATTGACCCCACTCAGCTTCTACTTTAGTTACCTTAGCCCCAGCCCTCTCTGCAATATCTGCCATGCGACCACCAAATACACCGTGGATGCAAATCAGCGCTTCATCGCCCGGTTCCAACAGGTTAACCAAACATGTTTCCATACCCGCACTACCGGGTGCGGAGACCACAAAGGTGAGGTTGTTTTTGGTTTGAAAGGTAAGCTGTGCCATCTCCTTGATCTCATCCATGATAGTGACAAACTCCGGATCGAGGTGACCTATCAATGGCGTTGCCATGGCTTGCAGTACTCTTGGGTGCACATCACTGGGTCCAGGGCCCATGAGGATTCTTCTGCTTGTTCTTAGTTGGCTATCGTACGGCATTCTTTTGTTTTTATTTGAAATCTATCAGTTGACACTAGCGCTTAAGAGAATACGTTCTCTCCGCATTTTTTTCAATGTCCTCACGGTAGAACAGCACATCTTTGAACTCTCCACTGCGATACATTTCTGCCTGGTCTGTGAAGTGAGGAGATGAAGGGTCTCCGCTATTTCCGCCTGCCAATACAGATTTGGCTTTTACTTTTTCACCAAACTCTACTACCGCCACAAAGCTATTACCACGGGTGCCATACCATTTTTTGGTGCCGGGATATGCCCTGCTTCCGAATGCTGCCAATGATCCCCAAAAGGAAGAAGGGTATGCAATGGCGATGCTTGGTTTTGAATCATCGAAAGGCTGTACAATATCACCAGTGATTCTCTGGAAGCGGTTGATTTCACCCCATACTGTTTTCCAATTTCCAAAATCGGCTTGAAGAATGCTGACAGCATTGTACAAGGCCTGCAACTTTTCCTTGTCTTTAGTTTGATGAGCCATGTAATCCATAAGCGCCAGATCACCATTTCTTCTTGATGCTCTGTCGGATACCATTCTTTGTAATTCCTGTGCCCAAAAGATGGAAAGTGCGGTAGCAACAGAAGTTTCGGAATAGCGGTAATCCCAATCCTTTAACACCTGAATAGGTTCTGCTAAGTCTGGATTGGCTGGCGTCACTTTATCGTAGGCGGCTACCACAGCAGGCACCAGTACTTCAAAGGCAGGAAGGTAAGTATCGTAGGCAGCTGCAATCAACTTATCCAATGTAAAATCAGTGGAGTCTTTCAGTACACGCACGGCATGTATGCCTCTGAAGTTCTCAAAATCAGGAGCCATATAAGTCGGGAAATCAGAAGCCTTCGGACTCTGATCTCCGGAAACGGTAAACGGGGTGGCATTACAATTCTGTATCCACCCATTGCTTGGGTTCAAGGTGTGCACCGACTCTTCAACGGTATGCAATCCTTTCCAGTCAGTAGCTGGGTTACTTCCATCTACAGGGTTCGACCAGTCAAATTGCGTGTCGCGGATAGGAATGAAGTTACCATGATAATAAGCAATGTTGCCTTTGTCGTCTGCGTATACGGTATTGTTGGAGGAGTTGGTATTCAACTCCATCGTTTTATTGAACTCCTCATAAGTGCTGGTCTTGGTGCGGGTATACGATTGCGTCAGCGCTTTCAAAGGCTCCTGCATCAAACTGATAGTGATCCACTTTCCATCGCGATTGGCAATGACAGGACCATGATGAGTAAAGTAAACGGTGTATTCTTTGGTGGAAACGTTATCTCCATCCTTATAGGCCAGTTGTATGGTTTTCGAAATTAATGGCTTGAGCTCTTCCCCGTGTTGGTAAAACAATTCCTCATCTTTCTCAACAATCGTTTCCTCGAATTCATCAATGGCATCAGCGCGGCTGCTGGTATGCATCCAGCCATTGTGTTCATTGAAACCCTGGTAGACAAAAAACTGTCCCCATGTTACTGCGCCATAGGCATTCAATCCTTCTTCACTGACCACATGCACCTCTGGGCGAAAGTAGAATGAAGTGTGGGGATTGATAAGAAATAAAGCATTGCCCGTGGCACTTTTAGAAGGAGCAATGGCAAACCCGTTGGATCCTGTAGGTTCTTTTTCCCATTCAGGTACAACAGGCTCCATAAAAGCCATATCGTTTTTTGGATCATAAAAATCAGCAAGACCTTTTAGAGAAATGGTTTCTATATCACCGCCTATACTTCCCTCACTGAACATGAGGGGCATCCAGGGTTTAAATTGTGTAATCAGTTTAGGCTTTGTTTCAGGATGCGTTTTCAAATAATGATTGGCACCATCGGCAAAGGCATCCAATAATTTCTTCATCCACTCAGGACTTTCCTGATAGATGGAAGCAGCCTTGGTCGTATCTATAAACAACCTCATGCGAAGGTCACTCATCAGGCTTTCCTCTCCTTCCACTTCAGCCATTCTGCCCATGGCATTGATATAGTTGACCTCTACCCTGTTGAAGTCGTCCTCACATTGGGCATAGATCAACCCAAATACAGCATCCGCATCGGTCTTGCCGAAGACATGAGGAACGCCATATTTATCTCTGATAATCGTAACACCATCTTTTTGTGATGAATCAGTACAGTTGTAAAAGACCAGGACTAGAAGAATGAGGGCAATACTTCGCATATTTTTCAGGTTTTGCTATGGTCTGCAAGTTAAATTTAAAATCAAAAGCAGCAATAGGATTTGTGGCGGAGGGAACATTCAGGATTAACAAATTAATGAAACAATATTAGCCCTTCGACAGGAGAAGCTACGGCTAAAATTTTGACCTCATCGGAGTTTATGGCAAATTGCAATCTCAATTTTTGAACCTACTTAACGAACAGATGAAAACAGCTGAAATACAGACCAATAAGGGTACGATGAAAGTGGAATTCTTTGAAAAAGATGCCCCTAATACCGTAAAGAACTTTACTGACCTTGCTGAAAAAGGATTTTACGATGGTTTAACCTTTCATCGTGTAATACCCAACTTTGTTATTCAAGGTGGATGCCCTGATGGCACCGGAATGGGTGGCCCTGGCTATCAAATCGATTGTGAATTGGATGGTGAGAATCAATACCATGACCGTGGCGTATTGTCTATGGCACATGCAGGGCGAAACACAGGAGGTTCTCAATTCTTTATTTGCCATGGACGGGACAATACCAAGCACCTGGACCGCAACCACACCGTATTTGGTAAGGTAGTGGACGGGCTGGATGTGATCGATCAGATCAGAGAAGGTGATGTGATGAAGAAGATTGTCGTAACCGGATAATAAAACCAGGAAGATTTAAACGAAAAAAGCTTGTGGCCTTAGGTCACAAGCTTTTTCTTTTTTTTAAGACGCTTAATTAGTCTTTCTTGATTACAAATGGTTCTTCCATGGCAGAAAGCCTACCTTCTGTCTTTGACTCTGCCACCATCTTTTCCACTTCTTCCATCAGCTTTGCGTTCTCAATAACGATACCATCTTTGATGGTATGCTTTATGCCACCTTTGCGAAACATCTTGCCATCATTATCAACAGTAAGTGCTCCAAATGAATACAAGTAACGCAGGTTGTACAGCGGACTGCCATCAATGATGAGCAGGTCAGCAACGTAACCGGGTCTTACCAACCCTATCTTATCCTGTCGCAAGGTTTTGGCGCTGTTGTAGGTGGCGGCCTTCAACACTTCCAACGTATGCATTCCTGTCTCTCTTAACAATTGCAATTCACGAATGTTGGAAAATCCTGGCGTAGCAAAGATGTAATTGTCATCCGTACCATACGCCACGCGCCCTCCCCTTTTGTTGAATTCATAAATCAGTTCTCCCCAAAGCTGGTACGCATAACTCCAGTAGTATTCGTCATCGCTGGTCCAGTCATAATGATAAGCACCATGGTAGTTAGGATTCGGTCCATTCCAGTCCATCAGTGTTTGATGGGTGTATTTCTTGTGCCATGGTAAACTGGAAGCGCGAATGATGTCGCGGTTGGCTTCATACACTACACGGGTGGGCAACATGGTGACACCATAGGCTACTAAAGAGTCTGCTACTTCAGTAAGCAAGCGCTCTTTGTTGGCCTCCGACCACACCTTTCCTGCCTGACCAAAGCGGGCATTCTCATCATTGTAGTTGTACGTAGGACTATAATCCTGAACCGATCTGTCCAAAGAAGACTCTGCATAGGAATAGTGATGCTCAATCATGGTCACACCCAATCGTGCGGCATCTACTGCCTGAATCACCGGAGAGGTATTCGGTGCAATATGGAAAGAGGTAATTCCACCGGCTGCAGTTACTTCTCTGCACACCGCTTCAAACAGTTCCTGATTCCAACCCGGGCCTCCATCCAGGCTCACCACATGTGCTCCTTTGCTGAACATTTCCTGCACCACTTTTTTTACGTTGGCAGGATTGTCCAGGAAAATCTGATCGTAGTTGGTGCCTGCTCCCCAGCTCCAGAGCGGAAACATTTTGGGGGCGAGTATGGTATTGGATTTACTTTTTGCCGTTTCGCTCATGGCGTTGGCGAGGCCTCTGTCCGGAGCGGGTACCATCGTAGTAATACCATGTGCCAGCTTGAGGTAATACACATACTCGATCGGCATAGGCTCCTGACGCAGGTGCATGTGCAAATCAATCATACCCGGCATCACATACTTTCCGGTAGCATCAATCACTCTGTCTCCAGTCGCTCTTTCGGTTGCTCCTCTGCTTTCTGCTGTTACAGGATCAAAAGGAATCATATCTGTGATCATGTTGCCTTGTATAACAATATCATAAGGGCCAACAGGAGGTCCACCATGGCCAGGTAATACCATGGCTCCGCGAATGACTAATTTTTTATAAGGCCCCGTAGCTAGCTCACCGTACTTCTTTTGCGCTGTGGCATCAGCCAGCACAAAGAGACAGGCTACCAAGAATAATAATTTAACTTTCATAATAGGTATAGATAGTTATGTTTCAATGGTTAAGGTAAGCAATTGTATTGCACCTTATTATGCAATTAATGATCAATTGACCTTAAGCATGATAGGTGGCGGACAACTAATAAATCCAAACAAGAAGCCCCGGTTATGCATTAACATAGCCCGGGGCTTCTTCAATATCGGCTGAAACTATTTACTACTCTTTCTTAATCACAAACGGTTCTTCCATGGCCGAGAGTCTGCCTTCTGTTTTTGATTCTGCCACCATCTTCTCCACTTCTTCCATCAACTTGGCATTTTCAATAACGATACCGTCTTTAATGGTGTGCAGTATACCTCCCTTGCGAAACATTTTGCCATCATTATCTACTGTCAGCGCACCGAAAGAATACATGTAACGTAAATTATACAACGGACTACCATCAATAATAAGCAAGTCAGCGATATAACCAGGGCGAACCAAACCTAATTTGTCTTCACGCAAAGTTTTAGCGCTATTGTAAGTAGCAGCCTTCAGTACTTCCAATGTGTGCATCCCCGTTTCTCTCAGCAATTGTAATTCACGAATGTTGGAGAATCCTGGCGTAGCAAAAATGTAGTTATCATCAGTACCATAAGCTACTCGTCCTCCTTTTTTGTTAAACGCATAGATCAACTCTCCCCAAAGTTTGTAAGCATAACTCCAATAGTATTCATCATCGCTGGTCCAGTCATAATGATAAGCACCATGATAGTTAGGATTCGGTCCGTTCCAGTCAATCAGTGTCTGATGCGTGTATTTCTTGTGCCAAGGTAAACTGGAGGCGCGAATGATGTCGCGGTTGGCCTCATACACCACACGGGTGGGCAACATGGTAACACCATAGGCTACCAACGAATCAGCCACTTCTGATAGCAAACGCTCTCTGTTCGCCTCTGACCACACCTTTCCTGCCTGGCCAAAACGTGCGTTCTCATCGTTGTAGTTATAGGTAGGACTAAAATCCTGAACTGATCTGTCCAAAGAAGATTCCGCGTAAGCATAATGGTGCTCGATCATCGTAACGCCCAGTCGTGCAGCATCAACTGCCTGTGTTACGGAAGTGGTATTAGGTGGAATGTGGTACGTGGTAATTCCTCCGGCTGCCGTCACCTCTTTACATACAGCTCCTAACAACTCCTGATTCCATCCGAGGTCACCTACGCTTACCACATGGGCTCCCTTACTGAACATTTCTGCTACTACTTTTTTTACATTGGCAGGATTGTCAAGGAAGACCTGATCGTAATTGGTTTTGGCACCCCATCCCCAGATAGGATATAACCTTGGAGCAAGGATGGAATTGGATTTACTCTTACTGGCTTCACTCATTCCATTGTCAAGACCACGGTCCGCAGCAGGCACCATTGCGGTAACACCGTGCGCCAATTTTAAATAATAAACATATTCAATCGGCATCGGCTCCTGGCGCAAGTGCATGTGAAGATCAATCATACCTGGCATTACATATTTTCCAGTGGCATCAATTACACGGTCACCAGTTACTCTTTCTGTTGCTCCTCTTCGCTCTGCGGTTACAGGATCAAAAGGGATCATGTCGGTAATCATGTTCCCTTGTATCACGATATCATAAGGACCAACGGGAGGTCCACCGTGACCCGGCAAAACCATTGCTCCGCGAATAACTAATTTTTTGTATGGTCCTGTCGCCAGGTCACCATACTTCTTCTGGGCTGCTGCATCAGCTAACATAAAGAGGCATGCAACCAGAAATAATAGTTTAATTTTCATAGTAGGTATAGGTTAGGTTTGAATCTTAAGATAAGCATTTGACCGTGTTACCCTTACACATTAATGATCAGTTGACCTCAAGGATGATGGGTGGCAGATGTTTGATATCAAGGATTCTATGAATGATAAGTCATAAAAAAAACTTGTGACACAAATGCCACAAGTTTTTCAATTTCAGAATCGTTTGTTAATCTTTTTTGATCACAAAAGGTTCTTCCATGGCAGACACTTTACCTTCTTTCTTGGATTCAGCTACTATCTTTTCCACCACTTCGATCAACCTGGCATTTTCAATCACAATGCCATCTTTGATGGTATGGACAATTCCTCCTTTGCGATACATGTTTCCGTCATTATCAGTAGTTAAAGCACCGAATGAATACATATACCTCAAGTTGTAAAGCGGACTGCCGTCAATGATCATCAAATCGGCAATATATCCAGGCCTCACCAACCCCAGTTTGGGTTGACGCAAAGTTTTCGCACTGTTATAAGTGGCAGCCTTCAATACCTCCAGTGTGTGCATACCGGTTTCCCTGAGCAATTGTAATTCGCGGATGTTTGAAAATCCTGGAGTAGCAAAGATGTAGCTATCATCTGTGCCGTAAGCAACACGACCCCCTCTTTTATTAAATTCATAAATGAGTTCTCCCCAAAGCTTGTACGCATAACTCCAATAGTATTCATCATCGCTGGTCCAATCGTAATGATAAGCACCATGGTATTTTGGATCGGGACCATTCCAGTCAATCAACTTCTGATGGGTGTATTTTTTATGCCACGGCAAACTGGAGGCACGAATAATATCGCGGTTGGCTTCATACACTACTCGGGTGGGCAACATGGTTACCCCATAGGCTACAAGCGAATCAGCCACTTCTGATAGCAAACGCTCTTTGTTAGCCTCTGACCAAACTTTACCTGCCTGACCAAATCGGGCATTCTCATCATTGTAATTGTAAGTAGGACTAAAATCCTGAACAGTTCTATCCAGTGATGCTTCAGCATAAGCGTAGTGGTGCTCTATCATTGTGACCCCCAACCGGGCTGCATCTACCGCCTGGATTACAGAAGTGGTGTTAGGTGGAATGTGATAGGTAGTAATCCCTCCCGCTGCAGTTACTTCTTTGCATATCGCGCCAAACAATTCCCGACTCCACCCCAGTGTTTGTACATTCACAACGTGTGCACCTTTGCTGAACATTTCTGTTATTACTTTTTTAACATTGGCTGGATCATCAAGGAACAGTTGATCGTAATTCGTCTTTGCTCCATAATTCCAGATCGGGAATAACCGAGGGGCAAGTATTTCATTGTTCTTACTTTTCTTGGCTTCATTCAACATGATATCCAAGCCACGTTCTGAACCCGGTACCAGTGTAGTTACCCCATGGGCCAACTTGAGGTAGTAAACATATTCCAAAGGAATCTCTTGCGTGCGTGTATGCAAATGCAAATCAATCATGCCTGGCATAACGTACTTACCAGTTGCGTCAATCACCCGATCTCCCGTTACCCTTTCTGTAGCACCTCTGCTCTCGGCTGTAACCGGATCAAATGGGATCATATCCGTAATCATGTTTCCTTGTATCACGATATCATACGGGCCAACAGGAGGTCCACCATGGCCCGGTAAGACCATCGCTCCGCGAATGACTAGTTTTTTATAAGGTCCTGTCGCCAGGTCACCGTACTTTTTCTGGGCAGCGGCATCCATCAGCACCAACAGGCTTAAGGATAGCAGTAAGCATTTCAATTTATTCATGGCTCAAATTCGTTTAGGTTTGAAACAAGATAATTAATTAAGAACGGGAACCCGGACGTAAATTGATTAAAAGGTATTATGCCGGATAAAAGGCAGATGCTGTTTAGTAGTGATGAACCAATAAGTTACCTCGTTCACTACTATCACCTGGAAGGAATGGTCACTTCACAAGTATAATCAACAGGCATAGGGTCGATTGTATCTTTTCTCTTCCAGTACTCGTCTAAATACCCCCACCATTGTTTACTCATTTCAGGCAAACCTTGCAGGGCTATCTCTCCAGTGTGGGCTAATATTTTGATGTCCTGGGCCGCTATGGCCATTCCAAAGTTCCCAGCCCAAAACACAAGCTTGTACTTCTCTTTGAGAAATACATCATCTTTAGGTGAATACCCATGAATAGTTGTAATGACCTGGGCATCTTCCAGTATTGCTGTCATCTGTTCTTGATGGGTGAATGAGAATGCGTCCCAGGTAATATTAGGTCCCTCCATTTTTTCCTCGTGCAATGCCTCATGCCAAAGGTGTGTATCATCTCCTTGGATTCGCGTCAAGAAACTAATGGATGTGGGGTTCCTGAATTGAAGTGCCACCATATTATGAGGGGCCGATTGGTTCTCCGAAGGGAGATAAAGTTGAACGCGCCCAAACTCAACCTGAACCAATTCAGGTAATTCAGCCGTCCACCAGTTCCAATAGCCAACATCCGAAATGGCACTGGCTAAAAGCTCCAGCAGATCATGGTCTGAAAGATTATCTGATTTCATTTCGATCAACGGAACACTACCTTGTTTTACGATTTCAAATCATTGGCGGGTGGTGGACTGTGTAAATCCAACTCCCACTCTGCCAGCGGTGGCTGAACTTCAAAACCTTCTTCACAATAAGCCCTTATAAAATCCACAGCACGCTGCTCTGCATATTTTGCGTTGATAACTACACCATGATCATCCAATTCTATTACGTTGGCATAAATAGCAAAAGCCTGTTCTATAGCACTGGGTTCTTCCCCGAATAATTCAAGATAGGGAACGCCTTTCAATTGGTAATGGGTGCCACTCGCTATAAAGTAACTGAATGTTCTTAACGCTCCGATAAAAGATGGACTCAATTTCATGGTTAATGATGCCTGATAATTTGAAATTCAATATACAAATATCAAATACAATCATTCAACCCATTTACCTATACTGCCTTATTTTCCGGTGTCCATGATTCAGGGCGACCTCCCTCAGCATTGGAAGTGACATTCAGTCCCATCACCAATAGCTCTACATCACCATGTGCTTTTGGGCAATGCTCTACTCCTTTAGGAACAATAAACATTTCGTCTTCATACAGTTCAATGTCACGATCACGGAGCTGTATGGTTAAATGGCCTTTGTAAAGTAGAAACAATTCGTCCTGATCATCATGCTTATGCCAGTTCAGCTCCCCTGTTCCCTTTGCAAGTTTTATCAGCTGGCCATTGGCCTCTCCTAATATTTTTTGCGTCCAGTATTTGTCAATTGATGCTAGTTCTTTTCGGATTTGTACTTTTTCCATTTCTATCATTTTATCGAAATGCTTATATACGACTTTTAGAATCAAAAGTTTTACAGACGGATAAAGGGTATCAAAATGGAATTACCACTGAAGGTATTTATATACGATGCGTATGAGCTTGTAGGCATCGTCCATGTCCTTCGCATTGTAGGATATGGTGTAACCATCCACTCTCTTCATACCAGGAATGCCCATGGCCACATCCGCACGTGTGGGAGCATCTAGTTTCAAAACAAATTCAACTGGCTGCTTCACGGCAAGGGCCTTTGCATTCTTGATGTCCTTTATAGCAGCCGCAGTTTGTTCTTCTAATGCTTTGAGTACAACATCGGGATGCAATAATTTAGCAGCGCTGGCACCAATGGCTTCTTTTGTTATTACAGTACGTGTAGGTACCAATTTTGTAATTTCTTCTGTAAAGGTTTTGTCTCCACTGGCCAATATTAAAGGCACTCCTTTAGCTCCGGCATAGTACGTGTTCAATCCGCCTTCACCTACTTCAGTGCCATTCAACCAAAGTCCTTTTACATTACCGGAACCAGTATGAGCCAAAAAACCATTCTCCGCTCCAGCCATAGCATGGTAGCCAATGAATATGATTCCATCAAAACTTTCATCCAGGTTTTGTACCATACCCAATGGCTTGATATTGCTCTGGATGTATTCAACCCGGGGATCTAATTCTGTATGCAACAGATTTTGCATATCACCATGGCTGTCATTAACAACAACAGTAGCTGGCCCAGCCTGAAATATGGCTTTCACTACTGCGTTCACTTCAGCAGTCATCAGTTTTCTTCCTGTATCATAGTCTTTACCACCACTCGTCATCTTTGAGGTTCCAATCCCCCCTATCCCCTCCATGTCCGCAGAGATAAAAATTTTGACAGGCTTTGTTTGGGCAAAACTCATTGTACATGTAATGACCAGAAGCAGCAGGATATTTTTCATTGGGCTTTTTCTTTTAAATATAAGGGCAACCCGCATGTCAATCCAGTTTTATCTGAAATACATCTATTCCGATGCAGGCATTGATAAAATAGTTTCACTTTATAAGCAGCACCTTCTTCTCTTTTGAATGGCTCAGCCCTCCATTCTTCTTCAATTACTTATATCGTTTGAATGTGAACCTACACATCACTACTTAGTCGATATATACCAAACACTGGGTATGGTCAACCAAAGACACCTCTGCTATCTATGCATAAATATTGAAAGGAATAAATAAGGTATGAATCGTATACATGTAGTTTTCGTCTTAAGCCTGGCAGCCACGCTTATTTTTCAAGCACAAAGCTATGCTCAACTTAACGAGGTAGGTAAGGAAGGTAAAATATTTAGAACTGCGCTTTACTACGGCAAGATGACCAATGAATGGTCAGGCAAAATAGAGAATGAAGAATTTGGTGCTGTCGTTCTGGACATCAGTTATAGTCGCTCTACTTACGGCAATTTCAAATTTCAGTCCAGTCATCGCTACAAAATTCTTGGTGATGTAATGGCCCTGCTCTATACCAAGCCAGGTATTGCAGAAAAGCCTGAGCCGGGAACGCCCACACTTACCAGTGTTATTGGATGGCACAATTACGGACTCTCACTGGTCTCTTCAAAGTATGTTCAGTTTTCTGCTGGCGGACATATTGGCGATTACTTCTATGGTGTTGAGGGACTTCATACTTCCAGAAAATCAGTTGAAAATACCAGCGGCACCATCTACTACTATGGCGGATATGGTCCGCTGGCCATTCTTGATGTTAATATCCCAGGAACAGCTTTGATGTTTCACTACGAAGGATCTTATGCTTTCACGTTTGGTGAAAAACCTGTAGCACCCGATCAGCAGCCAGAGATACTCAATCAAATGTTTGAGCTCAGGTACAATAACATATTTCTCAATCTGGAAATAGTAAATGGCCTCAACGACTGGGGTAACAGAATCAAAAGACAACAATTTGGCATCGGCTTCATGTTCAAATCATAAACCAAAAATGAAAAACTTATCCATTTTTATCCTATTCCTATCCATTACTTTTTCATGTGTGGACGAAGACGCTCCAGAAGTTAACTGCGGGAAGTGGGAAGTAGAAATCAACAATCCGGAGGCAACAGTAAAAGTAGAAAATGGCTTTCTCATTGTTGACATTGAGAACCCAAAGTCCAATAAAGATGTGCGTCTGATACAACGCCAGTCCGACTCAGATAACCATCCTGATATTGCTATTGGCATTGACATGACAGACTTTCAATGGACAGGTGTAGATGGAGGTGCATCCCGAGACGCACAGATCAGCGCATCTGTTGCTTATAAGACAAGCCCCGATTCTCCTATTCTTACTTCGGTATACGGAGCTGATAAATCCACTTTTTATGTTGAGGGCGCAGAAGTCTTTTCGAGAATGCAAGGCTTTGGAAGAGTACCTAATGAAGTATTATTCTTTGCTAAAGGTGAAGCCGCAGCTTTTGAAAGAGACGCGCGCACCTTTCCCATGAACTTACTCTCAGTTACTCCTAAAGTAGTGTATATCGACTTTGGAATAGATCCATCGATCACCCGACAAAATCCTACGCAGTCCATTCATTATGAAATAGACATCATCAAGTTTGAACAGTATACCAATACACAAAACCAAATTGTAATGGTGACCGGAACAAAAAACGGTGACAAAAATTACGGACTCGCCCATGATACTTTTGAATGTAACTCACTAAAATAAATCGGACAGATGAACAACGCTCTAACCATTCTTTTGACTGTAAGTGTATTATTATTCAATGTTGCTTGTGAAGAAGAGCCTGCACCATTGGAACCATGTAATGATGGTCAGTGGGCTACTGCTACCAAAAACGGAGATGAAGTATGCCTGGGTCAAGCGGAGGTCAGTTATTTTAACCCCAATACCAGCAGTGCTAAAATTGTATTCACAGCTGGCAATGAGATGATTGGTGCCAGAGAAATAGATGCTGAGTTCTCTATTCCTGTTGATGGTATTGTTCTGAATACAGCCTACCCTCTCACTTCAGGAAAGCTGTATGGCGCGGATCCTATTACATCAGGAACAATTACTTTCCTGGTTTTTGATCCTCCATCTCAAGGTAAAGAAGGCTGTATAGCTGGCACCTTTTCTTTAGCAGCTGGCTCTCCTAATGGACCCGCAACTTTTACCTACACCAATGGAAAATTTGTGTATTTCAAAGGCACCGTTTACGTGGAGGATAACATCAGCGATAACAGCTGCAATCCATTCAAATAAATTTTAAAACTCTGGCTGATCTCATTTAAACCATGTATACATTTTTAACTTTCCTGCTTAAAAGCGTTTTTATCATTGCAATAATTTTATCTTTTCCCTCCTGTTCTCTCTTTGAAGATGAGGATGAAAATTGTAAAGTAACTGCTGAACCATTGACCAATGAGGATTTGACCTTTCCTGAAAATGCGGTATATCGTGGAAGGGGTGCAGCCGTCATTAATTATTTATCCAGCGCATGTAGTGACGATAAAACAACAATCGCTACATGGAAATACAGTGGAGAGGCCATCTACGATGGTACCACCAGCTATACCAATGCAGTTCCTCCTGCTTTACCTTTCGATCAGGCAGCAAGTTTTGAATTTCTTACCAGTGGAACAGTGTGTGTGCAACTGGCTGCATGGGGCGATATCTCGCCAGAACAGTGTAAATCGGTAACAGTACACAGAAACCATGTTTGGAACCGCTATCATGAAGACTTTCCTGGAGGCAAAAGCAAGCAGCAAGTAACCATGAACATTGGTGGAGATATCTACAGTGGATTGGGTATGTTCAACAACTGGTATCAATTTGACACGACCACATTTAAGTGGACACCCAAAGCGGTTATCCCTAACCTGGTTGACTTTAATGCCTTTGCTGGTTTTTCAATTGATGGTACAGGATATCTGGTAGGCAATAACTCAAAATTGTATGCTTACCATCCAGACACAGACACTTGGACAGATAAAGGAACTTTGCCTGAATTGGTTTCTACCATTCTCAACCTGGGTGCTTTCGATGTTCGGTCAGAATACGGTTACTCTGTATTGGGGGTAAGCGAAGGAGGAAAAGGATACTTCGGTCTCGGTAATCAAGATCGTCTTTTCGAATATGACCCTGGCACCAATAGCTGGACTGAGTTGGCCAAAAAACCAATCAAGGGAATTGTTGGTGATCATTCCTTTGCTTACGATGGAAAGCTATACAGCGGCCAGTATGTTTATGAAATCGCTATCGGCAGTTGGTCTAAAGGAAAGGATAATTTCAATGTTGATGTTGGCTTTTCACCTGGGTTTGCTCCTCTGCATGGTGTGATGTATGGTGGTCTGGCTGGTAAAACGATCACCTTTGATGGTGAAGATGTGACGCCACTTGACTTGGATGGCGCAGATCAATTCGTGCAAGCTCCTCTATACCTTCATGGCAATGGGGCATCCACTGGTCACTTTATTATCTTCCCTCGCCTGATGGGAGTAATTGGAAAAGATGAAAACAGGATGAGCTATTATGTAGACCGATGATGAATGAATTGCTTACTTCGATCTGATTTCGAAATTGATGATGCCAGCATCCAGTTTGGCCCACTTAAGATCACCACCTTCATAATAATAGCTATTCTCCTGTCCTTTACTATTTATCTTTTTATAGGTATGCTCTCCCATGGCCATTAGTTGATGTTCATTGCCATCCTTCTCTGAAAAACTTTTGTCATTGACAGCAGGCTCTTCAAACGTGAGCATTACGGAAGAATAAACGATAGCCTCACTGTCAATCCATTTTTCTTCATCCTGATGCAGCTGAACGAGGTATCCGGGCTTCTCCCGGCAGGTTATTGTGCTTTCTCTTATTTCATCATTGACCTTGATAATGGCTTCAGCATTTTCCAGCTCCCCATTAATGTACATGGCTTCAAACAAATAGTTAACTTCTATTTCTTTGACTATTCTGGTGCGGATAAAGGTCTCATTTTTATATATTATTTGATTGTCATCCTCCGTTTTTGTTGCAGTCAACGATCCAATTACCTTATCCCTATGCACAATATCAAAATAGCGCACCTCAACTGCCGGTGGATAGAACGATTCAGAAAGTAAAAGCAGGAAGGTAAAAATGTGCATCAGCACAAATTTAGATATTTAGTTTATATAAGGGAGTAACCCTTTCAATAGACAAACACGCACTCCTCGTTAAGGAATGTTGAAGCCCCAAACATTGCTCCTACTTGGGTTTCGGTGCCGTGTTCTCCAAACTTAAAGATTTGCCCTCAACACATTCCATCAGCTGGTTGGGTTTTACATTTTGATACACATCCTTCTGACCACTGGGCCAAATAACTTCCACCTTCTCAATTTGTTTGGCTTTGCGTACACCAAAGTGTGCCCTGAGGTCATTGGTACCCAGAAAGGTGGCGTTGGATCCGATCTCCCTGTATTGCGTCACACTCGCTCCGTTGATGGTGGTCGTGACTTTCACTTTGGCACCTATCCCCGATTTGTTGGACTTCTCTCCTACACAACGGATGGTGATCCAGTTGTTCCCATTGTCGGTATCGTTGCGATAGAGGTAGTTCACATCTCCTCCGGCTATATAGCCCGTTTTATTAGAGACGAACAAATCCACTCTCCCATCATTGTTATAGTCGCCAGCACAAATGCCCCAAGTGTTTTTTGCTGCTTCCACAAAGTGACCTTTGGTAATGCTTTTGAACTGTCCGTTGCCCAGGTTTTCATAATACCGGTTGGGTTGATTGCCACCATTACCCACGAATACATCCAGGTCACCATCGTTGTCAAAATCTTCCCATACATTGGCCAGAGAAATACCCACATCGTTGGCAATTGAGCCATCCATTACTCTTATAGTGGTATCGCCTTCATTCTTGTACAAATTGTTTTTCAAGCCACCGAATGAACCACCCCAATTGGTCACATAGGCATCAAGGTCACCATCATTGTCGTAGTCGATCCAGTTCCACGTTTGTCCATCCAAGGAATCCAGTGCAAATACTTCTTTGTTCATGCGTTGGAAGTCGGGCTTGCCTGTTTCTGTCAGCATGTTTTTATAAAGGTAATCTGGCGCTGTTGTGCCGTTGGCGGGTCCGCTTCCGATGAACAAATCCGCATCTCCATCCTGATCGTAATCTGCCCAGGTGGCATTGGTAAAGGCAGCCGTTGATCTTGTAAAGGGCGCAGTGACTACGGGTGAAAAAGTACCGGGTGCATCTCCGTTGTTCCTGAACAAAAAATTACTGGTGATGGGAAGTCCTACAAATCCTGAGGGGTGTATAATTAACAGGTCCAGCCATCCGTCATTGTCAAAGTCACGCCAGTTGGAAGCAAAACCTTTAGCAGCACTATGGGTGACATCATAATATTCGTTGCGTTGGAATTGGTTATTTCCCATGTTTTTGTACAGCAAGGAACCGATGTTGGTAAATGCATTCACCACAAATAAGTCAGGGAGCCCATCGTTGTTGTAGTCGCCCCAGCTATTGCCAAAACTTACCGTTTGCATATGCGTGACCTCACCTGCATCTACTTTTGAAAATAGATCGTTGCCATCATTGCGGTACAGGGTATTGAACCCCAGTGGGCCGTTGGCATTGGAGAGAAAAATATCCAGGTCACCATCATTGTCGTAGTCTACAAAACTTGCCCCGTTGGTGTTGGTCGTGTCCGTTGCCATTACCCCTTTTGTAATCAACGTGAAGGACTGCGAGAATAGATGGGTGTTGATCCATAAAAAGCTGGCCAGCAGAAAAGTCCATTTCATTGCAATGAGATTAAGTTAACAGTAGCCTTAAGTATAGCTTCCTTTTCCCTTAATGCGATAAATCCTTATAAGGCTTAAGGATTTAATCTCATCAAATACCTAAGATTTGGTGACCAGCGAATTTTTATAGTCTGTAGGTAATGCGCCCGTGTACTTCTTAAAGGACTTGTAAAACGACACGTAATTATTGAATCCGGAATCAAATGCCAGCTCCTTCATGTTGGTACTGTTGGCCTCCTGCTCCATCTGTTCGGTGGCCCATTGAATCCTGTACTTGTTGATGAAATCAAAAAAGTTGCAATGAAAATGTGCGTTGATGATCTGTGAAGTCTGATGCCGGCTGATGCCCAACATGGCTGCCAGTTCATCCAGTCGAATTTCACTGTTCAGGTAAGGCTTTTCCTTCATCATTACTTCCTCCAGTTTCAACTTCATGGACTGGGACTGCTCGTCAGAAAGTCCGGTCTTGCTGTATTTCACTATGGGTACGAGTGAGGTGATGGGCAGGCCATTGAATACTTCTGGCTGGTTAAAACCAAAGTAAGCCGTAACGGCAATGCTCAGCGCCATGGCTGCTGTGATTATATAGTCATCGCTTGTTTCAAGTCTACCGGCATACACCATAGTATAGTAGATAACATAAGCGGCAAAGCAGATGGCCATGGAAGTATACATTACTCTGAGCCATATCTTCAGATCAATGTCTTCGATGTACTTTTTGGAATACCTGATGTAAATAGCCACCGCATACAATATCATGATGAGGGCCAGTACAGCTCCTATGGATGGAAACAAAAACCTTAGCGCCTCCGCGCTACTGCCGGGATTTTGAAGCTTATCTGCAGCAGGCAGAATAGCATACGGTAGCAATGCCAGAAGAATGTAGACAGCAGGCAAAAAATGCCAGGAATCTTTGATGGTGATTCGCTTTCTGTCAATCACAGCACGGATGTAGCCATATAACACAGGTGCCAGCAGACTCTGTGGTATGAGGTACAATTGATTGAGGTGAATGAAGCTTTTGGTAAAAAGTAATCGCGACCAGTAGAGCGTATTGTACACGATGATGAAGGCAAAGCAGAACAAGAAAACGGCAAAGATCCGGTTGGCATATTGCTCCTTCTTTTTCAGGAAAAAAAAGATACTGAATAGCCCGGCCTGCAGGGCGAAGAACAGAAAGATGATCTCCCACACGTTCATTGCTTGCGTATCATTGAATACCGAATCTACGGTAATCTCTCCTCTTACTCAACTGCCTTTATAAAACATCACCCAAAGCATGCGGGTGAAGAACACTATTCACGAAAGAATAATTGTTAGTTACTACTCATCTGCTTCATCAGATTTTCTTTTATGGGTCTGAAGTCTATCCAGTAAATATCGCCATGGTCCTCTCCGCCCCTATGAAAAAATAAATACCTTCCATCCGGTGAGACGCTGGGGCACATTTCCGTTTGATCGGTATTTACTTGAGGCCCCAGATTGACAGCCTCAGTCCATTTACCATTTTTATTAAAGCTGATGTACAGATCATTGTCTCCATATCCTTCAGTGCCTTCACCATCGTAAATGATATAGCTTTCATCGGGTGAGATATAGGGATGGGCGATATACTTTCCGGTGAAATTGATTTCATTTCCCATCCTATTAACACTTGCATATTGACCATCTTCGTTAACCGAGTTATAAATGACCCAATCTTCCGGCTTATCTCCTTGCTCTCCTGACGTGAAATAGAGGTTGCCATTCTCTGAGGACGTCAGGTACATGATAATCCTATCGTCAAATGGTTCTTCCATAGGCATTGGGTTGCTCCAGCCGTTTGTACTTTTTTTACTAACCCATTGATGTAATCCTGATGGTTGAATGGTATCGTTAAGTGGTCTTACGCTTCCAAAATAGAGTAGATCTCCTTTAGGGTTGATGTGCGGCTCAAAATCCCATCCTGAGTCTGGTGTAAAAAATGCCAATTCCGGGTCTGACCATTTACCGTCCGATAGCTGCATCTGATATACTACGTTCTTCTCGTCCGGCTTTCTCCGGGTAAAATACAATTCGTCCATTTCAGGACTGAAGGTGATCGCGAATTCAAAATTATCAGTTGAGATAATATCAGGACTGAAGACCAAAGCCGTATCAGTAGGGATTTGGTCGCTGAGCAAAGTGAGGTTTGATTTTTCACTGTCCTGACAAGAAGTACTTAGGACCAGAAGGGAAATTAAAATGATGAATGTGTTTATATATTTCAGGTGCATGTTATAAAATTAGGCAGTTGAAGAACACCAGCATTGGTGCAGACCCACAAGATGGAATAGGTATCCTTACGAACAAATATTATTCAACTCCTGATAATCCGACAGGGATACGGTTGGAATTTCTTGATCATCTAACACTTTAATGCAAGTTAAATTCTGGTTTCTATCCACCCGCAAATCGATCAGCTCCTGATTATTACTTACATCGAGGCGAGTGAGTGAGTTACTGGAGATATACAAGTGGGTTAGTTTGTTATTCTGTGCAAGGTTGATGTCCTGCAATTGGTTGTCTGAAATTACCAGGGTCTCCAGCATCGCATTGGCGCTAAAGTCTACGGTAGCCAGTTGATTGCTGATCATCAATACGTTTTTTAAGTTGAGGGCATTTTTGGTATCAATGGATTTCAACAGGTTATGGGTAATGAGCAGTACTTCAACAGATTCATTTTGAATGCTAATGGTTTCAAAGTTATTCCATGATAAATTCAGTTTTTTCAAATGGGTCGCATTGGACAATCCCTGAATTTCACTCAGCTCATTGGATTGTATATCCACCAGCACCAGATTGGGGTTGTTGCTAAGATCAACCTGGGCCAGGTAATTGGCACTGAGGTATAAAGTATCCAATTGGGTATTGGCACTTATATCAACCGACTCGAGTTCTTGTCCAACGGCAGACAAAAAAGTGATGTTGACAAAACCTTCGATGCCCGTTAAGTCAGCAATTTCACCAAAGTGTTTAAAGTAATTTAAGTCCAGACGGGTCACTGCTTCCGCATCCGACTTTAAAATACGTTGATTAACAATACCATCTGAATCAATTCCCAACTCAATTAATAGGGTTTCAAAATGTGTATCAGGAATGGCTACGTATATATCATTGATCGGGTTAATCGCCTCATCCTCCGAACAGGATACAAAAAGTACTGTCAAAACAAATAAGGAACCGATGATGCTATGGATAGAAAACTTCATTCACACTTTTTTATTCTTATGTGAGACGAGTTTAAGATCAAATAGTTGCGGTAGTTGGATGTTTTTTCCCGTTTCAGGTGAAATAATTGTCACATAAAATCTCAATTGAACGATTCCCTGAAAGTGAGCGGAGAGACTTTTGTCTTGCTCTTAAAAAGTCGACTGAATGACTGTGCATGTTCAAAACCCAGTTCGTAGGCAATCTCACTTACCGATAATTGCGTAGTTGAAAGCTTCTCTTTTGCTTTTTCAATCAACTTTTCGTGAATGTGTTGCTGTGTGTTTTGTCCCGTCAAGGATTTGAGCAGGCTACTCAGGTAGTTGGGCGAAACATTCAATTGGTCTGCCACATGTTGAACAGTAGGAAGCCCCCCATCCATCATGTTGTCTTTTTTGAAATGATCATCCAGTATGGTTTCAAGTCTGCCGAGGATTTCATGGTTGGTGATCTTTCGGGTGATAAACTGTCGCTGATAAAACCGTTCGGCATAATTGAGCAATACTTCAATTTGCGCCACAATAATATTTTGACTGAATTTGTCAATGCTCGAATGGTATTCTTCCTGAATACTCTTCATGATTCCGATTATCGACTTTTCTTCCTTCTCCGATAGAAAAAGCGCTTCATGGATATGGTATCCGAAAAATTCATATTGCTTAATGTTCTTCGCCAGGGCGGTCTTCCACAGAAAGTCAGGATGCACCAACAAGATCCATCCCGTAGGCCTTGGTGCTGGGTCTTTGTGTACCTTCACACTGATCACCTGTCCGGGTGCTACAAACGACATTAACCCTTCATCAAAATCATATTGCTGCTGTCCGTACCTGAACTTCCCACTCAGTCCCCGTTTCATGGCAATGGAATAATGGCTCGATACCATTGTGATCTCCTCATCGGTTGTCTGATAATTTACTTTGCTGTAATCCACCAAACTCACCAGTGGGTGTTCTGGTTTGGGCAAACCCGCCAATCGGTGATAATCACTTATGGATTTATTGATATGCATATATTAAACTAACATTCCCCCTGATGCTTCTATTCGC
Organism: Cyclobacteriaceae bacterium; assembly: GCA_039971015.1. Lineage (GTDB taxonomy): Bacteria > Bacteroidota > Bacteroidia > Cytophagales > Cyclobacteriaceae > ELB16-189. Next base: position 93,431 of record JBDVKV010000009.1, read on the forward strand.
TGTCCATTAATCCAACGAGCTTCCTCTGTGCAAAGGAACGCCACCAGTGCGCCAATGTCTTCCGGCTCTCCAATGCGGCCCAATGCAGTAATACCCGCTATCATTTTTCGTTTCTGTTCGTTGTTCTTGTTAGCGCCACCTGCAAAGTCTGTGGCAATGGCACCAGGCGCTACCACATTGGCGCTGATTCCTCTGCTGCCCAACTCTTTGGCAAGATAACGAGTAAAAACTTCAATTGCTCCCTTCATGACCGCGTAGGCTGATGATCCCGGAAAAGAGAAACGGGTTAGTCCGGAAGAAATATTAATGATGCCCCCTCCGTCATTGAGAAAGGGTAAGGCCTTTTGTGTGAGAAAATAAACGCTCTTTAAGTGGATGTTCATCATTTTGTCAAATTGTTCTTCGGTGGTGGTTGCGATGGACTCATTAATACCGGTTCCTGCATTATTGATCAGGTGATCAAAATGGGGACTTCCCGATTTGGAAGTCAGGTAATCTGAAAGCTGACTGTAAAATGTATCAAAGCTTTGTGTATTGCTGCTGTCCAAAGGAAGGGCAAACCCTGTACTGCCTGCCTTTTCAATTTCAGCAACCACTTCATCAGCAGCTTGTTGATTGGTGTGATAGGTAATCACCACATCTAAACCCTTCCTGGCAATGTTGATGGCCATATCTCTGCCCAGGCCACGGCTTCCACCGGTAACGATGGCTATTCTTTTCTGCGTCATTTTGTATGTTATTGAATGTAACGATGACACAAAGATCTGATCGTTGATTATACTCCTTGTAGCCAAATACAAGGTTGTTGTAACCAAAACGTGTTTGACTGTGGTATTAATTGGTTATCCCCGGTGTCTTTTTAAGGTAGGTATTGTCATGGAGCTGGTTTAGCATAAAATCAGCAACACTTGCTCTTGATATCATTTTAGTGAGGATATAGTTGCCTACCGTGCTCCCATGTTGATAATTCATCCGCTTTTTCCCATTGGTGAGTTGTCCGGGCCGAATGATGGTCCAGTCCAGATCGCTGTTCATTATTATTTTTTCCTGTCTGGATTTATCCAAAAAGTAAAATAAAAGTATAACGGGTATGGTAAAAAGAGTGTAGTACAATCCAAGTTTAAATCTACTGTCGTTCACCCCGAGCGAAGTGATGGCAATGAATCGCTTTACATTATGCTTGTTCATTGCTTCTATTAGATTTTTAGTCCCTCTCGATAAAATCGTTGTTGGAATGATAAACCGCTTGTGCCCAAGTGCTGATAGTACAGCGTCATGGCCCTGAACAACATTGGCAAAACTATCCGGTGACAATACATTGCCTTTTACAATTTTTAGATTCGGATGAGTCAATTTGAATTTCTCAGGATGGCGTACCAATGTGGTGATGACATGTCCCTGCTCAAGCCCCTGCTTGATCAACTCTCGTCCTGTTTTACCCGTACCACCGATGATTAAGAGTTTCATATTTCCACGTTTAATCTACATGAAACTCCTGGATTTAAATGGCATACTCAATTTATACTGACTGAACTGTCGATAAATGAAGATGAACCGATTTTACATCCATTAGCTGATTACTGGTCTTGTTGCTGAGGACCACCAACAAGTACTGGAGGTGTTATATGTTTTATCGGCTTTTATGCATTTTGATTTCCTCTTCAGACAACCCTAAAAATTTTGCTGCATTATCATAAAAGATATCTTCCTTTTGCTCCAGGGTTAGAAAGCTGGCTGAATTAACAGAGGCTACACCCACATCAATAGTTTGCGGCCATACCATTTGGTCACTCCCATACATGATGCGATCTCCAAAGCCCGCATCGATAAGCGCTTTTAAGTAGGCATCCAGCTCTTCCTGCGGCAATATCCAATTGACGACAGCCACGTCAACATACACATTAGGATGGGCATACATCAAAGCTTTAATATCTTCCACATAGGGCCAGCCTCCGTGCATTATATATATCTTCAAGTCTGGATATTTTACAATTACATTTTCCAATTGTATGGGGTTGGCGTTGTAGGTGCGCATGCCTCCAAGCATCCCTGGCATCAAATGGAATCCATAATTTGGCCCTCCGGGGAAAACATGGAAGCCAACAGGAATACCTAACTCCTGGGTCAATTCGTAATAGGGTAACAAAGAAGCGTCATCGGCCAATATTCCTTCATAAAAAGGTGCCATTTCAGCAATCACTTTTAAGTTACCTTCCTGATGCTGTTTTCTCAAAGCATCCACGCTTTTACCAGCACCACCGATCAAGATTGTTTCAGGTGCATCATCATACCACACTTGACCATTGGATACCATGGCCATAACAATGTTGTGCTTTTGTAACTTTTCTAATGTTTTTTTCTTTTGTTCAGTGGCCGATGCCACCCCTTCGTAGGTTTCTCCTCGAAGTGTTGGAGGGTGATTCATACCAAACAAAGGATGCCCTTCATTGAAAGCATGAAGGTGCATATCAATTATTGGTCCTTCATAAGTTGCTGAGTTATTGGGTGTCAACGATGCGGACTTATCCTTTACCTGATTATTGCATGAGACTGACAATAAAGCAATAGCGATAAGCGTAGGAATATGTGTTTTCATTTGTTCCATTACCCGTAACGAACCTATAATGCTACCTCAATAAATCACTACCAAAGTAGCATTTTCTGTACTTCCATTCAAGGTAAAAGCAGGGTCTTTGCCTGCTGGTGTGCTTGTTGGTGAAGAACACCAACAAGAGCTGGGGCACCAGCAAAGTAGGGTTTTCCCCCGCTACGTTCAAGGAGAAACCTCCTTCATTAACGTGCTCTACGTATGCTAGTCACAGCAGCAATTGTTATCATTTTTTGCTTTTTCAAAACACTCCCTCCCCTCTTTAAACGCAAAGTAAGAAAGTCCGAGGGTTCCGATACTGTCGATATATTGAATTCCAAACAGTTCATACAGTCCACTGCTTATGAGCAGAATGACGGACATATAAACGCAAACCATGGTACAATTGGCATCCGCCAGAATCGGTGCTGAGTTCAGTTGATGGCCCACCTTTCTTTTCCATACCACCAATATCCACATGACGAGAATAGAAAGTATGGAAATGACTACTCCCCAGAAAGTTGTTATGGGTTGATGGCCGATCCAAATGTTGTAAACACTTGTTAACACCAATCCGAAAACCAACAAGTAAAAGGCGACTCCTGTTATCCGCAGAGCGGTTCGCTCAAAGTCATCTCTTTTGCTGTTGGGATGGTTCTGAATTCTTAAAATCATATGGGCTATTCCCAATCCGGAGATCACTTCGATAAAGCTGTCGGAGCCAAATCCAAAAAGCGCCAGACTCTCATCTTCAAACCCAAGGTAGGTGGAAACCAGCCCTTCTGCCACGTTGTAGATGATCGTAAACAGGGCCAGGCCGAAGGCAACCCGATAAAGCTTTTTATGGTCTGTTGTTATAATCGTTTCCATTTTATCAGGTGGTTCACAACAACCCCATTATAAACATTAGCATTGAAGGATACAACAAAAGCCAGCGCCTCATTTCCGCTTGCGCTTGGAGGCATAAGGTTTTGCTTCGTCAAGCAAAATGGCTTCTTGTATGATTTCGTTTAAAGTTTCCTGAGGTATATCATTCACACTTTCGAATTCAACACTGTACACCTGCTTGCGACCTTTGCTGTCCAGCAACCCCTGTTCATTCGACAATTCGTTTCCGCGCGTAAAGGCAAATTCAATGGTCCCCTTTTTGGTAGGGTTCATATAACAGATCCAGGATTTTCGGTAATAAAACGGTATACCAAACCTGATTTTCTCAGTGAGGCTCAATTCTATTGACAAGAGTTGATGAAGGAAGCGCATCACCTTCCGTTGATTTCCTTCATATTGCTGTATAAAATCTTCTACGTCCGTCATCTATTATTACGCCAACCCCAAAGATAAGGTAGGTTTAAAATAAATTTATCACCCGGGGATAAGTGTTTTCAGATGGTTTGATGGTGAGGAACACCAACAAGAGATGGAGTTTTCCCATTTACTTCCTGGCTTTTTTTATCAGTTTCCACGCCCAATCGTAGTGACTTGAAGTCGCAGAAATAAGGTAAGCACCAAGAGAAGTGGAGCCTGTCCATTTATATTTTTTCTTTTCAAATAATTCTTTGTCCGAATGACCCTGAATGAGCTTTCTGACTTGTTGAAAACTCGATGCTACATTTTCCTTTGCTTTATTCAAACTCGTTTTCTTGTATTTTGCCCATATCCACCTGTTCAGTTCAGGGGTCGTTTTCCAGGTATATCCTTTGGCTGGTATTTCCGGTTTCTCGCCCGACATGCCTGTTTGATACCAATCCATCATCATCAAATGCCAATGGTGCAAGTGCATGAGCACGTCTCTAATGTTTCTATTCATTGTTCCTCGGGGAAACTCTTTCTTCTGTTCATTAGCATCCATCCCTTCAATGAAACTAAACAACTTATCATAGTTCAGCTTGCTCAGGTCAAGCAATTCTTTTTTAGTCTTAGGTCTGGCCATAATTATCAATTCATCATTTCGGTATTTCAGAATATGATCCAGTGAATAGACTTCAGAGTCCTCTGCGAGTGACTCTGAATAGTTTTTAAATGACCTTTATCAACCCTATCTGTTAAGTGTTGATATACTTAAGTAAATGCTTCACAATTGCCTGTTCCACTTCCTTAAAATTTTTTTGAATCAGCCAATGCCCACCTTCCAATTCCAGAAAGGTGTAATCCCCTTTCATAAATTGCTCGGTTCCCCTGGCAGCTACTTCGCCAACAGCCAAGTCGTACTTTCCCCAAATGAATAGCGTGGGAGATTCAATGTCTCCGATGGGCTGGCTCCTACCCTTTCTGAGGTTGGCCCTGTAGTAATTGAGTGCGCCCGTTAAAGAAGCCTTTCTTCTAAAGACGGAAAGGTAGTGATCCAATTCTTCCTGTGAAGCATTTTTCCACAACCTCCGAAAACCTTTGAAATCATTCATCCTAATTATTATTTCAGGTAGGATGGGTAGTAAAAAGAAACCAATGTAACGACTCTTCTTTTTCTGTACTGGGTCTGTCTTATACGCTTTTGTAAAGGCTTTAGTATGTGGTATTGACAGGGCAGTCCAACTGACTATTCTATCGGGATGATGGTAAACAATATTCCAACCAATAGCAGCACCCCAGTCATGACCGATAAGGTGGAACTTGTATATTTCTAACGCGTCAGCAATGTTCAGTATGTCAGCACTCAGCTTATCCATGCTGTAGTTTTTAGCACCTTTTGGGCAAGCACCCTTGCTATAGCCTCGCATGTCTGGTGCTATACAACAAAATCCCAGCGTGGCCAGATGGTCCATAAGACCAGTCCACATCATAGACGTCTCCGGAAAACCGTGAAGCAAAATGACAAATTCCTTATTTCCTTCTCCAGAAACCCTGTAGTCAAACTCAAATTCTTCTATTGTTATGCTGTTGGTCATTGCGGACAGGAGTTAATTCTGCTTTGTGTTTTTAAGTTCATTACATCCATCTACATATTTTGTGTAAGAGGTGTTGATTATTTTCCAACCTTCGTTGGTTTCCGTAAGTGTGAATATATCTATTCCACAATGAGTGAATTTTCCATTCATTTTAAATTATTTAACACCTTATCATAAGGTGTATGCCATAGTTAAGGAGTAAAGAAATCGCTAAAAAATAAAAGTTGGTATTTTATTGAATTCGACCAATAATCCCAATTGTGACTCCCCGGACGTTCCATATAGGTATGAGGTATATTTCTCTCTATCAATTTCTCGTGTAATCTCTTGTTAGCATCATAAAAGAAATCATCAACTCCGCAATCAAATACCAGTTTCAAATTCTTCCCATCCAACCTATAAACCATGTTAATTACAGTATTTTCCTCCCAGTTTTGTTTGTGTTCAGCGTAATCGCCTAATCGTTTGCGGATATCCCAACCATTTGGAAAAGGGCGGATATCTACACCGCCACTCATACTTCCAGCCGCACCCCAAACATCAGGATGCTTAAAAGCAAGGTAAAATGCACCATGACCTCCCATACTTAACCCCGTAATTGCGCGGTTAGTCTTTTCGGTTATTGTATTATATTTTTTGTCTATCGCACTGATTAGTTCTTTTGAAACATAGGTCTCATATTTCATTTCCTCATCAATTGGGCTATCAAAATACCAACTGGTACCCCCGCCATTAGGACAAACAATTATGATATTGTATTGATCTGCATACGCTTGGATGTCAGGAACTTTTGATAACCAACTCGTATAATCTCCACCAGCACCATGAAGTAAATACAGTACAGAGTAGCCCTCTTTCTGAGTGGCATAATTATCCGGCACAATTACAATATTTGAAATAGATTTATTCATGGCATTACTTACCACCATCACCGTATCCACGCTCGAACCGAATACAAAAAGATAATTACCAATTAGAAATAACAAGATCAATTTAAGTCTCATGTTTTAGTTTTTTTGATACCCCTCTACTCAACGTATAAGCGGGTAAACGTATTAAGTAATTTGGCCAAACCAGTTATATTTTTTACACCTTCTCCACTTCCACTTTTGTTTCCTGAATCGCACCACCCCTACCCATATCAGTGAGCAAATGACTGGTGAGTGCGTTGGCGGAAGATCCTCCTTTCAATAAGGAAGGCCAGAATCCTTGTGGCATACAAACCACTCCCTGCCTTACTTTATTACTGATGCGTGCTGTGATCAACACCCGCCCTCGCTGGTTGTACACTTTGAGTTCATCACCATCAGCAATCTGACGATCGTCAGCATCGCTGGAATTGATTTCCAAATAAAACTTACCCTCCTTCTTAAGGATATGATCCACGTTGGCATGACTGCTGTTCAGGAAATTTTTCGGAGTCTTGATGGATAACAAATGCAATGGGTATTTCTTCTTTTCTTCCTCACTGTATTGGAAAGGAATATAATCCGGTAGCGGTTGTTCCAGATCAGGATCGTAAAAATGACACTTCCCCGAACTGGTTTTGAAATTTCCTTTTGCGTGAGGCATCCACCTGGAAGGAATATTTAACTTTTGCCCTCCCCTTTTTCTTAACGACTCAAAAGAAATACCTTCCATGTATGCGTGCTGACTATCCAGGGTCTTTTTTACAATATCCAAGTCAGCTTCATACAGGTAATCTTCTTTGAAGCCCATCTCCTTTGCCAACAGTCTGAATAATTCTGAATTGGGCTTTGCCTCCCCCAAAGGCTCGATAGCCGGTTCATTGATGTTGATGTAGGGTGTACCCCACGAACTGAAGACATCCCAATTTTCCAGTACACTGGTTGCCGGAAAAATGTAATCCGCATAGCGCGTAGTATCGGTGAGGAAATGCTCTGATACAACAGTGAGTAAGTCTTCTCTTTCCAGCCCTTTGAGTACTAAATTTTGATTGGGTGTAGTGGCTGCAGGATTCGAGTTATAAACGATCAGGGCATGGATGCCCGGATTGAGTTCGGAGCTGTTCAGCGCCTTACCCAGTTCAATCATGTTGATCGATCGGGTTGTTGGATTGGCCAGCTCAGGCGGAAGGTTGATGCTCTCCCAGTTTAATGCTTCTCCAAAAAGTTCATAGGTCATGTGCATCAATCCACCTCCGAAATGGCGCCATGCCCCCGTTAGTGCAGGCAACATGGCTATCGCTCTAAAAGCACTTGCTCCATTGACCTGATGTTCCATGCCAATGAGCACACGAATGAGTGAAGGAGTGCTCGCGGCATATTCTTTGGCAAACGAAATGATGGTTTCTTCATCTAAGCCAGTGATCTGAGCTACCGTTACAGGATCGTATTGCTGCACATGTGCTTTCAACTGTTCAATACCTACGGTATAGTTGTTGATGTATTCCTGATTCTGAATGTTTTCATTTAAGATAACATGCATCAACCCCAGCGCAAGGGCTGTGTCTGTTCCTGGACGAGGCTGAATGTGCCAGTCCGCCTGTTCAGAAGTTGCCGACTGAAAGGGATCCACCGAAATGATCTTGGCACCATTGCTTTTGGCCTGTTGAATCAATGGCCACAAATGCTGATTGGATAGCACAGGATTGGTGCCCCACAATACGATGTACCTGCTGTGAATGATATCCTCCGGCAGCACGCCTGTTGTTTGACCATTGGCAGCCAAAATGCCCGCCACTGCTGCGTCTCCACATATCGTTCTTTCTAATTGACTGGCACCGATGTGCGCAAAAAATCGATTGGCCACCGCACCTCTTTGTACCGATCCCTGATTGCCACCAAAACTGTAGGGCAGCACTGCCTCACCTCCTTGTTGATCAATGATCGTATTAAGTCTGGCCGCCACCTCGGAGATGGCTTGCTTCCAACTGATTTTGATGAACTCACCACTTCCTTTGGCACCACTTCTTTTCAGGGGTGTTAACACCCGATCAGGGTGAAAGGTGACGTCATTGGGGAAGTCCGTCATCTTATCGCACAACTTGCCAGCCGTATAGGGATCTTCGTTGGCTTTAAATGCGGTCACCTTATTATCTACGGTGGTGACATGCCAGCTGCATCGATCAGGGCAATCATGGTAGCAGGCACCGTGCACCGTTTTGGGAGTTTTGTTGGTCTCACAACCAGACAGCAGCGCCAATGAAGCCAGGCCAATGCCTCCTTTTGCGCTGAGCTCAATAAATTCCCTCCGATCTATTGAGTTACTTTTCTTTGTATCCATGTGCAATTTAATAATGACCACCAACGCCCATGTGTGCCACCCTCAAGAAGTCACTACAAAGTAGGGTTTTCTATGTTGGCATTCAAGGAGAAAGTCGGGGTCATTGTCTTGCGTGTGTATTTGTTGGTGAGGAGCGCTTACAAAAGCCAGAGGGGCTAACGCTTACTAAAACGGTTCTTTATCGCGTTTTCAACGCGAACTATTAAAGCTATAATAGCAGTGATGATCAAGACAGATACGATAATGGTTGATACACTTTCATTGGGCTGGTAAACCAACCCAATAACGGAAGTCAACAATAGAAACCCACCGACCTTGATCATCTCTTTTGCAGAATAGCGTTGCGCAAAATCCCACCGTTCCTGATTTTTCGTGGAACTCGAAGTTCTGTAGCCATACCACCAATTTATTTTCTTTGGAGGAAATACAAGCATTATCCATCCCCCGAACATAAAAAATGATCCAGTGATAAGAGGAATTAGTATTAACAGATGGATATCATTCATGTTATCAGGTTTCAGAGTCTCTACGAGTGACTCTGAGTAGGACTATAGCTTTAATTGTCTATTATTTCTTGTAGATCATTGAGTGTACCCATATCCACCAAAGGTTTTAGCGCATTATCTTCAAACGAATACCTGACAAGAAATTCCGGGCGTTCTTCGTGCTTAACTGAATCATTCTTTATTTCCGTTACTTTAAATATAAGTTGATCAACATGACTTAAGTATTCATAATCCAGCACTCTATAATGAGAATTTTCGATCTGCTTTACCAAAGTACTTGTGTGGTCATAAACAAATGCTTGTTTAAAATCCTCATCTCCTAATTTCCCATCTTTATTGGTATCCACATCCCAGCCTGTAAATACAATTAATTTCTTATTCTTGGACTTATAGACATTGTATCTATCAATATTCATTCGCTTCTCCAGTAAAAGCCTACTTTTAGATGTGGAGAAATCATATAGAATTAAATTATTATAATTTCCATATCCATAGTAACCATTAGCAGGGCTAAAGTCAACACTCAACGCAGAATACACCTTATTATTTTTAGACGATGGAACCTCCAGTTGCTTGTGATATACAGGAATTACATAAGTATTTGAGGCAGTGTCAAAAACATGAATACCTTCAATCGAGATAATTTGATTCCTAACATTAAGTTCTTTTAATGAATCAAGTTCATCTAATACGATGAGTGTGTCGTCTCCGTAATTAGGTTCATCAAATAATTCAGTTAATAATCTGTAACCAACTACTAGTAGAATAATTAAAGTTGCCGTACCAACAACAGAGAATAGTATTTGATTATATTTTCTGATTCTTTCCATCCTAATTTAATTAATTGTTTTAGTGCCTCTAAGAATTAGCCTTATACTCTAGCATAATGTTTATTGTTTGCATAAGTCACAATTATAATATTGCTTTTTGGGCTTAGGCACGAGTCTCCCGCATACCATAGGCTAGGCTAAGACTCGCGCCAGTAGATAGCCTACTTTTTATTTGAATTTTCACTGTTTTTCTCAAAAAGCTTTTTTACATCAAAGTATATACCTTCTATGTCTCTTTCATCCTTTATCAGAGACAAATAATCGCATCCATCCGAGTATGATTGGCGTTCAAATTGAAATCTGAATAAATTTAAAATCACATATTCATGGCTGGTAGAAATTACATGAAAACCCGTTCTACATGTTTCTCCATCTCCAGATGACATAATTGCACCTATGGTTGCGTGAAATCTATATGAAAGCTTTTTTGCCATATCCTCATCACCTTTGAGATGGTAGATATAACCTAAGTAATTCATTTGTCTCAAATCAAAGGGAAACTCACTGATGGATAGTGTAGCCAACTCAATAATTTCATCATGATCTTTGTCTTTCACTCGCTCACTTTGATAATATTTCAATAACTTCTTTTCATAGGGTGAGGACCAGTAGGGTTTATAATCTTCTTGATAAATGTATCCATAATACAAATGCCTGTAATCTTCATTGGTCAACGTAGTGTCAAATGCAACTAATCTCGATAGTAACTTTGGATAAAAAAAACCAGATGTACTATCTTGAGTCTCCCTTCTTATTAAATCATAATTAGGTTTATGAAAAGGGGACTCTTGAGAATACACATTACAATATGTGATCCACAAAATCATAAAAGTCAAAATGCGTTTCATATTTTTTAATATTTTATTCAGTACCGAGTCTACCCACAATCCCATTTTGTTTCTAAAGATTTTTCACCACAGTCTCTGCATACAAAGAAGTATATGTTACCTACATCTCCAATCATGATACCATGCGGAGACCATTTATCAGGTTCGGGTGGCCATTCTTGACCATCCTCCATATCTTCACTTGAAAGCTGAAATATAAAGTCTTTCAATTTTCCACATGAACATTTTGGAGTATCCGGATTCTGCGTCCAGGAAGGATAACCATTAAATTTAGTACCAGATCGAGGTTGAAATTCACTCCAAAATAATTCTTCTACTTCTGATTCTCCATATTTTAAATTAAACGCTTCAAAAAGTGGGATTAACTCGAAATGTGGATAATCAATAGCCGTAGTCATTTTGAAATAGCAATCAGGAACCTCGCTTTCCAAATCTGTAAGTTCGGACAAGGGCTTTTGGAAATTCTTATTTTCGGTTGCCCCGGTATTATGAAAATATCCTTTGGTAAAGAGATCATAGCTTTCGTTAAAGTTGTTCGAGCAATTGTAATTAGGGCATCTGAATATTTGAAATAAGTTCTTATCATCTGGCCAATAAAAATCTAAAAAATCTTTTTTATAAAGTTGAATAACAAAATTCATTGGTGTGCTACAGACTTCACACCCTGGCCAGGTTTCAAAGCCACTAAGATTCGGGCACCCTCCCATTTTACTCACGGTAAAAGGCAATTCCTTCAAAGAGCGATGTGGTCTCAAAAGAACCGTCTTCTTAATTAGAGGCTCTAGTTTTAGCTCAGATACAATATCGACCATTTGATTAGAATTTGTTAATGTTATTAGGGTACAGCGTCATCTACGAGTTACTTTGAATTCGATTACTCTACTTCTTCCAATGAGAGTTCCTTTAGTTTTCTTAAAAGAATGGTTGATTTTAAATTGAGATCGGTTAACCCCCAGCTATAGTTTCTTAATATGACCACTCCGTATTGACTCTCTTTTTCAAAGAGCATATTGGCCCTGTATCCGGGATTTCCACCTTGATGCCCGATAGTGGAAATGATGCTGTCTTTGTATAGCGTAAATCCGAGTCCATAGTTCTCATGCCATTTCCCTTCAGGTGTTTGCATGGTTTGCATTAAGGCCAAATTGTCATCGCTCAACAGTTCGGAATATCCCATACTACAAATCATAAACTTGGCTAAATTATTTGCCGTTGAATAAATTCCGCCATTGGGAACACTCCACCCTGTACCCTCATGTTCTTTTTTAGGACGATCTTCATCATAACCGCCCATTGGCCCACCCCATCTTCCTTGTGCCAGGTCAGCTTGCTTTTCTTCTGGCACTTGAAAATAGGTACTGGACATCTGCAGCGGATCTAGTATTCTTTTTTGTATCAGTTCAATATAGGGCTCACCTGCAGCACGAGCAATGGCATATCCCAGGAAGGCGAAGCCAATGTTGGAGTAACTGTACGACTTCCCAGGACGTGATCTGAATCCTGTGGCTGGAATACATGCTAAGACTTCCGATTCCCACTCCTGAATTGCACTAGTGGATGGTCTTCCTAAGTCTGGGCCAGAATTAAGACCTGATGTATGGCTGGCCAATTGCCGGAAAGTAATAATTGTAGAATCCGAATATTCTCTAAGTTGTCTGATCTCAGGGAGATACTTTTCTATGGGATCATCCAGTTCAAATATCCCATCTTGTATCAACTGCATCATCAAAAAAGCAGTAAAGGATTTTGAAATAGAACCAATGCGGTAAATTGAATTTGCATTGGCCGGAGTATTCTTAAAATCCAGCTGCCCATAAGTCTTTGATCGAATGATCTCCTCTCCTTTTACAATCACCACGGAAAAGCTTCCGTTCAGATTGTCATCCTGGAGATCCTTTTGGAGTTGGTATTCGAATTCATCCAGAATAGATTCAAGATCAGTTTTCTTTTCATACTCATTGGATGGTGGAGTAGTACAACCCATCAGGGAGATGATTAAAACCAAACAGAACCTCATTCTCATAAGTATTCAATTTAGAAAAACTTAGGAAAAGCTACCTATAAAACATCTATTGGATTTAAGATTCCTATGCGAGTGATCTGGTAGGCACAAGTCACGCGCTTTCTTTCCCTCATTCCGCAGACTTGCGCCAGTTGAGTAAGAATAGCACAAATGGGAGGGTTGGCTAGTTGGGGGCCTAATCTATTTTAGATTTTTTGACAAAAAAAGATTCAGATCCTTTGGCTCTTTTAGTCTTGGTGCTAAAATTTGAACTCCATTAGTATGTGACAGACTCACACAGCATTTGTATTTTTTTTCTCCTTTAACTCTTTGATCATTTAAAATTTTAGGAGAAGTATTAATACAATTCACTAAATACATTAACTCATATTTTCCGCGAGTATATCGTTTAGGATTATTTATTTTAGATAATTCGATAACAACATCTTTAATATCTGAATAGTTAAATGTGGTATTTACACCTGTTTTTCCGTCTAGTGCCTTCAATATATTTTTCTTTCTCTTAACAAGGAAATTATCATCCATTTCAAACACATCGCCAAAAACTATACTTTGCAGATTCAAAGGAGTATTCAATTTTCTATGATATAAAATGTATGCTGAAAGGAATAGCGAAGCTTCATAAAAAGATTTCAAACCTATTTTAAATCCTTTACTTAAAAACGAATTCTTTTTATCATTTTCCAGGCCAATTAGTTCGCGAAGACTTCTGGAAAAAATATTTTTATTAACAAGATAATTTTCAATTGAATAATATTCTGTCACAAATATGTTTGTATCAATGGGAAAAGCAATTTTCAAAATATCTGAGAAATCCTTGTCAACACAGAAAATAATTCTTTTCCTGGAATAAGAAGACCAATTGACTTTTGAATAGTAATGATAAACACTACTCTTATTTTTTGCTTGATAGTAATAAACCTTGCGGTTTTTCTTTAATTTATTTTCAATAAAATTACCATAAAATGAAGGATCGTCTTTACCCTCATGGAATAGGTGCAACGACTTATCATTCTTACTATATTGTTGCAAAAATGTAGTGTAAACTGAAGTCTCGGACTTTGCTGCCTTCCTTAAGTATTCTAATAAGACCATAGATTAATCTCAGTAGCTAAATTCATTTAATCCATGAGCATATTTATCCAATTCATTTTCATCAAAAATGAATGGTGAATGAGTTACTGACAAAAGGCCTTTGCAATATGGGTTGTTAATCACATCTACCATGAATTTTTTCTGCCAAGGGACTGAAAGTGAAAGCTCAGGTTCGTCAATAATCAAGTAAAAATTTTTCTGTTGAGAAAGGAACAAATGGCTGAATAAGGAAACGATCTGCTTTTCCCCACTAGATAAGTCCTTTAATTCAATGCTTTCCTTCTTGATAACTTTTCCATTCTTTATTGGCCTAATCGAAATCGTGAAGTTGATGTTGTCGTAAATAAATTTTTTATTCCCAGAGTACTCATTACAAATGTTTATGAAATTTTCAACATCTCGCTCCTCATCTTTAAGTTCATTATAAATTGCAGAAAGTCTATAGATAAAATAGGCAATGATTTTCGTCTCATCTTTATCAATTGAACCTTGTGTATTAATTTCATTTACAAAGGTTATTAGCCTGGATTTTTCGTTCTTTGAAAGCACGGTCTCATCGATTCTATCCAGTATGGATGAAAGGGCGGTCTCATTAAATGCTTCAATTTGCTGATAGCTAATATTTAAATAAGTTCTATTAATGACATCTCTTAAATACCCACCTGTTAAGTTGTTCTTTATTTTATTACTAAGATTTTCACGCAATTGCATTAGTTTAAATCTAATCTTCTCCTCGACATCCTCCATTCCAAATTCAACCAACTCTACATAGCCAATGTCATCATTTGCTCGTAACCCCTTCTTTCGTCTTTTATACTTATCAATGTCCGACTCTAAATCGGGAAAAATTGCCTTTAAATCTTGCTCTATTCGTCTGAATGTTGGCAGGTAAAGAATTTGACAGTCTATTAGATTTGATAAATTCATCGCTTCCTTACCGGGCAGTAGTTGGTTAAAAAGTGTTAACTGCTCACGATTTACCAGGCTCATTACTTCGTAAATGAGTGATGGCGGTAGGTTAATTTTGTCTGACCAGACTTCCATCTTAACCGGATTCCGGTGAAAGTCGCTTAGATCGTTTGAGAGGATAAACTCATTTAGCCTTTCAATAATTGAAACAGGGTATCTTTTCAATAATCTTTTAAATCTTTCACTTGATAAAATGTCAATGTCCTTTCTATGGAGGGTATGGGTTTGCCCATTAATTCTTGCACTAATTTTGTCAAACCTATATCGTAAAAGCTTTATCCATTGTCTAGATAAGAAATAGTAAATAATATTTACAATTGTCGTCTTACCAGAACCATTTTCAGCCACAAGTATTAGCTTATTGTCCTGAATGCGTATATCATAGTTCAATTCCCCAAAAAGTCCTTCAAGTTTTATTTGTTCAATTTTCATTGTATGGATAAAATCTTTGCCTTAAAAAAGCTGAGTCTATAAAACATCTATACACCTACTTAATATAAATACACGCATTAAACTGTAAATTAAGATACCCAAATATAAGATTCCTCTCTAATAAATTCCCATGCTAAATGGGTTTTTCAATTAGAAAAAGACACTTAACTGTCCAAGAATGAATAATTATATCGGAATAAAGTATAGGTAAAGCTAAGGTCTCTTCGGATCGTTACTATCTAACAGCTCGTATTTCTTCTTTCTCTCCTGCCATCTTTTAGCAGCAAACTTTTGCATGTCTTCTACCTGGTCTTTCTCGTCTACAATTTCAAAACCCAGGAGGGTTTCTATGATGTCTTCCAGGGTGGCAATACCATCCATGCCTCCGTACTCATCCGTTACCAGTGAGATGTGTTCCTTGCGCTGCAGTAACTGTCCCCAGGCGTCAAACAAGGTGATGCTGGCGGGGAACATGGCAATGTCGCGCTTGATGTCTTTCAGTTTTAAATCAAATTTATCCTCCGCCAGTTTTTCAAATACCAGCTCCCGCAACACAAACCCTGTTATGTTGTCTTTGTTGCCCTTGTAAATGGGGATGCGGGAGAAGTGTAAAAATTCCTTGTTGGCTAAAAACTGCCGTAAGGTCATCTCCTCATCGGCTGTTACCACCACAATACGGGGCGTCATGATGGATTTGATCTTTAAACTTTTGAGTTTGATCAGGTTTTGAATGATTTTGTTTTCCTTATCCGCAAATATTCCTTCCTCCGTACCAATGCTGGCCAATGCCGAAATCTCTGCCCTGCTGGTGGTGAACTCGGATTTCTCCCGGGCAAGCATTTTTGTCAGTATAGAAGACAGCCACACCAGGGGGTAGGTAATGAACAACGCTACTTTGATCATATTGGTGGTGATGCCCACAAACTCTCTGCTGTAGTTGGCGCCTAATGTCTTGGGTATGATTTCCGTCACCACTAAAATCAAAATGGTAAGTACTGCGGATACAATTCCAAAATAAGCATCACCAAATACTACGGTGGCCTGCGCCCCCACTCCTGCCGCTCCAACCGTATGCGCCACGGTGTTTAAGGACAATATGGCGGACAAGGGTTTATCGATATCCTCTTTGAGTGCAATCATGGCCACTGCATTCTTGTCGTCCTTTTTGGCTTTTAAAAATGAGATGGGCACCGATAACAGTACCGCTTCCATGATGGAACACAAAAAGGAAATGATAAGAGCGATGAAAAGATAAACCAGTAAGAGTGTCATTGTTGTTATTTTCTTTTCTCCTTTTGCTTGTTGGTGAAGAACACCTACAACGTCCGGGGGATGTGGTTATTCATTTAATAGTATGAGACTCTTCGCCCTCACGCACAAACCTACCGCTCGGTGGCTCAGAATGACGACTACTGCTTACTCTCTTGCTGCCTTGAACTCACTTCCCTCATACCATTTAGGAAAATATTCTTCATTGGCCAATTTCAATCCTACATTATAGAATAGCTGTAAGTCCAATTGTACACCTGTTAATACTGTCTCCGCATCGTATTCATCAGAGGGCTGATGGTACTTATTGATGCGATAGTAATCGTTATGCGCTTTGATCTCTTCAATGCTGTGATCAAACCCTTCATAAGTACCGCTGGCATACAGAGCAGGGATACCAATTTTGGCAAAGTTAAAATGATCGGAACGGAAGAAATATCCTTTTTCCGCTTCCGGATCCGGGATAATGTATCGCCCTTGTTGTAGCGCTGCTTCTTCGGCATATTCATCCATTTCAGATTGACCGTATCCGGTAATGGTGAGGTCTTTCATTTTTCCCGGACTGTCCAGCGCGTCAATATTAATATTGGCCACTGTTTGTTTCGGATCATAAATGGGATTTTCCGCATAATAAGCAGAGCCTAATAAACCTTGCTCTTCTCCCGTAACGGCTAAAAACACAATCGAGCGTTTTGTAGGATTACTTTTCTTGAATGCTTCTGCGATGGCCAACAAACCAGCCGTACCTGAGGCATTGTCTACCGCTCCATTATAAATGGAATCGCCATCAATGGCTTTGCCAACACCAAAATGATCCCAGTGGCCAGAGTAAATAATGTATTCGTCTTTTCTATCGGTACCGGGAATTAATGCCGCTACATTTTTAGAAACATCTTTTTTGATTTCATTTTTAATGGACACAGATACCGTTACGTCCAGTGGTATTGGACTAAAGTCTTTATTGCGAGCAAGTGTTCTATAATCCTGACCTTTCATGGCGGAAGCATCAAACATCTTTTGAGCACTCTCCCCACTGATCCACGATTCAACATTGAGTTGAGGCTGATCGCTTTCAATGATGAGTCGCGCTCCCGTCCACCCTGATTCAATCACATTCCAACCATAGGCGGCTGGCTCTGTGTCGTGAATGATAATCAATCCCGCGGCACCTTGTCGGGCGGCTTCTTCGTACTTGTACGTCCAGCGACCGTAGTAGGTCATTTCGTTTCCTTTGAATAAGGTAGAGTCACCTGATTGAAAACCCGGATCATTGATTAAAACCACTGCTGTTTTTCCTGCCCAGTCCATGCCTTCATAATCATTCCAACCGTATTCGGGTGCTACAACTCCATACCCTGCAAACACCAGCTCGGAGTTGTCCAGGCTCACATCAGTTGTCACTTTATTGGTGGTGGCCACGAAATCTTTTAAGTAGTCCAAATCGAAACTACCATTCTTTCCGGCCATGACCATTTTTTCAGAGGGCATTCCTGTAATTTCTACCATGGGCACATTCTGAAAATAGCTATCTCCATTGCCGGGTTGCAGTCCCAGTTTTTCAAACTCCTCCTTTAAGTAGTTTACTGTTTTTACTTCCCCTTCCGTAAATGGTTTTCTTCCCAGAAACTCATCTGAAGCCAAACGCTCTATATGTTGGGCAATGGTAGCCGGGTCCACTTCTACCGAACTGGCTGTTTTGTCACCTTCACAACCTATGAAAAGGAGGAGTACTAAAAATTTGAGGTAGTTCTTCATGAATGATTATTTAAAGTCAATGAGTATGAATAACACTATATAAGTAAGTTGTAATTTCTACAATATCCCAAAGATAAGACTTTTAGGAACTCATGCTTGTTGGTGAAGAACAGCAACAAGAGCCAGGTTGCTAAACCGTTAAGTATATGGTACGGTTTAATCTGCTATGTACATTGTAGGCTTATTCGTTTAGTTCTAATTGTTTATATCTTTCTTCAAGCAACTCCTTATAAGCTATTTTCATATCTTTTGATAAGAATGATCGATCAATCCAATTGAATCCTTTTGATTTATTTTTTATCATTCTATTGAAGCTCCCATTGATCTGTTTTGCAGTCAATCCTAGTCCTTCCCCAAATTGTTTAAAATGTTCTCTCTTCAGCTTTTTTTTCTTTCCAACCAATGTCAATGCTAGTTCTTCTGAATCTTCAGGGAGTACTATTGCAACATTTAATAAATCATAAGCCGGAGACAACACCCAGCCGGAAGGGTTTTCTATCATAGAGAAATTCTTCAGGTGCATGTCATTATTTCCAGTTAGAAAGGAGAAGATAGTTAAATCAAAGTAAAAGGTTTTGTCAAGTAAAGTGTTACTGGAATAGTCATCTAATGCTTTTCCAACTTTTTCCATGGAGCTCTTGTACTTATCAAATGCTTCTGTGATCTGAAACATATCAATCATGTGAATCTTAGCTCCAGTTTCTTTTCGATCAACTCGTTTCGTTATATAGGATAGTTCTCCTGAAAATAACCGAATCAATGATGATGGTACTACCTGGATTCCAAAGGATGCTGCCATTCGCATGGTTACATGCTCGTTTTCTGGCATTTCCGGGAATTTGTCAGTAGGTGGTTTGAAAATATAGTGCCCTCCTAGGGCCCCGACCACGGTCAGCCTTGTATCGGATTTCTCCTTGGTTGCTCTGACTAAGGACATTGATATTTTTGGCTGAACACCGGGGACAGCAACACTTCGTTCAACCACATTTTTTGCAAGCTCATCCATTTGATCAAGAGAATATTCTATTTTAGGCGGTGTTGGCGTTCCAAAGAATTCCATTGAACATTTCTCGTGAAAATCTGATTCGCCTTCAAGTGGTTCATAACAATACAAACACCTATTTTTCATCTTCATCTTCTTCTACTATTGGTTCCACACTCACTGCCCCAATGCAATTTTTACAACAAGCCAGTAGTAATCCCATACGATCATTTTTATTGATTCTCCAGCTTTTTGAAGCGATATCTAACAACCATCCTTCTGGAATCAATCCTTCAAAAAATGGAAAAAGCCGCTTTTCAGTATATGGTTTAGTGGTAACCGGCATTGTAAATGTGATGAAGTCATTTGGGTGATCTTTTACGTACTGGTCATCATATTGAAATACATACTCACCCTCATCGGTTTCAGTAACAATACCAGCCAAAGAATCTTTATAAAATACTTTACCCTGTCTCATTCATTTAGGTCTTACTGTTAACAGGAGCTAGTTCATGCCCAAACATCTGAAGAACCAGATTCACCTTATCCATGTTCAGATTGGTTTTACCCTGTTCAATTTTACGCACAACAGTTAGAGCGACTCCTGCACGCTCTGCAAATTCTTCCTGAGTCAGATTTACTTCTTTTCTTCGTTCTTTTACAAACTCTGCTAACTGCTTCATTATATGCATTTAGATATATTATTGAGCAAATATAATAAATTATATGTTATTAGATATAATTATCTTATATATCCCAATATTATATGCATAATCATATAATATCAGGCCATAAACAGCCTATTCAGATTATTAAAGGCACCCTATACAAACAGGTTTTGTCAATAGGAATGACACTACAACTTGATCTTAATCCCTCCATTCATGACAAACCCATCCACAGGTGCATAGATGTCACGGAACTCGGGATTGGTGACAGGACCTGTAAAGATGGTGTCAAATCGGGTTTGGCGGGCATCCAGAAAGTTCTCAAAGTTGAGGAACAAGGAAAAGTTCTCCCACAGCTTCTCGGTCATCAACCCAAATATCCAATAGGACTTTCCAACAGCACCATCATTGAGTAGCTGTTCGCTAAAGTAGTAACCTTCCAATCCGATTTTCAGCTTCTCCTCTATCTCATACATCAACACGTTGTTGAGGCGATGCTTCGCCACCAAAGGGAAAGTAGTAGTAGTGCCGTTATAGTGTTCGTTCACGTCAGCAAGGGTATACCCAATGAATAGTTTAAAGTCATTGTAGGTCAGCTTCACATTGGTTTCAATGCCCTTTGTGTCAATGTTTCCAGTGGGTTGCTGGTATTCATAAACACTGCCTGTGGAGGTCAGTATCAGCGGGTTGTCAATCTGTGTATAGAAGAACAGCGTATTGATGCTGAACGTCATGTTGTCCGACAAAGGTGTTTTGTAATTGAAATCCAGGTTCCCTCCTGTTGATTTTTCTGCTCTTGTGGTATTGGTATTGATGGGCAGCACATTCTGGAATTGTAAGCGCTCTGCATCTTCCGTAAACACCGTGGACGCTTTATAGCCCAGTCCACCGCCTACCCTTGCCGTGAATTTGGGGTGTGGTTTGAACATGGCTGAAATCCGCGGCAAGGCAAAGAACCCGTATTCACTTTGGTAATCACCACGCAGGCCTGTTTCCAGGGTCAGCACTTCAGAAGCATTCCAGGTATTCTGAACAAACGCACCGAATGTATTGTAGTCGTAGTCCACCGCTTGCGCAGGCGCTACATTATCCTGCGTGAACTGGTCTGTCCATACATTCAAACCTGCCACCCATTCTGATTGTTCTCCGCGTTGATTATAAGCTAATTCACTGAACGAAGACAATTGTACACCAGAGAATTCATAAGAAGGAATCTTAATGCCTCGGTCGTAATAACTTACACTGTTTTTAAATGTGAGTTTGCGGTTGTTGTCGAACTCATGGTCGAGTCCTGCCTGGGTACTGAAACGAGTAGTGCTATTTTCCTCAAAGTGGCCGGTTGTAGAATTTCCCTCTGCATAGTTCATGTCTCCACCCACTCTTTCTTCAAAGACAGTGTTCAACCCAACATTGAATGTGGTGTTTTCATTAAGGTACACATAGAGTTTGGGGTTGAAGGTATATCGATCAAACTTCGGGATAGCCGTCAACCCAATGTCCGCAGGATCGTAAGGCGTACCGTGGTTATAGGAGGCAAATACGGTTGTGCCTACTTTATCAAACTTTTGCGCGTAGAAGGCGCTGGCATCCAAACCCTTGGCAGAGGTTCCGTTGAACATTAGATTCAATTCTTTGTCCTCTGTAGGTGCTTTGGAAACAAGGTTGACCAATCCGGCAATGGCACCACCACCATATAATGTAGAGGATGCGCCTTTGATCACCTCAACCTGTTGCAGATCCAATGGCACGATCTGAAGCAAACTCAATCCGCCTGAAAATCCGGAGTACAACGGCATACCATCGCGCAGGATCTGCGTGTACTTTCCATCCAGTCCTTGGATACGAATGCTGGAGTTATAAGAAGTAGCAGAAGTCTGTTGGGTCTGGATACCCGTACTTTCATTTAGTAACATTCTGATATCCCCCGGCTTCATGTTTCCCTTTTCCGCCAGTTCCTCTCCAGAGATGGCTTCCACCCGGGTGGGAATATCTTCAATGAACCGACTGGAGCGTGTGGCGGTAATGATCACCTCTTCCATTTCTTCATGGCCGTGCTCCAACAGGATTTCTATGGGAGCAGTTGAGGACAATGGAAACTGAAAAGTCTTTCGTTGAGGTTCAAATCCGATGAACCGAAACTCAATGGTCTGTTGGCCATTGGGTACATCATTGATCTCTACAAGTCCGTTTACATCGGCAGTGGCACCCATGCTGGTGCCCTGTACTATGGCAGTAGCCCCTACCAGTGGCTCATTGGTTTCGCTGTCTTTAATGAATGCTGTAAAATTGTTTTGTGCGCATGCAGCGCTTATTACTAAAGTTGTCAGTAATGACAAAATTGCTTTTTTCATTATGGGTAAAATGTTAATACGTAAGAAAATAGGTTAACCGAGGATCGGTCAATGAAAGTGCTTAGGTATTAACGATCTTGGGCGGCTGCCATATTGTAGCGAAATTATTCTCAACGAGTAGAACTGCAGAATGACTTGTGTTGACGCTATTTTCTTCTTCAGCGGGTTCAATGTTGAGGTTGTTGTATAAGGTGGCAAAGCCTGTGCATACACCACAGGTAAGGAAGGGCGAACAACTCTCCGTGCTTTCATCGTGATTGTCTGCTTGTTCTGTAGTTACCTGTTCCTCTTCGCAGTTGTCATCACAGCAGGGCACTGTCGACAACAGCAGTACGGACAATGAAAGTATCAGGCAGAAGATTTTCATTTGGACAAATATAGAAAAAGTAGTGGAGAGACTTGGGGGTGGATGAAGTCAAAAAAAATACCGTCATGCTGAGCGAAAGCGAAGCATCCTTTGGCGAAGAGATTCCATTGTGGAGAGATTCTTCGCTGCCGCTCAGAAAAGCGGTTCTTCTTTTTTTTGACTTCATCTTGCTAATCTAATACTCATAGTAACACACTTCATTGCGTCCCTGAAGAATTCGGGAGAAGCCTGACTTTGTCGAAGCGGCTACGCGTAGGCAGACAATCTCCTCAATGAAGGGTGAAAATTCGTAGAGGAGTCAGGAACAAGATTCCACGGTCGTCCTGCGTCCTCCCTCTGAATGACGTTGTGTATTGCCTGCTGATTCTTCAACAGGTCAAGAGTCTCAGTTCGAAGCTCACGTCACTCAGAGCATAAGCGAAGAGTTTCAAATACAGTTACATCTAGATTAGAGTCAGGAAGTATAGGAATACTTCACTCCACTCCACTTCCAGCGCTTCAGCTCGTAATGACGAGCAAGATTTGAAGCACCCCCTATTACACACATTCCAAATCATAGAAAATCAAACGAGTGTAACAACGCACCCGCTGGTATAAACTTTTATTGTATACACTGGTGCATTTTAGGACATTTAAAAAAATCTAAACCTTATGATGAAACGCTACTCCACCTATCTGCTACTTATTTTTTCAACGCTGGCTGTTTTTGGTCAGCAACAAATGCCCGATGTGCTTCCGATGAAGGAACAAGCCGTGGTGATGGATGAAATCCTTGAAGATCGCCTCACCAACCTGTTACCAAAATTAATGGAAGAACAAGGTGTGGACATGTGGCTGATCATTACCCGGGAGTACAACGAAGATCCGGTATTCTGGTCCATGCGACCCTCTACCTGGATCAATGCCAGACGCAGAACCATCATCGCCTTTTATCAGCCCGCTCCAGGAAAACCGGTGGAACGTTATTATATACAGAAACATGGCATGCCCGGTTATACAAGTGCATGGACGCCAAAAGAAAGTCCGGCCAAATGGTATGAAGATGATCAATGGAATGCGTTGATTACTTTGATCGGGGACAAAGACCCGAAGAAACTCTCTTTAAACATTTCAGAGAATTTTAAACACGCGGATGGATTGGCCACCACCGATTATCGCAACCTGATGCAACGCTTACCCAAAAAATACCAAAGTCGAATTGTAGAAGGTGGTGGACTGGCTGTGCGTTGGTTGGAAACCAGAACAGAACGCGAAATTGCGTTGTACGAGCAAGCTGGCAATATTGCCCACTCGATTATCGCTGAAGCATTTTCACAACAAGTGATTACACCTGGAGCCACTACAGTAACAGATGTACGTTGGTGGATGCGCGAACGCATTCGTGAACTGAAATTGACTACCTGGTTCTTCCCCTCTGTCACCATCCAGCGTTACGATAAGGAGAACAATGTTGTTAACAGTTACAGGAATGATGAAGAAGTCATTCAACATGGTGACCTGTTGTGGTGTGATTTCGGGATTACGTATTTGAGATTGAATACCGACACACAAGAGAATGCATATGTATTAAGACCTGGAGAAACCGATGTGCCTGACTACTTAAAGAAAGCACTTGCTGTCACCAATCGTTTACAAGACATTCAGATTGCTCAGTTCGCTACCGGTAAAACTGGTAATGACCTTACACTGGGAGCGCTGGCGCAGATGAAAAAGGAAGGCATTGACGGCACATTGTATTCTCACCCGATCGGATACCATGGTCATGGTGCAGGCCCTACCATCGGACTGTCAGAAAAACAGGAGTTCATCAAAGGAGCAGCAGAGTGGCCCTTGTATGAGAACACCGCGTACTCTATTGAGTTAAATGCGCAAGTGCCTATTGCTGAATTTGGTAACCAGAAGATTCGCATTGCTATGGAAGAAGATGCGATCTATACCAAAGAGGGCGTGAGGTTCATCGATGGTCGTGCCAAGGACTGGATTTTGATTCCGAGAAGGAACGAACACTTGGGTAAGTACTGGTTGGAGAAGTAAGATTCAGGATTGAGGATCATTTCGGATCGGTGATAACACCGACCGAAGGCAAACTCCCCAAGTCAAAAAAAGTATCGTCATGCTGAGTGAAAGCGAAGCATCCCTTAGCGAAGGGCTTCCATCGTGAAGAGATTCTTCGCTTACGCCTGCCTTTGCCGAAGCGCCCGCCAGCACATAGTTATAGGCAGGCGAGGCTACGCGCAGGCTGGCTCAGAAACGCGGTTCTTCTTTTTTTTGACTTTACACTTATGCACCCGCTGGTATAAACTTATATTGTTTACCCTGGTGCATTTTAGGACATTTAAAAAAATCTAAACCGTATGATTAAAAGAAACTTAACCTATCTGATACTTAGCCTGTGCACACTGTCTGCGTTTGCCCAGCAAGAAATGCCGCAACTTCTTTCACTGAAGGAAAGAGCTGAGGTCATGGATGAAATCCTCGAAGACCGCCTCACCAACTTGCTACCAAAGTTGATGGAACAACAAGGTGTGGACATGTGGTTGGTCATCAACAGAGAATACAATGAAGACCCGGTGTTCTGGTCCATGCGACCTTCTACCTGGATCACCGCCAGACGCAGAACCATCATTGCTTTTTATCAGCCCGCTCCCGGAAAACCGGTGGAGCGTTATTATATTCAAAAGCATGGCATGCCGGGTTATACCAGCGCCTGGACACCTAAAGAGAATCCACCGAAGTGGTATGAAGATGATCAATGGAATGCATTGATCACTTTTATAGGAAACAAAGATCCCAAGAAAATTTCCCTCAACATTTCAGAGGACTTCAAACATGCGGATGGACTGTCTACCACGGAGTACCGCAATCTGATGCAGCGCTTGCCTAAAAAATACCAGAGTCGTATTGTTGAAGGTGGTGGATTGGCTGTTCGCTGGTTGGAAACCAGAACAGAACGTGAAATAGCTTTGTATGAAACAGCGGGTAACATCGCGCATACCATCATTGCAGAAGCTTTTTCACAGGAAGTGATTACTCCCGGTGCTACTACAGTAACAGACGTACGCTGGTGGATGAGAGAGCGAATCAGAGAACTAAAACTCACTACGTGGTTCTTCCCTTCCGTGAGCATACAGCGTTACAACAAAGAGAAGAACATCATCGAAAGCTACAGCAACAATGAAGAAGTCATTCAACATGGTGATATGCTTTGGTGTGATTTCGGAATTACGTATTTGAGACTGAATACCGATACTCAGGAGAATGCTTATGTGCTGAGACCCGGAGAAACCGATGTGCCTGATTACTTAAAGAAAGCACTTGCAGTGAGTAATCGTTTACAGGACATACAGGTCTCCACCTTTGCCACCGGAAAAACCGGTAACGACATGGTATTGGAAGCACTGAAAATCATGAAGAATGAAGGGATTGACGGCACACTCTACTCCCATCCTATTGGCTACCACGGTCACGGTGCAGGGCCCACCACTGCGTATGTCGAAAAGCAGGAGTTCGTAAAAGGAGAAGGAGAATGGCCGTTGTACGAGAACACGGCTTACTCCATTGAATTGAATGCACAAGTGCCTGTTGCTGAATTTGGCAACAATAAACTCAGTGTATCTATGGAAGAAGATGCAGTCTACACCAAGGATGGCATGAGGTTCATTGATGGCAGAGCGAAGGATTGGATTTTAATTCCGAGAAGGAACAGTCATTTAGGTAAGTACTGGTTGGATAAGTAAGATATTAGAGGCTGTCTCAAAAATCTTATAAGACCGTCATCGCGATCCGCCAGCTGGCGGAGTGGCGATCCCTTAATGATTCGCACTCGCTTTGGGAGATTGCTTCACTTCGTTCGCAATGACGAACAGATTTTTGAGACTGCTGGATGGAGGATGACCCTCGTATCCTGAGATTACTTCGCTCCATTTCACATGCCTGCGCGTCAGCTCGTAATGACGAGCAAGATTTGAGATTGTGTTGCACTTTAAATTATACATGTCATTGCGATCCCGAAGAATTCGGGAGAAGCAATCTCCTGAATGGATGATGAACCTCGTACCCTGAGATTACTTCGCTCCATCTCTCAATCTAGTGCATCAGTTCGTAATGACGAACAAGATTCTGCTCAATAATTGATCTCCACTATTTTTTTATCCTTCAACTTTTGCATAGCTGCTGGTACTATATTCAAAATTTCTTCTTTTAATGTCTTAATCAATTTCGTCTTGATGTGATCCCTATGGATCACCAAACTTACCTCACGGGCTGGTCTGGGTTCCTTTAATCGCTTTATTAACTTGTGTTGGCTTTTGCTCAATTCCATAACGGCAAGTTCTGGTAATATCGTAATGCCATCACTTTTGTCCACCATCCGTTTCAATGTTTCTACGTTGCCCGTTTCGTATTTAAAATTGAAGTCACTGCTTCTTCTCAATTCGCACAAGTTCAATACCTGCGAGCGGAAACAATGCCCTTCCTCCAACAACCACAGTTGATTGGGATCAATCTCTCCGGCCAGTACATACTTCTTATCGTACAACGCATTTTTCCTGGAGACATAAACAAACAGTTCTTCATAAAACAAAACATCTTCTTTAATGGCCTGGTCTTTTAAAGGAGTCACTACTATACCACAGTCCAACCTGCTGTTTTTCAATTCGTGAATGACCTCTTCTGTAATCGTCTCTTTAATCACCAGTTTGAGTTGAGGATACTTTTCTGTCATGTACTTATAAAGAGGGGGTAACAGATACGGAGCCAATGTGGGGATAATACCGATCCGCAATTCCCCGCTAAGGGCATCCTTCTGATCGCTGATAAGTTGCTTGATCATATCTGCTTCCCTAAGCGATACCCTTGCCTGTGCGATAATACTAATTCCAATTTCTGTGGGAATAACAGGTTGCTTCGTCCGGTCAAAAATCTTTACCCCCAGTTCTTCCTCCAGTTTTTGAATTTGCATGCTGAGCGTTGGTTGTGTCACAAAACACTTTTCAGCCGCCAGCACAAAATGCCGGTAAGTATCCAGTGCTACAATGTATTCCAATTGAGTTAAAGTCATAGATATTAGTTATATGATCATAAAAATAATCAATTTGATTTATTGATCAGACTGTTGTATTCTTGAATAACAGTCGGCATTAAGGCCTTATATTACTTAACAAAACAATAATCAATTGCATATGGAGAAGACCAAGAAGTCAAGTAAATCTTATAGTACCAACGGAGAAGCCAAGTGTCCTTTTCATGGTGGAGAAGTAAAATACACCGCAGGTGGCGGGACTTCCAATCGGGATTGGTGGCCCAACATGTTGAACCTGAACATCCTTCGTCAGCATGCCCCCTTTTCCAATCCAATGGGCAAAAATTTTAACTATGCGAAAGAATTCCAAAAGCTTAACCTTAAAGCGATTAAAAAAGACTTAACCCAACTGATGACCGACTCACAGGATTGGTGGCCTGCAGATTATGGACATTATGGGCCTCTCTTTATCAGGATGGCATGGCACTCTGCTGGTACCTATCGCATACAGGACGGCCGTGGTGGTGCGGGATCTGGCAGTCAACGATTCGCTCCGCTTAACAGCTGGCCTGACAATGGCAACCTGGACAAAGCAAGATTGTTGCTATGGCCAATCAAACAAAAATATGGTAAGAAGATTTCATGGGCCGATTTAATGATCCTTGCTGGTAATGTTGCCTTGGAATCCATGGGCTTCAAAACATTTGGTTTTGCTGGAGGACGCGAAGATGTGTGGGAACCTGAACAAGATATTTACTGGGGAGCAGAAACAGAGTGGTTGGGAGACAAAAGATATACCGGTGACCGCGAATTGGAAAATCCTTTAGGTGCTGTGCAAATGGGATTGATTTATGTCAACCCGGAAGGTCCTAATGGCAATCCTGATCCGTTAAAATCGGCCATCGATATTCGTGAAACCTTTGGTCGCATGGCCATGAACGATGAAGAGACTGTAGCGCTGGTAGCAGGAGGACACACCTTTGGAAAAGCACACGGTGCTGCTGATCCTGCCAAATATGTAGGAAGAGAACCTGCAGGTGCCCCTATGGAAGAAATGGGTCTAGGATGGAAAAATACATTTGGCAGCGGACACGGAGATGACACCATTACCAGTGGTATTGAAGGTGCGTGGACACCCCACCCTACACGGTGGGACAATGAATACTTTAGTGTATTGCTAGGCTACGATTGGGAATTGACCAAGAGTCCGGCTGGCGCACACCAGTGGACGCCCACAGCTGCCTCGAAAGCAAAGCAGGCACCAAGAGCGGGTGATGCCTCCAAAACACAGCCACTTATGATGACTACGGCTGACATGGCGTTGAAGATGGATCCTATCTATGCGCCTATTTCCAAGGCATTCCATAAGAACCCGAGGAAATTTGCTGATGTGTTTGCCAAAGCGTGGTTCAAATTAACACACCGCGACATGGGGCCGATCTCCCGTTATTTAGGAGATGAGGTTCCAGGTAAAGAACTCATTTGGCAAGATCCAATTCCTGCCGTTACCACTAAGCCTATCAATGAAAAGGACATCGCGGCACTGAAGAAAAAAATACTTGCCTCAGGACTTTCTGTTTCTCAATTGGTAGCTACTGCCTGGGCATCAGCTTCCACCTTCCGCGGTTCAGATAAGCGTGGTGGTGCTAGTGGAGCACGGATTCGATTAGAACCCCAGAAGAGTTGGAAAGTCAACAGCCCGGATCAACTGGCAAAAGTGATCAAGGAACTTACTAAAATTCAAAAAGGGTTTAGTAAGAAGGTGTCCCTTGCCGACCTGATCGTACTGGGTGGATGTGCAGGAGTTGAACAGGCGGCCAAGAATGCCGGTAAGAGTATCAAAGTTCCTTTCACGCCAGGACGCACTGATGCGAGCCAAAAGCAAACAGATGTAGAATCATTTGCTGCACTAGAGCCTGCTGCCGATGGATTCCGCAACTACTATGCGCCCAAGCATAAAGCATCGGCCGAGGAGATGCTGGTGGACAAAGCACAACTGCTCACCTTGACCGTACCAGAGATGACTGTTCTTGTTGGTGGTATGCGTGTGTTGAATACCAACTACGATCATTCCCCACATGGTGTGTTTACTTCAGATCCTGAGACATTGACCAATGATTTCTTTGTGAATCTATTGGACATGAGCACCACCTGGTCAGCCACTTCCGATGCACAAAATGTATTTGAGGGACGCGACCGC
The DNA here is from genome assembly GCA_039971015.1 of Cyclobacteriaceae bacterium. GTDB lineage: Bacteria > Bacteroidota > Bacteroidia > Cytophagales > Cyclobacteriaceae > ELB16-189. The sequence goes on from JBDVKV010000009.1 coordinate 123,461, forward strand.
AAAACAGGTGAAGTAAGATGGACGGGTACCCGTGCCGATCTTATTTTCGGTTCCAATACTGAACTGCGTGCACTTGCAGAAGTATATGCCTGTGTAGACGGTAAGGATAAATTTGTTAAAGACTTTGTGGCAGCATGGGATAAGGTGATGAACCTTGACCGTTTTGACCTGAAGTAAAAGTTGTATTTATATTGTAAAGAAAGGTGGCTTCCGTATTGGAGGCCATTTTTTTTGTGCTTGGAGTAGCAATGAAACAGATTAATTACTTCTAGCCCGTCATCAAATACGTAGGAAAAACTTATTAATAGACAGCGTCCTCTAAGACTGATTCTAAGTAGAATTAAAATGACAGCCGAAAACCTCGGCTCTGATTATAATGGCTTATCTTACCAAATGACTTCAAAAGACAATTCAGGATTAACACGGCAATTGGGAGCGGGATCACTCGCTATCAACGCCATTAACATGACCATCGGAACGGGTATATTTGTATTGCCGGCCTATGTCGCAGGGTATCTAGGTGCCATGAGTTTTATGGCTTATCTATTTTGCTCCCTTTTGATGGGACTCGTCATGTTGTGCTTTGCTGAAATGGGGAGCAAAGTGAATAGTACTGGTGGAGCATATACTATGATTGGAGATACTTTTGGCCCCTTGGCTGGATTTTTATCCAATACGTTATTCTGGTTTGGATATACTATTCTTTCAGATGCAGCCATTCTCAACGCGATGTCCGACATGTTGGGAATTTGGTTTCCCATCTTTAGCGAGTACTGGTTTCGTTTGATTTTCATTTTTGTTGTCATAGCCCTATTTGCCATTGTCAATATTCGCGGTGTAAAGTCCGGAGTCAGAATGGTGATCATACTGACCGCCCTAAAACTTACTCCTTTAGTATTACTTGTGGTGATTGGAATGTTCAACCTCAAATCCGGAAATCTGACAATGACTCCCCTTTCTGATATACCTACCTTTGGAGCAGCTTGCTTGTTGCTCTTTTTTGCTTTTCAAGGTTCAGAAACCGCCTTGAATATCAGTGGTGAAATGAAGAATCCAGGAAAAACTATACCTCGGGGTATTTTCATGGGAATCATTGGCATATTGGTCATCTACCTGCTCATACAATTTGTAGCCACTGGCATACTAGGAGTTGAGTTGGCACTTTTCAAGGAAGCCCCTCTTGCAGAGGTAGCTATTCGTTTAGTAGGCCCTGTTGGAGGTACCCTGTTAATAGCTACCGGAGTTATTTCTATGTACGGAGTAATAGGTGGAGATATCATGGCTACTTCCAGATTGCCCTTTGCTGCTTCTCAAGATGGATTACTACCGAAAGTACTGAGCCGTGTTCATCCAAAATACAAGACACCGCACATGTCCATTATTATTTATTGTAGTATCATGTTTATTATGGCAATAAGTGGTGGATTCAAAACATTAGCCATCCTGGCCAGTTCTTCCATTCTGATCATCTACCTTGGTGTGGTATTGGCCATGATCAAAAACAGAATAAAACCCAATGTGTCCAATCCGCCCATGTTCAAAGTGCCCGGAGGATTGTTAGTTCCCATCCTAGCTTTAATCGTACTGATTTGGGTGCTCTCCTATGTACCGTTTAATGAATATAGAGCCCTTGGGATTTTTTTTATAGCCACTACTCTATTCTATTTTGGATTTGGGAGGTGGAAGAAATCCAAGGAAGTAGTCAGTGGAGTGAAGTAATTCCAAACTTCCGTTTTGGGTCACTTCGTTCGCCATGACGATACTCAGACCCGCAGCACGCCACGAAAACCACGCACCGCATAGTACGATTGTGCTCCATTGTGATATACAAATGCTTGCCCATAACGGAAATCACCGAAGATGGCACCACCCTGTGCTCTTATGGCATCCGGAGTTTGCAACCAACTTGAAGTCTTGGTGTCGAAAGGTCCCAATTGTTGCAAGGCACGATATTGTTCTTCGGTTAACAGGTCTGTGCCCATGTCAACCGCCATATCTACCGCACTGTTCTTAGGGCGGTGTTCCTTTCTTGACTCCAGCCCTTCCCTGTCGTAGCAAACACTTCTGCGGCCTTTGGGAGTTTCCGGAGAGCAATCATAAAACAAAAACTCATCTTTCTTCTTATCGTACCCTACCACATCAGGTTCTCCTCCTGTAGCTTCCATTTCACTTAATGACCAAAGCTTGTCTTTGCGTGTTTCCAATTTGGCCTGAACTTTACTCCACGCTATACCTTTATGCCGATTCATATTCGCTTCAAAGCGTGTTTTTAATACCCCCAGTAATTCTTTCATCTGTGGAATGGATAAATTTTTTACGATCTTCTTTGCCATAGAGTATTACTAAACATTAACGTTCATTGTAGCCTTTGCCCTCAAATATATCGGGTATACTTTTCTCGATTCTGGCTATGCGGGTTTTGGATTGTTTGGCTTGAGAGAAGTAAAGCAGGTATCCCCGTTGTCTTCCAGGTGTCAATGCTTTAAAAGCAGCTTTCAATTCGGCATCTTTCAATGCTTCTTTAAATTCAACAGGCATAGGGAATTCAGCGGTCTTTTTCAACTTCACTTTTAATCCTGCGCGTTCCACTTCCACGGCTTCATATACATAGGCTTTCAATGTCGCTTTTAGTTTTATTATTTCTTTCAGGTCAGTAAAGCGAATCTGACGTGCCGACTGCACATTGTCCGTTTGTTGAATGAGGATTTTATGTGTGTCTTTTAAGAGGGCTCCTTTATGGAAGAGCAACGCACAGTATTCCTTAAAGCCATGGATCAGCACCACATTATTGCCATTGAAGGTATAGCACGGTTTACCCCACTTTAATTCTTCATTCAGTCCACAAGCAAGAATGATGGATCTCAACTGGGCATACTCTTTCTTCCACTTGCTTTCTTTATTAAAGAAAAAATCCACGTTGGAAATCATAACTTCTTGTTAAGCAGTAACAACCTTTCGATCTGATGGTCTAAAGTACCAGGAAATTATAGTAAGCACGATCAGTAATAACGGACCAAAAAAATCAACCGCCCCACTTCCCACAGCCAAATGCGAATACACCGCACCTGACATGGCAAAAAAGAAACCTGCGTAAGCCCATTCCTTTACCAAGGGAAACTTAGGAACGAGTACGGCTACTACCCCTAATAATTTCCATACCCCTAGCAAAGTAAGAAAATAAGCAGGATACCCCAATTTATTGATAATGAGTTCCACTTCTTCTTCCATCTTAATTATTTGGACAATACCGGTTGATACCATCCCCAATGACAACCATATTGTGGCTATCCAATAAATGATTTTATTTCTCTTTGACATATTATTTGAGTTGAGTGACAATGTCTTGTAATCTGTTATGCGCCATATTGATTCCTTTTGCAAAAGGTAACTTCAACATATTGTTCCTGTCTTCAACAGATTTAAAAACAATTTGCATCGTCAGCTTACTGGTAGCATCCGTCATGGTATCAAACTGCAGAAATTCTAACTGAACAGGAAAGGAAGAGTTTTCCATTTCAAAGGTTCGGGTGATTTTTTGGTTGGGTTGAAACTCATGAATCACACCGTTGAACCCATGTTTATTGCCCATGGGGTCTGTGGTTACAAACTGCCAACTCCCGTGGGGTCTGTTTTCAAGTTTTAATACCCTTGTGCCCATCCACTGCTCTACGATGTCCGGTTCTACGTAGGCTTTAAACAGCAACTCTAAAGGCAAATCAAACTCCCGAGTGATCAAGATTTCCTGCTTATCTTCTGCCGCTTCAATTTTAGTTTTTCGCTCCATGCTATGTGTATTTTTTCATGACGGATTCCAGTTTATTAAATCGTTTGTCCCACAGTTGCCGGTACGGCTCAATAAAGTCTGCTATCTCTTTTAGCTTTTTTGGATTAAGATGATAGTAAATCTCCCTGCCACTCTGCTCCTGCTTGAGCAGCTCACAAGCTGTAAGGATCTGTATGTGTTTAGAAATAGTTTGTCGCGATGAATCAAAGTTCTGGGCTATGGCTGAAGGTGTCATGGCGTGAAGTGCCACTAAAGTAATGATGGCCCGCCTGGTAGGGTCAGCAATGGCTTGGAATACATCTCTTCTTAACTCCATATATGCAGCTATTTGACTGCAAAAATATACGCAGTTATGTGGCTGCGCAAGAAATCTTGGAAAATATTATTGGGTTAAATATTGTTCTGCGGTCAATACCGTGGAGTAAAAGTAATTGAGCGCTCCTAAAAATGCCTTTTGTACTGCGATAGCACTTACTGTTTGTCCATAGATCTCAAGACTCTTAGTAGCGCATGCATCCCCTACTACAATACATTCAAATCCGTAATCTTTTGCTGCTCTCACGGTTGCATCCACACACATGTGCGTCATCATTCCAGCAATTACTAATTTTTCTGCTCCCAAGGTCGTTAAATGAAATAGAAGTTCTGTACCTCTAAAACTATTAGGGTAAATTTTTGTAATTATTTTTTCTCCGTTGATGGGTTCAACACTTTGATGAATTGTTGCCCCGTATGTGTTTGGGAGGAAAAACGTTGAATTAGGTCTATTCGATAGATGCTGAATGTGAATGACTGGCATTTCTCTTTTGCGAAAGTACTTGAGAATCAATTGTGCTTTTTTAACTGCTTCCTCTGGTTTAAAAAGTTCCATTTTTCCATTTTTGAAATAGTCATTTTGAAGGTCAATTAATATTAGAGCTGTTTTCATGGTGATCTTATAAGCTTCTACAAAGATTTACTAGAACTGCTTTAAAAAACTCAACTTTACTATCCCTTGTTGTTCCCTGGCTTCCAGGTTTCCATGTAGGGTTTCCCTGCTATTCAGCACCAAATAGAAATAGGACAAGGGTTGAAACTCCCACGCCAAACGAATATTATAAGATTCCAAGTTCGTGTTACTTCTTTGGTAAAGACTAATCAATTGCACTCGTGGGTTAATGGCGAACCGGGTTTGTAAGGTATACAATGTCACCTCCTTCTCACCTTGCTCAGCACCTACTGCTTTGAAACGATTTATGTTTACACTTCCCTTAATTGAAATATGAGGAATAGGCACTAAGGAGATCGACAAATTGGTAGTGGTTAATTTTCCATCATAGTAATCTCCAAAGCCATGCTGAAAGGTGTACGATAGCTTCCTAGAGGGATCAAACCCTGCATCTAGTGTATACCTTTGATAATTATAACGTCCTTTGGGAATAGTCAACCCTAAGGGCATAAAGTCAGACAGCAAATCCTGAGTGATAATGTTGGTGCTGAATCCATAATATCCTCCGTCTTGCATCTCAATCCAGAAGGGTGTGACCTTTATCTCAGATTCAGTCATGTTGCGGGTAGATGCCTGATGAAAAATATTAGCAGACACCCCCGGTTGATACGACCGAATTATATTTGAGAAAGGTAGGCCATTACCACGGAGGTTTGCAGTTATTCCTGGCGTAGTCCCAATCACATTACTTCTGGAAATAAATCCTAATGCTGGGTCAAAGCCTTCTGAAATCAGTGACTCCGTCCACCAGGCTGTAAACTTGTTGCTGGTGTAAAAGTATTGGGCGTAGCCTCCTATTCCAGAATTTGAATTTTCTGTAGTCGAACCTGCTACCAAAAAGTTTAGAGACTGGGCTGCATCAAAGCGGATAAACCCATCTAAACTACCTAGCGCATTTACATTTCCATTAGCTTCAGATTTATAAGTCGCCATTGAACCCAATCGTACTTTGCTTCCGAAGTTTTTGGAATACCTGCCAACAAAAATATTGGCATTAGGCAACGTATCTACGCTACCCTGATGTAGTGCCATCACGCCAATACTTTGTTTGGCATTTCGACTGACTAATCGAAGTCCTTCTTCCACCGGTAGTGGACGACCGACACTACTTAGCCCTACTCTTCGACTAAAGAAAGGAAGAAATTGCATATTGCCACCCGTCTTTCCACTCACTATGCTTGGGCTGAATAAAGAAGAATTCTCCAGAAAAAACTGGCGTTTCTCAGGAAACAGAATGGAAAAACGACTCACATTATTTACTTGTATGTCGGCATCAGCCTGGGCAAAATCTGTATTTACCGTGAAATCAAGTGTTGTGTTGGAGTTCATTGTCCATTTCAATTCACCACCCGCTTTCACACCTGTGGACTCAAACTTTTCTCCGCTCCCATCATAAGTTTGATTTCCAGAAACCATAGTATAAGGATTGAATTGGACGTTAGTACCTGGCTTGGGTGGCGCAAGTTGATTAAGCACACCAGCGTACTCCATCCTATTGAACCCAAAAGAGCGAGGGTAGGCAGACCATGCTGAGATTTCATTGGTAGCTCTTCGCAATCTCAGGAAATTGATATTCCAAATCGGACTGACGTTACCTGATGGTTTGCTATACCGCAGCGTTTTCCAAGGAATCTGGAACTCTGCATACCAACCTTCAGCAGTGATAGAGGTTCTTACCTTCCATAAACCATTCCAATCGCTATCAAAAAAAATGTCATCGAAAGACAAATAATCTTTTTGCACTCCATAGGGGTTGGTCGCGAATGTTATGCTGTTTCGATGATCATTAAAACCATCGAATGCAATGGCGAAAGTATCATGTGCGCGCCAGTTGAAGTCACGCATCATGTCAGGTACACGGATAGCACCCCTTCCCAGAGTATCTTTACAAAAAACACCAACATAAAGGTATTTCGATGAAAAGAGTATGCGTACAACAGAAGGATAGCGGCTTGCTTCACCCTGCCATGGTTCTATTTGAGTGAAATTTGTGATAGGCTTGGCACTTTCCCAATCACCCTCTTTCAGTATGCCATCAATTTTAATTTCTCCTTTGACTACTTGTGCGTCCACATGAGGTAGGTCAACTGGAGGTTGAAAAGTATCCTGAGCTAAAATGGAACAAGTACTAAGAAGTAAAATTAATAGGGCTTGTAAAATGATTTTCATGGCGATTAGTTTTTTTGAATCAAAACTATTCGATGAACTCATTCCATTGAACCCGAAACTTGCGATCTTGACCCTCAAGATTAAAAGTCAGCAAGAATCGGGTGATGTAATTAGATATAGATCATTTAGGGTATTAAAGTACGAGCCCTAACGACTCGTACTTATAAGATGTAAACATTTAATGTTGGATAATAAGTTAACTTGTTTTACTAGTTTTGGTCAGGCCTCCAAATAAAAGACTCTAGACCTTAAGTCCAAAGTTATTTCTGCTCCGCCATTTCCACGTTACATAGCATTTCAATTATCGGTGCTACTGAACCTGCAGCGCCTGAAACGCCAAAATCGTTTCTGTCCACATTGCCGATCAACTGAAAACCTACACTATTGCGACCATCTCTGGTTTTGGTAGATCCAATGTGTGTAGCAGTAAGTTCCACCGATTTGGTGTTGCCCCTCATGGTTAAATCACCAACAACTTTGTATTTATTGTCGCCTGATTTGGTAAATGACTTACTCACAAAACTGATGGTGGGATGATTTTCCATATCAAAAAAATCAGCCGTCTTCAAATGCTTGTCGCGCCCCTCAGCTCCTGTGCTCACACTTCCTACCTGTGCGGTAAAAGTAACCTTTGCCCCGGTAAAATCTTCAGGCGTTCCGCCTTCCACAGTAGCCTCAAATTCCATGAATCTTCCATTCACAAATGATATTCCGGAATGTTTCGCATTGAACATGATACTGGTATGGTTGGGATCAATTTTCCAGGTTTGTGCATGAGTAGCAACAGTAACAAGTAAAACGGTTACGAGAGTGATTAAACTATTCTTCATGATTTTTATTTGGTTTCAATAAGCAACATAAAAAAACCTTATAGGTTACTGAATCAACTCCTTTACAGGCGGTTGTAAAATGTTTTGTAGATTTCTATGAGTGAGAAGAAAAACTGCCACTATTGAAAGGTAATCACCCTCCTTGCGGTAGGCCCTTACAGAAAGCCTATCATTCTGATCGCCTATTGAATTGGATTTTCCACATGCCTCTCAGCTGCCCCATACTAAAGTCCACGGCTTTGTCATTGGGATATCGAGACTGAATAGCGGCCAACGCATTGGGATCAAGATCATCAGGTTTCCCGTGGCATTTCAAACACGCAGGCATACCCAGTACAATGGGTTTATAAAATAACATCGCTTTCTCCTGTTCAACCACTTGGGGCTGCAGAGCTGATCCACTGGCCAAGCCTTCGGCAAAGTCATCATACACTACTTTATCTTCTGTTGTAACAGCATTGTCCGGATTTCTATTGCGCAATGCTACGCGTTGGATCTCACATTGATAGGTATTGCTGAGCGAATCGGTAATGGGTATGGCGCGTTCACTGCAAAAAATTACTGCGTGTTCCGGCCCTCCGGCTTCCATGGCCATACTCAGTTGCTTCATTAATGCTTGCTGTGCTGCCACACTAATACTATCTCCCAACGCAGTGTAATTGATGGCTACTTCTGGAGCAGATTCACTTTGAGTTTTTTTTGAATTGCATGCCCCTATCATGAATACAAACAAAATGATCAAAATGGAGTTTCCTGGCTTCATCATATTTTAATTTTTGACAGGTACAATTTAAAAGAATTAACGGCAGATTTACCTGATAAAAGTCATGCAGGACAATAGTCAAGGTTACTGTGCCGTCATTGGCAACATAATAATATCATGACTGGCACAGCCAGTCTGGCACTCCATTATCGAACACCTGGAAACAGGTTAGTCTCCAGGTGTTCGGAATAGTAAGACGATTTATTGGGTCTTGCTTAATTTGATCCAATTGGAATCGGCCGTAGTCATAAGTTCTTTCTTGTTGCCTGCGAGCCAAAGTTGTTGTGCATCTACTTCAATATCATAGAGAAATAAAAAGTACTTTCCTTCATCTACTACAAACTTATTGGGATCAACTCTGAACTTTGCACCAACGGACACTCCAAAAGCGCAAAATCCTCCATACTGAGGCAAATACTTTTTAGGGTTTCTTTCAAAATTCTTTTTCTGATCCTCGCTGGTAAAATAATAAGATAAACCATCGTAGGTAGACTTATACTCTTTGAGGCCTTTTTGGGCAATACCTAAGTCCAAATAGGAAACTGGGCTGTAACCTTGCAAGGCTATTTTACTGTCATCTGTGTTATGGTTAGCCTTAAAGTTCTGAGCGAAACTCAATGTTGAAATAAGTAGTGTCAATGCTATTAATGATAATGATTTCATGATATTAGAATTTGTTATTAAATAATTTGAATAAAATTTTATAGTGCCATTTCCGGTTTATGCAAACTCACTACAGTCAGAACTGCAGCACCGTTAATCCAATAGTAGTAAGCGTCCCAACCTTGAAATGAAAACACAAAAGGCGCGACCACAAATATTATCCCAACCAAACCATCTACCAGGAGATGTCCTTTGTACGGAATAATTCTAAATACTCCTAACTCATGGTCTGTCAAAAGGGTAAGTATTAAAGCAGCAATTCCTGTAGCCACCGATAGTTGGAGGGCTAGTGGATTTGAAGTTCCTAATTCCAACAAAAATGGTAAAGCCATGAGTGCCACAGCCACCGGGTAGTCCAGGTAGGCATGTATTTGTTTTGTTACAAATCTCATCAACTATGGGTTTAGGATTTAAAATATTGTTCCTCTACAATTTGTCCGTTTTGCCAAACAGACCTGAGGATTTCATGCCACAGTACATCACTTCCATCCTTCATCTTAAAGTCGAAGGTGAATTCCGCGAAAGACACGTTGTCAACAATAGATGCGTTATGCAACGTTATTGCATTTACAGTTTCAATGGCGTTGGCGAAGCCTTCCATCTTATTTAGCATTTCCTGCTTATTGACGGTAGCTGTTCCATCAAAATCAAATGTTTTGGCATTTTCAGCAAAGTACTTTTGCGTGGCTTCAACGATTTGACCCTTCTTTACCAATTCATTTTTGGCGGAGAAGATTTCATTTAAAGAATGTTCCATTTAAAATTTGGTTTTAGTTTGTTGTCGTTATTGACAATACAAACCTGGAGCAATCTCAAATGAATAAAATTGATGTAGGTCAAAAAAAATGATTGATCTGGATCAACTTTTCCTGATGGCCTTCTTGTTTCTGATTCTGGATAAAAACTCTACACTCATTCCCAAGTAGGAAGCCAGAGCGTATTGCGGAACTCGTTGAACAAAGTGAGGGAAACTCAGCAGGAAGTTTTCGTATCTGGCCTCAGCAGAATGTGTTAGGTTGAAAATAATTCTTCTATGCTCAAAGGCCAGCCCCTTCTCTGCAATAATTCTAAAAAAAGTTTCGAATTTGTGACTCTTCTTTTTTAGCTCTTGTTCCTTTTCATAGTCCAGTTGCAGTAGGGTGCTGTCTTCCAGTGCCACAATGAAAAGAGTTGCTGGATGTTGGTAAATAAAACTATTAAAGTCCGATATCCACCAATTTTCAATGGCAAACTGAACAGTGTGTTCCTGTCCTTTGTCATCAACAACATAAGATCTGAATGCTCCTTTGACAACAAAGTTTCGATGTCTGCTGGTAAAATTGGGCTGGGTAATAAATTGTTTCTTCTTAATTTTTACCTCATTAAAATTTTTCACCAGCTCTTCTGATTCTTCGCTGGTCAGGGTGATAAATTTCGCTACGTAGTCTGTGAGTAGATTTGTCATACTGAAATAGCAATTAATTTATTTGCCCTACCTCGTTTATCGGCTTCAGCAGCCGGTACCTTATAAATCGATGATCATTGATGATTAACTCACTATCCTTTTGGAACCCAAGCCGCAACAACGCACTCACGTTTGATCTGGTTGGAGGGAATAGCACCGTGATACTGTTTAACGCCATCTCCGTAAAAGCCTTTCTGATGATTATTTTAAACAGTTGTTTCCCCAGGCCCCAAAAATCAGGATGCAATACCAGTGCAAGATCCGCCTCCCCTTGTTCTGGTTGTAATCCACCCCAGCCTGCGAACCTGTTCCCTACAACAAAAGCCCATGGACCATATCCATACTTAGCCCATAATTGTTCTTTGTTCACAATAAATTTTTCGTAATCACTGGAACTAAACTCACCATTAAATAATGGCATTTGCCGCCTTACCAATTGATTATTCATCAATTCAATAAGTTCAGACCTTCCTATTTCAGTCAGTCGAACTAACTCAATATTTTCCATCTCTTAATGCGCTTTTCAACTTTTGCAAAACCCTATTTGGCGTTTTTAAGTTCAAAAACTTATCAAATGACGGTGGTTGATTTAATGAAATGGATTTGATAAACGACAAGTATCACACGTCACAAATGATGTAATTGTATGGGTTTAACCTAATTACTTTTCTACGATCAGGTTCTCAGCATACCTCAATGCTGTAGCCAATAAATTCTTGCGAGTCATGGCCTTTTCTTCAAATGAATCGAGAAGTGTTCGGTCAAGTCGTCTTCCCTTCACAAAAACAGTGGATGGGTGTTGTAACGCATCCAATTCCGTCAAAGGATTACCATCAACCAACAGCAGATTAGCCACTTTACCCTCTTCAATAGTACCCAGGTTATTCATGATCGTATGGGTCTGAGAAGCATTTACTGTAGCTGTTTTTATAGCTTCATAATTGGAAAGTCCTGCCTCTTTATAAAAGGCAAGTTCCTGATGAACGGAAATACCAGGAGCGGTTATGCCAATACCAGCATCGGTTCCACAAATTATTGGTACCCCTGCATCATGAAGTCTCTTAAGGATTTGTAAATGAAATTCATGTTGATTATTAATATCCCCTACAATCGTTGAATCTCTCAGCCTGGTATTATGCCACCGGTCAAATTGGGCCTCACTATCCACCATTTTAATCAGTGGATTCATGTATTGAAGTTGCGGTGAAGTCAGGATGTTATCATCAATAAGCATTCGGTATATATTGTGATAAACAGTCAAAGTCGGACAAAAATAGGTGTGCTTTGATTGTCTAAAATCATCAACAACCTCATTGAGTTTCGTGGTATCCAACTCATAGTTGAGTGGTTGCTGAACAATATCCTCTGCATGTTCAATAGATTTTATTTGTGGGTTAAAATGATAAGCGTAAGGTACCTTTTGCGATGGATGGGCTACAACATCCATGTCCGAAACTTTGGCTTGTTCAATAACAGCATCAAACAGCTCTTCTGTTAAGCCATAATAGGTCTTAATAAAATCATAACCCCTTTCTTTATAGGAAACCACCTTCGCCTTCGCTTCATCAGGACTGGTTAACTGCAAATTGTCGTCACCGATAAATTCCGGCCCTGTGAGCTTGGGACCAGCAGTGAAAAAAGCAGGGGAAATAATTGCGTCATTATCTACCGCTTCTTTAATTCTCAAGTGCATGGGTATACCCCATAAATTTCGGACTGCCGTAACACCATTGGCCAAATAGAGACCCAGCTCATACCTGTCCCAAACATGAACGTGCATGTCTATCAGGCCTGGGGTCATATACTTGTTGTGTGCGTCCAGCACTTCAACATCACTTACGTCAATGCTTTCTGCAATCTGCTCAATAACACCGTCTTTGATATACACCATTTTATTAGTCAAAACGGTGTCCATATTCATGGGAATAATATTTACATTCTTAATAAGGTAAGAATCTACATTTGTTGAATTATTCTTATTGGGTTTCAGGTAACGGGTACTATAGGCATCGACCCCAAGCAAGATGAGGACAGTGATGACCACCAGTCCAATGAGTCCAACGACAACCTTAAAGATTTTTTTTAAAATTTTCATTACTTACATAGTCTTTGGAGTTGGCTTACGAGCGCACTTTCATTTACAGATCGTACCGAATGAATTTAAATTTATTAATAATGGCGGTAACACCAAAAAGCAACTCTCACCTTTCCGTATTGACATGGTAAAGAAATATTTGCGGCCTTACCCAGATTCGAACTGGGATTCCCTTGCGGGCAGTATGGCTCTAAATGCGCTTCCCTACTCAACTTCTTTAGAGCGGTTTTTCGGTGCAACTGCAAATTCTATCCGCTATAGCGCGCAGCAATAACGAAATCATCCATACATGCTACGGAACGTCAACTTTTACCGCAGGCTTTTCCTTTTAAGCTATAAGACCTTTTTATCGGGTGACATGTAACTACCCTGGTACGTTACTACCACCCGACACTACTATTTCTGGCGCGGAGGTTACTTCCGTACCTTCAGTCAAACCACCAAACACTACAAACCAAATACCTAACTACGCAGTCTATTTGCGTAGTTGCACTTATTTATGCTTTTTTACCAAAATATTTATCCTTATGCCTGTTAATCGCAATGCCCTCATCCGGTACCGCACTATTGACCAATGTCTCAGCAACCGACAGCGTCAATGGACCCTGGAAGACCTTATTGAAGCCTGCAACGAGGCACTTTACGAATATGAGGGTATTGATAAAGGCGTGAGTACCCGAACTATTCAGATGGACCTGCAACTGATGCGCAGCGACAAGCTGGGCTACAACGCACCTATCGTAGTGGTGGACAAAAAGTACTATACCTACGAAGATCCTGACTACTCCATCACCAACATTCCACTTACAAAACAAGACCTGGGTAAGCTCACGGAGGTGTTAGAAATACTGCGTCAGTTCAAAGGCTTCAGCCACTTTCAGGAACTGAGTGGCATGGTACAACGACTGGAAAACAAAATTCATTCCACCAAAACAAAACAACAATCTGTTATCGATTTTGAGAAGAATGAAGACCTGCAGGGCCTGGAATACATTGACAGGATCTATCAGGCCATTATCAAGAAGTGTGCGCTGGAATTAAGTTATCAGTCCTTTAAAGCAAAAGCTGCCAGCCGTTTTGTCTTTCATCCGTATTACCTTAAAGAATACCGCAACCGATGGTTTGTGATGGGTGCCACAAAAAAGGATGCTCCCATACTGTTACTCGCCCTGGATCGGATTCAGGAAATAGAAGCTTCTCGTACAAAATACATCCCGCCCAGAGGATTACAGGTTGATAAATATTTTCATGATGTAATCGGGGTAACGGTAACTCCTAACCAGCACCCTGTAAAAATTGAGCTACTGGCAGATGCCAAGACAGCTCCCTACATCCTCACCAAGCCATTACACCACAGCCAGCAGGTGATTAAAAGGACAACTGAGGGAATTACTATCGCTATCGAAGTGCAAATGAACTTTGAGCTGGAGCGTGAACTATTGGGTTTTGGGGACGGCATAATAGTACTGGCACCTGAGCGGTTGAAGAAAAGGATTAAAGAACAGCTGGAAAGGGCACTGGAGGCGTATAGGTAACTAATTGCAGATAAAACCTACTAAGTAATATCAAATTTTAGTTTAAATTGGTATTAAATCCATCACTCTATGAATTTCTCCATGCGGTATATCAACCTTTTGATCACATTACTTATTCTAAACTTCTTTGGAGCCTGCTCAATTATGGACAAAAATTACTTTGAGCAGCAAGTCAGAACCTATATCAACCAATTTGAGACGAATCTTAAGAAAACTGATGATATTATTTTAAATCAATTTCGAGTTGCTAAAAGTGAGAAAACCTTATTGAAGGCTATAGCAGTAATGCAAAACAAAAACTTATCAAGTGATAGCATCGAATGTATAATTAATTTCAAACAGCCCACTATTGTATTTGAAGATATTGCAGTCCGCGTAGAGCTCATGGTATTGCATCAATCTATTGACGTTGAGAATGTTCTTAAAGAACAAACAAAACTTACTTTATGGCTCTCGTATGATGATGATGCTGAATTATATATTAGTGACATTGATGCTGACGAATTATACAACAAACACAGATCACTAACCTATAAGCTGGCAGGATTAAAAAGACAGAAAAAAGATATAGCGATTCGAGACATCTACTTTGATCAAGCAAAAGCCTTAAGAAAGAAATATGATTCCATCATTTGGTATACTACTTATCAGGATAGTACCTATTACTATGTTATAAATGGCAGTTGGTCTAACTATTTTTTGAGTACAGAACGAGTATGGCAGCCAACATATAAAATGGGACTAGTTAGTGAAACAGGTCGAGAAGTAATACCTCCTGAATATGATTTAGTTGGGACAATGGGTTTTGAATTACCCGGTATTATTGAGGTTAAAAAGAATGGATTAGTTGGACATTACAATCTGTTGGGCCTTGAAATTATTTCTGCAGAGTATGATTTGATACTACCCTACTCAAATGACAGTGTCTATGCACTCACCAAAATGGATACCTTATATGGGTGGGTAGATAAACTTGACTTCTCTTATCATTCTGGTTTAGATTCTGCACTGGTAAAGTACATTGATAATTTTAACTTTCTAGAAAGAGCTGTTGTCATCAGTGCCGAAAATACGACCATGACAGAAATCCTAAATATTGAAAATATGGGGTTTGGCATTGTTGTACCGCCAACCCATTATGTTAAAGCTAATGTCTTCCCGGAAATAGTTTCAGACATTCACACTGGATTTAATTCATTAGGCTGGGGAGGGACATCCTCTATTGAGTCCAATGGATCGTTTTTCTTTGAATTGGTCGACAACGTATCTGCCTTTTTGGTTCAATTGACAGATCGATATGTGGAAGGTAGGGAGGGTTTTTATAATCGTAATAAGTTGAATTTTATTGACGCCAATGATAATGTAATCGCTTCCTATAAAATAAGAGCTGGTTCATTTACTTACAACAGAATAGATAGTGCTTTATTGGAGATTAGGATTTCACCACCAATATATAGTGATTATGAATACGAAATGGAAGGAGTCGAAACTGAATGGAACCCTACCCTATTTCAATATTTCGATATATCTAATCCAAATAAAATCTCACAGTTAGAATCGAAGAGAGAGTACGGTTTCACAGAATTTGTAAAATTGGATAGCTCATACTTTGCTGGAGATTTTGCGTACTGGGACGATGTCCGGAATGAAAAGGCTATTCGCAATTTTATTTCAGAAACCACCCTCAAATTGATAAGAGATGAAATACTTTCATACAATGGTTATTTATTTACACAAGAGGAGATCATCAGGAGATATGAGGGCAAGAAATGGTATAACCCACGCTATAAAAGGTATTCTGAGTTTATGGATTCAATGAGTGACATTGACAGACACAATCTATTATTCCTTGAAACCCTAGTAGGAACATTGGATAGTCCTCAACCAATCTGATGGCAAAGAAGTTTGGTGTCTGGTTATTAGGATCTATTATATTTCTTTTGATTGTTACCCTTTCCATTAATGCCTTTAGCTATCTCAATTTTAATTTTACTTATGGATTTCTCAGGCTAAAACAAGAAGCAATTCAGACTGGGTGGTATCTCCCGGCCTACTACTCACACATTATTATTGCTGGATTTATTTTATTAATAGGTTTTTTTCAACTCAATACCAAAATCAGCTTAAGGGAGAAATGGCTGCATCGATTTTTAGGGAAGTGTTATGCATATGGAATTTTTCTATTTGCTGCCCCTGGAGGAATCATAATGAGCTTTTTTATCAATCGTGGCACATTAGTACTCTTAAGTTTTCTCATTCAAAGTATCCTTTGGGTTGTATTTACTGCTTACGCCATAAAAGCAATAAAGAATGGGGATATTATAATCCATAAGAAATGGATGTGGCGGAGCTACGCCTTAACGTTTGCAGCTGTAACTCTGAGATTATATGCATTTGCTACTTCATGGTCTGTTGATCTTACTCATCCTACCGCATATGCAATTATTGCATGGCTAAGTTGGACATTAAATTTGATTTTTGTTGAATTATACCTGCGTACTCACAAAAGAGTTGACATCAATATTTCTACAGCACCACCCAATTTTTAGCATCCACACCCGGCAAATACAGTATCCACTCCATTGAGGTAATAATAAGGTGCCACCCAATCCAGATAGTCATCAGGGTCATCATCAAACTCACCTTCATAAATAATATCTATGTCACCATCACGATCTAAATCAAATATGAGGCCAGGCACGTCAGGTAGTTCCTTCTGTATGTGATACTCATCTCCTATTCGTTCCCAAAGCTGAATATTTTCATAATAAGTGTCACCGCATTCCGTACCACTGTAATAAGAAACCAAGTAAAAACGCAGCCCATCTTCAAATAAAATTATATTTTCATTGCCATAATTTTCTTCATTGCTCTCACGCTCGATTTGAGTGTAATAATTAGCCTTCAAATCGCTATCTTCTATTACCGATTTGGTGAAAATTATTGGATCCACCTCCGAAATAAAAGCCCACTGCCCTGGCCGAACCACCGTATCAGCCTCACAATACAAAACAGAATAAAACTCTGATAACTTAGATCGACCACCTTTCCAACTATAAGTAGTTTGAAAGATGGTGGGGTCAAAAGATATTCCCGGTAAACTATCTAGTAGTTCCTCATTCACCATTCTATACTCTTTTGTTATCCCATAAGAAATTGTTTCAGACTTAATATTTCCCAATACAACTCTCATATTCAACTTTGCAATATCCAATGCCTCCAGATCACCCTTTTCAATCTCATAATCATGAACCTGAACACACAATTTATGTTCTTCATTACCATCGACACATTTTGTTCTTGTCTTGATAAGATTGCCTGGATTGAGTTCTTTGGCAAGTAGTAGCTTCGCTCCAGCCCTCCTGAAAAAATTGATATGATTAAGGGCATTATTAGCATCGCCTCTTATACCAGCTAATTTTGATTCCAGCATTTCCTCCCCTACAATCAACAATTTATTTTTATCTTGACTAACGAGTAAAACTTTAGAACCATAATCTCTAAAATTAGTGCTCTGCCAATCTTGATTAAATGTAATTTTGTGGAGCGTATCTTTAAGAACTATCTGAATATCTGTAGCTCTTACTACCATTTTTCTTTCAAACATTTTTTTTCGATCGACCAGCCAATCATCCTTTTTAAAAGAATATTCATTTTCACCAGCCCTCTTGATCCCATGAAAATCATCAGAATAGAAGGTTCGGTATCTATTGAAATCTCCATCATTTTGAGACTTTAGCCAATCCATGAGCAGGTTGAATATTTCCTCCTCAATATCCAGTACGGACATCTTATAGCTTTCATTTGTAGAGAGGTCAGTGTCCGCTCCTTTGCTATTGCATTTGAGCAAACAGAATGCCAGTAATCCAGCGAGAAGAATTCGATTAAAATAAACCATCCCGATAATCTAAGTAAGTAAAGATAGGCATATTCCTAATTATTACCATGCGGCAAAAATATATTTAAAAAGGAAGCTAAGCTTGTCTCCTCTTGTCAATTAAGTTAAACAAAATAATTGGAAGTAATTTTTACAAAAACGACAAACCTGAATACCTATCAGTTCTGCCCTGCATCAATAGGAAATGCAGTTGTTTATTCATTAATCAATTAATACAGTATTCGATTCTAATCAAAATATAGATAACTCAGATTTTGTTGTAAACTCCTCAAGGAACCTCATTCCTTTGTATGAATTTCCCTTTGAATTTAATGGTGGACTCCACACAGCGATGGTATATTGCTTGGGATGCACCGCTACAATGCCACCTCCCACGCCACTTTTGCCCGGAAGTCCTACTTTAAAAGCAAACTCCCCCGATTCATCGTAAAACCCACAGGTCTGCATCAGCGCATTGATCCTTTTGGTCTGACTTTTAGTAAGTATCTGCTTATTGCTCATCAAGGTGCAACCATCATTGGCAAGAAAGAGGAATAGCTTTGAAAGTTCTTCGCAGTTCATTTCCAATGAACAAAGATTGAAATAGAAGTCAAGTACTTCATCCGGATCATTGTGAATGTTTCCGAATGCTTTAATGAAATTGCACAGGGCTACATTTCGGTACCCTACATTTTTCTCTGACATGGCTACCCTATCCGAATAATCAACAGCCGAACTATTAGAAAGGGTTTTAACAAAGTCCAGGAATTCTTCTTTAGGGTTATTCAGGTTACTTAGCAGGATGTCAGAAATTACAAGAGCTCCGGCATTGATAAAGGGATTTCTGGGTATGCCATTTTCAACTTCAAGTTGAATAAGAGAATTGAACGCTGTTCCTGAAGGTTCAACATTTACTCTTTGCCACAATTTTTCACCTTGTATACTGTATGCTAAACTAAGGGAAAGTACCTTGGCAACACTTTGAATGGAAAATTTTTCAGCATAGTCCCCAATTCCATAATTAAAATTGTCTATGGTAGAAATATGAACTCCAAATTGGGTTGTGTCAATATTTTTTAATTCAGGAATGTAGGATGCTACACTCCCCTTATCATCAATGTCCTTGATCTTGTGATATACACTTTGAATTACTTCTTCAAAATCCACATTCTTGGCTTTAGTTATTTACAACAGTTTGTCCACCCTGCATAAAAGCAATAGGGTTCACTTCAAGTGTTCCTTAAAAAACGAATCACATTCGGCAACCATTCCCGATTTTCCATTACAAAATGATCCATACCATCGATGCTAGTGTTCCAGCAAAATCTTCCTTGTAATAAGCATACCGTTGACAACAGCATGAATCATGTAGATACCACCCGGTTCACCTGCATTATCCCAATCCAGTTGAAGTCGGTTCTTGACCCAAGTACGCGGCTGCTGAAAAACAACCTGTCCTGCTGCGTTATAAATGGTAACTTCTGCATAGGCAGGAGTATCCATTTCCATAATTAAACCATGTGCATCATTTGTGGGATTGGGGAAAAAACTCACCCATTCTTCTCTCCAATCTGACAATCCCGTCACAATGTCGGAGCACAAATCCTCACTCCCTTCCTGGCAATATCTCATGATCCCCTTGGCCATTGTTCCCAGAATTTGCAGGTCAAATAATTCTGCTGACGGAATGGTCAATGGGTTTTCTGACAGAAACACAAAGTCTGCCTGTTTCCCAACCTCTAAACTTCCCACCGAGGTTTCTCTATTCAGTGTATAAGCACTGCCTATCGTCATTACTTGCAAGGTTTCTTCTATGGTTAGTGCATGCAATGCCAACCATGCTGGTGGATCGCACAACGTATTGTCACCTTCATCTACTTCCATTCGTGTGACATAGCTTGCCATGTGGCTGATGGGATCAAGCCGTAAGTTGGGCGCATCGCTATGCCAACCAATAGGTAATTCAGGATTTTCATCATGCATCAATCGCCAGTTTTCCAACCAAGGGACATTATCTTCACCGAAATAATTGGTATAGCCACCACCATTTGTTTCGGTACAGGTGTCCATAAACCCAAAAATTACAGGCGAGATACCTATATCACTATACCGGCTCATATTTACCGGGTTGATAAAAGAATTATGGTCGATCCTGTGTCTCAATGGGTTTCCGGAAGATCCCATAATCTCAGCAAGCGCATCAAGACCCCTATTCACTGCAGCATCACCTTGTGCATGTAACAGTGCCTGATAGCCGTTATCATTGACTATAGTTAGCATATCCTCTAATGTTTGCTGGGATAGGAAAAGGTCGCCATAACCCCCAGCGGGATACTCAAAAGTGAGGGCGGCAATCGTTCCGCAGGTTCCGCCATCAGTAAATATTTTTACTCCGGCTATTCTGAACGTAGCATCAAAATCACTGGTAGCCGGATAATCTATAAACCATTCATCTCCTGGATCATTACAATTGTTATTGTATCGCAAATACAGGTTCATGTTCATGATTAACTTCCCTGAGTTAGAAAAATCCTGAAGCACTTTCAACACTTCTTCTTCCACCGTGGGCTCTCCTAAAGTAGTAATACCATTCATGAGATAATTGGTCTGAACATCTTCCAAAGATTGGCCATCAACGGCAGCTTGTTGAAACAAGTGGGCATGGGCGTCTACGAAGCCGGGCATAAGTGTGCGACCCGTCAAATTAATAAGTACAGTTTCCTTATCTTTTATGGCCAACACACTGGCATCAGCACCGACAGCTACTATTTTTCCATCTTCAACCGCAATCGCTTCCTGAACATTGGTGACAGGATTCATCGTAATGACGTTACCATTATAGAAGATAATATCGGGTTGTGCGAACAGGCTATAATTGCATAGCATGCATACAGCTACGACCACTTTTTTAAGGTTGAGTTCCATTGGCTGTTTTTTAGACCTATTTAAATATACTCAAAAAATAAGTAAGCGTATTCTTTAAGTAAGCAACGTAATCATACTTCATTGTCGAACCAGAGTGAAAATGAACACCTACCTATCCTTAAAATAATATTATATTGCTGCTCCATCTATTCGCACTCATCATGAAAAAACTACTCATTGTATTATTATTTCCTTTACAGGTAATGGCTCAGGAACTTCCCGGTTCAGTAGTGTTTTGGAATACTTTACAAGGATATTGCGGAAAAGCGTATGAAGGGGAAATAACTGCCGGAGGAAAAGAAGGAGATGGTTACACAGGGGAAAAGCTAGTGATGCACGTTCGTTCTTGTGAAGAAAAGACCATTCAAATTCCTTTTTTTGTTGGTGCTGACAAATCTCGCACCTGGCTCTTTACGATGACAGAAGACAAGTTAATTCGTTTGAAACACGATCATAGACATGAAGATGGCACTGAAGATAAAATAACACAATATGGTGGCCTAAATCCCAATACAGGATTAGCTACTATACAGTTTTTTCCTGCTGATCAAGAAACGGCCGACTTAATTCCATATGCCTCCAATAATGTTTGGTGGGTTACCCTGGATGAAAATAGCTTCACCTACAATTTACACAGAATGGGTACAGATAGGGTTTTCTCCGTAAAATTTGATCTCACCAAAGAGGTAAGTGCGCCAGGTACCCCCTGGGGCTATTGAGCTGGATCAAATGCAAAGTCATTGTGGTCACTTAACTTGAATAGGACAGTCTACAAATGTTATTCACAATCTAATCTGCATAGACATGCTCATAAACAATGATGAATGCTACGCTTGCACTTGTTAGGGTAAAGCCTAGTGATCTAAAGCAATGCGTATTGGGCTGCATGCTAATTCTTCACACATCTAACAATAATTTTTTTTGTTGCCTTTCGTTTTTGGGGTCTAGATGGTGCTTTTGCGAATGAATATTCGTGAGTCCGTTTCCCTGAGGTGAATGTGTGTTTTTCCTTTAGACGCCTGCACAAGTTGGGCTTTATTCCTTTTGCTTATATTCCTTTCCGTTTTTATAAACTGATAATACGGATCGAATATTTTCAATATCTTCAATGGGATTATCCGATAATACTACGAAGTTGGCTTTTTTACCCACTGTAATCGAACCATGGGTATTATCAATTCCGATTGTTTTAGCATTGTTCAGCGTTGCAGCCTTTAGTGCATCATTGTTTGACATTCCACATTCTGTCAATAGGATAACCTCATCCTGTACCCATTTGATATTTGTATTCAAATCTGTTCCTGCAGCTATGGTAACACCATTTTGATAAGCCGACTTAGTAATTCGTTGAGCCCAATTATCCATTGCGTCTATGTCCAATTTATTTGCAGCGTTAGCTAGATGCTGGGTAGGATTACTTTTTTGCGGATTGGGATTATTTTGCGGTTTTTCAGGACGGAATTTCACACTCCAGGCAGAAAGTGTTGGTTCAAAGATTATATTCTTTTCTATCATTTGTTCAAACAATGAAATAAATGCGGAAGCAGATGCATCAGTATTCTTAAAGTCCAGAAGTGGAACAGATTCTCCAATAGCATCATTGAAGGATAACGGCATGTTGTTTTCCAACTCGAAAATCATACCTATGCTATGGGATAACACATCTACGTTGGCTTTTACAGCGTCACTCGGTTTACTCGGATATATGCTGGAATGGCTCCACATTTTAAGCCCATGGCTATGTGCTACTTCACTAAGTTGCAATAATAATTCAGGACTAACATTGGAGTATACTTTTAAACCCGTCACTCCTGCTTCCTTAGCTTCTTTTACTACTGTTTGCAGATTTGACTCATCTGTAATCATTCGCATCCAGGGTGCCGAACCAGGTTCATATCCCAATGCAGCAAATTTAGTTCTTGGATCTTTTAAAAATGCCGGACCAAAAACATTGGCTGAGTAAAATATGTCAGGCCCTTCTAAACTTCCTTCCTTTATCTGATCATTTAGTGATTGGTACACCCTGGCATCTCCCCCCATATCACGAACGGTCGTAATTCCTGAATAGAGGAATTGTGTTAAAATTTCCTTACGGTTATTGGGTCTAAAAAGATGCACATGTGAATCTATCAACCCTGGAATTATATACTTCCCTGTGAGATCAATCCTTTTTCCTACATCGCTTAAGTTTATCGAATCACTATGCTGGATAGATTGAATAAGGTCATCTTCAATTATGATGGTCCTGTTTTTGATCTGCTGAGCATTAACTACATCAATTACGGTGACATTTATTAATGCAATTTTATCCTCAGCTACTGCTTGAGACATCACCCTTAGCGTGCAGGCTATACTGAGTGTAATTAGCAAAACAGTTTTCTTTGTCATTTCTCGTACTTTGTGCGTGGTAGGCAATCAACAGTTTTAATGCGTTGCAACCTTATTTCATAGCCATAAAATCCTTAACCAGGCTGTTGTTATCCGACTCCATCTCACAAGTCCAGCTGTCTATCCACCATCTACCCTTTTCATAATGAAGTTGAATGCTATTGAGTCCCCGAATGTTTGATGCTGTATTGGGCTCCGTTCTTACTTCAAATGCACTCCATACCTGGGCCATGTTTCCAAACTGGCTCACCTTTCTTTTGAGCTCCTTCTCATAAAAATTCTCTTTGGGTGCCAATAGCAATGGAATGTACTCTGCTGTTAATGAGTGTGATTCTGCATTACCCTTTTCATCCAACTTGGTAATGACCGCATTTTCTGCATGAATGTAACTATCCCTTTCAAATTGCCACGGGTCTTTACCTGAGCCGGATATCACATCATAATAGGCATTGATGATGGCCTCTATGGACTGTACATCCTGGGCATATTTTTCATTTTGTCCAAACAATGATATGCCAGACACCAACGCAATAACAAATAGTACGCTTTTTTTCATAGGAGTAATTTACAGCCAACACCCCACCTACCCAACAGCAGTTACTAGCAAAGTAGCGCTTTTTGTGTTGGCTATCAAACTAATGCTTTGTTGGTCAAGAAGAGCAGCAAAGACCGCCCGCTTATGAGGAGCCCTCCATAGGAATAAGTTTCAACTTCAAAAATTCACCCACCAAAATAGCGGCAGGGAAATAAATTTCTTCTTCGGTTATCGCATGTTTATGAAGTGCCCTATCAAAATCAATAACTTCAGGGTGGTTTTCTTGTGTTGATACTTCCTTTAGCTGCTCCATTAATGCACTGATCATCTGATGTTCCAAAGTCATGTGAGCCAATTGTGATTTTAATTTATCAGTCAATTGTATGACCTCTTTACTTTGTTCTGGTATTTCCCCGCCTACTACCATAGGCAACAGCCCTAAAGGAGGAAGCACAAAATCTTCTTCTTCAGCAAAATGATGCTGCATCAATTCTTGAATTTCAGCAGCTACCAGGCCTGTGCTGTCTTGAAATAAAGCTATCGCATTAACCTGGGCAAGAAGTAATTCGTGCTCTGCTTTTATTGACGAAGGAACCCCAGGCTTGTGAGGGAAAAGGGTGATATAGCTCTCTTCTGCGCGCGGACGGCAATGACTAAAGAGCAAAGCAAACGCGACCAGATAGAGGAGATTCTTCATAATAGTTGTTTAGGTATTAAATTTCAACAATCAGTGCCGCTAAAAGTGAATCCAATTTGATGTTAGATGGTCGTGCCTGCGTGCGGTAAGGACTAATGAAACGGTATATTCATATCTTCCATTTGCTGAAACAATTCCAGGGGCAAAAACTTGAGTCGCCATTCCCGGTGGATTTTGTCCAAAATAGGAATCTTCTTCAGTTCGTGAATCACTGTCTTTTTTAGTATTACAAGCATTTAAAAAATGTGCAAATACAAACAGTAATAATATGGCCTTGTAATTTCTCATGACCGACATAAATATTGCTAATAATATTTTTTATTTAATCAGATTGTTTTCTATGTCAAAGTTTGTTCTACCAAGATATTTCCCATCTGAAGCATAATTATAGAAAGACATAGCTATACCATTCCTATCCATAGTTTTTTCACCGTACCTATCATAATAGGTAATACTTTCTCTCGTCATGTTAGGACGATATTTAATGATACCGTAAGCTCTTTTTTCATGAGGATAACCAAGACTATTCATGTAATAGATTCTTGAAGGTTGACCGTATTTGTTGAATTCTCTCCAATTTATTTTTGCTAAATCAAAAACGGGGTGTAAAAACAAATCATTGTTTTCGTCTAAAAACTGCTCCTCGAAGAACATCCCATTTTGATCAAATTGGAAGATAACCGTTGCATAGCCCTGGCTTCCGTTTACAATTACCCCTGTTTTATTTTGGTTTTGACGATGTAGAGTCAATCCATCTTTATTATACAGGAAATGAACAATCTTAAATCCGTTTCCATCGGGAATTGTGTCTCCTGCAGCCGAAAATTGAATTTCTGTGGCTATTTCATGTTTTTCATTTCTCGTAACCTTTGAGATGGCGACACCATTCATTAAAGGCTTGCCGGAGTTAAAATTTTCCTTCTTTATCCAATATCCTTCTGAATTCAGATGGTATTTCTTTTCATCTATCTTACTTGAATTTTTAACAAATTCTCCATTAGTATTCTTGTACTTTTCTGTGAAATAGTCTGAATGATATTCTCGAACTAGTTCAAAAGCACCAAAGTTGCTATGATTACTGGGGTTGCCAGAAAAAAAGTACTTCACACTTACCAACCTATTTAAATCGTCAAATTCGACCAAATAGCTATTAATGGTTTTTGCCTCTTCTTTAGAAATAGGAATACTAGGTTTTACAGAGGTTTCAGCATGATTAATATCCCAATTTATATAATAACCAGATTTTTCCTGTGAATAGACTATAATGGGAAGTAGAACAATAAAGTAAATGATAAATTTAATTTTCATTTGATCACTTTTTACAATTGGTAATGGCTTAAATACGGAGTCTTTGACGTTTTGTTATCATATAACGATAAGTATATGAAAAGCAGGCGATTGCGAAGCACGAAAATTTCGGCTGTAAGCAAAGTTGATTCGATCCAACATCTCCATATGCTTAAGCCTTCTTAAGCTTTACTCCTATTGCCAAAAGCCATATTCCAAATGTTAATTGCTGCCAACACCTATGTATTAGGCCGAATGAAAGAAGCTCTGGCAAGTCATTCATCAATAAGCTATCTTGAAAATCACAAAAGGTGCGGGCAAGCAGCACATCCTTTCAGATACGCAGCGAAGCACCTGACACATACATCATGTTAGCCAACGTTTTTTGCAGCATTTTTATCGCACTACTATTGACGGGTTACGTATCATAAATACCCCAATCCATAGAAACCATATGATTTGGCCAAGCCCAAAAATTTCTGTAAAGATTTCTAATGGGTAGATAGTTAGGATTCCTGCTATTCCGATTAAAATACCCAGAAAATTCAATGGTTTTAAAAATTCCTTCTCTCTCAATGCTATGGTACTTAGTAGTAAAACCCAAATTCCACCAACGATCTCGTTTCCACCACCGAGTCCTTCGGATATAATGGTAACACTAGACCAAACTAACATAGCATTCTCTGGATCTTTAGCACCCATTTCGATTACTGAATTAAGACCGATGTTTGCTATCATTCCACTCGCAATAACTAGTCCCACCCAGATTATTCCAAAAACAGCAGTTAGTTTTGAAAAGTCTGATGAATAGTATTTTAATCGCTGATGAATGGCCAGAACTAATACTGCTAATAAAGTTCCAAAGAGCACATAGCTAACCAGATTCAATAGGGATAGCGTTAGGTAATTGTTGGATACGAAATTCAATTCATCCACCGCGCTGGCGTTTGCATTTGGGTAAACTAAAATGCCTCCATACACGATGAAAGCTGCAATGTAGATGAGTGCCTCTAAAATGGCACATGCGCCCCCTATTTTTTGTAATCGCTTCAATTCCATATTTCCTTAAACTTTAGGTTTTCGTTTTTTAATTATGTCTAAAGGCGCATTCTTCTAATTTGATTGAAAATTACAAATCAGCTTAGCGGTTTAGGTGGTCTCAGATATTATAGTACAAGTAGCAAAATCACCTGTAATACAAGCCCTATTATTTTTGGATTGATTTCCTGGAAATTAACCAACACCAATACGAATAAGGCCGTACCCTAGTAAGATAATTGCACTTATTAATCCAATTTTGTTTTTCATATTTTCCTTATTTCCAATAGTTTATAATTCCTCAGTTAACGATAACATCAAGAAAGAATTTGTTTTAATAGTACATGTCTACATTTATATTCTTACTTGATACGCTATTAACAGACAACTTGATATAACTAAAACGTTGATTACAGCTCGCGCTATCCATGGAAATCTTGAGTAATCAATTTTCGCATAGTCACCTAAAACCACACAAAAACCCATTAACAAAAACCATGGAGTGAGGAGTAAGGTAAATTTCCATTTTAATAACATGATTGCCAGGTCATGTATAAATCCACAGACAACAAAAGTGAGTATCAGTGATAATGCTGAGGGAAAGATAAATTTCAGCGGCTTAAAAATATATTGCCCCAAATAATATCCCCAGATGGGATTCCAGTATTGCCAGAATATCGAAAACTTTCCAGCTCCCAGAGAACGGTTTAACATATTGCTAAGGGAATCACTGTTACCTAAGGGTACACCGTTTCTTCTTATTACGTAATCAGATAAAGTCAAATTTATATTTTGATGGGTATGCTATTTGTTGTTTTTATACTTGTAGGCTGAAAAGCCAGGAATTGTGATTCCTGTCTTGTCAGACTAAGTTTAAAAATTCCACCCTAAGTAAATCTGTGGCTCAAGAAGAAAGTAGTTTCTCCATTTATCGTCCAACTGCTTAAATCCATCAGGAGCATTGTTATCAGACGTCCATAGCATACAATTGATCTGTGGTTCTATGAAAAAATGTTTTTTCTTACCAAATGCGATATGGTAGCCTAAATGATACGAAGTATAAAGTTTAAAACCATTTTCAATTTTATTACCGTCCAGATCCAAATAGGTTTGAAATTGCGGTAGCACTTCAGCAGTTGCAAACAACCCTTTCCATAGCATACGTTGGTACGTTATACCTATACCTGCTGTTCGCACATGTCCAGGATAGTATTCACTTTCTGATTCAATCTTATCCAAAAGACCATCCCACCATGTGATTCCCATGGGCTGAAACAATCGAAAGTGGGCAAACTTCACGCCTATGATGTTCTTATTATCCAGGTTACGTTTTACATGAAGCTCTAAGTGTTGTACACTTGTGCGGTCGTTCCATTTATCCACGATAAGTCCTTCAGGAACAAAATAAGGTATACTTACCCTGTACTTATAGTCAACGTCAGTTTCATCACCCACTGATGATTTAGTTTGAGCAAAGGCACCAATTGTGCAAGAAAATAAAAGAATTGTAAATAGATTTTTCATGATACCATTTTAAATTTCAATTTTTACCAAATCCTTCCGCTTATTGTCCGTTTAGTATAAGGAAAGAAAGCATCATCCAATGGTTATGTACTCCCGATCGGAATGATAATACAAAGATGGAGTCGAAAGGAAGGTGAATCGTCCTGAAATGAAATTGCGGACTTAATAATGAGATTTGGGTCTTTTTAAACAGGCTTTCGCTGTCATCCCTTCTGCCCCAGGTCGGTGTTTTCACCGGCCTGCATAGGACAATTACAAATCTAATCCCTTACTCCATGCCTTTATGATATGCTTTGTTGGTCAAGAAGACCAACAAAGGCAGGGGTCAAAAAGACCAATAAAGGCAGGGATCGGTGATAACACCGACCGCAAGCAAAAGACCGTTGTGTATGGTGCGTATCCTGTGGGATATGCACTATACACCTTGTTAGCTTCAATCTATGTTACAAAATACATTTCCATCTTTCCTTTTCCCTTGGCATGAATTTTTCCTCTGTAATCGAAATCGATGTCATTCTTGACAAGGTGAAAAGTTGATCCTGAAATATTTATCTTGCCAGGTTCTCCTGATGATTCCATTCTACTTGCCGTATTAATTGTATCTCCAAAAAGATCATAGCTGAATTTCTTCTTTCCTACTACTCCAGCCACTATTGGCCCGGAATGTATCCCAACTCTCATGCTCCATTTTATTTCGTGTTTCTTATTTCTTTCCTCAAGGTAGGATAACATCTGTTTCGCGGCTGTAATACAATTTATGGCATGTTCAGTTCCCTCTTCTTCAAGGCCACATGCAGCCACATAGGCATCACCAATTGTTTCAATTTTTTCAACTCCCGTCTTCTCTACAATTTCATCGAATTCCCCAAAAATATCATTGAGTTCATTGACCAAAGTGATGGCCGGAATGTTTGCTACTAACTCCGTAAATCCTTTGAAGTCAGTAAACAGAATAGTCACATTCTTGTATCGCTTAGGCACTGTTTTACCCGTTTCTTTTAGATCCTTTGCCACGTTTACGGGAAGAATGTTATGCAGCAGGTCATCTGATCTTTTTTGCTCCGCCTTCACAGACTTCTCCGATCTATCAAGCAGGACAGACAAAGTCCATGCAATGGTAAGGCAAATCAATCCAGTTGTACTTATATTAACTATTTGCAGGAAATATGGGTCTATTACATTATAGTGTGCATTAATTTTGGATTGAAGTGCTACCGAAATAATCAAAGTCAAGACTCCAGCCATACTGAAACCAATTGCTAATTTCCTCGCCTTTTGGGGGAAAGTCATATATGGAGTAATTATAATAACGTAACAAATGACCCAAACCCCTGAAGAGTACCCCAACAAATAAAGAAATATGATAACTCCAATAAGGGACGTAGCTGTAAACCAAGCTGAAGCCAACACCCGCCAACCTTTTCCATTGCATATTAGAACGAATGAAAACATCAATGCTAACAATCCATTGGTTGCGTAAAGTACTGGGGTATCTGTAAGATAGAGCGCAGTAATCATCCACATTACCATGAAAAAGATACCAAGAATAGAAGCAATATTTGTTACACGCAAATACCTATTCTCAGTTACAGAAAACTCCTTACTAGCACCAATATCAACCATTCTTTGAAAAGTTGGAGTTTCGCTTCTATCATTATTGGGCATTAGGTTCTTATTATTTTTCCCTTAATAATTGACTACTTTCAATTTGTAGCCAACGCCCATGTATGCGCTGTGTGCCTCCATACATAAGTCACTCCAAAATAGTACCTTTTGTGTTTCTCTCCAAGGCAGGAAAACTTTGCGAAAGGCTTAGAGCGCCCAAGAGAGGCGCTTGCGCAAGTTGGGAGTCATTCCTCACAAACTCAAGTGTGACGCTTTCATTTGTCGGGTGAACCGTAATCATCTAATTTTTGAAATTTTCCGTGTTTGGTCGAATTAATAGTCTTACCTCCTTAGCATAAAATTCAGAAATAAATTTCCTGTGAACCACGGTGTGCTTTTCTTCCATTACATAATCCCGATAAAGTAAAAGGGTACAAATATCAGTTGATGTAATATACTCTTTCTCCAGCCGTCTGCCTTTATGCTCATGGCTTAAATAAACTTTCCCAGAAGTTTCCGCTTCAAACGGAATAAGATTGTTATGAATCGCATCTATTTTATCAAGTTCACCATCCGACTTAAATGTCATCCTGAGATCACCACCAATGGGTATTAAATCTGGTATTTTTGCTCCTGGAATAACATAAACTTCATATTGTGGAGAGGTTTTATGAATAATAACATTGGGATTAACAATCTGAGTGTAACCGAATTGTTTGTACCACATGACAGACAACCCAACCGCTTTTTTTCGAACTTTTAATATGCCCAATTCCATCTTCGTAAGTGGAATGTTTTGTTCTGTCTTTAACATTTCAATGTCAATTTCCCCCATGGGCTGAAACGTGAACTTGTATACAGCGTTCTTGTTTGATGGATCAAAATAGATGGAAATGAAGTTCTCACCATTGAAGTAGGTAAAATAGCCATTAACGAGCGATTTGTCTTTTTCTGGTATGTAATCAGTTGAAATCCAGGAAGCCCGTTCGTTCCGGTACATTTGAATACCGTCTTGAAGGATTTCATTGGAAACTTGTTCTAAGTCTTGCCCAAATAAACAAAATGCCTGTACGGCCAGGATCAGTAAAAACGTATTCTTCATGCGATCAAAGATTGAGGCAGACTACTCAGTATGCACTGCATTCATCCTGCACCAGCCACTACCAAAGTAGCGTTTTTCGTATTTCCATCAAATAGTTGAAAAATTTAATCTGGACACTTTGACTACTACTTAGAGAGCCAAAGCGAGCCGCTTGCGCTAGATGGGGGTACATCACACATACAGCGTGTTAGGTGGCTGGGTGTTTCAATCAACATATGTTATTGGGCAACATAAAACCCTTTCACAACTCTTTTATTGTTGAATGCAGATGCACAATTTTCCACCCGTCTATGCCCTTTACCCAAATTTTGGTAACAATCTCCTTTTTGTACACCATTCCATCTTTTGAGAAATCCATGATTCTGATAACATAAGCCGAATTGGACGAAATTGGAATATACTCAATGTCCAGATGTGAAGGTTTTTCAAACGGTCGAGGAAGTCCTTTGCAAAAACCTAAAACCATTTCCTTAGATGCTTTCTTGCCATTTGCATAGAATGAAATATTATCATCTAATAGATTCAGCATTATCTCACAATCTCCATTTTTAAAGGCATCAATCTCAATTTCGCTTAACTCCTTAATCTTCGCTTTGACGCTTTCTAAATTCTCCTGCTGAGCATAAAGTGTTATTGTACCTACTGATAAAACCAATAGCAATAGTACCCTAACTTTCATAGTGTTTTAATTTAAGAGTGGACATGCTGGTGAGGTGTTCGGTGTTTTCACTTTCTTCGTTCAAAAATGATTTTTAAATCTCTTTTTATCCAATTCTGATTTTTCAAATCTTCGTATGTCCAGTTATATTCAGAGGTGTCTACCATGTTCAAATAAAATTTTGAGGAATCATTTTCAAAAAATTCCACTCTACGCAAGTCTTTATTTAAATATCCGTAGGAAATATGAGGCCCAATATCAATGTTATATAACCCAATGGAAAAGAAAGAGGAGTCACTTTTTTTATATCCAAAAAGAGCAGTCTGTTTGATTTTAGACGAGTTGAATTCCTCATGACTTATAAGAATTAAGCTGTCAAGGTCATATTGAGAAACCTTCGTTCCTGTTCGCAGAATTTTGTTATCCGATGGCCGTATCATTTTCCATTCGAATGAACCTTGAAGATTATTCATTATCTCTCGAATATCCAGAGATAAGGATTGTTCTTGTCCCATTATGTGATCAATATTGATAGATATGAATGTTATAATCAGGAGGAAATGCTTCATTATGCGGTTCTATTGATGCTAACGCTCGGCTATGGCAAGTGGCGGTTTTTGAAAACGTTTTTGTCCACCGAAACCAAACGTAGTAGCAAGATAAATATTTTCGTTAACACTTTCGCCCGCCATTGGCCATAGCTATTGTTGGCGGCTGTGCTTCAAACACTACTTTTATTCCATAAGTCTAAACCATGCACGAACAGTTATCTGCAATCTTAATTCTTCGTCTTCGGCTAATTTTGAGCAATGAGCAATTGGTCCCCTAAGAGTATTCAACTGATTCATAACATTTTCAACAGCTTTAATGCTATTGAATATCGTTTGGAAAATTGTCCAGTTTGACTTAATTATCTCTCCAAGTTCTCCAAAGGTTGTAAAATCAATCGGTTCATCAGACCGCACGGTGACCCCAGAATCCTTTTCTCTTTGGATTCTTTTCTTTACTTCATCTTTTACTACTTGAGGCACTTTATCGCCCCACCAATCTTCTCCCGTGGTTTCTAATGTCGTGGAAATTAAATCTCGGATTGATTTTTCTAGGCAATAAAATATTTCATAATGCTTGGCCATATTTTTTGCCTCCTTTCGAACTTCCAATTCAAATTGAGGGTAGTAAATATTATCCTTCTCAGCCTTACTTTTTTTACGTCCTAAGTCAATTTGATATTCTTTCTCGATCCTGTCCAGATCGAATTCGGTGAATTGATTAGTTATCCCAAAAAGCTTGACTACATTTTCGTTGTCAGTAAAATTCATTTTTTAAGGAGGTTTTCTTTTAGGCTTTTAAAAATTGCATCGAATACCTTACCGTCTGAAGTCTCCGGTAAATTAAGATTGATTGTATAAGATAAATTAATTCCAGCCAAGTCCGAATGTCTTGGATTGTTCTGTTCGTTGTTATTTGAATTATTTGGTTTTTCGGTTTCTGGTTCTTCTTCCGGTTCCTCGTTAGTGTCCACTGAGGCTTCAAAGTTTGCTAATTTTTTTAAAGTCTCAATTGTCCTAATTAAAACGGTCAACGTTGGGTTTTTCTTATCTACTTCTAAAACCTCGACAAGAAAGTTCTTTAAGTCATCAGCAGATTTTGTGTGCCAATATTCATTTCGGTTGTACAAGTCGGCATATGCGATTCTAAATGCCTGAGCCATTGCTTGGCCAGAAACCTTTTCGTCAGGGTTTCTAAATTTCTTGTAGATTTCTGTCGGGGAACCGTCAGTTGATAAGAAGCCAATGCGTTTTAAAAACGGAATAAAAGGAATTGTACTTCCAGATTTCTTAAACTTCAGGTTAGTAAATAAAAAATCTTGACTAAACCTACTTGGGGGTGGAGCTTCTTGAATCTTTACGAAGAGTTCCTGAAGAAGTCCAGTCGAGTTTACATAAGGAGGGAGTTCTTTTGCCATATCGATAGTTGTTAATTGTTAAATGTGTTCCAAACTGTCCGAGAGCATTGCCGCCAACGTAAGTACATCCAACATATGTGTGATGGCAGTCGGATATGCTCGTATGTACACCACCCAAGTTAGGGGTTTCAGCTTTATTTTCCTTATTTATTAGGTAAAAACCAATTGGCAGACGGCCCTGAGAGGTGAGGTTTTGACGGAGAAGGGATATTACAAATACCCTAAAAGCAAAAAACCCTGACGTCCTACGGAGTCAGGGTTTTTAATTGATTGCGAACGAGTTCATCTTAACGTGGGTTTGGTGAAACGTAAACCTGACAGCTGACTGGCTTCTGCGCTGGGATACCCAAACACGGAGCGCACGTAGCTTCTCACCTTGCGGTAATTGTTCACCACCGATACTTCATTGGTGTACAATACACGGTCGCGGTGCATCATCGCATTGCGCATAGCCGTTTTGGCGGTGTCCACAGCAGTATTCAAACTTTTGAACCGTTTAGCTGCTGCCTCCAGGGCATCCATCTTCAACTCGGGTTCATTGGGTTCGTACACGCTCAACCGTCCTACCAGTTGCACCAGTTTGCTAAAGTGATCCCCAATGGCCACATAGCTTTGCTGGGTGCGGGCCCGTGTGGTGAGTGGCTTCGCTTCGGCTTCCTCATTAGGAATCGGCAATCGGCTACTGATCTTTCTTCCTTTGATAAGGCGTTCATAGTAGCGCACGTCATCCAGTGTTTGAGGCAGCACCCCGAAGGACTCCACCGATCTCACGATCCGGCTGGTCAGTTTGCCCAGTTGTACGTAGGCCACTTCCCTCTCGTTCGTCACATCTTTGTAGATGTGCAACTTTTGTGAATAATCCTGCAATGAACTTTGTGCTTCTTCGAGCAAAGCTCTCATCGCTTTAAGCTGGAGGGTCTGACGACCGGGGTTATAATTACCTCCAAACCCGGTGCATATTCCTACTAACCTTGAGTAGGCTTCCGCAGTTTTTACATGTGACATGACTGTAAAAATTTAGTTTGTTGAACATACTCTTAATACGGAATTCCTTATATAAAAGGTTTCAGGTTTTGAAAAATATTTTAAATATTTTTTAAGATTTTTCTAAGGCCATTGGTTACAGGTTTCAGAGTTACAAGTTTCAGGTCCTGGATACTAAATGGATACTGGATGCTGGCAACCAAACCGATCTACTGGTTACTGGCAACTGGCAACCGATCTACCGATCACCGCTTACTGGCTACCGGCAACTGGCAACCGGCAACCGATTACTCCCCACCTTTCATTTCCTAAAGTTTCACACCCATTGACTAGTCCCTACCTTTCATTGCAAAAAGTTTCAGACCCGCTGACTGCTTCTGCACTCCCACCGATTGTTACTTCACTCCTGCCGATTGTTCCTACATTCACACCGACTGCTTCCGCAGACCAACCGACTCCTTCCCCACTGTTGCAGCCAACTTTTCCACTCCCACCGACTGTCACCTCACTCCAACCGATTGCCCCTGCAGTCCAACCGACTGTTACCGCACTGTCGACAAGTCCCTGTCAATGTTCCCCACACATTATTATATTAGTTGTTTACTAACACCTGCCACCTTGAGCTATCTCTCCTTCCTCGACCGCAACCATTCACTGGCCAAACCGGGCTATTCGCGCTGGCTGGTCCCTCCCGCTGCCTTGTGCATCCACCTGTGCATCGGACAAATTTATGCCTACAGCGTTTTCAACGAACCCATGACCCGCATTCTCGGTGTCAGCCAGTCCGCCCCGGACGACTGGCCACTTACTACTTTGGGTTGGATCTTCAGCATCGCCTTGTTCATGTTGGGTGCTTCGGCTGCCGTCTTTGGCAAATGGCTGGAGCGTGTCGGTCCGCGCAAAGCCATGTTCACTTCTGCCGTATGTTTCTGTAGTGGTTTCTTCGTAGCTGCACTGGGCGTGTACTTGCACAACATCTGGATTGTTTACCTCGGTCATGGGGTGTTGGGTGGCATCGGCCTGGGACTCGGTTACATCTCTCCGGTCTCTACGCTCATCAAATGGTTTCCTGACCGGCCGGGGTTGGCTACGGGCATGGCCATCATGGGTTTTGGTGGTGGCGCCATGATCGCCTCTCCACTTTCTGTTCAGCTCATG
The DNA here is from genome assembly GCA_039971015.1 of Cyclobacteriaceae bacterium. GTDB lineage: Bacteria > Bacteroidota > Bacteroidia > Cytophagales > Cyclobacteriaceae > ELB16-189. The sequence goes on from JBDVKV010000009.1 coordinate 159,476, forward strand.
AATCATTTTAAGGATGCCACTTCCGTGGGTGTAGCGGAAACCTTCATCACCATGGGCATCATTTACTTTATCATTATGATGATTGGTGTGTTCACCGTGCGGGTGCCTGCTCCCGAGTGGAAGCCGCTGGGTTATGATCCAACTACCACTGCGCAACGTGCCATGATCACCCGCGCCAACGTAGATGCGGACACCGCCATTAAGACTCCTCAGTTCTGGCTCATCTTTTCCGTGCTGTTGCTCAACGTCACAGCCGGCATCGGTGTACTGGGTCAGGCTTCAGTCATGATACAAGAAATGTTTTCCGTAGAAGCCGTAGGCGAATCAAAAGCCGTTACCGTAGCAGCGGCAGCGGGCTTCGTGGGGTTACTCAGTTTGTTCAATATGCTGGGGCGTTTCTTTTGGTCCACCACCTCCGATAAGTTGGGTAGGAAAAACACGTATACCGTTTTCTTTCTGTTGGGTGCCGTGCTGTATGTCCTCATCCCCACGTTCGGCAATATGGGCAACACGTTCTTGTTCATCGCTACGTTCTGCATCATCATCAGCATGTATGGCGGTGGCTTCGCTACGGTGCCTGCGTACCTCAAAGATATGTTTGGCGTGATGCAGGTGGGTGCCATCCACGGTCGGCTGTTGGTGGCCTGGTCGCTGGCAGCGCTCTTCGGCCCCAGCCTGATCAACTACTTGCGTGCTTACCAGATCAACACGGTGGGATTGCCTCCGGCACAGGCGTATTCTTTTACCATGTACATCATGGCGGGTTTACTTTTGGTTGGGTTGGTTTGTAATCTGTTGGTAAAGCCGGTGAAGGAGGAGTATCATTATAAATGATTTAAGATTTAAGATTTATGATTTTATGATTTAAGATTTGTCGCTCAGCGCACATTGCAACCCCACTCCCTCTGAATGACGGAATAGCTAAGGGCATAACAGTCCAGTTGTTGATGGTGAGTACCTATTAATAATTAGACCCAAAGTAATTACTCTCCTTTTAAAACCTGTGCGGGATTGATGGAAGCGGCATTGATGGCTTTGGAAAACACGGTAGCCAACACCACCAGCAAGGCAATACCGAAGCCTGCTACAAAATACCAGGTGCTCCACGTAATGTGAAAGGCAAACCCCTGCAACCATTGGTTCATAATAAAATAAGTAATGGGCAGGGTGGCCACAAAAGCAATGATCACCAGCATCACATAATCTTTGGTGATCAGCCCAATGATATTACTCACCGAGGCACCCATCACCTTCCGCACTCCTATTTCTACCAACCGCTGCTCCAATATAAAGGTGATCAAACCATAGAGTCCCAGCATGGCCGTAACAATGGAGAGCGTGGCAAAAATGAAGAACAGCTGACTCATGCGCTCCTCACTTTCATAGATGTGCTGAATGGATGTATCCAGAAACTGAAACGCAAACGGTTTCTCCTGCTCGAAGGTAGCCCAGGTTTTTTCCAATGCCGCCAATGCCTCCTTGTTCTTTCCGGGTGCTACCCGCACCGCTGCATACCAGTGGGGACCACCAAACCACATGATGATAGGATCAATTTGTTTTTGTAACGGCTCAAAGTTAAAGTCCTTCACCACACCGATCACACGGCCGTCTACACCTGTGCGCCAACTGTGTTGTATGCCTTTCCCCAGCGGCTCTTCCCAACCAAACGCCCTCGCTGCGGATTCGTTGATCAAAAATCCGCTCACAGAATCCGATCCGATATCCAAAGAAAAGTCCCTTCCCTCCTTTAGCTCCAGGTGCATGGTTTTGGTAAAGTCGTGCGTCACGTTCAGTATCTTCACGAACTGGTCGTTGGTCTGGCCTTCGATCTTGAAACTCATGAATTGAACTTCCCTACCGATCGGTTCGGATACGGAGGACACCCCCTGGATGGCGGTTTCGTTGAGCAAAGCATTTTTGAAGGACACAAACTTTCGTGGAATCTGTGTACCTCGTATCGGCAACATGATCACGTGTTCCTTGTCATAACCTAAAGACCGGTTGTTGATAAAGGAAAGCTGCTCACTCACTACAATGGCACCAATGATCAAGAACATCGAAATGGTGATTTGCGCTCCGATCAATACCTTACGGAAGTTGGCCCCACCAGAACCAGGTTTCCATATGCCTTTCAATACCCGTTGGGGTTCGAATGCGGAAACAAACAGGGCCGGGTATAAACCTGACAGTACACCAATGAGTGCCGTAAACAAAACGATGCCCATCAACAAGAGGTAGTCTTGCTGCAGTGACAACGTGAGTTCCCTACCCAACATGCCGGAGAACGTGGGTAACATCAAAACCGTGACTGCCAATGCGACAACAAGCGCCACCATGCTCATAGTCACCGACTCGAACAAATATTGGAAGCGGAGTTGCGTACGCATGGCTCCCAGCACTTTGCTTATACCCACTTCCTTGTACCTGCGTGTGGCTGCGGCAATGGAGATGTTAATGAAATTGATAGCGGATATCAGCAGTACCAGGAATCCTATGGAGCCGAGAATAAACAGATTTTTACTATTGCCATTCTGGGTGAGGTCGGTGTTGTAGTCAAAGTTGGAATGAAGGTGCACATCCTCCAACGCCTGCAGGTAAAACTGTTGATTGTATTCTTTAAAGGCCTCGGGAGATTGCTCCGCCACCAGTGTATTGATGCCTTGCTCAATTTTAGCTACCGCATCGCCATCGGGTATATGCAGATAATCCCAAAACCAATCTGCCTGATAGCTTTCCAGCATCCGTGCTCCGGCAGACCCAAAGATGCCTGAGTAGGACAGCCCGGTCATGGGGATAACAAAATCAAACTGAAGGTGAGTGTTAGAGGGAAGGTTTTGCAACACACCTGTCACCAGCATTTCGGTATTGTTGAAGGTCAGGTTTTTGCCCAATGCATTTTTGTCACCAAAATACTTAGTGGCCATTTCTTCTGTTACTACTACAGCATTGGGTTGGCGCAATGCAGTTTGAACATCTCCCTCTACAAAGGGAAAGTCAAAGAGTTCAAAAAAGGTGGAGTCTGCGAAGATTACTCCATTTTCATAAAAGGTTTTGTCCTTATAAGTAAAGGTGGGTTGCTGCCGGGTATATTTATAATTAATAATGCGTGTGTACGCTGCCACCTCCCCATAGCGTGCCTGAAGTTCAGGACCAATGGGTGCATAACTGGTGGGGATGGTATTGGTCATTCCCCCAACAGACGATGACATGGTTACCCGGTGGATCGACTCTGATTTGCTGAACTGCTTATCGTAACTGAGTTCGTGTTTCACAAACAGGGCAATGATGATAAAGCAGGCCAGTCCCGTGGCCAGTCCAACAAGACTGATACCGGTGTGAAGACGGTACTTCATCGCCTGGCGCCACATGATCTTTAAGGTGTTTCGTAACATAATGCTGGTATTGTGATTGATGGATTGGAAGGTATCCTTTTGCAGCTCTTCGATTTGGTGGCCACTCACATCGGCAATGATTTTCTCATACGCCTTTTTAAATGGAGTACCCTTCTCCATTTTAGCTTCTACCTCACAACAAACGTGATCGGTAAGGTCATCCAAAAGTTGGCCTTGTGCTAGTCCCCTTCTTTTCAGGTCATAGCGGATGTAGTCAATATCTTTTTTATTCCATTTCATTTTAGCACCAGATGCATGGCCCTGGTAAAAGCAAAATAATCTGAAACTTCTTCACTGGCCGTCTTGATTCCTTTCTTGTTCAATGAATAGTACTTTCTGGCGCGACCGTCAATCACTATTGTTTTGGCCACAAGGAGCTGCTGCGACTCTAACTTGTAGAGTGTAGGGTACAAGGCGCCAAAGGTGAGTTCAATTTCATTGTTGGTGAGTTCCTTTACCCGCTGGGTAATTTCATACCCATACATGCGCGTATTTTCAGCCAGTAGTTTTAAGATGATTACCCGCAGGGTTCCCTTGATCAGTTCCTTTTTGCTAGACATATGCTCCCTTATACGCAGCATATATAAGAATGTTATATATACTCCGTATTTTTTTTGCAATCATGATTTGAAGTCGCAAGTGCAATGGTGTCTGGTCTTTTATTTTGGTGGGAAGGGTTTGTAATCTGTTGGTAAAGCAGGTGAAGGAGGAGTATCATTATAAAGGAGAGAGGGAAATGCGATCGTGCTAACAGATAAAAGCAGATGGGTGAGGGATTTGTTGAAACAGGTGTGGATTGAAGCCTGAACCCTTCCTTGTATTCCTATCGTTTATTATGTAAAATGGGTAATCATGCTGGAAGAAAAGCTGGAGAACAGACACATAAAACCCACCGCCATGCGCCTGCTCGTGCTCAGGCAACTGGTAGAGAGCCAATCCGCACTCAGCCTTACCGACCTGGAGGCCAGGTTTGAGAAGGCAGACAAAGTAACCCTGTACCGTACCCTGAAAACCTTTGAGGACAAGAAGCTCATCCATGCCATTACGGACGGAACGGGTGCGGTCAAATATGCGCTTTGTGCAGAGGATTGCGAGTGTGAACCGCAGGATCAGCACATCCACTTTCATTGTATAACGTGCGGGGAGACATTTTGCCTCACACAGTCAAAGGTGCCACAGATTCAGATTCCTACAGGCTTTAAGGCCAACAGCGCGAGTATGTTGTTCAAAGGAGTTTGTGCCAGTTGTGGGTGATGTTTTTAATCAACGCAGAGCTTCCATTGTAAACTAATTACTTTAGCTCCATAAGTCTCCACTTAAAAAGTGAAGCGCACACCCGATGTCCAGTAAAACCCATTCTTAAGGTCTTCCTCATAAGTGCCTTGATCAGACACCACTGTAGAAGGGTTAACAGGAAAGGTCCACGTGGGGGTAACAAAAATCCTTATGTTTCGAATACTGTAGCTTACTTGCACATCGGCTTCATAATCCAAAACCTGAAACTTGTCAGACTCCAGCAACCGAACGGATTGTGGTACTGGTTGTACCGCCCCCTTTCCTTTTCCTTTTCCACTCCCTGTTGTGGTACTTCGCTGTGTATAGTATTCATTGTAATACTGCTGAGAACCAGCATTGATATATACTGCCGGTGTTATTCGTAGCTTATTCTTTATTGCATAAAAGGTCCTGTTGAATTCAGCACTCGTGAACACATCCGTACCTTCACTGAAACCGAGGCTTGCATCTGCGTAAAGCATAAAGACTGAAAAGTCATAACCGACATAGGCATTGAGGTAAGTACTCATCTCTGCCTGAATGGCGTAGCTCTCTTCACTGAAAATGTATTCAGCGACAGAAATACCCGTTGCAACCTTTTTACCAAAGTAGTCATAACCAACGGATAGGGTAAACAAGTCTACCCTCCCTTCACCTGAAGCAGTCAGGTAGGAAAGAGAGCTGCGCAGCGACACGCCTGACTTATGGTAGTAAGCGATAGAAGGTGACAGATAAGGAGCAGCGGCTGAATCTGCGCGGCCCATATAATAATAATCGCTGGTGTATTGAATGCCTGCTCTCCATTCTGATTCATCAGTAAGTTTTTTATCGTCAACTTGATCCGTAACAGCAGTTTGGGCCAGTGCAGCTCCAGAGGCCATAAACAGTAGTAGCAGTATAATGTGTAGTGTAGGCCTCAATGACTCAATGTTAGGTTGTTATTTACGGTAGTTGTGCAATAGTAAAAAAACCGTACCACGACCAGCGATAATCTGCGGTCGCGATACAGTTTGCACCAACTAATTGTTCTTCTTTCCTTTTTTAGGAACCATCTTTCCCTTGTTTTTTTCTTTGCTCATCCTGTTCATCTGGAGTTTCATCATTTTATCTCTGAATTGATCCTGGGTTTGGTAACGCTTACCCTCCATATCCAGACATTCTCCATCCTTCAGCTGCAGTTGCTTCTTGTTTTTCAACTGAACACTTCCGTTGGGTTCTACCGTTGTTCCATTTTGCAGCATGGTCTTTTCCTGGAGCTTGGTTTTTTGCTGATTTTGCACGCGATACATTTCTCCATTCTGATACATCAGATGCTCCTGTGCCATTACCTGTTCTCTGGCTTGTAGCTGCTGGCGAAACTCTTGTTGTGTTGCATACCGATTACCTTCCATATCAAGACACTCTCCATTCTTTAACTTAAGCTGCTTTTGGTTTTGCAACTGAACGCTGCCATCAGGATTCACCATAGCTCCGTTTTGTAATTTCACTTGTTCCTTCAACTGAACTTGTTCCTGATCCCTTACCTGATACATTTTACCATCCATCAACATCAGATGTTCCTGAAGGCGAATTTGATCCTGACCCTGAGCGGGCATAAAAGCCAGGGTCATCATGATGCTCATTAAAAACAATGTTATCTTTTTCATAATCGTGTTAGTTTTACTCGTGTTAGTTTTACTCCTTCTTTATTGAGTACTTAAATATCCGATTTAACTCACTGATTGTCAGTGATAGGAGTCACACAGTACCTATGATTAATATCAGTAATAAGATGATGTTGCCTGTACGCTCATGACAATAATCATGTTGTTTTGAAAGAAAGGATTATCCATCAATCTTCAGCCAATAATAACTTTGCAAACCGGTTGCATGCAAAGGTTTTTAACTTTGTTTCATCAGCAAAGCGTACTATGAAATTCTACACCATCCTACCCTCTGCCCTAAAACCTTTTTTCGAACAGGAGCTGGAGGCATATCACCAAACATTGCATCAGGAGAACTACGTGTTGGCCTGGCATCATCTGGAGCGGGCGCATGTGATCGGGCAGGCCTACCCTTTCGCCCATAGCCGGGTGCATTGGGAGATGCTATTGTTTGGCATTAAGATAAAGAGCATCAAAGAAATTACAGGACAACTACCAAGGCTATTGGTGGGCGGTGTAAAATCTTTCGTGGGCAAAATACCCATCGGCAATACAGGAGGATCCAATGTACCTCCCCTCAAATCGTTGCCCCTGACTGAGGATATAAAAAGTATATTCGCGCAAGCGGGATTAGAAAACTATGGGACATAGCCACGACCATCACCACCACCACGACCATGCAGAAGGCAACATCAAGGTAGCCTTCTTCCTCAACATGGGGTTCACCATCATCGAGATCGTGGGAGGAATACTCACCAACAGTTTGGCCATCCTCTCAGACGCACTCCACGATCTGGGTGACAGTTTAAGTTTAGGGCTGTCCTGGTACTTTCAGAAGATATCCAAAAAGGGACGTACCAAGTCTTTCACTTTTGGTTATAAAAGATTCTCCCTATTGGGCGCCATAATCAACTCCATCATCCTGATTGTTGGCTCCATCATTATTCTAAGTAAAGCCATCCCACAAATCTTTAACCCAGAAGCAGTGCATGTGCAAGGCATGTTCTACCTCGCCATCCTTGGAATTATTGTCAACGGTGCTGCTGTACTCCGGTTGCGCAAAGGTGAAACCATGAATGAAAGGGTGGTGTCGCTGCATTTGCTGGAAGACGTGCTGGGCTGGGTGGCCGTGCTGATCGGTAGCGTCATCATGATGTACTTCGATGCTCCCTTTATTGATCCACTGTTATCCGTTTTCATTGCTCTATACGTATTGTACAACGTGTATAAGAACCTGAAGAAAAGTATGGTTATCATCCTGCAGGGTATTCCTGAGGAAGTAAGCATAGAACACATCAGGGAAAAGTTAAAAAGCATTCCGTCCATCACCAACGTACACGATTGCCACGTGTGGTCCATGGATGGGAATTACAATGTGCTCACCGTGCACCTGGTATTGGACAAGGACTATCAACTGTCAGAACAGGTGGTCCTGAAGCAACAGGTAAGAGAAATTCTGAAAGGCGAGTCAGTCAATCACATTACCATTGAGCTGGAGAATCAGGATGAGCACTGCGAGTTGGTAGATTGCTAACCGCCAAACTGCTTCTTATTCTAGATCTAAGTCAATATCAACCCCAAAACAGGGCTGTTTACTCCTATTGTTTAGTAAATTAGGCAGCAACTAGGATGTGAATTACTAAATGAAGCGAAGAGATTTTCTTAATAAAAGTATTGGCGCTACTGCGTTGGCTTCCACTATGCCCTTGTCTCAATTATTTGCCAATGTCAATGAACGTGTTTCAAACTCTGTAACACAAGATTCCAATTATGATGTGATCGTACTGGGTGTTGGAAGTATGGGTTCCTCCACTTGCTACCATTTGGCAAAGCAAGGTCATAAGGTACTGGGCCTTGAACAATTTGATATTCCTCACGAATTGGGATCCTATGCCGGACAAAGTCGTATTATTCGAAAAGCCTATTTCGAACATCCGGATTACGTGCCTTTGCTGGAGCGTGCTTACCAAAACTGGAGAGCTCTCGAAGATGAAACGGGTGCTGAACTCTACTTTAAAACGGGTCTGCTTTATTATGGCCAATCCAACCATGCTTTAATCAAAGGATTGTGGGAGTCAGCTGATAAATATTCTATTCCAATCAATGAGCTCTCTGCCAATGAACAAGCGTCTCAATTTCCACAATTTAGAATCCCTGGTGACTACGAGCGGCTAATTGAACCAGACGCAGGATTTGTAACACCAGAGCGGGCTGTCCTGCTCTATACAGAAAGGGCCATTCAAAGTGGTGCCTCCATTCACACCAAAGAGAAGACACTGGAGTGGAAACGAAACGGCAGCGTGATTACTGTAAAGACAGATAAAAAAACTTACCAATGCAAAAAACTCATTATCACAGCCGGGCCATGGGCTGGCGAGATGGTTCCAGGATTGTCAAAGGAGCTTAAAGTAACCCGACAAATGATTGCATGGGTAAAGCCTAAGAACTGGAAACAATTTGAGCTGGGTAACTTTCCGTGTTGGACCATTGCAGACCATGAAAGACCAGGTATCTATTACGGATTTCCCATATTACCTACTGCGCAATTTGGTGGTCCTATTGGGATGAAGCTGGCGCATCATTATCATGGCGATGTAACCCCTCCAGACAAAGTGAATAGAAATCCAACGGCTGATGATGAATCCAACCTCATTCAAATGCTTAATAAATTCATGCCGGAGGGATATGAATCTACACATGTAATGAAGACCTGTTTGTATACCAATACACCTGATGAAAATTTCGTTTTAGATTTCGTGCCTGGCCAGGAGAAAGATGTAATCATAGCAGCGGGATTTAGTGGTCACGGATTTAAGTTCTCAAGTGTGGTTGGTGAAATCATGGCGGACCTGGCTGTAAAAGGAAGCACCGAGCTACCAATAGGGTTCTTAAACGCCAATCGTTTCAACTAATCCGTATTTAAAATCAAAAGCCTTACCCTAATACACCATGAGAATATTTTTATATCTATTATCAATCACCTTCCTTCTCACAAACTGCGCCACACCCCAACCATCGGAAAATGATAAGGAAATATTAGACAGTCTTATTCATTCATTCTGGGAGCGTGAAATAAAAACTGGTCGCGCTTACTCTTATCAAAATACTGTCTTCCCCGACCATTTATACAAAGGGACAAAAGAGGAGTTTACCGATGACTCCATCTATTTTTCAGGTTTGTTATCCAAATTGAAATCATTAGATAAGAAGGAATTAGATAATAAAACCCTGACGGACTATGATTTGCTCGAATGGAATGCCACCATTCGTCTTGAAGCTGCACAGTACTACGATATAACATTTCCAAACATCACTCCTTATAGTCGTACCTTGGAGGGGCCTGATTTCATCCTTAATCATGTGTCATTTAATTCAGAGGCAGAATTAGCGAAATATATCACGCTGCTAAAGGAATATGTTGAGAAGCAAAAAGCAGATAAGGAACACTTAGAAACGATGGCTATGGATGGTATCCTTTTGCCGCAGCCAGAAATAGCATTGGTGATGGAACAATTGAAAGGCCTGGACAAGGAACCCACGGCTCACCCTTACTATGTTGCTGCTGCTCGATTAACTAAAATTGATTCCGTAAAGAGAATGTCATTTCAGCAGCAAGTTGAGGATATTTTGAATGATGAAATCATACCTCAGTATAATAAGTTGCGTGAGTACATCGGTGGAGCGTATGCACAACAAGCTCCTAAAGCTGTAGGGTTGGGTCAATACCCTGGAGGCAAAGATTACTACCGCCATCTGGTAAGGAAACATACTACTACCGATCTCACTCCGGAAGCAATTCATGAATTGGGCAAAAGTCACGTTGCCAACATTTCCGAAAAACTTGATAGCATACGAATAGCTGTTGGTTATGATGGTTCAATGAAAGACTTCTATCATTTTCTTCGGACGGATAAACGTTTTCTGGCCACCACACCGGATGAAGTTGGCGATTTGTTAAGGTCACATATTAATCGAATGGACAAAGTCGTTACAAATCTCGTATCCTTAAGACCGAAAGCAACCGGTGATGTTCGTAGATTGCCCGAAGCACTGGAACCGTCCATGACATTTGGATATTACAAAGCACCAACCCCAGAAGATACAATTGGAATTTATTTTTACAATGGATCAAAACTGGATCAACGTTCATTAGTAAGTGCCGCAAGCCTGGCACTTCATGAAATTGAGCCGGGTCATCATTGGCAGTTCAGCTTACAGATTGAAAATGATTCATTGCCTGATTATAGAAAGAATAGCTTCATCAATGCCTTCACGGAGGGTTGGGGTGAGTATGCATCTAATTTGGGTGTGGAGTTAAACCTTTATGACGACCCTTATGATTACAGTGGCCGGTTGTTAATGGACATGTTTCTATCGGTTCGACTCGTAGTAGATACGGGCATGAATTATTTTGGGTGGACACGAGAGCAAGCGACTGAGTACATGAGTCAATACCTGATTGAATCACCAACCCAAATAAGCACAGAAACACTTCGTTACAGTTGTGATATTCAGGGTCAGGCGTTAGGTTATAAAATAGGAAGCCTTAAGTTGATGGAGCTACGCAACAAATACAAGACTGCGCTGGGAGATCAATTTGATGTTGTTAAATTTCATGATACCATTCTAAGAACGGGTAGCCTTCCACTGGAAGTCCTGGAGAAAACCCTTGATAGAGAGTTTGGGTTAGAAGGCAATTCATTGTGAGCTTGTGGAGTGCTAAGTCCTCATAAAACAAAACCGCTTACCCAAAGTGAGTAAGCGGTCATGCATGATATCAATTCTACTGGTCTAGTTCTTCCCTTTAATGTTTGTATTCTCCAACTTCGGATAAATAAACTCCGGCAACCCCGCTCCTTTCAGCACGTCACTGTAGTTGTTGATATCCTCGCTGATGATTTTTTCCAACTCATCTTTAAAGACCCTCCATTTCTGCAAGTAGTCTTTCGTTACATCTCTAGTACCTTGCGTCACCGGCACGTTACCATCACCCATGTCGTTCAGCAATATTTTGTATTTCACCAACAGGCGTGCTTCATACTGATAGTTGTTTTGCTGTGTCCGCAATTCCTTTTGAAGGATATTCTCAATCCATGCGTCAATCTTTGCGTTAAGTGCCTTACCCCCATCTACCAGATCTTTAGAGGAAGACTCATCCAGAATAAAATCTAGCTGCTGTTTTACTTTGCGTAAATACCGCACTCCTTTTGACATTTCTGTAGCCCCTTCCAACAAAGAAGCGGACAATTGATCACGCTCCACGTAAGCTTCTGCAGCTCCAGGAATGCTCTCTTGAATTCTTGGATCGATCTTCACTTCAAAATCCTGCACTTGTGTGAAGGTACCTACTTTAAACCTCGCCTGGTACTTTCCAGGGGCAGCATCGTAGGCACTCAAATCGCGATTGGTCATGGTCAATTCCTTGATGCAATCAAACTGACCAATGCGCATGTTCCAGTTCCACGCGTGGGCACCTGTATTGCGTTGCAATTGTTTCTTAACAAACGCATCGCATTCTGTTTTAGGGCTATGCGTAGATTCTGTATACACCACATTTCCGTTGGCATCCAAAATCTCCATCGACATTGGCACATCTTCGCCCACTTCTTTATTGAGCACATAGGTGATGATGGCTCCTCTTTTAGGGTTATCTCCCTGGTCACCGTTCAAGCTAAAGGCCCGCGCCAATGGAGCGTAGGTATCGCGTGGTTTGTATAAGTAGTAATCTGCTTTCGCTACCTTATCAGAAATCTGATGAAGCGGAGTTAAATCGTCCAATATCCACAGTGCCCTTCCCTGCGTAGACACTACCAGGTCTTTGCGCTTTACGCGTAAATCCGTAATCGGCACCTGAGGGAGATTGTTTTGTAATGATTGCCAGTTGGCACCATCATCAAACGAAACAAACAAACCATTTTCCGTACCTGCATAGAGTAGCCCTTTGCGATCAGGATCTTCTCTTACGGAACGTGCGAAGGTGTTGTTAGGAATACCGTTGACGATCTCTACCCATGTCTTACCGTAATTCTTAGTCTTAAAGATGTGGGGTGTAAAGTCATTCATCTTGTAACCTGCTACTGCAATGTAGGCGGATGCCGGATCATGCGGAGAAGGCTCTACCACATTGATGATGGCTTCCTTTAACCCTTTAGGTGTTACATTGGTCCAGGTTTTGCCTCCGTCTTGTGTTACATGCACCAATCCATCATCAGATCCTACCCAGATTACACCTTCTTTCAATAAAGACTCTTCGATGTTGAATACGTTGTTGTAACTCTCTGCCGTGATCTGCTCATTGGAGATTGGCTTACCTCCTTTACCCTGATGGGCTTTGTCGTTGCGCGTCAAATCTTCGCTCATCACTTCCCAGGTCACACCGCGGTCTACAGACTTCATCACGAACTGAGATCCGTAATAGATTACGTTGGGATTGTGAGGAGAAACCAATACTGGTCCGTTCCAGTTGGCACGGTATTTCAAATTCTTCGGTTGCTCACCACTTACCTGCTCAGGGAAGGGACGCACCATGCGCGTGTTATCTATCTTACTGTCCCACTCTACAAAATTACCAGCAAAGAATGTCGAGTAAATAAACCTGGGGTTGTTGGCATCAAAGGCTACGGTTGAAGATTCACCTGCGCGCAACTCATTCCAGTGCATCCGGCCGATACCTTGATCTTGAGAAGTGCTGTTGATCGCAATCGTTGTATTATCCTGCTGACCCGAATAAATACGGTAAGGATATTGGTTGTCCGTGATCACACGGTAAAATTGTCCGGTCGGTTGGTTCATTAGTGTAGACCATGTTTCACCACCGTTGTAGGTAACAGAACCACCGCCATCATTGGCATTGATCATGTTGTTGCTGTCGTCAGGGTTGATCCACATATCATGATGATCGGGATGGCTACCGCGCATGCCCGAGAAAGTTTTACCACCATCAATCGACTTCATGGCAGAGCTGTTCATCACCCACAATTCGTCTTCATCATTGGGATCTGCGATGATGTGCATATAATACCATGCACGCGCATAGGTAGTTGGGTCGTTGGTCGTTTGTTTGAATGATTCCCCTCCATCATCAGAGCGATACACACCCCCTTTTGCACCCAAAGCCTCAATGGCCAGGTATACAATCCTGGGGTTGGCAGGAGAAATAGAGACTCCCATCTTACCTTTTAATTCAGGTAAGCCTTTGGTAATTTCTTTCCATGTCGTTCCTCCGTCCGTTGTCTTATACACGCGACTTCCAGGTCCGCCACTTTGTACTACCCATGGCTTACGGTTGAAGTCCCACGATGTCGCCATCATGATGTCTGGATTGGTCGCATCTACTGAAAGATCACCTATACCGGAGTTTTCATTTACGTAAAGAATCTTTTTAAAGGTTAAACCACCATCTTCTGATAAGTAGATACCACGCTCCTCATTTGGTCCCCATGGATTTCCTTGTGCTGCTACATATACTTTGTTGGGATTTTTGGGATGCACAAACACACGGCTGATATGTCTGGTGGCTTCAAGTCCCATGTGCTTCCAGGTTGCACCGGCATCGGTTGACTTATAAAGTCCGTCACCATGAGATGTCTTTACACCACGCACAGGGCCTTCACCTGTTCCTACAAAAACAATATTAGGATCTGAAGTGGCAACAGTTACGTCACCAATTCCTCCGGTTTTGATATAACCATCCGAAATGTTATTCCAGGTGTTTCCACCGTCAGTAGTTTTCCATACACCACCACCCGTGGTGCCCATATAATAAGTAAAAATATCACCGGCCACTCCCGTTACCGTGGTAGAGCGGCCACCCCGGAAAGGGCCAATATTGCGGTACGTTAAGCTTTGGTACAATTTGGTGTCAAATGCGTTTACAGCCGTCTTGTTTTGCCCAAATGAAAGGGAGCAAATACAAAGACTGAGTAAAGTAAGCAGGGCTCTGTTCTTCATAGTTAAAGGTATTTGTCGATGCTTTTAGTTGGCTATGCCAATAAGTGAATTTCAACCTGAAAAGTAGGCAAACCAGCGCAATCCGGAATTGGGTTTTATTTGGGTGGTGATTGGTAGTGTTGATACAACTGTAGTCATATGTTAGAAATTACTAGGAGTTGTATCTTAAAAATAACAAAACCCCTATATTAGAAGCCTAGAGTACGGTATGATTCATAACATTCAATATTTTAAGTTATGCGTTATTGAACATTGGTTTAGACACATACTTTGGCATGGAATATTTGTATTAATTATATTTCAATGCTATTCTGCTTATCCACAGCAAGCATTATGGATTAAAAAGTCCGATACTGGCAATTATGACAATACAGTAGGAAAAAGAATTGCTATACATCCTAACGGAAGCGTCTATATGCTAGCCGACATGTCTGGTAGTGTTCAAATCGAAGGCCAAGAACTCAATTCTTACAGTAACATTGTCTTGGCTCGGTTTAGTGCTGAGGGAATTCTTATCTGGGCAAAACTATTATGTGAATCGCCCGGGTATCCTATTAATAGAGCTATTGACATTAAGATTGATAGCAAAGGGGATTTAGTCATAGTTGGAGCAAGTTATAATGTAACTAGCTTTTTAGGAGCGCCATCAGGCGTAGGACCTTTTATCGCAAAAATGGATGCTGATGCAAATCTTAAGTGGATTAACTATGAAAATAGTTTGAGCTTATTGGACTCTGATCCTGGTAGACGGGGTAATCGCATAGTAATAGATAAGCACGATAATATTATTTGGTTCAATGATCAAATCTACACTCAAAATTTTAGTGAGCATGGTGGGTTGGCGCTAACCAAATACGCACCTGATGGAAATAAAATTTGGAATAAAATAATAACAGGCAACCCTACATTTAACCATCAAATCATCACAGGAATCGTAATTGATAGTGATGAAAACATAATTGTATGTGGTAATTTTTTCACAACAATCAAAATTGGACCTATAAGTTTCTATAACAACCAAAATTCGAATACAAACAAAATTCAGATGTTTCTGGCAAAGTTTACATCGGCAGGCGACTACCTGTGGGCAATACAAAGCAATAATGGTGCGAGTAATGTCTCCACTGCGAACGGCTTAGACAATGCCGGAAATGTTTATCTGATGGGAAGGTTAAATTCTGGGGCCAAGCTAATCTCAACCTCCAACACTTATACACATGATGCAGTTGCCGCGGGTTTTATTTCCAAGTTTAGCCCTTCAGGAGCATTGGTATGGGTACGTCCTATTACCAATGGAACCGCAATGGACCTAATTCAAGACAGTAATAATCAGTTATACGTGACGGGGCAATATTATAATGACCTTCAATATATGTCCTATCGTAAGTTTGGGACTTATTCACAAGCATTTATTCTCAAGATTAATGATAGCGGAGACCTAAAAGGAGCCACTGCTGCCGATGGATTGATTATTCCAGACTATCGTTATGGTACTGAGTCAGTGGGTTCTC
The DNA here is from genome assembly GCA_039971015.1 of Cyclobacteriaceae bacterium. Classification (GTDB taxonomy): domain Bacteria; phylum Bacteroidota; class Bacteroidia; order Cytophagales; family Cyclobacteriaceae; genus ELB16-189. The sequence continues at coordinate 175,247 of JBDVKV010000009.1, forward strand.
AAAGCTTGCTTGATACTGATGGGAACATTTATACTTTAGGTAGTTTTCGTGGAGGGCTAGTGTTTAGATGTACTTCTGCTACAACAAATAACTACTCATTTTTTTTAGTAAAACATACCATAGACATGGATCTGCCTTCTTTTAATCCCAGTATAAACGGTTCAAATTCCATATTGTGTAGTGCTGACAATTTGACTCTTAGTACTGACCCAATGCCTGATGTTTTAAAGTATAAATGGTATATTCCCTCCGGGGTCACATCGGTGACAGGAGATTCAGAAACAAATGAAAATTTTATTAATCTTAATGTATCAGAAATAGCGGATCAACAACTCGTATACTTGGTTATAAGCACTGAAGATTGCATTGAGTACACTTCTATCCCTTATCAAATTAATGTCACTATTCAACCTGATTTAGTTGAACCAGTTTTGGGGAACTCATATGTTTGTCCGGGATCAAATGAAACCTATTCTGTAAATAGGGATGATAAAGTTGAAGAATATGAGTGGGTATTTCCAGCAGAGTCTACGGCTAACCAGACTAGCGTAGACAATTCGATTAATATAAATTTTTCTCAAAGTTTCACTCAAGGCAATGTAGTGGTAACAGCAAAGAATGCGTGTGGTTCTTCAAGTTATTCCTTTCCAATTGAAGTCTTTCATGCCCCAGAAAAACCTATTCTAAATGGAGATATAAAAATATGTTCTGAAGAAACAGAAATTCAAAAAAGTATTCAGCCTGTCGCATATGCATTAGATTATCAATGGGAACTCCCATCATTGATTATACCAAACCAATCTACTACACAGAACACAACAGTTTATGCAAACGTCCAATCACAATTTCAATATGGCGAAATTAGGGTGCGTGCTATTGGTCAATGTAAAAATAGTGAGTATTCAGATCCAATTGAAATATCCAGAATTACCAAACCCGATCCTGCAGAAAGTATAATTGGACCAGAAAAAATCTGCATCACTAACTTGAAGGATATTGAATACAAAGTTCCAGTTATTTCAAACGCTACCAAATACGTTTGGACAACTTCAGATGTTTTTCAAAGAAGTGGTAGCTTGGTCAGCTCCTATAATATTTTCCAAGCCAGGCCAAAGTCAGAAGGAATAGGCACAATTAAAGTATATGGAATTAATTCATGCAACGAGAAGGGAGATTCTGCAACCATAGCAATTCATAATTTCGAAAAACTCATCGAACCTGAACTTGAGAGTAGTAAATGCGGAGATGAAATTCTGATAACCTCTCCCTCTGAAGACTATGAATTGTATAGAAACAATGTTCTACTCCCCAATGAATCGAAAAACATTAGGGTTTTTCCTGAAGATTCTGGCTCCTATTTTGTTCGTGTAAGCAATTACTGCGGCTTGGCTGAAAGTGAATCAATAGATGTTCATCCAGTAAAAAAGAATGCCTTAATTCCTAATGTGATCACCCCTAACGGAGATGGTAAGAATGACTTTTTTACTCTAGATCCTTCATGGCAAAACTCTTATCTACTCATTTTTAATAGATGGGGAAAAGAAGTATATAAAAGCAATAATTACAACAACGAATGGGATGCTTTTAATTCAACAGCAGGTACCTATTACTATTTTATAACTAATGAATGTTTCTCCGCACCCTACCAAGGCTGGATTAATGTTATAAAATAAACCTATTCAGTGAATCAAATTCAATGATTTGTTTATTCTAATCTCCCTTTTAGTTAATAAATATTACAATTTCCGCCACCCCGATAATGTTTGAATGCATACGGCAACTAATTTCACCAAATCATCTATGTCTACCCATTCATTGGGTCCGTAAAAGTTACCTCCCAGCGAACCGATACCATAGGCGGGCACATTGAGCAAACGAATGGGATAGCGTATATCACCAGCATAGTGATTGGGATATGCATCGGGTGCACGACCCGTAATATCTGTTATTGATTGTCGTAACACTTTGCTTACGGGTGCTTCCCAACTGGCTGCTCCCGGGTTGGTGCGGTACCCAATTGTTTTCAATGCAACTTTATAAGTTTTATCAGTTGATGGCAACGCTTTCACATAAGCATCTATCGCCTGACGGGCTCTTGTTACCAAATCACTCCACGTGTTTTTACCTTCAAACTTTAATCGGAAGGTAATGGTGGCTTTGTCCGCCACAGAGCCAATGCGATCGCCACCCTTTAATATACCCACGTTGACCAGCACATTTCTAAAAACGGTATTGCGCAAATGATCAAGTATCTGCCAACCTGTGTCTACGGCATTACCTCCTTCAGACCATTCCGCGGAGTCGATACTGTTGATTTCCATCTGCTCACCCCGCCAACCTTCAATTGTCATTTCAAGATCTACAATTCCCTGAACAGCATTCTTTATATCTTCCAGTCCGCGACCAGTCTCCGCAGGATGTACATACAATACCGCTCCAAGGTTGTGATTCGTTTTACTGATCCTTTCAAAAATAGGAAGGCTACCTCGACTGCCACCACCTTTGCCATGCAGGCTCATCACTACTGGTAAAGCTTCTCCAGCTTTTGATAATGCTGAAGCTGCCACCAACATGGCGGCTACTCCTGCCTTATCATCAGATGTACCGAGTCCATATAATTTGTTCCCTACCAGCTTCGGTTCATAAGGATCTGTTTCCCATCCTTCATAGACTGCTTCTGTATCAATGTGGGCAAACATGGCGAACTGCTTGCCGTTACTCTTTGTTGGCCATCCCACTACGTTTGTAAAAGGTCCGTCACCGGCAGGACTGGGTGGCATAAACTCAGGATGTTGTTCGTATTGGCTGGGCTTGTCGTTACTTTCTTCAATGCGATAAGGAAGTTTTTCAAGGTACTTCTTCACTACATTTTGCGCAGCAGCAGCCGACTCACCGGAAAGGCTTTTTACACGCACCATATCTTTGAGTAAGGTGAGTAACTCTTCACGATGTCGCTCTGCCATCTTCAAAGCTTTATTGGACGGAGCTCCTTGTACAAAACCTGGTAATGCAGTGGCCATAGCCAGTGCACTGGTGCTTCCAATAAATTTCCTTCGCGATATGCCTTTGTTATTTTCCATTATGTATTCCGATTACCCAGACGTAATGTTAATTGAAACTGACCTTAATAGAATCATTTTTTATAAAAAATATACCCAACATCGGGTATAGCACATATACCCAATGGTGATGATGGTCAATCAAGCATATTTTTTATTGCTTGCCGATGAAAAATAATGCTTTGTGAAAATATTGAAGAAGCTCTATCTTGCCCGCAGTGCGAGAAAGATGAAATATCAAATTCTATTGGTGGATGACCACCAAATTCTATTGGAGGGAACGAAAGCCATTATCGATGGTGCTTCTGATTTATTTGAAGTAAAGGACACGGCCCACACTCCTGAGCGTGCACAGGAGCTTTTAAAAAACAACGACTACGACATATTGATCACTGACTACGAGATGCCCAACATGAAGGGGCTCGAGTTAATTAAGATTGCCAAAACCGTGTCACCGGAAATTAAGACGATTGTACTGAGCATGCATGATGAACCTTCAGTGATACGAGAGTTGCTTAAGATAGGTGTCGATGGATTTATTTTAAAGAAGGACACGCATCAAAGTATAATCGAAGCGCTGGATAGAGTGACGCGTGGCAAGAGGTTCTTAAGTGAGGATGTTTCAGATATCCTTATTCAGGGAATTGACGATGACAAGAACAAAGACCTTACGCCAAGAGAAGTAGAAATCACCAAACTGATTGCGAAAGAGTACAGCACCAGGCAGATAGCAGACATCCTCTTTATCAGTGAGCGGACGGTTGAAACGCATCGCAAAAATATCCTGAAGAAAACAGGTACCAATAATGTGGTGGGCCTTGTGCGCTATGCCTATAAGAACAACCTGGTTTAAGATATATTTGCTGCAGTAGTCTTCACCTTTTCTAACGAAACATTTTCTTTACTGATGGTAATAAGAATGGACGATCCCTTTCTACCCTCCTGTGTATCCATATCTATTTCACCCCTAATAAGATTAAGTCTTGTATTGATGTTTCTCCACCCATTCCCTTCACTGTTTTTGAACTTTGATAGATCATAACCAATCCCATCATCTTCGATGCTCAATACCAATTCATCTTCATGTTCCGTAATACCCAGGTAAACCTTACTGGCCTTACTGTATTTCATAATGTTCGACAAGAACTCCTGAATGATTCTGTACAATGAAACTTCAACTACTTCTGGCAACCGCTGCGCCACATCAAGTACGGATAACTTTACCTGAATCTGGTTGGTGGTGTTGATTCTTTTTATCAATTCTTCAACGGCAGCTATTAACCCATCATTCACAAGCGTTTGTGGCATCAGGTTGAAGGCGATGTTTCGGATCTCCTGGTGGACATCCTTCAACAGATGGGTGGAATTGGCATACAACTCATCCCTTTTGTTCAAGTCCCCATTGAGTTGACTCATGGACTGAATATTAAGTTGCAAGGCGGAAATCAATTGCCCCATACCATCGTGCAGATCGGTGGCAAAGCGTTTTCTCTCCCGCTCCTGCGAATCGATCACTGCTTTGATTTGCGCTTCCCGCATTCGGATTTTCTGCTCTTGCAATACGGACTTTGCTCGTTGAACTGCACGGAATCGGAGAAAGTTAAACACAACGATTACCAGGCCCAGTAATATAAGTAAACCAACGATCAGGAATGTATTTCTCTGGATAGATGCCGTTTTAAGTTCATTTTCCTGATTAAGAAAAACTATTTCCTGATCCTTTTCCCGGGTCTTGTATTGTGTTTCCATTTCCACAATCTCCTTCGACTTTTTCTCCTGGAACATAGAATCCTTCACCGCAAAATATTGGTTCCTGTAATTAAGTGCACGTTCGTACTCTCCCCTACCTACAGCAAACTGATACTGCGTATTCATGATTTCGGCAATCATGTTTCTGGATTTTATTTCTCTCGCCTTCACCAGAGAAGAGTCCATATACGTATTGTACAATGAATAGATTCCTTTATTGCTGTAGGCCGTTCCTAAGTGATAATAATTCAATGATTGATTGTATTTGTCTTTTAATTCTTTGGCTACCATCACACCTTCACGCGCATAAGCTACAGCACGGTCATATTCACCTACCTCATTCGATACAGCCGCAGCATTGGACTTACAGAGCAACAAACCGTTTTTATATGAAGCTTTGCTATAATTCTCAGAAGCACTATCGAGGTAACTTCGGGCCGCTATCAAATTATTTTGTCCGAACATGATCCCACCAAGGTTGATGTACATATTACCTACCTCAATTGGATCACCCAGTTGCTTTTTCATTTCCATGGCCTTATTGTAAAACTGAAGGCTCGTTGTATGATCTCCATGTTCCATGTAGGTGACACCAAGATTGTTATAAGTATTACCCGCCAGGCGCAGATAAATTTTTTCCATCAGAGGTTCCGGCTGATACGATTCAAGAATTTCAACAGACTTGTACAGATTAACAATAGCAAGATCAAACTGCCCCAACAACTGATAGCTCCTTCCTACATTAGAGTTGGAAGAAATCAGGTTAAGCGAATCGCCAGCCTTAATAAATAAATCATTGGCCTGCATGGACAAGCTTTTGAACGGCTCATACTGATTATCCTTCCCATACAATACCGCGAGGTCCAGTATTACCTGACCCAATTTTACCTGCTCATTGCTTTCTTCAAGCAGTTGAATAGCTTCCTTGTACTTCTCAATAGCTAGTTCTTTATGGCCTCCCGCCTCATAACTGTTACCCTCTAAGGCTTTGAGCATACCGGATGCCACCGTCTTATCCTTTTGATAGGTGGAGATTTCACCCATCAATTTCCTGGTGGTTGTAGAATCAACTGTAGCATACTCTCGGGCTAAAAGCCAATAGGCATCCACCTTTTGCTGCGGAGCATAGCTGCTGACTATTCTTTTTAAAGAATCTGATAAAATAACATCCTGCGCAAAGGAGGTGTTAAGTATCCCTAGAAAAAAAACAGTAAGTAGTACGGAACGAAAAACCAAGGAATAAGAAGTTTAAAAGTATCTACCCAGTAGTAGGTAGTGCAAATTTACCACAAAACACTGATTGAAATCACCTCCCAATCAGAAGATTTTTGTAAAGACATTGAAGTGGCAGTGAGTTACTCCACCTGTGATGCAACCTAAATAATTATTTAACCCATACTGAAAAACAACTTGTAAGATGAAAAACTTTCTATATCTGTTTATTCTAATCACCTTAACCTCTGTTGCTTCGGCACAAACGCTTGCCGATGATGATATCTCGCTGTCAGATACAAAATGGAAAACAAAGGAATTTTATAAGGGCCCCAAGAGGGTATATATCAACAGTTTCATGGTTTACAGCGAAGTGTATCGTGAAGATAAGGATACCAAACAAGGTGGAAGTGTTGCTTTTAGTAAATCCGTCAAAGGTTCTGCCTCTGTAGTTCAAACTTTAGGACTGAGTGGCATAGAAGCATCCGATTTGCAACGCGCAGCCAACCAACTTTACACTGAATTTGTCAATGAGCTTACAAATGAAGGCTTCGAAATAGTATCCACCGATGAAGCCGGCAAAACTAAAACTTATGAAGATTGGCAATTGGTTGAAGGGCCCGTGGTGAAAGATGCTGGTTTACCTGGCGTATTGAGTATTGTTCCTGAAGGCTACGGATACTTTATTAAAGGTGTTGATAAAAAAGGTGCTGATGTAAAGTCATCAAAACTATTGAAGAACCTAAATAGCGATGGTAATAATGGAGCTTTCTCCAATATTCCTGGTTTGTCAAAAGACCTTAACGATGCTATCGTTGTAGATGTTCGGTTCAGTTATCTATTCACCCAGGAAGGTGATAATTGGTTGCGCGGCAATAGCGCACAGGTAATCGTTAAAACCAATTTCAGATTGGGTAGCGGAACTGTTTCTGAACTTAACGATAGTAAATCACTTGTTAGGTTGGGTGGCGCAGAAACCGTTTCGAGTATAAATACCTACATCAATTTCTCCAAAGGCAAATTTTCTACCGGAGCAGAAGCAGCGCTGAATGTAAGTCCGAAGAAAAACATCTATATCAACGATGTCATTAATAGTGAAAGGATCACCTCCAGTCAAAGTCAAAATATTGTGTATCCTACCTCTTTCAATTCTTATAAGGTAGGAAACGATTTCTATACCAGCGTGGAAAACAGAAAATCAGCAAACAGCAACTGGATAGAAGTGGATAGTAAAAAGTATACAGGTGGGATGTACCTTGCTGGTATTACGTTTATGAAAAAGGCCCTGGAAGAATTCAAATCCAATAACTAAGAATAATGAAACCCTTCGTAACTGCATGCTTTACGAAGGGTTCATTTATTACTCCGATCTCAAGCTTTTAACAGGATTGACTATTGCAGCTTTAATGGATTGATAACTGACTGTTAAGATGGAGATGATTATAGCCATCAAGGCAGCCATAGCCATGGTCAACCAACTGATTTCTATCCGATAGGTGAAGTCTTCCAGCCACCGGTTCATGGCATACCAACTGAGCGGCAAAGCCACTATGATAGCCACTGCAACTAACTTGAGGAAGTCAATTGAAAGCTGGTAAGTGATGAGGCGAACACTTGCACCTAAAACCTTTTTGATTCCTATTTCTTTGGTACGCTTTTCTGCATTGAAAGCAGCTAAGCCAAATAAACCTATGCATGCAATAAAAATGGATAGCATCGTGAAAATGGTGAAGATACGACCCAACTGAAGCTCCGCCCGATAGGTTTCGTTAAAAGACTCATCCATAAAATAGTAGCTGAAGGGTTGCCCGGGAGCAACCTCCTTCCATGTATTTTCCATATTAGCAATGGCACCTTGAAAATCGCCACCGGCAAGTTTCACCATCATTTTGTTGGGCTTCCCTCCCAGTACCATTGTTAAGCCTGCTATTCTATTCCTCAGTGTTTCAAAATGGAAATTCTTAACCACCCCAATCACTGTAAAATATTCAGCATTCTCTTTATCCTCCCGATGAAAATCTTTGGTGAGTCGCATACCGATCACTTCTTGGGGAGTGGTTTCAAGCATAGCAACTGCAGATTCATTGAGAATGATTCCAGTAGAGTCTGTTCCAAAATTTTTATCAAATCCTCTCCCTTCAATCACTTCAAGATTAAGCGTAGAGATGTAGTCATAGTCGATGTCCCATTCTTCAATAATTATCGCACCCTCAGACTTGAATGTTCCATCCACAATAGCACCTTCTGTAAAATAAGTAGTTCCACCTCGTGCTGATGGTGTAGGAAGATAGCTACTGAGAGAAATACTTTCCACCTGAGCGAGTTGTTTTACCTTCTCTTTATACGATTCCAATTGATTGCCTGCCGCATAGATATCATCAATCACAAGAATCTGATCCTTTTGGAACCCAAGGTCTTTGTTGCGAATAAAATTGACTTGCTGAAAAACTACCAATGTGTTTACAATTAAGAATACGGCTATGGCAAATTGAAACACCACCAGTGCGTTTCTTACTCTGCTTCCACCTGCATTACTTAGTGAACCCTTTAGTACGTGAGCAGGTATAAACCTTGACATAAAAAATGCAGGATAACTACCAGAGAACAGACCAAGGAAGAAAGTAGCAGCTACTAATAATAACCAGAAGATGGGTTGGCCAAATGGTATTGAAATGGATTTACCGGAGAGCTCATTGAAAAACGGCATCACAATGATGGCGATAAATATGGCTAACCACAGTGAGAGAAAAGAAATTAGGAAAGATTCTGTAAGAAATTGCCTGATTACCCCAAACCTATTAGAGCCCAGGGTTTTTCTAATCCCTACTTCTTTAGCTCTTTTCAATGATTGAGCTGTTGATAAATTCATAAAATTGACAGAAGCCAGCAATAGAAGAAAAAACCCAATGAAGGACATGATATATACGTTTTGTATATCACTATTTGCACTGAACTCCCCTTCTCTATCTGATGAGTATAAATGAATAGCTGTAAGCGCAGTGGTATTGAACCTCATGAAATCACCCGATTCTTTGTCTGCAGCCTTCGCATTTTCAACAGTCAGGCCTGGAACAAACGTCATTGCCCATGGGATAAGGTACCGGTCCTTGACCGTATCCAGGAAAGCCTGCAGATCGTCTGCGCTGGTATTGGGTTTTAGCTTTACAAATGTTGGGAAATACCAGGTGTTCCAGGCGGGTGTGTGTTCATCTTTATAACTGGACAATGAAACGTACACACCATGATTTCTTAAGAAGGAGTTCTTTGGTAAATCAGCCATTACACCCGTAATGACATATTCCTCCTTATCATCCAACACCAGACTTTTCCCTAATGCATTCTCATCGCCAAAGTGTTTTCTGGCCACTGACTCAGTCAACACCAAACTTTTAGAATTGGTTAAAGCCGTTTCCTTATTTCCTTCCAATAATTCTAAACCGAATACTTCAAAGAAGGCAGAATCAGCACCGGTTACATAGGCTTCTTTCACATTCAATGTGGCATCTGGCTTTCTCATCAAGGTACTGCCTACCTCTCTGAATCGAGTTACCAATTCCACCTGGGGACAATCATGAATCAATACGCTGGCCATAGGGCCCGGTGCCGATGCATACTGGCTGTACTCACCACTTGTTTTGTTATCAATATTGACCCGATAGATCCTATCAGCATCCCTAAACATGCTGTCAAAACTCAACTCATCATAAATAAACAAGGCAATGAGTAAACCACCAGCCATGCCTATGGCGAGACCGAAGGTGTTGAGAAAGGTGAAGAAGGGCTGTTTGGTAAAATTTCTTACTCCGATTCGCAGGTAGTTACTTAGCATAGTGATATCAATAAAGGATAAGAAAGTGTGTTTGGTTTTTAGGTTTTGGAATTCTTCTTTGGCAACGGAAGGGATTTCACCAAATTCTTCAACAGCAAGATCAAACGCCTCCTGTTCACCATGACCGCTTGCAAGAAGATCGTCAATATGATCACGCAAATGGAGTTCCATTTCACGAACGGTACCATGATTAAAGGCCTTGTGCTTTCTGAATTGCCTGAGCCATTCTCTAATGGCTATATCAAGATTAAACATATCAGTTGTTGCTATTGGTTGGACTTACTTCCCATATCTCACTAAGCACAGCATTGACTTGTTGCCATTGTTCTTGCTCTACGAGCAATGCCTCTTTGCCTAGATCGGTTATCTCATAGTACTTTCTTGGCTTGGTGTCATTCTCCATGGCCCAGTTGGATTTGATAAGTCCCTCTTTCTCGAGGCGGTGCAATACCGGGTAAAGCATCCCATCGGAATACTTCATCGTTCCTCCGGAAAGCTCCTTTATCTTCTTAATTATCAGGTAGCCATAACTGTTTCCTTGTTTTAAAATACCAAGGATGATGGGCTTGGTGGAGGCGGCTGTAAGGTTCTTGGAAATCATGAGTTTAACAGTACATTGGTCATCCTATGCACAATAATAATTCTATATACATAGAATACCAAAGTATAACGAGAGCGCCCAAAAATGGTTGCATGGAATAAAGTTATAATGGCACTAACCAGACAAAATAATGAGGGTACTATACTAATTAATAATTGATATTAAGGCTCTTATTCCGTTGTTTATCAATAAGTTATAAATACTCACCTATACACCTCTTCTATTGAGATTTATTCTGTTTATAATAATCTGGGGGTCAAGAGAAAACCAGTCATATACCCAAAGTGATTAGAACACGTAGGTAATAGAATGGTAAAATATACCCTTCTCCTTTTGTTGGTATCTATCACTGCCCAAGCCCAGCACCCCATGCTATCAGGCATTGATCAAAAAGAAGATATCAGAATACTAAAATCAAACCTTGAAAAATATCACCCAGGTTTATACAGATACACAGCAAGAGATTCTATTGAGTATGCATTTGACTTGGTGGATGCCAGAATTGAGGATCAACCCATAGATTGCTTTTATGCAGAGGTGACGTGGCTGCTTAGTAAAGTTCGGTGCGGCCATACAAGAAGTGCTCCACCTTCTTCCATGCATAAGGCCTTTATCAAAAAGGAAGTATTTCTGCCTTTAGATGTGCAGTACGTTAACAACCAACTGTACATCAAGAACAAGTTTATCGGTACATCGGGACTTTACATAGGCGATGAAATCGTAGCCATCAACAATCAGTCGATATCCGAAATCAGTTCCACAATATTTTCTCATATCCCTGCTGATGGGTTTATTGAAGCTGGCAAATACCAGCAAGTGGGCGCCAACTTCAGTCTCTATTATCAATTCTATGTAGGTACGGGTATCAATGAATACCAATTACAAATACGAGATGCCAATGACGCGCTGAGATGTGTAACCATAACCGGGATTCCATGGGAACAACTTGAGTATGAAGAGGAACAACAATTGCCCTTGTCCTTATCTATTCATCCCAATTATGCGCTTCTTGATATCCGAACGTTTGATAGTAGAGCTATCAACCAATCCGGGCAGGATTATTATAGTTTCCTAGAAAGCAGCTTTAAAGAGTTAAAAGAAAAGCGTGTAAAGAATTTGATTATGGATTTGAGACGCAATGGCGGTGGTGATGATAACTACGGTGCCATGTTAGTTTCCTATTTTGCGAAAAATGATTTTCGGTATTTTGAAAGCATTGAAGTAACTGAGCACTACGATGGATACGGGAATGTTAAACTAAGCAATGGAAAACGATTGATGACCAGTCACAACGGGTTGGATGTCTGGCACCCCCAACCTAATCGCTTTTCTGGCAATGTATACGTGCTTACTGATGGTTTCAGTTTTTCAACGTGTGCGGATGTCGCAACTGTAATGCACCATCATCAGCTGGCTACTTTTATTGGGCAAGAAACAGGAGGTGGCTACGATGGCAACACCAGCGGAAATTCTAAAAGCTTAATCCTGCCCCACTCTGGCATCAGAGTGAATGTTCCCATGTGGAAATATACGACAGCCAATCGCGGTCATTCCTATTATGGGCGCGGGGTAATACCCGATTATACTACATCGAGAGCACGACAAGCGCTAATTGAAAATACAGATGTTGAATTGGCAAAGGCATTGGAGTTGATACAGCGCAACTAGCTATTTCATCCAGCCATTGGCAGTGGCCTTTTTTGAAAGCCAAACCAAATAGACTGCAATTATCGCAACCATTAGAGGCATCACCATTCCACCAGGCCCGTACACATCTATCGAATTGCTCATAAAAAAAGCATGAAACATCTGTACGGCAATACCCACTAAAGAGATGATAAGTATGGGTGTGGCTAGTTTTCTTCTAAACAGCAATAGCATGCTTCCCAACGCTCCGCCCCACACGGCCAAGGCAAATGCACCGGTGGCCCAACTGGGTGTATTTTCATACAGCATTCTTTCGTTTTCAGGTAATGCCTGCATCGCCTCAGGGCTCATGGTTACTTGCGCCACATAGGCCATTACGCCCATCAAGTTCCATATCAAGGCAATACTGCAGACTATCCAATACCAGCTAGCCGGTTTCTTGGTGGTCGATGTCATGGTTTTGTTGGGGTTGGTGTCTATGCAACTTAAGAAATTAAAATATGGCTAACAATCAGTTTCGTTTGCAATTGCACTCATGTTCAATTTCAATATATTTCCATCTTGTCAGACAAAAGTTTGAATTATGAAAAGATCAGTCTACCTATTATTACTATATGTCGGTTTTGGATGCCAACAAAACCCCACAACATCTACTGACACAGAAATTGTAGAAGTAGCAAGGGTTGTGTGGAATGAAGTGGATACTATTAACATCTCTGCATTCAATAGTGACCTGATAGCAGGAAAACCAACGCTCGATATTGGCGTTTACTTTCCCTCTAATTTCGATTCAGCATTTAATAAGGTTACCCTGGATCAGATGATGACCAGCATTAAAGCAGCAAAAGAGATTTACAAACCCACCGGAGTTCAAATTAATTTACTGTGGGTAAAGACGGGTGAAATAGATTCGCGCTACTTATCCATTCAAGCCAATGAAGTACCCGGCATTCCACAAACAGAATATGTGAATATGTATGTGCACAGCCAGAGGCATCCGGCTGAACTTACTCCCATTGCTAAGGATGCATTTACCAGTATCGTAGAACCCGATGTACAAAATGCTAAAACCATTTACCTGATTGCCTTGCAAGATGTCTTCTATCCTTTCCTCGAAGTGTCCGAGGGCAGAAACTGGACCATGAAAACGGTAAGGACTGGAGGTTTATCTTTCCCTAGCTATTCGTATGTCAATACCATCCCTGAAATATATAGAGGTGTGATTACCATTACTAACCTTCAAAGACCGGATCGGTTAAGAAGTACGGTGGCTCACGAAATTGGTCATAAAGTGATGAACGTAAGCCATGAATATAAAAGCACTGACCCTGGTCATGAAATCTATGCCGAAGGTGGACTAATGCTTTATGGAGATGGAGAAGATATTCCTTCAGGAGAAGAGGGCCGTTGGCATTTGGAACGACTGCACCTCTCTCCTTTTCTGTATAGATTAAATGGTCAGGGCGAAAAAATATGGAATGAGGAATACAAAGAAGGAGGACACTACTATGATCCACTGTATGGGGATAAAGTAGTAAGGTTTAAAGGTAAAGCAGAGATTGATCCGGATTGGTAAACGTATTAACCTTTACTCAGATAGTTACTTATTCAAAGTTTAAATTGCTGGAATACAATTGTTCTTTATAAATTGATTGACCAATTGGTAGGTTTTGGTATACTTCACTGGAAACCTGCTGGTCGTAAACTGACAACTAAAACTTATCTCATCACCTTCAGCAACCTTATTGAAGTCTGTTTTGGGTAATGCTGCATTGCCACATGATACTGGTCTTGAAAAATCTTCCAATCTGTTATTAATTATGGTGTTTACTTCACTTAATACGTCCTTAACTTTTCCCTCAGACCCAAGTTGAGGAAGCAAAAGATCACTCGCTATAAACTCAACATCTCTTCCAATCACTTTACCAGATCTAACAATATTGCTATCCAGCACAAACTCATTTCGGAAAAAAGTATGTACATAGGCAATTCTCACAAAGTTGTCATCATCTTTAAAAGCCATTTCCCTGTACTCTTTTCTTAATTCAGTATTAACATTTGGAGTCATAAATGAATCCATGGGGAGTTCACGTTTATCATACCATATTTCATGCTTTTGATATTCATACCCTTCAATAACATCTCCCTTTATACTTTTTTCACTCATACAGCGGGTATAAAGGTTAACTTCTGTAGCTAGATAATGAAATCCATTTCTTTCTCTAAAGAAGGGTAGTTTATAATCTTCTTTTAATTCCCATTTACCCTGATACTTATAACAAGGGTATGAACAATCAGCAGGCAAGTCATTCAACTTAACATACGGATTGATATAGGGAGTTTCAAAGCTCCAACGCAGCATATCATCCCGCTTACTTTCTAAGGAAGGTTTTGAATTGTCAGAGTTATAATTGACATATAACAGATACAAGCATGCAATGGTAAGAATGGCTACTATCGGAAATACAATACGCTTGGACGTTGGTCTTATTTGGCCTGATGTAGAAAGTCGTTCAACCTCTGATTCCAGATTCTTGAGCGTTAATATTCTATCTGCATTTTGTATGGCTCTGATATACTCTCCCTCAGTAGCAGACTCATTAAACAGTCTGGAAAATTGAGCATCACTATAGCCAAGATCCCTTGAAATGATAGAATTACTTGCCTTTTCAAACCTTTTTTCTTCTCGGTTCAATTTTCCATAAAGCAACTCCAACCGTGCTATTAACTCATTGTATTTGAGCGTTATATCCATCTATACTTCAATTACAAATTGGGTTTTCAATCGTTGAAAGTCGGTAAAATTTGATGAAAAATGATATAATTTTTTAAAACCGCACTTTTTTCAATTCAGCAATTTAACATTAACGCATTATTCATGCGCTACCATTCAAAATTATGTTTGGTGTTTGTGGATAAAGCCCGAATAATTTGAACCCTTAATTGTATCACTTAACATATTCTAACATGATTAAATCTTTACGCTTACTATTCCTCACCCTCGCCTGCCTATGGGGATCGAGTGTGATGGCACAGCAACTCGTTCGAGGAGTTGTACATGATACGGCTGATAACCCCATTGTTGGAGTCAATGTAGTAGAACAAGGTACCACCAATGGAACTATCACCGATATTGATGGAGGCTTCAGTATAACTGTTTCAGGTACCTCTGCGGTTCTGAACTTTAGCTTTATCGGTTACAAGTCGGTGGTGCAGACGGTTGGATCAAATACAAGTCTTACCATCACTCTTGAAGAAGATGTTTCGCAACTGAGTGAAGTTGTTGTTACAGCTCTTGGTTTTGAAGAGTCAAAGGATGAATTAGGATATGCAACATCAACTGTGGCCAGCGATGTAATTGATGGAGCAGCTGAATCGACTGTACTGAACGCATTGTCCGGAAAATCTTCAGGAGTAAGGATTTCAAGAAACTCAGGGGATCCTGGTGCTGGCGCGTATATTCAAATTAGAGGTATATCATCCCTGGAGCGAAACTCACAGCCGTTAATCATTTTGGACGGAATCCCTATCAGCAACGATGTGCGTGGTAACAACAATAATTTTGCCCAGCAATCAAGATTAAACGACATTAACCCCAACGACATTGAAAGCATCTCTGTGCTAAAAGGAGCATCTGCGGCTGCCCTTTGGGGAACGCAAGCATTAGGGGGTGTTTTATATATCACCACCAAAAGCGGTCAGCTAAATCAAAAAATGGAGGTCAATTTCAAGAGCACCTACTCTGTTGATCAAATTAACCGTAAGTACCCTATTCAAAGTACATTTGGTCAGGGCACCGATGGAAATTACAGTACCGGAACGAATTATTCATGGGGTGACAAGATATCCGAAAGGTCAGGTGCTGCAGATGAGTTTGATACATCAGGTGCATTCTTTATAGACCAGGAAGGAACAACTCATTATCCCATACTCACTAAGAATTCTCGTGAAATCTATGATGATCGCAATTTTGACAAGGTTTTTCAAAATGGAGGGTTCCTTGAGAACAATTTCAGCTTGTCATCAGGAAACAAGAGCAGTTCAATGTATCTAAGCCTAAGCGACCTGAACCAGAGTGGTGTGATTCGCAATGCTGACTATAGAAGAACAACGGCTTCGATTAAAGCCAGTCATCAACTCAATAGTATCACACAGTTAAACACATCTTTTAAGTACACAAAAACCAACTCTAATCGAATCAGACGATCGGTAAGTAACAATGGTCTTTACCTAGGTTTTCTAAGGAATCCGGCTGATTTTGACATTTCAGGGTACCGAGGTGATTACTACGCTTCGAGCACGGCAGCACCCATTACTAATCGACAAAGATCTTACAGAAATCCGATTGGCGCCAGTACGAGCGCTGTTTTTAATAATCCGTTATGGACTATAAACGAGCAAGAAAATGATGCTACCGTTGACCGATTTATTGCCAGTATGAACCTTACTGTCAGTCCTGTAAAATGGATGGATTTAATAGCAAGAATTGGGGTTGACAAGTATGGAGAAAGAACTAATGAATTTTATACACCTGGGTCAGCGTCCACCTTTGTATCAGGTAGAATGGATAAGGAACTGGCAACCAACAGCGTGTTCAATATGGATTACATTGCTAAAGCGAGCAAAGCATTTAATTCAGATTTCGATGGTGATATTTTAGTAGGCTTCAATTACAATCATCAAGAAAGAGTGGTTGATGGGGCCACAATTTCAAATTTTATCGTATTTACTGATGTGGCTGATGGTATTAAGGATATTGATAACGCAACTCCTGAAAACAGAGAGGTTACTTCTTCTTTTGGTAGTGAAAGAACAGTAGCAGCTTACACATCTGGTAACTTATCTGCTTATAATATGCTTTTTCTCAATGCTACTTTGCGCTCGGAATGGGCTTCGAGCTTTGGCTCGAATTCGGATAAGGCCTTCCTATTTCCTTCAGCCTCTTTGGCCTGGCAGTTCAGCAAACTCAATGGTTTTCAATCGAAGCTTTTCTCTTTTGGGAAGCTAAGGCTCTCCTATGCTGAAGTAGGAGTTCAACCTGGACGTTATAATACCTTTGCTGAATATGTATCACCCAGCTACAATGATCAACATGGAGGAGATCTTACTTCGGGGCTTTTTGGAAATGGCGCTTTTGCTCCAAGCTCTAATCTGGGTAGTTTGGGTTTGAAACCAGAAAGGAAAAAGGAAATTGAAATAGGCACAGATGTTCGTCTACTTGATAATAAACTGTCTATTGGGGCCACCTATTATACTAATAAAACCGAAGACATTCTTCTTAGTTTTCCCTTAGCCCCATCAAGGGGATATGATGAGCTATACTCCAATGCTGCATCTATGCAAAATGAAGGTATTGAGATAGAAACTGGTTACAATTTACTTAGAACTGCAGACTGGAATATTAATGTGAGTCTACTTTATTCTAAAAACAAGAACGAGATTACTAATCTTGTGGGTGCTGAATCATTCGCACTGGCAACTGGCTTAAGTGGCGTAAACAATCGAGCTGTTGTTGGCCAGCAACATGGTATCCTGTGGGGGCCAAGAATACTTCGCGGTGACGATGGTAGTATTATCTTTGATGCTAACGGTTTCCCCTTACGAGATGACGTAGAGGGAGTTATTGGTGATCCTAATCCAGAATGGCAAGGGTCAGCAATTGGTTCAGTTTCTTACAAAAATTTATCCTTATCAGTTTTATTTGAAACATTTCAAGGAGCAGATATTTTTGCGGGTACTCAATCTGTACTCACAGATTATGGAAGATGGGGTTCGACAGCTGGAGAAGCTACACCATCACAAAACTTACTCACATATGGAGGCACAGTAATTCCAGCGGGTACAACCTTTAGAGGTACGATTCACAATTTTGGTGCAGGCCCTGTTGCGCTAACACAGGAATGGTACAATGGACCAGGCGGCTTCTTTGGTGGTAACCATGAGCTATACATACAAGATGGCTCATGGACCCGACTTAGAGAATTAACAATTTCCTATAAACTAGGACCATTATTGAAGTCAGTAACTGGCCTTAATATCAAGGGATTTGATGTGTCCGCTACAGGAAGAAACTTGATTCTATGGACCCAATTTGAGGGGAATGATCCTGACACGAATGTATCGGGTGTTAGTTCTTCGAGGGGTATTGACTACTTCAATAATCCTGGAACCAAATCCTACGTTTTTTCAGCCTCCCTTACTTTTTAATTAAAAATGCCAGAAATCATGAAAAAAATAATAGCAATAACTTTTGTTACGATCCTTTTCAGCTGCGCTGACATTGTAGACGACTTAAATCAGAATCCGAATAATCCTACCTCAGCACCTTATGAGTTTGTTCTCACATCCGCAGAGGTTGGAAATATTATACTTCAGACCGGTGAAGCTTCAAGAAGAGCTGGCATTTTTGCCGGTCAATTCACAGGAATAGGGAGGCAGCACTTAGCCTATTCAAGCTATACATTATCTGCTGCTGACTTTGATAGTCAATGGAGAACTACATTCAACAGTGTAGTAAGAAATCTAATTATTACGGAAGAATTAGCTAGTTCCCAAGGAGTAGACGGTGTTACTATTGGAATTACAGGAGTTATAAAAGCAATGGCACTAGGAACTGCTGCTTCACTATGGGGTGACATCCCATTTGATCAGGCGGGTAGACTGGAATTCGAAAACCCTGCATTTGAAGCTCAATCCGTTGTTTATGGCAAGGTTCAGGCAATGCTAGATCAGGCAATAATTAATCTCTCAGCAGGAACTGGCAGGCCACCGGCTTCAACAGAAATCTATTTTGATGGTTCCCCAAATGCATGGACGCAAGTGGCATATACTCTTAAGGCTAGATTTTATATGCATATGAAAGATTATCCAAGTGCATATACTGCCGCCCAAAGCGGTATTGGCTCAAGTGGAAATTTTGATGCAAATGACCTAAAATCACCACATGGTACGGCCGCTGGGGATCAAAATGTCCATTACCAATTTTTTGAGGTGGCTTCCAGAAAATCCGATTTGATCACATCAAATTTCTTCGCCAGCATTATCGATTCAAACTTAGGGAGAAACCCAATACCAGCTAATTATCGAGGTCATGCGAAGACGAATGAAACAGCTAGGTATAACTATCTCCTGCAAACTACGGGATTTGGTGTTCAGCCAAATACCAAAACCAATGGCTTTGCACAGATAGATACATCAGCACCGATAGTAACTTATGCGGAGAATATTCTAATACTTGCTGAAGCTGGCGCAAGAGCTGACTTTAACACTGGTCTTGCTCATCTCAACGAATTCAGAAATTATATGGCCAATGGGGGTTATCTTAAAAACCCAAATCCTGCCAATATCTTATATGATCCATTTGTTGCAGCTGACTTTGATAATCTTGGCATCGAAAACCCTGATGGTATCTCCCCTATTGATGCATTGTTAAGAGAAATTATGGAAGAGAGATATATAACGCTGTTTGGTCAAATTGAAGTATTTAATGATGTGCGAAGAACCAGAAACGAAGGCATTATCAGAGTGCCAGTAGTTCCTAATACCGGGTCTCAGTTACCACAACGATTTCTTTACTCACAAGACGAGATTAATACTAACTCAAGCGTTCCTAACCCTATCCCTGGTCTCTTTGAGTCAACAGATGTAAATAACTAAGCAAACTTTTCATGATTCGTACTCAACTAAAAAGAATCGTCTATGGCTTATGCCTGACGGTTCTTTTACTACCCTTTCATGCATCAGCACAAGTAAAGCAAGATACCCTCAAGGTGCTCTTCGTTGGAAACAGTTATACCTATTTCTGGAACCTGCCACAACTGGTGAGCGCCATGGCTGAATCACAGGGTATAATAATTCAAACACGCCAATCCACTGAAGGAGGTACATCTCTCGAGCAGCATTGGAAAGGAGAAAAGAATATCAAATCTAAAGAGCTGATTAAGAATGGGAATTGGGACGTTGTTGTATTGCAAAACCTGAGTACAAGTACCATCAATTCCCCAGAGAGCTTTTCAGAATTTGGAAAAAATTTCATTTCCCTTGTGAAGGATAAAAAAGCAAAACCATTGCTTTATATGACATGGGCAAGGGAGCATAATCCACTTATGCAACAACAGATAACAGATGGATACGAGCAACTGGGCAAGGAAACGCAAACCCAGGTAATACCTGTTGGCGAGATTTGGATGAAAGCCCTGGATTTGCGCCCTGATCTGAAGCTATACTTTGCAGATGGCAGTCACCCCTCTCCTCTGGGTACTTATCTCACAGCATTAGCCTTTTTCAAACAACTCACTGGGAAGCCAACTGCTAAAATACCTAACCGAATAATTTCCACCGACAAGGATGGAGAAAAGTTATACCTCACTATTCAGACACAAGAGGATGCAGATTTCCTGCAACAGCTTGTAGACGAATTCACTTTTGATATATGAAATCTAAACAGAAATATATATTCCTGCTCCTGGGACCTATAGCCATGCTTGTGATAGAATCATTAGGCAAACCGGCCAGCATGCCATTGGAGGCTTTTCATTTATTAGGTATAACTGCATGGATTGCCATATGGTGGATAACTGAAGCTGTACCAATTGCTGTTACCGCCCTACTCCCTATTGTGCTGTTTCCATTATTTGGAATTCTTAATCTCTCTGAAACAACAGGGTCATTCGGTCACAAGTATGTGTTCCTTTATGTTGGGGGTTTTGTGATTGCCATAGCTATCGAGAAATGGAACCTGCATAAACGAATTGCGCTATCCATCATTCAGTTAATAGGAACCAATATGATCAATATCATTTTGGGCTTTATGGTAGCTACGGCTTTCCTTTCCATGTGGATATCCAATACTGCCACTTCTGTTATGATGCTTCCAATGGGGATGGCCATAACAGTTCAATTACGGAACAGTCCGGGTGTAAGTGAAAATGAATCCACATTGTTTGGAAAAGCAATTATGCTTGCCATTGCATACAGTGCATCAATTGGTGGAATTGCCACTCTTATAGGTACACCTCCTAATTTAGTTTTTGCCGGGATTGTTCAGGATACCTATGGAATTGAAATTTCGTTTCTGGAGTGGTTCAAATTTGGACTACCTATAGCCATTATACTTCTATTTGCTTGCTGGAAATACCTGACCCGATTAGCTTTCAAGTTTGAATCCGCAAGTTTTCCTGGTGGAAAGAAAGAGATCAAAAGACTTATTGCAGAATTGGGCCCATTTGGCAAGGAGGAGAAATCGGTAATGATTGTCTTCATGCTTACAGCATTTTGTTGGATAACAAGATCCTTTCTCCTACAAAGATTTTTACCAGCACTTGACGATACAATCATCGCTATTGCTGCAGCCATCTTGATTTTTTCATTACCAGCTAGCGAGAAAGGCAAACGATTGTTGACATGGACAGAAGCTGTAAAAATGCCCTGGGGAATAATCCTTCTGTTTGGCGGTGGCATGGCACTGGCAGAAGGTTTTATGCAAACAGGATTGGCAGCCTGGATCGGCAATCAACTTTCATTATTGGAAGGTGTTACCATTATTTTGGTAATTATTACTATCGTGGCAAGCGTCAATTTTCTTACAGAGATGACATCCAACCTGGCTACGACAGCAATGCTGTTGCCGGTACTTGCACCAATGGCTGTGGCCTTTGATATGCATCCTTACATCTTGATGGTAGCAGCAACAATGGCTGCATCATGTGCTTTTATGTTACCCGTTGCCACTCCACCAAATGCAGTAGTGTTTGGCTCTGGCTACTTGCACATACAGGATATGATGAGAACAGGAATCTGGATGAACATCATCTCCATTATTTTGATTAGCGCTGCCGTGTATTTTGCGTTACCCTATGTATGGCAAATTGACCTTAACTCCTACCCTGAATTACTTAGGGTAAAGCTTAAATAAACTGACCCGTTAACAAACAAAATAATAACTCTATGAAAAAGATATATACCACCATTAAGTTAGCAGCGATTGTTTTGCTAGGCCTTGCTGCTTCTTTAAGCTCATGCAAAGAGGAAGAGGAACTGCCCATCACTAACGATCTACGTGTGCTTCAAGTAAAGGTTGGAGCCGATGCTGTTGCAGATGGCATAACTGACCTGTCAGTACTAACGGAGATTGAATTGGTGTTCTCACATGGATTGGATGCCTCTGCCTTCGAAAGTGCATTGGTAGTAAGTCCTGCAGTAGCCTATTCCATTAACTATGATGAAACTGGCTCGTTCGTTACTATCTCTCCCGACACGAGGTTAGAATATGAAACATCTTATAGTGTCGCATTGCCTTCAGGAACTTATGGGAAAGGCGGTGAAAAATCAGTACAGGATTTCTCATTTGATTTTACCACTAAAGCTTTTGCTCCGCCAAAAATTACACTGAGTAGTGATGTAGCAAGCTTTTTTGAAGGGGAAGTTGCAACCGTAACCGCAAAACTTGATAACATCATCTTTGACGCAGTTACTTTCGATTTAGTCTTCTCAGGAACAGCCACAGGTCCTGGTGCTGATTATACAACAAGTGCGACATCGATCTCGATTCCAGCAGGGAGCTCAGAAGCCACTTTTACCATTACCTCTTTGGAAGGCGATGACATTGAAGGAACGGAGTCTATCATTATTTCGCTGGCGAATGTAGTTAATGGAAGCAATGACCCACCACAGCAATTAACGATTTCATTAGGAGATAAAGCACCTTCAATGGAGTTAAAAGGCGTAATGGAGTTGGATGATTTTGATGCTTCCGGTGGCCAAATAAGAGCTGTTCACATTAACGTATTAAAGGATATTCCTGATCTAAGTATTTTCCACATTCAAATTGCTTCAAATGGTGCTGCACCGGATCCATTGGACATTGATTTCGTATTTCCGGCTCAAGCAGCCACTGCTGGGGATCAACTGTTTGTAGTAAGAGATGCAGATGCCACGTTAGCAGCCACCTACTTTGGAGCAAACTATAGTAGCTTCACAGAGTTCCAGGCAGCTGGAATGACTCAGAATGGTGATGATGCTGTACTATTATATGAAAATGGTGTCGCTATCGAATCCTTCGGTGAGCCTGGAGTCGATGGAACCGGATTATTCTGGGAATACACAAACTCATGGGCCTATAAGTTAGGTGAGGAGTGGTATTATCCTGGGGTTGGATGCACAGAAGCTGCCGATGCTACAGATGAAACCTCCACTTGTCGATATCCAGAATTCTCACCTGGCCTGGAGTTTAGAGGCATTATGGACCTTAACCATAATGGTGGTACTAACCTAAGAGCGTATCATCTATTTGCACTACAGGATATTCCTGATTTGAGTCTCTTCGGTGCTGGAATAGCCAGTAATGGACAAGCAACTTCAGATGGAGTGGAAATACCATTACCAAGTATAGTGGTTAAAGCGGGTGAGCATATATTAGTTATTAGAGACCTGGACGTTTCCAATGCTCAGACCTATTTTGAGAGCTGTTATGACAAATTTGACCATGTAATTCCCGATGGAGGTGTGAGCTCTAATGGAGATGACACGATCGAGCTTTTCAAGAATGAAATACTCATTGAAACATATGGAGTATTAGGAGTAGACGGTACAGGGCAGCCATGGGAATACGACAATTCGTGGGCTTACAAAGTTGCCGGGGCTTGGACTTACGGTGGAGTCGGATGCTCAACAGCAGCTACTACAAACGCTACTTCTTCGTGTCCTTATACGTTTTGCAATTAATAGTACAGTAATTTGTCTAGTTCAAAAGGGCACTTAGTAAGGTGCCCTTTTTTAAATTTAAAAGATGAAAATAGTAAATGCAGTTATATTGTTTGTAGGCTTTAATCTTCTGGCCAGCTGTGATACTTCTGATACTGAGCCTACACCCCAACTATCATTGCTCACAGCCACTATTGATGGCGCAACTCTTGGTGCCAATGAGAATGTCTCAATTGAGGCGGCAATTGTTCTGGTATTCTCTGCATCGCTCGACCAAACTAAATTTTTAAGTGAAACATCCCTTTCATCAGGATCATCTACAGTGAATTTTACTGTTAACTTCGCCAATGGCAATACCAAGGCGACCATCACCCCCGAGTTGGACTATGGCCAATCATATGTGTTAAGTATTAATGCTGGCACTATTGGAGATGGAGGAGAAAGGCTAGCAGACCCTCTGAACTACCTTTTCACTACAGCACAGGATGATGTAATCAGATCCATGACACCCTGTGTCTCCACAAGTGCTTGTTTACAAAGCGTGGAGTTACAAGGCAGTCAAGGAATGGGCACTTTTGAGTTTTATAGCAACTATCCTATTTACGAAGAAAACGCTGAGTGGGAAAATCTAACACAAGCAATTATCGTGGTACATGGTGCCAGTCACGATCCAGATAATTATTACTCCTATCTTACTAGCACGCTTAATGCTGAATCCTTATCGGAATCTACTGTGCTCATTTCTCCATTTTTTAGAGAAACATCTACCGGATCCCAAGATGACTTTTACTGGTCTGGCAATCAATACAGAGAAGGCAGTCAATCATCCAATAACAATAAGATAAGCTCATTTACTATAATAGATAAACTGATTGATCAGTTAGCCAACGCTGACCGCTTTCCGGTACTAAATAAAATAATTGTAACCGGCCATTCTTCCGGAGCAGCATTCACTCACGTATATGCCGCGTCTAATACTTCAGAATCTAGCCATCAAGAAATACAATTTGAGTATTTGGTCGCCAATTCACAGTTCTTTTACTATCCCGATGGTCAACGAATTAATGAATCGAATAATCAGCTATACACACCTGCAGGCTGTGCCGTATATGACATATGGCCTCTTGGATTCAATTCACCCCCACCCTATTTAGTAGGTATCAATGAGACCACATTTAATTCTCAGTTCGTCAATCGATCCATCACCTACTTATTAGGAAACGGAAATCAGTCAGATCCAACCTTAAATACCTCAGATTGCGAAAATACACTGCAAGGTTCAACCAGATACAACAGAGGTGAAAATATGTTCAGGTATATGGAGCTGGTTTATCCATCTACCCACAGTCACTCAAAAGTAGTGGTTAACGGAATAGGACATGATGGACAGGGTATGTACCAATCTCCCGCTTTCAAATCATGGCTTTCTTCCCATTTGAATTGATAGCATCGACACAAGAGGGAAAATAAATTTTTCCTTGGCTCCATAGGGGTACAATTCCACTTGATTGTCATAAGGGCAAAACAACCAAATACCCTTTTCATGAAATCAAGAATTGTTGCAATAACCATCATTTGGGCTCAATTTATAGCTTTTTCTTCCAATGCTCAACAGATCAATCAGACCGTTAGAGGAACCATAATCGATCAGGACAGCCAAATGCCACTGATTGGGGCTACCGTTGTAGTGGTTGGCTCTGATCCCATTTTGGGAGCAGCTACAGATTACGATGGCAATTTTCGTATCGACCAGGTGCCCATTGGCAGGGTAACACTCAAAGTAACTTCCATTGGTTACGAAGACAAAACCATTCCTAACCTGTTGATTAGTTCTGCCAAAGAGGAAATCCTCAATATCACCTTACTGGAATCTGTCAGCACGCTGGAAGAGATTGTTATCAAAGCCACCGTTCCTCAAGGGGAAGCCCTTAACGAGATGGGCATCATCAGTGCACATACTTTTTCAGTGGAAGAAACACAACGCTATGCGGGTAGCTTTGACGACCCCGCCAGAATGGTTTCTGCTTTTGCTGGTGTAAGCGGAAATGCGGAAGGAAACAACGACATTATTGTAAGAGGAAATTCTTCCAAGGGAATTTTGTGGAGACTGGAAGGAATTGCCATCCCAAACCCCAATCATTTTTCAGGTGAAGGGTCAACAGGCGGACCTATTAATGCACTAAGCAGTAAAATGTTGAGCAACTCAGACTTTTTCACAGGAGCTTTTGCACCAGAGTATGGAGATGCAACATCAGGTGTGTTCGATATGAAATTAAAAAATGGTAACAATGAGAACAAGGAATACACAGCTGCTATTAGCACACTTGGACTTGACATGACTGCTGAAGGTCCTTTCCAGGAAGGAGGTCGTTCCTCATACATTGCCAATTACAGGTACTCCGCCCTGGATCTGCTCGACCGTGCGGGGCTGGTAGATTTTGGGGGTGTACCCCGCTATCAGGACTTGTCTTTTAAAGTTCGGCTTCCCATTAATAACCGACACAATCTTTCTCTGTTTGGTTTAGGTGGATCTAGTAGCATTGATACAGAGGAGACAGATGAAAAAGATGAGAACCTGATCACGGGAAAATTCAATGGTAAGAATAAGTTAGGTGTAATGGGGATCAATCACACTTTTCAAATCAATGATAATATGTACCTAAAAAGTGCGCTGGCAGCCACAGGTACGGAAAGTACCTTCCAGTTTGCTATTCCTGATGATGCCAACCAATTCTACAACGTTGAAAAAGGTGCTATTTCCAAATCGTCCCTTATTGGTACAAGTGCATTCAATTATAAGCTCAATGCCCAACATAAATTAGAAGCTGGCATCATTTACACCCGGTTGGGTTTTAATATGCAGGTTGACAATTGGGATGATGACGTTGACATGCTTAGAAATGACTTATCCGATGACGGTAACTCCTCTACTTTTCAAGCCTATGCAAGTTGGAAATACAGGATCAACGATGCCCTAACCATGATCAATGGAGTTCATTACCTGCAGTTTGCCTTAAATGGCAATTACTCCATCGAACCACGGATGGCTTTAAAGTGGCAAGTCAATGACAAGCAATCATTCAATGCGGGTGTGGGTGTTCACAGTAAGTTAGACGTGCTTTCCACCTATCTTGCCAAAAGTTATGCAGATGACGGCAGCTTTATTCAGCCCAACAAAGATCTCGAAATTACCAAGGCAGCTCATTTCGTTGTGGGGTATGATAACCAGTTAACTTCAAATACTCATCTTAAAATAGAGACCTACTATCAGCATCTATATGATGTACCTGTAGAAGATTCTGATCTTACTGCGTTCTCATTGATCAACCAAACAGAAGGGTACACTTCAAGGCAACTCGTAAATGATGGAAAAGGAAAAAACTACGGTCTAGAGCTGACCGCTGAACGGTATTTACACAACGGCTTGTATTACATGAGTACACTCTCCCTATTCAGGTCGCTGTATACCACCAAAGGTGGTGAAGAAAGGAAGTCGGCCTTTGACAATAACTATGTCGCCAACCTGATTGGTGGAAAAGAATTCAACGTTGGTGAATCATCCAAGAACAAAGTCTTCTTTGTTAATACCAAGATTGCACTCATCGGGGGACAGCGTTACTCTCCTATTGATTTGGATGCCTCCATCGCAGCCAACCGTGAAATTACAGATGAACTCAATCCCTTCTCTAAAAAGGGAGACGACATCTTTCGTGCTGACTTCTCCATTGGTATAAGAAGAAATAAGAAAAGAACTACCACCGAGTTAAAATTGGACGTTCAAAATGTGCTTAACAACCAAACCGTTTTGGATGAGTATTATATCCGCGCTTCTCAGTCCATCTATGAGGGCAAGCAATTGGGAATGTTACCCACTCTAAGCTATAAAATCAGTTTCTAACTGGAAAAACCTGTACAAGAAAGGACGGTTTCCTGCTCAGTATATCAAAGATATCTGAATGGGCTGACCGCCCTTCAGGCTATATAGCAGGCCATACCTAGTATTGTTTCAATTGGTAGTACTTTGAGATAGATTCAATCTATTACCCAAACCCTACAACATGATGTCAAATTTATCTCTTAAAAATCCCCTAATAGGTTTATTCCTTTTACTGGGGATACTTTGTCCTGGTTTCATAACGGCTCAGGATCTCCCAACACCCGAACAGTATTTTGGGTTTAAGATGGGGGCCGACCGCAAACTGGCCCACTGGGATGATCTTGTAAAATACTACAACAAATTAGGCGATGCCAGTCCCCGAATGAAGGTGGTGAACATGGGAAAAACCACATTGGGCAACCCATTTCTGGCGCTGTACATTTCCTCACCAGAAAACCTGGCCAAGCTGGAAGACTACAGAAAGATGAATGCACGCCTGAGTGACCCCAGAGGTGTTGCTCAAAATGAAATCGATCAAATCATTGCTAATGGTAAAGCGGTGATCGTACAATCCTTTGGATTGCACTCTTCCGAAGTAGCTGCCGCACAAACTGCTGCGGAGTTTACACATGATATGCTCACGCGAAATGATGAAGAGATGAACAGGATTTTGGACAATGTCATCTCCATCGTCATTCCCTGCTTCAACCCTGATGGGGAAATCATGATTACTGAATGGTACCGAAAATATGTGGACACCGAATACGAAGGTAATTCCATGCCCTACCTGTATCATCATTACATCGGGCATGACAACAACCGCGATGCGTTCATGCAAAACACCATCGAGTCAGTATATGGTGCCAAAATCATGTTCAAAGAATGGATGCCACAGGCCTATGTAGATCATCATCAGATGGGCGCATATGCTGCCAGAATGTACGTACCCCCCTACGCTGAGCCTATTCGTCCCGATGGCGATCCATTAGTATGGAGAGAAATGTCGTGGTATGGAGCACATATCGCTTATAAAGAAGAAGAGAATAATAAATCAGGTATAGTGAACGCAGCCATCTATTCAGGATGGGGTCACTTCGGATTCCATTGGATCACTCCTTTTCACAACATCGCAGGTATGCTTACCGAGTCGGCAAGCGCGAGACTGGCTACTCCTCTTTATGTTCATGTGGATCAACTGGAAGGCAACATTCATGGTATGCCCAAATACGAAACACAAACTTCCTTCCCTAACCCATGGAAAGGTGGATGGTGGCACGTACGTGATATCGTTGAACAGCAAAAAATTGCTGCCTTGGCCATTGCCGATATCGCAGCTCGCAATAAAGAAACTGTTCTTAAAAACGCTTACCTCAAAGCCACCCGACAAACACAGCGTGGAGCAGAAGCAGAAATAAAAGCCTACATCATTCCAGCAGAACAACACGATGCGCTCACTGCGAATAAATTGGTGAATGTATTGTTGGGTCAGGGTGTAGAAGTGAAGCGCACCAATGCTGAACTGAGGCACGAAGGCAAAGTCTATGGGGCAGGTTCCTATGTTGTCACTATGGCACAACCCAAACAAGGCGTTATCCGCTGGTTACTCGGCCGTACATTCTATCCTGATAACGATTACACCCGTGACAGGAATAATGATCCTATCAGACCTTATGATATGTCAACCGACAACGTAGCGGAATACATGGGTGTGCGTGTTGATCCTGTCAATACCACAGTAGAAGGAAATTATCCAATCGTCACAGAAACCCTGAACCCTGAAGGCACCGTAGCCAAAGGCTCCAAAGGTCATGTTATTGAAGGTACAAGTAACGATAGCTTTAGGGCTTTGAATTTACTTTGGAAGAACAAAGTATCCGTGAGACGTGTGACCAAAGCGGGCAATGACCTTCGGGTAGGTGACTTTGTAGTACCTCCTTTATCGGACAATCTATCCAATTTAATAGCAAAACAAACCGGGGTAAACTTTAAAGCACTGGATGCAGATGCTTCCAGTCAA
This sequence comes from Cyclobacteriaceae bacterium, assembly GCA_039971015.1. Classification (GTDB taxonomy): domain Bacteria; phylum Bacteroidota; class Bacteroidia; order Cytophagales; family Cyclobacteriaceae; genus ELB16-189. The sequence goes on from JBDVKV010000009.1 coordinate 204,938, forward strand.
TTACAACCCGTTACCCAACAACGTATTGCATTGTTCCAACGGTACCTGGGCGGCAATATGGATGAAGGTTGGACGCGTTTGCTGTTGGAGAAATTTGAATTCCCTTATGCTACTTTGATGGACAAGGAATTGAAAGCGGGTGAACTAAACAAAAAGTATGATGTGATCATCCTACCCGATGACAATATCAACTATATGACCGGAGAAGGTTTTGGTGACTTTTCCAGAAACAATCCCAATGAATTTCCACCTGAATACAGAAGTGGATTTGGTCAGCAAGGGGTTAATGCTCTTAAAGACTTTGTGGAAAAAGGGGGTGTACTTCTCACTTTCGGTAATGCAGGTGAATTGCCCATTGAAAAATTCAAGTTACCGATACGCAATGTGGTGAAAGGTGTTCCCAGTCAAAAGTTTTGGTCACCGGGCTCAACACTCAGAATGAATTTCGATAATGCTAATCCATTGGCATATGGTATGCCTGATTCAGGTTACGGCTTATTTACCGGTGGAAATGATGTGTATGAAGTAATACCCTCAGAACGCAATCATACCGTGGAACGCATCATCACTTATCCAAAAAGAGACATCCTACAAAGCGGATGGTTACTGGGTGAAGAGGTTATTGCAGAGAAGGCGGCAATGGTTTCCGTAGGAATGGGCAAAGGAAAAGTAGTAATGATTGGATTCAGGCCACAGCACCGTGTGCAAACGCATGGTACCTTTAAACTGGTATTCAATTCGTTGGTAGCCCTCAAGTAGGGTAAGTATTAATAAAAATAAAGGGCGTAAGTCATTAGTTATGAAAACTAGTCTTACGCCCTTTTTTATTGATGAGATCTTAGTCCTTACTTACCTCCTACCCATACAGCTCCTATTCCGGCATCCCAAAGTTTCTTCGTGTAGGCTGGCACATCCGTTTCCATGATGGTTTTTGCTCTGGCATCCAGGGCATTCCATTCTTTTGTCAGTTCAGCCAAGCGATCTTTTGATGATTGATTGACTCTTGGAATTGAACTATCCGTTTCATTGATGAGGAAAATATAATTAGCTGTAAATTTATTCGGGAAGTTCTCCACATCATCATAGGCTTTCGATCTGCGTTGCACCATGTCTTCATCCCACAATCTCATCTTTTCTGTCAATGCTTTGCCTTCCTTTTTAAGAGCCATGTATTTACCATCATCTCCCATCGTCTTCATAGCTTCCTCGATCTGATTCCGCATTTTCAAGATGGTATTCACCTTGGTATGCATATCGCTCAAGGCCTGTTCCATTCCCAACATGAAAGTATGATGCTCATTATAAGATGATGGATCAATTTTATACAACGGACTTGGCAAAATTTTAAACTCACTCTTCTTCTCTTTGTCACCGTACTTCAATGTCATGGTATAAGTACCTGGAGGTGCTTTGTGGCCGCTAAAGTTACCCTCAATGTAGGCAGTAGGTGCTCCTACCATTGTGGGGTATCGGGTGTTCCACACAAAACGATTGATACCTTTCTCTTTTGGAATGGTTTGCTCTGCTCTAGGTCCACCCGGATAGCTCATAAAATCAGCATCCCTTTTCGAACTCAGTTTGTTCACCAGTGTGCCAGTACCGTCCTTGATCTCCATCACCAACTCTAAAGAATCTGCCAACTTGGGCAATTGATAATACATCACCACTCCATTCGCTGGATTCACACCTGTAAAGGGATCGGTACCTGTTGGGCTAGTACTATTCATTCCACTCCCCCAGCTGCCGTAGATCAAATCCTCTGGCTTGAATAAAGTAAAAGCATTGTTGTCCGCCTTATATTGTCTTAATAGCGTAAGGTCATCCAGTATCCAGAACGATCGGCCGGAAGTGGCTACGACCAGATCATTCTCTTTCACCCTCAAATCTGTAATTGGGGTAACCGGCAAATTCAATTGAAGAGGTTGCCAGTTCAATCCGTCATTCCACGAAATGTAAACACCCGTTTCGGTTCCTGCATAGAGTAAACCTTTGCGCACATCATCCTCACGAACTACCCGAGTAAACGCACCCATTGGAATACCTTTACTAATGTTTGTCCAAGTCTTGCCGTAGTTATTGGTTTTGTAAATCGCAGGTGTATGATCGTTGAACTTATACCTTGTGGTAGCAATGTAAGCTGTAGCAGGATCGTGCGGTGACACTTCAATAGCATTCACCAAACACTCTGCCAGTCCTTTTGGGGTTACGTTGGTCCATGTTGTACCGCCATCTCTTGTCAGTTGTACGTATCCATCATCACTTCCCGTCCAGATCACTCCCTTCTCGTGCGGTGATTCAATCACGTATGCCAGGGTACCATAATTCTCAGCTCCTACCGCTTCATTGGTATAGGGTCCTCCCATTTTACCTTGCTTTTCCTTTTCATTGCGGGTAAGATCAGGAGAAACTTCCTCCCAGGTTACCCCCATATCTCTGGTTCTCAATAGGAGTTGCGCACCATGGTAATACGTTCCTGGTTCATGCTTTGATCCAATGATCGGGGCATTCCAGTTGAACCTGTATTTCATGTCTTTTGAATCCCTTCCCAAATACTGAATGGGTGCCGCCATGATTTTCGTACTTCCTCCTGAATACGTATCCAACACCTCGATCGTACCTAAATAACTTCCTCCCAATACATAGCGGGGATCATCAGGATCAAAGGCAAGGAATGCACTTTCACCGCCTGCAGAACTTGTCCAGTTTCTTTCGGATATATTCCATCCTCCCAAAGCCATACTCTCAATGCGCACAGAAGAGTTATCCTGCTGCCCTGCATAAATCCTGTAAGGATAATGGTTGTCTACATTGATGCGGTAAAACTGTGCTGTAGGCATGTTCGCTTGTGTAGACCATGTCTCTCCTCTGTTGAATGTAATTCCTGCACCACCATCATCAGCAATCACCATGTTTTTAGAGTTGTTGGGATTGATCCACAAATCGTGATAGTCACCATGTGGGCCATCGATGGTCTCCCATGTTTTCCCGTCATCAATGGAGCGCAATGCCGGTGCACTCATTACGTATACCGTATGTTCATCCTGTGTGTCAGGGAATACTTCAATGTAATACCATGACCGCTGTATCAGGCGATGGTCATCACTTACCTGCGACCAGCTATTGCCAGCATCCTCAGATAGGTACAGCCCTCCCAATTCCTTTTCCCAATCACTTTCGATCAATGCATATACTTTATTGGGATTAGCACGCGAAACCGCTATGGCCATTTTACCCATTTCCTTAGGCAAACCATTGGTCATCTCTTTCCAGGATTCGCCACCATCTGTTGATTTGTACAACCCACTTCCCGGTCCACCGCTGATCACCTTCCATGGCAAACGCAGGTTGTGCCACATGGCCGCATACATCACCATCGGGTTGTGCATGTCCATGGACAATTCAGAACACCCCGTATTTTCATCGATGTACAATACCTTTTTCCAGGTCTCTCCACCATCTATTGATTTATAAATTCCTCTGTCCGTAGTGGCACCGTGTATAGCACCTTGCGCTGCCACCAATACTATGTTTGGATTCTTTGGATGGATCGTTATTCTTGAAATCTGTTGGGTCTTTTCGAGCCCCATGTGCTTCCAGGTTTTACCCGCATCATAAGATTTGTACACACCATCTCCATAAGAACTCATCACTCCTCGAGGTGCATGTTCTCCCATTCCAACGTAAACAATATTGGGATCACTTTCCGATACTGCTACAGCCCCAACCGATCCTGTTTTGAAAAAGCCATCGGAAATGTTCTTCCACTGCTGCCCTGCATCTTCTGTTTTCCATACTCCCCCTCCTGTGGTACCCATATAATAAGTAAGTGGATCATTGACCACACCCGAAGCCATGTTAGAACGACCACCTCTAAAGGGGCCAATGCTTCTGTATTTTACATTTTTGAATACGCTGTCCAGGTTCTGGGAAAAACCAATGAGGCCCTGTGACAGAATTAATGTCAGGATGATAAGATGCTTCATAAAAATGATTAAAGAGGTTTTGAATAAGCCTAAATATAACAAGATTTTAAGATGAGCAACCAGCGTTAGTGGTCTATGGAGAGTACGTTATCCCTGTGGTGTCGGAGGAACTGATTGGCATTAAATCCAGGTTGGCTGACCCCGACTTAGGGGTCCTGGATTTGGTAGGAAAAGGCCTGAATTTTCTGGAATACGAACCGGGATTAACAACCAATTCAAAGAGCAATACATCATTGAAAGGCACAATCGCTTTATACTAATTATTTATCTGGAGAGCCAAAAAACACAGTGGTTCAAGTACTTACATACCTCACTTCAACCCAATGTAGAAATACCGGAAGTCTTATTGTATTTTGAAGAACAAGTTCCAAAACCCAAACCATGAAAAAGACATTTTCCCTGATCATTCTCATAAGCACTGTTAGTGTAATCAGCATTGCACAAACCAACCCGCTGTGGACGGAGAAGAAAGTAAAGAACTACCTGCCCCACATGACCGTGCCGGAGGTAAAAGACCTGCTCACACGATCCGACATGGTAATTATTCCAGTGGGTGCCCTGGAGCAACACGGTTACCACCTTCCTATCGGTACGGATTTTCTCAACGGGGTGGAGCGTTGTAAACTCATTGCACAGGAACGAGACATTCTTGTTGCCCCCATTCTTATGGCGGGTCAGTCCCCCTACCATATGGGCTTCGCAGGTACGATAGCTTTAAAACCAGAGACCATCATTCAGGTGCACATGGAAGCCATTGAAAGTTTGATCCATCATGGGTTTAAACGTTTTATCATAATGAATGCCCATGGAGGCAACACAGCACTCAGCACGTTGCTCGTGGACAAGGTAAACCAAAGTACCGCTGGTATTGCTGTTAACTTTGATCAGGCAGTAGCACCATTTATGGAGCGAACAACAGGACCTGCTGCCACCCAGTTCGACAGGCATGGAGGCACGCCAGAAACATCTTCTTCACTTTACCTTATTCCCTCCTTGGTGCAATTAGAAAAGGCCGTACCCGCTACACTAACACTCCCCGATCATATGGAAAAGATGTTGCCGCAGGTGATAGCTGAAGACCCGACTGCCAAGCTGGTATTTTTGGCGGAAGGATTAAAGACAGAAGAAACAGGTAAGAAAACCTCCTCTGCAGAGATGTCCTCTACAGGAGTTTGGGGAACACGTGATCCTAAGGAATCCACAGTAGAACGAGGGGCTGCTGTGACAAAACGATCAACCACTGCTGCAGTCAAGTTTATAGATAAGTGGAATGAGTTGAGACCTTATCCTGCAAAGAAGTAATTTTAAATGCCAAACTATAAATGCACGTGCTACTTCTATGAGTTGTTATTAGTTAAGTTTTGATAACGCTCTTCAAGATCTTTAAGGTCTTGCCCCTCCTTAAAAGTTCGTTTGGCAGTATTGAATACCATATTGGCATGTTTGCTTATGGCTGCTTTGTGAAATCTATTAATGGCAATCCTGTTGATGGTTATCAAAGCTTCCATTAACCGGATAACCACGGAGGGACTACCTTCGGAATACTGCCTGATCTGGTTAAAGGCTGCATTCAACATGCCGTTGAAGGTAAGGCTATCGGCAACAACTCTTAAGTCTCCTTCACCATCATATCGGTAGGGAGAGGGAAACTTTGCATGGGCAAGGTAACACATCACAGCCGATAGGTTATCGATACAGGTAATGGCAGTATAAGGGTCATTGATCCCTGGCGATAGAGCCCGTGCTGCAATCTCCACCATTTGGTGGATGGAATACTCAGCATCTTGAATGGGGGTTCGCACACTCCCTATTATGAAAGCGGATTGCATGGCGCGTACAACTTCCCCTTTTACTTCTGCATTCGAGTACACCTCACAGAATTGTAAACCTTCAACCAGATAGTCGCCCGGCTTATACAACAAGATAACCAGGAGGTTGTTTTCAGTAGCAGCATTTAGCAGGTTGTCATTGTCAATGGATTGAAGATAGCCACTCTTCAACGATTTCAGGTAGGTGGTCGCTTTCCAATTCTTTTTTATAGCTTCGATGTCTACCTTGTCATCTTCATCTTCAGATTCTTCCCCCAACTGATCCGGAAATAGCTGGATAATACTTTTCGACATAGACGAAGAGATATTGGAAATCACGTTGTCCGACTGAATACTAACAGCTATGTGATGAATAAAAATAATAAGCAGAAAAATATTGACGATGGCGATCATTAATCCCACCATCACTGATAAGATCGGAACAAACTGAAACCCATCTGTTTCCGAGACCGTATTTAAAACAATAAGGCAATAAACAAAAGATGCAACATACGCACCCAGTACCACCTGGTTGAGTCTGTCATACATAAAATTGCGCAGTAACCTGGATCCAAACTGTGAGGAAGCCAAAGTAAGGGCCACCAGTGTAATGGAAAATACCGTACCCGCCACGCCAATCATAGCCCCTGCTATAATAGATAGAATGGTTCTCGCTGACCCTGCACTTTCTGGAAAGAGAAACCTAAAAGGGCCTTCGGGAATAAAATTCAGTTGCCTGTCTAAAGAAATGAACCCAATGGAGGCCGCGATAGATAACAGCAATAATAACAGGGGTATGAACCAAAAACTGGCATTGAGTTCTTCCCAGAGGTGCTGCAGTTTTTTCATCAATTATTTACTTTCCTTACTATCAATACTTACTGGAAATGCATTTTGATTACCATACAACTTAAGTTCCTGGATGTTAGCTGGTAAGTTAAACCCACCTTTCACCAGAGCGTTTTTCACGGAAGTGACTACCCTGCCTTTGATCATCAATGCTTCTTTTCCATACTCATACGTTTTCACCCAGAAGTGAACTTTGAAATTAACGGTGTTGGTGGCCAGTTCATCCGTGATGATGAAGTTAGGATGGACATCATCTTCGTATACTCCGTCAATCTCATTCACTACTTCCATGATCAATTTTTGCGCGCTCTCAATATCATCTTCATAAGCTATTCCCACCAAAAAATCGAAGCGAAAGAAACCGTCTTCAGTGTAATTGTAAACTGGTTTCTTGATCACATCGCTGTTAGGGATATAAACATCCCTCCCATCAAACGTTTTCATCTTGGTATACCTAAACTCAATGTTTTTTACTTTCCCAAAATTTTCACCAATGCTTACTGTTTGGTCTACATTAAATGGCCTGCTAAAGGAGAGGATAATGCCAGAAATAAAATTCTCGCCAATATCGCGAAAGGCAAATCCAATGATTACGGCAGATGCGCCAGCAGCCGTGAGTATACCAGTGGCAATCCCATGCAGACCTGCCACTTGCAAGGCATACATGATGAAGACAGCGGAGAGCATGATCTTCACCGCCTTCCCCAGAAAGTTGATCATGATTTGATCATCCACCTTTTTGGAAATGATTCTTCGGGAAACCTGAGCCAGTTTTCCGGAAATAAGCATACCCAGTGCTACAATGAGTATGGCCATAAAAATACCTGGTATTTGCTTGATGAAAAGCTCCCAGTTCTCCTGAGCAGAGTCAGTTAGATTTTGAGTGATGCTCTGTATATCCATAAGTGCTGCGTTAATCATTTACATGGTCCTTCCTCAATGTAAACAATAAGAGGGGTTGCTAAGAGTTGAAGCCAGTAATTTACTTTGATAAACAGATAAAAAGCCTTATTGTTTGGGCGAAAGACCATCATTATTTAACCGTATCTGGATTCAACAATTAATATCTTTTGAGGACTGATACTAACCCAGACTAAAAACTAGTTATCTATCAACGGGTTTGCGCGATGATCTGATTGACTCTAGTTCAAGTCTTAATGAATCAATCTGAAGTTCCAACCGCTCTGCTCGTGATGCTTGAAATTGAGCATAGATTAAAGAACATAAGGTGATAACTACAGCAGCACCCAATATGGTGGCGATGATTCTCGCACGCTTTACATCTTGGGTGGACATAGTTTAACTAATGGTCTGACCACACCGCCAATTCATTTCCGGCAGGATCTTTAAAATGAAATCGATGACCACCGGGAAAGGAAAAAATATCTTTTGATATTTCTCCACCCGCCTCAACGATTTTATTCTTTATCACCTCTAAGTTTTTGTGAAAAAGAACAACCAATGTACCATTCACAATCTCAGCATCACTTTTTTCAAAACCTCCCTGTAGACCACTATCCGAGAAAGCGGTATAAGTAGGCCCATAATCCGTAAACGACCAATTGAATGATTGGGTGTAGAAGGCCTTAACAGCTTCCAGGTCTTTGGCCTTGAACTCAACATAATCGATGTGGTTGTCTTTCATGTTTGTTGGGAACTAAATGGGAAATTAACACCGCTGCTTGATTATAAAATTAGGGTTTCTTTCCGCAATGTCAATTCACAATCGACTCCCCATTCAAATCCGTAGTAAGCACCATACTGGTATAGTCGAAAAAAGGACGGATAGTTTTATAGGTCTTGTTCATTGTATTGGCAAAATCGGGAGCCAGCACTTCCTTGTCTGTAAAGGTGCATTCAAACCAGTATTGCTTGTAGCGAAGCAGTTCAATGGCATCGTGGTCTTTAGGAAATCCCCTGGGTGCGGTTTTCACCTGCTCTCCTCTCATGGTGCCAAAGGTGTTTTTTATAGCCTTGGACTTAATAATCTTCTTCCAGTCCTCATGGTTGTAATCGATGTCCTGCCGCAGGCGCAACAGGTCTTCAGCATTGGGGTGACCGTACCCACAGGCCAGCCGTGATCCTCCCGGTTTGATCCAAAAATAATACCCACCTCTGTTCATGGGTTTTACTCTTCTGATGTATCCTGCAAACCGTGGGTTGTACGGTGTCTTATCGTTGGAGAAACGAACGTCATTATAGATCCGGTAAATGCTTCTCTTGCCTGTGCGCGTTTCAATGTGATCGTGGACACTCATTTTGGCCATCAATCCTTCTACAAACGTTTCCACATTTTCTTTGGCCAGCAGGTATTTGTCTTTATGGGTATTGAACCATTCTCTGTTGTTGTTTTTGGCCAGTTGTTTTAAAAAGTCAAATGTCGATTTTTGAATTATTGGTGGCTTCATTCGCTAGTACTTGTTCTTTTTCCTTGCACTCTTTACTTCTTTGATCATCTTGCCAAAGTTCTTGTCCTTTTTTCTTTTCTCTTCCACACTCGATTCGAAGTGCATCTTCTCGCGCAGCATCTTATGGTAATTATTAAAAACAGACCTGTCTAGTTCGCCATTATCCAAAGCGGCAAGCACGGCACATCCCAATTCATTCAAGTGAGTGCAATCGCTGAACCGGCATTCCAATGCCAGTTGAGTGATTTCCTCAAATGTCGTTTCCAACCCACCGGAAGTATCTGCAATACCTACTTCACGCATCCCTGGATTGTCAATGAGCATACTGCCATTGTCCAACACTACCAACTCACGGTGGCTGGTCGTATGCTTTCCCTTCTTCACACTGTCACTGATAGCACCCGTTTCCATATGCTCGTTCCCAGACAGGTGATTCAGCAGCGTGGATTTGCCCACACCAGAAGATCCCAAAAGACAATACGTTTTACCCGGCTGCATTTCCTTGCCCAGTAAGTCATAACCTCCTTCAGCTTGATTGCTCACACAGATCACCTTCACCTTTCCTATTCTGTTAGCAATTTCTAATTGCAGTGTCTCTAACTCAGCAGCCTCAATGAGGTCGGTCTTACTCAATACAATAATGGGCGTAACTTTAGCTGCATGACAAATGGTTAAATATCTTTCTAATCGATTGAGATTAAAATCCCGATCCACTGCCTGCACAATCAAACCATAATCAATATTGGAGGCAATGATTTGTACTTCGGTGGAGCGTCCTGCTGCCTGCCGCGTAATCATGGAATGTCTGGGGTAGATAGCATGAATCAGTGCTTTGCCTTCATCATATTCTGAAATCGCTACCCAGTCACCTACAGCAGGAAAGTCTGCTCTGGTTTCAGCAGTGAACCTCAGGTTTCCGATCAGCTCCGAATCGTACTCATTCGTCTCATTACGTACAATATACCTGTCCTTATGTGCAGTAATTACCCTTCCAACTGCAAAAGCATCAAGTTGGTGGTTCTTTCTGTAATCTTCCAACAAGGTGTTGTACCCCAAATCTTCTAACGTCATCAGCAAATTTTAACAAGTTAATGACTTGTAACGGCATTACGTCTCCAAAGTTATAAACTTCATTTTTACATAGATCAGAAAGCTTAATCCTAGAGCTGTCGATTACATAAAGTATAAATAATAGAGGATTACAGCAGTCAGTATTGTACTACAGATAAAAAGCCAAATTTTGCGAGTGGTTGTCAATTGAAAATTCCCCAAGAACTTATCACCAGCCGTGGTAAGAATAAAAAACATAAATCCCATACCCAGCAAACCTTCCACCAACCGCATAGGGTTCGACTGCTTCTCTGAGGCATACTCTCCCACCTCGTTTAAACGTGGCGTAACAACCCCTGCAAAAACTATTACAACCATCATGAGCAAATATTTTAGCGAACCAGCCAGGGGTTGCCTTTCTGGCCGATCGCCAAACGGCATAAACAGTTTGATATCATCAATAAGGTAATTTGCATATTCTTCTGCCAACTCATCAGTTATTTTAATCCTCTTCCGATTATTTAAGAATATGTAAATAATTTTACCGCTAGCAACGAAGTTAAGATCTGAATAATCCCACGGGCTTCGGAAGTAAAATGTTCCTATATCTTTCCTTAGATATCGTGTACCACGTCCATTTCCAAAAAACACAGTTGCTCCACGCGCTACAAAAATTTCCTCCTTATTAATTGTAATTTTAAACCTGTCGTAAACCCAAAAGAAAACCGCAATAGCGATAGCAACCGCTGAGCCAATCAGATACACATGGACAGAAACTGTTTTATCAAAGAACGCCTTGACAAAGAAAATAGCTACAAAAGAAATGGTGATAAAACCTGCAATGAACGATCGTCCTCTTGAAATCCATTCATATACATGGTGTTCACCCTCTTTTCTGTAGTTGAAATAGTTTTCCGGGTCTTTCATACAAAAGGTATATTTTATATTACGATGCTACTATGATTAAATAGGGTGACAATTTGGGTGCCTGACTCACCATTTCCCGCTTGCCATTCCAAAATTCTTACTGAATCCGTCAACGTAGTTTTTCATATCTGCCACTGGCAATTCCAATTCCTTAGAAAGCACATCCAACCATTTGTTCAAATGAGGTAAAGATAAGAACGTGTCCACATCGATTGATTTATTTCCTGACAGGGTTAATGTGTAATATGTAGCGCGTCTGATATTCCCCAATCCTCCTGAACCTGGTTCACCGATTCTTTTTGTTACATAAATTTCTTTGAATTCACTTTTATGAAAAATCTCTTTGGTGGGATAAAAAAAGAATCTTCTGCTGGATGTAATCGTACCAGTAGTGGTATCAATTGTAACATCATTTGTATGCCCAATCAATGCAATAGCTATAAAAAAAGGTGGAACAGCGAGGTATAAAAAAAACTCCTCGAAATTGAGTCCAATAGTTACGAATATAGCTCCAATAACAGCTAAGCCTGTAGGTGTAATCCATCGTAGATCACTCCATGGGTCATCCGGAAACCGATAAATTTTATTCATCCGCCTACTCAATATAAGTGAAAAAATGGATTGATCTAATAATCCCGCTTCCGAATGGATAACTGCTATCTGTTATCTTTACGTTTTGTTAATGACCACTGGGGTCTTCATTTTAATCAACTATGAGTAGTAAAATTGGCTTGGTACTATCGGGTGGCGGTGTAAGGGGTGTGGCACATATTGGCACTTTACAAGTTCTTGAGGAGTTAGGTATTCATGTTTCCCATGTAGCGGGAGTAAGCGCGGGTTCCATTGTAGGCGCTTTATATGCAGCAGGGCATCCTGCCAAAGAAGTCCTGAATTTTTTTAAGAAGACCTCTATCTTCAAAATTTCTAATTATGCGATCTTTAAGCCCGGCATCATTGACACGGGGAAATTGATAGCAGTGTTCAACAATTACCTTAAAGAAGATTCCTTTGATTCCCTTCAGAAAGAGTTGTACATCATCGCTACTGATTTGGAGCACGCCAAAAGTAAAGTATTTCACTCTGGCCCGTTAATACAACCCATCCTGGCTTCATCAGCATTTCCTATGGTCTTCTCCCCTGTTACCATCGATGATGTGCTTTACGCTGATGGAGGAATCATGAACAATTTTCCCATTGAACCACTGGAGGGCATTTGCGATAAGCTTATCGGAGTTTATGTCAACCCCATTAAAGATTTAAAAAAAGAAGATGTCACTTCTTCTCTGGCCGTTTTGGAAAGATCTTATCAACTAAGTGTGGGGGCGTCATGCTTTCAAAAGTTCGATCGTTTTGATATTCTCATCTCTCCCAAAGAACTCAGTAAATACGATACATTTAGTGTAAGTCGCATAGATGAGATTTATAAAATCGGTTACGAAGCTGCCCTTAGTAAAAAAGAAGAGTTCGAAAAGCTTTTACAGGGTTAGTCCTCCTTCAGGAATTCATTCAACTTGTTAAGTCCCTTATCCCAAAGAATGGTTTTCATTTTTTTATTAAAGAAACCGAAGTGTCCTATGGTTTTCAGACCCAATGCATTTGGTGTTAATTGATCAAATGTAATACCCTTCACACTTTTCACATGAGACCAGAAAGTGGTAACTGAACGTTCATTGGCAATGGGATCATCAATTGTCCAAATAACATGAATGGGAAACGGCATTTGTTGATATTGACCTTTTGGAATTGACTTTCCATAAAACTTCGAGTCGAACAGGTAGTCCTTCTTACCGCACCAGGCACTCCACTCCAAAAATACTTTGCGCGGGAGGTCTTCCATAATTCGAAATCGCTTGGCTACTACATATCCTTTCAACAGGATACTTATCGGACTAAACAGATAGAAGAAGTACATGGTCTTCAGTCTATAACCCAATGGCATATACCTAAAGTATCCTGTAGAGACAGCAAATGCAACCATGCCCTGATAACCATCAAGGTTGGGTATCAACCCTACCTGCTGCCCTCCTGCGCTATGGGTAAACAGGAAGATTGGCAAACCAGTAAACCGTTCCCTCAGGTACTCCTTAATGGCAGGCATATCCTTTGTACCATAATCGCTAAAAGAGTAATCACAGTTGGCCAAATTAGCGGGAGTGGATTCACCATTGCCCCGATAATCCCACAGGCAGCAAGCATAACCATGCTCGCTGAGGTATTCTAAAAAAGGTTGGTAGAATTCTTTCCTGGCTCCGGTACCTCCGTTAAATTGTACAACGGCTTTGGGCTTTTTCGGGATCAGCAGTACGCCCTTTAACACTACGCCATCTGAACACTGGACAGAAAACGGTTCTTTACTTAACATTTGATGCGCTTAAGATAGAATAGTACGGATTCAGTGGAATAACGTTGCCTATCTGTCTTCTCCAAATAAAACCATCAAGAGTTAATCCTATTTCACGGCACTTATGGCTTTTTTCTCCTTCACTTTCTTTAGTCCAAGCCAAAAGATAAAACCACCGAGGCCCATGATGATAAAAGCCCATCCAAAGCTACCGTGCCCCATATCTTCTTCACCCATGGCCACCTCAGGGTGCTCTGAATCAACCCACAACTCCACTTCTTCTCCCACCTCATACAGATTGAATTTGGATGAAATCTGATGGTTGTAGGAAGTCCCTTCCCATTGGTATTCCAAATCGAAATAATGTGTTTTACTACTACCTGACTTTCCACTCTCGGATTCCTCCATCACAATGCCCTTCACTACTACACCTCATCTTTCAACTGAGCGGCCTGGATTTCAGTGCTAAACTTATAATATCCAAAGCCAACACCTACCGCAATCATTGCAATAGCAATGGCAAATATCATCCAGGGTTCTGCTTCCCTGGATTGCTTATCTCCTTCTTTTCCAGAGGGAAACTTTTTCTCAGATGGGTTTTCAGTCATAGGATGGGCTGCTTGCGTGGGTTATACTATTTCTTTTTCTGTTCCTGTTCATGACTTACAAATATCATCGAAGCCAAAGTAGCCAATGACAATGCGATAAAAATAAATGCCAGTGAAATCTCAATCGGTATTTTATATAAATCTATGATAGCCATTTTTACACCCACAAATATCAATATAGCCGACACCCCATATTTTAAATATTTGAAATACTTTTCAATACCGGCCAGCGCAAAGTACAATGAACGCAAACCAAGAATAGCAAACACATTGGACGTGTATACAATAAAAGCGTCATCGGAGATGGCCAGAATAGCAGGGATGGAATCTACAGCAAAAATTAAATCAGTTGATTCAATTAAGATCAACACTAAAAACAACGGAGTGGCCCACTTCTTACCTTCACGGATAACAAAAAACTGATCTCCCTCATACTTTTCCGTTACAGAAAAGAAGCGCCTCGCCAGTTTGAGCACAGGGTTTTTGGTAGGGTCAATTTCCATTTCCCCACTGGTCACAATCTTGATACCGGTGTAAATAAGAAAACCTCCAAAAATATAAATGAGCCAGTGGAACCTGGCAATCAGTTCAACACCTGCAAAGATGAAGGCCCCTCTCATCACGAGTGCGCCCAATATTCCCCAGAAAAGCACCTTATGTTGATGCGCAGATGGCACTTTAAAGTAGGAGAAGATAAGGATGATAACAAAGATATTATCAACGCTCAGTGACTTCTCAATCAGATAGCCAGTGAAAAACTCAAATGCCTTTTCGGTTCCTTGCGTATAATAGACTACTACGTTAAAAACAAAAGCCAGTAATACCCAAAACCCAGTCCACAAGAAGGCCTCTTTAACAGAAATCTCCTTAGACTGGCGGTGAAATACACCAAGATCCAGTGCCAGCATGATTAGCACGAAAACATTGAAACCTATCCACCAAGTATACGAAACCTCCATTGTTCAACGATTTAGATTAACACCAACTTGCAAGCTACCTACAAAATTCAGTCAGATGAATAAAACGGCTAAAATATTATCCTACACTTCCCTACCCTTCTTTACAGCTATTTCTGAGCCCTCAGCAAGAAAAACAGAAGAGGGAGCCATAAGGTTTAACGAAGAGAATTCCGCCCCGTAAGTTCCTGTAACATCAACATCGATGGTGTAATCTATGGTGGGGTAAATATCCCACCTGGGATGAACTACCTCATATTGTGTAGTCCTATCGTGCGTAATTCGGGCATAACCCCAATAGTGCTCCGTGATGAATTCTTCCTCACTTCCGGTTGCGATGGACTGCGGTGTGGAAGAAGTTTCAATCTGGAGGGAGTTCCATCTCTTCTTTTTCCATCGGTATTCAACCTTTTGCCTTTCATCACTGCCATCCCACAAATGGGACATGGGCATGGTTTCATAGTTCTCTTTGTACACGATATTGGCTACAAAAGTGAGCGCAGGTCGGGGTACAATCTCTTTGATAAACACAACACCTCGCTTCCATTGATCCCCATCCTTATGACGAACATAAAATCTCAGGTTGACTTCTTCAAAATGAGTGTGGAAAGGTATTTTGAAACCCATAAGTCTTGTGTTGAGAAACATGAAGCCAACAAGGCTCACATAACAGGTGCCTTTCCATAAATCAATCTCTGTTCTATTAGGAAGATAAGAAGCCAGCAACTCAGGGTCGACCGCATAATTGGCCATCACTAACTTTCTCCACTCAGCTGTAAGAAAAGTTTTGCTCATAGATGGGCATTAAACACACCAAATGCATTGCGCTATAGCCATTCCAGCCAATCCCTAATGCATGATTAAACTCCAGGCCACTTTAATACACAGTAAGGTAACGATGATTCCGAAAATAATCCGAAGTTTTGTAGAAGAAGTTTTGTGTGCTACTTTGACACCATAGGACGAAGCAATAAATATTCCCGCCAGTATAGGGCCAACTGTTAGTATGGAAATATACCCTACCTGCATGGGTAACTTTGAGGTCACTTGTTGATCTTCATTTACAAAAAGGTAACTCGCACTAACAGCAATGGCAAGGAGCATGATCACTCCAATTGAAATAGAGCTGGCCTTCCTTACCGGCTCTTTCAGGATGTCTGTTAAGAAGGGAATTAGTACTATTCCACCACCCAGGCCTGACAATGAAGTGACACAACCTGTAAGTAAACCCAAACCCATGAAGGATACATAATTGTTCACCCTCTTCTCGCCTTCTACTTCATTTCTTTCAGCAGTCTTGAAGAAAAGTAACCGCACGGCCAAAAGAATAAGGAGTGTGAGGAAGATAATATCGAAATAAAATTTATCAAACCAGTTGGAGGAGTTGATCCACTCGGACATGGCATAGGCACTCAGCATTCCCGGCACACCAATGCTCAATATTTCTTTCAGATGAAAGTTATCGACACGGTGTTGTTTCAAGCTAACAGCAGCACCAAGAAAGACCGTAACAAAAAGAGAGTTGGCAATGATGAGTTTGACAGACTCTGTGCCACTGATGCCATAATAAACAAACAACAAGTCCAAAGCCGGAATCAAAATGATGTTTCCACCGGTTCCTAATAGGCCAGAATAGAATCCGGTGGCTATGCCGAGCAAGAAAAGTAAGACAATAAGAGTGAAGGTCATCGAGCAACAAGATACACAATGGATAGCAGTGAATTTTCCACTACTTCAAATACATCAAAGTTGTTGTTTCTTCTTTCGAGAGACCACTTAATTTACGGCTTCGATTTGCCTTAGACCATTTACTTCTGAAACTTCCTTCCTGCCAGTCGGATAAAATGGTAGGATGAATATAGGACGAGCGACAAACGGTAGGTGTATTTCCTAAATCAAAGGCTACCGTCTTGACTACTTCATTGGAGACCCTTTTTCGCGCTGTAGGCGTGTCTGGATCCAGTTGCTTGGACAATCTGGATGCAGCCTTCCAGGTGGCAGCCCAGGTACGAAAGTCTTTGGCAGTTACTTTTTCATGGTCAGCGGTAATCGCATCCAGGTATTCGTTGATATGATTGGATTTAATATCAAAGTCATTGCCGAATTTATCTTCATACCTGAATAAATCCTGACTCTTCTTTCTGCCACCCACGGCACCAGACTTGCTTATTAGAATGGCCAGATCATCTTCCCATATCCTGCGCTTCCATAGCTTACCCGACTTTCCAACGAATTCAAATACGGCATCCATCTCCCCTTCTGCAGATCTGGAAGTATCTAAAGTAAGATGTCCTTCTTTGAGGGTTGTTAACCCATAGGAATTATTCATTCTGGCGTATTCATCGTTCCCCACCCTGAAGTGGTACAGATCAATGAGCTTAACAATCAATGCTACCACCTTGTCTTTAGGCATTCCATCTAACTTGAGATCCCGTTCTACCTTTTTTCTAATTGTTGGTAGCGTTCGTGCAAAACGTGTCATGCCATCAAACTTCTCCGCAGCGCGTGCCTTGGTCCAGTTCTCATGGTACCGATACTGTAGCCTGCCCTTGGCATCTTTGCCAGTAGCCTGCAAATTGGCATTGGCATCAATAGCAATCCACACTTCTTTCCACGCAGGAGGAAGAACCAATTTATTACAGCGCTCGATCACTTTTTTGTTGGTAATCAATTTGCCCCGTTGGTCATAGTACTCCCAGGATAGTTTTTTAGTCCTACGCTTTTTTCGCGAGATGCCCTTTTGCGCCATCTTATTATGATTAATTCATTGCATTGTCAGATACTCTTTCAAAGTCCTTTCCCGTCTCAGCAGTAACCCATACCTTATCATTACTATCAACCATCACCCAATGGTCATTAGTACGCATAAAAATTGCGCTAAAATCTCTTTCATCAGATTCTGAATTTAATAATGCAAAATCCACTTTAACGACATCTCCATCTACTTTCATGTTCTCAATTTTATAGGCATATACATCATGTCCCATATCAAGAAAAATAGGGTAATCATAGCTGGATATATTATCTAGTTGAAACTCACTGTTATCGTCCTTAATAAAATAACGCCCACTCTCATAACTGTTATAAACAAACGTATTTTCATCGGTTTCTTCCACCTGAGTAAATTCATGAGGTGCTTCATTCATCGATGTTGTGAGTATATCCATATCCATAAGCAAAGCTTTCATTTGCTCTCTCTTTTCATTGGTATCTGGCCTTGTTGTAAGATGGACATATTTAGCTTCCAACAATTCCATAATAGCCAAATTTCCTCCCTCTTCTGTTATCCCCACACCCTCCTTATACTCTTCGGTCAGTTTTTCATCATAGCTAACCTCCCCATTTTTATAAGTGAGAACAGCAGCGGTAATAAAGTGCATAGGCTGCATCCCATCGCCATCATCCGCAGGACCCATTCCACTGACTTCTGCTACAAGGATTAACTCTGGTATTTCATCCATGTCCAGGTCTTCCTCAAAAATATCATAGAAGTCCATAAATGCATTTTTGTACTTAGTCACCGAAGAAGTGGTAGGTAGAACAACCTTCTGCAAGTTGAATTCCATGGTTTCAGCATTTGAACCCAATAAAACATTTATGGTCTTTTCGTACTCGGTTGTAAATAATACTATCGGCACCAGGTCATCATCAATATACCACTCTGCAGATGCACTGAGGTTATCATTCGGATAGGCTTCGCCCGCTACACCATAGGCAAACTCATCCCAGGTATAGGTTGGATTAAATTCAAACGTGGTAGCAACAGGTTCGCCAACATCTGTACCCAATTCCGGCTCCCCTTCTTCTTCATCTACCCCTTCCTTATTCTCTGAAGAACTGCATGAGCCTATAATAATAAAACATGATGCTAAAAATAATATTGAGAATAGCCTTCTCAAGGGTATATACCTCATTTCCAAAATTTTTAGTTGACGAAATAAATTAGGCTTATTTTTTGTAACATCAAAACAGGGTATTCACCTCTGAAGTCATTTGTTAATCTCTTTAAGCAATGGATTAAAGCTCAACAGTTTGTAATTTGAATGTTTATAAAATGCATCTTAATGACATGAGAAATCAACTTCTGATCCTATCCCTCTTGCTGTTGACCAAAGTAGTGTATGCACAAGTTGATATAGCCTATATCCGTAAGGTGTATAATCAGACTAAGGAGAATCTAATAAATGCAGAAGAGGTAACCAAGGTAAGTTATGAGAGAACCATTCCTGCATTAGGACCTACTCATACTACCCTTAATTTCTTTGGCCACGAAGTATTGAATGAAGATGAATCCTCACATCCATGGAGCAATGATGGAATAAAAAAATTGAGATTTGTAACGGTGAAGTATAATGTAGCCGAGTCATTGGTAGAAAGTGAATACTTGTACGACCCGCAAACCCAACGTTTGCTATTTTATTACAAAATGGATTCTTACAGTTATAAAGAATACCGATACTACTTTAATGGAGACACCTTACTAAAGCTTATTATCTCCACTTTATCCGATGATCCCGCAGCTGAAACGAATACCGAGATCACCAGTAACTTTCATCAGGAAGCATTGGATCAAGCACAACAAATCATTAAAAAAGCTGATACCTACCAACAACAGTTTGTTGATTTGCACCAGCTTGAAAAGATAGAAAAAAGATAATTACTTCAACTTCTTCTTAAAGAAATCTATGGTACGCTTCCATGCTAAATCCGCTGCGGCTTTATCATAGCGTGGGGTTGTATCATTATTAAATCCATGATTAACATCAGGATAGATGTATGCTGTATATTCTTTTTTATTGGCTTTCAATGCTTCTTCATAAGCAGGCCATCCTTCATTTACCCTGGTGTCGAGACCTGCATAGTGAATCAATAATGGCGCATTTATTTTAGGAACGTCAGCTACATCGGGCTGACCACCATAAAATGGAACTGCTGCTTTAAGATCAGGTACACGAACTGCCAACGCATTGGACACTGAACCACCGTAGCAAAATCCAACTACTCCTACCTTTCCTGAACACTCATCATGCGATTTCAGAAAACCATAGGCAGCAATGAAGTCTTCCAACATTTCATCCTTGTCCCGCTTGCGTTGCATCTCCCTTCCATCATCATCGTTGCCCGGATAACCTCCCAATGGAAACAGCGCATCAGGAGCAAAAGCAATAAACCCTTCCAATGCTGCCCTTCTGGCTACATCTTCAATGTGTGGATTGAGTCCACGGTTTTCGTGCACCACAATGATACCACCTAGTTTCTTTTTATTATTTGCTGGTCGCGTGAGTAGACCGCGCATCTTCCCCGCTCCTTTCGGAGAATCGTACTCAACGTATTCAGAATTCAATCTTGGATCATTCTGCCTGGTCTGTTGCGCAGAGGCATATTTTGGTAATAGAAAAGCCAACAAACCTGCTACTGTGATTCCTCCTACCGCGTGGGCCTTCAACGATTCAATAAAGGATCTTCTGTCCAACTTATTGTGGGCGTACTTATCGTACAAGTCGAATACTTCCTGATTGATGTCTTCTTTCTTAATTTCTTTCATTGAGAGTTGGGTTAATGGAAATATCTTCATTAAAGATAAGTAATTCTGGTAAAATCCCTCACCCCTGTCCCTCTCCTCAGGGAGAGGGAAATAAAACTTATGTTAAGATTGGTATTCGTAACTCATTTCCATCATCATCTCTGCGAAGAGTTCATAGGATCTCAATCTGTCGGAATGATGGTAGGTATGGGAAGCCACCATCAGTTCATTCACTCCTGTTTCCTTTAGGAATTGTTGCGTTTTCTCTTTCACCGTTTCCTTCGTGCCGATAAACGCATACTTGAACATGCGCTGGAAGGCCGGGTTTTGAATCAGCTCCCTCATTTCCTCACTGGGTTCATCGGGAGGTTGTATGTAATCCCTTTTGTTGGTGAGCACACCCAACATCATACGCACCATCGAAGTAGAAATTTTCTCTGCCTCGTAAGCGGTATCTGCTGCAATCACGTTGATGCAGGCAATGGTATACGGAGCTTCCAAATATTGTGAGGGCTGGAAATTAGTAAAATAGATTTCCAAAGCGGCAAACAATTGATCAGGTGCAAAGTGACTGGCAAATGCATAAGGAAGTCCAAGCTTCGCGGCTACGTGGGCACTGTCGGTACTGGAGCCTAATATATAGAGTGGCACGTCCACACCTTCTGCTACGGTGGCCCGCACTTTCGAAGAATTGTTATTGGCAGAAAAGTACTGTTGAATTTGTGCCACTTCCTGAGGAAAGTTGTAAACCGAGTTCATGCGATCTGGTCGTATAGCTTGTGCGGTCAGTTGATCTGTGCCCGGTGCTCTTCCCAAGCCCAGATCAATTCTTCCAGGAAACAATGATCCCAACGTACCCAACTGCTCCGCAACCAGTAATGGCGAATGGTTGGGTAACATAATGCCACCCGAACCTACCTTGATCTTTTTTGTACCTCCTGCAATGTGACCGATGAGTACAGCTGTGGCGGTGCTGGCAATACTGATCATGTTGTGGTGCTCGGCCAGCCAGAAGCGGGTGTAGCCCCACGTTTCTGCTTTCTGTGCGAGGTCCAGACTGTTATTAAATACCTGAAGATGAGAAGCTCCGGCAGGTACAGTGGCCAACTCCAGTATGGAGTAGGGTATATTTTTAATTGTCGACATGAAGTGCTAAAGTGAATTTGTTCTGTATCGTGAACAAGCAAAGAAAGGTAATAATTCAAATATGGTTGAAAAGACTTAGGAGTTATCAGGTACGGCTCGTTTGTCCATCAACTTTTTATTTAAAACTTCAAACACCTTTTCTTTTTTTGATCTGCTTACCGGATAATCAACTCCAGACTCCATTCTCACCATCCACTGATTATTTTTGTAAACCAATCCATCGACTTTATTAATGTTAACAATTGTACTCCTATGTATTCGAAGAAAAATTCCTGGATCGGTTCTCACCTCGACTTCCTTTAATGATTTCCTAATCAAATATTTTTTCTCCAGCACAAAAATATTAATGTAGTAATCGTTGGCATTGATGACTTCGACATCCTTTACATAGATTCTCTTCTTTGCATCGGCACAGGTCACATCAAAATATTCAAGAAATTTGGTGCTACGGTATTCTAGCACACGATGTATAATTCGATTCCGGATAGATGGAGCGTAATAACAAACAATAACACTATAAACCAACAGCTGAAAATAAAACCAACCGAACACATATCGCTGCTGGTAATCCATTACCGCTGACTGAATAGTGCCTCCATAGGTTAACCAGTTCATGGTAAAGAGTAAACCAAGATGAAGTAAAAAGACGATTAATACTTTTAATAAAAATTTAAGATCACGGGTTAATTGTCGTGTGGTATTTAATGTGGTGCCATTTTCAAATTGATAGGCAGCAAGCGAAATGAAACCCCAAATTAAAAAATTGGGGATCTGCCCAAATGTGGTACCTGCAAAATTACAGCTATAGCCATCTGCCAGGTAGGTGAAGTAGTGCTGCAATCCATACACCAGGCCCAGCGACAACCAAAAAGCCACCATGAAAAATTCACGTTTACGGAGGTTGTAAATCATGCTATAAAGTTATTTTATTCAAATGATTTTTCTGTCAAGGTTTTAATTATTGCTGTCGTTCACTGAAAAACATCGGCCATTCACTGCATTTTCACCATCTATCGAACCTTAAGGTTCAACCTGCACGTTCGCCTTGGGATACTCCATAACGGAAAATGAATATGAACAAATACATGTTTCTCCGGTTGACTGCAGTTTGCTCACTACTGGGAGCCATTACCACAGCGCTGTTGATTTTTCTTCCCAACACAACCGCTGTTGATGATCCAACCCATGCATTGCTATCTCAAGACAGTCTTTATATGGCAAAAAAGTGGATACTATTTTTGCACCCGCAAGTCAATTTCATTGCATCACTTGGAGTTGCCTATATATTTATTCGAAAGTTTCCTTTACAGATCCTGTTAGGTTCACTCTTTTTGTTGATTTGGTGTTACACCGAAATGGCTCAGCAGGCATTCGTAATTGATGCGCTCAATCAAATCTGGAGGGCTGAATATTTGGGTGCTGATCATAACGAAAAAGGGACTTATCACATTTTATTCAAAGTTGCAGGAGGCTTATCTGACAGCTATTATTTCCTGTTGCTCTATGGGTTTGGATTGGGGACTCTCCTATTCGCTCTTGCATTCATTCAAACGAGTGGATTAGCACGCTGGATTGGATACGTACTGGTATTTATCGGAGTATTAAGTTTACTTGCCTTTGCAAGCTATTACCTTGGATTAACAGCATTAGTCGATTTAGTCGGTTGGATGTATAAATGGATTTATGCATGGCTACAACCTGCTGTTCGCATAGCTATAAGTGTTTGGTTATTCAACCAAATTATTCAACAGAAAGATATGATGAGTAATGCTAAAGTAGGAACTACTGTGTTAAGTTAAAATCTAAAGTATACTACTTATAGGTTCGTGGATGATACTCCCATTTACAATGACATCCAAATCAACCGCAGAATATACCCCTGTATGCGGAGGTGCATGACTGATACCATCATCAATTCAGCAGGATCAGGCAAATTTTCAACAACATTGGTAACCATTTAATTTTTGTCGCGTCCTTATACATATCCCCATAAACCTAAGAACCATGATATTCAGCTATTTCCGGCTCGCCATCAGGACCTTCATGCGCAACAAAATACCCTTTATCATCAACCTGCTGGGCATGAGCATAGCCCTGGGGTGTTGTATCACTGCTTACATTAATTATCAACACAGTGCAGGATATGATGAGCAACAGGAAAATGCATCCAACCTCTACCGTATTGGTTTTTGGCAGAAAAATGAAGAGGGAGAGACTCCATATGGTGTTAGTCCAATGCCTGTTGGCAGCCTCATCCGCGAAAGTTTAAGCGAGGGGGACAAAGCCATCCAATACATTAGTAAGAGTACACAGTTTCGCATCGGTGATGAAATGTTCCAGACGCGATTCGTTTATGCTGATCCGGACTTCACTGAAATTTTTACCATCAAATTGATTTCGGGTTCACTCAGTATTCAAAATAAAAATCATGTACTCATCAGCGATAAGCTGGCGAAGACTTACTATGGAAATGCAGATCCGTTGGGCAAACCATTAACACAAATTATTTCTGGCGAGCCAAAAGAGTTTGAGGTAGGTGGTGTGTTTGAAGCCTTTCCCTCCAATTCAAGTTTTAGGTTTGACCTCCTGACCGCTTACGCTAATTATTTTAAGGATGCCGAAGAGCAATCACTGGTGGAAAACGACTGGAGCAGGTGGGCTACCACATTTCTTTATGTGAAGGACAAAGCTGTCATAACCTCCCTCACCCAACAATTGGAACAATACATTACTCCACAAAATGATGCAAGAAGAGATATTCAGGCAAAGACTTATTATATCGAACCCTTTATAGGCATGTCTTCGCGTGCCCTGAAAGAAAGAAATCAAGGACACTGGTTGAATACTCCCATGCCGACTGCCGCTGTTATTGCTCCCTTTGCCATGGCGGCTTTTCTTTTGCTTGTCGCCTGCTTCAATTATATGAACAACGCTATTGCAATTGCTGGAAACAGGCTGAAAGAAATCGGTATTCGAAAAGTAATTGGTGGGAGAAGAAAGGAACTCATTGTTCAGTTCCTTTCGGAGACGATGATTTTTTGCCTTGCATCCATGCTGCTGGCATTGGTTCTGGCCGAGTATTTCACTAAAGGATGGAATTCCATGTGGAATGGCATCGAACTTAGCATTATCTACAAAGACAATATTACCCTATTCGTTGTTCTTGCCCTGCTCCTGTTATTTACCTCACTTGTTGCCGGAGGTTATTCTGCTTTTTATATTTCTTCATTCAAGCCCATTCATGTACTGAGGGGTAATACCACATTGCGGGGAGGTAATTTACTAACCAGGAGTTTACTTGTTTTTCAGTTTAGCATATCTCTGGCGGCAGTAATATTTGCCCTTGCATTCTACAACAATGCCAAATTTCAAAGGGCTTACGACTTAGGATACTCCTATCAGTCTGTAGTACAAGTGCCTCTGGATAATCCACAGCAATTTGAATTATTGAAAAATGAATTATCAGGAAGTAGGTTGATTCAAAATATGGGTGGAACCGAAGATCATATCTATAACAATTCCTATAAGGCTGCCGCACGATTTGGCAATATGGAGGATACGGAAGTGGATATGCTCAACGTTGGAGATGGCTACTTTGAAACCATGAATGTGCGGATCATCAAAGGCAGAAGCTTTGAAAAGGAAAGTCAGTCTGACAGAGAAGAGTCAATTGTGGTTAATGAAGAATTTGTGCGTGTAATGGGAATGGGTGACGATGTATTGGACAAACGAATTACACTTAATGATACTACCCACGTTTATATCAAAGGTGTTGTAAAAGATGTCTACATGAGGGCTTTATTCCAACCACTCACTCCGTTGGTATTTCGTTACGTTCCCATTGAGAACTACAAATACCTGGTTGCATCCACTACTCCCGATCAACTGGTGGACACAAACATGGAAATCAAAACCGCATGGCAAAAACTTTTTCCCAACATGCTGTATACCGGCAAACTAATGGAGGAGCGGATGGTAATGGTAATGGAGCATTTTGACAGCGTGGTGGTTCTTTACACTTTCCTTGGCCTTGTTGCCATCGTCATGTCCATTTCAGGATTGTATTCTCTGGTATCTTTGAATTTACAAAAACGCAGCAAAGAGTTTGGAATAAGAAAAATTATTGGCGCATCATTATCTCACATGACCTACCAGGCCAGCAAACTATTCATCATTACCATGCTGTTTTCATTTGTCTTTGGATCTTTGTTAGGATCAATAATGGTAAATGGATTGATGAGCAGTGTTTGGGAATATTACGAAGCCATCAACTCAACCGTTATTGGTCTTGCAATAACTATCCTTACCGTTATCGCCATAAGTACAATTGGCTACAAAATATTTAAAGTTACAGTAGCTAACCCCGTGGAATTCCTTAGGCAGGATTAATTCGTAATCACCACCTTGCCTTTGAACGAACCACTGGCGATGTAGTGAAAGGCGTCAGCGGTTTGGCTTAATGGGTAACTCTTGTCAATCACAGCTCTGATCTTACCCTCTGCCATCAGGTTGGCGAGGTAGGTCATGTCTTCGGGACTGTATTGAAGGGCTACAATACGAAGTTTACGGCTGCCGAGGGATAACAACTTCGATAAGAAGAGCATGTGCAACAAACGTTTTGGTGTGCCTCCTGTCATGGAAAAGACTCCGTTGGGAGCCAATGACCGTTTGTAGTCAAATAGAGAATGAGTGGCGATGTTGTCCAGGATGAGGTCGTATCGCTTTCCGCTTTTCGTAAAGTTCTCTTGTTTGTAGTTAATCAAATGGTCGGCACCTAATGATGTCATCATGTCGAACTTACCTTCATGGTCAACAACTGTCACTTCCGCCCCTTCCAGCTTCGCCAACTGTATGGCGATGGCACCTACTCCACCTCCTGCTCCGTTGATCAACACTTTATCACCTGACTTCATCTTTCCCACATTGCGCAGTCCTTGCAGTGCGAGCAGTCCGGCCTGCGGAATGGTAGATGCTTGCTCATGGGTGATGCCTTCCGGTTTTCTGGCGAGCTCATCTTCTTTTGCGCGAGCGTACTCGGCAAAGCCGCCCCAGCTTCCTCCGGAGATATCACCAAAGACTTCATCACCGACTTTCCACTTCGTTACTTTGGCTCCTGTTGCTTCTACCGTACCGGAGATATCACAGCCTATGATTTTGTGCCTGGGTTTTCGGAACCCTCCGAACAAACGACCTAAGAGTGTGCCTCTGAGTAAGTCGTAGTCCCACGAGTTGATGGAAGTGGCATGGACTTTTACCAGCACTTCGTTGTCTTTAGGTACAGGTTGCGCCACTTCTTCCAGGTGAAGGACATCCGGTGATCCGTATTGGGTGTAGACAGCTGCTTTCAAAACGGGGTTTGCTAGTAAGACGTTTAAAGATGGGAAATGTTAACGAGAATTGCTTTGAGTTGAAGTCGTGAAGCACGAATTATGAATTAGTATGCAAGTTGAGGCAAGGAAGTAACTTCCGCGCCAGTAGTGGCGCTAGTATAAGTAACTTGAAGAGTCTTCAACGTTAAATGTATTCCGTTCGAAGCTCACGTCACTCAGAGCGTAAGCGAAGAGTCTTGTATTTATACATAATCACTGTTGGTAGTGTGTTCAATTAGATTCTTCGGTCGTTCCTCCCTCTGAATGACGTTGTGTGTTGATTGCTGATTCTTCAATAGATCAAGAGTCTCAGCCCGAAGCACACGTCACTCAGAGCGCTAGCGAAGAGTCTCACCAACTCATTATATCAGGGTACAAGTCTTTCCACGAAGGATTAAACTTTGTAATTAGTTCTTCTTTCCATTTTCTACTTTTGCCCTTAATGTACTTCTCCCGTGCTATCGCTTCTTCAATCAAGTGAAACTCTTCATGGTATACCAGTATCGATAAATTATATCTGGCAGTAAAACTTGTCTGATATACTTTATCTCTGTGTTCAGAGATTCGTGCTTGTAAATCCGAAGTCACTCCAGTGTATAGTGTAGTTTTTTTAAAGTTTGTTACGATATAAACACTGCCACCTCTTTCCATATATAAAGATTAAGCAAATTATAATAAATTAAAACATACCATTGGATTCTTCGGTCGTTCCTCCCTTCCGCATGCAGACGGACAAGCTGAATGACGAAGGTGCTAATCTAGTAGTCTTCAATATTTACAAATACTTTGCCCGAAGCACTCGTCACTCAGAGCGTTAGCGAAGAGTCTCATTTAGTTAAGCTAAAAGATTCTTCGGTCGTCCTACGTCCTCCCTTCCGCGAGTAGGCGGACAGGCTGAATGATAAAGTCTCTACTCCTCCTTCAACGTCTCTGTAGGGTTCTTGTAGGCTGCGGTGAGGGACTGGTAGCTAATCGTAACGAGGGCGATGGTCAAGGCACTGGCAGTGGCTACCACAAATACCCACAGGTCTATTGGAGTGCGGTAGGCAAATTCCTGTAACCAGTTGTCCACCAAAAAGTAAGCAATGGGTGAAGCGATCAGTATGGAGATCACAATGAGTTTGGTGAACTCTGCAGAGAACAACAGCACCAGTTGGGATACCCTGGCGCCCAACACTTTTCTGATGCCCAGTTCTTTGGTGCGCTGCTCTGCGGAGAATGCTGCCAGTCCGAATAATCCCAGACAGGCGATGATCAATGCCATGCCGGTGAAGATGTTGAGGATGGTGCTCATTCTGCTTTCGGTAGCAAATGTTTTTTCAAACTCTTCATCCATAAAACTGTATTTGAACGGCACGGACTCCTCTATCTCCAGAATAGAAGCTTTTACCTCACCCAGTAATTGCTTTAAGTCGTCCGTATTTTTAACGGCTTCGGGATTGAGACGCATGGATAAATAGGATGCACCAAATCCGTAGTACCAAAACAAATTATTATCGGGATGGATAATCATAAGAGGCTCTATCTGTAGTTTGGTGCTGTGAAAGTTAAAGTCTTTCACCACTCCTATCACTTCCAGTGTTTCCTCTTTGTCGAATGCCTGTATTACTGTTTTGCCTATGGGCGGATCCGTGGCATACGTATCAGGAGTACCCCAACCCAATGCTTTTACGGCAGATTCA
Source organism: Cyclobacteriaceae bacterium (assembly GCA_039971015.1). Classification (GTDB taxonomy): domain Bacteria; phylum Bacteroidota; class Bacteroidia; order Cytophagales; family Cyclobacteriaceae; genus ELB16-189. Next base: position 233,589 of record JBDVKV010000009.1, read on the forward strand.
TTTAGGATGACTCCCAACTTATCCGCTTTGCTGGCTTTGTTAAAATTGTGGCCCGCTACAAACTCCAACTCCAGCAAATCGAGGTAGTCTTCATCGGCACGGATGTTGGCCACGTAGATGGGTTCACTGGAGGGTCCGTTGGGTCTGTAACTTTCTCCATCCCAAAAATTAGGCGGCAGCCCAAAAGACTTACCGATGTTGGTAATGGCGGGGTTAGCAGCGAGTTTGGTTTTGAGTACTTCTGTATCAAAACCCATGTGCTCGATGTTGTGAATTTGCAATATGTTGTCTTTGGCAAAACCCAAGTCCAGCGATGAGGTGTACGTCAATTGTTTTTGTACGAAGAACGTGCAAATAATAAGGGCGATGGAAATGGTGAATTGGAATACTACCAGTCCGTTGCGCACTCCTTTTCCTTTGAAACCCGCACTTGCTTTTCCCTTCAGTGTTTCAATGGGTCTGAAGGCAGAAAGGTACCACGCTGGATAGCTTCCGGCCAACGTGCCCAGCACCAACACAAACAATAATACAGCTCCGATAAACAGAGGATCGGTAAGATAAGGGAGTAACGATAATTGTTTACCTGCTATGACGTTGAATCCCGGCAGCAGCAATTGTGCTAACACCATTCCACAGGCGGTGCCCACGGTTACAAAAAGAACGGATTCAAAAACAAATTGCTTCATCAGCGTGCCTCGCTCCGATCCCATCACTTTTCTTATGCCTACTTCTTTGGCGCGATTGGAAGAGCGCGCTGTGGAGAGGTTCATGAAGTTGATGCAGCACAGCACCAATACCAGTATACCTATGGCACCGAATATTTTTATGATTTGCGGATTGCCCGTTGGCCCGAACCGATGGAAGTCGGGCGAACCCGATGCATAGATGCTATTCAAAGGCTGGAGGTACAATGTCCACGCTTTTCCTTTGGTATATTCTTCAAAGGTTTGATTAAAAATACGTTCGGTGGTAGTGGCTGCCCACTTGGGTGGAATCGATTGGATGCTGTGTGATAGTGCCTGCACATCTGTTCCTTCTTTCACCAACCCGTAGGTAGAGAATGAAGTCCATATCCATTTCCAGTCTCCCTCATCCAGGGCCTTTTTAAAACTTGACATGGACACCAGCATATCAAACTGAATGTGAGACTGCGCTGGGATATTGGCCAACACGCCTGTAATGCTATAGTCAAGCCAGGTATTATCATTTTGTTTTACAGCAATTGTTTTTCCAATAGGATCTCTTGTGCCAAAATAACGGTGTGCCGTTTCCTCAGTAATCACCACAGCATACGGAGATTGTAGTGCGGTAGAAGGATTACCTTGCAGGAACTTAAACGTGAATACATCAAAGAAGTTGGGATCCGCAGCATACCACTTGTCTTCTGTGATCAGGTTGAGTTCCTTGTCGTTACCTGACGCGTTTACCGTTTGCTCTCCTACATAGAGTAGTCGGGTCACTTCTTCAAACTCAGGTGCATCTTCCTGTAAGGCTATAGCTACGTTGGGCCCTGTTGACGAAAACTGATCTTCCCAGTTGCCCCAGATCATGGGCTGGTTGACGCGATATATCCTGTCCCCTTTGGTGTGAAAGGTGTCGTAATTCAATTCGTTGTACACAAACAAGCCAATGATGAAGCAAGTGGCGATGCCGATGGTGAGCCCTAATACATTGAGGAAGGTAAATTGTTTTTGGCGGAGTGCATTGCGCCAGGCTATTTTAAACATGTTGCTCAACATCATGGTATGGCTTGTTTTAAAAATGCGTGAAGAAGAAAAACCTATTAATAAATGAATACAATCGACCCAGTACATAAGCCCGGCATGGAACTTACCTTTGGTCTCCACCCTGTCTTCGTAGATTTCCTGTAAGTCTCCGAAGAATTCCTCCAGGTAATTGTCGTTGATAAGTTTGGAAGCCAGCCAACGAGGAAATGCTGGCGGTTTATTTTGTTGGTGATCCGACATTAGACACTGAACTTTAGTTGCGGGATGAGTTTCCACATTTCCTGCCTTACTTCCTGCGAGGCACGGAGTTGGCGCATGCCTATGTCTGTGATTTTGAAGAGACGCTTTCTGCGGTCTCCCCGCTTTTCAGTGTTACCACCCATTTTGGATTTGAGCAGGCCCTTGTCCTGAAGGCGGTACAATGTAATGTGCACAGCACCTAATAATATAGTGCGGCCAGTGTGCTTTTCTACCTCTTCCTTTACGGAAATGCCGTAGGCTTCTCCATTGAGGATGCATACCGCCAGCAGTACCAATTCTTCGAATTCTCCCAGTCCTTTGTTCTTCATATTGTTATACAATGTATAATATACAAAATTGTAAGTAATAGGTAAAGTAACGGGGGTATTGAGTTTAGGTTGCGTCTTGCAAAGAAATAATTGTAGAAAGTAGGTTTCGGGGGCACGGAACTAAGTTTCGTGCCATAATAATAATTCAGGTTCGTGAGGACACGAACCTTGGGTTTAGGTTTGATAGAGCACGCGTAACATACGCGCGCCAGGAGCTGGCAAGATAGAGTCGGCAGGGAGAAACAAAAGCAAAGCCACCCAGTATTGCTACCAAGTGGCCTCTTCATCAATATACCTGTAAAGACTATTGATTTACTTTTCGTCCAGCTCGAAACTGATCTTAGCGTTGATACGATATTCTACAATCTTATCATTTTCTACACGAGCACTCATGTTCTGGATATTGATAGAACTGATGCCGTGTAAACTTTTAGAAGCTTTCTTCACAGCTTTATTAGCAGCATCTTCCCAGCTCTTATCAGAGTTGGACAACAATTCAACAACTTTTAATACTTTCATGTTACTTATTTTTAAAAATATAAAACTTACTTTCTTGGTATTCTGAATTTCTGACCCGGATAAATCAGGTCAGGATTTTTAATCACATCGGTGTTGGCTTCGTAGATCTGTCTCCAACTGATGCCGGGATATGCTTTCGCAATTTTACCCAGAGTATCTCCCCTTTGCACCTCGTAGTACACATCTTCACCCCCAACCACTTTAAGATCAAGGATAAGGTCACCTGCACGCATGTCAGGATCGATGATGGTATAGGCATCCCACACCTTTTGCTTTGCTTCTTCTGTTGGGGCATTGCCCGTGATGTAAAGCACATTACTTTGCACGGCTATTTTCAAATCGTTGAATCCCGCACAACGGGAAATAACTCCCTGGTATTTAGTTTCTACTGCCGTCATGTTCCTATTATTTAATGGTCATTTCATTCTTCACTTTCATAGGCAAAGCTTCGTTGGCTGCTTTCATCGCATCCATCAACTTAGCCCTTGTGATGTCACCTGTAAGGGTTACCTCACCATCTACCACAGTAGCAGAAATACCTGTGACACCATACTTTGAAAATCCTTCCATGACCTTTTCCTTCAAAATATCATCAACCGAAAACACAATCGCAGGTGCTTTCACCGTAAGGTTACTCACTACCGACTTGATGCCCTTAGTACCGGTTGCTAAAGCAACAGCCTGCTGGATAATTTCAGCGTTTTCCACTTCTCCAGTGAGAGTAGCTACACCCTCTTTGGTAACTACAGAGATATCACTTGAAAGTGCGGAAATACCTGATTGAATGGCTTTTGTTAAGTCCTCGTCTTTCGGTGAACATGATGCTATCAATACCAGCACCGCCATAAATAAATAATGTAAATGTCTCATAATGTTGTCTTGGTTATGTTGAGAAAGCTTAAAACTACCCCTATGAGTTGTCGCATGGGGGATATTTCGCTCAACTGGGTAATTAAGACGGTAGAAGAGTTACAGGGCACGATGACCCTGAAGAAATAACTGCTTTGTCGTGCAACCTGATAAATGACCTTACCGTTCAACTGCGCGGGATGAGCCATTTCTTATGAGAAAGCCCAATAACAATTTTCATACTAATTAAAATGCATAATTACACGATCATCAAATTCCTTTTATCGGGACTGCTATTGTCTAGTCTATACGCATGTAATAACGAAAGTCAAGCCCCCGCCCCTGTTGAAACATTGAGAGTAAAGTCAGTGGAAACTACAGGCTCAAGCTGGGCCACTCGAGAGGATTATACCTACAATGACAAAGACCAGTTGACCGCCATTAACTGGAAACGCGAAACACCCTATGAAACTGTTGGCGCTGAGGAATACTTTTATAATGGAGATCAACTGAGCCATATTGTTAAAAAAATCTCCGGGCTCGCTGATGAGGATGTACAATTTACTTATGATCAAAACCAAATAATCGCTACCTCTTCATTTGTCAATGGAAAAAAGATCGCCTATCAGTTTTATGAATATGACGGTGAGGGAAGATTGGTTCTGGTGGAGTTTTATACCTACAATTCAACTGCCAATGGATACGATCGCAATGGTGAACACAGGTATTCATATTATCCCGATGGCAATGTCAGGGAAATTCAAAAATTTGACTTTTCTCCAGAGAGCGCTGAATTGATATGGAACTCTACTCAAGCGTTCAACACCTATCTGGAGGTTAATAATCCTCTCCAATTAGATTCCAAATTGCCAGGCATAATCATTCAACGAAAGCTCTCCAGTGGATATGAAATGCGTTACCCAACAGGTACTTATCCCTACACATTCTCATATGATTTCAGACCAGACGGTTATCCATCCATTAGGAGAACCACGTACAATGATGGCTCAGAAGAAGTATCGGTGTATACCTACGAGTAGCTGGTAAGGTAGTTGAGTTAAGTTATAGGGTCTATGCGGAAATTAATATCTTTGCGGCCTTAAAATCAGGCGAATGATCTCAGTAGACGCAGTAGGAGTTGAATTTAGTGGTACCACCCTCTTCAGCAACATTACTTTTAACATCAACGAAAACGACCGCATAGCCCTAATGGGTAAAAACGGGGCCGGGAAATCCACCCTGCTTAAGATCATGGCGGGTCTCAATAAACCCACCAGCGGAAAGGTATCAGCTCCAAAAGATGCCATCATCGCCTATCTGCCTCAACATCTGCTTACCGAAGATAAGTGCACTGTATTTGAGGAAGCCTCAAAGGCTTTTTCAAAAATACTGAACATGAAAAAGCAGATGGAGGAGCTTAATGTTCAGTTAGAAACCCGCACCGATTACGAATCAGATGCCTATTCCAAGATCATAGAGCAAGTCTCTGAACTGAGTGAGAAATACTACAGCATTGAAGAGGTGAACTACGATGCAGAAGTGGAAAAAACGCTCATGGGATTAGGTTTTGTACGCAGTGACTTTACCCGGTCTACCAGTGAGTTCAGCGGTGGGTGGCGTATGCGCATAGAACTGGCCAAAATCCTGCTCCAAAAGCCGGATCTTATTCTCCTTGATGAGCCTACAAACCACCTGGATATCGAATCTGTACAATGGCTGGAGGAGTTTCTTAAGACCAACGCCAAGGCGGTTATAGTGATCAGTCACGATAAGATGTTTGTGGACAACCTCACCAACAGAACCATAGAGATTACCCGCGGGCGTATTTATGACTATAAAACCAACTACTCTCATTACCTGGAACTGCGCAGGGAAAGACGGGAGCAACAGCAAAAGCAGTTTGATGATCAGGCTAAACAAATAGCAGATATTCAGCAGTTTATAGATCGTTTTAAAGGTACTTACTCGAAGACCTTACAGGTACAATCCAGGGTGAAAATGCTGGAGAAGATTGAGATAGTGGAAGTAGATGAAGTAGATACTTCCGCCCTCAACCTTAAGTTCCCCCCTGCACCGCGCTCCGGTAACTACCCGGTAATCGTAACGGATCTGAGTAAAAGCTATGGGGATCATGTTGTGTTCAAGGATGTATCAATGACCATTGCACGAGGTGAAAAGGTAGCCTTTGTGGGTAAAAATGGTGAGGGTAAGTCCACACTCGTTAAAGCAATTATGGGCGAGATTGAACATGAAGGGACCCTACAGCTAGGTCACAACTCCATGATCGGGTACTTCGCACAAAATCAGGCGTCATTGCTGGACGAAGATATGACCGTGTTCGAAACCATTGACCAGATTGCACAGGGAGATATTCGCAGCAAGATCAAAGACATCCTCGGTGCCTTTATGTTTGGCGGTGATTCGATTGACAAGAAAGTAAAGGTGCTTTCGGGAGGAGAAAGAACGAGACTGGCCATGATCAAGTTATTGCTACAGCCCGTTAACCTTTTGATTCTCGATGAGCCAACCAACCACCTCGATATCAAAACCAAAGAGATTTTAAAAGATGCCCTGCGTGCCTTCGATGGCACCCTCATCCTGGTCTCCCACGACCGCGACTTCCTTGATGGACTAGCCAACAAAGTTTTTGAATTTGGTAACAAGCGGGTGAAGGAGCACTTTGAGGACATCAATGGATTCCTGCGCAACAAGAAGATGGAGAACCTGAAGGAGATCGAGCGCGCTGTGAAGGCTTAGGCACTGACACAAAAGTCAGCCACTTTTGTTAAATTGAGTTCAAAGAAATTCTTTGAACGACCCAAAGGACATAAAGGAAGAGCTCATTAATCTGGTGTACGCTGGCCGTAAAGAAGAGGCCATTCAGCTGTTACAGCAACAGCACGGAGCGACCAGAGAAGAAGCTGAGCAATTACTGAAACTTGCCGTCAAGGAATCTTTCACGCCTGTAGCTTTTTTCAAACGTGCCACAAAAGCCGGGGCATCTCAAGTTGGGCTTGGAAAGGGTTGCCTGCAAACCATTTTTGGAATGGTCGCCTATGGTTTTGGGTTCTTTGGTATACCGATGCTACTCGCTGCAACTGGTATTTTTATTTATCAATATCTTTTTATCTCCAACAGCACTCGTATAATCGGAACAGTTACCGTCACTGAAGAGAACTACACGAACAGTGAGCTGCAATACCGTTCAGTTATCTCTTATGAGGTGAATGAGAAGACCTATACAACGGAAACAACCATTTCCGCAGACACTCCCATATACTACGTGAATGATCCCGTTCCGATGTTTGTTCACAATGATGATCCAAACAATGTACTTATTGATAGCTTCCTTGAGCGGTGGTTAATTATCACTATTGTTGGATCACTTGGTCTGATTTTTACTTTAATGATGGTGGTGTTTATTAAAAAGAGCAGGAAGAAGTGAACAAGAACCATTCTGCAAAGTGACTTTTATCATAAAATGAGCTGGTAAAGGTCATTGACCTAAAGCCAATATTCGTCCCATATTGCATCTGCATTGTACGATAAACATTACTTCGAATGAAAACCATTTTTGCAGCCACCGATTATTCTGAAATAGGTAACAACGCAGTTCGCTATGCCATGTCTTTTGCTGATGCGATTGATGCTCAGCTCACCGTCTTTCACACCGGCCCGATTCCTAAATTCAACCCAACAATAAGCGAAGCCGCATATAATCAATTAGAGCAAGAGAACGCGCTAAAAAATACTGACCAACTAAATACCTTGATCAACCAATTATATGATAGAGGAGATTACTCATTAGAAAGAAACCAAATTAATGCAATGGCCAAAGCATCTGTTATTGCTGCAGATACTATCCTTGCGGAGGCCCAAAAACAAACCGCAGATTTTATTGTCATTGGAACGCATGGTAAGTCTGCACTGCAACTTTTTGGAACTACATCTGCAACAGTGATTCTCCAGTCCAAAATTCCTGTTATTGCGATACCTCCAGGATACCAATACCAAAAAATTGAAACCATCACCTATGCCTCTGACTTGAGAAATCTGGTTAATGAATTGAAACACATCGTAACCTTTGCCAAAGGTCTGGATGCGCAGATCGAAATCCTACACCTGGATTTTGGATGGGATATTCACATGCCACAATCCTTATTGGATGGATTAGAGAATCAGGTAAGTTATAATAAATTCAATGTGATTATTCAAAAGGAGGTAAAGGGGCTCACTATCCTGGAACAGATTGAAAGTCACATCCAATCATCATCACCCGATATTATTGTTATGTTTCCAGAAAGCAGGAGCTACTTTGACCGTTTATTTGGGATTGGTAAGACAGAAGAGCTTGCATACAAAACTCAGTTACCGCTGTTAACCTACAGAAAAGAAGATATTCCTTCTCCGGCTTAAATTGCAGTTTACGATTATCAAAGTGACACCGGTAAGGTCACGTGAAATTTACACCCTACACCTTCACTAGAATCAACTGATATAGTACCATTCAATTTACCAAGTGTTTCTTTTACTATGTACAACCCCAAACCAGATCCTGTTGAATGATCGTGTGCTCGATAAAACATATCAAAGACCTTGTCCTTTAATTCACTATTGATACCTATGCCGTTGTCCTCAACTACAATGTAAATATCGTTTAACACCTTTTCGGCTTGAAGCTTGATCCACGACAACTCTTTGGCAGGATCATGGTATTTAATGGCATTAGAAATTAAATTACTAAAAACAATCTTGAGGCGGGAAATATCTGTTATAAAGGTCAGGTCTTCTGGTACCTCCCAATAAATTTCAATACATTCTTTGCCAGCCTGATAGCGAAGATCATCCGCAATGGATGCCAAAAGTGCTTTTGTATTCACAGGTTCTTTCTTTACCTCTACCCTACTATTGCGAGAATAATCGATGATCTCACTGATAAAGGAATCCATGGACTTAATCCTTTCATTCATTAAATCAAGGTATTTCGATTGCTCTTTAGGGTCCTGCTCCAACTTTGATAAATTGATTAACCCGACCAGGGTACTCAGGGGACTGCGTAAATCATGTGAAGCGCTGTAGACAAAACGATCCAATTCTGCATTGACTTTCGATAAATCATCATTCTGCTTTCTTATTACCTTTTCATTATCTTTTAAGGCTTGTTCAGACTCAAAATTCATTTTAGAATAAAGCATGATGGTATACACACTTACTGCAGATGCTATTACGGTGTTAAGGACAAAAAAGATACGGCCCTGCTCAAGGCTTACCTCTCTCCATGGAATAAAAGACACATCGCTTGTAAATGCTATTACATCCAACGAGAGGGAGAGCAATATGAAGAGCATAGCCTTCACCCATTGTTCGTATCCATAAAGTGCCAAAGCCACGGAACCCGCTGTCACAAAATGCAAATACATACCGGTAGAGAATGGTTCACTGGTAGTCGTTAGAAATACCATTAAATTAAAGGTGACCAAACCAAAAACCTTGGATATTTCGATGCGATCATACTTGATCAGCAGACCATTAACGATTGCAAAAATGAAAAAGCCTAAATAAACATAATTCTCCACCTCAATGCCAAGGTATTTATCCAGCAGTGCATAAGCTGCTGTAGCTACGAAAACCAAAATGTTCAGGTGTTTCATTAACACACCGCGCTTGTCATTTAAGGTTCTGTTTTGGGCAGTCATGTATTGTAAATGGGACTTTTAAACTGTGAATTGAAGAGTAGTTAGGTTTAATAGGTGTGAACAATGCACTCTGAAATGTAGGAAAAAAATTATATTATTTGACAGCCGTCAATAAAAATGAGCCATAATTTACCACCATGTAATGCCCATGCGCACGTTAGTCTACACTATTTTGGTTTGAAATTTAAAAATCTTAGCCAGAACTGTTAACTTACCTATCTATGCCTAGCTACGAACAAGTTTTTGAGAATAACAGAAAGTGGATCGCCCAGAAAAAAGCCACCAATAAAGATTTTTTTATTAACCTGGCTAAAGGACAAAACCCTAACTACCTCTATATCGGGTGTAGCGATAGTCGCGCTACCGCAGAAGAACTCATGGGGGCAGCTCCCGGTGAAGTTTTTGTCCATCGCAACATTGCCAATGTTATCAGCAACGTAGACCTCAATGCAATGAGTGTAATTGAGTATGCCGTTGCCTTTTTAAAAGTAAAGCATATAGTAGTATGTGGCCACTACTTTTGTGGTGGCGTCAAGGCCGCTATGCAAGCAGAGGATCTTGGCATTTTAAATCCCTGGTTGAGAAACATCAGGGATGTTTACCGCTTGCATAAAGATGAATTGAATAGTATTAAAGATGAGGCACTACGGTATATGCGGCTGGTAGAACTCAACGTAGAAGAACAATGCATCAACGTAATCAAAACGGCTGCTGTCCAAAAAGCCTATCTGCATTCTGGTCAACCTCTTGTACACGGATGGGTTTTCAATGTGAAAAGCGGAGAGTTGTTAGATCTTAAAATTAATTTTGATGAAAAACTCAAGGGTATACAGGAGATATACAATCTGGGCACAACCAGGACTAATTCTTAATTCGTTTTCCTCTTGAACAATACTTATACGTGACAAAAACCATCATTGATAGCGTAAAAATCCTCTTAACCTCCCCTCCGTTGGCATTTTGCCTGCTTGCTTGCCACTGGTGTACTCCAACCAGGGCACAAATGGGAGAAATAATTAGTCAGCTGCCTTCTGTTAAAAACGAAAAGGTATTTGATCCAGTGACACATGATGATCAACTAAAAAAGCTCTACTCACTCCTACCACCAGGAGACTCCGTTCAATTCAAATACGGAGATGGAGATACCGGGGATTACTATGCGCTAAACAAAAATGGCATCCGTTTTATCGACTTGAATTTCGATGGTAAGGAGGACCTTTTGTATTCCGGACAATCGGGATGGAATAATTTAACAGACACCAAAGTTTATTTTAATAACAATGACCAATTGAAATTCCACCAGAAACTGAGTGGTGACGTGATAGCCATTGATCAGCAAAAAAACGCACTGGAAGTTTTTACCCTTTGGACACCCTGTTGCGACTCCTATACATCAAGAATTGAAAAATATGTTTTCAGTACAAATGACTCCGGGCAATTCATTCTTTCAGTATCCTTTGTTGGTAAAAGTAAGCTTAAGGGCTTGCCTGAATTTGATAGCAAAAGAGCAGTAATAAAGGATTTAAAACTCTATGCCTCAAAGGAGGATTTTAGAGGAACCTCACCTTGGCTCAGGGGGCGCAACAGGGAGGCCAGAGACTCCCTTCAGAATGGTCATGCCATCAACCTGATAAAGCTAAGAGGAGATATTCCTGTTAATATACTGGATCAAAAAGATAACCATGGAACAATATGGTACCTGGTCATTACCAATATATTATCGGACGTACCAAAATCACTCTACGAATGGTCTTCAGGAAATGGCAGAAGGTTGGTTGGCTGGACAAATTCAATTGAATGAAGTATACGGAGATCGACCAGTTAGCTGCCTTACAAAAAAAATATGGATTAAGTGTTGCCTCAAAAGGTAATGTTAAAGACAGGATGATACTAGTGGACTTTGCCGCAGACGGGAAGTCCTGGCCTCTTTATATCGAAGACGAATACAATGACTTCGACAGTGAAAAACAATTGTTATGTATCTTTCTAACATTGCGAGCATTGGAAGATTTCCAGGAGTCCAGTGATTTTACAGACTGGTGCAAGCAGAGTTTCCTCGATGCCAGCAACCCAGATTGGCTGACCTATTACAAAGAGCTTGGCTATAGGCATACAGAAATTGAAGAGACTATCGGCCCGATTGATTCTTTTATCAACTCACTTGATTACCAATTGCGATCAGGTGCCTTTTCAGCTCTAGTTGACATCAGCTCTTAAGGTCTATTTTAAAAGTCCAACTCTATGCCCTTAACTTGCCAGTGGAAATTTGAATGTCAACGTTTTGAAGTAAACGCCCCTTGCACGGTTTCCTCGTCAAACCCAGTTGGTACCAAACTCTTATTGGCATAAACATACAAGGCTGTATTGAAGATGGTATTGGCAACACTAAAAATCAAACCAGTTAGCAACATGAGCAAAACACCCACTCCTATTCCGATTATCAGTCCTGTTGCATCAAAAGCATTGGCCAACACATAAGTAAGCCCAAAGCTAAGGGCAATTATTACCACAAACACAAAGAATTGGATCAGTCCTAACCCGAAATGTCTGATCAAACTTTCGCCCCAGGTTTTCTTTATCACCTGCGTTGATTTTTTTACGGCATCAATGGGCCCGAGCCCTTCGTATACCAAAACCGGAACAACAAAAATACTCACGATGCTCCATGCCATTCCCAATAATCCGATGAGTATACTAGCTACAATCTGTCCTCCTTTACCCAGGCGGGAAGCAAGGTTGTCCAGTATTTTAAGCAGAAGACCTACCGTTGCGGACAAAAGACTCCATTGAAAGATCAGGCCCAATTTGGTAAAGGCAAAACGCATACTTTCTCCAAAGGTAGCATTGCCCCCTTCAAAACGAATTTTAGTAGTGTATACTACACACACATTAAAGAATGTAGCAATAAAAGCAAGCCCAAAATAGGTAAGGAATATAATGATGTATTGGAAAACCTGCAGTGAATCTTGTGAAATACCCTCTGCCATAAGTGTGGGCACCACCGAAGGAACAATCATGGCAATGGCAAACAGTGTAGAGAATATGAAGGACAACAAAGCAAACCAAATCAGCTCACGGTCCTGATTGATAACACGGAATGTCAATTGGGTGATCTTCCAGCTTCGGGTGAATGCATTCATAGGTTAAAATTCGGTTGAGTGAAATTAAATATTTAACCATTCAATACCTACAACCTGATATTTCCAGCGCAATAAATTATCTTATAAACCCTGGCAATTCGCCAAAATACTGAGATTGCTCTTTGTCAAGAAGATAGTCTTTAACGGCCCACACCATTGCCTTATAGGAATTATAAATTTCTCTGTTGAAATTTATAAGTGTAGAAATCTCTACATCGGTGAGGTTGAAGTCTGTCCCCTCCTTGTACAGGTTGTTGAGTTCTTCTGTATAACCTTTCTGAATAACATGATAAATATCAACCATATCTTCAAACGCATTGAATCCTTTTGGTTTTAATAGTAAAGCAGAAATTTTATCATAAAACTTTGAAAGCTCTTCACCGCGGTGTGCATAGATTTGGTACTTTACATCATTGGATGAATTCTTAAACTGTTGAATATCAAGTTGGCTGTCTTTGATGCTCTTTGCAGCAAACATACTATTCCTTATAGAGGCATTGAGCCGATCAAGAAACTCCAACTCTTCACTATTAAGCCCCGTCTTGTTAAACTTAACAGCATATGCATGCATTTCTCCGTGCACCTGCTTAAGGTAAGCATACTTCTCACTTACTGATTTATCATTATAATGATCACCAATCTGTCCAGATTTTCTTCTCACCTTCAGGTCAAAAGAATCTGAAACAAAATCGATAACCATTAATATGAATCTTCCTGTTTCTTTTACTAAGGCCTCCAGTGCCAATTCACCACCTGTGGAGGCCTGGACTGATGTTATGTATTTTACTCCTTCCCCATTACCCACAAACATATTGTTCAATAACCGGCCGAATCCATTAATAAAAGGGAAGAATAAAATCACACCCAGAACATTAATGCCACTCTGAAACACTACCAATGCCAACAATTCATCCTGGATATTGGCTACATTAACAATGAAACTATTAATGGGTTTCAAGGTGATCAAAACGAGTATGATAATGAAGGTGTTGTAAATAAAATTTCCAAAGGCGACTCGCTTTTTGGCGGCAATCCCATTCACGGAAGCAATCAGTAGTTTTATTGTAGTTCCCACCTCAGAGCCCAATACCATCGCCATAGCAGGCAGCAAGGCGATCGCTTCACTATTCAGTGCAGTAAGCGTAATCGCTACGGTTGCTGAACTGGATTGAATCAGTGAAGTAAGGACAAAGCCCGCTAGTACAAAAACGATCAGAGGATAATTGCTTAGCAACGAAAAGTCGAAACCCAAAGCGATCTCTTCAAAACCACTTTTCATAAAGCTCAATCCGATAAAGAGTAACCCGAATCCAAACAAAAACTTGCTCCAATGAAAAGCTCTTTGTTCTGAACGAAACAGGGTCATTGCAATACCACAAACACCTACAAGAGGGTATGCAATACTTTCTATGTTTATTTTAAACCCAAGAGTAGCTACGATCCAACTGGTAAGGGTAGTACCAATATTGGCACCCAGAATAACTGAAAGTGCATTCTGCATCGCCAAAACACCAGAGCCAACAAAGGCAAGCACCATTAAACTTACTACCGAACTACTCTGTAATACGGCTGTAACAAGGGCGCCTGATGCAACCGCTTTAAACTTGTTATTCGTTTGTGTTTTTAAAAAGACCTTAAATGACCTGCCAGCCAGTTTACTAAGGGACTCCTCCAAAAAGTTGGTTCCCAGTAGAAACAAACCTATACCCGCCCCCATCATAGAGAGGTCATAAAAAAATTGCATCCTGATTTAAAATTTATATCACTATTACTACAAGATTAACCAAATCTGTCGACAAGAATTGGACTATTCTCATTTTCAGTTATGACGGATATCATACTAATACAATAGCCCACAATATAATTTCGCACCATAAAAACCGATGAAAAATGGATTCACATTATTATAACGTAGACGTCAATTGGAATCAGGATCGCAAGGGAATGATGTGTTCACCTGAATTGAGTTCAGGACTGAGTGGGAATGGTTGTATTGAGGTGGCCACACCTCCCGAATTCCCAAAAGGAGTACCCGGTATTTGGTCTCCGGAGCACTTGTTCACAGCCTCCGTAGCCAGTTGCTTCATGACGACTTTTCTTGCTATTGCTGAGAATTCAAAGCTTGAATTTGATCAATTCGGATGCAAAGCCATTGGCAAGCTGGAGAAAGTGGAAAAGGGGTTTGAAATGACAGAAGTAGTTTTAACTCCGCAGGTAAGCCTCCTTCACGAAAAGGATCGTGATCGTGCGTTGAGGGTTTTGGATAAGACGGAAAAGAATTGCTTGATTACAAATTCTATCAAAACGAAAGTGATCATGAATCCAATTCTAACTGTCAACCCCAATAAGGAAGAAATCGTTTAGCAACACGCTATACTTCAAATATTCCGCAGGTATAAGCCTTCTTGCTAATTGTCTGAGCGAAGTGTATTCTTGTCCTCTTCAATAACATTGTAGTTGAAAGAGGCCAAAATATTAAAAAGACTTACCGCTCTCTTGAGTATCTCAATTGGTTTCACCATTGTAATTTTTCTGACAATGGTGCTACTCTACGCTGGTGTTTTTCCACCTCCCAGCACACCCTCATTAACCATTGCGGCCCCTCAACCAAAAAATGATGACTACTGGAAGGCTCCGGCACTGATCGAAATACCTGCCAACGAGGAAGGAGATCTTATTCGTTATGGCCGGGAATTGATCATGCACACTTCCGTTTACTTTGGACCGAAAGGAACAGTGAAACCCATCAGCAATGGAATGAATTGCAGAAACTGCCATCTGGAGGGCGGCACCAAAACCTTCGGCATTAACTACGCAGCGGTTGCTACTGGCTATCCGAAATGGAGAGAACGGTCAGGAACCATGGTGGATGTGCCGGAACGTGTCAATGAATGCATTGAACGGAGCCTTAATGGTATACGACTGAATGAAGAAGATAAGGAATTGCAAGCCATAGTTGCCTACCTCAAGTGGGTAGGAAAAGATGTTCCGGAAGGCACAGTACCTAAAGGTAGCGGAATGCATAAAATT
>JBDVKV010000010.1:0-11195 GCA_039971015.1 Cyclobacteriaceae bacterium
CGTGCCGGGAATCTTGCCAATGATATTAACGGAAGGGTAGGTAAAACTTTCAGTGCGAAGAGATGCTTGTAAGCTAAGCCTCCCAGTTCTAATCCACTCAATAGCATCAGGATGTAACCAGATAACAGGGGGTGCGGGTTGTGGAGATGCGGCTCTTCCGCCTCCTTCAATATCAAAGCTTCCTTGAATGTTATTGTATTGGGCATATGGCCAACTGTGTTCTCCATATTCATCAGCTATAAAAAGTAAGGCAGCTGCGCCACGGGCGATCAGGTCATTACCATACTTATTCATAATGTAGCGACTGTATCTCCACTCAGGTAAGGAAACGTTTAGGTTGATGCCTTCAGGTTCAACTTGTATTACTACCGCTTTGCCCTTTACATCGATTTTACTTAAGTCAGCTTGTCCTGTTTTCCCTATGTATAAGATGGGAGCATGCACTTCTGCAGGAGCAGTTTGCGTAATCAAGGCATCTTTCCAAAGTGTTAATGATTTATCTCCAATGCGGATGGTGCTGGTGGGTGAAATGCGATGACGTAGGAGTGAAAAATATTGAAAATAGGTACCATCATCTCCGGCTGGCTCAAACTCTTCTTCCTGCATCCGCTTTCCCATCCACATGGCTGCTCTAAGCTCATCTATGGTGCCGCCAGCCCTTCCCCTGAAGTGGGGCCCTGCTTGAGCAAATAAATCATCGCGCAATTCCTTTTCGGTGATGGAAGAGAGAGCTGGAGGTTTATCCGTGGATTTAGATTTGCTTGATTGTGCAAAGGTGCTTAAGGAACAAAGCACTAACCATAAGATCAAGTTATTTTTCATGACCAGCGAAAGTTTATTGATTGTATTTTGAAAGGTAGAAAGAATTTTGGCTTAATACCTATAAGCTGCATTTCTCAATGCTTTTACGCTGGTCAGCTTTCGTGGCGGATTGAGATAGCCACCCAAAAAATCATAGACTTTTAATCTTATTTTCTGGGCTTCTTTGGTGTCAATACGGTCGAACGTATGTCCACCAGGCACCTTGTTGTATATCTCGTATTCAAATTTTTTTCCTTCTGCTTTTAATGATTTAATAAGGTGCTCTACTTCCAGCACATTTACGTCATCATCGTTGGTGTTGGTATGCACCAGCAAAGGAGTTTTTAATTTGTGTGCTTGCCAGGCGGGCGATCTCTTTTTGTACTCTTCCACATTTTCTTCTGCGGTTTTTCCAATATGAAACTCAGCAGAATATAGATCACGATAGTTGTCTGATTTATAACCCATGCGTGCAATAAGGTCACTTACAGGTACACCTGCATATGCTACCTGGTAACTTTCCGGATGATCGAAAACATTCATCAGAGAAATAAGCCCCCCATGACTCCAACCCAAAATACCTACTTTTTTACTATCAACGATGTCGTAGTTTTCGACAGTATAATTACGTGCTGCAAAAACATCTTCCACTTCCAGTCCTCCATAGTCTATAGCCTTGTAAAATCCGCTACCATATCCTGTACTGCCACGGTACTCTGGGGCCACCACAATATATTGCTGAGCCATCAATTCCCTAATGATATGTGAATAGAAGGTATTGAAGTCGCTGTGAACTCCTCCATGTGGAAAAAGGAGTAAGGGATACTTTTTGTTGGGATCAATATCACGCGGAATAAAAACGTAAGAGTTGAATGCCAGCGGGTTTCCATATCCTTGTCGGGTTTTGTTTTTTTCTACCCTATCTGGTTTGGGAGGTCCTGTAATAATTACTTTGTCGATAAAGGCAACATCACCCACTTTATCATACCATAGGATGTCATCCAATTTTTTTTCAATACCATCAAAGGTATGCCTCAGGTTAGAGATCTGGTTCTTGAGGTCCTTGAGTGTGATGTCGTCATCATCTTGTGCCAATGCTACATGGAAAATGAAGAGGGGGAGGAGGAATAGAACTTTTTTCATAGGTAAGTGGGATTTATAATTCAATCTCGTGCAATCTATTCTGATTTCCAGAATTATTCGATTAGGGGCCGATGAACTATTCTAATGGTAATTATTTTAATGAAACTGCGATCATGACATATCCAGCCTTAGCAGTAGATTGCTTTAATTTTATTAACTTGGTAGCTCCTCATCCCATCATTCAGTTATGAAAAGCTACCCCAGTATTTTCAATGATGTTATAGGCCCGGTAATGCGGGGCCCATCCAGTTCGCATTGTGCTGCTTCCTTGCGAATTGGCAGATTGTGTCGCGACCTGATGGAGGGTGATATTAAGGAGGTGCTGATTGAGTTTGATCCTAATGGTTCGCTGGCCACTACACACAAAGGACAGGGCTCTGACATGGGTTTGTTCGGAGGTTTTTTGGGGTGGGAAGCGTTTGATGAACGATTACCAAACTATTTACAGGCAGTGGACGAGGCTGGTATCAAGATCACCATTAAAATTCATCCCATAGGTGCTACACATCCCAATACCTATAAAATCACATTAAAGAACAATAAAGAAACACGATCGGTCATTGCCTTGTCTACTGGAGGAGGAATGATTCAGGTGATTGAAATAGATGGCGCACCTGTTATGATGGCAGGAGATTTTTACGAAACGCTGGTGTATGTGAAAGAGAGCGAG
Organism: Cyclobacteriaceae bacterium; assembly: GCA_039971015.1. Taxonomy (GTDB): domain Bacteria; phylum Bacteroidota; class Bacteroidia; order Cytophagales; family Cyclobacteriaceae; genus ELB16-189. The sequence continues at coordinate 2,615 of JBDVKV010000010.1, forward strand.
CACGTTGCTAATTTTTTAAGAGAATCCATTACCTATGATGAAATCAATGTACTTCAAGGTGAAGTTACTTTTATTGAAGTAAAATCTGATCAGTTTTTACCAGTCGGTATTTTGGAGGAGTTACAAAGTATGGACGAGGTGTTGTTCATCAAAAAACTTGCTCCTGTTCTTCCGGTATTGGCACGCAAAGATTTGTCTGTTCCTTTTATTACCACTGCTGAAATGTTGGAGTACAATGAAGGTAAAAAATTGTCATTGTGGGAGTTGGCCGTGCATTACGAAAGTGCTCGTGGAAATATCGCTCACGATGAAGTTTTTGAAAAGATGCGCCACATCGTAGGCATCATGAGCAATGCCATTGAGTTGGGGTTGAAAGGAACATCTTATGAAGACCGCATATTGGGCCCACAATCTGTCAATTACAATGAGCAAATAAAAAAGAAAAAACTGGTAGAAGGGGATGTGTTGAACGAAGTGATCTTATATACATCCGCGATGATGGAAGTAAAAAGTTCCATGGGTGTAATCGTAGCGGCACCAACAGCGGGTTCATGTGGAGCGCTTCCTGGTGCTGTGTTAGGAACGGCCAATATTTTAAAATTGTCGGAGGATGAAAAGGTGAAGGCCATGTTAGCTGCCGGCATCATTGGAGTGTTTATTGCTGCGCACGCCACATTTGCTGCTGAGGTAGGTGGGTGTATGGCGGAGTGTGGTTCTGGGTCTGGTATGGCTGCTGCTGGAATTGTTACGCTAAGAAACGGAACCTTGAATCAAGCACTGGCTGCCGCTTCTATGTCGCTTCAATCTTCTTTGGGTATGATTTGTGACATGATTGCAGATCGTGTAGAAGCTCCTTGTTTGAATAGAAATGTACAGGCGGCAACTCATGCTATCTCCTCTGCCAATATGGCGTTGGCGGATTATGATCAGGTGATTCCGTTGGATGAAGTGATCGAGACCATGAAAAAGGTAGGGGATGCAATCCCCAATACATTGCGCTGCACTGGATTAGGCGGTCTGGCCATTACGAAAACAGCTAAGAAAATTGAAGCCATGTTAGCAGAAAAGGAGGGAGCACAACCTAAAACCTTTTTTAAGGTCTGTTGATTATTTTAATTCTAATTTCTTGCCTCTTTAATAATTAATTTACCTGTCACTGATTCATTTTCAGTGGCTACTTCTACCTGATAAGTTCCACTTTTAATAAACTCATTGTAATGAATAAAATAAGGTAGTGGGCTCTCTACTTTATTTACAATAAGATCCCACCTGTATTGATTGTAACCTTTTGTCGTTTCAATGACCTTAGACCAAATCGTTTTGTTGTTAGCATCTATAATTTTAAGGGAGGCCTCACCAGCATCTTTAACCCAAAAGGTAATAGGGAGTTTTTCGTGCGTTCTATAGTCAATGCCATTGAGATCGTCATTATATACGGGAGGCGCTACTTGTGGGAATTGGAAAAGATAGGTGTGATTCGGCTTATTAAGATATACTTCATGAATTTGGGCTAGGTTTAGTTTATACATCCCTCTTCCATGCGTGGCTGCGACCAGGTCATTTGACTTTTTATCAATTTCAATATCAGCAACACTGGTGGCAGGCATGCCTTTTCCCAATTGACTCCATGACTTTCCATGATCAGTAGTGACATAAGCTCCTCGGTAAAGTCCGGCATATAGTATGGGTTCGAACCTAGGATCTTCTTTAATGACATATGCCACTTCATTGGGAAGGTCCGTCATGATGGGCTCCCAGGTTTTACCATAATCTTCCGACTTGTAGACATACGCATTCAGGTCATCATAATTAATTCCTGAAAGGGTGATGTATACACGTGAAGGTTTGTAGATGGAAGGAGTAATGCAGCGAATGTAGTTATTTGGAAGTCCTGCTGAACGATCTTCCCAATTCTTGCCACCATCTTCAGTCGCCCAAAAAACACCCCTGTCGGTGCCCATGTATATCAAATCCTTTTGCAAGGGAGACTCCGCCAATGCGCCTGCCGCCAATGCTTTTTTGTTTTTGTCTTTTGAAGCAGAAAGGTCACCACTTATTGACGTCCATGTATCACCACGGTTGCTACTTTTCAATACATAATTACCAGCCAGATACAAGGTATTGGGATCGTGAGGGGACAAGAGATAGGGTGTGATAAAATTGTATTTAAGGGTAGGGTGATCTTCGCCTAACTTTGGGCGAATATTTGTAGATACACCTGAGGATAAATCCATTCTTCGTACACCTCCTTCCTGCGAACTGTAATAGATGGTGTTGTCATCTTCAGGGTCTACCAGGGTAATGCATCCATCTCCACCACTCCAGGGATCAATCCACAGGTATTTCCATTCATCGAAGAACTTTGGATTCCATTCTTTTGCATGACCGTAAACTGTTGCATCATCTTGAGTACCACCATAGATGGTGTAAGGTTCTTTCTGGTCCAATGTGATGTCATAAAACTCACCGGCTGGAATATTATTGAAGTGCGTCCATGTTGACCCCTTGTCGTAGCTTACATAAAAACCACCATCATTACCCAAAGCCAGGTGATTGGGGTTTTGGGGGTTGATCCATAGTTCACAATGGTCGAGGTGTATGGGGTCTGCCGCGCTTGGAAACAAGTGATAAACATCTCCTCCTATGAACGAAAAGTTTTTACCGCCATCGGTACTACGGGCCAACCGCACACCCAAAGCAAATATTTCTTCATCATTATCAGGAGCCACATAAATATCGACAAAGTACCAACCGACCACAGAAAGAAACATCAGTTCATGGTCGTGGGTTTTCTTCCAGCTTTTTCCACCATCCAGCGTCCTGTAAATCTCAGCCGCTCCTTTAGCTTCTCCTTTGTTGCGATGGTCCATAAAGGCATACACCTTGTCGGGGTTGGTATAGGATACGGCTAAGCCGATTCTTCCTTTTCCATCATCATTGGGAAATCCATTGTCTGATTTAACCCATGTTTTTCCTGCATCTTTGCTGGTATACACCGCACTCTTTTTTCCATTGATGCCGGGGTTATTTTCCCACATAGAAGCGTACAATACTTCGGGGTTGGAAGGAGAGATGACGATATCATTTGCACCAGTTTGATCATCTACGTACAGTACATGTTCCCATGTTTGCCCTCCATTCAGCGAGCGATAAACACCACGGTTGGTGTTAGTGGACCAGAAATGACCCAGCACTGCCACATAAACAATATCTGGATTGTTAGGGTGTACTACAATTTCCCCAATGTGCCAGGAATCATCGAGACCCAGATGCCTCCACGTTTCGCCTGCATCATCGGAGCGATATACACCATTGCCCGGCATGGTAAAATTGCGTGGCTTCTTTAGACTTTCACCTGTTCCTACATAGATGATGTCTGAGTTAGAGGGAGCGAGGGCAATATCACCTATACCCAATACAGGCTGGTCTTCGAAGATAGGTTTCCAGGTTAATCCGTTGTTGGTCGTTTTCCATAAATTACCCGAGCCAAACGCTACGTACATGGTACCGGGATTGTTGGGATCTACTTGAATAGCATCTGCTCTTGCACTGTTGATGGTGGGCCCTAGTTGAATCCAATCCAGATTATAGGGTGTGCTTTTCTTTTTTTGAAGGTATTGTTCGTAGGACTTGACCAGCGGAGAAGCGGGCTGTTGTGTAAATGCCTGGGTGCATGATAGGCATAGCATCAGCGCATTAATCAGAAATATTCTAAGCATCGATCAGTAATTAGGTGCTTGTTAATGTACTCTTTTTTACAAGAAGTGCCTAACTAAAAATAGATGAAAGAAATCCCGATGTCTTAACTCGCTACTTCTATCTTCACTTTGATATTTTTAAGTTTCTCCCCTTTAATGTTAGTCAGTACCTTTTTCAAGGTTGGTCGCTTGATAGAGACATAGGATGAAAAATCAAGTGTTGTGATAAGGCCAATTTCATTCCCGGATAATCCACCTTTTTTGGTGAGCAACCCAACTATGTCCCCCTTGCTTATTTTATTTTTCTTTCCTGCACTGATATATAGACATGCGAATGTGGGTGGGGGTGGAAGCACAAGTTTGGCGCTTACCTTATGTTCAGGAATGGATGAGTCAATATAGTCGGGCAATGTCTCATCGTCAGCAATTACCAGGTAGGCTTTACCTTCTGCATGCATTCTGGCGGTACGTCCGTTACGGTGAATGAAAGCTTCTTCTTTTGGAGGGAGCTGATAATGGACTACGTGCTTGATTTCCGGAATATCCAATCCTCGGGAAGCAAGGTCTGTGGCAATGAGTACGTTGTGTGCGCCCCCTCTAAACTTGATCAAATTCTTCTCACGGTCAATTTGTTCCAGTGCACCATGTAAAATACCATGCTCGAATTGATGCCGGGTAAGTAAGGCACTTATTCTGTCCACTGCCTCTCTATGGTTACAGAATACCAAACACGCTTCCTGATTGAATCCAGCGACCAAACGCATCAGTGCCTCTACCTTGTCGGTGCTTTTACAGTGCACAACGTGCAGTGCCAGCTTTGATTCTAATTCCTGGTGCAAATAGCTCAAAGTTTCCGGGTTTTTAAATGGCAAGAACTCTGGCCAGTCGGTAAGCCTTGTGGCTGAAGTGAGGATATGATGTTGTTTACCGCTCATTGCCTTGAACAGAATTTCTAGTTGATCGTGAAAGCCCATCTGCAAGGACTTATCAAACTCGTCCAATACCACCATGCTCACCGAGCGTGCGTTAAATGATTTTCTGAAAATATGATCAGCCAGTCTCCCTGGCGTGCCTATGATCACAGCTGGGGCTTCACTCAAACTGTTTTGTTCTACTTTTACGGAGTGTCCGCCATAGCAGCAGCTTACTTTATAGTCGGTCTTCATCAACCTGAATACTTGTTCTATTTGCAGGGCCAATTCTCTTGAGGGAGCAATAATCAGTGCCTGCACACCTTTACCATCAGGTTGTAACTGTTGGAGTAAAGGGAGTAAAAATGCCAGCGTTTTTCCTGATCCTGTGGGAGCAAGCAGCATAAGGTTTTTGGCGGAAGAAGCTTTTGAAAGTGTAGCTTCCTGCATTTCATTGAGCGCTGCGATGGATAAATTTTTTAGAAATACGGATATCGCAGGAGTAAAGTCGTTTTGCATGATGCAAAGCTATGACCTTTATGTTAGCAATTCGTGAAAATAAACAGGATTAGAAAGGTGTATCTGCCTTGCAGTTAGTGGTGGTTTGTAGCGTCATTTCTCAATTGGATAGCTCCATTATAGAACATTTGTGCTGCTACTGCCATAATCACATGGCTGAGATCAATATGGTTAAACCAGATGCTAGGTGATATTTCATTCATGAAAATCAGTGCCGCAATACTGGCGATCCCCACGCCAATGATGATTAAACCACTCCCTTTGTCACGCGTTTTCAAATACACAAAACCGTGGAAGGTGAGCACTACCGCCAATAAACCGTACCCGGAATGAAATTCAACCCATTGAAAATTGAGGGTATATATGGTGATGGCCATTACAGTGAATAATTCGATTACATTAAGGATGAGGAAGAATTTACCCACCCTAGGGTTGATATGAGGTCTGGCATACTCAATAGAGGATCGTTCAATAAGGGCAATGGAAAACATGCTAATGATCCAGCCGGGAAGCTTCCATGCAAATGAAAAGGCATACAAAAATCCATGGCCAATCACTCCTCCAAAGAGAGTAGCAAGCCCCATCAATAAGAAGTACCAACGAAAGTAGCGTTGTGCATTACCTGGCAGTTGCTTCTTTGTTAGTTTGTAATAGGCTATAAGGCAAACTGCTGAAATAATTAAATCAGTGAGCATGTTAACAGGCTCATCAATTCTGATATCGAATACGAAAACGGAAGGTTGTGGCAAAACAGAATGGTTACTCATTGACGCTCCAAAAGTAGCCATTAAATTAGACTAGTTAATCACAAGATCATACCGATGTTCTATGGAAGGTTTTCCAAAGATATTGGTGTCTCTTTCCTCAGTAAGAATAAATCCATGACGGGTATATAATGAGATAGCAGGATCCAGTCCTTTGGTGGTCCATAGGAAAGACTTCTTGTACCCGCATTCCTTCAAGAAATTTATGTATAAATCCATCAGCTTTTTGCCCAATCCTAATCCTCGGTATTCCGGTTCAATAATAAAATAGCGAAGTTGGGTTGCATCACCACGATTCATCAGGACCAGAAAACCAATAATTTTGTTATTGTGTTCACAAATCCATGCGCGATTAGTAGTGGGGTCATATTGATTATAAAATTCCAGCAACCCTTCAGCAACATACGCTTCAAAGACGTGTCCGAAATTGTGTTCTTTGTGATAAAGGTATCCGTGCATATAAGTTACATAACCCAGATCTCCCGGTTTCATAATTGTCCGAATGTGGATATCGTTGAGCTGTGGTTTATTCATTAGGTATGGTGTATTCCAGTAGCGCTACTTTAAGGTTTCTATTTTGAATGGCAAGTTCTTCGCTATCTGGTGTTGTACACTCATCTACGTAGCGAAACCCAAAGCTTTTGTAATAATTGATCATAATGGGATTGTCGGCCCAGGTATCCATACGAATAAGTGGAAGGTTATTCAGTCGACCATGAAAAATGCTCCATGCAAGCACCATGGCAAATAATTTTTTTCCTTTGAACTCAGGATTGACAACTATGCGATGTAAATAGAGAGCATCTCCACTTTCGCGTTCACCCCAAATTAATGGGTCGCTATAGCATACACTAAATAACATGGCAATATCGGTACCAATCGTAATTTTGTACTGATTGCCTTCTTCAATGTCTTTGGTCAGGGCAGCTTTGTCATACCCTTTCCACACAGGGTAAGTATTCTTCTGCTGGTAGGCGATTGCACTCTCGAAGAGACTATAAATGGTCTCTAAGTCATCATGCGTAGTGTTAATGATTTTGGTTCTCTCGCTCATCGTCAACCAAATTAGTTGTCCAATGTTTTACTGGACAACTAAACTACGCCAAAAAAAAGAAATATGTTCGTTAACCTAGTTTGAATACAATAGGAATAACAATTTTGGTCCTTACATTATTACCTCGTTGACGACCTGGTTTCCATTTTGGTGAAAGTTTTACCACACGGAGGGCTTCTTCATCACAACCGCCACCAATTCCTTTCAATACCTGTACGTCATCCAACGATCCGTCTTTTCCTACTATGGCCTGCACATATACGCGTCCTTCTATGGCCATTGACCTCGCCTGTCTGGGGTAGCGCATATTGTCCCTAAGGTATTTTAAAAACTCACTATTGCCACCAGGAAATTGCGGTTGTTCTTCAACAATAACAAAAATCTCGTCTGTATCCTCTTTTGCAATTTCTTCCACCGGTGCGATTTTAATGGCTTCTGTAGTCTCCTTCATTTCCACATCAACCACTATATTCAGGTCCTCCTCTATTTCTTCCTCGTCAGGAACTTCAATGATTTTAGGGATGATTGTTTTGGGTGGAGGAGGAGGGGCCTGCTCTGTAGGGGGTATGTCTAATAATTCGTCAGTGAAATTATCGTACTGCGCAAGGTTGACAGTATTACTATCTCCTTTTGATTCCCATTCGAAGACGGTGATAACCATACCTAATGTGGCGGCCAATGAAAGTGAAAATAACATTCCACGTAACTGGTGCACATCGGCCTTTGGGTTTTTCTTTAATTCCATAACAGTTGTACTTTATTATGGCTGTCAACGGAGAAGTTGATAGAAGGTGACGTGTTTTTCGGTATTTTTTTATGAATTGTTAAAAAAGTGCTCTGGATTGTGCGCTTTTGGATGTAATTAAACTGCTACGAATTTCTTGGCAAATGGTTATTAATTTATTGTTACCAACAGTTGAAAAAAAATTATCACATCACACGCAACTCTGTTAAAATTGTTTCGTATAACTACTTCTCAAGATTTTTTCTGTCCCACTTTCCGGTCTTGGCAGCAGCAATATATGTCGATTGCAAAAAGTCCATCAGCATTTTTTCAGGGTCTTCTGCCATCCGCACATCATCGTATTTTAAAAAGAACTCACCCATTTCTTCGCTCCAAAATGCCTGTTCAGGCAACACTTTTTCTTTACCATATTCAGCTGGTGAAGGGTAGCAATAAGCATAAAACATTGGCACAGGTGATGCGTCACTGCCGGGCCAGAAACCACAACTGCTTACTTCCTGTGAGTAGGCTTCCTGCATCACCTCTTTGGGCATGTTGGGCATAGCTCCCTGATGCAAGGGTGCTTTTCTTCCTGAAAATCGGGTAACAGCAATATCGAATGCACCCCAGAAAAAGTGCACCGGGCTACATTTTCCAATGAAGTCACTTCTGAATTTGAGAAACACATTATGCGTACTCACGGCTGCCTGCCAAAAGTCCACAACACTTTGTTTGTCATAAGACTTGTTCTCGGTATTTTCTGCAAAGGGAATGCTAGGCTCCATTTCATTAGGGCTGCCATGTATTTGGATATTAATTCCTAGGCCTTCCAATTTCTCAAACAGATCATCATAGAAGTCTGCAACGGTTCTTGGATAAAGATCTATGACTACATTTTTATTGAAAGTGGT
>JBDVKV010000011.1:0-156496 GCA_039971015.1 Cyclobacteriaceae bacterium
CCACCCCATAGTTACGCAAACCACCGGTAATCGGGTTTAAAAAACAAAAGCTCATAATAAAGCCAGTTTATTGACCACCAGATATAATTTAGGGTGCATTTTATTTCCGGGCTTACTTTTCAAACCACCCCATAGTTACGCAAACCACCGGCAATTATTGATTAATTATTGTCTGATAAGCAAAATAGACAATTGTCCACCCCATAGTTACGCAAACCACCCTTCGAAATTGAAGTAATTGAAAAGATTACACCCTGTTGTTACTAAATCCACCGGGCAACCAGCCGATAAGTGTGATCAATTTAGGGAGGTTTAGTCTGCACTACCTGTTTTGGTTTTTACCAAATTTGATGCTAACATGCTGCTGAATTCCAACACATAGTGCAATAAAGATGAAAACAACATCCCTTACAGAGGTTAAGAGTAATCAACCCATTGAACCAAACTGGATAAAAATTGGGTCACTTGTTAGGAGGCCATCTTTTGTGACTAGTGCTGACGCATTTGATATAGCAGATGAGAGGCTGCTGGCTCGGATTTTTCAGCAAAGCAACCTTCGCAAAATGGATCAAGCTAACAGGTCTCTGAAACTAAAATTCAGTGAAATTTGGCATACAGAATCACGAAATGGTGGTGCCAGACTCGATAAGGCATTTGATAAAATGTGGGAACGCCTACAAAAGTGCAGCTGGCTTCATCTTGGACCTGAAGCATCTTCCGTCTTAGGTTATAACGATGCACGAATAACCTGGATCGAAGTCTTAGATAAGGGTATGGATTTAGAGACGAACCAGCCTGTTATTACAATAAAATTTACGGAAGAGTTTTTTAAACTCATGATTAAAACCCTCAACAATAAGATTAATCCTGAATTACTCGTTTCAACCGAAGTTGAATTATTTTTTAAAACGCAAAATGCTGCTGCAGCAAGATTTTATTATGCAATTGCACATGCTCAAATGACTACCAATCAAATGGTACTTTCTGTTAAGGATTTTTTACAACTGGCGGGCTCAAAAGCTAACCCAGAAAGTGCAATATGGAGAATTAATCAAAGGGTAGTTAAACCTATTCAACAAGCTTTGGCAGGTACTCATGCCGCCTTTGCCTTCAGAACCCAATTAGATAGAAAAAATAAAACAGACTACTATATTTTTTATTTTAAGTCCAACGAACAGATTCAAAATGAGGACATAGCAGTGAGCGGTACCAATCCAAAGTTTGAATTTGAGAAGTGTTTGAAAATACTTCGTGTTAATGAAAATTTAATATTTGATGCTAGAAAGAGAGTTTCAGATAATGCTTTACCAGAGGAATATGTCAACTACGTAATAACCAAATCTGTAGAATACCTACTGAATAAGGAAACTCAAGGTAATAGGCAGCATAATCCTGCCGGGTTATATAGGGAAGCAATGGATCAGAAGTGGTTTTTAAAAGAGTTTGAGGGGTTAAAGAAAGCCGGAATGACCGGGTTTTACCTTCCTGATCCTATGCCTAGTTATGAGCAGTTAGTGAAAGGGGGGAAGCCGACGGCTGTAAAAAATGGAATTAGTAACAATAAGCGAAAAGATGCGTTTGCAGTCAAGCAGCTATTTAGGGCTGCCTTTGGAAGTTCGGATGAACACTTGCTATCGTTCATTATTAGGGAGGATGATGAAATTAATGAAAAGCTATTGGGGATGTTGAAGGGTAAATCAAATCCAGAAGTTATCAAAGGGGTTTTTATGCATTGCATAGTAGCACTTTGCCAAAAGAAATATTCCAAAGAGATTTCAGAAATTGTAAATAAATCCTTTTCCGAGATACAATTGATTAAAAATCCCACAACCATTGAGGTATTTTGGAATGCTTTCATAGGATTGTTTATTGAACAGGAAGGGAAGTTTGATGCTGTTCAAATCAGTAGTTTGAAGACCCTTATTAACTCTCAACAAGCAGCATAAAAGATGTACCAGATTGCAAAGAATACACACAACAACGGAAGGGCAAATTTGATACCTCGTTCCTCATCATTGTTTAAGTTGGATAGGCCGATGCCACATGATTCAGACATTGAAGCAGCAGTCCTGGGGGCGATTATCCAGGTGACTAATTCTATTTGCGATGTGGCCCATTTTCTGCGGCCTGATCATTTCTACAATGATAGCTATGGGCAGATGTATAAAGCATGTATTGATTTGTTTGCACAGTCGAGGCCAATTGACATGCTTACCTTAAAACACAGCTTGCAAACCAGCGGTATTTTGGAAATTGTAGGAGGGGCTATGGCAATTTCTGAGTTAACCAGCAGGGTATCTAATTCAAAGAATATAGAACGTCATGCTCGAATTGTTGTTGAATTATACATAAAAAGAAAAGTAATCGAAACTTGTACTTTGCATACCAACCAAGGTTTAGAGGATGGTGTAGATGCATTTGAGCTAAAAGATAGTCTCGAATCGGAAATATTTAAGCTAAGTACTGAGACAGAATCAAAAGTTATCTCGTCTGTTGGTGAATTAAAAAAACAATCTCTTGCTCCCTTAAAGTCTGCCTCTCAAGGCAATATTAAGTTTGCCGGGGTTGGTTCGGGGTTCACAAATTTCGATAGAGTAACCGCAGGATTTAGAAATTCAGATCTTATTATTTTGGCCGCAAGGCCTGGAATGGGTAAGAGTGCATTAATGACTTCCATGCTAAGAAATATGGGAGTCATATTGAATGTTCCTGTTGCTTGTTTTTCCCTTGAGATGCCTAAGCTACAACTTATGAATAGACTATATTCGGCTGAAGCGGAGGTCGAGTCTGACAAGGTTTTTCAAATGAAATTACAACCATTTGAATATGATACTATTGAACACAAAGCAGGGGTATTTCATAATGCGCCAATATATTTTGATGATAACCCTTCCTTAACTCCAATGGAGCTAAGGAGTAAGTTGCGTAAGTTAATAATGATGCATAAAATACAAATTGCATTTGTAGACTATTTGCAGTTAATGAAAGTTGATCGGTTTGCAAATACAGGGAATAGGGAGCAGGAGGTGGCTTATATATCTCGTAGCCTTAAGGAAATCGCTAAGGAGTTTGATATTCCCATCATTGCATTGTCATCGTTGAATAGGGCGGTTGAGCTAAGGCCCAATAAGCGTCCCATGCTTGCAGATTTACGAGAGTCGGGAGGTATCGAAAGTGATGCCGATGTAGTTATTTTTTTATATCGTGATGAGTATTACAAAATTGAAACAGATGTTAATGGCTTACCGACAATGAATGTAGCTGAACTAATTATTGCCAAGAATAGGAACGGTAAACTGGATAATGATATTCGGCTCAAGTTTATTGGTAAATACCAGAAATTCACTGATTGGACACATAATTATTAGTAAATATTTTCGGAGAGTTTTATTCGCTTTTTTGCCCAAATTCAGACATATTTATTCTTGTGGAGGTAAAAAGTTTAAGTAAAAGTGTAGTTTCCCAAAATGGTTCATAAACTTTCGATTAGATTAATATATAATTTTTACAAGGGTGTAACAGATTAACTTATTTTGAAGGGAAGGAGGAAATTATGATGGAGTTTGAGAAGAGATTGAAGGATTCTAAGATTATTGACGGAGAAAACACTCTGGTGTATGCTGCTATGTTCGATAATTTCGATATCAATGGTAATAAGACCCATATGGTTCGTCTTGGTGTCATTCCCAAGGAGTCAATGTCTATAAGGCAACCTACCGAGGTGTTTGTCCGATATAACCATACTGTGGAGCAAGAGAACTTTTATTTGGCTTGTAACAAGAATAAGTTAATGGTATTGGAGGGACTCCCAAATAAGGGTATGCAAGATAAAGGCATCTGTATGGTCTACAGTCTGCCATTAAACTAAAAAGGGGACTAGATCCCCTTTTTCTTTGATTTGAATTATTCAGTGTTAAGAAAGATCAATGCCTTTGTTTTTTCCACCTGGTTCTGAATGAAAGACTGGCTCCGCAATTAATAGGTGCGCTTTCCCTTTAGGTATAATATTCTTGTCTGGCATCTTTAGGATGGAATCCACATCCTGTTCAAAGAGGGAAGGCTGACCTTGATCCTTTGACTCCGCTTTGCTATTGGCTTTGCTTTTGTTTTCAACTTCTTCGAATAGTGAATTTTGCCTGTTGTTGTTGACTAATGCAGCATTTAAATCACTTATAATCTCCTGCGTTTTTGAATAATTTAATTCAAAAAGTGTTGAAGATGCAGCAAAGGTGCCAGATATAAGTTCTTTTGCTTCGGACTTTATATTGCTATCAATAAATGATTGACCTGATCTGCCAAATTCTTTTATACTAAGGTCCGCATATGCCTTAGACAAAAGGGTGGCTGCATTGCCTGTTTCTTTTCCAAAACCGATATGGAATAATTTCTTTGTTTTCTCCATAACTTTATTACCAGCTTGATTCCCATTTTCAATAACATTCTGGTGAAATGTCATTGGTTGAGCGTCTCTGTAAAATTTTGTAATTGCACCACCCAGATTAACGGCTGCAAAGTGAACTTTCTCTGATTCTGCTGTCAAACCAGCGGTTTTAAGTTTATTGGCTCTCATCTCCATTGTCTTCAACTTCTCTTGAGCATTCTTATAAGCTTTCTCCAGGTCGAGAGCCCTGGTTTCATACAAAAATTTGCGAGTTATAATCAACTGCTCTGCCTTGTGATCAATCGGCAAGTGATCAATTTTATTTGGGTTGAGATTAGGGTATAAAGTCTTTGATTTACTGGCCTGTTTCTTATTCTCCTTTTCAATAATCTTAACTTCATCTATGGTTTTGGTAACCAAGTTCTCCATGATGTCTTTTTCACTTTCATGGTAGATTCCGTGTTTTCGAAGAATTTCAAATTCTCGATTGACTGATGTGTCTGGCACCTTTACTTTTATTTGATGGGTGTTTTCAACAGCGTTGCTGTAGGCCCACTTCAATAGATCTTTGAGTAGGATTTCTTTCTTTTGTTCAGTAAGACCTTTATCCTTTGTGAAGGAATTTGTGTTGATGCTGAACAGCATACCATCTCCTCCGGGGCTAAATGAAATTTGGGTGTCTTTTATTTTTTTTATTTCTCTATACTTCTTGTAGACCTCCTGTACTTTCATTGAATATTCATAACTTAATCCTGACTGGACCAGTCCGTTTACCGCATGGTGAATATTGGCATCCGTTGCATTTCGCACAAACTCCCTGATTGTACTTATATCAGACTGCACCTGTGCAATATTTAGCAGAGAAACCTTACTTTTCTTTTCGTTCATGGCCATTTTGAGTTGGAATCAATACGAATATAATACTTTTTTATATATAATCCCGCCGGGGGATTTACTGTTTTTTTTTTATTATGGGGCACTTCTTGGGGCTTAACAAGCTGAATACGAAATATTTGATTCCCTAAGCCTTGTCTTCTACTAACAATCTTGAAAATCTCAGTTTTTAGTTACGATTTGTTGAAATGTTATTTTTTCATTTCATTTGGGTAATTCCAACTTGTAGAGTTTAGCATGGATAGTAAAATTTTTCAGGATTTTGTAAAAAATCTGGATAGGCCATTAGCCTTTGTTGATGTAGAAACAACGGGGCTTGATTATAAGTCAGAACGTATTGTTGAGCTGGCGATTGTAAAGTATTCACCAAATTTGAGTATTTCCAGATTCAATGAAATGTTCAACCCTGGCATCCCAATTAGACCAGAAGCAAAATTGGTCAATGAAATTGACGAAACAACCTTGGTGAACAAACCTACATTTAAACAGAGATCGAGACACATTTACAAGTTCGTCAATGATTGTGATTTTGCTGGAGCGAATGTAGGCTTCGATCTAAGCTTTCTTAAGCATGAACTAAGGCGTAGTGGGATCAACGTACATTTCGACAACTGTAATAAGGTAGATGTCCTTGGAATCTGGAAGAATATGGAGCCAAGGAGTCTACAGCGGGCAAAGAAAATATTTACAGGTGAGGAAGCTGATGAATCACACCGAGCCATGCCTGATATAGCATCTACAATTAGTGTGTTATGTAGCCAGATGGAAAAGTATGATTTGCCAAGGCGTGTGGATTTATTATCGAAGATGAGTGCGAGGGTTGAGGATCTTTCTATTGAAGTACTTCATAAACGAGTTAATTCTTTGACAGCCGAAGTTTCATCAATGAAAGCGAAGGACCTACAGTTTAAATTTGATCTTGCATTAGAGCTAGCTAAAACGGAACAGGACTTTTATAAATACCTGAATAAATTCGGAATTGACTATAGGTGCGTAGGGGATGAACTAAGACTTTCATCAGAGAATACAACTGCAATTGCTAATTCAATGCATTTATTAAGAGCAAACTTTAGCTTTCAATTTTTACAAGACGCACATAAGTCGAGAGGAAGGGAAGTTTGATATGGTGACATTACGACAATATCAACGACAGGATATTGATAAGATTGAGGAGACATTTGCTCGAGGAATACTGCATGTGTTGTACGTGCTCCCAACTGGATGCGGAAAAACAACGGTTTTTAGTTCACTTGCGGAAAAGTATTTTCACCAAGGTGAATATGTAAATATTATCGTTCACCGAAACGAACTCGTAGAACAGATTCATGACCGTTTATTGAGTTTTGGTATTGAAGCTGGAATAATTGCGGGAAATACAAAACCTGATTTATCCAAAAGGGTACAGGTATCTTCAGTTCAATCACTCTCTAGAAGGAATTCACCCGCTGCTGATTTGGTAATTATTGATGAAGCACATCATTGTCTGGCTTCAACATATACCAGGTTGTGGAAAGAGTATCCTACCAGTAGAATTCTTGGAGTCACGGCAACGCCAATTCGATTAAATGGCGATGGTTTTGATGATCATTTTGAAGTAATGTTAAATAGCAGGCCTTTGCATTGGTACTTTGATAATCGATATTTGGTAAAACCCCGTCATCATGTGTGTGCTAATATAGATTCAAAGCTGATCCCTACAAAGGATGGAGATTATGATAGAGAAGTTCTTGACAATATAGTTAAAGAGGGGAAGGTGCAGGCTGATGTTCTTAAGGCATACCAAACTTATGCAAACGAGAAAAAGGCTGTTATATTTTGTCAGAATATTAATCATAGTAAGAGTGTGGCAAAACTTTTCACTGATAATGGAATAAAGGCATCACATTTGGATGGAGACACACCTGAGATGGATAGAAAACGCATTGTAAGGCATTTTCGCTCAGGTCGCATTAAAGTTTTATGTAATGTGGATATAGTGTCTGAAGGATTCGATATTCCGGATATTGAAGCTGTAATCTTGGCAGCTTTATCAAAGAGCCTGGCAAAGTATAAACAGCAAGTGGGTAGAGTCTTAAGGCTTGCACCAGGAAAAGAATTTGGATTAGTGCTTGATTGTGTTGGTATGTGGCATGAACACATGGCAACCGCTTCTGACGATTTCGAATGGAACTTGAAGGGACAACCGAAGGTAAAACGAGACAAGCCGTTGTTTGAATTACCTTCCGATTTATGTGACGAAGACTTCTCTGATTTGCCATTGTTTGCAAATGATAAGAAGGGTAATCTTGTTGCACTTAGCAATTCATTTGACCATCCGGATGTATCAGAAATACCTGTTGATGTTTCTTTGATTCCAATAGCAGATCACCTAAGTAGGTTAGTAGTTTTTGAGGCTTATTTGGCGAAAGCTCAAAAAAGTGGTCACAAGCTATTGGCAGCTGTTTTTGACTATAAGCGATATGTAGAAATGCAGAATCGCGGTTTAGACAAACAAGAAATCACCTATTGCCAAAATAGAATTCATCAACTTGGGATTGAAGTGAAGGAGGGCTTCTGGTACTATTTAAGTGAGAATAGTTTTAAGATTTCAGCCTAATTTCTCCCTTTTTGGATAATAGAATACCTTCATTTACTTTTGACTAATTCCAACTTATAGTGTAAATCTATGAAAGCAAGCATTTCGAAAAAGAAAATACTATTTCCTTATATACTCTTTTATAAACCATCATTTATTGCACTGTACTTTTTTTCATACACGTTCACTTATGTTGTGTTTGTCATTGCCGGTCTATGGGTTTCTCCCTTTACCGTAACAGTTGTGTTTCCGGTTTTGTTACTCATAAGCTTTTGCCTCATAATTTATTTTAACAATGCATTATTAAACAGGTCTAGTAAAAAGCTCTTTGATACTGGGTACTATACAGGGGCTATTCCCGTAGGAATGATACTAGCTTTTTCGGAACATATACAAAAAGCTGAATTCGATGAAAGTAAGCTAAATAAATATTTTAATAATATGTTTCCTCCAGGTATTGCAGCATTAAGGGTCCGCGATTACTTGATGATTAAGGATCCTTTTCTATTTATAATGAAACTCATACAGGACGGACGGCAAAATGAATTAGATCAGCTAATTAACTTTTACGCCAATGAGCACTACAACAAATAGAATCCCTGGAGCACGAAACAGGAGAGTAGCCCATGCATTGCTTCAGCTCCATGGAAAGGACTCAAAATTCAATTACAGTTCTTTCTTAAATTATTATATGCACAATGGGTATTTCACACCTAAACAGTGCTTACTATTAGTTTCAGCCTTTCATAAAAATATGATTGACTTCCAATCTGAGGACTTCCGAATATCACTCCGGAAGGATTTGCATAAAGGGCAGTTGCGCGAAATGCCATTTTCTAATGTAAAATTGATCTGGACTTGTTTAAGTAAAGATCAGAAAACATTTTACAATGAGGAGATTGCAAAATATCCAATCAAAGATTAGCCGCTCTTAATATATACTCCTTAACGGAATGCGTGCATTTACTTTTCTTTTTTATTTAGTAACGATCCTACTTTTCGCATGGCTACTTGGTGGATATATAAAGAACCCTGATACCATACCAACAGTTTATAACTTTAGAAGTCTTGCTGGCTCTCTACTTGATAAATTCAAATTGCTTATCAAGTATTTTAACGATGCTGATGCCTGGAATTACATGGCTCTCATTGCCTTTATTTCTGTCTTATTACTCGTCTTTAGTTTTTTTAATTTCCTGGCTCATACACTATTGTTTAAAAAGTTAAATTATTATTTACGATGGTTTATTTGTAAAGGTATAAGTGCCCTCCTAACGTTGTTTGTTTTTATTTATACTACCCATTATATAGTCTATCAATATTCTACACCTAAAATATTTGTTGATTCTCAAGACTTTAGTGAAGCAAATGACATAGTTGTTTTGGGTACTAGGCGATCACTAGATGGAGGAATGATCAATGCCTACTACAGGCATCGGATCGATGCTGTCTATCACCTATATAAGCAAAACAAAGTAAAGCGAATTATTGCAAGTGGGGATCATTCTGGTTCATACAATGAGCCACAGGATATATTCAACGATTTGGTAAGAATGGGTGTTCCTGCAAATCTGATTATAAAAGATGAAGCTGGATTTCGGACTCTTGACTCAATAGTCAGGATTAAAAACACCTATGGTATAAGGGATGCAATAATTGTTTCACAAGGATTTCATCTTCAGAGAGCATTGTTCTTGTCATGGTTTTATAACGTTGATGCAGTTGGCTATCAAGCTGGAGGCCAGATGACTGACAAAATGATCAGAAGAGAATTGCTGGCAAAGCCAAATTTGTTTCTTGATGTTTTTATTTTCAATACTCAACCAAAAAGAGGGGCCAGTGATTCAAGGAGGTCTTGGCAGGGCACTAGTGAGGATTTTATTCTTCTGGGACTAGATTTAACTCTATTGTTTGTGGCATTGGCTTTGGCTTATTATACGTTTCCTCTCTAAGCCTAATTACTTCCTTTTCTATTTCTGGATCAAGTTTAACCTCTATTAAAGAACTAGCCTTTTGAAGCATTTCAGGTGAAAGACCTATGCAGTTTCTAAAATCAACCTTTTCTAATCTAGCTCCTACAAACGAACATCCAATAAGCACTGATCCTGAAAAGTCTACCTTGATGATGTAAGAATCGTTAAAATTACAAAATGCCAGATAGGAGGCCTTTAATGAGGAATTTGTAAATCTACTTTCGCAGTAATTTGTATTTGCGGAATAGAGTTCCAGCAATTTTGAATCTTGCACAAACAGATGTTTTGCCTGAGAATCACAAATAGTACAATAGCTCAATGTTGTATTAATAATTTTAGTTGACCTCAAGTTGGTTTTACTTAAGTAAGATGATTCTAAGCGTAATCCACTTAATTTTGCTTTGCTGATGAAATGTTCATTAAGCTCAAATTCATAAACTCCCAAGCCATTTAGCCTTCTAATGTTCCCAACAGTTTTAAAACCCGCCTCTTGGCTCTTCCATTGTTTGGTGTCATCGAGTTCTTCTAAATATCTCCTTATTCTTTGTCTTTTATCTCGCAACCTATCGAACCATCCAAATAATATCCCTAAAATTAATACGTCAAAGACAACCCCGTGAAGTTCTCCTACAACTTGAATCCATAACTCGTTGAAATTGTCTCTGTATTCACTATAGCTCACTAATGTGACGAAGAATGTACACAACATCAGAATGCTTAAACTTACATATACTGGATGTTCAATAAAGTTCTGAATATTTCTCCACAACCCCTTTTCATGTTTGTACTTCCAGGCTGGGAAATGGGGGATATTTAGTTTGCTCATGCGCGTCTTACTGTTGTGAGTTGGAATTGTAATTCAAATAACGAAATATTTTTGAACATAACCGATTTACCGTCCAATTTACCTTGTTACCAAAATGTAGAAACCCCAGGGGAAAACCTTGGGCCTGTTGATAAACTCAAGTCTGAAAAAAATTATTTTCAGATCATGAGTTGTCAAAAAAAAGCCATTTCCATAAAGGAAACTGGGTTTTAATATTTTTTCTTTGGCTAGAGGTTACCTTTATTTTTGGCTCATTTTTTTGTTTTAGAAAAATCCCTGCTATTTTTCGAAAGAATTCCAACTCAATATAGGTGATGACATCTATGACTAAGATAATTGTGGCAGTATGCCTTGGAGGTGTTGCTATTTCCGCACTAGTGTTTATTAGCAGTACTAGGACTGGTAATAATAATGAATATGAAGATAATCATATTGTTGACTCATTAGCTATAGAATCAGCCATTGTATCTTATACTAACAATAAGTATGTACAGCTCGATATAGTAGCTCTATTGTTGGCTTCTGATGAACGCTACCTGACTGATGAGAATAAGGATATTCTTGTCGCCATGCACCAATACGTACAATCAAATCCTCAGTTACACTATGCGAGTAGTAAAACTAA
The DNA here is from genome assembly GCA_039971015.1 of Cyclobacteriaceae bacterium. Lineage (GTDB taxonomy): Bacteria > Bacteroidota > Bacteroidia > Cytophagales > Cyclobacteriaceae > ELB16-189. The sequence continues at coordinate 11,275 of JBDVKV010000011.1, forward strand.
AATCAATTTGGAAAGACTTACTCCATTTGGTGATTCAACTGTTTACGATGCCTCAGTTGAGGAGTTGGATTTCAATGCAGTTAGTAAGATTGCTCTTTTAAATGAATCAGTATTAAGTGATGATTTGAATCAGGAAAATCAAAAGCTGATTCAAAAGTTCGTCAATGTAATCATTTCGAATGATACCCTACCGACGGTTTTGTCAAATTCGCGCTATGCTGTAGTAAGGTCAAAGTGTAACTTAAAAATATACCCAATATCAAACTAAATTATTGTTAAGATGAAAAAAGTTTATTTACTAGTGATCGGGGTGCTTATTGCTTTTGCATCATCAGCACAAATTCGGCATGTTCGAGGCGTTCAATCGGCTGACTTGACCTATGGAATTTCTGGCTATGGGAAAGTTATTGCGTTAAGTTATGTGAAGTACACTTCTAAAAAGGCCTACTTCAAGGTTGGTCCTTTTCTTGAGACAGGGAATTCACCACAAATTACCTATACCTCTTTTGGTATCGACGCTGCATTGAACTATACAGTTATGAAGGTTACTGAAGGGATTTATGTCAATTTGCTGGCTGGCGCTACTTCCTCCATAGATAAATTATCAGATCCACTGACGTTGTTTGATGAACTTGGCTCTACCAGGAATGAAGATTTTAGTACACTAAAGTTTGGGTTATTCGGTGGGCTTGAGGTTGAAACGTTTATTAATGACCGATTTGTTGTGCTTTTGAATTTCAATGAGAGATTGATGATAAAGGAAAACTTTGGTCGTAATCGCTTCTTTCTTTCCTTAGGCGTTAGGTATAATTTCTAATTTATTTGGTATCCATTGTTATGAAATCATTCATTTTGTCTGCATATCGTTTAGTTTTTTCATTTTGTTTTCTTGTCCTTTCTACTGTTGTAGTAAATGGTCAAGTAACATACAGATATCTGAAAGCCGGTGGTCCAAATTATAACTGGACTGTTCAACCTACTGCCTGTGATGAAGGAGCTTTTAGTTGCTATGGATGGAATCAGAGTGTAAATACATCCTATAATTTTAAAGATCATGGTTACTCATTCATTTCAAACGCCAATGAAAACCAGATTACTTGGAATTTACCAGGTGATCCAATTCCTGCATGTCCAACAGGTGGTAGCTCGTCAGTTTGGCCTGGCTTTCCTCATAATATGACACCAGTTGGAACATCTTTTGCGCCTGGTAGTGCGGGTAATGTACAAAACGTATATATGTACAAAAAACCTTTGTATCGCTCTACACGGTATGTCACGCAAAAGTTTTCTTACAGCTGTCCTATAATGATTGAAACGGTACAAATATTAACTGTTGCTGATCTTACATTTTCACCGCCTGCAACAATTTGTAAAAGTGGAGCATCGATTACATTAAATGACTATGTAAATCATGCTGCTGGTTTTGGAACACTTAAAGTAGTTTATTCAATTGATGGAGTGAATCTTGGTGATGGAACCGTTGCATTTAATCCTGCATCTTATGCAGCTGGCGATCATACTTTAACAGCATCTATGGCCTTCCACAATGGAACATCTACCATCAACAGGACAATAACAGTAATTGATGCTCCTTCTATTAACGCACAACCTTTGGCATTAAACCTATGTAATGGTGGATCCGGTGGATTTGGAGTGGGTGCCACGGCTAATCCAGGTAGTACCTCATTAAGTTACAATTGGGAAATAAGTACAAATGGCGGAGTAGGATGGACTCAATTAACTGAGGGGTCTGGTCCTTATGGTGTTCATACTGGTACTACATCACCAACACTTAATTTAAGTGGTGTTGCAACTTCCAAAAACGGTAATCTTTATAGGACTAAAGTTACTTCACAAGGTAGTTGTGCTGTCACCACATCAAATGGAGCCCTACTTACAGTCTATGGGCAGGTTCCGATCAACACTCATCCTGCCAATAAGGTAATTTGCCCCGGTGATAATCCTGTATTTACAATTGGGGCAACTGCCCAGAGTGGATCATTGGCCTATCAATGGCAAGTCAGCACAAATGGCGGATCTACCTGGTCGAACTTATCAAATGGTGGTGTGTACAGTGGGGTAACGAGTTCAAGCCTTACAGTAAGTAACCCACCGCCATCACAAAATAACTATCAATATAGAAGTGTAGTGCAGGATGGTTGTGGTTCCATTAACCAAAGCATTTCAAATGCAGCCAATCTAACCATTCAAGTTACTACGGCCATCACTACTCAGCCTGTTAATAAAACTGGTTGTACTGGCTCGAATGTAAATTTCTCAGTTGCCGCACTTGGAACTACGCTTTCTTATCAATGGCAAGAAAGTAACAATGGCGGAAGCAGTTGGGCTGACCTTGCAAATATTGGTATTTATAGTGGTGTCACAACCAATACACTGACACTGACAAATATCTCAACTGCAGTCAGTGGTTACCTGTATCGTGTCAGAGTAAGTGGCGCTTGCGGCGTTGTTACATCAACGGCAGCAACTTTGGTGGCTACTGGCGCTCCATCTATTACAACTGATCCTGTTGGTGGTATAATATGTCAAAATGCTCCATATTCCTTTACATCTGCTTCAACTGGTTCGGGATTGTCCTATCAATGGGAGTTTTCAACAACTGGCGCTGGGGGATCCTATACAAATATTTCTGGAGCTACCAGCTCATCCTATAACTTAGCTTCTGCATCACTTGGTAACGCAGGCTACTATAGGGTTAAAGTGACGAATACTTGTGGTACGGTTACCAGTGGATTTGCCATCCTAACCGTTAACCCCAATACCGCTATAACTACTCAACCTACCAACAAATCTTCATGTCCAAATGGGTCAGTGACATTTAATGTTACTGCAAACGGAACAGGTACGATAAGTTATCAATGGCAGGTAAGTACTAATGGAGGTAGTACCTATACAGACCTGACGAATACCGGTATATTCTCTGGGGTTTTTACCAATTCTCTTACTATGAATGGTGTTACTCCAAGCTATGACAATTATAAGTTCAGGGTGAGGGTAACTTCTTCTTGTGGTGGTTCAGTTAATTCAAGTGCTGCCACATTGACAATGAACACCATACCCGCTGCGCCTGTAGCTGCAGGTGTAGCCAGATGTGGGCCTGGCTCAATTTCTGCAACTGCAACCTCACCAGCATCGAGTCCAACTTTTAAATGGTATCAAAATGATTCTGATATAGTATCTATATTCACAGGAGCGACATACACTATCACAAACTTAATTGCTACTACGAAGTACTATGTCAGTGTAACTTCCAACGGATGTGAATCCACTAAAACAGAGGTTACCTATACTTTAAATCCATTAACCCCCGTTGACATCGGGGCTGATATGACGCTTTGTTTAGCACAAGGACCTTATGATTTGAATGTGGATATTGCTGATCCGGCAGCAGTCGGAAATGATTTTACCTGGTCAGTTAGCGGCACCAACTATAGCTCTACTACTTTTAATCCATCTGTAGGCACTGGTAGCTATGTGGTGAGTTATTCTCCACCTGGAGCAACCACCGGTACTCCAAAGTGCTACACTCCAAATAGTCGTACAATAACTGTGATCACCAATACAGGTGATGGGGGGATTGTTTTTGATCCTGAAGTTGTGAGTACCGGGAATAACTTGAATCTCTGTGTTGGAGATGACCCCATAATCTTAAATAGCATCCCCAGTGCGCCGGGTGGTTATTGGAGTACGGTTTCTGGTAATGGATTATCGTTTAACGGTACGACCGCGATTTTCACACCCAATGCCAGCTCATTTACCGATGTCAATCCCAATGTATTGCGCTATACCGTAAGCCAAGGTGGTTGTACGGCCACCAAGGATCTCAATGTTTTTGTGAAAGATAATCCTAACAAACCAATTGTTACGGGAATCCCCGCTGTTGTTTGCCCTGGCACTACAGTAAGCCTTACAGCCAGTGTTTCGGCACCAGGGACATTCACTTATGAGTGGAAAAAACCTGGTGCAAGCGTTCCTCTTGGAACTTCAGCAACATACAATCATAATATTGTTGGGACAGAAGTTATAGAAACCAGATCAGTCAATTCGTTTGGTTGTCGATCTGAGGCAAAACTTGTTGATATAGTTACTCCCTTTGCTTCCGGATCTATCAATGCATCGAAAGCAGTTGTCAATGTGACTGATGCTGTAAAATTTACCTATGATGTGTCAGCTCAAGGGAATAGTTACGAATGGGATTTTGGTGATGGATACAAATCCAGTGAACAAAATCCTACACACTACTATTTCGCACCTGGAACTTATGATGTAACGCTTACCATAACTTCTTCATTGGGGTGTTCACAAGCAGTCACTTATTCAGCAATTAATGTTCAAGGCAAAGCTGTTGAGATCATTACAGGTGTAAAAGCAGACCCGACCACCGTTGAGGATGTTGTAATTAATTCTTATCCAAATCCTGTGGGATCTGAACTAATGATTGAAAGTTCACATGACGTATCTGAGTATACTGTAGTGAATATGGGAGGCATTCAGTTTGAAAATCAAGTCTTGGACAGACCTTCCAAATCGTTTAAAGTAGATGTAAGTGCTATCCCGCAGGGAATATACGTGATCTCCTTGCGTCTGGTGAATGGTGTTAGGAATGTCAGGATCATTAAAATATAAATGGACGCAAAACTATCAATTATGAAAATACTTTGTTTCACATTATCAATAATCATCCTGCTCACCGTAGTAAGTTGTGATGATCGACCAGACTTTTTAAAAGAAGTTAACAACCCTCCAAGTGTCTACTTCAATGGGGATGTTAACAAGACCGAAATGACAGACTCACTAAAGACAAGTTTAAAGATTGGTTCTGACACATATACTGTGAATGTAAGTGTAGTGGACAGGGAGGGCGCATTAGGTGGTCTTGGAATTGAGAGTAGCGTAGATGGTGCTGAATTCTTTGTATCGGATACGCCTATAAATCCAGGGAGTGTCCCACTGGAAGGTATTTCAGCGGCCATTCAAATTAAGCCTGGTAAAAATGGGTTGCACCAGTTTACGCTGGTGGCTTCCGATAGAATAGGGGGAGTTGGTCAGGCTACCTTGCATCTATTCACCTTTGATAATCTTGAGCCAGTGGTGAATTGTAAATTCACAAAGATTGGTATCAACAGCCCTTATGAATACGAGTTTGATGCAACTGCCAGTTACGATCAGGATAGAAATCTTGGTGGTGCTGTTCAAGCTTACAAATTTGTCATTAATGATGATTTTGAAATTTTCACTCCAACAGGAAAGATAAGACATATATTTTCAGGACCCGGCGGGTTCTCTGTAAAATACTCAGTCGTTGATAATGAAGGAAAGTCCTCTGCCGTGAAGACCGAATTGATCACTCTAAATTAGGGGTCTGACTAATTGATTACAAAGTGGGCGGTTTAACTGCCCTTTTTTTTTGGCCAAAAGCGAAAGGTAAATTCAACATTTATGTGCTTAACACCCAGAATTTGAAGATTCTTTATTATGTGCCTAAAATGTTTAAAATACCCTTTTTTAGCGGATTCCTAATTTGGATTAACCCAGATTAATTAAGAAAAATGGGCTCTTTTTGGTAATTCAAGGATTCGCTGTAAATTGGTATCTGAATTCCAACTAGTAGTAATTGTAATGGTAACACCCAGTAAAGGTTTTTCTTTAAGGGAAAGGTTTGACTTAGTAATTGCCGCGCTACGCGATAATTACGCTTTTATTTTGAGGGTCATCAGCGAGCTAGAATGGCCTAAGTTGCTGCTTATTTTTATTTCAATTCCTTCCTTTCTTTATTTCCTTTTTACTAATAGGTTTTCTTCATTTCTCATCAACATACAACATGTAATTAAGGGGCATGGTAATGCTATTGAGTTGTTGAGTGATGGCGTAATTATTATCCTAATGATACTTACTGTATTTTACGTTACGCAACACATTGCATTTTATGATCGTGTTCCGCGTCAAACAAATAATCACCAGGCAATCAAAGAAATAATTTTGCCAAAGTATATTCATCAGGCCTACTTACCAGTAGCGGAAAGGGTAAAAAAGCTGGCGGAGCAAGAACAGGTTACTGAGGAAATTCAAAATAGTTCAAATCTCCTTATGGAGCTACTAGGCTTTGATATCGGTTTAGTTGGCCATCTTAAAGATGCACTTGTTCAAGGAGGCAATTTAGATTCAGATATGAATGAACAAGTGGCTTTGGACAACTTGGAATATGGCAAAGTTAAAGAGGAATTAGCAATAACAATTTCAAATGCATTACGGAATCAGCCTCTAGATGAGGGACTGGATATTGTAGATGTAGATGTAGTGGCTGATATAGTAAAAGAACTGGAAATCGAAGAGAAATAAACCAAAAGAATATTAACCTATAAATCCAATGAAAACAAACAAAAAACAAAATCGTATTAATTTCTATGCTAACGTGGTGATCATTGTTTTACTTTTGCTTCCACAATTTGCAAATGCACAGGGCTCATCTCAACCTATTGTTAACGCATTTAAGAATTTTATTACGGCTTACTGGCCAGTAGTTCAAATTGTACTTGGTTTGGCTGGCGGCTATTGCCTTATTAATGTTATTGCTGGTATTTTTTTTAAGGGTGATCAGGGTGGTTCACAAAAACTGGTCTGGTTTCTCTTTGGTGCCATACTCTTATGGGCAGCCCCATTTATATTAAGCGCGATGTTTGGATTATCTATTGGAACAACCTAATACATTCTATGGCTAAATTTGAGTACAACCATTTTATTAATAGGAAAACAAAGATTTTAAATATCCTTCCTATGAAGGAGACAGTCCTTATGTTTTCATCAGTTTTTATGTTGCTTACTTTGTCTAACATAATCACTGTGGTCATTCCTATTCCAAAGGCAGTTTTTACTTACATGGCAGTAATTATAATACCTGGATATATATGGTTAGTTATTCGATTGAATAAGGAAAAACATCCTAGTTACCTTGAAAGTTGGATCAGTCGTAAATATCTACAACCTAAATCAGTTCGATGCTTCAATAACCGATTTAGATATGACTTTACTAGTCAGAGGGAGAAGGTGACTAAAGAATTAAAGATGAATAAATTGAAAAATGGCAGAAATTAAGGAGTTACTTAATCATAATTTTCTAGATCCTAGTCAGGTATTGATAGAGGATTTGTATTCAGGATTCATTTTTGAGGATAACCTTATTATTGATCCATCTGGGGCTATTACTGCAGGCATTGCAATTAGTCCACTAGAGAAGGAACAATACACTGATGCTGATTTTGAGCAACTTAATTCTTCCTTAGCAGCTATTGTTAAAACTTTGCCGCCTGGGACCTATATTCATAAACAAACAATCTTTGCATTTCCAAAGGAATCTACTGTAACGTTCGTAGAGAAGGAGGGATATTTTGCGAGAAATATTAGGCGACATTTAAGTGACAGGCAGGTACTAAAGTCAGCAATGTATTTATATATTACTTTCACTGCATATGAAGGCGAGAAAAATGCGCTTAACACACTTATTTCCAGGTTAAAAGTTCAGATCAGTTATGCCTTACAAAAATCTCCGTTGGAGAATAATCTTACCTCGCGAAAACGCACAGTAATTGAATCTGTTAATACTATTCTTGAGAAGCTCAAATCTATAAAAGGCTTAAAGGTAAAACCACTTTTATTAGATCAGTTGCGCCTTAGATTATCTGAATATTATTCCTTAGATCCCTTTAAAAATAAAGTTGCGTTCGAAACTGAAATGAAAGTTGAAGGCAGTGTTTTACTAAATGGGCTCAATAATGTTTCAATAGTAAGATTAAATCAACCAGGGGATATAATTTCTACTCATAAATCAGGCCGTCGGGGCTTGAACGGGTTTATGACTGAAAATCTTGGTGCAGATTTAGGAATTCCACATATAGTAAATGAGGTTATCAGGATTGAAAATACTGATAAGATCTTGACGGGGTTCAAGATGATGGCTAATCTAATAAAATCCTTCGGCACAGTTGCTAGCACCAGTAATATTGAGGCTTTAAAACAGAATGAACGTTTTGCGGAGAGGGCAGTTTCAACGGATATGCCAATTGTATCCTTATATCATAATATAATTATTTGGGCAGATAGTTTGGGTGAACTAAAGGATAGAGCCAACCAAACGATTAATGCTTATGAGCAAACTAATGGAAGTTCAGCTGTAATTGAAACAATTGATGTATGGAATTGGTTTTTTGCTATGGCTCCGGGTTGTGCTCAAAATTCCATTAATGGCCTAAAAATGTTGGCGAATGAGGCGCTTTGTCATTTTGATTGGTCTCTCGAAACGATCTCTGAAAATGATGGAATTATTGTATCTAACCGATCGGGTCAATTGGTCCACCTGAATCTCTGGGCTGATTGGCTAAATAGTAAAAATGCAATGGTAATTGGTCCGACAGGATCTGGTAAGTCCTTTTTTACTAACAACTGGATCAGTCAATGGTATGAACAAGGTTTTGATATTGTAATACTCGATGTCGGTGGATCTTATAAGGCTATCGTGGAACTCCTTGGAGGTAAGTATATGGATTACGATCCTAAGAATCCAATATCTTTTAATCCATTCTTACTACCCACTAACGAAGTTGGTGATCGAATACTTACCGATGAAAAGCGAGTCTTCCTAATTAGACTGCTAACAGTGTTGTGGAAAGATGCCTCAGTTGGTGAATCGTTGTCAAGAGTTGCTGAAGCAATAATGTCAGAATTTTTGGACCAATATATTACTTACCATAATGATACATGTAGAGAATTGCCGCCACGATTAGTTCAATTTTATAATTGGTTAAAGGATCATGCTTCTGAAAGAAATGATCTCAACAGGGACTCGTTTGATATTAATGGTTTTCTTAGAGTCCTAAAAAGATATTGTGAGGGTGAATACAAAGATATGTTGAACTCTCAGGATACCTTTGATATTTCGCAGTATAGAATTGTGTGCTTTGATTTGGCAGCAATTAATAATATTCCTACACTGAGACCGATTGTTGGCTTACTTATCATTGAGATGGTTATGGATAAGTTACGTAACAACCTCGATGTTAGAAAGGGTATATTTATGGATGAGGCCTGGTCTTTCCTCGGTGGCTCCCCTGAACTGGCCACATTTATGGAATTGTTATTCAGGACTTGTAGAAAGCAGAATGCTGCCAGTGTTTGTATTACTCAGTCAGTATTGGAGTTTTCTAATAGCGTAGTTGGAAAGGCTATCGCAAATAATACTCCCATTAAAGTCATTCTTGACCACGCTGGAAAAAGTGAACAGTTTAGTGAATTGCAAAGCTTCTTAGGATTTACGGATCTGGATATAGATAAGATTCGATCAATTTCGAAGGACGCTGTGAGCAGGGAATTTTTCTTAAAGCGCGAGGATTATTCGCAAGTCTACAAGTTGGATGCAGGCCCAGTTTCAAGCACTGCATTTTCATCCTCGCCCAAAGACCGTTTTAGAATGAAGGAACTCATGAAAAAGTATAGAAGTGTGGAGTTTGCAATTAATCAAATGGTAGAAGAACAATCATTATGAATCCTAGATTTCCATTAGAGTCGCTTCCTTATATAAATGGCAAAAAGTCCATTTTATTAATGATTGATCAATACTCAAATGTTGTATTGCTTATAGTGGCTGCTGGATTCACTCTTCATTTATTTATGACAATATGGAGGATATTCTTTGAAGAGCGGTTCAGCTGGAGGCCATTTATAATGGTATTTGTAATGCTGGTCTTCATCAACAATTATTCAACAGTAATTGATGATTTCGATGCCGGGATTAATGACCTGGTTTACTCCTTAATGTTTTTTGACAGATCTGGAACATATGCCGAACATAACTCCAACACTGTAAAAGTAGAAGACACTGCTCTAAACGGTAATGGTGGACCACCCAAAAGTGGACAGGCTAGCAAAGGAATGGAAACAAATATTTGGAAAATACTTTTTGTTAATGGACCACTCGCTTCACTAGAGGCAGTGGGAGGGATGTTTTCAGGCATGTTGTCAGGTATTCTTTCTTTTTTAGCTAAGAGTTTTGTCAGTGTATTTAGTGTTTCATTGTCGCTTGCCCTAATTGCCTTTGGGATTCTTGCTTTGGCTATCAGTTTCATCCCTTCTTTTGAAGGTGTATTTAGGGGTTGGATCGCAATGTTTCTAACAGTAAAGTTTTGGTTTGTCACACTTACAATTGTTGATCTTGTTGCTAGTGGAGTCACTACCAGTTTTACAAGTTCACTAATTCAATCGGGTAAAAGTATCAATGATTCTTTGTTGGTATACTTGATACAGTTTATTAATGCAGTGCTTTATATAATAGTGCCCTTTTTAACTACAATTTATTTGCCATCTCAAGGTGGACAATTTTTGTCCTTAACCACCGGCGCTTTGACAATGGTAACAAAAACTGCTATGGCGGCAGCCACAAAGGGGGCAAGTTTAATTAAGTGATAAATAAAGTTTATGAGTAATATAAGACCATCTTCAACATTCATCCAAATTATAAAATTTCAACGCTGGGTTGTAGTGTTATCGCTTACTTTAGCTGTTGTCTCTTTCCTTTACTCAGTATATGCTATTCAGACTGAGAGGAAAATTAGCTCGCAAAAAGCATACTTTATTACAACAACTGGTTCTGCCGTAGGCTCGGAAATATTCATTGGAGATTCCAATATGAAAGAACTAGAATTAAAGAATCATGTTAAGATTTTTGCCAATTGCATGTGGACCTTTGATCAATACAACTTTTGGGATCAGGTCACTAAGGGGGTTGAAATTAGTTCTGGTCCAGGAAAGCGAATCTACAGCACTTACAAGGCCAACAACTTTTTTGAAGATATGAGGGCCTACAATGCAAAGAGCAAGGTCTACATTGACAAAATCGAGGTTCTCGATGCTATTAATGAGCCCTATAAGGTAAGGTTATACGCACGACACTCATTTCAAACCGAGAGAGAGGACCAGATAAGAAATCTTATAGCTTATGTTGAACTTGTTGGTGTTTCAAGATCTGAGGATAATGTCCATGGGTTGCTAGTATCAGCCTTCAATATTGAAAATAATGACTTGCTTTCTAAAGCTGCCAATTAACATGATAAGGATTCTAACTTTGTTGATTCTGCTTACAAAGTCTGCTTTCGGACAGATGGACACCGTGTATTCATCTACTTTAATGAACACCGTCATTTCGATGCCAAGTAAGATATTACTTGTGGATCCCGGTAGCCAGGATTATGCCATACAATGGTATGATGATCTGGTAATTATCAAGGCAAAATCTCCTAACGCCAGACCAACGAGTCTTCTGGTGAAAAGTGCTACAGAAGTAAATATGTGGATTTTGGCCCACGCACAATACCCCAAACAATTATTGATTAAGTTTAATCCCCTAATTAATTCTAATTCATTTAATGAAGCATCTTCTAATACTGGAAATTCAACTAGTGTAAGCGATAAAACTACTATAAGTAATAAGGAGAGGGCAGGTAATTTGGAAGGCCTACGACCTATAGTTTCAATCCGGAAAGTTCAAGTCCCTGCAGAAATTAGCCACAAGGTTGCTAATGTTTTAGATAAGCCTCGATATATCCAGGATATTGGACAAAGAACTAGTGGGATCTACTTTTTATTGGCAGGTGTCTACCTTGACTCTGACTTTATTTATTTTCAGATGAGAATAATCAATTCCACACAAATTGCTTACGAACTTGACTTGCTAAGTATTGAGCATTCTTTTTCCCAAAAGCGAACAAAAAGGTCACAAGCAGTTCAAGGAAATGTATTTGTTCCATTGTACTATAACACTGTCAATGTCGTTTTACCAGGGGAGGAGCAAACAACTGTTTATATTCTTCCTATCTATGCTTTCAAGGAAAAAGATATACTTAGGGTAAAGCTTACGGAACATGATGGGGGTAGAACTTTGATATACGAATTAATTGGTAAAGACATTCTAAACGGTAAAACTCTATGAAAAATATTCCGACTGGTATAAAGGTTATTGGTGCTATTGTTTTAGGGTTTGGGCTACTTTTTGTTTATCACACCCTTACTAGTGGCTCTGAAGTTACCAATCAAACTGAAGCGTTTGACACACAAATTCCTGTTTCGGATATCGATATCGAAGCTGATCGGCAAAGATATAGCGGTATAAACAAGACAGAACTTGTTGAAACCGTTGAAGAACGTGCAAATGCTGAAAAGCGCAGACAGGAACGTTTGGATAATATGGAGTCCAAGGATTTAGCTAAACTGTATGATGATCCTGGTTTTTCTAGTTCTGATCCGTTTTCTGGTATTGATGACACTGGAAAGGTTAAGACCCCTGTAAAGGTTACGGAGAAGGCTGAACCTGTCCAATCTAAAAATAATGTTGATAGAAAGCCTGTAAAAAAGGATATCGCTGCCGCCAGTACTTCCGGTAGGTCTGGTTCAATTAGTGGTGACGCTTCCTACTTTTACACCATTACAGCTACTAATAGTACCACCCAAGCAGTGCAAAATAGTGCTTCAACTCAAGTTGATAATAGTACAAGTAGTCAGCTACCAAACCCTCCCGTTAATATTCGTGGTACTATCTACGGTGATTATGATTTAAGAAGTGGGGATAAAGTTAAAATCAGGTTGTTGGAAGATTTACCTGTCAAGGGTGGCTTCATTCCTGCTAATACGATTGTCTATGGAATTGCTAGTCAAGGTAATCAAAGAATGTTGGTCAAGGTACATAGGGTTGAAATTAACCGGGAATCATATGTTGTAAATCTTAGTCTATATGATACGGATGGGCTTGAAGGTCTTTATGTACCTATAAACGATGTTAATGAAGGCATTAATCAAACAGGGCAAGGTATAGCTGAGGGAGTGGCAGGAACCCTTACAAATGGTATGTATGGGATAGATCAGGCAGTATCCGGAATTAGTGAGCTCAGCCGTCGGCAAAACTACAAGGTATATGTCGCTGATGGCTTTTCTGTAACGATTAGAAATTAATACAATATGTTAATAAGGATTGCACCTATTTTATTCTTCTTCATAGTAATTGGCTTTCAATGCAATGCTCAATTTGTTGTATTTGATGCCGAGGCTAGTCTTGATAGAAAGTTGAATAAGGCAATTGAGTCAAGTCGCTTTCTTCAGCAGATGAGAAATGCAGTTGAGGTTGTTAAATATGGTATGGAGACTGCCGGTACTGCAAAGCAAATTTACGAAAGCGGTAAATCTGCTGTTAATATGATGAAGGCTGCATTTGGAGACTTTAAAAACATGGGTGATATGATGAGTATCTATTCTATGGGTCAGGTCAAATTGTTAAATCTTCACAATCAATGGGAGAGAGAATATTCAAATCATGTTGACTATGAAATGCTTTACTATCAGGCAACAGCAAAATATCGATTCAATGGACAATTAGATCCGTATAAGATTATTGAACAATCTGCCCTAAATGGCGTAAGTGTTACGACAAGCATGAGGGTGTTATTGGATATGAGCGCTCAATACGATACTCATTATATTGGTTATCTTTTAAGTGAGGCAAAGTTTTATGAAGAACGCGCTTTAGAATATGATGGAATTGCAAATCGGTTAGCAATGTATATGTCATTTGTGTCTGTAGGGGGGTCAACTGGAAGTCTTGATGCATGGCTAAAGTCAACAGCTGAAATGGCAGACCGAACAAATTCTGAATTACTGTATGGCAGCTATGATAAGGTTTTTGATTTGCGTCAAAGTATGAACGATAAAATGGGAGGCCTAGTTAAAGCAGAAATGGAAAAATTTGCTGAGAAAAATAATATTTCGGCTTCAACATTTCAAGAATTAAGTTCTGAGATAGCAAATCTTAGAAACCAAGCTTCACTTGATCGAGCCAGGGCAGCAGATTGCAGGGAAAGAGCACGAAAAATATCAGGCTACTCCAGTAGTTTTAATAACCTACAGGTATTAAAGCATATTATGATCAATGAGGATCCAGGGAGAAGTGTATTTGCCTATTAACAGGGGTATATTTTTTCGATAAATGGAATTAATACCACCTTGATTTGCCAACAATTTATTACGATTTCCGTATCTTTGAAGTAACATCATAATTCGTTATGATTCCTTTCTGGGGCATTCCAGCCCCATTGTCGGATTCATTGCTTACTATGAGTTGGAATTTTGTTGAAGCCAAGTTTATCATACGGATGACTTGGCTTCCGCTTTTTTGAGGTTTTTTGGCGTATTTGTGAAATTCATAAAACGTTGTTAGATTAGACTCAAATTCCAACTTAAATGTAATAGCAATGCCTAGAATCAACGGTGCCTATTATAACATAAACGATATTAAGAAAAAAGTTGATATGACCACATTGGCCGAGTCGCTGGGGTGGGTGTATCAGAAACGGAAGGGACATTCCAATGTCTATGTTCGTGGAACCGGAAAAGGGAAGGAAACAATCCGTATCCAAGGACCGGAGAAATCACCTTCTGGATTTTGGAGTTTCATCCATGAACAACAAGGCTATAGCGGCACCAATACACATTTGGTTGCTTATAGTAAGTTTAATTATGGTATTAAGGATCGAAACGATGATATTCTTAATAACATTATTGAATATATCGTGAAGACAGCAAACTTATCTTCAGATCAAAAAGATAAGAAGCGATCTGAGTCAGCTCGAATCCCAGAGATCATAAATGCGGAAGAAAAACCATTGCCTTTCGAACCATCATACGAACACCCATATCTTGAATTTAGGGGGATTAAAAGTGAAACGTATAACAATAAAGTATTCAAGGGATTGATTGGGTCACGCTATGATTTTCCACAAGAAGTAATCAGAAAGGATAAAAAAGTTCAACTGCAAGTTGAGGCTATTAATTACAAACTTGACGAAGCAATGTTCCCCAATACAGTTGCTTCATTTGTTAACATCAAGGGTGATATAATTAATAAGGAATTTGTAAATCGGTATAAGGATGAAATCTTTGCAAAGAAAAAAGCTTCGAGCAAAGGAAAAGTAAAATCCCAAAGCATCAGGAGGTTCTACGAGAATGGAATTAGGGCAAATTCTCTTTTTAGAAGTAATATTCCTGAATCAGGCAAAGCAAGTCATATGTTTATTGGGGAAGCCTGGATGGATGTTATGTCGTATTTCCAACTACATGCAAATGATCCTGCAACACCCTTTGTTAAAAATAACACATTGTTTACTGCCCATGGAGGACAAATCACGATGGGGCAAATTAGAATGATGAACAAACTCATTCTGGATCATGATATTCAACATATCCTTTTGTCAAATGATTACGATAAAAAAGGATTTGTTTACAATCTAACCCTCCTTGGAATGCTAAGTAAAAAGGAGACTCCATTTACCTTTGAGGCTAAAGGTGATAAATCGCGAGCTGGTATTAGTGTTTTCTTTCAAGGAGTTGACGAAAACTCCTACAAAGAAATAACAAGAAAATTAAGGAATGCAGACCTCTTTGCAGGTGTTGAGATAGATGCAAGATCCAGAGCTTTTAGTTTCGTGTTTACTGAAAGTAATTATAATAAGGTTGCTACAATTTTGTATGACTACCGGAAGCCTGAGCTTACAGGAATATCATGTAAGCGTGTTTACCCAAATGGATTCAATGACTGGAATGATAAACTTAGAGGCATTGATAATGGTGAGGGTTCAATTCTTGAGGAAGATGTATTGCCATTGGTTAATTATATCGCAAAGGTACATGGTACCAAAGTCGTATCTCAACGAATAAATTTGTCTCGCTTAAAATTGGAACAGAATATTTCAAAGAAAGCCACCCATTTTGTTGATGTTTTAGAGTTAAGTAAGAACTGGCCGGTAGGTAGGTTTAATCTTGATACACTGACCTATGAGGGAAATACAAGGTATACTTCCTTCCATTCAGATGCGGAAGTAAAGGAAGATATTCGCAAAATCACTAGCTTCTTTTCGCCACCGCTCTTGAGTAAGAATGAACTTGAATCCTCCTTGTTGCAAGGATTTAGTCTTGAACCTGGTGGAATCCTAAAGAAGGGAGAACAACAAATAGGTCAAATAGGTAAAAATGGAAGATTGGAGTTATTTGACATTGATTTTTCGGAAAATGAATATGGTGCACTAGAAATTATTCAGGGAAACTTAAAATCTGGGATGCCGTGGAATACATTAATTCAACAGATTGGTTCAAAACTTTACTATAATAATGTTGATGTACTTATTATCAGTGCAGATAGTACATTCAAGCCTACTGCCAATTTTAATTTGTACGAAGAAGCACTTACTCCTCAACTGGAGATTCTTCAGCAAATTAGGCCTCCACGTCACATACCGTCTACTTTAGAAGATCTTCAAATTGATATCAAAGATGGAAAGTTGTGGTATGGGCACTTTGAATTGGGAATTTATGATTCACAATCAAATAGGTTTGAGCTATATCCTGCCATGTCATCTATGGTTTTACCTGACACATTTTACAATGACCTGGATCAAATTAGATCCGCCGGGTATGATACCTACAAAATGGAGCGTAATAATCCAAATCGACTCACTGTTAGGGTAAAGGATAGTATCCTGTCGTTTGACGACAATGATGTTGGGTATGTAAATTCTCAGGGATTAATTGTGCTTATACAAGATCAATTGAATTATAAATTAATTCAATCTGTCCAAATGCTTGGGATCCCACAAGAGCATCTCGTTGTTTCTGATGTTGAGGGGAAACATCAAAAATTTGTTTATACAAAGGACATATACGCAACCCAGGAAGACGGGATCGAACTTTCTTTGAACCCTGAATCTAATGCATTATTCATTGGTGATACTCATGTTGGGTTCTATAATGCCAAGAAAGAGAAAGTTTCATTGTTTGCGTATATTCCAAAGATGGAGCCACTGGAGGGGGCTATTACCCGATTTCGAAACAATGGCATCGATCCATCTGAGAACGGGCCAGAGATTCAAGAAGGTGCTAAGAATGAAGTGATGCCTTCTATCTCCATTACAACCTCCACAGATTTTTTTAATGGTGAATCAGAAGTATTAACTATCCAATTGCATGAGTGCAGTTCCCTTAAAGATCTGCAACATATGATATCTACCTATGTCGATGAGAAGGGAAGGGGAGTTGATTTAGATGCCTCCATTGAGAATGAAATTATGATAGCCGGAGTAGCAGGGCTTGATATTGCAAGCCCCAATCAAACTCTTGAGACGATTTGGGATATTTATCAAAAGCAGTATCGGCCAGCAAATTTAGAAAACTTGGAAATGATGGAAACCAACAATAGTACAGGGATAACACTGTCTGATGTATTTAATGATTTGCAGTATGATCCTAAATTCACTGGAATTATCAATTATGATAATGGGCAACCTGTTGTTTTGGCTAAGATTCCAGATAGCGGATCATCGCAAGGTCGATATCTGCAGCTTGATCACGTTCATGATCTGCCTGGCTACGTTATAACGAACGTAAAACCGGGGATTCTGGAATCAGAGTTTCGGTTGTTCCAAACTCCAAAGGCATTGTTAGATCACTACGTATCCAATAGGGATGAGATTGTTTGCAATGACAAAATATCGCTGATTAGCCCCACTGGTGACAAATCAACATTGGCTATCCTGCAAGCGGCTATTAGATGTCCTGGTACTTTGAAGATATATGGAGAAATGGAATTTTGTGAAGGGGTGAAAGTAGTTGCGGATAAATACATAAAGAATGTTGTTGTTAATCCTGGGAAGGTTTCGGAACATAGCATTATATCTATCAAAGAACCTGAGGTTTTAAGTGGTGTTATTGAGCAATTCAGTGATTTAAATGTGTATCAGAATACAATTGAAGGAAAATTTTATTTTCCAAACATGGCAATCGAATCTGTTGAAGGGAGACAGGTTGTATATAATAAAGGAATTTTTCAAAATATGCCCGGTCAAATATGGATTGGTTCTACAGCAAATCTTGAACCAAGTGTAACAGGGTATCCCAGAGTACCGGTCCTTCTGGTGGATGAGAATCCTGAACATGTTGTGGCAAAAGGTGCAACTGACATTTCAACTGGCGTCTTGGTAGCAAGTTTAATGCCTGATGAGTCCAATAAGTTATCGTTTGGCCAGCTCCTAATATTAAAGGATTACGTTGACAAGTATAAAGTTGCTACTATCCTTATTGACCCCACTTCAAAATTAGTTGGACTTAAGGAAGATCTTGAGGGATCTCTTGGAGTCAGTGTTATTGTACAAGAAGAACAGGTTATTGAAGTTGAGCATGATCAAATAAAGAATTCTAACAAACAAATTTCATTATAGTTATTAGCCAATGTTGTATAAGACAATATTAGATGCAGGAAGAAAATCAATTAAAATTCCCAAGCTCAGTAAGCAGCTAGGCGTATTTGAGCAGGAAACAATTGTCCAACCAAAATTAACTCCCGAAAATGAAGGTACTATCAGAAAGATAGGTAAGGGGAAGTCAACAGGGGTTACTTACGATTTCCCGGCAATTCTTGATTTACTCAAAACCGGTGACTTTGAATCAGCATGTACTCATCTTCGAGCTGAGTCACATGGCCATCTAAACTTGTATGTAAAACAAGGTCTTTCTCAAATTGCACTAAGGAGTGGATATATCGTGCCTTCAGATCGATTAATTAACTACATGGCACATTCGAAATTTTGGATTCCTATACTGAGAACCTTTATTGACGAGAACAGTATGAATGATTTTGACAAGCGTGAGGATGCAATTTTGATGGTCTTTAGAGGACTTCCCAGAGACAAGAAACGTGCTATTCTTGAGGTATTAAATAGGGAGATCTAGTTCACCTCCACATGAATCTTCACCCAGTAGTGGACCCTGCTTCAAACATTGCTATACGTGTAAGTTTGATATCTGCTTTCGTAGCTGACATGAATACCTCCACGGGTAGGCCGGATGTAGGAGTGCTTAATAGTTCAATATTGGATACTACCAAAGCAATATAACTGAAGTTCAATGGCTTCATCCGTTCTACTAAAACTCCAATAAAGGATTTCTCAACCACTACTTGCTCCTTGTCTCCAGACCACTGTGTGAGTACACGAAGTAGGTTAATCTCAAATTTTTGTTTGTAGGACTTTAAAATATTAATGATTGTTTCAATTTCATTAATTGAAACTGGCTCTTCAATGTTTAGTAGAATTAATTTATTGTGCGATTCAGCATACACTTCACCAATCACCTTATTGTTTTTACCCTTTAAGGTTATCCCCTTTTTTGCCATTTGAGTTAGAATTTTGTTTAATCTAATATACTGCATTTGGATGGTTTTGTCCTAATTCCATGTTTTTTCGGCATTTGTGGGCCCAGTATTAGCAGGAAATGCTGGAATTTTAAAAATCGGGAGCTTTTACCTAGATTTGAATGAATTCCAACTCGTATAAAAGTAATGACAGTTATTCTTGATTCAAGGTCATTATACCATGACCTGCAACCGCTTCTCGATCATATTGTGGAAAATCCGATTGATCCGATTTACAGCAATATAATCCTGGAACCTACAAATAAAATTATTGTTGCCTACAGCGGGAATGGAAGAACCGCATGTAGAGTAATCTTAAGATCGAAGGCAACTGTATTAGAGTTACCTAGTGGATGTGGAGAGTTTATTATTCCCGTAGCGCTGCTTAGAAAGCTTATTAAGCCTGATGCAGAGGGTACACTTTCCATTGATGTTGAGGACACTCATATTTGCCTTAAAAGTTCTCAGTTGAATGCAAAATTGATTTATGACAGGGTATCTACAGGAGGATTCATTAAGGTTCCTTTTATTCCGCCTGGCACCGAGCCCATTTCCTTTACAGCTGAACAATTAAGATTTATATCCAGAACATTATTGCCATTGTCTGGTAATTGCGATTTTAATCATTATAGTGAAAATGGAATTTCCTTTGACTCGTTCGGTGGAGATTTACAAATTCTTGCTATGGATAGTAGCAGAGAAATTGCAGCAATAACTTCCTTGATTCCCTGGCCGCATTTGACTGAGAAAGTAGTGCCAGCCTTTCTCTTAGAGGCGATTAAGAATCATATCTATCCCGAGGATACAAGTTTCCGTTTTTATTTCACAAGAAACGAAGTATATATTGTTGGTGATAAGTTTCAATGTTATTCAACACTTAATCAAGGTCTGGATAATAATCTTAAAATAAAGAAAGATTTTAAGTGGACTGACTATACCGATACTTTTTTTGGGGACACCTATCTGCATGGCAATTTCTGTATAGAGAATAAGCAAGAATTTATCAATGCTATAGAGTGTTGCCTTGCATTTAATGATAATAACCTACTAGTTATTGATTTGCAACAGAATGCTTTGTCCATCACCTCATTCCTTGATGATTGTAATTACTTTGAAGTAAAGGTTGATAGATCACAGGTCAAAAACGAATATTCCAAATTTCTTTGGCCAGGCTTGTTGACTATTGACGGTTTAGCCCTACTGAAAGCCATAACATATTGTTCTGACGATAGAGTTATGCTCAATTTATATAGGTCTCGCTGGAATACTTCAAAATTGTTCTTTGAATTAGATGGGATAGATGTTGGATTAAGTGTATATCTAGACCTAGACCCTGTGAATGCTTCAATTGTTAATCAAACGAAATTTATTTCCTAGTAAACTTTAATAAAAATGAAAAAACTACTCTTTCTCCAGCTGCTATACCTCACTAGTATGATTGCCTATGCACAAAAGGAGGTATACTCATTGAATAATCTAAAAATTCTTATTCAAGACTCTATTGTGTATAAGGATGTACTTCTTGGAAATATTAACATCCCTGCAATTGAAAGTGGACTTGCCTCACGGCAAAACTACAATGGTAACGCAATAAAATACCCCATTAAAATTGCATTGGACCCCGGACATTCTGCATTTTCCTTTAAAGAAGCTGTAATGGAGGAGCGATTTATACAGAGAGCCTCTGAAAAAGGAAAAAAGGGTGATATCAAGTTCTATGAAAGTGAATTGACAATGGCCACCGCCTACCTGGTGAAGGAGATGTTAGAACGACATGGATTTCATGTAATGCTGACTAGGGAAAACTATATGACTTCATTTGATATGACATATTCACAATGGTATAAGCGATCCAGAAGGCAACAATTGGAAAACGACTACCTACAAGGCAAGATTACAAAAGATCAGTTTGAAACGTATTCACAGCTTGGAATGAAAGATCTTTTCATACAGTATTTCAATATTGTTGACCTGGAAAATCGGAAAAAGAAGGTTAATTTATTTAACCCAGATTTAACAATTATTATTCATTTTAATGCTAGTGAATTTCAAGCCAGTGAACATATTGATGCACCCATTGTTGGTCATAATTACTCTGTTAGTTTCATTCCCGGCGGGTTTACAAACTATGAATTGGTTAGCCTCACGCAAGCTGAGGATCTACGTAGACTCACCTCCACTGATGATATTGAAAAATCCCTGAACCTTTCTAATTCTATTTTAAAGCAATTTGAACTGGCATTTGGTGTGGCCCCTATCAACCCGATTAGTCATGAGGTGCCTTGGGCAAATAAATTCAGTACTTCCAGTGAATTCCAGGGAATATTTGGGCGAAATCTATTCTTAACAAGAACTATTCAAAGTCCGCTGGCCTATATGGAGCCTTTCTTACAGAATAATCAAGATTTCATCTATAAGCTAAATGAAAGGACAATGGTGGTTAATGGAAGGAAGGTAAGTCCTCTTTTGCAAACTGTAGCCAGATGTTATTTTAATGGTGTACTTGATTACCTCCGCAATGGCAAATTTTCTATAGAGTTTTAATATGAATTTTAGTCTCTCTGATGAGCAGAATGAAATATTGTCATGTGATGGTGATTTAAAAGTAAATGCGACTGCAGGAAGTGGAAAAACAACGACTCTTGCACTTAAGGCCAAGTTAGTTGAGGACGATCCTGTCCTTATTCTGACATTCAATAAAGCTGCTAAATATGAAGTCGAAAACAAGTGCAGGGAATTCTCCGTTAATAATGTAACTGCCGAGCATGTGCATTCACTTGCCTACAGAAACACTTTCGGTAAAAAGAAGGTCAAGATTGGAGATCTACAGGTACAAGAAATAATTGCATTCTTAGGTATAAGAGAAGTCCAGGGGAGCCCTGTGAACTCAGTATTTCTTATTGCTAACTACATCATTTTAATTGTTAAATATTTTTGCAGCAGCCTCCATGTTCATGTTACTGATTTAACTCCTGATGATTTTAAAGAACTTGTGATCGATAATTTCTTTTTTAAGAACTTTGAAAAGTTAATATCGTATGCAGACAGGATTTTTGAGGCGATACAGGATCAGCAATTAGCAATGCCTCATGATGCTTATTTAAAAATGTACTGGGCTAAAGGACACCAACTACCTTATGGACATATTTATTTTGATGAGATCCAGGATGCATCGCCAGTAATGTTAGATCTAATGCTCAGGCAGAATTGTACCAAGGTAATAGTTGGTGATGAACATCAGCAAATATATTCCTTCCGCTATTCTGATACCAATTTAAAAAATTTGGACTTTGATGAATATGCACTCTCAACAAGCTTTCGATTTGGTAATTCAATAGCCCTAGCTGCCACTGATTTGTTAAAACTAAAAGAACGATTCGGTATTCCATGTGAAATCAATGAGGTGAAGGGCTTTGAAGTTCCATCTGTTATTAACGGTTACACGGCAGTAATTGCCAGAACCAACTTGGGCTTATTCAATTCGGCTATTAAGCTAATCAATCAGAATAGTGACTTTATGAAAAATATCTATTTTGAAGGTGATCTTAATCACTACAATAGGTCTGATTCCGGTGTATCAATTTCTGATGTTTATCACCTATACAAGGGAGAGCGGTCCGCTATAGTCAATACTATGTTGAAGTCCATCCAGACGTTTGATAGAGCAAAGGAATACGCCTTACAAACCAGTGACTATTCTTTGCAAATGTTGTGTTCAATGATTGAAACTTATAAAGATGAACTTCCAAGGCTAATCAATGAGTTGAAGAAACGAGTAGGGAGGACAAAGAAGGAGGAATCGAATCTAATATTTACCACTGCTCATAAGGCAAAGGGGATGGAATATGATGAAGTTTACATTTGTGATGATTTTATGACAATAAAGAATATGGAGAGTGCTGCCAATGAAGCACGCACTGGTATTGCTCGAATTAGGGAAGAACTAAACCTCATTTACGTGTCCCTTACCCGATCTAAGGGTGTCGCTGCTTTCCCCGAGGACCTTATCTACTAATGTAGATATTTCTCAATAGGATCAGATTGAAACCCAATTTCGAATTTTAACTAATTGCCTCATAGTTAGTGATTTATGGTGCATTTCCTGGTGGATAGTCCCTTCGGAGCTGAAATTTTTGGCCCGTATTTTACATTCCCAATTTGATTTTATAAGTTTACCATGTAGAAAGAGGCCCACTGAAAAGGGGACTCTTTATAAAGAAATTCCAACTCAAAATAGTTTAGCATGAAGGCTTTATACCGCGCTTCACTTTTATTGTTATCAGCAGCATTATCTTTTAATTGTTTTGCTCAGGCAGATAGCACAATTGTACAAAATGATCCTATCGTTGAGGAACCTCTTACTCCGGATAAAGTCGATACTATCTGGGTGTTCCGCGAAAGAACCACTCTTCTCATTTTTAATACCCCAGTATCTACAATGGATATTGGTACTAGGGATTATGGGGGCCAGATCGATGGTACAACTGTATTACTAAAACCGATCAATAAAACTGAACCGGCACCAACCTCAATTTATATTCGTCATGGTGAAGGATTCTATTCTGGCACAATCGCTTTTAAACCAGTACTTGATCCGAAATTGTGGATGTTGGATTTCAGTAAAGCCAAAAAGCAAGAAGAATTAATTAATGCATCCCGGGCTATCACTCCAGAATCGGAGACAATTGCCAACCAAACACTTTCCAGAAGACTTGGATATATAGAAGCCGCCAAGGACAGGTACAAACAGCTGGCTGACGTATTCGATAAGATTGTATTTGCAGTGGCAGAGATTATGTATGATGAAGATACATATTATCTAAAAATTTTAGTTTCAAATCGAAGTGACCGTCCTTATGAAATCGACTTCATGGACTTTGCTTTTGTCGCTCCCGGTGGCAAGGGGAAAAATGATGTGATTACACCAGGTAAAATAAAAACGGATAACCTCATAAATAAAATTGGAGAAAAGGAACTCAAGTATCTATGCTATGCAATTGGAAGACATGACTTGCCCAGCGATGGAAGACTTGAAATTAGCTTACGAGAACGAAATGGTTCAAGACGATTAGATTTAGTTGTTGGGTATAAGGACTTAGAAGAAGCAAAGTCATTTTAACAATTAACATATGAAAAAAACCTTAACCATTTTATTGTACGTTGTATTCCTTATAGGTGGATTACTCCTGTACTACAGTGAAAAGCTTGATCTGCTTTTCTTAAGCCTGAGTAAAAGTGACAAAAGTATCCTGATGACTATGTACAGTATGCTGGCCGGATATTTTTCTGCAGCTGACACATGGAACTGGATTTTTGTTCTTCTTGCCATTACAGTCGGATTAAACCTTTACGTTGTCCTTGACCTTGGAGTCGGATACCTTAGCAGGAAAGCACTTGGCAAGAGATTTCCCTTCTTAGCTTCTGATTGGTATAAAAATTCAGTACAAAAGCTTATCAGTTTGAGTATTCTTTTTATCGTATTTGTTTCTGCAACCAATATCTATGTGAATGTTTCCGGAGCAAGTCATCTTGGCTCCATTGAGATCTTGGATTCGCCAAAGCCCGTATTGGTCCTCGGTACATCGAAAATGTTAAGTTCTGGAAAGGGTGAAAATCTTTATTATTCCTACCGTATTGACAAAGCCATTGACCTATGGAATCAAGGCAAGGTGGATTACTTCATACTCAGTGGTGATGGCACTGGTGAGGGGAGAAGTGATGATTATGATGAGATAAGGGATATGACCAATGACCTGGTTGCTAAGGGTGTTCCTTCGGAAAAGATAAAGGCGGACACAGCGGGATACAGAACACTTGATAGTATGCTTCGCATAAGACAGATGTTTTGTACCAAGGAATTGGTTATTGTATCTCAATCCTTTCATGTTGCCAGAGCTGCTGTATTAGCTACTTTCTACGGTATTAAAGCCATTGGGATGCCGGCAAACGGAAGTGAAACTTTTAGTATGATGAAACGGGAAGTTCTAAGTAGCAAACCAAAACTCATGCTAGACATTCTTTTTGCCAATATGCAACCAGCGGTGAAGGTAGAGAGCACATGTATGAAGAATCAAAGCTACCGAAGTGCATTTTCCGTTCAATCTGATCTACACATTATTCTAATCCTTTTGATAGGTGTAGGCTTCTTTTCCTCTTTAGGTGTGATGTTTAAATATATTGGCTAAACCCTGAATATTATGTTTTCATTTTTTAACAAGAAAAAGGTGGTGATTGAGACTCCAGAAAATTTAGAAGAGGCATTTGCAAACCTCAGATTCCTTTTACGCAGTGAAATGGTGAAATGGGGAGATGTTCATGATTACATATTAAACAGGTTGTATTCTAGGGCTGTTGGTAAAAATACTCAACTGGATTTATCACTCACCGGGAAGGTTCCAGATTCACATCAGTTGTGGTATTTGAATCGCGTTGTAAGATTTTGTGTTGAAGGTCACGGGATGCCGTTGCCTCTTAATATTTATAAATTTTGTATTAACATCGGCAATTTGTTTTTACTGCCACAATATGAGGTTGACACACAATTAACCAAAATTGGTAAGGAAATACAACTTGCACGACCTGCAGATTCCTATTCACTAAAAGTATCACCCAATCAATTATAACTCATGAAAAAGTACTTAATTCTATCCCTTGTATCTGTCTCCTTAAGTGTGATTATCGTTATTCAACTTTATAAGAATACAGATTTCGAATTAGTAGATGCGATCGTTGAATCTACTGTTTCCGGACTTGGTATTAAAAGTGAAATGGTTGAAAAGAAGATAGAAAGGAAAATTGAAGAGAAGAAAGTGGAGGAAGAAAAATTGGCATCAAGCCAAATTGTCCCAAAAATTGAAATTGAAATTCCTGAAATAGAGTTGGATTCAGCTGTGGAGGAGGAGCCGGAAAAGAAGGTAGAGGAATTCAATACAAAAGTTGCAGGGACAACAAAGAAAACTACAATTAAAGTCGATTCCGCAAATTTTAATATGATATCCACTGAAACTCAGGAAGAGGAAGTGGAGGAGGAGCCTGTATTTAATGTCTACAAGAGTACATCAAATACCGCAGTTGTAGATGAGACACCCAAACAATTCTTTACAGCCAAAATCCATAATACCCAAACCATAATTAATGAAAAACTCATTTGGGTTCGTTCAGATGAATCAGTTTCAATCGATGGCATTCAACTGGATCGCAACTCAGTATTCCAGGCGCGAGCCAACATTGTTCAAGGGAGATTAATTCTTTCAGTTGAAAATATTAATGGCCATGCAGTTAAAATTAGTAATTGGGATAGTGGTAAAAAGAAGGGTATGACGTTGGCTGAACGCCACAAAGTAGCCAATGAGATTGTTTTAAGTGATGGTGAGTCAGTGACCTTTAACTATTATTAATTGTGGCAAAATTTCTTGACCAGGTATCTGATATCATAAGGCAAAATAGTGACAATCCTTTGGTAGGAGCCCTCGAAATACAAAGGTATATGTCATCCATCCTTTTATCGGAGCGTGCTATGATATCTCAAGTCAGGAAGGAAGGTTACTCAGTTGGTTGGAATGATTCTGCTGATAATATCCTCAGTATTATTGCCGGAACTAGGGAGGTAGAAAAATCGGAAACACAGAAAGCAAAGGAATATTTTGACCAAATGACAAAAGAATGAAAAAAATTGGAACCTACTTTAGATTTGTTCAGATGCTATGGCAAAAATTCTTTTATGGTGAAATACTCACCAGGCGTACAGATCCTATAGGTGTTGCTAACTTTTTGCGGGATCGATCTGCAAGTGAACACTTTCTTAATTTAGTAAAGATGGCAGCAATAGATGGCCATATACATCCAAAGGAATTTGAACTGTTAATTGAAATTGGTATTGAAAATGGATTTTCAGAGATTCAATTATCCTACATTATTCATCATCCAGAGGAACATGAATTTGTTGCGCCCTCCAATGAGTTGTATGCTAAGAAACTTCTTATGGATTTGGTAAGAATGGCTAGCGCTGACGGAGATATTTCCGGTGACGAGGCTGAAAAGTTGTTGAAGCACACAAAACGGCTTGGCTTAAATACCGATCATCTCAATATAATAATAGCCGAAGTAAAAGTATCCAATCAGGAAAGAAAATTGTCTGCCTAGTCAGATTGCTTTTTTATGACTGTAGAATTAAAAGATATTAATGCTAAGCCAAAATTAGGCATGTTCACTGCCGAGCTGCATATCATGAATTTGCCGTGTGCATATGTAATTTATTCACCAAGCATAACTTTGGTTGATCCTTTTCCTGGATGTAATGAAATCTTAGATGAATTGGCCCAACAAGAAGGGTTGAAAGATTTCACAGTCTATGTGCGTGAATTATTCAATACCTATGCAGATAGTAAGTTTAATGGTAGTTTGAATGTGGACTCTAATAATGGATTCATTATAATGAATACTGACTGTCAACAATATTCTCTCTATCACATCCCCGGGTTTAAAAGCTTGCCTGATCAAACTAAATTAGAGCTTGAACGAAAGATTGCCAAGGCACTTCCAGCCAATACCTTCATATTTAATTCGCTACGCCCAACCGACGGTGTTTAATTGATTAACTGCTCTTTAGCCATAGCTGTAATTGTTATTAAATAATTATAGTTATGAATGGTTTGTCGATTAGTAAGAAAAATATCCTTCCAAAAGCCAGTGATAACATTGTGAGATACATGAATGATGTTTCTGTGTATCCACTCTTGTCTTCTGATGACTTTAGTGATTTATTCCAGAAGTATAAAGAAGGAGATGAACAGTCCAAACAGATTTTGATTAATTCTAATTTGAGATTTGTTATGTCCGTTGTGGCTCAATATGCCAAGTCTCATCCAGATGTTCTTGTTGAGGATCTGATTAGTGAAGGAAATATTGGTCTTATCCGAGCGCTTGAGAAATTTAGCCCTAAGAAGGGTGTAAAATTCATTTCCTTCGCTGTCTGGTGGATTAGAGCATACATACATGGGTTTGTTGATCAATCAAGGAACCTTGTAAAAAAAGGTCAGCATGTCAGGTCTTACAATAGCAGATACAAGAAGGCTGTAAATGAGTTGACACAAAAGCTGGAAAGAACTCCAAGCATAGATGAGGTTGCTGAGCTTATGGCCTGCAAAGCAGAACAAATTATATATGTTGCATTTGCAAATGCTAATTCCTTGCCAACTACAGACATCAATCAATTGGCCGACTTAATTGATAATTTTGGAGTGAGAAAGTCTGGAGTATTGATTGCTGATGAAAGTCAGGATGAGTACTTCAATGATTTCCTTGAACCTAATTTTCAAGTGAACTTTGTAAAAGGATTGCTTTCCAAATTATCCGATAGAGAGGCCAAGGTGTTCAATTCCCTCTACGGTGTAAATGGTTGCACTAAACTGGATCCATCTGAGCTGAGTAAGGAGATGAAGATCAGCAGGTCAGTTATAAGCACAATTCACGTATCTGGATTGAAAAAACTAAAGGAATTGGCCACCAGGTAATAATACATGTTGTAAATTGAATTACGAAGATTACCCTATATGCTAATGAAAGATAGCTCAAAAGTATCGGTTTATCATGAGCCAGCTAGTCAGGTAATGGTGCCTTGTGTTTATTCATATCCAATTGTAAAGAGAAAATTGGTGCCACCAGGAGCTACCATTTGTCTAAAAGGTGAGATTTGCACTTGTATAAAGTATGGGCAAACCTTACCGGAGGATGTGGATCCTAATTACCCGTATGATGGTGATTCTATTGATCGGTTATTGCAAAATCGAGAGTAGAAGGGCGTTTTTCCGACAGTTAAAGATTACATTAAAATGGGACCAGTATATAGGTTCCATTTTTTTTACCCAACCGGTAACTTCTGAATTGCCGGTATTGGAGGCAGGTAGCCCGAATTTGGTAAAATATTGATCTTCCCATTTGGATTTTGCCATATTAAAATCGAAATTAGATATGAAATTCCAACTTATTAGTCTGCGCCATGAACTACCAATTAAAGGATCGGCAAGGCAAGGTTATATACACCTACCAGCCATCATCAGGGCAAGAAGCCAATTTAATTAATGCACTCAAACAGGCATGCGGTCGAAATTTTGTTTTGACCAATCTTGATTTATCAAATCAGGAGATTTCCAACGTAAATCTTTCCGGTTTGAGGGCCCCTAAAATTGATCTCACCAATGCAAAACTAAGCCGGGTGATCCTTTGGGGGGCTGAATTAACAAATGGCACCGTAACAAATGCTCAACTTAATAATGTGAACTTAAGGGAGGCTAAGCTTGACGGGTTGGATTTATCTACTGTTAAATCATCCAAACTCTTAATCAAGTAAACATGGCCAAGATTCAAACTACCCAAATTCGATCTGCATATGATGGCTCAGTTCTTTTCGAAGCACCTGGCCAGTTTGCAGAAGTATTCCTAACAGCAATTGAAAAAAATATTGATCTGAAAGGAATTGATGTATCCAATCAGGATCTATCCAATGTTGATATTTCAGAAGCAGCATTAAAACGGTCTACACCATTGTCATTTGAAGGCGGTATCTTCAATAATGCCAACCTTACCAATTCCACTATTGTTAACGCGGACCTGACAAATGTGTCATTCATAAAAGCTGAGGCTCCTGGTATGAATCTTCTTGACTGTAAAATGTCAGATGTTAACATGTCAAGTATACATGCACCTGGTATGAGAATTAAGGCCAAAGATATTACTGAGTGCCAATTTACTGAGGCTAAGATTCAGGGCGCACATTTCGATGTTGATTTTTGGAGAGACGTTTTCTTCACGGCAGATTTACAAGGAGCCAGCTTTAAACCGAAGTCGAGAATGAACAATGTTGATTTTGGCTTGTCATTGTTAACCAATGTCAACATCAGTCAGGTTCAGTTTGAGCAATCATGTCTTGGTACCGGAACCCAAACAGTTGAAAAACTCAACGCTCGAGGAGCTAAATTCAAAAACTGTAATATCGGATATACCGAATACTTAAAATGTGATTTTTCTTATTGTCAATTTACAGAGAACACTAAAATCTCTACGACCAATTTTAAGAAGTGTAATTTGAATTTTGTTCATATGGATGGAGCACAAGTAACCAAGCTACACTTGAGGGAAAGTTCATGTATTGCAGCAGATATTACTGCCAAATGGGTTAATTCTAGTTTTACTAACTCTGATATTTCAGATACAGATTTTAATTATACTGACTTAACTCAGAACAAATTCGAAAATGTTTCAGCAGATGGCACAAAATTTGGAAAGTCCGATTTGAGTCAAAGTGTAATTCAAAATTGTAAATGGGAGAGTGCCATCATGAGAGAAGCCCTTGGCACCAAAGTAGTATTACTTGATAGTAAGCTTCCTTACAATCAACTTAAGGTAACTCAAGAACCAATTGTTAAACTATCACCAAGGTTGTTGGTATCAGATCTACCTCCTGGAATTGAGAAGGTAGTCAGACTTGGTAGTAGGGAATTTAGTAATTAAACACACACACATCATGAGTTTATTCCTTCAGCAGTCTCAAACCCAAAAGCTTTCACAATCTGCTATTTTAGCTCAGCGGTTGATCGCTATGCCATCAATGGAACTGAATCAGTATATACGTCAGGAAATAGACACAAATCCTTCTCTTGAGGAAGAGATTCCTGATTTGGTGGACACACAAGAACATTCCGATGAAAATGATCTTGACCTCCCTGATTACCTGGTTGATGACATTGCGGGTTATAAAATGCAAAGTGATGGATACTCTGAGGAGAAGTATCGTCCTGAAGTCAGTGCTATAGATAGCCTCAACGATCAGCTGATTGAGCAATTACGCATGACAGCCTTGAGCGACAAGCAGAAGTATGTGTGCGTTCAAATAATTGGATCCCTGGATAAGAATGGTCTTTTTGGTACTGTAGACCAGACCGGGAAGTATATCCCCGAAGACATTCAGCAGTTTACCGAAAAGCTGAAGGAAGAATTACCAACTGTTACGCTCAGTGATACAGAGACAGCATTGAAAGTAGTTCAGTCATTTGAGCCAGCTGGTGTTGCAGCCAGAGATTCAAGAGAATGTTTGCTTATACAATTGGATCGCCTTCCACAAAGCAGAGCATCTGAACTTGCCATCGAAACTTTAAAATTTGGTTGGAACGATCTACATAAGAAAGATTATAAGCATCTGGCAAAATCCCTTGATATCAAAACGGAGAGAGATATAGATAATCTGCAAAAGGCAATTCAGATTATTGCTAAACTTTCTCCCTATCCTATTCAAGATGTTGAAAAATCGACCTATAAATCTAGTGTTCAAGATCGTGTTGCAGATTTTATTGTGCGAGCAGATGATGGTGAGCTCACCGCTCAGGTTAATAATTCAGCAATCCCCAACCTATTTATTAGTAAATCATATGCCAATACTGTTGAAAAACATTATAAGCAAAAACTAGTTGTGGATCAGGTAAAGATTCATCGAGACTATGTTAATAGGGGGAAGGAATTGATTAGTTCAATTGATTACAGAAATAAAAAACTTCAATCGTTTATAGATCTAGTTGCGCATCACCAGGCTGAATTCTTTCTAACAGGTGATCATACTAAATTATCGCCACTCTCCATGACCGAATTGTCTGCTGAAACCGGGTTCTCAGTTAATACAATTTCTGTAATGTGTAAGGATAAATTCATTGACACGAATTTTGGGATGGTTAAACTCCGTGATCTTTTCGATCTGTCCCTTGATAAGTCTTCTAATATCAATGTTACAAGAGGTAGTGTAGAAAGTGTGATCCAAAAAGCCGTCGGGTTTGAGGATAAGTCAAAACCTTTAACTGATGATAGTATTGCAGAGATAATAAAGAAGGAATTAAAGCTGGAGGAATTAAAAGTCAAAACGGTAACCAATTTGCGCAGAACGATGAAGATTCCGAATGCTGCATTAAGGACCGATATCTCAACTGAATTACATAATGAGTTGAGAGGCACCTCCCGATCTATGTAATAAGTTGGTTTTGTACTTCTCTTAAACTATAACTCGTTTGTAATGAAATACTTCATTTTAGTATTCTTGTTGTTTGTACTAAGTTGCCAGAGTCAACCCAAAAGGGATAATGTTTTTAATGAACAACAAATCCAATGGTTAAGGGACCATCAAATGTACGATCGAGTAAAGGATATCTCGATTACAAAGAAAAAGGAAATAGCAGAGATCATCAACACAGAATTAGACCTTCAGCGAGAGCTAGATAGCCTGGCTGTTGAATATCCTGGTGTTGGAATGTACCTTAATGAGAAACGTTTAGGCCTCCACCAGTGAGGTTCCTCTTTTATTAGTATCGTTGCTAAGAAAATCCGTTTTGCCTATTAAATTTGATTCATAAATTAATTAATCGACCGGGGCAGGTCGTTAAACTCTGCAAAGTAAATCATGCAAACCCAAGTAATCAAAACCCGTTCTGGTAACTACGTAACCATGATTAATGGTGTGGAAACATTTGTTTCAAAGGATGGATGTCAATCAAACCCCGTAATAAATCCGTGCTTCGATCACCTGGCTTCTCATAATTGTCGACCTGTTGAAATAGATTGGAGTAATGTTTCTGAAATTCCTTTGGCATATCAGGCAAAACTTGATGAAATTGAAGCAGCCCGTTTATCCTATTTAAATTCTGACGAATATAAAATGGTGCAGGAGAAACATATCCGTGCAAAGGAAATGGAGAAAGAAAAAATAGAATCAGAATACAATGAATTACTGTCAGCCAATGAAGTAATTCCTGCAACTGTAACGAACTTGTGTATTATTTTGCGTTATTTAAACACTGTTAATTGGGGGGTATGGCGGTTACCTCAAATGAGCATTTCTTACTCCGCGAATCAGTATGACTGTGATGGCGTTCAGGCTACGACCATTACACTTGATCAGCCAATCTCTGATGAGGATTATGGAATTAAGGGTAAACAAAAGTTTATGGTTGGGGGAAAATCCGGCCATTTAAAAAACTACCAGCGTCTAAGATGAAGGGAAATATAAATGCGGAATATCTCAATGAAGTCAGACGCTTGATAGGCGACTGGCTTCGTCAGTGTAGAGAAGGGAAGGGGCTCTCCCAAAAGCAACTTGCTGATGTTATGGATTTGGATAAAGCTACTATTGCTAAAATTGAAAACGGGAAATGGGCCTTTAATATAGACATGCTCACGCGCTTTTGTGTGGCCCTTGATGTGTATCTTTTTCTTTGTCCCAAAGATTCCAAAGGGACACTGGCCGAAGATATGCGCAATCGCTGGAATGAGCACCGTACTGATAGTTGATTTTCACTTTATGAAACTACCAATTCTGGTAATGACATACTGATTCCTAAATGAGATAAGGAAGAAACTTTCGAAAATACGGGTTGGACTACCCACAAAGGTTGAGTTTATTTATCCACAAGGAGTTGTTGAGTGCTATCCAAAATCAAGGAAGTGGGTGATTTGTTTAAATGGAGAACTACCTATTACGCATTTGATCGGTCCTGATCAGCGGATAGATGTTACCAAATACAAGGCGAAAAGGTATTTAAAATTGACAATCTTAAAACTTCTTAGGAATGATATACCATAAGGAAATAACCTTTGTTATTCTTTCCAATATACTGGCCAAATTATGGTGTTCTTTCTTACTTTTGATCTGAAAGGCCAACTTATAGTTATACGCTTAGAATGCCGATTTACAAAGGACAAACTGTTCGTTTGATAGGTTCTGGGGTGACCGCAAAGGTCCGTGAAGTTATTCCAGGTAAAGGAAAGAGGAGTAAACCCTCTTATGAAGTAGAATTACGTCACTCCGGTTCAGTAATGACATTTTCATCACATTTCGTAGCGATGAAAAATAACCCTGTTCATTACTATTTTGAGCAATTCAAGGAGGAAGCAAAGTCACAAGGATGTTCACTGCTGCTTCTAGGCAAGCAACGTAATTTGCCTTACCTCTGTGCATACGCCAAAACTTTTCCTGAATTGCGAATCAAAAAGAAAAAACTTGAGAGCCATGCGAGAGTTAAGATTAAATGGTTGATGTTGGCTGAAATCAGCCAGGAACCCTCTCCAAATTATATCGAACCGGTGGCTAAGCCTGATCCAGAATGGTATATCCCAATACCCCCCTGGAAGCGCCCCAGTGCGGATGGGAATGCACGAAAAGACCCTGATAGACTCCCAGCCAGACTTCGAAATAAGAGATAATCGGTGATTTTGGGAGTCTGAGGAGCTTTCAGTAATTTTATTAAAATTCCAAACTCATGAAAGCAAATAAGCTCCTTCTATCGCTTTATTCTGTCTCTGCTGTATTCTTTTTTGGCTTTGTTTTAAGTGGTACCCCATCAATTAAACAAGAGGAATTGCACCAAGAGATGCGCGGAGACTCAATAATGATTGTGAGAGAACTGGCATTAGAAATTCACGATCATTATTTCGAGAGGTATATTGATACGGTCTATGTCCTCCCTGCACCTGATGAAAAAGGTGAATTTGATAGGTTGACATACTAATAAGTGTCATTGGCGTAGTCAATTTTTCAGAATGACGAAAAACAGTCAACTGAATTTCGCCTATATTAAAGTGGAATGGACTCCCAAATCTATATATCGACCACAGATGGTTTAACCCTTGAGCTTAAATCAAAATATTCGCCTGACTTAGTTAAGGCTATTCACAGATTTTGTCATTTCCCTAAATGGAATGGAGACAAGAAAATATGGGAGTTAAAGCTTAATCCTGCCAATATGCGAGGGCTCCTTGAATTGCCCGGCATTTTAATTAGGGATGAATCTGTGCAGGATATATTTACTCGCTTCTCACTATACAATTCACGATTAGAGAACCTCCACCAATCGAAGCAATTAGAACCTGATTTTTATAGTGTTGGAACTTTCAAATTAAAAAAGTTTCAAGTTGAAGGGGTCCAATACCTTCTGAACCATAACCGTGCGTTGTTTTGGGATGATATGGGATTAGGAAAAACCGTTCAGGCTTTAACTGCTGTT
This sequence comes from Cyclobacteriaceae bacterium, assembly GCA_039971015.1. GTDB lineage: Bacteria > Bacteroidota > Bacteroidia > Cytophagales > Cyclobacteriaceae > ELB16-189. The sequence continues at coordinate 46,600 of JBDVKV010000011.1, forward strand.
GAAATTGGTAATTCATTCCCATGTATTGTTGTGGCTCCATCCGGGTTGAAAAATACATGGAAAGATACGTGGCACAAAGCTTTTCCAGATAGAATAGTGCAGGTATTGGGAGCCAATCAGACAGTTAATTGTCTTGCGGATGTTTACATACTTAGCTACAATAAAGTAAAAGACTATATTGTTGAGCTGCAGGCAACATTTCCGATCAGTATCATAGTAGATGAGGCACATGAAATAAAAAACTTCAAGCTGGGCAGATTTAAGTCCTTGCGTTGGTTAAGCCAGTTTATGCCTATCCGTTATTTATTAACCGGTACTCCAATCATGAACCGGCCAAGTGAGTTGCTGGCGCAATTGATGTTGATTGATATTTTGGATACCCATTTTGGTGGCTTTGAGAATTTCATTATCAGATATTGCGGTGCAAAGAAGACAATCTTTGGATGGGACTATCAAGGCGCGTCAAATTTGACTGAACTTAATGAAAGGCTCACATCTTTGTGTGCATTGCGAAGAACCAAGGCTCAAATAGCCAACGACATTCCATCCAAGACAATCCATTATCATACAAGTAGGATTTCTAATGAGCAGGAATATCAGCTTGAATATTGTAACATAAGGCAGTTTAGAGATGGTATCGATGTTACCCAGGGTATTGCTTGGATGAATCGCTTAAGGCTGCTCTCTGCACTAGGCAAACTTGAGTCGTTTTTCCAGTGGGCCGATATGGTAGTCGCTGGAGGTGAAAAGCTTGTAGTGTTTGCCTATCACACGGAAGTTTTGTTAAAAATTAAGCAGCATTTCAATTGTCAGGTGGTTGATGGCAACATGTCTGAAAAAAAGAAAATTAAGGTTGTTGATCATTTCCAGAATTCTCCTGATGAGAAGGTATTAGCTTTGAACTTAAGAAGTGGAGGACTGGGCTGGACTCTTACCTCATCCGCAATTGTTGCTTTTTTGGAATCGGATTGGAACCCTAAAATTATGGAGCAGGCAGGAGATAGAGTCCATCGCATTGGCCAGCTTCGGCCAGTTGATATATTTCACTTTATTGGTGTTGATACCATTGATGAATTTATGCTGGAGATATTAGCTAAAAAATCTACAAAGGCCGACGAGGTTACAGATGACCATATTTCTGTGAAAAGAGAACTATTCGATTTATTGACGCAAAAACAAATAGCGGCATGACAGAGATGAATGATAATGTAAAATCGGATGCAACCTATATTCATTTGTCTGAATTAACCACACGGTTGAAGCAGGTAATTGATGGTTCATTTGGACGGAAAAGTTATTCAGTAGTAGCGGAAATCAGCAACCTTAAAAAGTATGATTCCGGTTTTTATATGGAGCTGGTAGAAAAGAAGGGTGAAGATATCATTGCAAAAATAAATGCAACAATCTGGAGATCCTCGCTACACAAAGTTTATGCTTTTGAAAGTACAACAGGGCAGTCCTTTATGAATGGTATTAGCGTGTTGCTTGAATTGACTGTTAATTATCATGTTACATATGGACTTTCTCTTTCAATTGTGGGAATAGATGCCTCTTTTACACTAGGTAATGTTGAGTTGCAGAAGCGTGCTTGCCTTGAGCGATTAGTTCAGGTAGACGGGGTTAAGTTGGTTAGTGGAAGCTACGTTAGTCCGAACCACTCACGGAGGTTCCCATTAGTGGCCAGGAGGGTAGCAGTTATTGGGAATGCTGGATCCGATGGCTATAAGGACTTCATACATGAATTAACCTTTAATGAATATGGCTATACTTATGAAACTGTGCTTTTTCAGAGCCAGGTTCAGGGGAAAAAAAGTGAAGAGGAGTTGTTGACAGCATTTAGGGATATCTACAAAAGACAGCAAGAATTTGATGTCGTAGTAGTCATTAGGGGAGGAGGTAGTGATCTGGATTTGAGCATCTTTGATTCTTACAGTATTGCAAAAGCTTCAGCATTGTTTCCCCTTCCCATATTGGCCGGGATTGGGCATACAAGAAACCAGTCTATTTGCGATTTAATGGTTTATAAGTCGCTTAAAACCCCAACAAAAGTAGCGCAAGAGCTTGTTCAAGTTAGTTTGGACTTTGAATCCTCTATACTTGATAGGGCTGAATTAATATCACTTCACGTCCTTAATTTCTTGAAGGAAAAGGAATCACATCTTCGTATGGTAATGAGTCGATTGGCTAGTGTAGTGAGTAATAAGCTTTCAAGTGACCAAGCAAGATTGGAGAGTCGGTTGGAGTTAATTTTTACAAGAGCACTTAATTTCCTAGACAAACAAAAAGCTAGAAACCAAAGTCAGTCTGAGAAACTAGATATTCTTGATCCCGGAAGGATTTTGAAGAGAGGTTATGCAATTGTAAGTCGGGGTGGTCACGTAATCGATTCTGGTGAGGGCATTTCGGTTGATGAAGATCTAATTGTTGAAATGCAAAATGCAATAATTGATGTTAAAGTAAATGAAGTAAAATCTAAATCTTAATAATTCCATGACAAATAAACAATTTAATTTTGAAGAGGCGGATCAGGAGATTGAGCAAATCCTGGATTCTGTTACCAAGGGAGAAATCAAGGTTAGTGAAACTTATGATAAGATGGTTAGAGCAAAAGAGCTTGTTGGGGCCTGTTCGGAATACCTTAGAAAGACAATTGAAGCCACTAGTCAGTTAAATCTTAATAATGGTGGAGAAAAAGCTGACTAAATAGTTAATTTCTTATGTTAAAGAGCTAAATTCCTACGCTTTTTTACTAGTAAAAATGTCATTATAGGCGTAATTTGTGGCTTTTTGGTTAGTATAATTCTATCTGTTATTTTTAGAATCCTATGGCTGAAAACACTGACAGTATGATTCGTTTTATGAATGAACTGACATCGGAAAGGGTGAAAGCCATAGTTTATGACAGGGTAATGCTATCAAATGTAATTCCTACTTATGTGAAGGTAAAGGGTTTAAAATTGGCAGAGTTGGCGACAAAGTTAGGAATGCAAAAATCGACCCTGAAAAATAAGATTGCTATGCCACACAGGTTTACAGATGATGAGGTCCTGAAGATCTATACTATTTTTCTACATACTTGAATGGCTTATAATAGATAAAATTCCGACTCTTAGTTATTGTTTTAATGATTCTCTTAAACTATGAACAACATCTTGTGTCGCATGAAGTTCTCCAACTGGAGTTGAATTGCGTCATTGGAGAAGACATCCTTCCGGAAGAAAAGGACTGGGAAATATTATCCAACATATTACGGTTCTATTTGCATAATGCAAAAATGGATGACCGGTTACTATCATATCATGCCACTGAGATTACAGCACATATAAAATCAAAAGTTGACTGTGCTGAGCAAAATCTGGTGATTCTAAAATTGGAATGCCATATTGGTAGTAGTGATGTTGATTTGATAAAGTTAGCGGTCCAAAATAGTAAGTCGATAAAGTCTGTTATTGATATAGGTAAATGACCAACGGGGAATTCACCATATTGTACAATTCACACAAAAGAGTATTGGCACTCTATGCGGCTACCAAGGTTAACTTTGATCGTGAGTTGGCCAAGGATCTCACGCAAGATGCATTCATTAGACTCCTTGAAGAAACAAGAAGGGGAAATAAAATTACCTACCCAAAGGCCTGGCTATTTAAGTTTATTGACAATGAAGTACTGTATAATTATCGAAAAGAGAAGTCTCATCAGCAGTTTGTTGCTCTGGCAATGGAAGACTTAAAAACTGATCAGATTTCTGACCATCAGCTTGAATTAATTGATATCGTGAACAAATGCATTTCTTCGATGGATTCTAAAATGCAGTATATTGCCATGCAATTGGTTGGTCATGACGAAATCGATACGGAAGATGCTATGGAAAGCCTTGACGTAAGTCGGAGTACATATTTTCGTATGAAAAAAGAAGTAATTGATATACTTGTGAGTGCAGCCAGAGGAGACAAAAAGTCAAAAGAATAGTTTGATGTCTAAAGACGAAAATAAAAATTATAACGAGAAGCAGGATTTGGACTACCAAAAGAAGGTAGAAGAATACAAAATTGTCTACAAGGAATTGTATGATGAGGCAGGGAAGCCACTGCCAAAATTTAACATCGATTTCAAAACCATTGACAAAGTTATTGAAGCCAAAATTGAATATTTTGAGAAAAGAAGAAGACGGACCATCTACATTCTTTCTGGAGCACTTTCTGCCCTCACTATAGGTTTTGCCTTGCTTGTCTATTTTTTCTTTAGCTCGACCAATATCACAATTCCTGTTGGGCACAATGTTGAGTCTATTCGAATTGACGGAAATGAAATATTCTTTGCTCCTGGTTCAAAGGTTGATATACAGGTTAGAAATTACAATGGCGCTATCCGCACGAGTTCAAATGCATCTGAGATGTTTGTAAAAATGTTGCAACCAGGTCATTTAATCATAGAAACTGATTCCTTAATTGTGACTCTCAATGAAGGCACATTGAATATGGTAGCACGTGGACCGTATCAAAAAGTATCAGTAGGCTCAGGGCCAGGTGCCACAATTAGAGTAATTAATGATCCGACTGCCAAAGAAATCAATGTAGGTAGTGGTAATGAATTCCGCTATTATTCTGGAGAAGGTCAGACTTTGGCTATTGATAATCTGAGTGGATTAGGAGGGTGGAGGTACGGTTATTTTTCATATTACAAAGAGCCAGTTGGGATGGTACTTGATGACATTGAACGATCTTTTAGAATTAGAATTCATCGTGATCCTACAGTCAATACGCAACTGGTAAGTGGGGTATTTAATATGTACGATGGTATTGATCAAATCCTCAGAATGGTGGTGCCAAAGCCGCTGAAAGCAGTAAAATTGAATGATTCGACCTATAATGTGGTTCCCCCAATCATCAAATAAATAGCTGAATATCAGCTATATAGCTCTTCCATTCCCCTCCCACAAAAAAATATTTTAAATTTTTGACACTAAAACGATTTCCCAGTCTCTTAATACTACACGCGGCTTAGTTTGCTAACCCCAGCTAGGCACAAAATTCCAACTCATAGTAGTAATTCTTTTGCGTTAAGGTTTAGGTTTAGGTAGGCCCTGGTTAAATCAGACGGATTCCCAGAGGTTTCAAAAAAAAGACCAGTTTGACATATCCTGGTCTTTTTTTATTTACCCTTTTGAGCAAAAGTAACCTCCACAATAGTATTATCCCTAATATTTTCTGCCATGGATTTGGGATTTACGAATAAAGGCAGTTAATTAGAAGAGAATTCCAACATCATAGTTTATGAACCCTGTCAGGATCCTGATTTGGCAAAAAACTTTATTCTCTATTAAACCCGTCGGTGGAAGTCTACTCTACTGTGCTTTTGTGTTGGAATTGTTACTAAACAAATTCCAGCCATTATGTATGTTGTAAAGCGAGATCAAAGACGAGAATCAGTTCGGTTTGACAAAATATTAGGCCGCATTGAGAAGTTATGTTACAACCTTAATACAGACTTTGTTCATCCCCATAAGGTAGCACAGAAAGTAATTGACGGCCTGTTTGATGGCGTAACAACAATTCAATTAGATGAGCTGGCAGCTGAGACTTCTGCTACAATGGCACTAAGGCATCCGGATTATTCATTGCTGGCTTCCCGACTTGCAGTTTCATCCCTCCACAAGACAACAATGAAGTCGTTCTCTAGTGTGATGAAACTATTGGCTACCAATGTTGATGCCAAAACAGGCGCTAAAGCACCACTAGTCAGCAGAGAGTTTATGGAGGTAGTAAGAGCTCATGCCCAACAATTGGATTCTGCTATTATTCATGACCGAGATTTTGGTTATGATTATTTTGGCTTCAAGACCCTACAACGATCATACCTTATGAAAGTAAATGGGGTGATAGTTGAACGGCCCCAGCACATGTTAATGCGTGTTGCTGTAGGTATTCATGGCCATGAGATCGATGCTGCCCTGGAAACATATGAGTTGCTTTCTGAAAGGTGGTTTACTCACGCCACGCCAACATTATTTAATGCAGGTACACCAAAACCACAGCTATCGTCTTGCTTTCTACTTGCAATGAAGGATGACAGCATAGATGGTATCTATGATACTTTAAAGGACTGCGCGAAAATATCTCAGTCTGCAGGTGGAATTGGATTATCTATACATAACATTCGATCTAAAGGCTCCTACATCAGAGGTACTGGAGGAACATCCAATGGGATAGTGCCAATGCTGAGAAATTTCGATATGACCGCCAGGTATGTTGATCAAGGTGGAGGGAAGCGAAAAGGATCTATTGCTATTTATTTGGAGCCTTGGCATGCTGACATTAAGGATTTTCTTGAACTAAAGAAGAACCATGGCAAAGAGGAGCTGAGAGCGCGAGATCTATTTTACGCATTATGGATTCCGGACCTGTTTATGAAAAGGGTAGAGCAGAACGAAATGTGGACTTTATTTTGTCCAAACGAAGCTCCTGGTCTTTCTGACCGATTCGGCAATGAATTTGAAGCACTCTATACAAAATACGAAAGGGAAGGGAAGGGAACACAAGTAAAAGCTCAGGATTTATGGTTTCAAATCATTTCAAGTCAGATTGAGACGGGTACCCCATTCATGCTTTATAAGGATGCCGCCAATTCGAAAAGTAACCAGCAAAATCTCGGTACAATTAAGAGCTCCAACCTATGCACAGAAATTATTCAGTATAGTTCTGATGATGAGATAGCGGTTTGCAACCTTGCATCGATAGCGCTACCAAGATTTGTAGAGAATGGTGAATTTGACCACCGTAAACTTTACGAAGTAACTAAAGTAATCACTCGCAACCTCAATAAGGTGATTGATATCAATTACTACCCTGTCGAGGAGGCGAAGACTTCAAATATGAGACATCGGCCAATTGGTATTGGAGTACAAGGTCTGGCTGATGTGTTTATTAAACTTCGACTCGCTTTTGATAGTGAACGAGCAGGAAAACTTAATCGGGAGATTTTTGAGACTATCTACTTTGCTGCCATGGAAACATCCGTTGAACTGGCTGAAGTATTGGGTCATTATGAATCATTTCCGGGCTCACCGTTAAGCCAAGGTAAGTTCCAATTTGATCTTTGGGATGTTCAACCAAGTGAAAGATGGGATTGGGGATCACTTCGTAATCGTGTAGTTAAATCTGGTGCACGAAACTCTCTATTGATAGCTCCAATGCCTACTGCTTCCACTTCTCAGATACTCGGTAATAATGAATGCTTTGAACCCTATACCTCTAACATTTATAATCGAAGGACCAACGCTGGGGAATTTATTATGGTTAATAAGTACCTCTTACATGACCTAATTAGCCATGGGGTTTGGAATGAGGAAATGCGTCAAAGTCTAATTGCCTCAAATGGATCAATTGCCCATATGAATCATCTCCCGGAGGAGCTCAGAAATATTTACAAGACTGTATGGGAGATATCACAAAAGTCTATACTGGATATGTCAGCTGATCGGGCTGCCTTTATATGCCAGAGCCAATCCTTAAATATCCATCTATCAGATGTGACTCCAGGTAAATTAACATCAATGCACTTTTATGCATGGAAAAAGGGACTTAAGACTGGTATGTACTACTTAAGAACCAATGCTGCCGCAGATGCAATAAAATTTACTGTCGACAAGGAGAAGGTCAAGGCGCATCAAACCAATGGAGCTAACGGACACAATGGTTCTAAAAATGGAAAAGCTCTAGTTGAACTTAGTGTGAAACAAGATTTCAATCAATTAACAATAAAGGAGCACCAGGTGGAACAATTTCCATTAGCGTGTAGTATCGACAATCCTGACTGTGAAGCGTGCGGATCATAAACTTATAAACCCAAATAATTATGGAATTACCATTGCAGAGATTTATCGTTGTCGCCAGAGAGTGTATCAATTCTGTAAAACAGGGATTGAAAAGACCTAAGGCAGGTGTAATTGTTTTGGCAAAATCAGAAGAGTCAGCCCAGGAACTTGCCAGAGCGATTGATGAAGGAATGAGAGACTGGATTGGTCCAATTGAAGCTATTAGTCTTCCTTATTTCCACCAGCGAACGGAATTTGAACCATACGGAATTGCTGTGTCAATTATCAACACTCCGTCTGGGATTAAGTATCAGTATGTCCTTTTGGATAAAAACTATGAAGTGCTTTGTGCAAAGAAAAATTGCAGTGATATAAAAAGGGAATACAGAAAACGTAACAGTGCAATTTTCGAACGCGATTCAAGTACAAACGCACCAACCTTGCGATTTATTCCTACCCAGAAAAATGGTGTAATTGAAATTATTGATTTAGTAGAGAATAAAGTGATATCAAAGTGGACCGATAATAAAGGTGGGGTTCGTTTTAGCCCTCGGTTACCAGAGAAGGTAAAATCTAAATTGCTGGAACTGTCCCATGAAACTTCAAATGTAATTGCCTAATTAATACTGTAATGGAATTTGGAATAGATATTTCCCTTAAACAAATACTGATAGCATCAAGCTATGCATTATTTTTTGGAGCCTTCTTCTTTTGGGTTTATTTCCTAAATAAAGGGAAAAACACCCGAGTGCCTACTAAGGACAAAACAGATACCTCATCAAGTAAATAAAAATTATTTCATTTAAATCTAACTAACATGAAGAAGTCAATACTGTATTTTATCCTGCTTCTAACAAGCTTTGCTGGAAATGGTCAGCAAATCAATTCCTATTTACAAGAAAGGGCAGAGGCAAATGTCCTGGCACTTGTTAAGGATAAGCAATTAGCCCAGAGAGTTGTCATAGATAATAATGGCATACACTTAAGGACACCTAATGGCCGGCCCCAATATTCTATCTATTGGAATGAAATGGGACACTTTATTAGTAATGTTGAAAACTCTGATTATTATGAGATTCAAAAATTGTTTAAACATAAGGGGACACAAGCTGTTCAGCATTATTCTGATGTGATAGAGTATAACCATTATACGGATTATCCCACTGACTTGAAGGAATTGTCTGTGGTGTTGGATCCTGGACATTTTGGTGGGAACCTTGAGGAGGCTTTACTTGAAGGTAGAATATTACGGATGAGTGCTACTGATGCCAAAACGGATCAGGATGTTAGTATTTTTGAAGCGCATTTAAGTTATGTTACTGCTTTATTGATAAAGCAAAAATTGGCAGAGCTTGGTTGCCATAGTGTCATGATCACACGGCCTTATGGTGCCGGTGCGCTGGGGGTTAGCTTTGCATCTTGGTTGAAGGAGGAGGATGGATTTAGTTCATCGATTGCAAGGTCTTTGAAGTATAATGATGTGAGTAGGGCATATTACGATGAACTGATACTTGCTGCTAAGGATACAACCTCAAACCTGAATAGAAACAAGTTATTTAATTATTACAAGTTTCTTGACTTCAGAAGTCGTATCGATAAAGCCAATACTTATAGAGCTAATGTAACTTTGTCACTTCATTATAATGCTTCCGACAACAGCAGGCCAGTGAACTCAGAGAGGTATTATAAACCAACGGAGGATAACTATAACATGATCTTTATTCCTGGTGGATTCCTTTATAATGAACTTGACAAAACTGATGCGATTTTGGATTTTCTAAGGCTTTTAGTTTCTCCTGATATCGATAATAGTCTCACCTTATCAGGATTAATCTTGGAACATCAAACTAAACTTACTGGCGTGCCTCGTGCTTCCATTAAGCCAGAAAGTAAACTGTATCCAGTCAGTAACTTAACCCGTGAGCCAGGGGTATATGCTAGAAATCTGCCACAATTGAGAATGATTAGAGGAACCGTTGTATACGGAGAAACCTTGCTCCAGGACAATGCAAATGAGGCTGCAGCACTTTCCAAGAAGGAGATTAAATTAGTCGATCCAGAATCAGGTAAAGTGCTTTGGGCACCAAGGAGGTGCGATCAGGTGGCTCAGGGTTACGTTGATGGTATAGTCTCGTTTCTAGAGATCAATAAGGAAAAGAAACTTCGATACACGGCCAGTGTGAAAGAATGATTATTTGGCCGAGTAGAGCAATAATATTATGAAACTACTTAGTGTGAAATACAAAATTCATTATGCTCCATATGGAGAATGGGGAGGGGCAAAAGTTAACTGCAATAGGCACTTTACTACAGATGTTGCTCACACAGATAACCAATCAAAAGTAACGTGTAATCATTGTTTGAAAAACATTCATTAACTATCAATCTCTATGGAAAAGAGAATAGCTTTACTTGCGATTGTATTTATCTGGGTACTTGTAGTGTTAGTGTCGGGGTGTAAAAATGAATTATGCTATAGCTGTGAAAAGCCACTTAATAGACGTAAATTTTGTCTACCTCGATCGGATGCTAAGGACAGGCGAGATATGTTGAAACAAGCTGGTTATACTTGCACAAAAATGAAATCTTGAACTTCCATGGGTTGGCCAGATCCCATATGGTAGGTTCGTTAATAAGTAATCGTTATGGATATTATAAGCAGGTTGGAACATTTTTTGAAGTATGTGGATGAACATACTTATTGGAAAGAAGATAACGATGTTCCAAATGAACTAATTGTGCGAGCCTATATCGATAAGTATGGCCTCAATCAACTTTCAGAGGAAGAAGCGCAAAGTGCTAGAGAAAGCGATATCGATGGTGATAATCTTATGGATACTATGAAATAGAGGGCTCCATAAATTTAGAATAAAGGTGGCCATGGATTATAATCTTGTCACCTTTTTTAGCTTATGGGATAAACAAATCCATTTTATGTTAGATTTTCAATCAGTTTGTCAATATCATTATTGTTCTGATTCGCATCATACTTTTTCCAAGCGATATCTATTTCTTCGCGCAAAATACAAATTTGATGGGAGGTGAGTGCCTTTATCTTTTCAAGGGTAGATCGTTTACTAGTAAATTGGATTTGGTTTTGGTCTATCAGGTCTTCTAAGAAGGCAAGGTAGTTTCTAATAGAATGAAGATGCTCATCTGCCGGGAGAGTTCTATTATGTTGGGCTTTGGCAAGTTGGCTTAGCTCCCCTTTTGTAAATTTTCCTTTCAGCTCATTAAGCGTTGCGCGACCACAAAAGTAGTGGATATTGCTAGCCTTTATTATCCCTTCGGTTATCTCATATCCCAATTTGAAAGTGTTATCTCTAACTTTTTTGGGTAACCTGACGTTGGTTTGTGTAAGTTTTTGAGAAGCCTCCTTTATTTTGGTCTTTCTGGCCATATATACTGGTTCTAGCTGTGAATATAGCAACAGTTGTAGCAATTTTGCTACATCATGTTCTATTCTCCATTTTTACACTAATTTAGGCTTAAAATACGCGGTTTGAGGAACGTTCTCATGTGCGGTGGGCATATTCCATGGAAAACCAAATGTCTTTCGTAGAGCCTGTTAAAATGCGTAATTAAGATGAAGCTTGAACCTGGGGTTTTTAGGGTCCAAAAAAAGGACTATTCAACGCCATATGGATCTAAGAGGAGCCGGCCAAATTCAAATACTGTCCATATTTTACGTGTAATTCAGGGTAAGGGGCGCTTGGTATGCTATCTGGACCATGAATTAGTTGAGCGGTCCACGGAGGAGGTGGAGGAATATGAAATCCTGTCTAAATTTGAGGGAGACCCAAAGATTGGTAGGTGTCGCATCACATTGTCATTTTATGATTCTGTAGGAATTAAGTACGAGTGGTCCGTTTCTGACCTATGGCAATTAAAGAATATCCTTATGGAATTAAGTTGGTTAAGGAAGCCCTTCGGATACATTCCAAAAAGGAAAATTAAATAAATCCGCCGGGGTTTACTCTAAGGTTTTTATGTTATTCTGTATTTTGTAAAAATCTTATGAAACGACCGATAACTGCCCGATTGGTTTTCATTGTGTTGATATGCACAAGTTTACTAACTGGATTTGATGCTAAATCCCAGAATACCCCATCCGTTCAACACTATCTTGATTCAGTCAGGCCGTACATTAATAATTTTAGGCAAACTGACCCAAATGGTGTACTAGATGTTCTCTACACTATGGAGAAGATGAATCGTGACTCAGTTCTAATGGGTAGGATTTACATGGCGATAATCACTACAAACATGCAGCTTGGTCATAATAAGTTAGCCAAGGATTATCTGTTAAAGCACAGGATCCTATCTCAAAGGCTAAATGATTTGGAATCTCTTTTTTATAACTACTCTAATGCTGGATTTCTGTTTTACAATTTAGGAGACTATGATTCTGCCATGTTGTACTATCGTAAAACATTAAATGCAACTGAATTGCTTCATAAGAGCCAGGCTGTAGTTAAATTGAATATAGGTCTATTATATGAAACTCTTGGAGATCCCAACAAAGCCATTGAGTTTTATCGTAGCTCACTAATGGAAGCATATGATTCTCTGCGTTACCCGAATTCAGTAGATGAATTTAATAAAAAAGAGACAATCAGAGTAGTGGCCACAGTTGCCTCGAATATTCTTTTATACTCCACTCAAGTTGGAGACACTTTAAGTGCACATATTGGTAAAGCTTATTTGGACTCTCTTGTTACTAAATTCAAATCGGAGATTGTTGGAACTAATTCATTAGTGATCCACAATACATTAGCTTATTCAGAGTTAGAGAACCTCAATCTTAGTTTAGCTAAGGAGCATGCTTATCGTTTGTTGGCCTTATCCAGGGAAATGGGAAATGAATACTTCAAACTTCGATCCATTGACGTAATCACTCAGATTGCACTTAATAGTAGAGGTGAAGTAATTGAATATCAAAATGCAAATCTGCTAATGTGGGAACTCGGAAATGATTTGCGACAGCGTGACCGGGTTTCATTCAATCTGCTTCGTTCCCTTCTATTTATGAGATTGGGTATAATTGATTCAGCAACGTATTACCATGATAAGTACACAGTGCTTAAAAAGTTTGAAGGCCAGGTGCTAAATGATGTCAAGAGGAGAATTGACAATGAATTTAATGATATTGAATTGACACATAAGTATAAGGAAGATCTAGTTCAGATTGAAATCCTGTCCAAAAAGGAAGACACAAATTATCAAGTTCTGCTGATTGTATCTCTTTCTATAATTATTTTGGCAATCGTGGTAGTCTTATATATCGTCTTGATCAGGCGTAGTGTATGAAACGTAAAACAACGAGAAGGATACGACTACGCTAAGGATAATTTGTTTTTCTTTAATGTTCGAATTATCCTTTATACTTAGAATGGTATGTCTTCACTACCATTGTTTCAGAATCCATTTCCTTCAGTTTATTTGCCATCTCACGTAATTTTCTAAACGTATTAACATCTGTATTGGGCTTTCCAATTAGCGCACAGCACTTATGTACCAATTTAATGATGTCATGTCTGTTTACATTGTAGAATAGCGGCATCTTAGGTCTGGTTACTCTGTAACTTTTTATGTATTCGAGTGTGTAGGGGTATTCTGGAGCATCATTGAGGGTAATATTTGGAATATCAGTAATACTAATTCCCTTTTCTACTTGTTCTAGTATTGCTTTTTCTTTAACATCTTTCAGAGAATCAAGCATTTTCTCAAAATCTTGATCTGTAATTACTTCCGCTTCCCCCACCACCAATTCATATTCCTTTATGACTCTACCTGCCTGGACTAATGCTTTTTCAATTGCTTTGGGAGACTGGATTTTATACTGTTTGGGAATATTGTTTTTTCGAAGATAGATTAGGAATCGTTCTATCAATCTAGCATAAGAACCTCTATTTATTGATCTGGTTTGAGTTTCATCGAGAAAAGTTGCAACACTTTTGGGCCCTATTTCATTTCGTTCAATAAAGGTATTCAATATGGTGCATGCATACTTCATCTCTTCGTGCTGTTCCAGGTATTTGTCAACGATGTCAAGATTTCCAACTCTTGCTGGTTTTGTGGTGTTAATAATTATTGTATATCCATAATCATTTACAAAATTCCTAAGTTTAGAGAACCTTCCCAGATCTATTCCTTCTTTTTCCTTCTGTGTATATAGATTTTCAACCAGTAACTTTATATTGATTTCAACATCAATGGGTTGCTTTTTAAGAAGACCTGAAAGAACGCTTAAATGGTTACCCGGCTTTCTCATAGTAGAGCTTAAGAATAGCTCATATTCCTTAATCAACTGTTCTGATGTAGGCAGCTTCATTCATTACAACTAATGGTAGATGGCAAAATTATGAAATCTAGACCAAACTAGGAGTGTTTTAAACTTAAGCTGTAATTACAAGTAAATTCGTCAAGAAGTGTTCAGTATTGTTTTAATTTTTTGGCCTCTAAGTCAACCAAATTTGGGATGGATATTTGTATTATATTTAATTGTGGAAAAGGCTGAATACTATCTTGAAAAACAATATGAAAGTATACCTGGTGAAAGATGGAGAAGTATTTTGGGGTTTGAGGGTTATTACGAAATATCGTCTTTAGGTAGGGTAAAATCAATTGACCGTTACATTCCACATGTTCGGCTTGGACAGCAATTTATAAAGGGAAGGATTTTATCTCAAAAAGTTATTCAACACAGAAATTTATTAACAGGTAAGCCATCCATAGACCTTCAGGTTGCATTATCAATGGATGGTCATATGACTTTTCGCAATATTAGACGACTTGTTTATGCAGCTTTTGTGGAGGAGATAAACTATAATGATGATAATCTGTGCGTAATAAACACGAATGGCAATGGTTTTGATTGTACTGTAGGTAATCTAAGTCTGGTAAGTGTACAGGAAAAGTCTGTGAGAGCCTATAAGCGAAAGCGTGTAGGAGATAGCCATTTAAAATATGCTGATAGAACTACCTGGCCACTTCATGGTGGAAGCACCCGACGAAAGGCAGTTGTTCAATATGATCTTAAAGGTAATGTTATAAATAGGTTTGAGAGTATCTCCCAGGCATCGAAAGAAACTGGAATAGGGGAGAAAGAAATTATTGGGGTTGCGAAGGGGCGTTATAAAAGGTGGGGAAATTGTGTTTGGAAGTACTTAGATTAGCAATTGAATGCTGAGTTTATGATAAGGTATTAATTAACGCTTAAATTGATACGGATATGAATGAGAATAAGGTAAAGGCATATACTGAATTGATGAAATCACTAACGGCTTTTATCATAGGAACCGGAGCTGGGATTTTTACGTTAATGACTAAGGATACTCCAGATACATCAGATTCACTACTGCTTATATTTGTAATAATCATGTTTTTGGTATCATTGGGCCTATTTTTGGCCGTATTTTGGTATGTAGACCGTAATTCTTAACTTTAATGAATAATGGAAATGACACTTCAAAATTCACTCCTTTTAGTCCTAATTGCCAGTGTTCTATTGGCATTTGGCTCTATGATCTTTAGGGTAATTCAGAACATTCGGGAGACACCAAAAAAGAAGAAATCTCACTCGATTTCTGTTACTGAATTCGAAAAGGCTTAAGATCTTTTATTCTATTCGGCTTTTGAGTAGGAGAGGTTAGTTAATAATTCAATCTACTTTATAAAATGATATTGGCTCTTTAAAGAGCTATAAAAGTTATAAATTCCAACTTATGTGTATGGCAAAAATTGCATCTCAACTCGAATTCAATTAGACCAAACTAGTTTTGCATTTTGTACGGTACACTTGAGCTATTATTCTATGTGATTTGAACTCAAAGAAAGTGTTATGAAAGTACTAGTCTTTTTATTAATCTCATTATTCTACACTGGTAGTGTTGATCCGTTTGTAGGGAAAGTAACTAAAGTTATCGATGGCGATACCATTGAAGTATTGAGAGATGGGAAGGCCATCAGATTGCGGTTGAATGGGATTGATGCTCCTGAATCTGGGCAGCCATACGGAACAAAAGCGAAGGAATTTGCGGCTAGTATTTTAGCAGGGAAAGAGGTGAGTGTAGTCCCCCACAGTCAAGACAGGTATGGCAGAACCATAGCAGACATCTATCTAAGTGATGGCAGCTGGTTTAATAAAACAATTGTCGCAGCCGGTTTTGCCTGGCACTATAAGCAATATTCAAAGGATTCTGAACTGGCAAACGCGGAAGTTACAGCAAGTGAATTCAAACTAGGTCTTTGGAAAGACCCAAATCCAATCGCACCTTGGGAATGGAGGAGGGGGAGAAGGTGATTTGATAGCTGATATGGTCAAATATTTATGGACTTACCTTTCTGCTGTAATCTTTATTTATGTCAGAAAAAATAGAGCCATCTAAAAGCACTTAATTTACCACTTATAATGAATGGTCGGAGTTATTACTGTAATAGTCTCACTGTGAATTTTCACTTCTATTTTTACATTTGAAAGCAAATCTTCAAACGCCATGGTTCTAAAATGGTCATCGTAAGGAAATGTTAGCTCTGCCTTTTGCCAGTCTCTTTGTATTTCATTAAAGAATTTTGGCCGTAAGGATTCTAGTTCGAGGAACACATTATCCAAAATCTCCCCCTCAAAGTCTAATTTCAATACTATTCTGTCTCCAAATTCATCAATCTTTTCAAATGTGTACCTAACGTACTTTCCATTACGAATATTCGTGGTACTAACCTTTTTGTATTGCTCCTTGATAACGAGCGGAATGATTTTGCCCTGAACTTTAGCGTAGTACGCTTCTTGAACAATAGTAACCTGACCATGTGCCAACCCGGTAAGAAAAACAAATATAAATAGGATTAATCTCATCAAATCTTGATTTTTGTTTTGCAAATTTACACCATCAACTCAATTGCACAATGTCAAATGCACTTACTTTAATATTTACTCTGCTAGCATTTACGCTAGCCGCACAAGGTCCCAACTATAGAAAGGCCCGGTCCATTCCGAAAAGTGTTGAATTTACTTCCAATTTATTGTTTGGCATGACTGAATTTGGGTATGATACCCGACGTAAGGTATTCACTAAGACGGCCAAACCTGAACCCTTTACTGCAGTGGTTTCAATAGATTTTACCAAGAGGATCATTAGTATTATTAACCAGGAAACCGGAAAGGCGCAACAGATAAGTTTCAGGCTGCGAACACGCAATGCGAATAACTTGACTTGGTTTCAGATCAAGAACAAAGAATACCCATCTGAATTTAGTGTTGATGGATCTCACCTAATTGTACGATACACAGAATTGGGTACCTATAAGGTTTATATGCATACGCCAGAAGAAACTTACAAGAGAGTTATTTCTTTTTGGTATCCAAACAGTTAGCTCTGCACCATTCTCTATTTCTTCCGGATTTGTATAAATTTCCACTTACCTTTTTCACACTTTACCCTAATATGCCCATTAGTCTTGTTTTTGAATGTATTGAAAATATTGTTTTTAAGGCCTGGAAATGTTCTTAGTATCAGCCTTCTTTCTGAATTATAGAATGAATCACTATACGTTCCTTTGATCAACCAGTTTACAGGCACTTGATAAGACTTAGCGATCTTTTTAATCTTACTGTCATCTGGGGTGTAGTGAGTATATATGCTTTTGTAATTGAATATTGTTTGTTTAGTAACCCCAAGTTGTTTAGCTAATTGGGTTGGACTTACTTTACTTCTACTCCAAGCAAGGTATAACATTCGCTCCGGAAAGTTACGCCATAGGTTCTCAATTGGATAATAGCCATTTGGTATTATCATATCACCTTTTCCGAAAAGGAGCCAATCCACCTGTACCCCAAATGAAACGGCCAGCGAAAGGATAGTATTATATTGCATGGACTTCTTCTTACTGAAATATTTTGGCTTAACGGCTGACCAACCCATAAATAATTGAAGATATTTATCAGTTGTAACTCCGACTAACTGGGCAGCAAGTCTGAAGCGAGCCCATGTTGCGTTATTAAATTCAATAGGTATATATCTCTTCTTTTTACGCCTTGGGTCAAATTCAGTAAATAACCAATCTTTCTCCACCTGTAAGTGCCTCGATAACTGTTCCCACTTCGATCTGTTTGGGATGGCTCCTTTGGTGTACCTTATGATCGTTTTTGGGGAGGACTTCATCTTCTTGGCCAGGTCCTCGGGTGACAAGCCTTGTTTATTAATTGCGATAAGGAATCGTTGATTAAATTTGATGGATTTCCATCCAGCAATACCCTCGAAAAGCCAGCTTTCTTCCTGGCTTAATAATCTCGCAATTATCTTTCTCTGTTTTGTTCGTGGAATTACGTTTCCATTTATCCATTGGCTAACAGTTGGCTGGCTGACATTTACTACTTTTGCGAATTGAGTTATTGAATATCCTTTCTGAAGCAATGCGTATTTTAAACGCTCTTTAGGTAATATAGGTTTTGTTGCTTGCTTATTATAACCCTTGTAGAGCCACATATAATCGACTTGCAAGGCTTTTGAAAGCTTCATTATGGAGGAAGGGTGGGGGTCAATTTTCTTCCTGATCATCCTTCGTATGGGAGATCCGGTCATGCCGATTTTCTGCCCCAACCGAGTAATACTTATACCTTTTCGTTTAATTGCCCACTCAAGCCTATCTTTTAAGTCACTATAATCAGGGGGCGTATCGTTTGCCGAGCCTACACTTAGCCATAGGTGATCTACTTTGAGTACCTTTGAAATTTTTAACAGATTTTCCGGTTTGGGGAGTCGTTGATGTGTAATTAACCAACTGATTGCATTAGATGCCACACCAATTCGAATTGATAGCTGCCTTTTGTTTATACCTTCCTTTTCCATTGCCCATAACAAACGCTTATGGAAAGAATCAAACTTAGGGTAGTTCATTGAAGTAATTGTTTGCTAAAGATAGGGAGGTAACTTCTGAATATGCAAATATCAATGTTTATTGACGTGGCTGTAATAAATAGTTACGCTAGTGGGAATTTACCTCTTTGGTCTAAGCTATTTGTACGCAATCCTATTATTTTTTTAGATATATTTGATACGCAACTTTTTTAAGTTTTTATGTTTCCACAGCAACCGTCGGCTGTCAAAGCCCATACATTTTGTCTCCCTTTTTGATGCAACCAAAAAATGATAATATGAGGATTTGGGTGTTATTAATTTTGATTTACTCTCATTGTGTACACGGACAAAATAAGACTACTCAAATCCCAGCGGTCCAAGTTCAATCGTATTCATGTCCTCCAATAGAGATGGATTCTATTAGAGAGGTTATAAACGCCAATTCTCGTACAAACTACACGATAGCAAAATCCGCCATTGAATGGATTCTACCAAAATTGCTGGTGTGTAATGATACAGTAATGATTAATCGATCATATGTATATTTAGGATCACTTTCTTTATCACTTAGCCAATATGATGAAGCTATTAGGTATAATAAATATCTGATTAATCTGACCAATACAATTCAGCCAGACTTAACCACACAAAGATTAGCTTATAACAATCTTTCTGCTGCAATGAAACATATTGGTATGTATGATTCAGCATTTTTCTATCTTAATAAAGCAATAAAAATTAACAAAGAGTTGAACTTGAGTCTTAGTTCAAACTATCATAATCTAGCTGTTCTTTATCAAACTTCAGGGAATGAGATAAAAGCCCAGGAGTATTTCACACTCGCATCCAATATTGGAATTGATACATTAGCAACCTTCGATAAGAATGATTCCCTTAGAATGCAACTGACTATTATCAATACTGTCTCAAGTTTGGCAGAATTAGCAAATAGTTCCATTCTGCTGCTTGATACCGTGAAGGCGAAATGGGCATATTATCAAATAGATGAAATTGGTAAAAACTATCCCATGATTGGGAAGGCAAAGTTGGTAACTCTTGAATCCCAATTTAAGACTGACTTAGCTTTTAAAAACTTTGTAAGTGCACTCAATTTTAATACTAGACTTCAACGTGCAGCTAAAGAGAATGGAAATGATTTCTACTTAGTTAGAAGCCTTATTGGATTTGGGAAGCTGGCACTTGCTAGTAACGGAAATGAAGTTGCCTACAACAAAGCAATACAGGTAATGCGGAATTTGAATCAACTAAACCTGGATACTCATGATAGAATGGAGTATACTTTCCTGATTAGCATCCTATTTTTGAAATCGAAACAAGCTGATTCTGCCATATTTTACCATGACAAGTATCAGGAATTTAAGTTGGATGAAACCGTTAATTCCAATAGGCTTCAGTTATCGATGGAACAAATTAGGTATAGGAAGGAATTAGAAGATCGATATGCCATGGATTACTCTGAGCTGATTGTAACCTCGAAAAATAATACGAACAAAGCCTGGGTTGGTGTTGTCCTAATTGTTATTTCGGCTGTTGTAATATTTATCTACTTTAGAAGGAGATAATCTGCCTAAAAGACCGACATTTTACCAAGTGGGTTTGTTCGAATGATTGAAAGATAATACTGGTGGACTCATTGTGATTTTCGTCATTATTATAGTTTATTATAGAAAGTACACTTAAGTCTCTGATATGTAATAATTATAGGGGGATGCTATAAGGAAAGTAATTGTTTCCAGTACCGCCGGGGTCTTTTTGTCGAGAGGTTGTCTTTCAATTAACTTGTTTTAGCAATAAGATTGATTATGAATTTAAAAGGAATAGATCGATACGGTATTAATAGGATGGGGAAATTGAGAAAAAACGATTCATAATGAAGCGCGTTTACACTTCGAAACTAGGTGCAATTTTGTGGCCTGACTTTTGTAACTTTACATTCCAATGAAGAAGGCCACATTTGTACTACTCGCGCAAAAGAAGGATGCCCAAATCCAACATGACATTTCTTTGACTGGTCAGCAGCGGGTGGAACGAATGTTCGACTTGATCGAATTCTATATCTCTCTGCAAAAGGAATATGTCCGCCCTACCAGGCCAAACGAAATTGTTTTAACCCGTATCAATTGTTCTACCTATCTGATTTAGATCTCATTCAAGAAACACCGTGAATATTGTGGTTACCATTCCATTTATTATATTTGGTTGAATTCCAACCATAGTTGACTGTGACCAATTATTTTAATTTTCAGAATAGCTATACCCTTGAATTTGGGACTGCAACCTGCTTCGATGATATGAATATCTTGTTACCTGTTGGTAAGGAGTGTCGTGTGGCCTTGTTGGGTTCACCAGGTTTATTAAAGCCCTTTAAAATGTGAATGCGAAAAGAACCAATATTTTCTTAATAAAATTATGCAAACTATAAATTTCTCACCAAATCACGATGAAGCTTTAATACAAGGTTTCAATATTATATCCGAGCATATTGAAAGTGCCTACGCTGGCGAGTGGCCCTTCGATAGTCCAGTAGGCAGTGCAGCTTACCCGTTCCTTTATCAAATCATAGGTCATATGGAGATATGGGCTGCCAACCTATCCCATCGCGCCATCGATGAGGATAGTCAAGCAAGAGTGCAACTGCTTGCTACACTTACGGCCATACGCAAAACTTTTAAGGAGTTAGAGGAAAACATTCCTCAGGACGATTACCGAACCATGGATGAAGTTGGTAGGGACTTGGCACTTAAAATGCTTTCTGGAGAAAGCAGGGTGGAGGAAATGAAGCCTTTTATACAGATGACAAGAGACATTGTGGAGGTTATCAATGTATTTGATTGGGAGGACAATATAGAAACCTCTGATGTGTTATTGCTTTTGGATGAAGATTAGGATATGACATAACCATTCCAAATGAACTGATTTCAATTTATCTTTGGGAGGGGAGTTTTATCTCTCATGCGAGATGCGGGATTCACTACGATGACATGTAGCAATGATAAGGGGAGCCTGTAGCTGGACTAATAATTCTTGATCAGACAATTTATAAATAAATTATTGATAGATTGAAGTAATAGAAAAGGAGCTATCGTGAATGATTTGGTTGATATATATCTTCGTTCTCTTGCTGCAAGGAAATTTTCACTTCGTACGCTAGAAAATTATGGTGATGCCCTTTATCCATTCAATAGTTTCCTTCAGAAAAGAGGAGAGACTTTCATAATCGCACTATATTTACTCATTGACTATGAGAAATTTCAAACCAGGAGAGAGTTATTGGATCTGTGACTGCATGCCATACAATATGCATTCAACGGACTCTGTTATGTGCGGCAATTGTGGTGCTGTACAGGGTTTCAGGAAATGGTGGAGAGTTGGTCATGAAGAAAGGCAACGCGAGGAAATGGAGATGATGGAACGCATGATCGATGATAAGATTAGCGAAATGACGGAGCAGGCCTTAAACAATGGGGCTTTGTTAAATCCAACAACGGTAGATTCAAAAATAGAGGCCATGGTAAAGGAGCGGGATGCTTGGAACGAAGCTAGCGCTAATAAACCGAAGTCAAAGAGAAAAAATATTAGCAAATCTTCGACAGCCAAAAAAGGAAGCAAGAAAAGACGTAAGGGAATTTTTGCCAGGCTATTACATTACCTTAAATCTTAGCTAAATATGAAGTGCTTTGTATTTATAATCGTTGCTTTACATACCTCTTTTGATGTTGCGGCACAAACTGAACTTAGGCAAGTCACCGGTGAATATCTTCAGAGTCAGGAAAGGGGAAATATTCACGGCTCACAAACACTGGAAGAAGCGTATAGATTGATTGAGTACCAGAGCTTATTTTACAGCAAAACACACGTGTCCTTAAAGTACAATAACCACCTGCTCTTTCCGTTGGATTACACATACGAAACAATCTCCACACTACAGGATCAACCATTTTATTTCACAGGGCACTCTAAGTATATCGCGTTCTATAACATAGAGACTAATGGTATTGACCGCGTAATTGAATTAGATAGTATTCTATCTACAGCCACCGTACCCCAAATTTTCAGTAATAATAAAGGGGTGTCCATTGCCGTTAGTAAAGATGAGCAATACTTATTCTTTGGTACGGCCACCAATACTTATCAGTATAATTTGGCGGATGGATCCTATAAAGAAATCCGTCCACACCCCAGTAAGATCTTTTGTCTTGACCCTGTAAATGAAATATTGCAAGGCACCACGTTAATTTTTCAATTACGAAAAACCTATAATGGATATGACTTTTATGAGGGAAATGAGTTCATTGAATACGACTATATTAAAAAGACAACACAAGTGCTTAGGTGAAAATACTCAAGGTCTCTAGCACAAGAATCTGGCGATTGCTGACATAAATCTAATTATTAAAGGATTTTTTGGAGCTTGAAAAGTGAATTCTTAATCTTTTTGATTCGTTGATCTTATATGACTAACCACATTGATATATACTTGCGTTACCTGGCGGCAAAGAACTTCTCACCTCGCACATTGGAGAATTACTCCGGTATTCTATACCCTTTTGACCATTTTATTCGGAAATACGGGCGGGACCTGACAACTGTCACAAAAGATGATGCAAGTGATTATACAGTTCAGCTTTTTGATAATGGAATAAATGCCATTTCTATCAACCAGGTAGTTATTGGTATTCGTTCATTTTTCGATTGGATGCTGGCCCATGAATATCGCGATAAAAGGAATCCGTTCCTTGAAATTAAGAAACGACCAGTAAAAAAGCTTTTACCGGTGTTCTGTATCGATGATGAAATTAAACGGCTCTACACTCTAATAGAAAAGGACAATAGGATAAAGGTCCAGGATGTAACCATGTTCGATACTTTCTTCAGTACTGGTATCCGAACCAGTGAGCTGTGTAATCTTAAGACAACAGACATTATCCGTGATCATGGGAAAGTTTTCCTGAAGATCCGGGAAGGTAAGGGGGGGAAGGACCGGGAGGTTATTGTGCAGCCTTTTGGTTGGGATGCAATTGAAAAGCACCTGGTCGGCATTAAACAACGTGGATATAAGGAGGACTGGATCTTCCCCAATGAACATGGTAAAAAATTACTTCGCGGTAATGTTTATAAATCGATCCGCAAGATTTTAAGTAAAGTAAAGGACCGAAAAATGGGGGCGCATACGTTGAGACACACATTTGCAACATACTTAATGAATCATGGTACCCCTTTAAAAGGGATTCAGCAGCAGCTTGGCCATGAGAGTTTGGCCACCACTCAAAAATATACTCACTTGGATATTGATCGCCTGGTTAAAGTTCATAAGCAGGCCCACCCGAAAGGGTAGTGTGGTTATAAGTTTTAATCAAGGAGGCCGTTTTTTTTGTGAAGAATTCTTATTCCATAATCGACTTCGACTAAATGACAGAAGGAATAGTAAATAGTCCTTCGCAACATTATGTTAACTAAGCCGAAAACCTAGCTATTTTGCTTTATTTGCGTATATACAGATGTATCTACAGTATGCTATACGTGTGTATATTAACACATGTATATACAAAATTAGAATTAACTTTATTATATTACATTCAAGATAGACGGGTTCATTTATAAAAAAATAAAGATTGATTATGACTGATAATATGACTTACGGTAGATTTATTATAGCTGGCACTCTCCTTTCAGCGGCTATTTTTTTGATTGTGCTGGCACGAAAGGAATTTAGGATTAATACGGGTCATCTAATTGGAAAACCTGAGTTAATTGAAACTGTTCTTTCTGATACAATCGAAGCTTCACTGTTTTATTCTAACCACTTTTCATTACAGGATATAGATGTGGTCGAAGCATCTAAAAACCTTGAGCTTATCTTTAATCGAAGTTTGGGTTTATGTAGTTTTAATTTCAGGTCTTCTGATTCATCATATCTTACTCTTGTAAGAAAAGACGGTAATCTATTTATGTATGTCATAAAGCCTAAATTGCACTATGACACTGCTGAAATAACTCATAGGTTACTTTTTGCTAATGCTCGTAAACTAAATGAATTATCAGACACGTTACATCTATCACGCAATTCTTATCCCATTTATGTTCAGAAGCAAAGGATTAATCTTTCAGGAAAATATCAGTCAACACTTTTAAGTAATACCATCATAGCAATTAAATCTACTCAATAATGTCTGATATAGTTTATTCTGATCGCCACGGAAATATAGTTACGCAGCACTCAAAAGCAATGTATAAAAAGGGAGCTTTTGCTCTTATATTGTTCGATGGTAATGTGTTGATGGTAAAACCATCTGGTCCTCATGATATTTGGGAGTTGCCTGGAGGTGGTTTAGATTCGGGAGAGTGGGTTGATCAAGGGTTGAAACGAGAGCTATATGAAGAAACCGGTATTGCATTGCCGGATAACTTAGAGCTTAAGCCGGTTTGTAAACTCTTGTTTCATTATTATCCTGATGATGTTAAGCAGTTTTGGAATTATAACTTAAATCTTTTTGTGTTGGAGTTTAAGTTAATTCCTATTGTTTCTGCTCGGAATGAAATTGAACGGGTTGAGTGGAAGCCTTTTTCTCAATTGGATTCGCTTTTAATTAATTTTATGCACCGGACTTTAATTCGTAACTACCAAACTCAAAAGGATGTTCCTGTTAAAAAGTCCGATTATGATGATGTTTTGGGATATATCTAAGAAGTTGAAAATTTAGTGGTGACGTTTGTCTCGGCACTACTACTTATCGCCCAGTGGACAGATTAATTCTGAGTACTTCAGCTAAGTTAATCAATCGCCTGAATCCAAATGAAATTTGCAAGGTTTTCTGGATCTTCAATCATTTTTGCATAAAGTTCCTCTTGTCTTTCTTGCGTTAATAACATTCTTGAAATACCATCCAGTTCCTCAAACTCCTTTTTCCCTAATTTATCTTGTAATTCTTTGGAAGAAAGATATTGCGACAATCTGTATACGACTTCTTCATCACAGAATTCGGTAATCATAGCATTAACTTCATTTTCGAATTCTCGCGGCTCAATCCACTTTTCGAAATCATCAATGGTCAGTTTGTTAATTAATTCCTGAGTATCATAGTTATCTACTTCATTCATTACACTTGCTCCAATGGAAACCACCTTCATCAAGGTCAAATATTGAGTTTTGGATAAGGTTATTTCTATTTTCATTAGGTAGCCAAAGTGTTTGCACAAATATAGTATTTTTGTTTTCTCTCAGTGCACGTTAATAGTTTTCCCTGTGATAGCATCCCCCCTATCAGGTCTTATAAGTGTTGGCATTATCCAAATGATTTTTCTTTCGGTAAAACCATCACCCGGCGATGCCATAATAATTTTAGACTACTACAACTATATTTATAACAACCAAACCGCTGTAGTTTCTTGGGAGGGTCAATGGGCGCAGTATAATCAAGACTTATTGAGTGACCTTAAAATTTAAAGAGAGTAGCTATTCTTAAACGTAAAACAATCTTAATTTTCTTATGGCATGATGTTGAAGAATCTAATAACTATAGAACAATACAAGGAAGCTCAGGAATTAATCCGTTTGTTTGAATTACAACAAGCGAGACTTAACGAAAGTCGTCAAATGTATCAAGACGTATTAGATATGAAAATGTCTGATTATAAATTCTCAGTTAGACTTCGGAATTGCCTGAAGATGTATTGTTCAAAGGACCTAAATATGCCTACGTGGGCTGATGCGAAAATGCAGGATATAGAGCTAATTCAATTTAGGAGATTTAGACAAGTTCTTAATTGTGGAAAAAAAACAATTAATGAATTATTGGAGATTGCCGAACAATTAGGTTTTGTAGTTAAGCGTCAATAAAGTTAATAACCACTGATCATAAATCCTAGTCCAGTGGATTAGAGCGCCCCCTATGTTGCTGCTTATCAGCCAAAGCCTCAATTACCATCCTAATTGCTAATTGATCTTTAGCGTCAAGAAGAATAAATTTATTCAATGTATCCTGAACCATTTCTGGTACAACTACTTGATGGGTTTTACTAATTTTTGCTTCAGCCAATTCGGTAAAAGGAATATTGAATGCACTGGCAAGTTTTATTATTACCTGCCGAGACGGTTGAGCCTTTCCAGTTTCATACCTTGTCACCGTGCGGTGGTTAATATTTGCCCTTTGTGCCAATTCTCTGACAGACCAATGTCTAGACTCCCTGAGTTCGCGGAGTTTATTAGCAATAGCCATTTTTCTGATTACTTTATGGCTCTCAGATTGTGTTGGATCGTCCGGTGCAGTTAAGTCACTTACCGGGATATCTAATGCCCTTGCTAGTTTCGAGATTACCTTTGTTCTTGGTTTGTATATCCCTCTCTCATAGTCGCTAACCATATTAGCAGTAATGCCGGCCTTTTCGGCAAGAGTACGGGTAGTCCAATTATTCAGGATCCTTTTCTGTTTGATTATATCACCTATCATTGGAACTATTTTATCAGATAAGGCAGAATAGTTAACTAAAGGTAAACAGTTGTACGCTTTAATCGAAATCAACTTGGTATACTCTTGAATATCTTCTGGTTTAATGTTTTTCTTAAGAAATTCTTCAAATCCGATGTCGTTCCTTTCGTTGATATACCTTGTGAAGGCCAATATTTTCTTACATTCTTCAAATCCTTGCTTTTCCATTTCACTTTTAATTGTTGCTGGTAACCCTTCTAGCCATTCCTTCCATAGATCTTCAGTGACTTCAAACTTTTGCGATAATTGATGAAACCTGAATGTTGCATTCCCAATCATGAACATTAGCTCATTAAAACGTCTATCCTTTGGATGGCAATTGTTTAAGTATTCTGCCTGAAGTTTATTTTTTTCACTATCTGGATGTGTCATAAGCTGGGTAGTTAAAAGTAAAGGTAGGGCCACTTCTCAACACGACATAAAATGTCATGTTTGCTAAATATTTTGTCTTTATATATGAGCTTTCACAAGGGGACATATTTCTAGTTTTTACCCTACCAGGTACTTCAGATCCTATTAGGCTCACACGATCTTGATTATCAGGATTGATAATTATATGAAAACTGTCTAATTCTCTGATGGATAAATCATGACTAAATGTGTTCATTAGCTTCTCAGCTTTTTCTAAGAAACGTTGAGCTTGACTTGTTTTTAGGTTTGCCTTTTTTCTGGATGTATTTCGCTTCGTGGCTGCCATAACTACCTAAATGTAGTAATTAAAATACTTCAACAAATCCACTGGTGTAAATTTAAGGTGCAATGGTTTCCTAGATTTTACATCAAATGGTTCAAAAAAGTGAAGGCTTTTCTGAGTGTTAGTCTTAAACTATTGTAAATATTGTTGGATTATTCTCAATATTTGCGACAAGCTTGTTGCAGATCGAAAAAGTAATTGTTTTGCCAAATAGGGTCGCTGTTGCGAACACAGGAACCAAGGGCATGTTAAATTCAACCAGTTCTTCTCTCCGATGGCTTTTTTTAATCAATTCCAATTTTTTGATTTCCTTTGGCGAAATATTATTACTGATTGTTGTTCGCGTTTGTATTGGCCCTAAAATATAATAAAGTAAATAGGATTGCTCCGCTCAAAATGAAGGCAGCAGCAATAAATAATATTGTATTGTAATTGGGGTTCCGGGAATTAATAATAGCCCCTCCCGTATTAGTTTTTTTTTATCAAAAAAGTTCCACCCGTCGGGTTTACCTACTCAGTTTATTTATTCTATCATTTCAGTGTTACTGAAGCACTTTTATATTGATACTGAAATAATGATACTAGAGATATAGGATCAGAAGAACGATGTGTCCTTACCTATAGACGGTAAATCAGACACTCTTCAAGATCGGCTTCGGGGATAGCATAGTGCCTTAAAAAGGTTGCCAAATGCGTCTGCTGATAAACATATCAGTAGAAGATCGCGGTTAAAGCCCCGCCCCCGAAGCAAAACCTTTTTTTAACCATTGTAACTTGTTAAAATAGCTTTCATTCCACTTACCAAATATATTATTATGACAGTCATACAATTAATGCAGCTGCTTGATGAACTTGTTCAAGCCAATCCAGAAGCAGCAAAATTCCCAGTAATCAGAGGTACCGAAAACGAAGGGTACGAATTAATTAAAGAGAGCCCAACTAGGGCAAGAGTAGCCAACTTTGATGATACTCCAATCGAATTAGAAGATTTGGATAGTGATCCAGATTGTAATGTGGTAGTAATAAGTTAGGGGCTGGAGTTGTCCAGTATACACCAACAATACTTTTTAAAAAGAAAAGCCCTCTTTTTTGAAAAGAAGACTTTTCTGAGAGTGTTTAGTCTTAAACTCTTAATAATGCTTGTCGCAAATATTGGATAAATCCGACAATATTTGCAATAATTCATTAAATATATTTTACTAATTGTGTTTCCCCTAACAAAACCGGCGACCTGAATTGTTTATACATCGTTTCGTCTTCGTTAAAGAAAATCACCATAATTTTAAACGTCAGATTATGAAATGGAATAGATTGACACTTAAATCTGCATTTATTGATCCACTTTGGTACAGGAGGAATACTGGTGTATCTATCCCAGTTCGGGTAGAGGAAGATCTTACTGTTGTTCTTGATGGTGAAACACTTGTAGGCTGTCCATATCCCCCAGGAACAGAAGTCAAAATCCGGGTTTCAAACTGGATTGAATGTGTCTCGACAAAAGAGATTCAGGACGAGATTGTACGAAGGAAGCAAGTTTTGCTTGAGGAACAGCGAGAAATTAGACGAAAGGAGCAGCTTCGCAATGAGCAGGATCAAGCCTTTAATGACTCACTGGCCATCCCCGTAAAGTGGGTTGCAGCAAGATTAGACGTACTTTCTGGACTTCTTGAGAATTCCACTGGAGATGGCTATCGGAAATCGACAGTGCAGCACATTCTTCTAAAAGAGGACCTCCATGTGGGCAGGATACACAGAGAGGCAAATACCTATCTGTGCCTGGCCGATACTCGCGCAAAGGGCAATTACTCCAATACAAATGGGGAGGCTACCTATGGAATACGCAGAATCAGTTGCAAACAATGTTTAAAATTAGCCCTGAAATTGAAATCAACAGCCCCTAAAAAGCCCAAATTATTGGGTTTATGGTAATTTCATAATAACCCTTTATTTTGTAATCGAAAGTTCCAACTTAAATATTTTAAAGCAAATGAGCGGAGTAAACAAAGTAATCCTAGTAGGTAGACTAGGAAAAGACCCAGAAGTAAGACATCTGGAAAATGGTGCAGCAGTAGCTAATTTTTCAATAGCTACTTCAGAAACTTATAAAGACAAGACCACCGGAGAGAAAAAAGAAATTACTGAATGGCATTCTATCGTGTTATGGCGTGGATTGGCTGAAATAGCTTCCAAATACCTTCACAAAGGCGATATGGTGTATATCGAAGGAAAGCTTCGTACCCGCAGTTGGGAGAAGGATAAGGTTACCAGATACACCACTGAGGTTGTTGGAGATAGTATGACTATGTTATCCTCAAAGTCCTCTGGTGGAGGTAATTCTACATCAAATGGTCACGGACATACAGATAAACAGAATACTGAATCGTCACCAAACTTTGCTGATGAGCCACCTCTGGGGGCCGGCTCTGATGACCTCCCTTTCTAATAAATATAAGGGGCTGATTGTATCAGCCTCTTTTTTTATTATTTTTATTTGTTGGCCTAATGACTAATTACATCGATTTGAAAATCTTTTTTTTAAAGTTTGTGGGAAAATTATCAGTATTGTTTATTCCAACAATAAACAGCCCCTATTCTGATTATTTGCAATTGGATAGTATATCTTCCATGGTCCCAATACCCAATGACAGTGTAGTAAGTCTCAAACCTATTTTAGACGTTAATATAACCAACCCCAACTTGATTTATTTTTCAATTGGCTTAATTGTCCTATCTGCAATCATTGTTCTTTACATGATGAGGAGGTTAAAAAAACTTCGCTAATAATTTATTTTTGAATGTTAACACGTCAGGATTTTATTGATTTTGTTGATGAGCAGGTAATCCCAATTGTTGAGGAATTTGCCAAGGGGCAACTACAACAATCGATTGTGATAACCTGGCATTTATCAGAATATTCTGGACCTCTTTATAATGACAAAATTGGATTGCCCGAACCCAATGTGATTAGAATATTCATTACAAGAAAGGGGAATAGAAATGGCGATGTAAATTATCCACAGCTTCAGATAGCATGTAATTCCGAGGGTGCCATTTCGGTTTGGAGTACCCTAAAAAAAAACGATCGGCCACAGGAAATATTCAGAACATTTAATCCAAATGTTGAATTAACTGACTCCTATCTTTTGGGTTTTTTAAATAATCAATTGCAAGATCAGACTTTATAATAAGCTGGCCTTGCAAAGATGCTTACTGTCTATTTAATTCCAATTTAAGCTATCCTCCTGGGGCCTCGCAAGGCTTGCCCGGATCTTCAGTTTTTCTGCCCTTCTCTCCCATCCCCCCCCCATTCAACCGACGAGGTGTGAGTGTTTAATAGCTTTTTCCGATTGATTAGGAGAAGACAACATCGAGCATATGGGGATTCAACTACAAATAGCAGATTCAAAGAATGTAGAGATTATGGGCTTTTATGTCGTAAAGAGCCCGTATCACAAGACTCCAAAGTATCTCCCTTTTTGGGTTAAATCCAAGTCCTTCGAAAAGGACAAATACAATGTGATCACTTGTGAATATAAAGGTTGGAAACGATCAGAGGTCGATACGATCTACATGGAATCAACGATCAAGGATTTGCTTGAGGCCAACATTATTCTTCCTGCAGAAAGAGTGGGCACTTACCTTATGGAAAAGAAATGCCAGGAACTATATGAAGAGTATAAATTTCGAGTAAAATATAATCTATGAGCAGACTACTCCCAAAAATTGTTTCAATTGGACGTAATTGTCAACTCGCGCATAAATTAGCTGCAACACTGGAAAGCAGACTATCAGAATCAGAGTTGAGAGACTTAGAAACTTACCTACAAATCATTGAAACGAGAATTAATACCAATATCCGAGCCCAATCAAATAGGTTTTCCAGATAGGAAATTGCTGTCTGCTTTAATTATTCCTTCTCTTTTTACTGATTGCCTGGGCACCAAATGTAGGTCCGCTGCTGTTCATAAACCGTTTTTCTGGCTTGTGGCGTTTTTGATTCTTAATATAGTTTTCCTGGGCCTTGGTGCCATGGGAAGTTGAGTAGGCTGACCAATAGTAATCATTTGAGGAACAGGATACAAATGAGAATGCACTCACTATTAATATCGTGCTCCATGTGCCCGGTTTGAAAAAAATAAGATACCCTCCTACTGACAGTCCGATTAGAAAAAACATATAGCCAGGCGCTGCAATTGTCAGAAGCCCAATTGTTATAACAAAAGGCAAAAGGTAAAGCAAAAGGGGCTTATTTAGTCTTATTTTGTGTTTGTTGTTTGTGAACATAATTGTAGTGGTTATTGGTGGTAATAAAATATATTATGATACGTTTCGAATTTGCTTAGGCTGTTGGTCGTCTACACTAAATTCTGGAGGTGCCAGTAACTTGAATCGAACATGTGTTGGTATGTGAGTTTCTTTTTTCTCAATGATGTCTTTACCATTGAGCGACTCATCGATTTTTGCAATCTCTTCCTTCAATTCCGTGATTTTGTCTAAATCATTAAACTCTCGGTTGATTACAGCAATATTTGAAGCGTACTGTTTCTTGAGTATATCAATATGCTCAATTTCATTGGTGATGAGATTAGATATCTTATCGAAACAGTTTACAACATACCTTCCTGCGAGAACAGGGTTATTGTTGAGATCTCCATTGTTGTAGGTGTATGTGATTTTTGATGAAGGGCGAGTAATGAATATCCTTTGTTGCCAATTGGATCTAAGTTCAAAATCTCCATATCTACCTACCTTCATGTTCTGATCGGCACCAGCGGCCTTTAGGAAGAACAATGTTTTGTGCAACAATTCGCCAATCGCTTTGATATCATGCAACGGCTTTTCGCGATATTCAATTGTCGGCTTACCATTTGCGGATTTGCCATAAAAGAATTCATTGATTATGACTGGCTGTGGATAGTGATGCCTGTTTGCGGCCTCCTTCGTTGGAGGAGGCGCAATGTTTGTTGCTTCAAACTTTTCTAGGTAAGCCTTATCGTTTTGGAGGGATGCTAAACTCTGTTCTGAGTTTTTGATGGAGTCCTCAAGTCCTTCCTGTTTTCTTGTAGCATAGCTTTTTTCAGAATAAAAAGCCGCATACTTCATCTCTAACGTTTGTAGCTCTTTAGTTTTCTTCGCCCGAACTAGCAAATCTTGATTTCCGCTAAGTAACGCAACAAGTTCTGCCATGTTCATGGCACCATCCTCACTTATTCCTCCTTCATCGATTCTCCTAACATCCAATGAGGCAGTTTTAAACTGGTTGATCATTTTGCCTTTATGATCCAGTACGCTTGCTCTATAAGCATCCAGGGACCTTTCTACGGCATAGGTATATGACCTTACCTTGTTATCTCCATATTGTTTTGCCATGATGTTCCCCTGCCTGGCACCGCGGCCATTTCTCTGTTCGACATCGGCTGGCCTCCACGGTAGATCCAAATGATGCATTGCCATAACTCTTTTTTGGACATTCACACCAGTACCCATCTTAACAGTGGATCCAATTGCAACCCTTACATTACCATCATTGATTTCCTTAAAGAAGGCTTTCTTTTTCTTTCGAGTTGAATCGTGATCATGGATGAATTGAATCTCATGTGGAGGGATATTAAACTTATGGATTAAAATTTCCTTTATTTCCCGGTAGGCACTAAATGCATTCTTTTTGGCTGAAGGGGTTCCAGTGTCGCAAAAAATAAGCTGGGTGCCTTTAAATGAACTTGTTTCATTGTAAATTTTGGCCACATTTTCACTAACGTGTGCGAGTTTACACCCCTCCTCGAACCCAATGTGAGGATAGATCAAGCGCATATCAAGACTCATTTTTGTTGCCAGGCTTGTCGCCAAAAGCATATATGCCGCTTTCTCATTATCTGACATATCTGGCTTATTTATCCAAGTACCATCCTTTGTTTTGGCAAACTGAATTAAGTCTTGAATAAAGTTTTCTTGCCCTGGTGTTGGAGGAACTGTAATAAAGATATTTTCAAGATTCGGTTTAGCGACAGGGAAATTCTGGTCTGTGACTACGTGAGCTATTTCACGGTAGAACTTACTGAGCTCTTGAACTTTAACAAATTTCCTAAATCTCTCTTTTCTTTTTACGTCACCGGTGACTGAAAATTCATATTCGGTAGACTTCACTCCAAATACCGCTGCCCATGAATCGAAGCTATTGATTTGAACTGCTTTTAAGGCCTCCGGGCGAAGGTACTTGAACAATAGATATAGCTCCACAAGGCTATTTGAAATAGTTGTTCCTGATAGGAAGGTAACCCCTTTATCACCACCGTGTTTCTGCTGTAGTGAGCGTGTAGCAATCAAAAGGTTTAGCGCTCGTTGACTACCTGCAGGTGTGCCAAGCCCGGCAACATTGCTGTGGTGAGTAGTGTAGAGCAGATTTTTAAAAACCTGAGATTCGTCAACAAATAAGTGATCAAAACCCATTTGTTTAAAATCAGGGATATCACTATCCTTTTTCATTTGCTCAATCTGCATTTGTAGCTGAGTATTGAGCTTAATTTTTCTTTTTTCCAGTCCCTTCAATTTCTGCTTAGAGGCAGTGTTTCCTTCCTTATGTAGTAACGTCATATCGGCCTCCAGTCCTTCAAGTTCCTCCTCGATTATCAATTTAGTCATGTCTCTATCGCTAGGTATTGCCTTAAATTGATCGTGCGTTAGGATCACGCAATCCCAATCGTTATTCATGATTTGGAAAAATAAATTTTTGCGATTCTTTGGAGTAAAATCGTTGTCCTTAGGAAATAGCACTTTAGCATCGGGATATGCCTTCATAAAGTCCTGCTGATATATTTCACCTGCATTTGCTTTCATAGCAATTATCAATGGCTTTTTTGCCATTTTAAGCCTCCGCATCTCCATTGCAGCGATTACCATTACCAGTGTTTTGCCCGCACCAACTTTATGATCCACGATTCCTCCAAATTGTTGTAAGAGCATCCATACTGCATCTTTCTGATGTTGGAATGGTTCATAGTTTTGAAGGTTATCCAATGTTAAGTGTGAACCATCGTACTCTCTGAGTTGGATGTTATTAAAACGTTCATTGTAGATATTCTCTAATCGGGTCCTATCCTTTTGGTGTACGAAAAAGTACTCATTGAATTTTTTCTTAAAATTGTCAATCTGGGCCTCCACCAACTGCATAGCTTCTTGATTTGGAACCCTTGATCCGTTCGGAAGTTCTTTTGTAAGGTTTGGAGATGTTCCACCTAGTGCATATTCAAGAATCGTTGAACCTTTCAGTGTTCGACCCTCCACGGAAACAGCAAGCGAAGTGGTATTTGGGCCGGAGTATTCGAGTAAATTAACTTTGAATTCATCCGTACTTTCCAGATATGTTATTTTAAGGTCAGCCTCAAATATTTCCTTGGCGAAACTTTCATAAATATCCATTGGGACCCAACGCTCCCCTAAGTTGAGATCCATTAGTTCAAAAGGAACGATTGCAGGTTGAACATCTACAAGCGCATCCAATTGAACCTGTAATTGCTCCTTATTTTGGTCAGGGTATGAATTTAGATTCTGATTAAGAAGTTTTAATTTTTCAACAACGTTACCAGAAAGGTATTCTTCTGAAGTTACTGGGACCCAGTTAATCTGTTCATTAATTAATTCAGGGGCTAAGAATATTCTTTTGCTTTGAAGTCCTTCAGTAATGATCTCCTCTGGAGTCTTTTTAAGCAATGATGCCATCAATACTGTGTCAACCATTCCAACCGCATTCAGAGAATACAGGACAGCATCGTTGAGGTTGTTAACGGTATCAAGTACTTCCTTCTCCTGGTTGTTTGTTCGTTGAGTAAATATTTCTGTCTTTTTGAACCCTTTGCCATCCGGCTTTTCAAGATTAACAAATATGTGGTCCTCCACATCTTCACCAATTATTGCCGGAGAATGATTAACAAATCCATGCCTCCACGAATGCAAGTCATATTGTTCATTTAATCTACCCCTGGTAAGATTAATTAAATTGGCATCCCCATTTTCTAATTCCAACTTTAGTAGTTCCTTGTAGGTATCCCGCATTTGAATAAGACTAGCGGCTTTCTCTACATCTTTTATAACTGGAACGAATTCAAACTGCTTCAATCCCATTTCATAGTAGTACCTACCAATTTGTTTGTTATAAACGATCAGGTTACCATTGACCAGTAGTGGGTGTAAGACTGTACCTGGCTCTATACCAATTCTGCCGTTTAGAAGTGGCTTGGGTTCTTCCTTTTCAGTCTTTTTAGTAATGACTATCCCATCATTAAGATGAAAGGAATTATTAATTTCCTCTTTTAGTCTAATACCGATCCCTACCAAGGATTCAGTGCTTTTAACTACAGCAGAATCATTGCCGTATTGACCATCACATACAAGTTGTCCGAGGACTTTCTCTGGCCGGGTGCTAATGAATTGATTAATGTTGACTTCCTTTTCCTCTCCCTTTGGATCCTTTAAGAGAATTCTATCGGTTGATATGAAATCATTTTCACGGTCATTAACAATTTTTTTACCATCATTCTTCTGAATAATAACAATATCAGAACTTGCCTTGGTGCCCTTAAAAATACTATCCGGGAGGCGTACAACGTCAATAAGGTCAGCCTTGGACATGAGGTATTCCCTTATCTCTTTATTACCTGGTGCATCCGAAAATGAGGAGGAGGTAATGAATGCAACCACCCCTTTATCGTTTACCTTATCAAGGGACTTTGTAAAAAAATAGTTATGAATCCTTGTTGTCGATTTAATTTTAACTGGATTTCTTTCCTTTACATAGTCCGCGTCATATACAGCAATGCTGCCAAATGGTATATTAGAAATGATTAAATCATAGCCTGTTGACTTATCCTCCTCAAATCCCGCATGGTGTGAAGTGATTCCCTTAAACCTCGCTTTTAGCATCTGAGCGGTAATAAAGTCTTTCTCAATTGCAGTGATAGTTGCTTCAGGAAAGGACTCTTTTAGTACGGGAATGAAGTTTCCGGTACCTGCACTTGGATCTAGAATTGCCTGTATACCTGTTACATTTTTCTTAATCGTTTCGACAATTGGGTCGATGATTTCTATGGGCGTATAGAAGCTGGTAAGTAAACTGCTTTTAATTGAATTTAATACCCTTTTTCCATCCTGTTCACCGTATGCCTCTTTGAGCGCAGCATGCACTTCTTCAACATAGCCATGATATTTAAGATCCGATTCAGTCCATGAATTCAGATCATCAATAGGTAACAGTAATTCCTTTAACGCTCCCCAACCATATATTAATTTTTCAAGGTCTGACTTGCCGGTTCTTATGAACTCAATAAGAAGTTGATATTGTTCTTTTTTCATCCTTCGTCAGTTTTGAGTTGAAACAACACTTAATGACCTTTCATGTTCTCTTACCAACTGTGGTATAGCATCTGTTGAAACTTCCTCATAGAGAAAGTCTTGTGTTACATGTGCTATTGCTGTTTCTCTGGCTGTGACCGGATGAACTTTACTCCGTATCGACTCGGAATACCGAAGATGATATTCAACAAATATCTTTTGCAGATACTCATCTTCAGTCAGCTCACCCAATAGATGTAATTTGTTTTTAGCCGTTTTTAAGGCTGTGGAGAGATAGCTACCTACAAGAGTGTTACGTAAATCACCAGGTTCAACACCTAGCTTATTGAGGGGTTTTTGCATACTTACTACAGTTGGAATTTGAATTAAAAGTAGCAACCATTATCCACAGAATCAAGTGGAGGTATCCAGCTTTTAATTTTCCTCCATCAAACCGCCGGTATGTGGTTGTTTATCAGATTATTACATTAAGGAGGATATAACCCCTATCCCTAATATGTTTATTCAATCAACTTCTATTTCTGAGGAATTATATCCTGAAATCCTATTTATTGAAACGTTTGATGATGGGGATAAGTCCTATCCGCGTATGAGGGTGATTAATAATCAATACATCCCAGACCTTGATGTTGATGGTAAGCCAAAATCGATTCCACGGTTTTTTAGATCAGACGAAAGTCTTCTTGTTAGTTGTGACAAGAAAATAAGAATGAATCTAGGTCCAAATGTGATATGTGCAGTAAATCCTAATTCAGTAAAATTGCTTGGTGCCGATGGTTCCCGAAAACCATCATATTATATCCATAAAGAAGTTTTTGTTGAAGTGGTGAAAGGCAATGAAAAGCTTGAAAAAGCCTATGCTCATTTTAGGAAGACAGGGATTGCAAAAGTACCCAACGGTCTAGATAGCTTAAGCAAAGAAATATCTAGAAAGTCTGTAAATGGAACTAACAAGCTTCAATCCTTAATTGCAAAATACCCCTGCCCCACGTTGCTTCAAGATGGATTATATGTTAATGAAAATACCTGGAAAGAGATTCTTTTGAATATTTCTCTCAGTGAGAACATTCTGCTTTTCGGTCCGACAGGAACAGCCAAGACTTTGCTTTCTAAATACATTGGCAAAGTCATGGATAGGGAATTTATTAAGCTTGACTTTGGAGGTATAAAAAATGGAGTATCTCATTTGATTGGTGAACACCGCATTGGTGAGAATGGTACGAGTGTTTTTGATTTGGCAGTTTTCCCTTTGGCTATTCAAAGGCCATCGACTATTCTCTTGGATGAGCTGAATCGGGCCGGAGATGACGTTATGAATATTTTGCTTCCAGTGCTTGATTCAGACAGAACTTTACGTATGGATATGGCACCCTCCAATTTGCCCAGAGAGATTAGGGTGCATGATCAAGTGACATTTATTGCTACTGCCAATATTGGTAGCAGATACACTGGCACCAATCAAATTGATGGCGCTATTGAGGATCGCTTCAAATTTATTGAATTGGACTATATGCCACAGGACGTTGAATGTGCCTACCTGGTGGCTACAACAGGAATTGCAGAGAAAGGAGCAAAGGCAATCGTAATGTTTGCAAATGCAATTAGAAAAGCATTCCAAGATTCAATTTTAAGTAAGCCTATTTCAGCCAGAGGAACACATAGAATTGCAACTTATGTTGAGGCAGGGTTTAGTTTAAAAGAGGCGTTCAGCTTGGCAATTTACCCTCATTATGATTCCGACGAGAGGGAAAGATTAAATGCCATTTTATCGGCTTTTTAAAATATGACAACATTGATAGACAATTCTTTATCAAGATTATTAGATGGGTTTTTAGAGGATCGATGCAAGCATACTTCTGTATTAAAGGGAAGCAATGAATATTCTTTAATCAATAAATCAGATGACCATACTTCCTACAGCGCATTAATACTCAATGATAAAACTGTATCTTCCAGGGACCTGCATAAGGAAGCTTTTAGGGTAGCCAAAATGTTTCTTGGTACTTTGGGGCTTTCAAAACACAGCATACGGTTTACATACGACTCAGATAAGACTGATGGCAATATCATTTGGTTATCAACTGCAATTCTGGAACATACCCCCTACTCAAATGCACAAAGGCTTGATACATTTATAGGACATGCTATTCACGAAGGTGCTCATATCCTCTATTCAGACTTTTCGTGCTTGCATTATGTTTCTGGTCCTATTCATCGTGATGTTTTGAATGTCATCGAAGATGAATTTATCGAAAGGAGAATTTCTATTGATTTTCCCGGATATTCAAATTTTATTGAAGCACTTAAAACTTACAATTTTAAGAGGGATATTCAACCAGATGAAAGTGCACCTATAGGACGACAGTTGTTTAGTGTATTCTTTGATTTTGTTAGGATGCCAACGGAATTGACTGAATCCAGGGTAAATCCGGTTTTAGTTCAAATGCTACAAATTAAGGAAGTTCTAACACCTTTCCCCTCCACACCAAAGGAGACATTTAAGGCATCCCAAAAAGTTTATGAGATCATGGCACCCTTCTTAAGTGATGATGAGAAGGAAAATGGATTTAATAATGGTAGCGGGAGTTCTGATGAAATTATTAAAAGGATGGTGGAGGGAAGCCAAAGCCCGAATTTCAATGGAGAATGTATTGAATCAGATTTCATCTATGAACACCCGGAGGAAAGTTTCATTATTACTGAAATAGCAAAGACAGGCAGCTTTGCCGATGTTTTATTTGTACCACAAAAGAAGGTTGACATGGATGCGCTTGTTGAAATGAAGCGAAAAGTGGCTCCTTATTCAGGTGCCTTAAGAAATTTATTAAAAGCGGACAATTACTGTAGGCCTCGAATTAAAACTGGACAAAGAACTGGAATACTTGATACCTCAATGATAGCAGAAGCGGTTGCAGGTAATAAACATGTCTATAAACAGATAACGCTGATTAAGCCTCATCCAATTAATCTTGTTTTACTGATAGATGAAAGCGGTAGTATGCATGGTGAAAAAATTGAGGCAGCAAAATTGTGTGCTGCCCTTTTTAGAGAAGGACTGAAAGGGGTGCCTAACCATAAACTATTTATTTACGGCCATACAGCAGACACTTTATGTGATGAGTTTGGAGATGAATATATGGGTAATTCCCGTAATACAATACTAACTGTGTATCAGGAACCTGGTATCGCTTCAGGGGATGCGATTAGTGCAATCAAAGCCAAATCACATAATCGGGATGGCGCAGCCATACGTGCTGTTGTGGATAGAGTCAGGAGATCAACACATGAAACAGTGATTCTATTTGTTTTGAGTGACGGTAGCCCGAATGCCCTAGGATATGAGAATGGAATCGAAGATACAAGACTGGCTGTGGAGGAAGCCCAGGCATTGAATGTATTTCCCATACAAATTGCCATTGACAACGCTGTAGCCTCTTCGGAGATGTTTAGCCAATATGTGACTTATAATGACTTAGGGACACTTGTTAGGACATTGGGACCTATAGTGCGCAAAACGGTCTTAAAGTATATAAAAACCTGAATTTTGGTGCCAAGCCGACGAGGTTTGTAATTTTTGCTTAAAGTCTGTTAAATTTATAATACAAAATTCCAACTTAAAATAGTACAAGCATGAAATTCACGGTCAACACCCGAGTACTAAGGGAAGCCTTAAACCCACTATTGTTAGCAATCGATTCCAGAGTAGTAGTTCCTGCCTTGGAGAACTTTTTGTTCCAGGTGGAGGGAAGAGTAGCGCGAATAACTTCAAGTAACCTAAGTATCTCTATGGTTACGACTGTGAATATTGAAAGATCAAAGACCGATAGAGTTGATGTTTGTATTCCTGCAAGAATCCTATTGGATACCCTCAAATCATTGGAGGATGAGCCTGTCGATTTTGTGTTTGATCATAATTTGCACTCTTTTGAGATCATAAGCGAGGAAGGCCGTTATAAGATGGCTACCGTGCGAGCAGCTGACTATCCAAAACTACCAGTGCCAGCTGACAGTAAAAGAATCGAAATTTCTAAGGAAGAACTGATGGAGGCTATCCATCATACTTCTTTATGTGTTAGCACAGATGTCTTAAGGCCTGCTATGTGCGGAATTTATGCTCATGGTTCAAATGGTAGATTGGTTTTTGCCTCCACAGACGGCCACAGGTTGAGTAAGTTTGTAACTGATGCTCATGGAATGGAGGATGGAATTATCATTCCGAAAAAAGCCATGACAATCCTCCAGGTGTTATTGAAAGACTGCCCTACTGAGTCAGTCGAACTGAAATATTCAAGTATGAATCTTTTTGTTGAGGTTGGTGATACAATGGTGATTGCACGACTTATTGACGAAAGGTTTCCGGCCTATGAGAGTGTAATTCCTACTGAACACTCTATCTCAATGGTGGTCAACAGGCATTCCTTAGTTGATTCATTAAAGCGTATTTCACTATATGCGAATCGTTCTACTTCCCAAATCCAACTTGTAATAATTGGTGATGGATTAAGAATTGAATCGGATGATGCTGACTTTGGCAAGGAAGCGGAGGAGGCACTCATTATCGAACATAGTGGGGATGATATGACCATTGGATTCAATGCCAGGTTGCTTCTTGAATTAACTCAGAATCATTCAAGTGAATCCTTAGTTATGAAATTCACGGCACCAAATAAGGCTTGTATCATTCAGGTTCCTGAGAAAAAGGATAGCCAAAGCCTTGTAATGTTAATGCCAGTGATGCTTAATCAAACAGCTTAATCAAACAACAGTATGGAGCTATTAAATAATCTGGAGCCATTACATTTCACCCACAAATTCAATAATTCGGAATTTAAGGTGGAGGAATACCCATCCCCGGAAGAGGGTAAGGAAACTTATAGACAATACCGTGCTAGAGTCGATAAATTGAGTGATGAAGCTGGGTTTCATATTGGGGATTTGTCTGATAGTGACTACCAGATTTATTGCATGGGTAGTGGGAGTTATCGTGGTTTTTATGGTGCCGATGAACTTATAGGAGACGTTTAGACTTATGGGAGCCTCCACTTTGATTTCCTGGACCGATGCAACTTGGAATTTTGCTGTAGGCTGTAGCAAGGTAGATAGTGACTGCAAGTTTTGCTATATGTACAGGATGTCATTGAAAGGCAAGCGGTATAATCCGAAGACAGTAAGGAAAACAACTACAGTCTTTAATCTTCCGCTTAAGCTCGAAAAGCCTTCCTTGGTTTTTGCTCCGTCTATGTCAGATCCCTTTCATGTTGACATAGATAGTTTCAGGCATGAGGTATTTGATATTATACACAAATGCCCTCAACACACATTTCAGTTGTTAACAAAGAGGCCAGAGAGGATATTGGACAATTTACCAAAGTTTTGGGATGAATTAAGGGGCCATGTGTGGCTCGGTACATCAATTGGGAGTCCCACAGGTCTACAAAGGGCCTTCGAGCTACTAAAGGCCAGGAAAGTAGCTGATACGTTATTTCTGTCACTAGAACCACTTCATCAAAAATTGGATTTCAAAGATTTGCACGATCCTGCAAGTATTTCAGGTGATGACCAATTTGAGATTCTAAGAAAATTCGATTGGGTAATTATAGGAGGTGAAAGCGGGAATGAAAGCGGTCCATATCGGTATCGGCCATGCCAGCTCGATTGGATAGAAACAATTGTAGAACAATGCATGGAGGCTAAGGTGCCGGTGTATGTTAAACAGTTAGGGACCTACTTATCTGGGCAATTGGGATTGAAACACAGGCATGGTGAAGATATCGAAGAGTGGCCGGAGCATCTCAGGATAAGGCAGATGCCCTATTGTTACAAGGGAGTGAGGGATTATCAAAATGGAGTAATTAAATAACAGTAATATATGAAATTTCAAGTGCAAGCAAAAAACCTGGATGCCGGTGATAGAATGACTGGTGGTGTTGTAGTGCAATCCCCTCCTACAAACCTTGGCCATGGTCAGGTGGCAGTGAAGGTTATGGATTCATCCGGCAATAAACTCACACAAGTATTCAACCTTCGATCTTATGTTAGTCTTATAGGTGATGAACATAGGTCTTAAGGAAGATAAGTGCAGTTAGGAATAAGCTAGTTATAGAAATTGTAACTTATGGATCTGTTTGATTATAGAACGGCTACATTTTCACAGGATAGGACTTACCGGTATGTACTTACTAGAATTTGGAATCCTGATCTTTCAAAAGTGATGTTTATTGGGTTGAATCCTTCTACTGCGAATGAAGATATTGATGATCCAACCATTAGACGACTTATAAATTTTGCGAATACTTTCGGTTTTGGTGGCCTTTATATGCTCAATCTATTTGCCTTGGTAACACCCTACCCAAATGACCTGGTGCAATGTGATGATCCAATTGGAAACAACGATGAATACTTACGGGTGTATAAATTCAAGGCTGACAAGGTGGTTTTTGCCTGGGGAAATTTCAAGGTGAATGGAAGAGATCTTATTGTTAGTTCAATGTTTGAGGAGGCATATTGCCTTGGGGTTAATAACAATGGTAGCCCTAAACATCCGTTGTATTTAAAGGCTGATACCAAATTGGTCAAATGGAATAAGATTTAAGTTATGGAGAATCAGAATCTTCTAACTAAGCCAGTCGATGGGAAGCATTACTTCAAAGCTATCATCCGGGTTATTAAGTCCCTGAATAGTGGAAGTAATAGCTTTGGCCCGGTAGAAGTCTTAAGGGAGAAAATTGTGGAGGCGAAAGATAAATCCGAGGTGAAGATGATTTTAGCTGATAAATATCCCCAGTTCTTCCCTAACAACAGAGTTTATGAGAAAGAGACAAAGGATTCTGCACAATTCTTCTATGTTGTTATATTTCCACTTTCTAACTGGGAATTAAATCAAATTTCTGAAGGCGAGTGGAGGTGTAGCCACTGTGGACAGGTACATGAAAACAAGTATGTATCTAGACCAAAAACAAACAATAGAGTATTTGGAGACGATATCCTCTTTTGCTCGTCAGAAGATGATGTGTGTTATCAAGGGTATATAAAGGAAATCTATAAATTGGAAGAGTTTCCTGATGATCT
Organism: Cyclobacteriaceae bacterium; assembly: GCA_039971015.1. Lineage (GTDB taxonomy): Bacteria > Bacteroidota > Bacteroidia > Cytophagales > Cyclobacteriaceae > ELB16-189. Next base: position 90,886 of record JBDVKV010000011.1, read on the forward strand.
GAATTTTATTAAGTCAGATAGCCCAAATTACATATACAAGTGTACTGAAAAGTCATCTGGCAAATGTTATGTCGGAAAGACAAGAAATGCACCATTCTTTAGATGGTGGAACCATTTATCGCACAGCCAGAGTCCTTTTGGTGTTTATTTGCGTCAGACAAAATTAAGTGATTGGACTTTTGAAGTCCTGGAGGAACTCCCAGCAAATATACCTGAGAAGGAGATCTTTCGAATTGAATCTGAATATATTTCAAAATTCAATAGTATCCATAATGGATTCAATTCAGTAGTCTCCTATCAAAGACCTGGTTTGGATAGATCAAACACTTTGTCTTTAGATTTTGATAATTCTATTTGATTACCCGGCGGGGTGGTTTGTTATTAAGTAGCTATTTTACTCTGTTATAAATTAGTAAGCTAAAATCCATACTAAACCACACAGTATCGCTTAATGAAAACACAGCAACAAGATGAAAAGGTGGATAAGGAATTTTGGTTTGAATATCATTGCTTTGAGTCACAAGCATCTTTGGATGTTGAAGTATGGTATAGATCACACGAAAAGGTAAAAGTTATTGGTGTTAGTGAATGGTCACATGATAAGTTGGAAGATAGGATTGAAGATGCTACACCAAGAATTTATAAAATTGAATTCGAGGATGGGTTTCAATACGATGCATTTGAGGATGAATTAATGAATTCTCCAGATAAATTTTATAGGCCAGACCCACCTAAAAAACGAGATCATTCAGTGGGCACATCGGTTGATTATTCTGGCTAGCGGGTAGTTGGAATAAATTGGCAGTTCAACTAATACTTATGAAACGAAAACTTACAGGTAATTTTAGGATAAGAAAAACAATATTTGGTTGGAGCATCAAGGTTGAATGTCTGATTACGGTTTGTGATTCTTTTGGAGACGTAAGCCCGGAAAGGAAACTTTGGATAAATGCTACAATTGATGATTTAATTGAATTAGGTATTATTTGTTCATAGTCACAAATTAGGGCTGCTTGGATAGCATGTTTCTATGAAAAACTAAATGATATGAAAGTAATAAGAGAGAGGATTTTGAATGCAGTACACAAGTGTCTTGAGTGGAAAGACGGTGAGATTACTGGAATTGATATGATGAAACTCGAACAGCGGATTGATGGCATACTTCAGCCCAATGAACAGCTACATGCTATTAGCACCAAGCGGCCTCAGTTCACACTTGAAGAAATAACCGAAACAATCAAAGCACAATGGGTAAAAGACTTCGGAATCCTGATGGATGATGATACTGAAAGAGACGGTTATTTCATTTGCGGATTTGTCCACGAAGCACTAAAGGCCGCGTGTGACACCGTGAAGGGTGGGTCAGCCGAGGAATCGGCTCCTGCCCCGAAGGCTGATTAGGGGTCGTGGCACTTGACGAAGGGATATGAAACGCACATATATTAAGTTTGAAGAAGTTGTTAGGAAGTTGCATGATGGATGGCAAATATATACTTCTAGGGGATCAGCCCCCTATAAGCCGTTATACTATCATATAGAAAAGGATGGAGAAATAAGAAATATCCACCCAATGACTATCGAGAAGCTTATTAAAGACCACATCATTAATGGAAGGGATGCAGATCATGGAAAATATGAATTACAATCAGCGAAACAAAATACGGAACGATAAACCAAAGATAAGATGTTTAAGCTCTCAGCAAAATTCCTTGATAATGGAGAGCAAGTAAAAAACTAAATAGAGGGCTTAACAAATAGATATGGAAAACGAATTGACAAAACTTAAACAAAAGGCCTCACGACTAAAAAACGTCATAGAGCAAGGTTACGGCTATACAAACAAACCCCTATCCGAGAAAAGGATTAAACAAATGCGGATCACGCTTGCTAAAGTTGAGGAAGATATTTTAGCATACAAAATTAACAATGGCCTGTGAAAGCATACTTTGATACTCCACAATGAAAATCGATAGAGTAAATAATTTTATAATGCCTCAGATAAATTTAGCAGAAGCCCAGTTGATAGGATTTGCTCATGCCTCAAGAGGGTATAGTATCCTGGAGCTTGCCGATAGTATGGCGCTTAACAAAAGCGAATGGCTCAAACTAAGAGATCCCGTTAACTTAAAGCCCATTGATAAGGCAGAACTTGATGAAAGATTCGGTGTAAGAGAAAAATAAGAAACAGACCCCTATAAGCCGCCGGGCATTGTTGTTAATTCTATTTTATCGCTTATCCTTTATTGAGGTAAACTAAACGAATAATGAAAACTTATAGCTACCCTCCTGCAAAATTGGAACAAGGTCAAACGTTCTCTATCACCCACTCTGATGGATTTGTTGCAAATGAAAAGGTGTCAAAAATTCTTAACGATGGATTCAATAACTACTACGTTTGCGAGTCTGCTGCTACCTATTCTGATTTTGACTTGACAATGGGAATGGACAAATCCAGCAACTCAGTTGAATGATCTGGATATAGGGGTTTATAAAGGATTCTTAACTAGAAGTTATGAAAAAAGGTGACATCGTTAGAGAAGTCAAATCAGGTAAGATTGGCATGATTGTTTGGAAGAAAAACAATAATGAGATTGGAGTAAACTTTACACACTTTCAACTATTAAAATCAACAAATCAAGACTGTTCACTTAATAAACTGACCATGCTTGGAGCTGATGATTTGTATTGTAAGAATGAATTAGAAGCGTATGAGGAATAAACTATGTATTGCCTTACCCGGCGAGGTTGGCCAAATATTCTAATGTTTATTACATAAATCAAAAACACCAAAGCAATAGCTATGATCACATCAATTACAAAACCAACAAAAATCAAGTACAAGGATCTACCTCGCAAGTTGAAAAAGAAGCTGCTGAATCGGTTAGTGAAAACCATAAGCCCTGAGTGGAAAAGAAATGAAATAAAGGTTAATGCAGTTTTGCTAGATCGATGGAATTCACTGACAACCGGGAAATCTGACTACAAAAGGTACTTTGTGACTGATTACTCCCTTGGGTAATATCTTCATACTATTTCCATCATGAGGCCTAATTTAAAGTTCTATTGCGACCATAAACGACACTTGGTTTGTATTCCATACTCCATTGAAAACTTGCACCGGATGGCTTCTGAACTTGGTATAAAGCGGTGCTGGTTTCATAAAGATCATTACGATATTCCAAAACTTCGTAACTCCACAATATTGGCAGCTGGTCTGGTTGCCGTTGTTGATTCTAGATTAATAGTTAGGATAGTGAGAGATAAGATACAAAATGATAGCGAACTGAATCTAAGTCAGCAGAGATCTTAAATAAAGCCTTAATAGTGCTGAGGCTGGGTTTTCTCAAAGGATTGAGAGAACCCTTCTGGAATCTTTGCAAACAACGGTTTAGCTTTCTTGGTAAATGAGGCCAACCGATTCCACTCTCTATCAAAAACATTCATGTAAGCCCAAGTTGGATGCTCACGATCTAGAAACCTAGCAAAACTTGAAAGGTTATTAACATGAAGATAGGTAATCCTTTTGGCCTGGCCATTGGGAAGATTTCCAACTTTCGCCACAACCCGGTACTTAATTTCCATATTTTTCTAGCACTGATGATTTGACAGGGATGGCCTCCGCTAATACTGGTAGTAATTCATGGCCTTTTCTTATTGCCATTTCAGTGTCTATATGGTTGCCACGGAATATATAATGAAGAGTTGCCTGAATGATTTCACGCTTTTTTTGATAGTCAATATTGTGATCCATCATCCATTGTTTCATGCGATAGTTATATCCATCTACAGAGTCTTTCTCGTTAGGACGATAGGCCATCCGGAAATGCTCTTTTAATGAATCGAAAAGAAATACACGAAATCTCTCTTCTGACTCATTTCTACGGAGCTCGATCTCTTCCGGGTGATAAAACATTGTCACATTTGCTTTATACCCGTTATTAAAATTTGGATCCCATTGCAACTTGATTACCTCCCAGCCAGCGTGATCATTAATGATTCTTATCTGGTTGTTGATGTTTCGCTTATTAAATCTCTCTGTCTTATTATTTGAATTGGTCCAGGCTTTCAATAGAGCGTAGTACGGTGTCAATTCAATATATTCCGGATGGACTGGTTTATTGTCCCTCTGAACATCCCGTATATACTTAAACGCCTTTTCCCTCAGATTAATCAAACTGAGGTACAGGTTCCTGCATTTGAATGGAAGCTTAATCAAAAGGTCATGGTCGTACCTTGAGAAGTTGCAGGCAAGGTTTGTCCGGAAATGCTTGCTGGTAGAGACTTCATAGAGAATCTTCTTTCTCCTGCCAATCCATTGATACTTCTGAGCATGATCTAGAAAACCACTCTCAATGATTTTTGAGAAATTCATACCCTTCTCTACGGCCCAGCCTGCAGTATCAAACTTTCTTTTTGTTCTAAGGATCCATATGGCACTACACAAGTTCGTATTCCATAAAGGATCCCCATTCTTGGCAACACGTTCTTTGAGGGCAATCACCTCCTCCTCCGCCAGGCCATCTAACTGAGCTGGTAATTTGCTAGGATTTGTTAAATGAGTTGGGCTTATACCTATTAGGGGAGCTAACTTGTATGGATCTATTTGCTTGTAGCCCCATAATGTTTCAGGGAATGTGTTAAGTTGCATATCATACCCCAATGCAAAAATGACATGCTTGACCAGGGTAGAATCATTCGGATAAGCAATATCAAAGTGATTCAAATTGTTCAATACATTGCGATCCATTCTAATGATCTGCATAACGGACTGAAGGTTTAGTGGCTTGTGTTAGTTTAAAAAATAGTAATCTCTTCGCAGGGCTAATGTAGGAAAGGGCAATGGGTGATACAAAATAACATCTCCATTAATTGATCACGCGACCTCCCTTATTTAATCACACCCCTCAATCCTGATTGCACGGCCAGCTATTCATCTCCCCTCCCGTTGCACGGTTCTCCCTCTGCAGCGCACAGCATAGGGCCTATCTCCATCTAGAATGCACACTCCTCCATCCTGGTAGCACGATATCTATTTACCTCCCTTGGCGATGCACACAGGTGCCCTTTAAACAGGCTAAAAAGGGTGATTTTTTTGGCAATCTCAATCTGGAATGCACACTTATTATAGAATAGAATAACAATAACAATATCAGCTACTTACAAAACCACCTCACAGATCAAAAATTAAGAAGAAAGGTGCGAAAAGATCAAATGCCAAATAATCTATCTTTGATTTCCAACTCACAGGGCACGTCACAAAAACCAAATATTATTTGGTTCATCGGTTAGGGGCGCAAACCTTATTTGCACAACTCCCTTCGCAGTGCACACCTTAAAACCAGCAAAATCCTGATAATATGCAAATCTCATTTGCTGTTGTGTTATATTTGCGGCATTATGGGCGATTTAAACAAACAAATTGGTGATCGGCTGTATTCAGTAAGAATCAAGCTTGGACTGTCTCAGAAGGAATTTGGCGCTCAATTGGGTGGGTATTCCAGGCAGATGATTGGCAATTACGAAACTGGAAAAGTCCCTCTTCCATTGGCATTACTCAAAGAATGTTTTATAAAGTATCAGGTTGACTCAGATTTTTTACTAGGCAACAGGCCGTACTCGATTCCCCAGGATGAATCTGTTTCGCAAATCATGAATACACTGAGGCATCTAGACAGGGAAAAGCTATTGATAGCCAAAGGCATGCTCAAGTCATCCTTCCGGGAAGTTATTTAACCTCAAAAGTGCCTCTAATCACTTAAAAGCCATTTTATTGGTAATATTGGCTATGTTGGTCAACCCGCGACCAGCATTACCAGCACTACCAACATATGCTATTTTTTGCCCGTTTCAGTGGATTATTTTTTGTTGGAACCTGAATATGTAACCAACATAATTTTGTAATTTAGGGGGAATGTAGCCAATCTAAATTTTTTGAACATGTCACTACCCCTACCCCGGACGAGCACAAAAAAAGAGGTTAAAGGCGTGGATTACTTCACCCAATCATTTGATATCAACATGGACACATGGATTGATTTAAAAACCATTGTCTACAATGCTAAGAAGAAAGATCCAACTTATACCCAACGTAAGGCCCTGGCAAGAGCAATAGAAGTGTTCAAGGAAACTATCCTGAAAGCTAAGGTTCCTTTGGATGTACCCGAGGAGGTGCTTGAGGAGGCGAAACGTAGGGGTGAACTCATAAAAGAAGGTAAAAGGAAACGGAACCCTTCCCGAAAAACTACAGATGATCAACCTAGTTCTGATAAACCAGATTATTCTGTCCTTTTTTCATAAATAGCCTACCCCTCATCTTGAGTCATTGAACTTTTGAATTAAACTGGTTAAATCTTTACACGTTCTGTCCTGGCCCCAATAAAAAGTCTTAATTAGTCTTTATACGAATAGCTATACACTTGTATACTTAAATATCTAAGCGTACCCTCCTACCGACGAGTTTTACCTCCTACGTATTCCTCTTGTTATGTGATTAATATGCTGCTGTAGAAGAGTTTTCCAGTGTTCATCTCGGAAAAATGCTTACAGGGCAATTGATTTAAGTCGTCATAACCACAATCAAATGGATTACAAGGATTTATTTGCAAACATCGTTGACGGAATACCTCCTAAAGTCCGGGTAGAAAAACCTATCAAATCTGCAACCTCCAATATCGGTGTTATAACTGCTGTGAAGTGGCGAATCGATGGAACTCCATATGGAATCGAAGTCAACTTCCCTGGTACCAATTGGAATACGTGGTTCTGGAGCACTCCAGATAAAAGTGACAATAGAAGTAGATACATAGATGAGCTTGAATTGCATGTTGAATAGGCCGTTGTATTTCATATGGGCTTTAATCCTTGCCTAACACCATTTATAAACACGATTCCATGAGTACTAACTCAATCCAATTATCACTTTTTCTACAACCTGCCCAAGGTGTAAAGGCTATCCAAACTCCTATTACTTCGCGAACCTTTACAGCTGAGGAAAGTGCATATATCAATGGCCCAAAGGTTTCTCAAGGAAGTGGGTGGCTTAGTTCCCTGCCTACATGGATGAATCTCGCTCTTGAAACTGAGCGCACTCAACAAGTCCTATCAGGTAATGGCGAATTGAAGGCTTGTCGATTGGACGTTCTCATTTTTCTATACGAGAGTGCTTTGATGGGGCCTCTGACAAACGAATACGCTAATATCTATTTCGTCCTAGCGCGTGAGTTGTGCACCAGGTACCTGAGACAGAACGGTCCATGGCCGCTGGAAGTGCGAGAACTCTCCAGCTGGGAGGATCGACTACTGGTAGGAATGCAAATTGATTTGCGAAAGAGAATTGCTAAAGCATATAAGGCCAAATGGAAAAATATCGCTTAATCCTAAATTTATCAATATGAAAAAGTGTCTGAATTGCTTACTTGTTTTATGCTTGATCACCGTCATCAGTTGTGCCGGTCAGGAAAGGACTGACTGCATGGTATTGTACGTCTATGATGGTGATACGATGAGTGTCCTCACCTCTTCCGGGGATACACTCCGAGTACGATTTGACGGCATAGATTGTCCGGAAAAAGGTATGGATTACTCTTTTGAGGCAAAATGGTACATGGATAGCCTGGCTTACTCCGGCCCCCTTACCCTTGGAATCATGGGGATTGATAGGTATGGAAGAACTTTGGCCGAAGTTATGGTACATGATACTATTTCAATCAACCTCAGTCTACTTGAGCGTGGATTAGCCTGGCATTACAAAAACTTTAACAAAGACCCGAGGTACGCTGAAGCAGAGCATTATGCCCGGACGAATAATATTGGTTTGTGGGCTGATCCGCAACCAGTACCTCCTTGGGAATACAGAACATGGAAAAGGTAAAAGGGTTATGCCCCTTTACCTTTATATGTTGTTAAAAGTTGTCGTAAGCGATAGTTTTTCCACCTTCATTGATTGTGGCATCTACCTTTGTTTGGTGGTCGTTGCTTTCATTGTGGTTAAATGTTGCAAAACCAGCGCAGGATAGTAATATTACTACTACAACAGATAAAATTAATTGCTTTTTCATAGTTGGTTGATCTTAAAAATTGTCATGGTTAATTGGTTGGCCGCCCTCTCCGGCTTGTGGAGTAATTTGCTCCTCAGTACAAGAAGAGATGCTAAAAGTCAGTGCAAAAGCTGTGATGATAACAAGTACTTTTTTCATAAATAGAATAGTTTGTAGTTTAATTAGTTATTAAAGTTGTCATGATTAATTGGTTGCCCTGCCTCGCCAGCTTGTGGAGTAATTTGCTCCTCAGTACACGAGGATATCCCGAACATCATGACAAGGGTGGTGACGATAACAATTAGCTTTTTCATAATTTTTGTTTATTTTGGTTGAGTTGGTTAAATATTGTGAAATGAAAATATGGGGCAATTAAAAGTAAATAATTATTACTTGCTGGTCAAAAACGCCTGTTTTACTACAAATGCATTGAAAATTCGTATATATTGATAGGGTTATGTTTATGAAGGAGTACTGTAAAATGAGTTTGTGGGTGCTGGTTTTGGCTCTGAATATTGTTTTAGGAGGATCACTTGCCTATGCCCAAACCTCTAAATCAATGGACTCAGTTTACTATGAATTATTCAAAGAAAACAGAGTTAGTAATCTTCCATTAGCGACAAGCTATGCAGTAAAAAGTCTTGAGGTGGCAAAGAAGCTGAAGAGGAAAGAATGGGAAGTGAAAGCATGTTATGCACTTGGGTATTGTTACAGAACTTCTGATAAACTGGATAGCAGCATCTATTTCTATAAGGCAGGAATTAAAACGGCCAGAGAAATTAAATTGAATGAAAGATTAATTTATCTTACCAATGACCTGGCTACAGTCTATGAAAGAATGGATATGTATGACTCAGCGTTATACTTCTACTCTCAGAGTAGGGACATTTCAAACGCATTGGGTGATATCAAATCAGAGGCCATAGCATTCAACAACATTGGTCTAATTAATTATAGGATTGACAACATATCATCTGCCATCGATGATTTTAAGAAGAGTATCAATCTTGCAAGTAAGATCCCTGACTATGATAAAGACAGAATAAATATTTGCCGGACAAACCTGGCGCTCGCATTGATAAAGCAACATGATTACGAATCCGCAAAGAATACTTATCTGGAAATTCTAGTTGATTGCGGCAACTGTGCATCTCTTGCTGCTGCTGAGGCTACTTATGGACTAGGGATTGTTGACTACGAATCTGGAAACAGAACTCGATCATATACCTACTTCAAAAACGCCCTGGAACGATTTGAGGTGTTGGGTGATAAGATTATGATAGCAAACAGCCTCTATAAGCTGGGGTCCCTTTATCTTGAGGAAAATGATATGGGTAATGCCTATACGTACCTGACTCTTGCGGAGGAGAAAGCTGTGGAGGGTAATGTGAAACGCGTACTGAGGGATGTCTATGATTCATGGAGTGTATATTATGAAAGAATAGATGAACTAAGACAATCACTCCTTTACAAGGACAAATATATTGCCATGAAGGACAGTATCTTTAATGAAGGCATGTCCAGCAATATCCGTAGTATCATGCTCTCCGATCAACGGAAACAGACAGACGCGATTATCAATGAGAAAAGCAGGGCCCTCGAACGGAGTTATTTAATTACTGTTCTCGCAACAATTATTGCAGGACTTTTGATATTGTTATTCATGACATTCTATAGATTTTACACAATTCAAAAAATTTCTGCTCGGAAACTAGATAGAGAAGTCAAGCTCCAAACTGAAATTATTAAAAAGAGCTATAGTGACTACGATCATCTTATCTATCGGACTTCACATGATGTTAAAGGACCAGTGTCAACTATTCTGGGATTGATTGGCCTTGCTAAAATGGAACCTGTAAGTAATACAATCAGGGATTACTTACATAAAATGGAATCAACCTCTCAAGGCTTAAGTAAAATGCTCTCTAAATTGGTTTTGATATCCAATATCCAAAACCAGCAACCAGAGGAACAGGAAGTTAACCTTAGGGCTTTGACTACTGAAATATTTCGTTCATACTCCTATTTGGATTATAGCCCATTGATCCATACTAGTTTTAGAAGTTTTGGGGATGAAAGTATTGTTGCTGACCCGCCAATGCTAAAATTTATCATTCAGACTTTAGTTGAAAATGCCTTCAGATACTATAACCCTTCATCTATCGAAAAATACATTTCTATTTCACTAAAATCCACCGCATCCCATCATACGATTTCCGTGGAGGACAGTGGTCATGGTATAGGCGAAGAATATAAAGGTCGAATTTTTCAATTATTTGTTGTTGGAACTTCCAACCATGGAGACGGACTGGGCCTATTTATGGCTAAAAGATCTGCTGAAAGAATGGGAGGCTCGATAACTCTAACCCAGAATAAAAATCCTACTATTTTTACGGTGACGTTACCTAGAATGACAGTTACTAAAGTAGCCTGGAAGAATACCAATATGTATAAGGATCAGATGAAATGAAACTGATAGTAATTTCACTTCCAACCCCCTTACAGAAATAGGGCTTTATAAGCGATATATTAGCAGTTTTGGAGTTTCGTAATCCAAATTCTATATTTATTGAAAATTCCAACTTATTCAGCAATGAGAGAAATAGCATTTGCATTTTTTTTTGTATTCCTGATAGGATGTTCAGACCAATTTGAAGTGGAGGAATCATATTTGATTTATGAATCCCCTACACTTCATATTTCGAATGGATCGGGCATTTTCTATGATACCATCAATCTATCGAGGCAACCCTCCTATTCGGCCCAATTGAAATACAGTCATGGTAGTATTCCAGGGAATGTAGAACCTGTGGTGTTTGGTGATGGTTCATTTAATTTTAAAGAGTCGATTATTGATAATAAGGAAATAGGTATTATTACCTCAATAACTCGACCTGGCATGTACTCCTTCCAATACTATTGGCTTTTAACTGAACCTAATTGTAATCGGATTATTGGCGATATCGTTTTAATACGTGTGATTGCAGTCAATGATGAAGTAGGTGATCTTTGATATTGTAGTGCTTAATAATGCATACCCCACAATTGTCAATTCCTGGATTCCCAGAAACCCGATTGAAGACTTACGTTTTGCTTATATCAAAGCAGTTTTTGAAAGGGCATCCAAATGAGGGTAAACCAACCAACTTTAAGGAAAAGATTCTCGATGGGGAAAAGATTCATACCGTGAGATCCAATCCTCTTTACTGGATTCCTATTATCACGAGAGTACAGAAGGGCCTCGCAGTACTTTCATTACGTCAATGGGCGGGCAAACCTTATAATAGCCCGCAAATTGAATTTGCTCAGCTATCTGAGTCTGTAGGGTACCAAAGTTTTGATATCGATCGTAATGATGTCGTTTCAATTGATAATACACATATACCAGTGGGTTTTAATATGAAACACTTTGCCAAAAATGATGGTTTAACTTATGAAGATTTTCAATCTTGGTTTAATCTGAATAACTCTGGTAAAGCTGAAATGACAGGTGTTGTGATCCACTTTACAGACTTTAGATACTCGTTTTAATAATCAAAATCCAGCCGCCGGTCTTTGATTGATTTTGGTTTTTTCTTCCCCACAATAATTGTTAATAGTCATTCTTATTTGAGGTATACCCAAAATGGTTTACTGGAGAACGACTATATTTTATTGAATGGCAAATTAAAAACTTAAACCATCTTATTATGTCAAACGAAAGAGAGAACAAATTGAAGGCATTGCAATCCACTATTCAGGGGATTGAAAAGCAGTATGGAAAGGGATCTGTAATGAAGTTGTCTGATGAATCGATTGTGAAAGTGGACGCAATTTCAACAGGTTCTATTGGGCTGAATCTGGCTTTGGGAGTTGGAGGTATTCCAAGAGGTAGAGTGATTGAGATTTATGGGCCCGAATCATCCGGTAAAACGACCTTGACCATGCATATGATTGCAGAGGCACAGAAAAAAGGTGGTATTGCGGCTTTTATCGATGCGGAGCACGCATTTGATAAGAAATATGCTGAGGCTTTGGGCATTAACACAGAGTCTTTGCTAATTTCCCAACCTGATAATGGTGAGCAAGCACTAGAAATTGCTGACCACTTGATCAGGAGTGGCGCGATTGATATCATTGTGATTGACTCAGTGGCCGCACTTGTTCCAAAATCTGAGTTGGAAGGTGAAATGGGAGACAGTAAGATGGGCTTGCATGCAAGGTTGATGAGTCAGGCCATGCGTAAGCTCACTGCTTCAATTTCAAAGACAAAATCGAGCGTTGTATTTATTAACCAGTTGCGCGAAAAGATTGGTGTGATGTTTGGAAATCCCGAAGTTACAACTGGTGGTAATGCATTGAAATTCTATGCCTCTGTGCGTCTGGATATTCGTAGAATTGCCACCATTAAGGAAGGTGAGGCAATGACTGGCAACAGGGTGAAAGTAAAGGTGGTTAAGAATAAAGTAGCACCTCCATTCAAAATAACTGAATTTGATATAGAATTCGGTAAGGGTATCTCACGCGCAGGAGAATTGCTTGATTTGGCAGTGGAGAGAGATATCATTAAGAAGTCTGGATCATGGTTCAGCTATGAGGGAAATCAGCTTGGCCAGGGAAGGGATTCTGTGAAGGCGATTATTGAAAAAGATCAAACGCTTTTCAATAAAATTGAACAAATCCTTATGGCTGAAATCGAACAGAACAATGCGGGGAAAGTGAATGAAAATATAAAGGATACACCCGCAGATACAGAAGAAGAGAAATTGGTTGCGTAGGAGTTTGCCATTCTAAGTACCATTAAATAAAAAAGGTTCTGACTGTTTAGTTCAGAACCTTTTTTATTTCATTGTTTTAAGGTGAAATATTTATTGCATTCTATTCCTGTATATATATGGCATGCTGGTTTAATATTTCCCTTATTATCACTTTGTTTTTTTGCAACAATTCATGCTTTTGCAGTATCACCGATTTTAACCTGGTTGAATGCTTATAAATCGGTTTTATTATTGATTTGAGTTCATCAATATTATCCCTTAACAACACAATGCCAATTTTGCTTTGCTGCTGCGGAGTAAGGGTTGAGAAATCTTCAAGCATCAGGTCCTCACTTACACCTATGTATGCATGGGTTGTTGATGTCTCAAAGTTAAAATAGTTGACTGGATCAACTGTGGTAGATTCTTTTTTCATAGCTTTTTATGGTTGGAATTTGGACTTCTAAGGTAACAAAATCTCCGCAGATCACACAAGTATGGTATATCTTCTTGTTGGCTGCAACCGGCGTAGTGGGGTTGATATTAGTTTTTTCTATGGTGGTATCATATCATTTATAGTTCAAAATAATGGCAAAAACGCAATATTTGACAGAAAACCTACGTACAGCTCATATGGGTAACGGCATTGTCGTTTTTGATGTGAGTCGGGAAAAACGAGGTGATTATGTTACGGTAGCTCATATCTCAGTTGATCGTGAGATTTATTATTACAAAGCCAGAACTAGCCCTGAACAGAGGGATTTTATAGAGAAATTTGCAAAGGATGCTGATCCTCAAGTAAGCCATTGTCAGTCAGAATTTGTTTTTAACGCAAGACCGGTCAAGGATGAGTAATACATACAACCAATTTGGATTTAGCTTATCGGAGCTGAGGCATGGTACTCAATTGCTGTATAATAGCTCGGATGGTAAACTCATTACCAGTTTGGACTGGCAAGACTTGAAGTGGGCTCATGATCAGTTTGAAGGTTTCGTTAAGACGCATAACCCTATTGTCCTGGATGACGAAATTTTAGGCAAAGTATTCTATTGTCTTGATAGTAATATCCATCCAAAAGCCTTTGTTCGTGAAAATGGTTGCTACTTATATCATACGCCAGAGAAGGATGGCAGGATATTTTACGTATGTCAGATGTTCACAAAAAGTGACAATCCGAAAGCAATCGGCTGGGATGTAGGGATCAGTCGGAGTCAAAATGATGAAATGCAGATTGTTCCACTTAGACATATCCTTGATAATCCCCTACTCTACTTTCATCAGCTGCAGAATATATTCCTTGATCTATTCGGGTTTGATTTAAGAGTGTCAAAGAAATAATAAGGTGAGCCGACGAAGGTTGAAATAATTCATTGTTTTTTAATAACTGACTTATACACAATTCATTAAAACCTATATGACAACAAACTTTTTTTCAACTATGATGCCATTGATTAAAAACCTTGGCAGTATCTCAGTTAACATTTCTGCCCATGAGGACGGAAAGATGTCTATTTCCATTCTACCTAAGCCAAAGGCCGGGATAAAAGATGAGGCTCTTCAAAATTTAAGTCCGGTAATCTTATCTGGATCAGTGACTGATCTGGATGATCAGTTTTTTGCTCAAGTAACTAAAGTGACTGAGAAAACTGCCGATTTCTTTTCATCAGTTGAGGCCTTTGAACAGCACATGGAGGAGGTAAAGAAGTCCACTGAAATGGAGAAGGAAAAAAAGAAGAAAGAGGAAGAAGAGGGGAAAAAGAAGAAGAAGAAGATGGAGGAGAATGATAAAAAGGCAGGTGAGAAGATAGAACTTCTCAATATTGCAATTGCAAAGAGGGATTTTGGGACTTCCAGTAAGGTAATGGGTGATCTTGAAAAGTTAAATGGACACCTTTCAGATAAAGTTCAAAAACAATCTGATGAGGCTATTGAAAAAGCAAAGCAGGTTGTATCTACACCAGGTTTATTCAGCTAATATTTAACTCATAAATAATTATGGCATTACAGGTTACTAATATCGAGCGTTCTTTTGTGCTAGTTAAGTCAGATGAGGAGCAAATCCCTTTGCATGACTTTAACCCTGACCTATCACCGAATGATATCCTTAATTTTTACAGCGGCACTTATCCGTTACTTACAAGTGCCACCATTGAAGGTCCAGAAGTAATAGGTAATAAGGCGGAGTACAGATTTCTTACAAAAATTGGCACAAAGGGTTGAAAAGGTGTATTTCATCGTATAAGACCAAGAAAATCCTTGGTCTTATAAAGCATAAGAAGTCCAATAGTAAAATACTATATAATAACCAATGGCAGTATCGAACCATAGCATCAGCATTAAGGGAACGGGATTTGGAGGCAGGGGAAGAACGTCCGAAAGTGATCTTAAGCAATCAAGACAACATTGGTCTAGTGGGTTGAGGTTAACTCCAATCGGAATTGTTGAACATTCCGAGTTCAGCAATGCAAATGGTGATTTAGAGATGCTAGCCATTAAGGGTATTATGAATGATCTTGCGCTTCATCCAGAAGGTGCACAGGAAATAGAGAAAGTAGTTGGGCTAAATACAAAACAGGCGCTAGGTTCTCTACTTGAAAGTGCTTCTAGGTTTGCAGTTGATGGAGGGAGCTATTTCCTTGAGGATAAAGGTGTCCATAGAATTCCGAAGGGTTGTTTAACCTGGAGGGATGATCAGAGATTTAATGAACATTCAACATTTGAATTAAAATACATTTGGACCATCCGAAAATCAAATCCAAAACTATTTAAAGTACTTGCTTCCTTGGTTCATTACCTTATCACAAAATGTGGAGTATGTATTTTTAGTGAAAATCTGCTATATCTTGTTGACCCGGAGCAAGAAATGAGTGATGACGAGGAAGAGGAGGCTGATTATGTGTTTCTTGAAAATTTCAGGGAGTATGATAAAGGGGAACCTGCAAAGGCTGCTAAATATTTCAAACAAATGAAACCATTATCGCTGTCAAAAATACGGTCCTATAAAACCAAGAGTAAAGAGCTAAATGCATTTATATCTGACCTTGTAACTGCAATCGAATGTGGGGTGCGTGCTTATGCTAATCAAATTGATTTTGCTCAGTACGAAGAGGGTTGTTGGTTGCAGGAAGTATTCTACTTAAGCTGGGATCTTGACTCGGAAGTTGAACAGAAGTATTGTGAGTATCTAAATGATTCAGCTGGTCAAGTGGGTGTTCATGCTCAATATGAAATTAGCAGGGTTTGTGAAAATGGTTGGCAGGCCGGCGAGGGTTTGCATAATTTGTATCTGTTGGTTAATACAATTTCAAAAGGATTCAAACTAATTCAAAACCTTGAAAGTATTAAAGACTAAACAATTTAATCCTGAAAATGTGCTGGCTATTTATGGCAACTTGGATGGTGAGGCCTACATCGAGAAGCACAATGTTGATTCAAACGGAAATGTCCTATCTGGCAGACCGTTGAATGTAAGGGAACTCCGGAAGCTTGGGGAGGCACTCGCCAAACAAACAAAAAAGGAGGGAATTCACTTTGCCGGATTGGTGCCTAAAAATGTTGTTATTTACAAAAGCGATGATGTGGGTCTTACGCTCGGATGGGTCGTTAAGGCAGGAAAGTCTCCAATGTTTTTTACAAAGGACTTGAATATACCGGATGGAGTGGCTAACCATCCAGACATGCTGTTTTTGATATCTGATACTGATAATCTAAACGTATTTTGGTTAAAGGAACCGGATGTTAGCATTGATACGACACTTTATGTGGCACCCTACCATAATGTTGCTGATAATGGATCGGTATGCCTCGGAACTGTAGTGAGGAAGTTTACGGGTAGCGTTGAAGAATTAATGAATCTTTATGAAACTGCCTTCTTTAATTCAAAGTTTTCCCATGCAAATGCTACTATATGTAGTGTGATAAAATTCAATCTCAATGATTACTGGAGGGAAAGAGTAAACACGGATAAATCCTTTTCAGATTCAGATTTTATAGAAAGTAATGTAACAATTGACTCCTTAATCGATGAATAGCCATCCGACACACCCCTATTTGTTAAACCCACTTCATCCAGTTAAAATCGTTCTTATAGGCTGTGGTGGAACAGGGTCGCATATGCTAAGTGCACTTTGTAGATTACATCAGGGGCTTGTTGCCCTTGGCCACGTTGGATTACACGTAACCGTATATGACAATGATACCGTGTCTGAATCCAATGTAGGCAGACAGCTATTTTCTCTAGCCGATTTAGGTATGAATAAAGCTATTTGCCTGGTGACCAGAATAAACAGGCACGCTGGAACAGATTGGCTTGCGGTTCCTCATTTTTATGATCCTGTAGAAAGGTCGGGCGATAGTTGTAATATTATTATCACCTGTGTGGATAATATCAAGACTAGGCTACGTGTCAAAAATGTAATAGGGCGTGAACGAAAAGTCTCCCAAGATATACACCCTGGCCTCACCTACTATTGGCTTGATTTAGGAAACAGTAGATATACCGGCCAGGTGGTGCTTGGCTCAGTAACCGGTAGAAAAACTAACCCGGTGCCGGTACTGGAGGATATTGTTGATCTGCACCCTGAATTAAAACACATGACTGGTGAGGAGGATCCTTCACCTTCATGCTCAATGTTCGAGGCGCTTTCTAAACAGGATCTATTCATTAATAGCTCACTCGCTCAGTTGGCGGGGAATCTGCTGTGGAGGCTTTTCACTAATGCTAGATTGACTTACCATGGCTTTTATGTAAACCTGGAAACAATGAGAACTACTCCCCTTCTTATTGAGAAGAAACCCGAAGAAATGAAGAAGAAAGGAAGAAGAACAACTAAGGTTAGTAGGTAGACTATTCATAATCATATTGTAATATAATATACGGAAAGCTTACCGACGTAGGTTAAAATAATTCTATGGTGTTGATCTCAATTGTAAATACTTGAGATGATATACTGTGAAATACTTGGCCAGAATTCAAAAGTAAAACACTCTCCCCCTAATGAGGATGGCAAAATTGTCACTTTTCTAATCTGGGATAATGGGAAGTGTTGTTCTTCTGATAGTTTTAGTTTAAGGGACTTTACCAGTGTTGAAAATTTTATTAAGTCAAGGTACCCACTGAGTTTTTTAATAAGAGAAAAACTCTGGATGGCTCCTATTAAATTAATAGACCAGAGTTTGTAGAAGTTTAACTAAATATAGTTCAAATGGGAAAGCATATTGAAATGAATAAATTTTATGGACGACCCTCGATTGAAGGTGCTGTCATAATGAAGGTGGTTGACGTTGATGGAGAATCTGTCAGTAAATCAACACTCAAATATTTGAAGGCTGAGCATTGGGCTTATAGGGATATGCTACATAGAGAACACCTCTATGCTGTTACTGAAACTGACCAGGTGTTGGATAAGGAATCTGAGGACGTTCAGAAGGAAGTGGCTCAGTTGTTTGAATTGGCTGATTCTCTTGATGCCAATTACATCAGATTTGTTTGGCATCCGTGATTTTTGTTAACACTTCCCTACATTAAATCCTATGGCCGCAGGAGACAGAAATTCACGAGGTAGAGCGATAGATATTGTTCGCCATCTTTGGTCGGCCAGGGCAACTGGAGGCAAAACATTGTGTGGGAGAAAAAATGTTGGATATGATTCAAATGATCCTACTGATGTTACCTGCATGAAATGTTTAAAAGCATTTAACAAATAATGATTTATCAATGAAGCAACTTAAAATAACAAACTGTTCTGACTCTCTAATGTGGTATAATTCCAAGATTGGGCAAAAGGTAGACTTTATTCGGGAGGAATCGGATTGCTACCTGAGCAGGGAGCCATCTGGCCTGATCAATATTGTTTTAAAGGAAGACGCTGAAATTGTTGAAGGTACTGAAGAAGAATAGTGACCGTACTAATTATGGGAATTCGTGTTAGAAAATTGGAACAATTTATAAAGGATTCAGCTAATGACTTCTATTCCCATATTAAAGGGTTTGAGGGAGTTGTTGATTCATTGTTAATCATTTCCTCATTTTGTAAGGTTAAAAATATCAAACTGAACAATTGCAAACTGCCACGGAAGTCATCCGGAAAAGTCGGTGGAACTACTGATGGGCAGTCTATTTCAATTGATTTTACGGATAATCATGGATTGAACTACTTTTTGTTCTGGCACGAGTATGCTCACTTTCACCTTCATTTTGAAGCACCCAGCATTAGGCTCACCTTGAAGGAAAAGGAACAGGAAGCTGATATTTTTGCAACCTACATGTGTGACATGATGTTTCCTGGTATGTATGATAACTGGGTTTCGCTGGCCAGAGACAATCCAGCCGCCAGGTAGGCCAACCCCCAAAACCAGTATTTAAAATTCGACTATATTTTATAAGGTAAGAAGTGTATTTCTATGACAATAATCAAACCTGACTTTGATCATGAATTTTTTCTCGTTCAGCTGAAAACCGAGGATCAGTTAAAAGCTGAGCTTGATTTATTGGTGATTGATTCGCTGGTTCCAAAGAAGGAAAACTCAGATGTTATTGATCTGGAGACTTACTTGCTTGAAATACGATCTAAAAGGCTACGATTTCAGAGAGCAGTTGATATGTCAATTCAATTAAGGGGAGATTACGATTCACGCCGGGTGTGGCTTTTTGAAAATCCTATTTCTCCTGTTCCGAGTATGCAACTGAGAACTCATTCAATGGATGGATTTAACTGGGGATCCCTGGGCCCCGGATCCGCTCAATTGTCTCTGGCTCTATGTTTAGAGTTGTTTGGTGTGCATAGAGCGCTTAAGGAATACCAGGATTTCAAAGGGAAGTATTTATCCACGCTGCCACAATCCGATTTTTCTTTGGACATACCGATTAAATTACCCGCCCAACAAATTGAAGTTGTAATTGAATCCGAGGTTAAATAATTAGCAGTCCTTCTTATGCTTAAAATTTCACAAATTCGAAACACAGTCTACCTTTCTCCTGAAAATAAGAAATCGATTGGTCATGAGGCGTTAAATCCAATCGTTGAATTTGATAAAGGAGGGAACGGTGATGAGTGGGGAGTAGTAAGCCTTAAAATGTTTGCTGAGGAAAAAATTCAAATATCATGCTCAGTAAAGGCAAAGATATCAAAAGGGGCGCAGGCAAAAACGTTTACAACAACTATTACTATTCCAATTGTAGATCTCCAGAAGGTCCTCTCCCAGTTGGGTTGTAATGACCAAAATGTAAACCAGAATTTGGAAATCTAGTCTTTTGTCTCAGTTTCTTCCTCTCTTATGGAATTAACTTTGGTTTTAATTATATGAAAGAATAAGCCATTATCCCCTAATACAACAACCGAAGTACAAAGTTCATTAAGTTGTTCCTCGATGTCATCGTAGGACATAAACTCACCATTATCATGGGTTAGAATTGGTGTCCCAATATTCATTTTACCTGCCTCGACTGCTTTTTCCAAATTATCGAATACACCTACCATGTATTTGGGCAACCCAAACCCATCGTCTTCAAAAACGGCAAAACAAATTTCCATCTCTTAAATTTTCTGGGAATAAATATAACAGGTAGGCTATTATTGTCAAAAAAACATCCATTTCTTACCCACCAGCCAGATCATATTTCGTATGGGACTGAATTTCAGGTACGTTTTTATTGACTACCTTCCTATCAGTAATCATCTTTGAGATGGTCCAGTATTCAATTTTATCAGAATCAACTGACTTACATAGGGATTCCACATCCTGCCTGGTTAACGTATCGTTAAGCCAATCTGACTCATACTCCCTGGGGATGATCACAGGCATTCGCTTTTTTGAATTATGAATGACCTCCATGACAGAGTTTGCCTTCGTTGTAAGAACTGTATACGAATGAATTGACTCATTATTCTCAGGATTCTTCCACTCTGTGAATAAACCACCAAGAGAGAACAAATTGCTTTCTTTTAATTTGATCAGGTAAGGGATTTTTGTTTTTCCTCCTTCAAACCATCGCCATTCATAAAATGCTGTACATGGAATTAGGCATCTCATTCCATTCTTTGCTGAATATCGATAGGATGGTTTGTCATACATTTCTTCGCTTATACAATTCAGCGTTTTTGATTGGATGGCTTTTGCCTTGGATAGATCCTTTACCCAAGTAGGAATTAGGCCCCAAGTTGAAAGACCCACAATTGACTTTTCCCGACTTGTTATTATCGGTGTCTGTCTATGAGAGAATCCACTTTCATAAAACCTAATCTCAAATTGTTCAGCCACCGCTTTAGTGTAAGAAGCAGAGTAGTATTCCGATATCGTTTTTAAATCGGCCTGGAGAGCTTTATGATAACACATGCCATTAAATTACCAATTAATGGCCAATTATTCATTGCGCCCTTTACGCTTGGCAGATCTGTAATAATTCTTTTTAAAGGCTGAACGTGGAGGAGGTGATTTAAATATCCCGTTTTGAGGCTTCGTCCTGGATGTAGTATAGTTATTCCTGGAGCCAGTTTTATGTCTACGGCTTTGTAACTTTTTCTCCGCTAACTCTATATTACCAGCTCCAGTAACAATAAATTGTTCTTGTTCTTTGGCTCTATCCAATCGTTTCTTTACGTGTCTTTTCTCCTTCTTGACCGGAATTACTTTTGGATTCTTGTGATCTTTTTTAGTAAGTAAAGTCTGCTGAGAAAGTGAATAATACTGGCAGCGGGCCTCTTGGATCCCTGCCCAAACGAAAATGAACGTAATGAGCATTACTGAGGTTCTCATATTCTTTTGGATATCATCAGTTTTCTTTGAATCTCGTTGCTAATCTGGATTTGCCTACGTAGGGCGTTAATGTGCTCTTGCTGTACCGCTTTGGCCTTCATGTATTTCACGGTAAAGAATGTGGCTGAAATGAAGGCGGTTAAAAACAGGCCAATAAGAATTATCTCCATTGGCTCCAATTGAAATAGAAAATTCAATGCATTCATATAAGTTGGAATTTTAGTTGGTATTCCAACACTAATAAATACACGATCGAAGCAATAGTTTTTGGGTCCTTGCTTATCTGTTACTATGTGTTGGAATTCATTGCTAATTTATAAAGACGATCCTGTTTATGCAAAACCTGAGTTCAATTTGGTCAATAGGGCCATTTTAGCCCGAATTCTCTTTAAAAACCGCCGGACCGTAAAGGGGGACAGGTTCTCTCTCCTATTACAGGTAACTAATGCTATAAAAATGAATTCAGTTGTAAGCTATCCTTCGCGTGGTAATTTTGGTAAATCTGATTATCGTGGCAATTGCTCAGGATTTGTTATTGAGGATTTGATAAATCATTTCAATCCCAAATTGTTTGTTGATGTATGCGAGGGAAGCGGGACAAGTAGAGATGTGTGTAAAAAGCACAATGTAAACTACATCGGATTGGACTTGCATAACGGGTTTGACTTTACCCAACAGTCTGTCTTGAATAAAGTAGGTAGACCTGCAGACATGGTTTTTTCACACCCACCATATCATGATATGATTGATTATTCTAAAGAAAGAGTAAAGCATGGATTGGAATCGATTGCCGGTAATGATTTATCTCAATGCAGAAGTGTTGAGGAGTTTTTGGAGCTGGCCAATACAATGTTGCTCAACCAAAGGGAAGCGACAAAAAATGGAGGTATCTACACAACTTTAATCGGAGATATGAGGAAGAATGGCAACTTCTTTTCCTTTCAGTCAGACTTTATCAAAATGATGCCCAAGGACGAATTAATTTCAGTAACTATAAAGCTGCAGCACAACACAGTTTCTCAAAACCGGGTATATGGAGGTAAATTCATACCTATACTTCATGAATACCTGATTATCTGGAAAAGAGCTCAAATTACTATGGCTCAAATGGTTTGGGATAAAGCAATGGAGTTCAAGAGGTCCATGAATACAACCTGGGCAACGTACATAAGAATGGCATTAATGAACTTGGGAGGTGAGGCTACTCTTGATAAAATCTACTCTGAGATAGAAAATGTGGCAGGTCATAAGGTTATGGCAAATTCCAATTACAAAGCAAAAGTGCGCCAGCAGCTTCAATATCATTTTGTAAACGTATCGCGGGGACGCTGGGCCTCCTCTACTAAATGATTGTAGAATTTGGCACGGAACTCTGTGTCACTACATCCCCACTCGATTTGCCAACTCTTTAATATCACCTGGAAGTGCATGGAATCTTTCAATTAATTCCTCGTCTGATTCATTTAATTGTACAGCATCAATAACAATATCATGGAGATGGTTTAGATCATTTCTTGTAAACGTTATCATATTTTTCTTGTGCTTCATTCATACAACAAAAGCTGCTATTATTTCTAATAGCAGCTTTTGACCCCGTTGATTAAACCCCTCAGTCTACTTCACATTTACGCCTCCGCACTCCATCTACACTTTTCAACCCACTCCTTTCTTAAGCACTTCCCTCCTCAATCCCTTCGTTCCCTCCTGCACACCAACTGTCCTAAACTGTGCTTTTATTCATCAATATTTCCAAGCCCCTCCCAGGAAGAATGTCTGAATATCTCATTACCATCCTCACCAATGGCAGATTTAGCCCATACTTTTATTGCACCATCCAACTTGAAATAATCCTTCGTCATGTATTTACCAAATTTGGTTTGAACTACCACCTCCCACACTGTATCGGATTTTTTTGTCAAGCTTTCAATTTTACTCCTTGAATTGCCAAACTGGTCATTGTCTGTTAAATCAATGCCTAAATTGATGGATTTGCATGGCTGGGATACCTGTATCTCTGCGATAAATTTCTGGTCAGTTTGAGTGTAGTCCCAGTTCTTTAGTTTAACCAGTTTGGTTATTGGCTTATTCAATGAATCGATCAACTCATTTTCAGCATCTATAAACCACTGGCCAACTGAAGCTAAGTCCTCCACTTGTGTCAACCTCCACTTACCATTTGTTTCAATTATGGATACCTGCCTTGTTATACTCTTATTGTAGCGTTCCAGGTAAACGGATAAATCAAAAACCGACTTTTTACCCTCCTGTGAAAGCTTAGTGAGGGTGACATCATTAAGATCAGCCCCTACATAGTCTGAATAAGCAATCAAATCTAAAACCCCACCATTGGCGTTAAGTTCTCCTTTTTCTATATAATCCTTAATCTCTTTTTGAGCACTTTCTTTTGCCAGGCTTACCAACATTGCAGGAAGCGCTCTGCCCTCACTTAAACCACCTACCACAGCATCAACATCAACGGACTCACTTAACAGCGCAAAGTCATGGGTTTCTTTTGCCTTCAATATTTGGTCATAGGTTGATTCGGGGCCATTTCCTGAACAGCCTACTAATACTATGAGTATTATTCCTATTGCATATTTTCTTAGTGTTTTCATTGCTTTATCTTAATTAAACCTAGTGTACTTTTAGAAAATCATTTTGGCCTAAGCTAATATTTTTTTTTGAAAAGCGGGAAAACCTACATTTTTACCCATTTTTCCAACATTTTTTTCAAAAAAAATCATTGTGAACGCGGGTAGATGGTTTTATAAAGCCAGCTGAGGGTGCAGCATAATCCCCTCGAAGGTATGCAGAAAAGACTCCAAAATTCAGACCGGCGCAGGTAAGGCAGGCACCTCCTTTTTAGAGTTGCTTAGTAAATCCCCCGGTTATGCAAATTCAAATTTTCACAGACTCTACCCATTACAAGCAAGTCGATAGCCATTTTTCAGTTGGTGAAGTAAAGTTGAAATATCGTCCTGTAACCAAGTGTTCGCCTAAAATCACAAGCTCAAAGGATTGTTATGAGATTCTCAAGAAAATTTATAACAGAGATACGATTTCCCTCAATGAGCAATTTGTGGTTCTTTTTTTAGATCGCAACAATAAGGTTTTAGGCCATTCAATTTTAAGTATTGGAGGTATTGGAGGAACCGTTGCAGATCAACGCCTCTTATTTCAAAGAGCCCTATTAATGAATGCCTCTGGAATCATATTATCTCACAACCACCCATCGGGTAATTTGAACCCAAGTACAGCTGATATTGGGTTAACAAAGAAAGTAATTGCAACAGGCAAAATCTTAGAAATTCAGGTGTTAGACCACCTGATTCTTATAAATGAAGGTTACAGAAGCATGGCAGATGAACGTGACGTTACATTTTAAGGGGGAAAGCCAATCTAAAGTTTGATTAAAATATGAACAGAATTCAAATTCTATTACCTGAAGGCAAACCAAAATATGTGCGTTGCTATGACAATGGGGGTAAAACGCTTGACAGATACACTGTTGTTTTTACTGGCCGGTACACCCATAAAACAGGTAGGGCATTTTGGTATCTGGGTATGAATGCATCTCCATTCCATGGTATTGGGCAGCATGGAGAAACTATGTACAAGCCTTGCGATAGACCAGGTTATAGCCATTTGGGGAGAAAAATTGATTTTTCTCAGCTGCCCGATGAATGTAAGGAAGCTACTCTCAATACTTATACCTACTTGTGGGATATACAATCGAATTAATATCAATAAGACACATACCTCAAAAAAAATACAAAGAATGGCAAACTCAGTTAAAAACGTTCTTATGACCCGGGATGGGTTAACAGAGCAAGAAGCAGAAAATCAAATCAACGAAGTGCGCGAGCGAATTTTTGAAGGTGAAGATCCTGAAGATCTCATAATGGATGAATTAGGACTGGAGCCGGACTACTTAGAAGACATTTTGTTTTAAAGGCCAGCAATATATGAAACAAACATTTACAGCCAGACTATTTGTAACACTTGAGTATAAAAGGTATGCCTTTAAGAGGGATTCCAAGACAACACTTCAAAAGTATCTGGAAGATATGCGCAAAAATGGTGTTGAGATATTGGAAACAATATTTATTAAAACCGGAAGTAGTGGAGCCCATGATGGATTTGCATTTGGAGATCACTACAAGGTGACAGGGGCTGTTGATTTTTGTAGAAATAAGGGAATGACAACATTTCGAATTTACCACAAATCAAGGCTTCATGATTATTTCAATGCCAACCCAATTACATACTCTAGCATAAAACTAATCGAAGCACCTCGTAGCATTTATACCTCCACCAAAAACTAGCATTATGGAAATTACACTTAAAAGACTGGCAATTTTTGAGCGCATGAGTGAAGAAACAACTGCTTTTTCTGCTGATATCTACGCTGATGGCAAAAAAGTGGGTTATGCCAAGAATGATGGCCGTGGAGGAGAAACCCTTTGCAACCCGTTTACGGAAACTCTTGAGGCATTTAAGATGGCTTCTAATTACGCAGACTCATTACCCCCAGTGAAATCCGAATTCAACGGGAATACTTTTGAATTTAAGTCCTCAATTGAATCGATAGTAGATGATATTGTGGATAAAGAAGTCCAGAGCAGGGAGGCTAAGAAATTTCAGAAGAAAATGGAGAAGGCCATGATTGATGGTTTTGTTGTGGGTGTGAGGGGTTCTAATTCATTTAGCGTTTACAAATTCAAAAAAGGTGTGAACATTGCCAGTTTACCTAAGAATGTCCTCCAGAGGATGATCCAAGAGATGGACTTCAATCTTAAAGAAGGAGAGGAAATTTTGAATACTAATCTCTGAGCCATTTAGCGGGAATCGAAAAAAAATTGAGGCCGGCGAGCGGGGTGGGTTCTACCCTATTCTAACCTTTATGGAAAGACTCACTTAAAAATTCGATTATGTATTTCGAAAGTAGATTACACAACATTAAAGAAATCGCCTCCTCCATGGAGTGTGCTAAATTGATCAAAGAGGGTAAAGCATCTATTGGTGATGCAATGCAGTTTAATAATTGCCTTGTTGTAGCGGATGGCAATGTAGATGATCCATTTTTTGAAGTAGCCGTTTTGCAAAAAGCTCAGGATGGCAGCTTTGATCAGATTGAATCCATTACTAACGGCTGGATCAGTTCAGTTGAAGAATTAGCCAAGTCTTTTGACCAAGCAGTTGAAAGTCCATGTAAAATGGGTAAGGCCAACATCACTTTCAAAGCTTTTAAACCAGCACAAAAGAAATGGTTTACTTGTGGATGTTGTGATGAGGATTTTTTAGGAATTGCTGCAGAGCAGGCCAAGTTTGACCAGGACGCAGGATATGGGATATGCCCTCCTTGCGCTGTAGGCTGGTCTTAAGAATTGTTACTTTCCTGGGGAACCTCCTCCGGAGACACCGCAAGCTTGCATGTCTTCGCCCTCATACTTGTATTCCGCACCAGAAACCGGCGAGAGGTGGTTTTTTCAAGTCTTCTCTTTTTATAGTATCAAATCAATAACCTTTTTAATTATGCCAGAAACATTACAAATACTTGTTCAGCAATTAGGTAGAATGTTCTTCGCTATGTTGGGTGCCTACAATTTGTCCTTTGGAAAAACCACTGGAGAATACCCCACTGATTATATACAATTCAAGATCAAAGGATGCAGAACGTATGATACAATCAGGATTTATTACATGGCTGGTTCTGATACCTACAAGATTGAATTCTATAAGTCTCCGACTCTTAAGCAGCTGACATCTCTTGACAAAAAAGACATAGAAACATGCTTTGAGCCATTGAAAGTATTGCAAAATATCCATTGTGAGGATCTGCATGAAGTCATAGAAAACCATACAGGACTGTATGTAAGGATGTCAACTAAACAAAGGTTTGCTTAGTACCCCTTTACTCCCCTTAAAAACTTAAATACTTTTAAAATGAATATTGAAAGATTGAATTACCTCCTCACAGGTGAGGAGCACCCCAAATTTACAACTGAAAGGGAAAAAGTTATGATTTCAAAGTGTTTGGAAATCATAAATGAGAAGGAAGAAGTGCATCCTGTGGATGATTCTCACAGTGGAATGCAAAAGCAAATGGTTTCAATCGAATTTATTCCAAGGTTCAGAGCATTAAAGAATGACGATTACCTGGAGGAGCTTTATCCAGATTGTAAATACTTCCTTAAAATCTCCATAAACGCTGTAACTGCTGTTGTTTGGGTGGGGATAACCAAGAATGGTTTTTATCAGGCAAATTCTCCAGACGCAATGGGTGGAGACAGCATAACAAAGGATAAAGATCTTGGTAGCGCAATTGAACCCTTATTGAAATGGGTTGATTCTGAGGGTCTGGCAAGTTCTGAGGAGGTGGAGGCGGCTAGGCACTACATAAATGACTTTTTAGAAGCAGATGATTTTAAAACTAATCAATAACAATAAGCTATTAAACTATGAAGCTTTATTCATTTACTGAAATCAAGACGGCTTTGACCAATGCAGCTGTCAGCGACAAATTGCCATTGGACATGACTCTACTCAACGAGGAGGAACTATTCGCCACCAGTGAAGGTGTTTTGAAGGAAGTCGAAAGTTTAGGTCAATATATTTCAGAAGATAGTGATCGATACGAGACAACTGAGGAGGCATATAATTTGCTCGTCAAACAATCTGAAATTGATGGTAGTGTAATAGCGGACGACATCGTAATGATGTGGGAGCCCTTAGAATCTCGCTATACAGTTGACCAACTTTTGGAGTTGTTGTAACTGAGTTCATTCCCCCTCTAGATAATAAATGAGTATATAATGGGCAGAGGATTAACAAAATCATTTGGTTAGCCCCCTGCCCTATCATTGTACCTGGTGCCTCCACTTTATGTATTGTATTTTTTGTGGCGAGCCGACGAGTGGCCGGGTGGGACTTGTCTTTTTTATTATAACCTGTAACCAGAACTTTCATTTTAACCATTGTGCAATGAAAATATCAATTGAATTTATCCCAAAAGAAGCTGCCTACAAGATTGATAAGTTTTTGAAAGTTATTTTGCCAAGCGCAGTCTACTTTCTTAAGATAAATGGGCTCAATGAAGGTGAAGTTTGGGCTGGGATTACAGAAAGTGGAATTTTTCAATCTGCCGTACCAACCGAAACAGGGAATGACCAGATCACAGAGGGTAAGACTCTTGATATTGCAATCGAACCTTTACTAAAATGGCTTCACTCAGAAGGATTGCTCAGCATCGAGGAGGTGGAGGCTGTTAGGGAATATATTCAGTTTCAATAAAGCAACAAAGCTATGAGCAATTTCAGAAGATCTCCTCAAGAAAAAATAATCCTCTTAATTGAAGCAATTAGAGGAACACGTCAAACAATAGCTACGCACAAGGAGCAAGGCAGAAAAACTGACCAAGCTGGTGGACTGGGAGCATATGAGAGTGACCTCACTAAAAAACTGAATCTGTCTATTAAAAACAGACACAACCTATGAAATATAAAAGAGCAATCTAAATCTAGAAAATATGGCTCCCTGGTACCTCCACTTTAAAAAAAATCCGGGAAGCCGACGGGAGTGGCCCCTTCAATCTTCCTTTTGTCCTAATCATCGAGGAATAGACTAGTAATCTTAAATAAAGAATATTATGCCAAACTGGTGTTTAAATAGCGTTGTATTTTCTGGAACGCCTGACAAAATTAAACTGGTTCTGAATCTCTTTCAAGAGATGCAGCAAAAGGAAATCAAAGAAAAGTCTGGACAACTACCTGACTTCGTAGAACACGATGAATACAATTCAAAATTCATTTTCGGAATAGAAATGGATCAAGAGGTGGAGGGTGTTTTTTTCGACGAAGCAGCTAGTATTAGATTCGACACAAAATGGAGTCCTATAGTACCCACCATAGTACAAATTGCTGACCACTTTATGGTTGGTTTTGAATATGATTACCAAGAGGTAGGTCATCAGGTCTACGGGAAGGCTGTTTACTCAAATAAAGTTCTTACTGAAATCAATCTGGATCATTCGGACTTCGAGCAGTTTACCTACAATGAAAAATCTGGAGACTACACATTTAATGGGGTGCAGTTCGATTCAGAATCAGAGATACTGGAAATGTTACTGGAAAAGAAACGCCTCAAAAACAGGTCAATGACAAAGGGAGCCTTAATGGAGATGTGCTTTACAAAAGAACAGCTTAGGAAAATAGATCCTTCATTACCTATAGACCTTCCTGTATACCACTCAGAGGATAGTCACTATCATGTAATGGACTACAATAACAGTGTGTTTGGGATATTGATAGACATGCGTGGACTGCCACAATTCAAAGAAAATAAAGACTTATGAAACATACGCAAGGTGAATGGATTTATTCACCACACTTTAAAGATGGCGCCCAAGGACATATTTACCTTGGAGATAAAGCTGGCGCTGTTTGTATTAATCTAATTGGAGCAGCCGCAATGGGCCAAAAAGAACTAAATGAATGTGCAACACTAATGGCGGCAGCTCCACAGTTGTTTAAAGCGGGGCAGAAATCGGTAAAGCACATCATACAGCTTTGTAATATGGTTAATGGATACAGCAATAAGTTAGGCTTGGGACAAAAGGTTAATGTTGAGGATTTTATTGAACCATTACAAGATGCAATCACCAAAGCCAAACAGCCATGAAACATAAAAATTTAATACTTGAAACTAGCCCCATTAAAAACACTGATGTTCAAATCGGGGATCTTTTAGTCACTGATTCTGATTCCGATCTACTAATGCCGGTAATTGGCCCAAGCGATGAGATTCTAAATATTGCAATGGCATTTAAAGTTGATCAGATTTATAACGAATATCCTAAACAAGTAAATATGTGCCTTACAATTATAGGCCATACAGCTAACAGCACATGGAAGTGCTCAAAAAGATATTTGGGTAAGCCAGTTAACAAAGTCACAACAAACTTTAAATTCTAATTAGAAAACTAATTATTAAACAGATTAATTGAGTGGCCTATTTCAGCGCGAGTAAATGAAATAAGTAGAACAGCCATGAAAACAATTGAGGCTCTAAACTACGCCCGGACAGTACTAAACAAGATAGATCTATGAAACTAATCTATTTACGCGAGAACATTGAAAAAGCCACCATGCACCAGATATTAGTGAGAGAAAAGGATTTTAAAGCCCTCCAAAAAATGCAATACTCAGGAGGATTTAAACGCTTTGATTATGACATATACGATGAAGGAATGAAAGTCAAACACAGATTAAAGGATTCCCAACTATTATCTAATTTTTTAAAAACTGTTTTTCAAGCTAATGCCTCACAACCCTTGAAGCCACAGACATAGCCACCTGGTACCTCCACTTAGCTAAAAAAATTAACCGCCGAGGGGTGGGTATATCAATCCTTCTTCTGCCATAATCAAAAAATATTGCAACTCAATATGGCCAAGAAGTATCTTACCCAAGCTCAAAAATTAGAGGCAATTTTAAAGTATGGGTCATTTCGATTGGTTCCTAAAGAGGAGGTAGAGCGCCATTATATTGAACATGTAAAGTGTGCGGAAAAGCATTTATGGCCAACACCTGAGAGGCCAAATCTCGATATTCCCACTTATGAATTTAAGCCCTTTAAGGAGCATGAGGAATCAATGGGCATGGATTGTATCTGGCAAAGAACTACCAACCCATTTTCGCTAGTTGACCTTATCGTTCATAATTCCCTATAACTAAACTTCCATTCTTATATGAAATTACAATTATCAAAAGATGCAACTACGGTTCTAGAAGAACTGTACGCCCTTGTCAAAGAAACGGCAGATGGTCACATGAAGCTGGATATGAATGAAAAGGACTCTGGTATCATGCCGGTATCAATAGAAATCATCCGTGACTTCAAAAATGGAAGGATGCTGTTATCAGTGGCTCACTACTATGAGCAGGAAGGAGATATGATGGCTGATCCTATGATGGAGTTCCTCCGCGACAATTCACCCTATTTATCAAAGCCTGTATGGTATGCAGTGCGCTACAAGATGAATGGAATATTTGCTACAGACCGTGACTCATTGATAATAAACGAAGTTACTGGAGCACCTGAACGATACTTCAAGAAGTCTAATTACGCAGATAGAACTTTTGCCTCCACATGGATGCGCAATATCGCGTGGCAGCAACAATTGAAATCTTTCCTAAAAGTGAAGGTCAAGTGATTGAATTCTGAATCAAAAAATATCCCACATAAACCCCAAAATATTAACATGAAGCATTTCAGAGTACTAGCAACAATGGAAACCGACCTGTACCTCGATGTAATGGCTAAGGACAAAGAGGCCGCAATGGAAATTGGCCGAAATACAGATGGAGGTGATTTTATAGCGCAAGAAGGTGGTGATTGGTCAGTGTATGATGCCATAGAACGAACACCTAAGGTTGTTTTTCCATTTAAGGGATTTGTGGTTGTTACCCCTACCCTTTCCGGACCGGTCATAGCATGGTCAACACAGGACGAGCACAACAACGACATTCCCTTAACATTCAGTACTCGCGAGGAGGCATGGAAAGAGATAGCGGATAGCCATATAAGCCAATTGCAAGATTTTGTTGATGGCATGCGAGAATTGGATGAGACTGATTTTGCTGCGGAGGATTTTGTGTGTTCTATTGATTGGGGCGAGAACAATTCCATTATAGTTAAAGAAAATGATCAAGTGATCATTGAAACTACCTTGGAAGAATGGAGGAGATCCCGATAGAAGCACTTCACCCGAGCCTTTTTATTTTGAATTCACATTTCTTGCCGGAGCCGGCGAGGGTGGCCCCATATCAATGTTCTTTAAATGATCTAAGCGAACACACAATTCAACACTATGAAATATTTCATTGTAGACAATCCATGGAATAAGAGTCATTACAAAAATCTCATCAATCAGGTTATTGACAAGATCATCCCTTATGCAGCAATTATCGAAGTTGTTATTGTTTACTCATCCAACGGAGAAATCACTGTCAATAAGAAGACAGGAGATGTAGTCCTTATTACTCCCAACGGTTCTGATGATGCCGCATTTCGTAGAATTAAGAAGTTCGACCTTGATGAGTACAAAAGGTATTATAACCTAGAGTGTATACCTGATAATATTGATATTCTTGATTTAGGGTATTGGTATGATAACAACGAGTACGAAGAACCTGCAATGGACTGGAGGGAGGAGGTTAAAGTCATGAGAAAACAGGCCTAATTTCTAAAATTCAATTAATCACAAAACTAAACACCTTTATGGGAGCAACTCAATTTCATGTAACACAAAGGGGAATGTCCATGGCTGAAGCTTACAAAGAAGCTAAGGATGAATCGAGGTTTGAAAATGGCCATGATTCGTATGCCGGAACTATTGGCGCAAGCCATGGATTTACTGATGTCACTGCGGCTTTTAAAGGATTGAAGGGAAAAGCGTTTGAAACCCAGTATGATAAATACATGGATCGGGCTGATAAGTTTGGGCCTTGTTTTGGAATATGTATAAAGGAACCTAAAAAAAACAGTAACAAAATCAAAAGTAAGGTTACACATACGGTTTCAAAGGGGGCCAAGAAGTGGGAACTGGTCTATGAAATTCGTGAACAATTTGGCCACCGTTTTATTGGGAAGGAAAAAACCAAAGGAAAAGCTGTGGAGGTTGGAAGAGCGCATTGTGAAAAAACTACAAACTCCGTAATAATTAGAATGGCTAAGAAGTTAGCAGATGGAAATACTGAAGTTGCTACTATCGATTATAAGAAGTCAACTTCCGAATCAACTGGGAAGTATATCTTCTTTGGTGAAGCGCCTTGCTAATTACCAACAGTTAAAATTAAATAAACTTTAACCCCATTTCACTATGAAAATGCTCAGTGACGATTTAGTTGAAAGGATTAAACGTGCCTTAAATTTTCTTCCTAATCAATTATTGGATGACGGAAAAATGGATACATATGCTTTGGCAAGCATGCTATCTGGTGAACTAAAATATTTACCTGAACTTCATGTCATTACTATATGTGAAGAGGGCATCAATACAAACGTTGATCCCAAGGTGTTCACAAATGAATTATTAGCTGGACTCTATTTCCAACACAATGTTACAAATGAAGGCTTTCGTTCAAAGGAGGACAGTGAATCGTGGACTGAATATCAAGCTGCCTTTTCTCAGTGGGAAGATAGCGGTGATTGCACATACGATAAAATGGATTGGGAAATCCAATGGTTTAAACAGATTAATCCTGATGATTTTGATGCAAGCAAAAGCAGTAAAATGGATAAAAATGGTCCATTGAAGTTGTTTCAACTCCGTGATCCGGAGGAGGTGGAATTTGCATTAATTAGAACCAATGCAGATGCGGATACCTGCTCCTCTTTGTTATCAGACTATTTTGATGGAGATGCCCTTGGACACCTATCCGATGAAATTAAGGAAGAAATCTCGTATCCAGACTCCATCAATCCTGATGGATTTATTGAGTACTTAAAATACAAAGGTTTTCAGGCAACCCGTATAGTGGCAGAGGACGTATTCTCATAAGGACATTCTAGGGGGAGGGACACCTCCTCCTCCCTCCTTTTTTTTCGGAACCGCCGAGGGTGACTACCTGGCTGCTTTGTTATTGCTTGTTTAACAATATCATTTAACAAACAGCATCATGGCAACTTTTTTGAAACATAAGCACTACAAAATGGAAGCAGAGGTCCTTTCAGTCTGCAATAATGGAAGCTTAAAAGTTATGCTTACTGACCATACTGCACCATCCGCTAAGCTTAGAAAGCCAAAGAAGTACACTATCAGTCTATTTGAGAAGGCTCAATGGGAAACCGTTGCTCCTGCAAGTTGAACCAACGTTTAATTCTTAAAATTCCCATATGAAGTTTACCCAACAGGACTACACTAATCTTAAGACTGAAATTGTTGATGCGCTTACTAAACATGGAATAACAATCCATCATTGGGTAAAAACAGCCAGTGAATTGAAGTATTCTGAAATACGAATGCTCTGGGATTTGTATTGGTTGTCTGACTGGCATAAGAAGGACGAAAACCGAAATAACGACTATTTGGATACCCATATTACTTCTGCACTAAGGGCAATTGTAAAGGACCTCCAAAAGGAAAATATCCAAGAAGTTGTAAGCATCTAAAATTCAATTAATGAATATGAAAAAACTATCCATTAAAATTTCAGGCTCAGGAACAAGGGAAGACATTATTAGCGCACTGAATAATTGGGCTAGTTCCATTAGCTACTTGACAGATGAGGAGATTGAAAATGGTGGTGATATTGAAGATGGTACTTTAGCTGGGGAGTATGGTGAGATTACCGATAGTGGGGATGATGATGATCCAGATAGCAAGGATAGCACGGCTGCAGCACAAGGTAAAGTAGTGCCCTTTGAAAGCCCTGCATTGTAAAAGCTAAAATAACAAGTGATCGATAATAAAAGGTCCTTTTGACATCATAAACACCGGAGGAAAGTTAGGCTTAAAGTGAACATGAATCCATAGTAATAAGTCCTGATTCCATGAAAACTTTTGATGAAAAACAAATTGAGCCGGCGAGGGGGGCCTCCTCCCCTGCTTTTTACCTCCTCTTATTAAACCACTCAAAATTTTAAATATGGCAAAGTTGAATAAAGTTGTAGTTGGTCAAGAGTATCGCTTCAATCCTGTAATGATTGACAGGGCAGACCCAAAAACCAATCTTAGAAAAGGTATGAGGGTAGTTGTAGTGGAGCTACCAGGTGCACCTAAAGCCAACACAATGGGCCATTGTCATATATCACAAAATGGAACCTTTGCCGGAATGGTGCATGTAAATTCCCTTGAAACAGTATAATCCTATCAAACTTTCAGAAAAATGGTAAACCAGCTTTCAGAACTTATTCTCAAAAACTTAGGGTTGACTCCAAGCAATGACCAGATAAAGGCAGCTTCATACTTTAGTGAGCTTGTTGCGAATGAAAAACTAAAGAGAGGAACTTTTGTACTAAAGGGTTATGCTGGTACCGGAAAGACCTCCTTAATTGGAGCGGTCGTTAAGACATTGAAAAAACTTGATATTAATTATCAGCTTTTAGCCCCTACAGGTCGAGCAGCTAAGGTGATGGCTTCATATAGTAATGATTCTGCCTCCACTATTCATCGACACATTTATAAGGCCAATAAAAATGGCAACTCTTCCCTTTTATTCGATAGTCGTGTAAATAAGGAATCCGATACTGTGTATATCATTGATGAGGCTAGTATGATCACTGATAGAGGTGAAAATGGTCGTAATTTACTTGGTGACCTTATCGAATTTGTTTTTGGTTCTGGTAAAAACAATAGCAATAAATTGATTCTAATTGGGGATGTAGCCCAATTACCACCTGTGGGGCAAATGTTGAGCCCCGCTCTAGATGTGGAGGTATTAAGATCTGTTTACAAATTGAATGCCGCTGATGTGATTCTTTCTACTGTCCATA
Source organism: Cyclobacteriaceae bacterium (assembly GCA_039971015.1). GTDB lineage: Bacteria > Bacteroidota > Bacteroidia > Cytophagales > Cyclobacteriaceae > ELB16-189. The sequence continues at coordinate 126,909 of JBDVKV010000011.1, forward strand.
GGCAGCTTAACAATTCAGGTATTTTGTACAATGCTACTAGCTTGCGGGCAAATCTTGATGGCCAGAATAATACCGTGTCGTTTACGGTAGACAATTACAAAGACATCTATCGAATTGGTGAAAAGAAATTATTTGATTGCCTCCGCTACTCGTATAAGAAATTTGGAGCTGAGAATACGGTATTATTGGCTAGGTCAAACAAGCGAACAGTTCTTCTAAATCAATTGGTTAGGAAGTATATCAAGGGCTTTAATGATGAATTGGTCGCTGGAGATAGCCTGATGGTTGTAAAGAACAATTATACTCTTCTCCATTCTGATGATGATTTTATTGCCAATGGAGATTTTCTGCAGGTCCAATCAGTTAGTGAGGCTGTGGAGCGTTTTGGTTTTAGATTCATGCGTGTTGGAGTAAAGTTGGAGGGGTCAAAGGTGCTTAATACATGGGTTATGCTCGATTGCCTTAATTCGGCTGATAGTGGATTATCGGCTGAAAAGCAAAGGCAACTTACAAATGCCATTTACGATCACTATGCCAGAATTTATGATGATTCGGCTGATGTTTGGAAGCAGGTAAAATCAAATCCTTTCTATAATGCCCTACAAACCAAATATGCCTATGCATTGACTTGTCACAAGAGCCAGGGTGGTCAGTGGGAATGCGTTATAATTGATTTTCCTTATGCCCCTGTCATAGAGTCTGAATATTTGCGCTGGCTGTACACTGCACTTACAAGGTCAGTAAAGGAATTATACCTCTTGAATTTTCCGGAAACGTTTTTTACAAGCATGAAGACAGCCGCTTAGGCACAAAAATATTTTTTTTGACAGGAGAAAAATAAGCCGCCGGGGGATGGGCTCAATTCTAGGTTCTCCATATCATTCTTATAAACCCACTAAGTATGAATTACTGTAAAATGACCCTGATTTTTGAAAATCCTGATTCTTCAATCTTGGATTATTTCCAGATAAAGAAGGTTGAATCAATTCTCAATAATGGTTCAATCAAACTTTTTGAAGAGGACGAAGAACCTGTATTCAAGCTTAACTTGGTTGAAGAGAAAATTACTTTTACTCAATCATGGGTACCAAGTAATAGAATGGTTGTGCGAATTGTACAAATGTGGCCAAATACTTCCTTCAGGATTGAATTTATTGAAATGGAAGTCCTTTTAGTGGGGTGTTATACCTATAGTCCTGAAGGTGGACTAATCAAGAAGAAAATCAATTCAGCTTATTTAGTCAAAGGTATCGAAATCCTAAAATCAATGGATCAAATCCTTAGTTGTCCTGGAGATATAGAAGAACTGGCTCCTCCTAATCGGGAGCTAGAGCCCGCTTAAAAGGGGTTTTTTGACTTTTAAAATAAAAGGAGCATTTTTATAAGGAATTCCAACTCATAAGCTATGCCCAGAGGAAAAGCAAAAACCAAATTTGACTTTACTGTTAACCCTAAAACTAATAAGGTGAATGGGTGTGAATTTGAAGATGGTACTTGGTGCAATATTCCAAAATCCAAAAGATGTGAGCACTGCATTAGATGTATTGATGGTTCCAAAGCATGCAGGGTGACTGCATTTTAAGGACTTATTTAGTATTGAAACATTTTTGTGTTATGAAAAATCCTGTAGACAAAGACTGCCCAAAAATGTGGAACCTAACTCATTTATTGTAAAGAAACCCAAATAACATATGGAAAACCTTTTTACAACTGATTGCATACGGACCTACTCTGGCCTCTATGTAAACGTGTTTGAACCAACAATTGACATGATCTCAATTGAAGATATTGCCCACGCCCTGTCCCATCAGTGCCGTTTTGGGGGGCACCTACCTAAATTTTATTCCGTGGCTCAGCATAGCTGCCATTGTGAATCTCTGATCGAAGATGAGTATAAGTTAGATGCTCTTATGCACGATGCAAGTGAGGCCTATTTGCTTGATATGCCAAGACCTATAAAACTACGGATGAATGACTACAAAGAAATTGAAAATGGTGTCATGAGATTGATTGCTGAGAAGTTTCAATTTGAATTTCCGCTTAATAGCCGTGTGAAAGAAGTTGATGATCAGGTCCTCAAAATTGAGTGGGACGAATTAATGATAAGTGATGGTGGTGAAAATACGTTTAAAGCACACTCCCCGGAGCATGCAAAGTGGCTATTTCTTGAAACTTTCAATCGGCTTACTAAATCAAAGTAGGATTCAAAATTTAAGGAAAATGAAAAAACCGGTAAATCAAAGCTGCCCTTCTTGTGGCACCCCTCTAGTAGATGTAAAGAAGGATAAAAAGTTTTGCCCAAAATGCGTGCATTATAAGATTGAAGGGGTCTGGAAACGCATTTGGTGTAATGAATATCATCTCCATCACACTGGATGCCTGGTTGAAATCAAAGAGCTAAATAAATGATCAATTCAGGCCAGAGCCTATTTGATGTCCAGCCGGAATGGTGTAGACAACCGCTACAGGAAAAACAAATTGTTTGGGGCAGTAAAAGAATCGATTTTGATAAAGTGGCTTTCTTTGATCCAACTGAATTGTATTTGAGGCTTGCGAAACATATTAAACCATACAAAAGGATTCAATCTATTAGTATGGGCATTTTCTGGCCAAACGATAAAGGCTTTTGCGCTTGTGGTTGTGGATCCCAATTAACCGGGAGACAAACCAGGTGGGCATCTGGGCACAATGGGGAACCTGAGGCAATTTATAGAATTCTGTATGGAACAACCAGCACAATATATTTTTACCTGGCTGCATATCATGGTGAAAAATGCGCTTGCTGTAATAGGACCTCCAGGGAGGTAATCGAACAAGACATACGTGGGTTACCCTCATGGAGCTTTCTTCATAACGTTGCGCCATTAAAAGTTGACCACATCTTTCCCGTTAAACTAGGTGGTGGAGGTGGCTGGCTATCTAATTATCAACTACTCTGCCACAAATGCCATGTTAAAAAAACAAATGAAGATTTTGGTTGGAATCGACCGAGTTTAACAATACAAACTTCCTTGTTTTGAATGCGGTAGGTGGAAGTCAGCTCCTCCTACATTTTCTTAACCGACGAGGGTGGATACCTGTTCTTTGTTTCTATTCATTGTTATATGGAAACACCAATAATTCTCCCCGGTACAATAGTTAAGGCTCAGAATGGTTACGTCTGTGTAAATGAAGACCATACCTTTTCTTACTGTGATGAGTTTGGTACAATGGCCTTGCGCAATTGGATGAAGAATAGAGTCCTAAACACTAACCATAGTGTTACTGAAAGATTCAACGAATCCTTAAGGCTCTTAAAAAGTTTCATATCAAAATTCCCTAAAGGTTCAATAAGTGTCACTTCAAATAGTATACAATATGCCAAGTCTTAAAATTTCAATCTTATTAATCCTCTGTTTTGCCCTATTCTCCCAGTGCACAACATCACGGGTTGTTACAATCAATGCTAAGGAGTTTGTTCCTAAGCACACTGAATACATCCCTACGACTCAAATCGTGAGAGGGACAATTCATATGGACGTACCCACTCTATTTGCCTTTCCTGATCTGTATATGATTTATACAAGTACGGAATCGGGAGCTTCGGTAGTATATAAGGTGCCAGCCAAAGAATATGATTCCTTGAGCAGGGGAATGACAGTCAATACTCGCAAAAAATGGAAGGTAATAACAAACAGACCTTTTAAAACGGGGGTAATTCAGTAGTTCAGATGGCATTGCACAATGATAATATCGCAATAGTATCTTCTGGGAGTTCGGTGGCGGCAATAGTTGCCGAGACAATTCTGCATAGGATGCCGGAGAAGGACGTTGTTGTGATTGATTCTTTTAGTTGCGCTTCTACATTCGTTATTAAGTCGCTCAACACTCCAGAAATTGTCCGGAATTCACCTCCTAACAACAGAAGAACAAGAAGGAAACAGCAATTCAAAAAACTTCAAAGATGAACCATTCTGTCCCAATCAGTAATCAATTTGATTTGTTTGGTGCTCATCCGGTGAAAAAGTCCAACTATGATCTGGAAGACATTCAATCAGCTGACAAGTTCATTGTTTTCTTTAGTGGAGGTAAGGATTCTATTTCCTTAGTACTCTTCCTTCTCGATTCAGGAGTGCCATCTAATAAAATTGAACTATGGCACCATGATATTGATGGTGATGGTGAAGTTTTTATGGACTGGGAAATTACCCGAGATTATTGTCGGGCATTTGCAGAGGCATTCAATATGCCTATTTATTTCTCATGGAAAGAAGGTGGTTTTAAAGGTGAACTTCTCCGGGAGAACTCCTTGACAAAACCAATTGTATTCGAGGACCAGAATAAGAACCTGGTACGCAGAGGAGGTGAAAGAGGTAAAATCGCTACAAGAAGAAGGTTTCCCCAAGTCAGTCCCGATTTACGTGTAAGATTTTGTTCAGTTTACACTAAGATAGATGTCGCCACCTCAGCCATCATCGGACAAGATAGGTTTAAAAATTCAACAACCGTTGTGTTAAGTGGAGAACGTGGTGAAGAATCTACGAATCGAGCAAAGTATAATATCATCGAGCCTGATCGGGCTGATGGCGCTGGCACCAGGCACAGGAGAAGGGTAATTCGTTGGCGACCAATTCGCGACTGGAGTGAACAGGAAGTTTGGGATATTATGGCCAAGTACCGGGTCAGACCCCACCCTGCCTATTACCTTGGATGGAGCCGGGTTTCTTGTAAGTGGTGTATTTTCGGGAATGCAGCCCAGTTCGCTAGTGCATATGCAATAAGCCCTAAACAGGGAGATGAGATAATCCAACTTGAAAGCGAATTCGGGGTAAGTATTAAACGCAAGGAATTTCTCCCTGAGCTGATTGCCAAGGGCACCCCCTATCCTGCTACCCAGAATAAGGAGCTGGTAGACCTGGCAACTAGTAAAATCTACACCTCTTCCATAATACTGCCAGAGGGGGAACAATGGGAACTCCCAGCTGGGGCATTTAAAAAGGGATGTGGGCCGAGTTAGGAAAACCCCTTTGCCCGGGAGGTTCTACGGAACCGGCGAGGGTGGGTTGCTCCTTGTTCCTTTTGGTGTATCATTAAAATGACAGTAATGAAAACCTACATAGTAAACTTCGAAAATGAACGAGAATACTTTGATGGCATTCCTGATGGTGCTTATGCATCTGCTGGAACAAATTCCTCCTCCTCAGCTGGTGATCTCTTTAAAATGACATATCCTGGTATGTTGACTCCAGTGCTGGATGCCTCCACGGATATGAATTTGAACGTAGGGGCTGATAAGGCAGGTCTTGAATTTGAAAAGAAAACTGGCCAGTGGGTAAAAAGCTAATTATATTAGAAATTCAAAATTCCAATTCATATGCAAATTGTAGCCAAAGTAGCATTTACTACCAATGAGTACGCTGAGAATCCTCACAAAGTCAAAATTAACATCGATCAGGATGTTGTAGATAGGATTAATACTCTTCGTAAACTGGCCACCAAAGAACAGGTAACAATTCTTTTGCCTCATAATGGTGCAGAATACTTCCATGATGAAAATGAGGAATTGGAATATAAGGAATTCGCTTGGGGCAGATCCCATTTTGTCATTTGCCCTGGAAAGGACGCAAAACTTAAGTGGTTTGTTGAAAGTTCAAATGATACGACAATACAAATAGAAACGGAAGAATTCGACTTTTATCCCGATCTGACCCGAGAAAATGCACACCTGGCCTCCACAATCATTTCTAAGGCGCATCCTGAATGGGGAGTTAAGAAATTCAACTATAGGGATCAATCCCTTCCTTCTGGTGCAGCACATAGCTTTGGGGCTGGCAGCAACAGCGCGGTTCTTTTTGATGAAGAACTGAAGTTCTGGTCAGTAGTTTCTTTTAAAAACTAAAGGGGATGAGGAGGAATGCTTCAAATAAACCTTCTTTAGTTATCGAGGGTCACAACAGTCAGGAGATGAAATTGATGTTGGCTATTAGTTATGGATCTTCAGGTGCTTATTCTTTTGACAAGGATGGCGTTCCCCTTTTTAGTCGGTACAAAAGTCCTTACTCCCTCCACCTAACCGGGGGTAGTGTTGATGCATTAAGCTTTTCATACAGATTTGTTATTCAATGTGGCAACAGATTGTATAGTGCAATTTTTTGCGGTTCCCCTGGGTCAGACCCTTGCAATATGAATAACTATCTAAAAGGGGATCTCTTAGTAGGAAATTGGGAGGTCTTGTATCCGGAAGGGGAAGTATTGAAGGCGCTCCAGTATTATGAAGCCCAATTGAAGGAGTTAAGTACCCAATTATTCGAGTTTCTCAGTTTAAAGTTGAACCCTTAAAATTTTAATGATTTCCAACTTAATACCGTTGTTATGAAACTTTTAAAGGCCTTGAAATTGAATTTCTTGTCAATTCTGCTCCACTACGCTAATCGCCACACCAGGGAGGCTAACTTTTACAAAGCAAAGGACAAAATCCTTACAAAATTTGGCAATCCAATGGGATTTGATGTACAGTTTATTGAGGGCAAAGTGTGTTATACGTGCAATGGTACCGGTATTTATAAAGGCTACCATTCGGAATGTGGGCATTATCAGGATACCTGTTGGAATTGCCATGAAGGATGGTTTAAGCGGCCAGTTTGGAATATCCTGCAAGTTTTTAAGTTTGGCAAATACACCTTTCATAGACCTTATGAAAGAGTGTTTTATGAACCGATCTACTTACCTGGTCAAAAGATAAATGGATACATTACTCATAATCGAATCCGGTTTGGTGAGCTGGCTGTTTTTATCTTTTGTCTACTTTACGAGAAGGGATACCTAAAGCGCTATTATGAACAATCAGGCGTGTGGTATAGTAAGTGGTGGAGAATCGAGAATTGGTTATCAAGCATTATTCACTTGATAAAGTATAAAGGGAACTCCGTTCCTTTCAGAAAGGTAAGGTATTCGATTTCTGAAATGTTTAAAAAACCAGTGATCTATAGCTGGGGTGATGATGACCTTCCTTTTTAATCAAATTCGTTTCAGTTATGAGTCATAAGAAAAAATCAGGTATAAGGGTCATTAAATTTACCGAACAAAAATTTGAGCGGAGTCCATTATCAGAAATTGAGAAGGAAGTGCTTATTTCATTGAACAAGGTGACCTTCCTACCTGGTTCTTATGATAAGCGATTCTTTGGTTCTTTAACAACTGATGGACACTATACATGGAAGCAGAAACGCTACCTACACTTTATTTTTAATAAGTACAGAAGGCAAATTATAGACTATCAGGAATTGGCTATAAGACTTGAACCGGATAGATTCCAAGTGGAGGTAAAATTTGATCAAGATCTTTTCTCCCCAGTGGGTCGAGCAGAAGTAAATATTAAGGACACATTCAAACCTAGAAAACTGGTTTAGTTCATTTGGTGCGGTCCTGACCGGCGAGGGGTGGCCCCCTCTCCTCTCTTTCTAAGGATAGTGTGTATGAGGATATTTAAAACAACACACATCGACACTGGCGGACATGGTTATCTCAGTGTGTCTAAGGTAGACTTTCTCAAAGTATTAAAGCCAGATCAAATTTCAGGGGCTTCTGGGCATAACCTCAATAGAATCTATTTAGAGGAGGATCTCGATGCTACAGTGTTTCTGGAGGAGGCGAATAAGAAGGGATACGTTGTTGATGTAAAGCACTCGTATAATCTTCATTTCAATTGTACACATAATTACGATCCAAAATTCTTTCACTTTAAACCAGTTGTTGGTGACAAGGTTTTATTGCATGATGACATGTGGTACGCAATTGTAGAAGTCAATAAGAGCGATTTCAGGGTTCGCAATAGTTTCACTGGCCAACGGTACAAATTAACTAATGCCAAATGCATGGAATGCATGAAGGACGCAAAAGGCGAAGGCATATTGCTGGACAAGATCAAGCGAATTGCCCAATCCTTAACAACATAATTTATGAAGTACTGCCCTAATCATCGATTAATTATGACCAGTAGTGAATCAGTTTATAAGAACAAATGGAGCCTGGAGCCTGAGAAAGAGATCTTCACCTATAAATGTGCAGGTGAGTGCAAAATAACAATAACATTTACACCTAAACTCAAAAAATAGGCATATGAAAAGGTATAACCACGCAATTACAGTTGCATTTTCAATTGAAAACAAAATATTGAATTGCTCTCCATTCAAGAGAAGCCGAGGGAACATGCCGTTCTGATTAGTACCGCTAGGAAGCTATTAGATGCCTGTCAAAATGCTTTAAGCACTCTTACTGAATCAGCCCCAGACGATTTGGACTCCTTTGATTATGCGAGACAAATAAGAGAACTGGAGCAGGTAATTACTGAATCCTCACAAATATTGAATCTGAAGTAAAATTATGCCACATAAAGGCATACAGTTAACTAATCCTTCTACCCTTTAGGAGTAGCAGCTGTGGGTCTAGTTCACCATCTCTTTTCAATAATCTCAAAAAAAATTTCAACCGGCGAGGGCTGTTGCCCCCTCTCATTGTTCCAGTAAAGAACATTAGCAAACCAGTAAAAGACATTAACCAAAATTTTCTGCCTTATGATATACGTAATAGATCTTTTTTGTGGAGCCGGAGGATATACTGAGGGAATAGAACGCGCAAAGGCGTTTGGTAAGAAAGCTGCCAGGGTGATTGCCTGCGTTAATCATGACCCATATGCAATCAAGTCACATCGAATTAATCATAGCCGCTGCTGGCATTTTGTGGAGGATATCAGGACGTTGGATATTGGCCCAATTGCGGCCATGGTCAGAACTATTAGAAAGCGGGAACCAGATTGTGTCATTCTTCTGCATGCCAGTTGTGAATGCCAACACCATAGCAAGGCTCGGGGAGGACTCACTAAAAAAGCTGATTCAAGGACTTTACACGATCATTTGGAGCGTTACATTGATGTGATTAATCCCGATATATTAACTGTTGAAAATGTGGTGGAATTCAGAACAGCTGGACCGCTCAGAATTAAATGCGAATCCTCCACTCCGATCTTAAGCAATCTTGCCATTGACAAAAATGGAGAACTTTTGTATGTGGCCAATAAGGAAAAAAGCGGGGAGTCATTCAGAGAGTGGATATCCACCATAAAGTCTTATGGATACACTTATGATGATCGGGATATAAACGCAGCTGATTTTGGTGCACACACAAAGCGCATCAGGTATTTTGGTCAATTCGTGAAGAAAAATATGCCTATAGTTTGGCCTACACCTACACACGCTAAAAATCCTACACCTGGTTCTGGTTTACGGAAGTGGAAGGCTGTCAAAGAGGTTTTGGACTTTTCAGATCAGGGGCACTCGATATTTAAGCGAAAAAAACCGTTGGTCGCAAAGAGTCTTAAAAGAATACTTTCAGGAGCAATCAAGTATGTAGCTGGAGGCCAGAAAATGTATGAGGAGGCTAAAGAGCGGTATTATTCCCATGTCAATAATTTAGGCTCCCAATTCTTGATTGAACAACCAGATCGATTCGTTACCTCCACTTTTATTCAGCAATACTATAGCAATGGGGGTAATAAATCATCCATTCATCAACCTCTGGGCGCTATCACCACAAAAGCTAGAAGCGCTGTTGTGATATGTGATAGCATAATTCCTGTAGAGGTTCCCAGAGGGCATGATAACCTGATTTACGCCTCCTCTTTTATTGCCAGACATTTCTCCGGAGGAGGTCAACACTCTTCTATTGAGCAGCCTGCTGGGGCATTGACAACAATACCTAAAATGAATCTGGTCAACATAGAGCCAGTGCTTTCAGAGCACTACCTGGTCAATCCTCAATATTCAAGTAAGGGAGGAAGTGTAGAGGACCCTTGCTTCACTTTAATAGCGAGGATGGATAAAAGCCCTGTAGGGATAATCTCTATAGATTTGAATGGTCAGATGTTTATTCCTATTGAGGAGGATGATTGTGAAACCACAATTGCAATTAAGGAATTCATGGCAATATACGGAATTTCAGATATAAAAAATCGAATGCTCAGAGTTGATGAGTTGAAATTGATTCAGGGATTTCCAGCGAATTACTACCTGGCCGGGAACCAGGCAAGGCAGTTAAAGGCGATAGGTAATTCTGTGGCCCCATGCATACCCAAAGCCTGGATTCAGGAAATGGCCAAGGTTTTGCGAGGCAATAGAGCCTCAAGGATGAGAATTGCCGCATAGATCCATGCGTAATTCAAACCAAAGAAAAATACTCTAAAAAATTTCAACCGGCGGGTGGAGGTAGAAGCGAGACTAAATAATACCCTTGACTTTATGAAGGAAAAACAAACCTGGTTAGTAATTAAAGATGATAGCGGAGTTGAACATCGTATTACCATCAGAGGTAATGATCAACCGCATGCTAATTGTACTGCATCCCATGAGTCTAAAGTTGGGGATCGGGTTCACTGGCACTCAAACAGGCATTATACCTGGCCAATAATTTCTGGGATTGTCACAGGAGGCCAATCCCATGTTTGGGATTATTCCTTACCAATTGGCCAGCGGGCAACGGGGGTACAAAGTTTATAGACAAATTTTTCAATATGGTTTATATCATTTACGAAATCGATGAGCATAAGAGTTATTCAAGCATCGTAATTAAACACCTTGATACCAACAAGCGTATTGCTTTCGATCTATTTGAAGGACTTAAGGCAAAATACAAGACTAAATCAGGATGGTACCTGATACTAGAGTCATTTGACCCGCAGGATAACGCACCCAGGGTTGATGGTAATGTTTTTTGGAATACGAAAGAGGTATTGTGTGAGTTCGAAGATGAGTTTTAAAGTATCACATCAAAATCTATAATTATGGCTTGTTCAATCAATCAATTCAATGGTTTTGTAAGGACCAATCAAACAATTCAGTTTTATAATTGGTTCAGGGATAATTGCCGCTGGAGAAATAAGTATTACATGACCAGCCGAGGCCGGGAGGAACCTATTATAGGTAATTCAGTCTATGGACAAATTCAAAAGCTAGCTAAAATCAAATGTGGTCTGGATCTGTGGAACAATCCAACTACCTACACTCATTTGATTGTTGACAGCCTCCACATTCCCGGTTATGAACTGCGAATAGACTTGAGGGCCGCTATCGATGCTTTTAAAGGAGCTTACGTGGTAGTTACCATTGATAAACTGAGAGATGGCGACTATAGAAAATTCTGTAAGTCCTTTACCATTCGTTCCAGCCAGGCGTGGAAAGATTTTGACGTTCATAGATACGTCAGGGATCGCGTTTTAGGCTACTTCTTGTTTCCGGAGGGAAAATATAGGGACTTGCAAATAATCCTTGGAAAATCGAAGGAGGAGACAATTCGTGAAATGAAAATGACGTTGAATTCAGCAAGGCAAAAAGAGGATATTGAATTATTCCCGATTTTAAAACGCAGGCTAAGGAAGAAGTTGAATATAGTGATTGATGAATTTTCATACATAAATGAAGAACGCCTCCTCGGTTTACTTAAGAAGTACAAGAAACGATTCCGGGTACCAACAGAAGTGAGGCCAGCGCCCAATGTTTGGGAGATTCTGGATGGTATGGAAGGCGATGTTGATGAGGTTGAAAGTCTTTATTATGAAACGATGTCTGAATACCCTAAAAACTGTATCTTAATATGAAGAAACATAAATTTTTGGTGACTCAAATCGATACTTACGTAAAGGAAGTGGAGCTGGAGGTTAATACTTCCGAAGAGGGTGTTAAACTCCTGTCAGACTCTCTTCATGGGGTTGATATTTCCTTAGAGGAGGAATTATTGCCTGTTTCAAGAACGCATTCGATTGAATGCTTGAAGCCAGTGGAGGATTCAAGAAAGTATTATGTGGTTTGGGTTGGTAGGATCCCGGGTGTATATGGCAGTTGGGCTGAGTGTAAGGCACAAACAAATGGTTTTAAGGGTGCCAACTTCAAAAGTTTTGTAGGCAGGGATATCGCGTATGCAGCCTATCAAGCCGGTCCAGTATGCACGCCCCCTCCTCCACCTCCAATCTATGCTACAGTGGAACAGCCAGAAAGGGAAGAGGAGACTGATGATTCAATTGATGATTCTGAATCACCATTTTAAAGCTATGTTAAAAAGAGCAATCTTCTGGGTAGAGGGCAAACTTCGGAAAGCAAGAGCCAAGCTCATGCTGAAGGCTGAAGCTTTTAATGTATTACGATTAGCAATCTACATCCACTATAATCAATTTAATCCACATTCAGGAAGCCCATTATGGTTTCACCTGGATGATGTCCTATTTGATATGCGGAGATACCAAAAGAACATTTCTATAGATATGCAGAGTGCTGCCTTGTTGCACGAAAGTCTGGATAACATCACAGTGAATGAACTCCGTGATTTCTTAGCTGATTTCCATGGATTGGATATCGATAAGGTCATCTCATATATTTTGGATTGCAGGCCTGTTTATACCAAGGAGATTTACCCGGACTTGAGTGATAATGACAGGATTATTCTGGAGAGAAATAGACAATATAAACTTCCAAACCCATCTCGGTGGCTTTTGGTTTGTGACTTCAGGTGCCACCTCAAAATCCTAATTAAACACAACAGCAAATTGGTAGACAATTATGTGTCCCAGTTTGGCCCCGTTGAGGAAGCACTACCCTTTTTAAAAAGTCTGGGAAAGTAAGACATTTCAACTCCCCTTTTTTATTTTTTTTCGGAACCGCCGAAGGGAGGTGGAGGTATTTGCTTTTTGTTGTCAATGATAAAATCTACGATTATGGCAAATTCAGCGGTAACAGTAATTAAGCAAGAATGGGTTAAGGATGCCCAAGGAAATCATCAATATGATGATGATAAACTTGCAAAATTCAGAGCCAAGCAGGTTCGTGCAATGAAGCGCCAGAATGAGAAAATAAAGGCCGCTCAAGCATTGGGTAGAAAGCTAGACTATTCTATTTGTGACCCAGAAGAATTTGCTGATATGATGGTCAAAATGTACCAACACCACTTTCGTCAATCCCGCCCGGTTGTCCTTAAGTAAGCCTCCTCAAAGGAACTATTCCAATTTAGTTAACAAAATATCCTACAACTATGAAAGTCTTTAAAATCGAAGTGAAAGGAATAGAATCTTTCTTTATAGGTCAATCGCTGGAGGATGTAACTCATGCCGTAAAGGCTTATTATTCATTTGAACATGATTTGGAATATGATTCAGTTGAAATCAAATCATGCAAGGAAGTAAAAATGACGCCAAAAGTGCTAAAAGTGATGGCAGAACAATATGCCAAGGCGGAGTGCAGTTGCTACACCAATGATTTTAATGGATTCATTCAAGGCTTTATTGCATGCATACGCCTAACTCAACCGCATCTGGTCGCTTTGTACGAAAAATTTGTTTATTAATCCAGTATCGAAAATGATCGACTTCACAGAAACCTGTAAGACTGCAACAAAGGAATTAACCTATTTGATTGATCGCGCAAAGCTCAAAAAGGAATATGATGAGTGCCTTGAAAAATCATTTACCGGGAAGATGCCCTATCCCATGTTTATCAAATTGATGCGAAACAATAAATGGGGAAGAGTTTCAGAAAATGGAAAGAACGAATGGAATGTCCAATCCATGAACGCAGGATTAAGCTACAATACTAAAACAGGAATAATTCAATTTACATACTATGTCGCAAAACAGCATTGATTTTATCACAACGGATGAGCGAATTATGGAGGTCCTTAAACCTCTGGTGGCTGAGGTCAAAAAGAGGGTTTTTACCGAACCATTAAAAGCCACTGACAATGAAACGCTCGGTATTATTGTCTCTAAATTCACTGAGTATAAAGGGGAGAGCATTAAAGAAGTGGCTGAGTCTGCTTTTGAAGATGCCAATTTAAGAAATGTGAAAATTGACATTGGAGGTTAGTCCATCTTTTACCCCTCCTCCACCTGGGAGGAGGGTGGGACGAAACCGGCGAGGGGATGGTTATATCTAATTTTTATCTGTGTAGTTGTTATAATTCAATCCCAAAATTATGAAGCCAACTCACTTTATTATTGACCCTACCAATTTCAAAGGTTACGCTGAAACCTCAGTTACCAATGGCATTGTCGACTTCAGTTTAAACTTGTATGACAGGGAAATGACCTTTGAGGAATACAAGGAATTCAAGAAGAACCCAAACTTAATCTGTCTTGATTTCGATACCTACTATGAGAGGTATTACAAGCCCTTCAAGAATTCTTTATGTGGCCAATGGGAGGAAATAACTCCTGATACTTATGATGACATGCTCAATGTATTACCCCCTATCAAGTGGTGCCGCGATAGCTCAGTTGAGTCGTTTTTTGTTGGCGAAGCTTTCAGTGATGATTTGCATGGTTGTTATATACAGGATAAAAGCAATGGCAAGTGTTATACAGCCCTGAGATCGGTTAGAATGGATCCTGCAGCCATCAGAACTGAATATCGTCAATTCAGAGATAAGCAAGCTGCATAATATCAATAGGCTGGGCGCAATGCCCGGCCTTCTCATTTTTTTAAACCCAATTCTAATACTATGAAAAATGCCAAATTGAAGTCTACGCCTTCACCGAAATCTGGATATTTAGGTGACACCAACTTTACCTCCACTCCTGGTAGAAAACTAATGCTGTCAAATGCAGTTACAGGCCCAAAAAATGACCCTATTGTTATTTGCAGTAATGAGGAAGGGGAAAGAGTCTTGACTTTGGTTGCAATGGCCGGAAGTGATGATGTAAAGGCCATGGAAGCTGCTGCCCTTGAACCTGGAAATGATGAGGATGTTTTTGCCTACGCTAATAAATTGCTTGGTAACAGCTACGACTCCTTTGAATTTGACCACATCGGTAATGCCTTTTGTAGGCTTTCCAGACGTGGGTATAGGCATCAGGAATTAACAGCGGATGTAAAAGCTGGCTTGTTCGACTTCTTTGTGAAATTCAAACCCATTGGCCAAATCTCCCCAAAGATCTGGCAATTAGGGTTGCTACAAAAAGATGGAGCCCTCAAATACTATGAGTACTCAAGTGAGGAGGACTATAACTATGATATTGAATATTCGCGGAAGCTCCTTTTAACTGAGATATAAAACTCATGGGGAGGGTGTGAAAAACGCACTTTCCCTATTAACCAAATTTTGCCCGGCCCGGCGCAGGTGGAGGCTATACCCAAATAATCTTCTCTCTATTCATTATGAAGAACTTTAAGAAAATCAAAACTCAAATCCAAAAACAACTGGCTGATCATGGCAAGGCTGTGTTGAACGGATTTATAATTGTGGAGGGAACAGGGAACACCAACCTTATGGCGACCAAGCCTGGGGAAAAAACTGTTTTTTGTAATACCGTGGAGGAGATATTAAACAGCATTTTAAAAATGGCTGAAGCATGTGAGGAATGTGGGGAAAGATTACTGGATGAAAATGTTGTTTGGCTGGAATTGTCTCAAACAGATGGTAAACACTATAAGACTATTCCACATGGACATACATCGCAAGGCAGCTTTGCTTTTGGAAAAGGTTGTGCTACAAAAGTGCTGGCTGGGCAGGCCGGCGAGTAGGCCCAACTATTAATACCCTCTTTTTAAATTAATTGTACTTAACTGATTATTAATAATGGATAAATTTTTTGTGAAGATTTCGAAGAACGATTTTAGAAAGGATACGGATGCGATCTTTGATATTGACAACACTGCTCGATTCATCGACCTGGCTACATATAGGGAAAATTTAGGAGAGCCAGAACACACCTACCAATTAATGGAGTGGCCAGACACTGCCATATTAAGGGAACACCCTCAGTTTGATGAGCTGGCTTTTGAAACAGAGGTGGGCTTTATGGTTCCTTTGGATATGGTTGGCTTTATTCCCTCCGCTATTAATGGAACTGATCATTTTAACTGGTAAACAAATCTATCTATTATGGAAAAATCAAAGGTAATTATTGAGATTAAAAAAGGCCTTTTTATAGGTGCCACCTCCACAAACCCAAATCAAGAGGTATTTGTTGTGGATCATGATCTGGAGCCGGAACAACGCAGAAGTGATATTACCACTCCTGTAGAAGTAAAAATAGTAGAGGAGGAAGAATTTGAGTCGATAAAATCTGATATGTGGCACCAGGTTAATCATTAACGTGGTTGCCTTGCCGACGACCCCCTCCAATAAAAACAATCTTTTTATAGTGGTTTAACCGTTACCCTCTACAAATGAATAGACTAACCAAGGTAAAATCTACAGCTACACTGCTGAGGCAGCAAGAAAGAATTTGGAAGCTACTATTGGCACAGACTAAGCACTTCATTAGTGAAGCCCACCCAGAGACAGGAGGAAACATGCTCCTGGCTAACAACTGGGGAAATGAAAAGGCTAAAGCCTTAGTCAGACAATTTTATGAGCGATGCTCTAGAAATTTCAACATCCTTAAAGTGAAATATAAAATTGCTTTTGCCCTGGAGAATCCTGAGCATGTTACTAGTGATCGCATCCTAGCTGAGTATAATATCAAACGCGAGACAAGGGAACTATGGTAGACCAGCCTATAAGTACCCTTGCCCAAGGTTCCAGAACAAGGAACAAAACAATTGAGTTTCTTGCCAAATCATTAATGGACCAGCATGGTGTCACAGCGCTTGGCTACACATTTAGATGGAATAATCGTAAAAGTTCTTTGGGGGTTTGCAAGTACGGAAGTAAGCAAATCCAATTATCTGCATTTTTCGTTAACTATCTTTCGATAGAAGAACTAACCGATACTATTCTGCATGAAATTGCACATGCACTTTGTCCGGGAGAAGGACACAGCCTAATTTGGCTAACTAAGGCAAAGGAGATTGGTTGTAAGAGTACCAGGTGTTTTGATGTGAGCGAGAATCACCCCGCGTTTCAAGCATTAAAAAATGCTGCTACCTACAAGGCTGTTTGTGTCAATGGGCATGAGCATTTTCTGTCAAGAAAACCCACATCTACAAAATCGAAGTCTTGTGGCCTATGTGCCAGAAGCTATGATGAGCGCTACAAACTGGAATACTTCAAGGTAGAGATAGGTTAAGAAACCGCCCTGTGCTATTTCTAAGTGGAACAATTGCAAAATAGATCTCCATTTATTGCTTATCCCTAAAATTTTGAACCGGCGAACAGAGGGGTGTACTGACACCTTCTTTTTCTTAAGAGTATGGAAACAAATACCTACTCCTCCTCCCCTTCTATTGATATCAATGCTGTCTACAAACAGGCAAAAGCATATGCAAATGGTCTGGCAAGGAATAGTGATTTAGCCAGTGACATCGTACAAGATTTTTTTACCAATGTTTATTCTAACCCTGAAAAGTACCTAGCTGGTCTTACTTGTAATAGGATGATTTATGTAGGGCTTAGAAATGAGTTATCAAACAGATTACGGCAGGAATACAAGTATGCTAATGAACCTATTGGCGATTTTAAGGATATATCCTCACACTCTTTTGTTGGGAGGCTGGACGTTGAAAAACTGAAGGCATTTTTTCTCCCTTCTTTTCAGGATGATGTAGTTCGGCTGGATCTCAAGGAAGGAAGGTCAATTGAACAGATCAGTAGGCTTAGAGGAGTCTCTAAGAAGTACGTGGGGAAGATTAGGAATTCTAAGACTACCAGGAGTGACTCAAAGACCAACCAATACCTAAAGATGCTTATGGATGGATACACTGCCCTTGAGATTGCTGAGGTTACTGGACATGATAAGGGAACAGTACTTTCAACTGTAACCTATCTACGAAGAAAGATGAAGGCTAAACTAGAGGCTTCTCCTGAAATGGTGGCCTTTTGCTAGCTAGGATGAAAAAAAAATAACCCGGCGAGGGTGGACCTATATTGATCTTATTTTGAATTGTAAAGAGAACTAAAACCCCATAATTATGAGTATTAACAACAGTGTTAAATTGAACGGTAGGCTCGGACAGGATGCTGAGCATAAAACAAACACTAACGGTGAGATGATCACTTTTAGTTTGGCTACCACTGAATCCTACCTCAATAAAGCAGGCGAAAAGGTCCAATCAACGGAATGGCACAAGCTTGTCAAGTTTGGTAAGAACCTTGAAAAATTGGCTAGCTATCTGAAAAAAGGTACTGCCATTATGGTTGAAGGTAGACTTCAAACTCGGAAATGGGAGGATTCAAAGGGGTCCACTCATTATACCACCTCAATCATTGTTGAGCAATTGGCCTTCAATGGAGCTAGCAAGTCGGTGGTCGGTAACAATGTTGGAGCTGGTGCTAATGCCGGTGCCGATCAGCCTTCAGACAATACAAAGAAAGAGCCTGCAGAAGCAGGTGGAGGTGGAAGTGATGATCTTCCATTTTAATATCTATTTGGGGAGGAGGCTAACTTCTCCCCAATCAAATTATTTTGAACCGACGAGGGGTGGATGATACCCCATTTTTTTGTCTTGCTTTTAAAACCAAACTAGCTATGTCAAAAAAACTGAACTACAACAATTTGATGGCCTACAAACCAACCGTTCTTACATCCATGAAAAATTCTAAGGATCAGGAAATTGAGTTGGTTGAAAATCCTATTCGCGGTGATTTAGGAGAGGTTATTTGTGTTTGCCATAAATTACAATTAGCCCAGCACTCTGGTTTTTTTGATACAGAAGATCTAACCGCTGATCACCTTGAATATGAACCTTCATTCCAAGATGGTAAACTGTTCATAGGAGACTTCCAACATGACTAGTACCGAATTCCAAATTGTAAAGGCGCTCTTGGATATTGGTCCTCGATTAGAGACACTGGAGCGCCTTTTTATTTCCAAGCTTATAAAATCGAAGAATAGGGATTTGACAACGAAGGGTAGGAGATACCTATTCAGAATTTTTAGCCTGTACAGAGGACAAATTGCGGGCTACAAAAATCTAAACCTTGCCAGGTTATATGATATCCATGGAGAGGATCTGCATGATATCTATAAAGTTCTTAATGAGTTGAGGAGGGGCACCATTTACAAAACTATACCAAGAATTGTCTGGCCCTATGGGGAGGTGAGGAGGCTTATCAAACGAAAAGGTAGTAAAGTTGCTGTTCCTTACAAGTTTAGCTCTATGCAGTTCCTTGATTCTTTTGTAATGAAACTATCCAGCCTGGGAATGATTTCTGAACGTGATGGTAAATGGGTACTTACGACAACCGGGGAATCGTTTTTAGTGAGCTACGAGTTAGGAGATGACCCAACCTGGGTCCCTCCTTTTACTAACGACTCGCAGATAGATGATCCTGATTTGTTTGAGCCGACCCCGTAGCGAAGTACGATTGAAGTTCTTCTAGTGATTTAATATCCAGTTCAATTGCCTTTTCACAGAATCTTAAATGAGTAGACAGGGATCTTCCAGCACTTACAGCTGATCCACATACACATTTTTGCAGGTCCTCATTTATAGACTGATCCGTTACCAGAGGAACGATTCGCATACCCTGTAGCTGTTGTTCTAATTCTTCAATTTTCCTTGTAGAGGCATCCAGGTCGTTTTGGTATTTTTTTTCAATCGATTGGGCATCCTTATTCTTTACATCTAACTGCTTTTTTAATTCATCCACCTGTTTGTACAAAGCCCAGTCTTTCTCTTGGTCTTTATTCTGACTAACATAAAATGATACATATGCATGAACAAGCCATGTTGCCGTCCCTGCAATTACAAGCCTAATAAATATCATGGCAACCGTAGGAATAGGCTCAGCCAGTGTATTGATGAAATTCCAGTTTAGGAAGAAGGCATTGAACAGGAAAATCAAAAATGTGATCATCCCAAAATCAGCAACCCTTCCCCTCACGGCCAAAGTGAGGATGGCCATGTCAAAGCCTATTGCAAAAAAGGAAGAGTAGATAATATCATCTCCCGGGAATAGACCAAATTCTAGTCCGCTAACTCGGATTATTAAATGAGAGGTATGGACCATCAAAGGGATGGTGATGGCGACAAAGACGATTAGAGCCCATCGTTCACTCTTTATGAAACGCATTATTGATGACTCTTTCGAGGTGGTACCCTCCTTTTGGATTGTGTTATTCATGACTTTTTGAGTTGGAATTCTGATAGGAAAAATAGGAGAAAAATGAAGACCATCCAAAAACCGGCGATTGTGAAAAGGATTGGTTGAAGGGGGTTGAGGAGGTATTTTGAGTGTGATGGTGAAAGAAATTTTGAAGAATTAATTTTTTATTTTGATCTTTAGTGATATTAACAATTTTATACCCTTAGCCAGTTGTGCGATTTGTGAACAAAAAGGCCCCTATTTTATGGAGGATAGAATTAAAGTAAAGTTCTCGGAACTGGAGCGCAAGTTCATAGAAAAGGCCGTTACAGATGGTGAGTATTCAACCAGAGTGGCTGTTATAAGAACTGCAGTTAGGAAGCTAATGAAGGGAAAGAAGGTATCCCCTGTGCCTGAAGTAGATGTAGAATTGAGCCCGGTAATTAGCATTCGAATTAACACAAAGGCAGAGAGAGATAAGATTGCCCGCTGGATGGCCACTACAGGATTGAGCCAAAATCAAGCAGCAAGAAAAATGTTATTTGAACGATATTCGGATGATACAGGAGGGCCTACAAAAGCGGATTCCTCTAAGCTAATTATGATGTTGGGTATTGTGAAAACTGCTCAGAAGACTAATGGCCGGCTAACACCCCAGGAGCATATTGATTTATTGGACACCTTTTCTGAGTACCTGACCGAACTTTATGAGGATAATAAATAGCAAATCAACCTCCCCTCGTCGGTTTCTCAGTTACAATGAAGAGAAGCTTGAGAGAAAATTATCTGATGGTAGTCGTGCCGCTGTACGCTTGATTTCTAATGTCCCTGAATCAAAGAAATCATTATCTCAATTAAACACTGCTTTATCAGTAAACCCAAACAGGAAGAATGTCAGAGCCAGGTTAAGGGCAATTCATTTTAAGGTGGCTATGCACCCGGATGATAAGGTTTCGGATCTAACATTTGCCATGATTGCTCGAAAGGTGCTGAAGGAGTTTAATCTGTTGGAGCATGCATTTGTTGTATACAGGCATTTTGATACCAAGCACCCTCATATTCATATTGTGGTCAATAGAATCCGTAAGGATGGAAAGGCTGCGTCAATGTCGTTTGATAATATTCGCTCTAAGACGCTAAGTAACAGGCTTGAGGAATACTATGGTTTTGTGCGAGCGGAAAAACAAAGGGTCAATGAATTGGGGGTTAGAAAAGACAACCATTATGAATTGAAGCTTACTAAAAAGACCAAAGAGGTTAGTGCTAAAACATATATCGCTCAAGCAATATTAGAGGCTAGAAAAGGCGCTCCGTCTGACGAAGTATTTGTTAGAAGACTGGCCAGGCGAAATATAAATATGTCTTATCGGGAGTACACTCCAAAGGGTACTAATAAATTGAAGGTTGGTATTAGTTATGCCCTTCTCCCAGGACCACCCAGGTTTGAGTTACCAGTGAGCAAAGACAAGGATGCTCTAAGTAATGCTATGGCCCCAAATGGTATAGAGATCACAAATACTGAGGGGCTACAATTTCCAAACGAGTTCAAGTACTTTAGAATTAGGGCCAGCAAGCTTGGCCCCGCATTTCAGTATGATTCACACAACCAAGCGATTAGTGGGAAAGATAAATTTATTAGGGATCAGCTGACTTCTTACCTAACGTTTACCAAAGACGCAAAGCGCGAAGATTACATAGATCTAAGGACGTTTATTTCAAATGAAGATCCAGCGGTTTCCTTGCTGATTACTGCAATTGAAAATGGCCATCAGAAGGGAATTCATAAAGCAATAGAATTTGGTGCCAGGGTTAGTCATATCAATTTAGAGGAACGAAATTACTTACCGAAGGAGCATTTGACTGCAGCTATTGAGTATGAAAAGACATTCGAAGTAAAGAGCAATATTGATAAGTTCTTTTCGCAGCCGACTACTGAATTCGTTTCAATTCCAGTACTTGAACGAGAGCATCAAGTCCATAGGATGTTGAAGGAATACGAAATGCATTTTGGAGTTAAGGCGAATGTAAAAACAGTAAAATTTGTAAACCATTATGTCAACGAGGAGTGGAGTGAGATATCTGCATTACTCCAAGGAAATGTTGATACCCAAAAGTTTCCTGATCCTCGCATTTTAAACATTGACCAGGTACAAGGACTACCACCAGCTGTTACTCAAGATATAATGAGAGTACATTATGAATTTGAGAAACAGTCTGTGACAAAAGTTGAATTAATGGCAGTAGAAGAGAAGGAGATTTATCAACAGACTTTACAACTTGAAAAGGCCATATGGAATGGTGATATTCAATTGGCTGACAAGGTAATGGAGGAAGGGCTTAAAATTGATTACCGCTTCTTAGACACATCATATTTGGACCGATTGCCTAGTGTCAAATTGAGGAAGAAAATATCTGATTTAAAAGAAAACTCCCTTGCAAAAAAACCATTAGTCGAGGAAATGAAGTCTGCCATTTGGGATAGAAATGAAACATTAATTATGAAGCTAGCCCGAAGAAGCCCCGATGTAATGAAGTCGTTCAATCTGGATCATTTTGGGTTCATACACCACAAGAAAAGATTGAATGAATTGAAACTGATTCTAGAAAAGGCGCACGGAGCGAAGAGGGCAATAGAAATTGAGGAACCACTTATCGATACTACAAGGAATGAGGAGCTGAGAAAACAGCGGATTTCTCAATTTGAACAAGACCTTGAAAGGTTAAGGCAAAGGAAGAAAGATAGGGGGCGTGACTCGGGGTTATCAATTAACCCAAATGAAGAGTAAAGAACAGGGGGGATTTAACTTCCCTCCTGTATTTGATCTTTTAGTTCATCCAGCGTTTGGTTTAAAGCGCTGATCACTTTATCAGTTGCTTCTTTGACAGTCTCCCAACTTTTTGTTGTTGGTTTTTTCTTGAACGTTGAGATGGTCTTATCTACGGTAGACAGTGTAAGTTTTGTAGCTGCCTTTTTCTTTTTAGGTTTTGCCAGTGCTGCTTTTATATCCTCAATTGTTTGAGGATCCACGAGTTTGATTTTTGAATCAGCAAGTGCCTCTACATGGGCTCTCGTTAATCCTGTTAACACTTGATCCCTTATGTTAAGACCTAGTTCTTCATTTAGCATCATTATCCTTTCAATACCTGTAAAGAATAGATGTGCGTTTCTAACTGTCCTTTCGTTTACCCCCCATTCAGTCGCTATAATTTCTGAGGTTTTACCTTCCTCATTCTTGTATCCTGGCCTTGATCTCCTTGTTTCATATGCATGACCGATGTAGTATGTGGTTTGCCATGGAGTTAGGTTTCTTCTCGCTATTTGCTGTTTAGAGGACATCCATAAATACACCTCTTCATAGGAAGAAAAGTTATGAGGCACAATCTGAAAGGTCTTGATAATACCCTCTTCTTTTTCCAATTGTTCCAATGCCTCCAGTCTATGGTAGCCATCAACTGCAATTAATTGATTACTCCTAATCCAGACATCAATTGGCTCAATATTGTTGGATTTTAAAAGGGATTTAAAAGCTAGGAATTCTGGTTTAGATCTTCGTGGCAACCATGCCTTCAGTTTTGCGTCTTGTGTGATCTCGCTCCATTTGTACTTCTTTAGTGCCCCACTCGCTGCAGGTGACGATCCGGTTGATGGCAAACTGTATTTTTCGCTTAGTTTATTCATTGTCTTATGCTTTAATGCTTTTTAATTTTAGCCTAATTAGAAGTTCATCAGTGAACTCCATAAAGTTTTTACTGGCTGGTTTGCTGAGGCTTTGAAATACAATCGGAATTGGCACGGCCTGGGCATTTTTGAACTCTTTAAGGAATCTTAAGGCTGTCTTGAATACTGCCGAGTTTGACCCTTGACTCACCTCAAAGAAGTGCTCAGTTTGCTGATGAATCAGTTTTGCCATTGCGCCATCATCAACTGAATTCCGAATCACTCCAAGAAACTCAATATCACCTCCCCCCGGCTTGAATTGGGATGTGATGAACTTATCCATCACAGTATCTAAGTTTTCTATATCATTTGGCCCATGTCCTCCAATGGGCACGAGTAGGTGAGTAGATGCAAATAAAGCATTATCCACCATCACCGATTCGTGATCCGGCGGGGTGTCAATGATAATAAAATCAAATTGGTCTGCTATTGGCGCGATTGCATTCTTGAGTACACCGTGGGCGTTGCCATTGCACCACATTTCCCTATCTGTTGTACGGATGTGAACTGATCCTGGAGCCAGAAATAAGAAGTCGCTAAATGGTACTCCAAGCATTGGGATTTCTCTGCCCTCCCTGAATACTTGAAGAATGTTTATTTCGGACCGGTAATGGCCAAGTCTCGATGAAACATCTGCTTGTCCATCCAAATCAATTACTAATGTTTTGTAACCTTTGAAGGCAAGACATCCAGCTAAATTTAAGGTGATAAAACTCTTGCCAGTGCCCCCTTTTTGGTTAAAAATTGTTATGATTTTCGTTCTTGTTGCCATAGTGTTATTACTTGCTATAAAGCTAAGAGAAATTTTCTTCATGGTTCGGAAAATATTCAAAGTGGAAAAATTTTCCACTTTGATATTGCATTCAGTTTTTTGTCCATTTGAAGGCATGGTGGAAAATTTTTCCACTTTAATTTTGACTGCAAAAGGTTTGATTCTAGCCTAAATTCAGGTTTTTTGGGAATTTTCAAAACTATCACTAGGTTGTAAAAAATTCCAACTTAATAGCATAGTATATGGCTAAACCCAATGAGTCTGAAGCTTCTGTAAATTTTACGATTTTGCTTACATCCGTACTCCTGCTCGTGATGATAATGGAGTACAAATACTTCTCTAAGATATCCTTGGGACTAGGCGAGGAGTCAGTCATTAATGATATGGGGGACTTTCTGATTTATTATGGAAAATTCGCTCGATATGGCTTTATTATTTTTTCACTTTTTGGCTTCTTAACCATAAATAAGGGTAGGCTTGCTGAGGGTATGTTTTACAATTCCTTACCATGGAAACTAATAGCCGGAGCATGTCTGGCGATGTCTATTTATTCCCTGATTAATATCCGTAAAAATACCCAAGAAGACTTCCAACTATTGTATCCAATTACAGTTGGTTTATACCTTATCAGTGGTTTGATTTTCACGTCTACACTATCGAAATCAGGTTCATCCAAACTTGATTCCAAAAAGCCTGGTTTTAAGAATTGTTTCAAAGAATACAAGAACCCATTCAGTATTAATTTTTATAGTAAGAAAAATGGGTACCTAAATATTTTAAATATTTTCAGGGGTATACTGATAGTTGGCAATCCAGGTTCAGGAAAGTCGTGGTTCTTTATTAAACCAATTTTAGAGTTTCTTGTGAAGAAAGGGTTTACTGGCCTTGTGTATGACTTTAAGGCTCCGGAATTAATTAAATGGGTTCATGATAGTTTTCACAACCACAACATCAAACTTGCTAAACGTGATGAGAATGGGGAATGGATTGGACCACATTCGCGCCATAATGACCGTAGAAATCTTTGGATCGTAAATTTTTCAGATCTATCCCGCACTCACAGATTAAACCCAATTCATCCCCGTTACCTTCAGTCAACGATAGACGCAAATGAAATGGCCTTAGTTATTCTTCATAACCTTACACCGTCATGGAAGGAAAAGGAGGATTTTTGGGCGCAGTCCGCAATAATATTGTTTAAGAGTATCATCTGGTTTTTACGTTCTGAATATCCTGATCAGTGTACCCTGCCTCATGCAATTGCGATTGCCCTTATGCCCTATGAGAAAGTATTAGCGGCATTGAAAACTAACTCAGATTGTTCCCAAATGATTGAACCGTTGTCTGTAGCTGAAAGGAAAAATGCTGAAGGTCAAATTTCAGGTCAGGTAACATCCCTTCAATCACCTATTGGAAAACTGAATTCTCCTGAACTAACATGGGTGTTGTCAGAGAATGATTTCTTTTTGGACTTGAACAACCCAAATCACCCTGGCTTACTGTGTATAGGGAACTCAACCCAAAGAAATACTTCCTATGCTCCGGTACTTAGTTTAATCAGTTCACTTGTTATGAAACAAATGAATAATCCAGAGAGAAGGAACAAGCTACATTCTGTCATGTGTTTGGATGAAGGACATTCATTGTACATTCCCTCATATGATACGCTAGGTCCAGCTACGAGTAGAAGTGAAAAAGTTGCCCACATATTCTGCACTCAGGCAATTGATCAGATACTCCAGATGTATGGGCAGAAAGTTGGGACAAATGTTGTCTCTACACTCGGTACTCAGGTGTTTTTGGCCTCTTCCAATAACACAGATAGTAGATACATTTCTGATGCAATTGGGGGGGATGATGGCGAAAAGCAATCAAGAAATTTGTCCAAAGGTGGTAAAGTTGAATCGAGTAGTATATCAAGGAATCGGGAATTATACATTCACCCAGATGAAGTAAGGAGGCTTGAGGTGGGCAGGGCAGTAGGTCTTCATGCAGAAACTGATGATAAGTTTGATGCCCGTTTTAATTTTAAGCCAGATGTAAAGGTTCGAGAACATGATCATGAGTTTAATCCATTTGTGAAGTGGACTTCTGACGAAGGTGGCAAAAGCGTGTATCCTAATCACGAAGAACTTTTAAAACTAGCTTCAGCCAAACATAAGTTTATCCGTGAGCAAGCAGAACAAATGATCACCACTTCAGCCATTCAAGCTGTTCTTAATGGCCTTGCAAATGAAGCAAATATCTTCCCTGATCACTTCAAGGGGAAAGACAGAATAGCTACTACATTTGGTGATGCAATTGATGTTGAGGGAAATATAATCAGTAGGTTCACTGGACTTAAAATTGGACATACTCAGGATGAGAATGTTTATTACTCTACTGATTGCCCTGAAGCTAACCCACTTAAGCTATACACAACTAATGCTGGATTTAAAAAGCAGGGTTAAAGGCTGATGTTGCCGAACTGATAAAATGATTTCATTCCCCAAAACAATCATCATAAACATGGATTTGATCTTTAGAAATATTGAGAGTGTTGAGTTAGAACATTTTAATAATCTCTTAAAAACCCATGATAACCTTTATTACGAAACGATTCGTAATTATAACAAAGGTGTCACTTACAAAATTTTAGAACTCAACCAGATATATCGGTATGTACACATTGATATGGTTCAAATTATAGAAATCAGGGAGAGCCTCAATATGATCAACCATGAAATCAGAAGGTATTTAATGTGGGACAAATCATTGCTGGACGTTACAGAATTCAACGTTTTCGAGATACCTGAATAAAAAAGGCCACCATTTTCTGGTGGCCTTTTTATTTGCGAAGTAATTACTTAATGCTTAGGATCTGGAATAACCTTTGTCAGTGACTTTATGTTTTTCTGTTTCTGTGGGCATATCCATGGCGGCTTTTGAAATATCTGCAGCATTGAACTCCTTACCTACCATTTTTCCACTTCTACCAAGCTCATTGATTTCCTTTTCAAATGACTGTTTGGTTTGCTTACTGACTTTTAATGTTTCTGCTAGAGCAGAGTAGTCGAACTGGACCGTGTTTGCCTGTGCATCAAACGCTAGAGAAATCTGTGGCACATAGTCAGCCGCCTTTATCCTGGATTTTATTATTTCAATTGCCTTATGACCAGCGGTATCATTTACAATCGCTTCCCTTGCCTTTTCAGTTGACATCCCTTTGGTTTCACCTAAAGCTGAGAGACTTTCAAACATCTTTATTGAATCTTTCATCAATTCACTATTGACCTCTGGGTTATACTCTGCAGACCTGGCCAGTGCTTTGAATTTATCTACTGCAGCTGCACCTAAGGCGACATATTTTGGATCGATGCTTGATATCGCTTTCCCTTCACTTGCTTGGAGCATATTCACGAAATCAACTCTATTTTTATTGCCTTCTATGGTTCCTTCCCTTCCAAGTGTTTCTCCTAATTTGGCGGTAATGCTTTGCCCGTTACTATTGTTTACAAGTGCATCAACAAGCTTGCCTGCAAACTCCACATAATCACGGTTCCATTTATCTTCTATGGATTCCTTATTAATGCCCTTAAGTATCTTTTGAGCTTCTTCCAGATCCACATATCCTGTTGTCGTGGTATTCATATTTAATGATTTTAATTGTTATGACTTATTTTTTGAAAATAGGGTAGGGGGGCTTATGCCGCCACCTGCTCCTCAAATAGTTTCATAGAAACTCCTGAGTGGAAGCTGAACCATTCATCATAGGATGTAAAGTTGCATGGCCAGAATCGAAAAGGGAGTTTATGGACGAACGGTACATTTTCGTAAGTCTCATAAAATGCCTCAATGTCCTTCATTGAACATAATACAGGAGGAAACCCTGGGCTAATGCCGATGAAAATATTAGAATTCTCATCCTTGATCGCTGAAATTAGCTTTGCCCTTTGGGAAATGAGTGCTTTCCCTACCTCTTCCATATCCGGAATAGCATTTTTAGCAGCTAATCCATCCGCAGAGGTTTTGGCAAGGATCGTCATGGAGAAGGCTACTAGTGCCTCATCACTCCACAGATTTAGAGGTTTGTTTCTCATTGTTCATTGCTTTTAATTATGAATTGGAATTTTAATAAATGTCGTAAGAACTAAGGACAGTTGCAAATTTAGGAATCTGGCAGCATCTAATATCTTGAGGTTTCAGTACTATTTTTGAGCATATTGTATTTATCCTCCAAGTCATATCCAATAGCTTTTAGAGCCATAACTTTAGCTCTATGGAAGGAATCATATGACTCATAAATAGCAGGCCACCATTTCATCAAGTACTTCTCTGGGGTATCACTTGAATCAATTAATGATTCCGTCTCCTTCATGAAATCAGTGAATCCCATTCTGAATATTTTTTTTGAATCATTCAAAGTGAACAACACGTGAGGATTTTTCAATTCAAGGTCAGCCCTACATTGCTTACGTTGGAATATTAATTGAAAATACTGTTCCTTGAAGTTATCAAAATCATTGTGCTGGCTGATTATGTTTACCAGATCCTGAAGTGCCAGGTAATAGAGTGCATTCACGATGTCAGTTTGCGTCCACTCCTCAACCCCTTGTGACTCCTTGAAGAAAGCGCGGTCAAATAGTTTATTTGTTTTGTTTTGCATTGCTCTAATGGTTGGAATTTTAACAAATATTCAAAATTGTATATTGTAATAAAAATATAAAGTAATAATAAGGGGTCAGGTTGATTACAGAAATATGCTGAGTATTAAGCGATTATACTTTATGATCACCCGATACTTCAGCTAATCACCCCCGGTTTGCCACTTGACTCACCTGATAGTTACGAATACCACCCTTTGCTTTCTGATTTTTTGGCTGATTCTGATCTGTATGATTGGTATTCACCTGTATGATGTCGACAAAAGGGTTTATATACGTATAAAATTCACCCCCTAGTTGCCATTTCACCCCCTGCATTCGAAATATTGCACCCTTTAGTCCCCAATATCACCCCCTTGATTTTGGTATATACCTATCCTATTTGAGCTATTTAAGCGGCCTCACCCCATAGTTACGCAAACCACTCAATTGTATGGTTTGGTCAACAAATATTTTGATTTTTTCTTCTATC
>JBDVKV010000012.1:0-50469 GCA_039971015.1 Cyclobacteriaceae bacterium
TGGCAAGCGTCCATTATATGATAAAAATCACAGTTTGGCACAATCCAACGTGAGGGTAGAAATTGAGATCGTTGAGAATTAAGATAAATAGTACTTCTACCTTCTCTCAGGTGATATTTTTATAACCAATTCAATAATCTAAATGCCGATTTAGCGATTTAGCGCTCTATTGCTTAATTTCGGATGAATACAACCATTATACCGTGAAGAAACCAGTAATCTTGTCATGCCTTTTAATTGTGTTCGCATTTACCCATGTGGCGAAGGCGCAGTCATCTACCGAAAAGCATTATGTTGTCATTGGAGCTTTTGCCAAGCATGACAACGCCATTCGATGGACGGATAATGCGAATAGTAAAAATTTTAGTGCCCAGTATGCTATGAATCAGGCCCGGCAGCTGTACTACGTGTATATTTTGAGGACTGAGGATAAACGAAAAGCATTTTCGTTTATGATGAAAATCAGAGTGGAAACAGGCTATAAGGATGCGTGGGTTTTTTCAGGCCAACTGGGTACGGAGGTTGAGGAGGAAGCTGTTGCTGAAGAACCTCCAGTGGTTGAAGAAACTCCTGAGGAGACTCCTGTAGAAGAGGAGATTATACCAGAAGAGGAAGAAGAAACTCCCGTGATTGAAGAAGAACCAGTAGTAGAAGAAACTCCTGAAGAGCCGGTAGTAGAGAAACCTAAAGGAAAACCCTTCATGTTTAGATTGGTGAGTCAGGAAGAAGAAGTACTGGGTGAAGTCCATGTTTTAGAATCTCCCCAGGCAACTCAATATCAGGCCTTCAATGGTAACGAAGTGGTTTACCTGACAGCACCAAGAAACAGTGAGGGAGCTTTTATTGCATCGGTACAGGCACCTGGTTTTAGACCAGTAGAAATCACGGTTGATTATAGTGATCCGGCCATCTATTCTTCAGGATTTGGTCCGCAAAATGAAATCATCATTCCTATCGAATTGGTGAGGTCCAAGCGTGGTGACTATATCGAGTTTAATAAGGTTCGTTTCTTTGGTAATTCTGCCATCTTTCAGCCTGAGTCAAAAATCGAATTGGATGGACTTGTGGATTTAATGAAGGAGCAGCCAAAATATAAGATCATGGTTCATGGTCACTGTAACGGAAAGCAATCAAGGAATGTGGTAACGAAGGGCAATTCAAATGAATTCTTTGAAACAAGCACGCTGAATAACAGAGCAGCGGTTTCAGCTAAAGAATTAACTCAGTTCAGAGCTGACCTGGTAAAGGAATATTTGGTGAGCCAGGGAATAGATGCAAAGAGAATTAAAACCAAAGCGGAAGGCGGAAAGGCAATGATCTACCCGCAGGGAAGTACGCTTTCAGGCTATAATGACCGAATTGAGGTAGAGATTAAAAAGGGAAAGTAATTTCCCTTTTCATTTTAACTCATTGCCATCAGTATATCGTGCTGCGTAATGATGTGCACTTTGTCAGTTTCATCTCTTACAAGCAAAGCCTTATTCGTTTTGTTCAAAAGTGATGATAGCACATCCAGGGTGCTGTCCATGGCCACAAATATCATAGGCATATCCATCACTTCGCCAACAGGCTTGGATGTAATACTTGGGTCCTGAATTACTTTCTCTAAAAGGCTTGAGGAAGAAATACTGCCAACGAACTCACCTTTTTCAACTACGGGTACCTGGTCAATACCCTCCTTACTCATTATAGAAATGGCATCACCAATGGCTGAGGTCTTTGCAACCGTAAAGAGACTGTCTTTGCCATTGCGTTGTTGAATAATTCTTTTGGCTGTGGAGTACGTCCTGTCTTCAAGGAATCCATGATCCTTCATCCAATTGTCATTGTATACTTTGTTGAGATAGCGAGTGCCATGGTCGGGGAGAAGGATAACCATTAAATCATCTTCCTTAAGGTTATCCTTGGCGTATTCGAGTGCACCATGCACAGCAGAGCCACTGCTCCAGCCTACAAACAACCCCTCTTCACGAGAAAGTCGTCTCGCCATGATGGCTCCATCTTTATCAGTTACTTTAATAAACTGATCAATCACATCAAAGTTGACATTCTTTGGTAGGATGTCTTCACCAAAACCTTCCGTGAGGTAAGGGTAAATTTCATTTCTGTCAAACTCTCCGGTTTCCTTATATTTTTTGAAAACAGATCCATAGGTATCGATTCCTACACTTATCAGGTCTTTCTTTTGTTCCTTTAAGTATTTTGATGTGCCGCTCATTGATCCACCTGTTCCTACGGTAGCAACATAGTGCGTGATCTTTCCGCCTGTTTGTGTCCAAATTTCCGGGCCTGTAGTTTCAAAGTGAGCCTGTGCATTGGAAGCGTTATCGTATTGATTAGGGTAAAAGGAATTGGGAATTTCTTTATTCAATTTCTGTGCAACCGAATAGTAAGAGCGTGGGTCCTCAGGCTCTACATTAGTAGGGCAAACAATTACCTCAGCGCCCACTGCTTTCAGGATATCAATCTTTTCTTGTGACTGTTTATCCGCCATAGTAAAAATGCACTTGTAGCCTCTAGAGATGGCTGCCAATGCCAGACCCATTCCAGTGTTGCCACTGGTTCCTTCAATGATCGTACCCCCAGGTTTTAGTAACCCGGCTTTTTCGGCATCTTCTACCATTTTCAGGGCCATTCTGTCCTTGGTGGAGTTACCAGGGTTGAAATATTCCACCTTTGCCAGGATGGTTCCTTTAATGCCTTTATTGAGGGTGTTTAAGCGAATAAGGGGTGTATTCCCTATTGTTTCGATTATTGAATTATAGATCATTTCTTCAAATATTTAGAGGGCTACAAAGTTATTAAATTCTAGCAGTGACGAGAGTTAAATAAAGTGAAAATGGC
This sequence comes from Cyclobacteriaceae bacterium, assembly GCA_039971015.1. Lineage (GTDB taxonomy): Bacteria > Bacteroidota > Bacteroidia > Cytophagales > Cyclobacteriaceae > ELB16-189. The sequence goes on from JBDVKV010000012.1 coordinate 2,845, forward strand.
TCAATATCAGGCGGCTGCGCCAGCGAGCAGGTATAACACTGCCATTCTTACCGCCACTCCATTCTCTACCTGATCAAGAATTATGGAATGATGTGAGTCAGCGGCATCACTGGTTAATTCGACACCTCTATTGATGGGGCCGGGGTGCATCAGTACAATTTTCTTATTGAGCTTATCCAGCAGTTTTTTATTAATGCCGTAGTATAGGGAATACTCTCGGAGAGAAGGAAAGTATTTTATTTGTTGCCGCTCAAGTTGAATACGCAAAACATTGGCTACGTCACACCACTCAAGGGCTTTCTTTACATCGTATTCTACTGTGACTCCTAGTGTAGAAATATATTTTGGCAATAGGGTGGGAGGGCCACAAACCATCACCTTTGCTCCCATTTTTAGTAAAGCAAAGATATTGGAAAGCGCGACACGTGAGTGAAGGATGTCCCCAATGATGGCCACTTTCTTGCCAGCCAGTGTTCCTAATTTTTCGTAAATCGAAAAGGTATCCAATAATGCCTGAGTGGGATGTTCGTGGGTGCCATCTCCTGCATTTATGATTTTGGCTTTGATATGTTTGGCCAGAAAATGGGGAGCACCTACACTGGCATGTCTCATAACGACCATGTCCACTTTCATAGCCAGCACATTGTTCACGGTATCCAACAACGTTTCTCCTTTTTTTACGGAGCTGTTGGAGGCAGTAAAATTGATGGTATCTGCAGACAATCTTTTTTCTGCGAGTTCAAAAGAAAGTCGGGTTCTGGTGGAGTTCTCAAAGAAAATATTGGCAATAGTAACGTCTCGAAGAGAGGGTACCTTTTTGATAGGCCGGTTGATTATTTCTTTAAAATTAGCAGTAGTTTCAAAAATGAGCTCAATATCCTCTGGGGTGATGTTCTTTATTCCTAGTAGATGTGGCTGACTGAGTTTAGACATATTGCTAATCATTGTTGATTAACCAGATTCTGTTTTGTTTATGACCTTGAGCCAGCATTTCTACTAGCACACGTTGCGATGCAATGGTGTTAACGTACTTCCCTACATAGTCTGCTGCAATTGGCAAGTCGCGATTGTATTTTCTGTCAACGAGAACCAGCAGTTCCACTTTGGCGGGTCTTCCGAAAGCGATCATAGCATCCATAGCTGCCCTTACTGTTCTGCCGGTGAAGAGCACATCATCGATCAATACCACATTCTTTCCTTCAATCATGAAGGACACCCTCGTTTCACTTGCCTTTGCAGGTGTCTCGCGTCTCCTAAAATCGTCCCGGTGGAAGGTGGTATCCAGTAGGCCAAATGGAATTTTGGCTTTTATTAAGTTTTCTAGTTTTTGATGGATGAGTTCTGCCAGATAAATGCCTCTGGGTTGCAGCCCTAAAAGCACTGTATTTTCAAAACGGTCGTGATTTTCAATAAGTTGCTGGCAAAGCCTGTTCAGCGTAATATCAAGCAGATCAGAGTCGAGAATAAGTTTCTTCTGCATAGGCCGTGGCTGCGAAGATACTAAAAATGCCTTTAACCCTTATTTATAGTTGACTTTGTTTATAAAAAAAACTCTTCTATTGTTATCTCTCTGTGTTTTGGAGTAGTTCCGGATTTGTTGCACGCCATACACAAACAGCTTATCATCGTACCAATAGTCCAAATTGCTGCTCTCAAACTCCGAATTTCTTAGGATGTCATCCTCAAATTTTAGTTTTACCTCGTTGGAAGCTGCTCCTTCAACGATTTCAGAATCCTCTATGATTTTACTCCGTATTTCGTTTTCATAAACGTACTGAAGGTAGATTTTATCCTCTTGTGCTTGAATTTTGACGTATTGATCTAATCGCGATGTGATGATGTCATTTACTTCAAAGCTATTGTCCCAAATTAGGTTTCCGTTTTTATCAAATCCAATCACAACGGCATGGGTATACTGATACCCAATTAAAATTCTGGTTTGAGACAGGCCGTTTACATAGGCATATTTGGGAAAAAAGGCTTCTCCAAGCATTACGTAATTGTCCTGAGTCTCGACTATTTCATGAACTATAAAGCGGTAATTGAATTTGGCTTTTTTTCCTTTTATTTTTTTTCTTTCAATCCGCTGTTTTATTCTCTCCTGCCGGGAGGCTTTCATGTAGTTGAAGAAATGATGTAGATCTCCGTAGTCATAGTATCGTATGGTGTACTCGCCAACAGGATTTATTCTAGCAATAAAAATGCCTCTTGAATACTCTTTGAATCTGCCATATACTCCAACAACGGCTTGCTCGTCATTGCCAATATTTATAGATCTCCCAAAAATTAAATTCTTTTTTTCTCCGGGTTCAAGAATAGTGGTTTTTATCAAATCTCCATACCGGTCATAATTTCTTATCCATAGGCACTTCTTCTTCTCGTAATTATCGCTACTCACGATCACTTCAACACTTCCATCGCTATAGGGCTTCACCTGGGTGAGTTCACCCACTTCATTAAAGAAGCCAGGTAAAATTTTCGATTTCTGACTTGAGAAATTAAAGTAGACGATCAGAGGTCGATAATTAAAGTACCCGCCAATAAGGGCCGCTTCATTGGTAATAACAAATTCGGTTGGGTTAAATGAAATGAGATTTTGCACCCTGTAAACCAGGTATGAGCCATCTGTAACGTTTACAGCAGCAATCAAGAAATCCCCAAAACGATTATTGGTTGCTTTAAAAAGAACGAAGAGGTGATTTTGCTTGACAAGCGCATGAACCGCCCGCAAACCTTTTGCTATCTCCAGTTTTTTACTCCAAACTACCCTGAATATGGTATCTACCCTTACAATTTCCAGGATATCGAGGGGCGATTCAAATAATCTTCTGTAAATCAATAGTCCATCTGTGCCGGCAGACACTACAGAAAAATTTGAATTTTGACTATTGGAAATGGGAATTTCAAACCGGCCAATTTGCTGTATCTGGGCGTTTGACATTTCGCAAAAACCCAAAAGTGAAACAATAACCAAATAGAATAGCCTATTCAGCTTCGAATTTGTTGATGTAGAATACATACCTCACTGGATCTTCAGTTTTCTTGTCGGTATTTTTAATGGACTGATAGCCCCATACAAAAGAAAAACCGTCATACCAGTAACGTATTCCTGAATCTTCTTCTACTTCGTTTCTGATTATATCCGAGGGGTTTTTCAATGGAATGCCAAGGGTATCTATTTCTGGTTCCAAAATCATCGAACTTGTACTAACATGTATTTTGCTTTCATTTTTATAAGAAAGAAATACCAACTCATCTTTAACCGAAAAGTCAGAGATTTGTTCTGTTATATACCGTTTTACGTTGTCGTACTTAAGACTGTTATCCCAAATTAACTTTCCTTGGTTGTCAAACAATGCCAGGACAGATTCAATCATTTTGGCTGAAGTGTTCTGATTAGAATTATTGAATGAGTAAGGGGAGTTGGAATACCTATTGGTAAACGGACCATAATTGTAAGGCGAATATCCGTATCCATAAAAAGGGTTGTTATAGCTGCCTCGTGGGGATCTGCCTGAGGAGGAAGAGGGATCATACATTTCTGAAAGGAGGTAGAATCCATCTTCGTTTTCTTCTATACGTATAGGTAAAACGTGAGCCTTGTAGTCAGGAGATTTACCTTGTTCACTTCTTTCTTTTGACTTCTCTCTTATTTTAGAAACGCGTTTTGAAGGGAGGTAATCCAGCAGCATATTGAGGGAGACAAAGGGAATGTAATTAATGCTTTGTTCAGAGAACGGATCTACCAACACTGAATAAAACCCTAATGCCTCTCGGCCTACACCTTCCGTATAGGTGCCTAATAGAATAAGTTCTTCTCGCTTGAGGCTACTGGTGATCCCAGTAAGTAGGTTCATATCCTTTTCAATTTCAATATTATCCTCCAGCAGCAGCCCCCCGTGTTCATCAAAAGTTTTTAATACCAGGTGGCGTTTATCTAAAGCATTTCTTTCAATGAGCAGTGTATTGAAAGTGTTGTTCTTGTTGGCACGAACATCAAGCAGCTCTGTGTCTTTTAAAAAGAACCCGGGTATCACTTTTAATAGTTTTGTTGAGGTTTCATAAAGCATTACTGCCGGTTCGTTGGCTACATAACCTCCGAAAATTGCATTTTCACCAACCATGGTAAAATGCGTGGGACGAAGCGTAAATTCATGCTTTATTTCAAATTGATTGATTTCATGATTACTGACTCGAATAGAAACTAAGATAAATTCCCGACTTTCAACATTGCCTTCCCGGAAAAGTAGAAAGAGGAGACTATTGCCATATTCATAGCCAATCAGATCATAGCTTGATTTGACCTCCAGATCTGTCTGCCATGATTCATCTAGAGAGGTGTCAAGCAGAATGACTTCTCTTAGTCGATTACCTGAATTGTATTTGTTCTTCTCCCTAACAAGGGCAATACCATTTTTTTCTAAGGGGATAATGGTAAAATTATTATCTGATAGTTTTACATCTTTTTCATATCGCTGTAAAGCTTTAAACTGTGCTGTTACTGAATACCCACTAAAAGTCAGAAAGACAATTAGGATAGTCACCTTGATTAGTAATACACATGAATAAAACTTTTGAGTTTTCATTTCCTACTCCTGACTCATCTTCACAATAAATTCAAATTCAGCTTCCTTTACAGGTTGAACAGAAAGGCGGGAATTCTTTACCAGTACCATGTTGGCAAGTTTCTTGGTTGCCTTCACATCTGCAAGTGTAATGGATTTTTTTAATTTTTTTACCGGTGCAATTTCTACTACAGCCCAATCTTCAGCCGATGGATCAGGGAAGTGCTCTTTTGTAATTTTTGCAATACCTACAATGTCTTTTCCCTCGTTGCTGTGATATATAAATGCCATGTCCCCTTTTTTCATCGCCTTTATGTTATTCCGTGCCTGAAAGTTCCTCACCCCATCCCATATGGTCTTCTTATCTTTAACAAGGTCATCCCAGGAATAGGTTCCTGGCTCTGTTTTCATTAGCCAATAGTTCATCGTACAGTTTTATTTATTTTTAACACCATTATGCACGATTCTAAAATAGTGAATACAATTCGTATTTTTCCACATATATAGTGCCGTTGTGACATGTTTTAATAAAAACACAAAAATTGAATTCTATTTTTGTCCACCATGTCCCTTTCATCACCCGGATTAAGTTAGATTGGGCGAGTATTTGAATGATTGAATGAAGATTTTAATAATTCGTTTCTCTTCAATAGGAGATATAGTACTTACCACCCCCGTGATTCGGGTGCTTAAAACACAGGTCGATAATGCGGAAATTCATTTTGCAACCAAAGCCCGGTTTGCAACCCTGTTGGAAGAAAACCCATATGTAGATAAGCTTCATTTGTTGGGGGATAAACTCGGGCCATTAATAGCAGACTTGAAAAGAGAAAAGTTTGACTGTGTTATTGATTTACACAATAACCTTCGTACCCGAATCATTAAGTTCTCACTTGGGGTAAAGTCATCCAGCTTCAATAAGTTGAATTGGGAGAAATGGCTCATGGTGAACTTAAAAATCAATAAACTGCCATCAGTTCATATTGTTGATCGCTATTTACAAACAGCATCGCATTTGGGTATAAAAAATGACTCCCTCGGGCTTGACTACTTTATGCCTGAAGCGGATGAGGTGCCTTTGGAGTGGATTCCATCAACACATCATGCCGGATATGTTGCCTATGCAATAGGTGGGCAGCATTTTACCAAAAAACTCCCGGTCCGCAGAATGATTGAGTTATGCGATAAGATCAATCGACCCATAATTCTATTGGGAGGAAAAGAAGATTTTGCAGAAGGAGAGCAAGTCAGGTTGTTTTTTGAGAAGAATGAATCGGAGCGTGAAATAGAAGAGGGACTTCAGTCAGAATTTAATAAACGGACAATTATTTTTAATGCCTGTGGAAAGTATAATCTGAATCAGTCTGCAAGTGTAGTTAAGCGCGCTGCCTATGTATTTACTCATGATACGGGCATGATGCACATTGCAGCCGCATTTAAGAAGGAAGTGTTTAGTATTTGGGGCAATACCATTCCGTTGTTTGGAATGTACCCGTATCGCACTAAGTTCACCATTCTAGAAAATAACAAATTAGACTGCAGGCCTTGTTCGAAAATTGGCTATGATAAATGCCCGAAAGGACATTTTAACTGCATGCAAAAAATAGTCTTTGATTTTTACCTTCCTGAAAGTTCTTAGTAAGCGCGTACAAGTTTTCCTTCCATGTAATTTACATACGCCCGATTGACTACTCGCATACCACCTTTTGTGGGGAAATCTCCCGTAAAATACCAGTCACCAGAATGATGCGGGATGGCCTTATGCAAATTTTCAATGGTTTGGAAAGCGACTTGCAATTCTGCCTTCATCCCTTCAGGGCGTACAATGTCGGTGATTTTATCGGAGATCTCTTCGTAAGTGAATTGCTCATAAAGCCTTTTCACATAGTTCTGAGGATTGCTTTCATTCTCTGACTGGAGGCATTGCTCGTAAACTTCACCCAGCAAATAGTCCTTACCTTGATCTTTGATCAATTGGATCACGGCACGGAAGGCTACAAAGTCACCCATGCGACTCATATCAATTCCATAACAATCAGGGAATCTAATTTGCGGTGCAGAGGAAACAACAACAATTTTTTTAGGGTTCAGCCTATCAAGCATTTTTAAGATGCTCTTTTCAAGGGTAGTTCCTCTCACTATAGAATCGTCAATCACCACCAGCGTGTCTTTTCCCTTATTCACTACTTCGTAAGTGGTATCATACACGTGGGCGACCAGGTCTCCCCTGTGCTCATCATCGGTAATGAAGGTGCGTAGTTTGGCATCCTTAAGTACTATTTTTTCAACCCTGGGTCTGAAACTAAGTATTTCTTCAGGAGAATCTACAGAAGGTTTTTTGTCAATGAGTATATCCTTTTGCTTGTTAACAAGAAAATCTTCAACTCCACTCATCATTCCCAGAAATGAAGTTTCTGCAGTATTGGGGATGTAGGAAAAGATGGTATTCTTAAGATCAAAATTGATAGACTTTAAGATTTGCGGAACCAGTAATTTGCCCAGGGCCTTACGCTCTTTATAGATTTCGGGGTCGGTACCCCTTGAAAAATATATTCGTTCAAAGCTGCAGGACTTTTTCTCCAGTTGTTTAATGATAGGGTACTGGGCAAAATCTCCGCTTTTGGTAATAATTAAGCCGTGACCAGGATCTATTTCCTCAATTTGATCATATTCAATATTGAAGGCTGTTTTGATGGCTGGTTTTTCTGAGGCCACCACTACTACCTCATCGTCAGCATAGTAGTAGGCAGGCCTAATGCCGGAAGGGTCTCTTACCACAAAGGCCGACCCTGATCCTGTGAGTCCAGCCATTGTATATCCTCCGTCAAAATCCTTGCATGCACGTTTTAACACGCGTTGAATATCTATTTCGTTTTCGATGATATCAGAAATCTCAGGGTTGGTGAATTTATCCTTGTACTTCTTGTAAAGGGATTGCACCTCTTCATCCAAAAAGTGTCCGATTTTTTCCATCACCGTCACCGTATCTACTTTCTCCTTAGGGTGCTGGCCTAGTCCTACGAGTATATCAAATAACTCGTCAACATTGGTCATGTTAAAATTGCCTGCCATTACCAGGTTTCGGCTTCTCCAGTTGTTTTGGCGAAGGAAAGGGTGGACATTCTCTATGCTATTATGCCCATGAGTGCCATAGCGAAGATGCCCTAGCCAAAGCTCTCCGGTGAAGGCTATATTCTCTTTTAACCATTGTTCATCCTTGAATTTGTCACCCCCTTTTTTCTGGCCCTTGACATACTTCTTGCTTATTTTTCTAAATAAGTCGGCAACGGGCTGGGGTTTCATGCTACGATACCTGCTTATGTACCTATAGCCCGGTTTTTGATCTATTTTGATGTTGGCAACACCGGCACCATCCTGGCCTCGATTATGCTGTTTTTCCATCAAAATGTACATCTTATTCATTGCATAGCTTGTCCCGTATTTTTCAATATAGTAGGATAGCGGTTTGCGCAGTCGAATAAGGGCTATACCACATTCGTGAAGGATGGTATCACTCATAGAAGTTAGTTAAGAGGCAAAGTTAATTCTATTAATTCAACCCATCAACAAAAACCGGTTGATAGCTTTACACCCTTTAACCAAAATGGGGACAATAAAATTTGCGAGAATTGACTTTTTTTAGGCGAATACCGGTTCGTTGAATTTGGAAACCGTAAAAAAGAAGGTACTTCCTTTGCCAACCTCGCTTTCCAGCCAAATACGACCCCCATTTCGCTCCACAAATTCCTTGCAGAGGATCAACCCAAGACCAGTGCCTTTTTCATTGGCAGTTCCCCGTGTGCTGTATCCAGATGTCTTTTCGAATAGAATACTCTGCACCTCAGGACTTATGCCAACGCCATTGTCCTTAATCCATACAGTGAATTCTTCATCCTGCACTTCGGCCCCAATGGTTATTTCACCTCCTTGCTCAGTAAATTTGATGGCGTTCAGAATGAGATTGCGGAACACAAGGTTGATCATGTTAAGGTCAGCATAAGCTATTGCATCCTCCGCAATTTGATTGGTGAGGGTGACATCCTTAATGTGTAGGGAGTCTAGCAATTCAAAATTATCATCAACCATAGACCTTAAGTTGATTTTAACAGACTGGATTCTCAATTTGTCCATTTGAAGAAGTGTCCAGTCAAGCAGGTTATTAATGAGGTTTTTGGTGTGATTAAACTGGAGCTGAAGCTCCTTTGTTACTTTAGGAAGTTCCTCACTTGTAATTTGATTTTTTGACATCAGGTCCAGAATCCCTGACAGCGCATTAATGGGAGATCTTAAGTCATGAGAAATTACAGAGAAAAACTTATCCTTCACCTGATTGAGTTGCTCAAGTTCAAGACTTCGTTTTTTAATCTCATTTTGATGCTCGATTAACAACTTGTTTATTCTAATTCTTCGTTGGCCACTTCTATACACTGTAAAAAGTAATATTACCGTCAAGGCGACAACAACGACTAAAATATTTTTCAAGAAAGATTGACGGTTAAGCTCATTTGCTTGTTTAGCTTGTGTTTCATTTAAGGCAGCGATCTGAAGGTCTTTATTTTCAGTTTGTAGCCTAAGCTGATCCTGGAAAATCTTTTGCATCATATCCTGACTGAAGAGACTGTCCTGCAGCGCTTTGGATTGCTTAGTATAGGCGAGCGCACTTTTGTAATCTTCACGCTCTTCATACAATTGTGATAACGTTCGATAACACTCAATTTCTAACGTTCGTGCGTTGATGCGTTTGGCAATGTTTAAAGTTTCCAGAATCTGATTGGAGGCATCATCAAACTTTTTCAGCTTGAGAGATACTCTTCCTTTGCCCAGAATAGATTCAGCAAGGCCATATTCATTTTGCGTTTTCGCGTGAAGCATCTCCACGGAGTCATAATACTTATAGGCATTGTCATAGTCTCCTTTACGAAGATATAATCTTGCCATTCTTGAAATAATATCCGGCTCAAGGATGTTGATGTCTCGTTCTCGGGTAACAGATAATGCCTTTAAGAGTGCTACTTCGGCATCATCAAATTTTTTATTTCTTAAATGGATATCTCCTATTTCATAATAAGTATAGGCCAGTCCATCAATATCATTTAATTGTTCACTTAACTTTCTTGAAAGCTCAATATGATCCAGAGCGATATCATATTGCCCGATCTCTTTAAATACGGTACCTACATTGTGCAGTGCAATGGCAGTTTGAAGCGAGTCTTTGATGGCTCGGGAAATCCGAAAAGATTCCGTAAAATAATAATAGGCTTCATCGTATTCACCCAGATTAACATAATCATTTCCCAGATAGTTGTTGGTACTTGCTATTTGAGCACTGTCTTTCGAGGCCAATGCTACAGGTAGTCTGGCTTTATCAAACTTGAGCGCAGTAAGAAAATCACCTCTTAAGGTTGAAAGATAACTTTGCTGTTTATATGCTTCAAGTTTCGCCCAATTCAAATTAAGTTTTTCTGAGAGCGTTGTTGCTTGGTCTATTAAGGATTTAGCTTGATTGAAATCAAGATATTGATGCTCTTCGGATAGTTTAAATAAGATTACTAAACGCAACGAATCAGTTGAAACCTTACTCAATTCATTTTTAAGGGAATCAATATGGGGTGTAGAGATTTGAGCCTTTCCTGCAATGGATAAGAAAAGCAGAATAATGACAAAGCCAAACCTTGTCAAAACAGTACTGATACTAATTTTCCTCAAATTATTCATATCCATATTTGATACAAGATATACCAAAGAGTGGTTTTTCTAATTATTTTAATCCAACTAACAACAGATTATATTAGGCCATTAACCTGCTCATCTACCGAAAGGTAACCGAAGTCTAAAAAATTATTGCCTCAGGAGCCAAATATTAACCATACCAATTAAACTATAAAGTAAGCCAATAAGTTGTGTGTAAAATCTTAAATATTGGGTTAAACAATACATGAATATGTTCGGTCTGAACATATTAGTTCCATAGCCTGTGTTGTTCCAGGTGTACTATTTCACCAAAAAACAAGCGAGTTGAGGCTTCGAATGATGGGGTATAATCAGATACAAGGAAGCGTTTGGCAGAGTTAGGTTCAGGGTTAATCAATTCACTTTTCTCTAGTTGTTCTTTTAGGGCAAGTGCCACTACTTCCGAGGAGTCCAGCACACTAACGTTATTATTATAGAACTGATTGATTTCTCTTTTGATAAGAGGGTAGTGAGTGCAAGCCAGTATTAACGCCTCAATATTTTGAAGTTCTTCTTCTGATAGGTATTGGGAAATGATCTCATGACTGATTTGATTATTAAAAAAGCCTTCTTCTATCATTGGGGTGAGCAATGGAGTGGCCAATGATTTAAGTGTTATAGAATGACTCACTTCACTTAGTCGTTGACGATATATCCCAGAAGTAACCGTGCGTTTCGTTCCAATTAACCCAATATTTTTATCGGCAAAGTGTTGAGCTACATAGGTCACCATAGGATCAATTACGTTAAGGATAAGTGCATCTTTTCTTACATATTCTTTTAGCAGCTCATAAGCAGCAGAACTTGCAGAGTTGCAGGCAATCACAATAACCTTGCATCCCTTTTTTAATAGCAGGTCAGCAATTTTTATTGAGTAGGCTTGGATGGCTGCTTCGGACTTATCTCCATAGGGAAGGTGAGCTGTATCACCAAAGTAAATAATATCCTCATTGGGTAGGAGTTGGGTTATGGCGTGGGCCACCGTTAGCCCTCCTATACCACTATCGTAAATACCAATTGGGCGGTGCGCGTTATTCATAGCGCCAAAAATAGTCGCTGTAAACTGGAATTTGTATAATTGTGAGCTGAACCATTAAAATAAATACTATGGCATTCAATCTTCTAAAAGGAAAAAGGGGAATCATATTTGGTGCTTTGGATGAAAACTCCATAGCATGGAAGACTGCACTCAAAATAAAAGAGGAGGGGGGAACCTTTACACTCACCAATGCACCTATTGCTATGCGCATGGGCAAAATCAACGAATTGGCAAAAGCCTGTAATGCCGAAGTGATTCCGGCTGATGCGACCTCAGAAGATGACCTGAATATGTTGTTCACCAAATCGATGGAAGTATTGGGCGGTAAACTTGATTTCGTTCTTCATTCTATTGGGATGAGCCCAAATGTAAGGAAGAACAAATCTTATGGTGATTTGAACTATGACTGGTATTTAAAAACTTTAGATATATCCGGCCTGTCTTTTCATAAAGTGTTGCAAACTGCTGAGAAGACTGATGCCATGAATGAATGGGGGTCGATTCTGGCATTAAGTTATATTGCGGCTCAGCGTACTTATCCTGATTATTCGGATATGGCTCAGGCCAAATCGGTTTTGGAGTCGATAGCCAGGAGCTATGGATATCGTTTTGCCAAGCTTAAAAAAGTGAGGGTGAATACAATATCTCAATCGCCAACTAAGACTACCGCTGGTGCCGGCATTTCAGGGTTTGATGTATTCTACGACTATGCGGAAATGATGTCACCCCTTGGCAATGCGACCACTGAAGATTGTGCCAATTACATTGCCGCTATGTTTTCTGACTTTACCAGAATGGTCACCATGCAAAACTTAATGCATGACGGAGGCTTCTCGTCTACCGGAATGACGGATGAGTTAGTTGAAAGACTTTCTAAGAAGTAATTGCCTGGGTTTGGAATGATCCTAACCTGTACCAGTAACAATTATGGTTTCATTTCCATTTTGTAAAATAAACCTTGGTTTACAGGTTGTTTCAAAACGTCCGGATGGGTTTCATAATATTGAAACTTGCTTTTATCCGGTTCCGTGGCATGATGTATTGGAAATAATTCCCTCAGATAATTTTTCTTTTACTTATTCAGGTACTCCTATTCCCGATGACCCTGATGGTAATTTGTGTGTGCGTTCGTACAATCAGCTAAAGGAGTTATACGATTTGCCTCCTGTTAACATTCATCTCCATAAAATTATTCCGATGGGAGCTGGGTTAGGTGGGGGCTCTTCCGATGCTGCTCATACGCTTAAAATCATTAACACACTATTTTCTTTAGATTTATCAACACAGCAGCTTAGCGAAATCGCTGCCCAGCTGGGAAGCGATTGTTCTTTCTTTTTGCAAAACACGCCCATGATTGGGACTGGTCGCGGAGAAGTTTTGAATCCAATAAATATTTCACTGGATGGAAAATTTATAGTGATCGTTAAACCAGATATTCATGTATCGACAGCTGATGCCTATAAGGGTGTAACTCCGGATACATCAAGGAATTCACTCAGTGATATTTTGACAGGGGATATTAAGCATTGGAAAAATTTATTAGTCAATGATTTTGAAGAAAGCGTCTTCAGTAAGTATCCACAAATTAAAGATTTGAAAGAAAAACTATATGATGGGGGAGCGTTGTATGCGAGTATGAGTGGATCAGGCTCATCAGTGTTTGGGTTGTTTGATAGTCCCGTTGCACTAAAAGGTCAATTCAAAGGAATGAGCTATTGGTCAGGTAATCTATGACCTGATACTTTTTTCTGAAGTAGGGGATAGGAAAGCACAGCGCAGAGTATGATTGCCGTGCCTATATAAAAACTCATCTGCATTTTTTCGCTTGCGCCAAATACTATGACTGCCATGATAATACCATATAACGGTTCGAGATTCATGGAGAGCTGAACAAAAAAAACGGAAAGTCTTTTGAGTAGTTCTATGGAAGCTGAATAGGCATAAACGGTGCAGAGTAAGGATAATATAGCAATGTAAAACCAGTCTAATGCGGTAGGTAGCAATTGGAGTTGATGATCAATAGCCCACGTACTCTTATAAAATGGCAGAAAGAGTGCGGTGCATAAAAAGGCACCAGTCATTTCAAAAAAAGTAATGGTATAGGGGTGTGTTTTTTTTACAAACCTGGCATTGAATATCGAAAACAAGGCTATGGTAAAACCTGATGCAATACCCAACGCCAATCCCAAGGGATAGCGAAAGTCAAAAGAGAAAATAACATATAGTCCGAGCACAACTACCAACCCAAGAATAACTTCAAACCCCTTAATTTTTTTTCGGCTGAACAAAGGGTCAAGAAAAGCGGTCCATAATGAACCTGTGGCAAACCCTACCAAACTCACGGATGCGTTGGAAACTTTGGCCGAAGCGAAGAAGGTAATCCAGTGAATGCCAACAATAAACCCTGTAGCTACAATTTTCAGCAGATCGCCCCGCGAAACATGGAACGATGCATCGGAGAAGTAGATTAACACGCCAAGTCCGATTGCTGCCAATAGCGTCCTGAACAGAACCATTTCTACTGCCGGGATGGAAATCAGTAACCCGAGAATGGCTGTAAATCCCCAAAGGAAAACGATAAAGTGTAATTTAAAATAGTCTGCGGTGGAGGCGATCACTTGTTGACATATTTATACATGGCCAAAGAAATCAGGGTGAATGTGATGTTGGGTATCCATGCTGCCAACAAAGGAGAAAGAGAGCCTGCTTCTGCGAATGTTCGTGACATCATAAAAAACAAAATAAATACAAAGGACAGCATAAAGCCCAATGCAATTTGGAAGCCTGTTCCTCCCCGGCTTTTTCGAGATGAAACGATAACACCCATAAAAACCAGTACAAATATTGTGAAAGGTGAAGAGAACCGTATCTGCCGCTCCACCTCAAAGGCTTCTACGCCACTGGCTCCTCGAAACCGCATTTTCTTAATGTGCTCCGTAAGTTCATTGATGGTCATGCCATCAAATTTTCGTTCTTCATTTTCAAAATCGGTGGGTGTGATAGCAAGAGTAGTATCCAGTGATTCGCCAACTCGCTTTGACTCTGGAGAAGGTTGATAACCAACACTGAAAATGGAGTCAACTCTCTTTTTTTTCCAGAAGCGCAATGTCCACTTCCCTTTGGTGGAGTCCCACGTGATGTTGTCGGCTGTAAGTTTTTCGACCAGCCGATTGTCATCAAATCGTTCTAAAGAAAATTGATAACCTGTATTGGTATTTACATTATAGTTCTGAATATAAAAATACACGTTGGGCTCAATCTGCATATGCACATTGCGTTGGTCAAAGTAGTACGCTTTGTTGAGGTATTGAATTTCAAAGGCGAGTCGCGATCGGTTGGATTGGGGAATGACCCATCCATTCAGAACGAAATTAAAAACGGCAATAATGAGTGATGCTAAAAAATAAGGAACAAGTAACCTTTTAAAACTTACCCCACTACTTAGAATGGCAATGATTTCTGTGCGTGCTGCCATTTGTGAAGTGACGAACACCACGGCAATGAAAACCATGATGGGACTAACCAGTCCGATGATCCATGGAATAAAATCTCTATAATATCCGAGTATAGTGGCCGTGTCCAGGTTGTTACGGGCAAACTTGTCCATCTTCTCTGCCAGGTCGATGATGGCCACAATGGCCACAATGATTAACACCACAAAAATGAATGTGTAGAGAACTTTCTTGATGATGTATTTATCAATGATTTTCATCTTACTGATGAGTAACTATAGCCGCTGCGTAACCTTTTTTACCATTTGGGTCTTCCAATTAAGGAAATTGCCCTCTAAGATCCTCTCTCTTGCTGTTTTTACTAACCAAAGATAGAAGGTGAGGTTGTGAATGGAAGCAATTTGCGCGCCTAAAATTTCTTTGTTGATGATTAAATGCCTCAAATACGCTTTTGAATAACTGGTACTCACGTATCCTCCCAGGGCTGTGTCAATAGGATCCAGATCATCCTTCCACTTTTCATTTCTGATGTTGATAATACCTTCACTGGTGAAGAGCATTCCATTGCGTGCATTCCGTGTTGGCATTACGCAGTCAAACATATCAATACCAAGAGCAATACACTCAAGAATATTTTCGGGGGTACCAACCCCCATAAGGTAACGAGGCTTATCTGCAGGCAAAATACTGCAAACCTGTTCGGTGCAGGAGTACATCAGTTCGTGTGGCTCGCCTACCGAGAGTCCACCGATGGCATTACCTGGTAATTCCTGACGAGCAACAAACTCTGCTGATTGCTGTCTTAAGTCTTTATAAGTGCTACCTTGAATGATCGGAAAAAGGACCTGATCATAACCATATTTGGGTTCGGTGTTCTTTATGCGATCTGCACATCGGGTTAGCCAGCGATGAGTAAGTTCCATCGATTTTTTGGCGTATTCATAATCGCAGGGATAGGGTGTACATTCATCAAAAGCCATAATGATATCCGCGCCAATTCTTCGCTGGATATCCATGGCTATTTCCGGTGAGAAAAAATGTTTTGATCCGTCTATGTGTGATTTGAAAGTGACGCCCTCCTCGTTTATTTTTCTGTTTTCGGAGAGAGAATAAACCTGATACCCTCCGCTATCCGTAAGCATTGGCCTTTCCCATCCGTTAAACCGATGAAGCCCGCCTGCTTTTTCTAATAATTCGATTCCCGGCCTTAAAAAGAGGTGATAGGTGTTGCCAAGAATTATTTTAGCATCAATATCATGTTCCAATTCACGCTGATGCACTGCCTTCACAGAACCTGCAGTACCCACAGGCATAAAAATGGGGGTAGGTATTTCTCCGTGATCAGTAGTAATAGTCCCCGCCCGGGCTTTTGTGGCGCTATCTGTTGTATGAAGTTGGAATTCCATTGTTCTACTTTGAGCGCTGCAAAAATAGGTATTTAGGAAGAACATCTTCAGGATGCGGTTTTTTATGGTGATTGAGTATTTGCTAACTTTCCGCACTGAATTTGACTTGATATGAAGTACGAGAACATTGGGAGTGAACTTTTTGAGACCAACAGGAAGCGACTAGTAAAGGCATTGCAGAAAGGAGCAATTGCTGTTTTTAATTCGAACGATCATATGCCTACCAATGCCGATGGCACGATGCCATTCAGGCAGAACAATGATCTTTTCTATTTGACAGGGGTGCAGCAGGAGGAAAGTTGTTTGGTGATATGTCCGGATTTTCCGGATAAGAATTTAAGAGAGGTATTATTTCTGAGGGAGCCAAATGAGCTATTAGAAAAGTGGGAAGGTCATAAGCTAACCAAGAAGGAGGCGAAGGAAATATCAGGAGTCAATACAGTTCGCTGGAATGGTGACTTTCAAAAAGTGTTTCATCATATGATGGTGATGGGAGGAGTTTCCTCCGTCTTTTTAAATACCAACGAGCACTACAGATCCAGTGTAGTGGTTGAGACAAGAGATGCCCGGTTCATCAATTGGTGTAAGTCAGCGTACCCCCTGCACCGGTATGAGAGAGTAGCTCCCATCATGGCCAATTTGAGATCTATTAAACAAAAGAGAGAAATTGAACTGATGCAGAAGGCTTGCGATATTACTGAAAAGGGTTTTCGCAGGATACTGGGTTTTGTAAAGCCTGGAGTAATGGAGTATGAGATTGAAGCAGAGTATGTTCATGAGTTCATCATGAACCGGTCTCGTGGGTTTGCTTACGAACCTATTATTGCATCGGGAGTCAATAACTGTGTTTTGCACTATCTCGAAAACAATAAACAATGCAAAGCAGGTGATTTAATCTTATTGGATGTAGCGGCTGAATATGCCAACTATAATTCAGACCTCACCCGCACCATACCGGTAAGTGGTAAATTCACCAAACGTCAGAAAGAAGTGTACAATGCTGTACTTAGGGTGATGAAGGGTGCAATGAAACTGATGGGGCCGTCTACCAACTTTTTTAATTATCAGAAAGAGGTTGAAAAAATAATGGAGGAGGAATTGCTCAAATTAAAGCTTATTTCAAAATCAGAAACTATAAAGAAGAACCCTGAGAATCCAGGATTTAGAAAATATTTTTATCATGGCACATCGCATTTGATTGGTCTTGACGTTCATGATGTGGGAGATATGCATGCCAAGATGCCGGTGGGTTCTGCATGGACGGTAGAGCCCGGTATTTATATTCAGGAAGAAGGTTTTGGAATACGGTTGGAGAACAATGTGGTTATTCAGAAGAAAGGTATTGTAGATCTAATGAAGAACATTCCTATTGAAGCGGAAGAGATTGAAGAGTTGATGAATAAGTAACATGAAGAGAGGTGTAGCATTAATATTGGTATTCGCATTTATAGGCCTGGCTCAGGCGCATGAATTTTGGATGTTGCCTAACAAATTCAGATTTGAAGTCGGTGAAAAAATGATTTTGGATTTTAGGGTTGGTGAGGGCTTTGAAGGTAACCATTGGGATTTGAATAAACACAAAGTTGAAGAGTTAATTATTCAAAACCGCGTAGGTGAAACCAACCTCACCGATAAGATCGAAAAGACTAAGGGAAAGAATCTGGAGTATGCTTTTAATAATGTAGGCACGCACTTGATTACCCTTCAAAGTGATGCAGCCTTCATTGAACAATCAGCAGATGAGTTTGATGCCTATCTCACGGAAGATGGTTTGGACTACATCAGAGAAGAAAGGGAAAAATTAGGTGAGCAAAATAATGGAGCTAAGGAACTGTACACGCGTTATTCCAAGCTGCTGGTGCAGGTAGGAAATAGGCTCGATGATACTTATAAAAAGTCTTCCGGGTTAAAATTTGAAATCATACCACAACAAAACCCGTATGAATTAAAATCCGGTGATTACATGGATTGCAAAGTGTTGTATCGTGGTAATCCTGCTCCTCATGCATTGGTAAAGGTTTGGAGTCATGTTGGAAATCGGATTTTTCTTCAGAATATCTACACCGAATCAGATGGAATGATTCGTTTCCCTATCAGTAATACAGGTCCGTGGATGGTAAGCAGTGTGAAAATGATTCGTTCCAATTCGCCACAGGCAGAATGGGAAAGTATGTGGTCGAGTTTAGTTTTTGAAATTGAATAAAATAATATGAGTAATTCTTCGATCTCTTCAGACAAGGCGCCAGAGCCCGTTGGTTTATATCCTCATGCCCGCAAGGTGGGTAATTTACTTTTTCTTTCCGGGGTGGGCCCAAGGAAGAGAGGGGTAAAAGATATTCCAGGAGTAACCTTAGATGAAAACAAAAATATTATTGCCTACAGCATTGAAGAGCAGTGTCATTCTGTATTTCAGAATGTGAGGTACATTTTGGAAGCTGCAGGCTCTAAATGGGAGAACCTGGTAGATGTAACGGTCTTCCTTACCAATATCAAGGATGACTTCGCTGCCTACAATAAAATCTATGCGGAGTATTTTAAAGACAATATGCCCTGCAGGACTACTGTGGAGATTACTGCATTACCTACACCAATTGCCATTGAGCTAAAGTGTATTGCTACGATTGATTAAATAGAAAAGCTTTCGCCACAACCACAAGTGCGCGAAGCGTTAGGGTTTACAAATTGAAATCCTTTTCCGTTAAGGCCATCAGAAAAATCAAGCGTAGTTCCTAAAAGATACAGCAGACTCTTTTTATCTACCAGAATTTTCACGCCCTTATCTTCAAATACCTGATCGGCTGGGTCAATCTTGTCGTCAAAATCCAGATCGTACATAAGACCTGAGCAGCCTCCACCCTTAACAGAAACCCTTACATTGTGTGCAGTGGTTCTTCCTTCTTCTTTCAGGAGTTCTGATATTCTGTTTTTTGCTTTATCGGTTACACTTATCATAATTATGATACCGGGTTTAATACGACACTAAATACCGTAATCATGTTTCGATCTCTGCCGTAGTATAGTTTTTCCAGTGCGTTAAAAATATTACTCGCTCTGAAATAAGAAGTATGTAATTCGTGATCGCTACCTGCTACCCACTGGATCGTATACGAATTGTCCTTCTCCTTAAAGTTCTGAACATAGGTCCACATTTTATTCAGCGCATCTACTTTATCAGATCCTGTTTCTGAGTGGAACAGAAAGGATTGATTGTGTCTTGGGTTCAGTGTGATCAAATCAAGTTTAGACTTGCCATCCAAAACGCTGTATTCAAAAATTAAATCGCTGGTGCGAAGCCCTAGGTAAGCCTTAATTTGTTGTTGAATGCGTGCGGCTTCTACATGAATATCGCTGGTAATATCTGGCATCGTCATTTTTAATTCAAATGGAAAACTCTTGAAACCCCTTAACCAATGACGAATGAAAATTATTCGACTCTGGATGCCTTAATACATTTCAGCAATTTTCATTGTCATGGTTAACCCTGACAATTCTGGCTATCAAGTCAGAATTCGTCAGATCCATTTATCTTTGTACTAATGCAAAATCCAGGTTAAAAGTTTCTGAAATTCACACAAAATTAAACAATTCCGATAAACTAAGGGTATGGACAAAATTGAGCACATAGGGATAGCAGTAAAAAACATGGAGGAGTCCAACCAACTTTTTTCAAAATTGCTGGGAAAGGAACCATATAAAATTGAAGAGGTGGCTTCAGAAGGCGTAAGAACGTCTTTTTTTGAGATAGGGGGGGTTAAGATTGAATTGCTCGAAGCCACCAGAGCTGATTCACCTATTGCGAAATTTATAGAGAAAAAAGGGGAGGGGGTCCATCACCTGGCATTTGCCGTAGATGACATCGAAAAGAGTATTGCTTCAAAAGTTGAGGAGGGATTCACCGTCATTAATGACAAGCCAAAAGAAGGTGCTGACAATAAGATAATAGCTTTCTTACACCCCAAATCAACAAATGGGGTTCTGGTAGAGCTTTGCCAGGAAAAAAGGGATTAGCGCCTGTTGTCCTGTCCGAACTGAAGCTTATTGTAGTGCTTTAATTTCTTCTTCCCCTCAGAGGTTTCATAATAGGGCTTTGGGGTGGCGCAGGCTCCCATCATTAACATTACTACCAAAACTAATCCAACTACCTTCTTCATATCATGCACTTATTTGTGCGTATATACGGAAGACGTGGGGTATTGATACCAAACAGGAGATAAGTCTTACTTTTGTGGGATTAAATAACCGGAAAAGCCGACAAATGGCAGTTACCTTATGGCGGAGAAACGATCAGAAATAAGTCAATTGGGGGAATTTGGCCTCATTGATAGAATTAATTCACATGTTGAAACAAGTAATAAGTCTACCTTATTTGGAATTGGAGACGATGCCGCGGTGATTGACGGAGGTGAGGAGTCAATCTTGTTGTGTACGGATATGCTTACTGAGGGTGTTCATTTCGACCTTTCCTATACCCCACTTCAGCACCTCGGTTACAAAGCGGTTGTGGTCAATGTTTCTGACATCGCAGCCATGAATGGTCGACCTGAGCAAATCGTGGTGAGTCTGGGGTTGAGCAACCGGTTTTCTGTTGAAGCCGTTGATTCCTTGTACGAAGGGATAAGAGCAGCTTGCAAAAATTATAATGTAGATCTGGTAGGAGGTGATATTACCTCCTCGGCTTCCGGATTGGTGATTTCTATTGCTGCAATGGGTAAAGTGAAGAAGGACAAAGTTGCGTACCGAAGTGGCGCTAAGGAAAATGATATTGTGTGTGTAACAGGAGACTTAGGGGGTGCGTTTTTGGGACTTCAAATTTTGGAGCGGGACAAACAGGTGTTTTTGGCCAACCCGGAAATGAAACCTCAGCTTGAAAACTTTGAATACATGGTGGGCCGCCAGCTAAAGCCAGAAGCCAGAACAGATATTGTTTATGAGTTGGCCGAGTTGGGAATTCAACCTACCTCCATGATCGATATTTCAGATGGTCTTGCTTCAGAGTTGCTCCACATCAGCAAGAATTCAGGTGTGGGGATAAAAATATTTGAAGATAAAATTCCGATAGACACCAAGGTGTATGAAACAGCAGCCATTGAATTAAAAATAGATCCAATTACCTGTGCGCTGAACGGGGGAGAAGATTATGAGTTATTGTTTACGATTAACCAAACGGACTTCGAGAAGATAAAAAACCATCAGGATATACACTTCATTGGACACGTTCATGATAACGCAAACCAAAACCTATTGATCACAAAGCAAGGCACAGCAATTCCATTAACCGCTCAGGGCTGGAATCACTTTAAGAAAGACTAGTCGATAGGATAAGGGATGTAAACGAATTTGGTAAACTCACGGTCTACTACAAATAAGCAGCAAAATTCGTCAGGATCTTTATAGGAAGATTTAAAGTCTTCTTCCTTCTCCGTGGCCACGAGTTCTCTTTCAATGAACTCACCAAGGAAGGAGGCATAATAACTCCATTCAAGTTCCAAATCGTTTTTGTCGAGGAGAATTTGCCCGATTGATATAGAATCTTTGGCGATGGGAAATATGGGGAAATCAAATCCCGCCTTTCGGATTTGGTAGGAAGACTCCTTCAGTGTTTCTGAGACCTTGACAAAGTCACGACTGATCGTTCCAAGGTACTTGCCATCAAGTTCAGGGTCATTTTCCATGTGCTATAAATATTTCAAAGACCAAAAGTATAAATATTCCTCAATGAGTTTCAATCCAGTTGTTGGAGAAAGCTTTTAGTGCTGGAAAAAATTCCATGAATTCTTTTTCGAATTCCGCATCATATTGTGCTAATTCTACAATGGACTCATCCATCTTGGAATCAAAAGATGTGCGCCTCGACATACCAGAAAGTGCACGATGCAAGCCTTCTCTTTTTCCATAATTAACCAGCCAATTTCCATTTATCATGTAGGGCATCATGTGCTGGACTTTCAAGGGTAATGCTTCTTCATTTTCTTTGAGTAAAGAGTAGAATTGTTCCACAAAGTCCGGAAGGCTTTTGGTATGAAATTGATTCCAATTTTTCGCCAGATAGTGATCGTAAAACATGTCAACGATTACTCCCGAGTAGTGCCTGTATTTAGGTCTTAGTCTGTCTTTACTTTTTTGTACCACATCGTGGCTATCTGTAAATTCATCAATGGCCCTGTGAAGCTCCACTCCTTTGATTACCTGAGGGGCATAGCGCCCCTCTAGACTTCCTCCTTTAACAAAATCTCCAATAAAATTGCCAATTGTTAACTCAGGGTCATCGCCTGATAGATAGATATGCGCAAGAAAGTTCATTGCGTGTAAGGTAATTGATAAAGTCTGTTTTTATTAAAGAAGTTTTTGATCATTTTTGGTAATCAACATATTAAAAATAAAACTCTACGCGAATGTCGGCCCTATCTCAGCTTAAGTTATTAGTTAATCTTGCCCTGATAGACAATGAGGTTGCAGATAAGGAAAAGAAATATATCACCAACATTGGACTTGCCAATGGCTTGACCGAACATGATGTAGCCTACCTCTTTGGGCAAAATCACGAGGTGATCGTTCCTCAAGGGCTTTCCGATGATCAAAAGTTTGACTATCTGTTCAGCCTGGTGCAACTTATGAAAATTGATGAGCGACTCTATAAGGAGGAAATCAAGTACTGCTCACATGTAGCCGCAAAGTTGGGCTACAAACAAGAGGTGATGTTTGAGTTGATGCTGAAAGTGAGTGCTACAATGAAAAAGGCAGAAATCGAATCTTTGCGGCAGTTGGTTTCAACTTTGCTCGTAAAGTAGGGCTGTGGCTGGTTTGCCATAAAATATCCAAAAATCATACTTCGCGGTCGCTGGTAAAATATCTACCTTTGCCGCTCAAATTAAGGACCTGAATGACGGGAATGGAACAAATCCGCAATTTCTGCATAATAGCACATATAGATCACGGCAAAAGCACGTTGGCAGACCGTCTTTTGGAAGCTACCGGTACGCTCACCTCTCGGGAGATGCAGGCACAAGTGCTGGATAGCATGGATTTGGAGCGTGAAAAAGGCATTACGATTAAATCGCATGCCATTCAAATGATATATCCGTTTGAAGGGAAGGAGTATACCCTCAACCTTATCGATACCCCCGGGCATGTGGACTTCTCTTATGAAGTTTCGCGCTCTATTGCAGCTTGTGAGGGTGCCCTGCTGATTGTGGATGCAGCTCAGGGAATTGAAGCGCAAACTATTTCTAACCTGTACCTGGCTTTAGAACATAATCTGGAGATCATTCCAGTGCTTAATAAAATTGATTTACCTGCCGCCCGGCCAGAGGAGGTAACGGATGAAATCGTGGAGTTGATCGGTTGTGATCCAAGTACTGTACTTCATGCCAGCGCTAAAAATGGTATCGGAATAACTGAAATACTGGAAGCCATAGTGAAACGGGTGCCGCCACCCAAGGGCGATCCCAACGCACCACTTCAGGCAATGATTTTTGATTCTGTGTTTAACTCTTTCAGAGGCGTAGAGGTTTACTATAGGGTGTTTAATGGCACTATGAAGCAAAAAGACATTGTGAAGTTTGTCAATACAGGCAAAACTTACAATGCAGATGAAATTGGCGTGCTGAAATTGCAGAAGCAGTCGCGCAAAGAAATAAGTGCCGGTAATGTGGGATACCTTATTTCTGGGATTAAAGAAGCGAAGGAAGTAAAGGTAGGAGATACGATCACCCATCCTAAAAATCCGGGGGCGTCAATCAAAGGGTTCGAAAACGTAAAGCCAATGGTATTTGCGGGTATCTACCCTGTGGAAACCAGTGAATTTGAGGAGCTTCGGGCCTCCATGGAGAAACTTCAGTTGAATGATGCTTCACTCGTGTGGGAGCCAGAAACTTCGGCTGCATTAGGGTTTGGGTTTAGATGCGGTTTTCTTGGGATGCTTCATTTGGAGATTATTCAAGAAAGGCTGGAGCGTGAATTTGACATGACGGTGATTACTACCGTGCCATCCGTACAGTTCAAAGCCAAGTTGACCAGCGGGGCGGAGATCAATATCAATGCGCCTTCAGAGATGCCCGATCCCACCCGATTGGATTATGTGGAGGAGCCTTATATCATGGCACAGATCATTTCCAAGTCGGAATTCATTGGGCCCATCATGGAGTTGTGTATCGATAAGAGAGGGCAGGTGAAAAATCAAGTTTACCTTTCTTCGGATCGTATTGAATTATCATTTGAAATGCCGTTGTCAGAAATTGTATTTGATTTCTTTGACAGATTGAAAACGATTTCAAAAGGCTATGCATCGCTTGATTATCACTTAATCGGATACCGTGAATCGGATATGGTAAAGTTGGATGTGATGTTGAATGGAGATAAAGTGGACGCACTTTCAGCCATTGTGCACAGAGGGAAATCCTACCAGTGGGGCAAGAAGCTTTGTGAAAAGCTAAAAGAGTTGATTCCCCGGCAAATGTTTGAGATCGCCATTCAGGCTTCTATTGGTCAAAAAATCGTAGCAAGAGAGACAGTGAGCGCTATCCGCAAGAACGTTTTGGCCAAGTGCTATGGTGGTGATATCTCAAGAAAGCGTAAGCTTTTGGAAAAGCAGAAAAAAGGTAAAAAGAGGATGCGCCAAATAGGAAACGTGGAAATACCGCAAGAGGCGTTTATGGCGGTGTTGAAAATTGAGTAGATTCCGCCTATTATTTGACGAAAGGCCTTAATAGATTAATAGAAATTCACGAGTATTAACCTTCATCGAAATTTCAGATCATGGTAGATACAAACAAGATCACACTCATTGATGGCCGCAAGGTGGCTTCCGAAATCAAGAAGGAAATTGCAGACCGTGTAAATGAATTAAAAAAGCAAGGCAAAAAACTTCCGCACCTGGCTATCATCCTTGTAGGCGATGATGGGGCCAGCACTACCTATGTGGATGGTAAAGTGAAGGCATGTAAAGAAGTTGGTTTTCATTATTCTTTGCTTCGCTTTGCTGACACAATCTCTGAGGAGCGTTTGCTCAAGCACATCGATCAAATCAACAATGATGAAGATATTGATGGGTTTATCGTACAGTTGCCATTGCCTGCTCGTATTTCAGTAGAGAAAGTCACTGAGAAAATCAATCCTGAAAAAGACGTGGATGGGTTTACCAATGAGAATTTTGGTAGCATTACCTCTGCGGATCCTCATATTTTTCCTGCAACACCATTTGGGGTGATGGAGCTTTTGAGAAGATACGAGGTAGACACTAAGGGTAAACATTGTGTAGTAGTTGGAGCCAGCCGCCTGGTGGGAGCTCCGCTAAGTATGATGCTGGCTGAGCAAGGCCGTGCTACGGTTACGATTTGCCATAAGTATACTGAGGATTTAGCTTCCCATACTAAGAAAGCTGACATCCTGATAGTGGCTGTGGGTAAACCCGGTCTCATTACCGGAGACATGGTCAAAGAAGGAGTAGTAGTGATTGATGTAGGGACCACAAGGATTGAAGATGCGTCAAAACCCAAAGGGTTTACACTTAAGGGAGATGTAGACTTTGATTCGGTTGCACCCAAATGTGCTATGATTACTCCTGTTCCAGGTGGTGTTGGTCCAATGACCATCGTGTCTCTTTTGATGAATACGCTCAAAGCCTCCGAGCAACGCATTGGTTAATACAAAAAGTGAATTCTATAAAAACTGTGTCTTCAAAAAATCTTCCTCTTATGGAAGACTTTTATACAATCCAGGGTGAAGGCGCTTACCAGGGGCACGCAGCATACTTTATTCGATTGGGAGGATGTGAAGTGGGGTGTGTTTGGTGTGATGTTAAAGAATCGTGGGATGCTGCTGCACATCCATTGGTGGCCGTTGAAGAAATGGTAAAGAAAGCGAAGCAAAGCAAGTGCAGCATTGTGGTAGTTACTGGTGGTGAGCCTGCACATTACGATTTAAGGGAGCTCACGGCACAAGTTCATTCGGTAGGCATGCGCACACATATAGAAACTTCAGGAGCATATGAAATAGCCGGTGAATGGGATTGGGTATGTTTATCCCCCAAGAAGTTCAAAAAGCCTGTTGAATCTTCGTATCCATTGGCCAACGAACTAAAAGTAGTCATATACAACAAAAGCGATTTTCAATGGGCGGAGGAGCACGCGGCTAAAGTATCGCAGGAATGTTTGTTATATCTGCAGCCTGAATGGTCAAAAGAAAAGGAGATGGTACCGCTAATTGTTGATTATGTAAAATCAAATCCCCGTTGGAAAATATCCCTTCAAGTTCATAAGTACATGAACATACCTTAATCATTGTATTTGAATCGTGGGTATTTCGGAGTTCAGAGAAAGACTTAATCTATTGGCTAAAAATGCGACTCCTTTGCACACTTAACCTAAGTCACTAAAAGTGCTAGAGGCCAACACTATTAGTTATGAACATAAGTCATCTCATCGCGTTGATATTGATAAATTACTGGATCACTGAGAAGAGAATGATGATGTAATTATAGCTAAGAATGGGTTAGTTACAGATTCATCTTATGCCAACATCCTCTTCAGGCAAGACAATTGCTGGTATACACCTTCAAATCCACTGTTGAGCGGGACGAAAAGGGCTGAGCTTTTGGATAAAGGATTGATAAAAGAAAAAGAAATACCTCTTCAGGACGTTACTCAATATGAATCAATCAAACTTATTAATGCCATGAGAGGATTAGAACAGGAAGAAATTGATGTATCCAATATAGTTTTTTAGCTTTCAATATGATTCGAGTTATTGCTCTGATAATTTTTACCACAGTTGGCACACTTTCTATTGCTCAAAGCTCGTTGAGTACAAGGTCAAAGAAAGCAATTGCGCTGTATACTGAAGCGGATAATTACAGGGTGAGAGGCCAGTACAATCAGGCAATCTCTCTTTTGCAGCAGGCAATAGAAAAGGATAAGAACTTTGTTGAGGCTTATTATCGATTAGGAATTACGTTTAAGGCAATGCGTGATTTTAATCGTTCTAATCTTAGTCTTGAGAAGGGGCTTTCGCTCACACAAAATACCAGAATCCAAAAAGGATTCTTTATGGATCTGGGTGATAATTACTTAAGGCAAGGTGATTACGACAATGCCTTGAAGTACTTTAATCACTATCTGGCCGTTGAGACCATGAATAAGCAACGTATTGCTTTGGTAGAACTGTGGAAGAGAAATGCTGAGTACGGGCTTAGAAATAAAAAAATACAGTCTCAATTTCAGCCAAGGCAATTGGATGGAACTGTAAATAGATTTGGGTTGCAATATTTTCCAGTGCTTACTGCAGATGAGCAAGAGCTGATATTCACCAGAAGGATGGGTCCCGGGCCGGATGATGATGAGGATTTGGTAGTGTCAAAAAAAGATGAAAGTGGAAATTGGACTGTTCCAGTTTCTATTTCAGACAACATCAATTCAAAATTCAATGAAGGTACGTGCACTATTTCAGCAGATGGAAGAACTTTAATATTCACTTCATGCATTGGCAGAAGGGGATATGGGAATTGTGATTTGTTTTACAGCAGAAGGGTGGGTGATGAGTGGTCTGCTCCTGTGAATATTGGGCCAGAGATTAATTCTTCAGCTTGGGAATCTCAGCCCTCACTCTCAGCAGACGGTCGTGTGTTATATTTCATCTCTGATCGTAGAGGTGGAATAGGAGGAAGAGATATTTATGTTTCCCGTAAAACAGCAGATGGTAAGTGGCTTAAGGCAGAGGTGATGCCACAACCTATTAACACGCCCTTTGATGAAATATCACCTTTTATTCATGTTAATGGTAGAACATTATTTTATGCCACTAATGGAAAGCCGGGTTTTGGAGGCTTTGATATTTTTAGAGCAGAACTAACTGACGATAAATGGGAAATGCCGGTTAATTTTGGGTCACCTGTAAATGATCATGAAGACCAGTTTTCGTTATTCATTACTGCAGATGGTACCCGAGGTTACTATTCTCATGAGGATGGCACTCGTGAAAATTCTGCACGACTTTATGAGATGACTATTCCTGAGGAATTACAAATTGCTTACAGAAGTAATTTTGTAAAGGGAGTAGTAAAAGATAAAAAATCTGGCTTACCACTTCAATCTCATATTGAACTAATTGATCTTAAAAAGGACGAATTGATTTCAGTGGTTGAATCTGACTCTGTTTCAGGTCAGTACCTTATGGTACTAACCACAGGTTCGGATTATGCACTGTATGTTTCGGCTCCGGATTACCTATTTCAAAGTTTAAATTTTAATTATGAAGATAATCTCAACCCAGAGCCTGTGGTGATAGATATACTTCTGGATAAAGCGGAGATGGGAGCTACTGCGGTACTCAACAATATCTTTTTTGATTTTGATCAATTTGAACTGAAAGAGAAGTCCCTCACTGAACTCAATAAGGTAATCCGGCTTTTAAATGAAAAACCTTCTATTCATGTAGAGATAGGTGGACACACTGATAGTGATGGTTCAGCTTCATACAATAAACAACTTTCTTTAAAACGTGCACAATCCGTGGTTTCCTATTTGGTAGAAAAGGGTATTAACAGATCTCGGTTGTCTGAAATGGGATATGGTGCTGATCATCCGATTAGGCCAAATGATTCTGAGGAAAACAAACAAGCTAACAGGAGAATCGAGTTTAAGATCGTGCAATATTGAAAGGTCATGAAGTTGAATTGGAGGAATTGGTGTTGGATATTATTTTTATTTGCTGCTTGTAGCGAGGAGGCCGAGCCTGATATTGTACAGGAGGAGATTACAATATTTTTTGATTCTGAATCGAAAATCGAGATCAAAGAAAATGATCCTACAGAAATTGTAATACCCATCAGAATTTCGCTTTCTCAGGAAGAGCCGATTACTGTTACTTATGAATTAATAGGTCAGGAGGTAGTGAATGAAAGTGACTTTACTTTGCTGTCTGAAAATCCCTTAATAATTCCCGCAGGCAGCACAGAGGCTGCTGTGAGATTAAGGATTAACGATAATGATATTGTGCAGCCAGAGGACAGGAATATATATCTGAGATTTAGATCTGTTGATAAAGATTTTGTAAAAACTGCTGTACCAAAAGAAGTAATAATATCTATTGAGGAGGATGATTGCTCCGCTAATATTTCAGATGTTAAAATATGGATAGGTTCACTTACAATTCAAAGCAGCAATGAATCTTTGGATGGCACCGGGGAAGAGAATTCAAGCGGTATTTGTAGCGGTTCTTTTAATGTGAAAGGAAAATTTGTAGGAGATCAAAACCCTGAGTCTACGCTAACGGTTATTCTTGAACAAGATCCGGTTGTTTCTTCTAAGGGGATAGCAACAGTGAATCGTACGAAATTATTTGATTTTACAAGTCAGTATGAATTTGAGGCTACCGGCACTTATAATGAGGCTTCAAAGAAGATTACCCTGAATTTTTTGTTTTACGATTTAAACAATACTTCAAATAATTTTGCTGACACAGCAGTAATTATTGCTGAATAATTCGTCTTATTTTATTTGAGTTAAAAACCAGTTAATGCGGAGCACAGTTCTAAATATTTTATTTTTCACATTCTGTTTTGCTGCTTCCCATAACGTGATAGCTCAAAGTCAGCGAATAAGCTTATCTAAAATTGATAGTGCTTATGCTCTTTATAAAAGAGGTGCGGATCAACGGATAGAAGAATACCTCAAAGATAAGAGTACTGGTAGGGTGAGGGCTCTCAGTAATGGTGGTAGAATATATTTAGTGGATGTCTCTGAATCTGGAGTCCCCATTTATATTCAATCAGACAACGCAGGAGTAGCGACTTCGTTGGGAGTGGATGAGCTTCGGGATGGAGGAGGATTAGGATTGAGCCTTGAAGGCTCGGATATGGAAGTGGGCATCTGGGATGAAGGTAAAGTAAGAAACGACCATGTAGAGTATATAGGAAGAGTAACTCAGGTTGACAGTCCCTCCGAATTTAATTTTCATGCTACCCATGTACTAGGCACAATGCTGGCTACCGGAGTTAATGCCAATGCAAAGGGGATGGCACCAAAAGCAACTGCAATTGCATTCGACTTCTTTAATGACGTGAGTGAAATGACGGAACAGGCTACGGCTGATCAAACTTCCATACTACTCTCTAACCATTCCTATGGAACGGTAGCTGGCTGGCGTAGCGATGGTGGAAGCTGGACTTGGTTTGGTGATGAAAGCATTAGCACAACCAAGGATTGGAAATTTGGATTCTATAATACCACCAGTAGTTTTTATGATGATATCGCCTATAGTGCTCCTTATTATCTGATTGTGAAATCTGCAGGTAATGATAATTCGGATGTGGGAGATGGATCAAAACCCCCTGACTGTGATCCATTCGATTGTATTCCAACAAATGGTGTGGCAAAAAATATTCTTACTGTTGGAGCAGTAAAAAAGTTGGTTGGCGAATACACGGATGCTTCAGATGTGGAGATTACCAGCTTTAGTAGTTTTGGTCCAACAGATGATGGGAGAATTAAGCCTGACATCGTAGCGCCAGGGCAATCGGTTTTTTCTACAACTTCAAATAGCGCCTCTGCTTATGAAACTTTAAGTGGAACTTCAATGGCCACGCCAGCGACCACCGGAACTTTGGCTTTACTACAGGAGCTGCACAAAAATCTGAATAGTGGAAATGTGATGAAGTCAGCTACCTTAAAAGCATTGGCTATTCATACGGCAAGGGAAGCAGGTCCTGGCGCAGGTCCAGATTATATGTTTGGTTGGGGGTTATTAGATGCCGAGCATGCCGCTGAAACCCTCATTGAAAAAGATGATCAGAATATTTTTATAGAGGAGCTAATATTGAATGATGGAGAAGTTGTTGAGTTAAATCTTGAGCCAAAAGAGGATACCAAAATTACTGCCACTTTGGTATGGACAGATCCAGCGGGCCCAGTGCAAACACCTTCTTTGAACCCCACAACGAAGATGTTGATGAATGATCTTGATATTACTCTGGTAGATGATGGTGGTACTACACAATTCCCCTGGAAACTGGATCCAACCAATCCAGCAACTGCAGCAACAAAAGGTGATAATATTTTAGACAATGTAGAGAAGCTGGAATTCGATAATCCGGAACCAAGAAACTATAAACTAAGAGTAAGCCACAAAGGAACGCTGGTAGATGAACAGCAAGAATTCTCCTTGATTATCACTTATAGCTCCCTAATTGATCCTCGGGTTTCTTATTATTGGGTTGGGAACTCAGGCAATTGGGATAATGGGAACAATTGGTCTTTGGAAAGTGGTGGTGCTTCCGCCAATATGGTGCCTACTTCAGAAGATAAGGTTGTGTTTGATGAAAACTCCTTTTTGTTGGATGGGGAAGTAGTTTCACTAACACAAGATCAACAATGTTATTCTATTCGTTGGTTTGCCAATGAGAATGTTAGCCTGGATTTTGATGGGCATCAACTTGTAGTTGGGGAAGGTGTAAACCTTTTGTCTGGAAATATTTCATCTTCTTCCCCCGGAGTTATTCAGTTTATGGGAGATGCTACCACCGATGCCAAGCTTAATCTGAGTAATAATAGTCTTGACGATCTCACATTAAAATTTTCTGGTGATGGCGCAAAATGGGCAATGTTTGGTGATTTTAGAATCAATGGAGTTGAATTGGAGAGCGGACATCTCCAGTTAAGTGAAAATGAAATAAAGTTAAATGAACTAAGCACAGTTGGTATTGATGCAAAAACCTTAACCTTGTCGGGTACTAGTGTTTCCGGTATTTCATCCTTGTCACTCGATTTTTCTGGCTTGCTACTTGAAAGTGAAAATGCCATTGTTACTGTTCCTGTATCGTCTGCTTATAGTCTCAATGTAGGAACCAATACTTTTGATGGTGCCATTCAATTGGAAGGTGGTGAAATCAACATCGAGGGAAATGGAAGTATTGAAAGTGTTGAAGGATTTGGGATACTAATTATTAACGGGAATCATTCCTGGGAAAATATTAATTTGAATGAGGGCTCTACTCTTCTTATAAATGAAGGCACTGTTCAGTCCTTGACGAAAGAGTTTACTTTACAAGCCACGTCAGTAAATCGTACTTCCATATCGTCATCTGGTTCTGATCTGGCCACACTCGATTTCGAGGAGCATATTAAAATATGCATGGATCACCTTGATGTTGAAAATGTTTCGGTCACAGGTCAGGCCACATTGAATGCCGGAATCAACAGTACCCTGACCAATTCGCCCAATTGGAAACAAGACACTTGTGATAATATTTTATTTCCAGATTTTGATTTTGAATTCAATTGCGAAAATGCAGCCGTATTCTTTACTGACAAAAGTTCTGGTCCGGTCTCGGGATACAACTGGGATTTTGGCGATATCACCTCTGTGCAGAATACGTCCAGCTTAGTTAATCCGATTCATTTGTTTGAAGGGACTGGGCAATTTCAGGTTTCCTTAGAAGTTTCCGATGGTTCTAATTCTGTTTCCTATGCGAAGACACTGGAGCTAAATCCATCTGTATTAGTTGAGAATAATATTGAGTTAAGTAATGGGAAGTTAATAAGTTTCCTTCCGGCAAATAAATACCAGTGGGTTTTGGATGGAGAATTGTTAGAAGACACCAACCTCAGGTCTATTCCCCTTTCAACAGGTTTTGGTGTATATTCGGTACTTACCTTTGATGATAACTGCAATCGTCAATCAACTCCATTCCTGGTAACAGGGCTGACTGATGAGAAAGATATAAATTCAATTCAAATTCATCCTAACCCTGCTGAAAGTCAATTATATGTGAAAGGCGAGGGTATACAAAGCTTAAGAATTGTTAACCAGGTGGGCCTGAACATGATAGTGGAATTTGAAGAAACACAAGAGGGGTGGAGCCTTAATGTGTCACCACTTCCTAAAGGCTTATATATTATTTTAGTACAATCAAGTTTTGGAGTAACACGTCATAGAGTAGTAGTCAGATAAATCCGGTAAAGGCATCATGTCTTTGGCACCTATAAAACATTTATTCTTGCTTGCTTTGCTTCTTGGTGAAGCTACGGGCTTTTCTCAATCGATTACCTCGCTACAGTCATTAAGACAAAAAAAACAATCTGAATTTGAAATACGCGAAGCGAGGGTAAGTGATTTCCTAAAGAGTCACGATGTTCCGATGGCCATTAATACTTTGGAAGGGCGACACATGCTGATGGTAGATGTGGTAGATGGTGTTCCGGTTTATGTGGCTACCCTAAACAGTGATGCAGCAATAACTACGGGTGTGAGTCAAATCCAAAGTGGAGGCGTGACGGGATTAAATTTGGAAGGGGAGGAATTGTTAATTGGTGTTTGGGATGAAGGTAGTGTGAAAGATCATATTGAATTGGGTACAAGAGTAATATCAAAAGAAGTGGATAATGCTGTCAATCATGCTACTCATGTAACGGGAACGATAATAGCTGCAGGTGTTAACCCCGATGCAAGGGGAATGGCGCCCAAAGCCACCGTAACGAACTGGTATTTTAATAACGATTTGGCTGAAATGGCTGCGTTGGCGAAACCGGATGAACATTCATTGCTTTTGTCCAATCACTCTTATGGTACCGTTACGGGTTGGACTAAAATAAATGGGCAATGGAATTGGTCGGGCAACGCCTCCATAAGCTCTGATGAGGATTATCGATTTGGATTTTATGGGGACAAGGCGGCTGCATTGGATGAATTGGCAAATCTCGCCCCTTACTATACAATCGTTTGGGCCGCTGGAAATGACAGGGGGGAGCCGGGCGATGGCTCAAGGCCTCCAGACTGCAACGGTGGAACGGGATATGATTGTATCATTCCCGAGTCGGTAGCTAAGAATATTATAACCGTAGGTGCTATCAACAAGATGTTGACATATACTGATCCAACAAATGCAGTAATGAGTTCTTTTAGCAGTTGGGGGCCTACAGATGATGGTCGCATAAAACCTGATTTAGTTGGCGCGGGTGTAAATATATTTTCCTTAAGTGCTGATGGAGTCGATACTTATTCATTCAGTAGTGGCACCTCTATGGCTACACCCAACGTTACGGGTTCATTGGCATTGTTACAAGAATTGTATAGAAAGCTTCATGGAGGAAAAATTATGGAAGCTTCTACATTAAAAGCACTAGCAATTCATACAGCTAAAGAAGCAGGTTCTTCGCCTGGTCCTGATTATCAGTTTGGTTGGGGGGTATTGGATGTGCAAGCAGCAGCACAACTTTTGGTGAATGAAGATGGCATAAATGTAATTGTCAGTGAAAAGAAATTAATGAATGGCGCAACACAGGAAATAGTTTTGAATCCGATGGCCGGACAAAAGATTACAGCAACTATAGTTTGGAATGATCCGGTTGCACAGCCTTTGAACCCCGCACTTGATCCCATCAGTTTAATGTTGGTGAACGACCTTGACGTTAAGCTCATAGCAGAAGATGGATCAGTCAAATATCCTTGGTTATTAGACCCTTCAGTGCCGTCCGCACAGGCAACAAAGGGTGATAATTATAGGGACAACGTGGAGAAATTGGAGTTTAATTTACCCGAAGGTAATCCTTATCGATTAGTGGTGAGTCACAAAGGTCAGCTCTTAAATGGAAGCCAGGATTACTCATTGGTACTAAAATATCAATCCTCAACACCAAATGTTAAAACGCTTTATTGGGTAGGAGACACTGGGGATTGGAATGATGGCTCACATTGGTCATTTTCCAGTGGAGGAGCTCCTGCTATGGTAATACCTGATGTCTCTGACAGAATAATTATTGATGAAAATTCGTTTGATGGAGTAGGAGTTGATCAAATATTATTGAGTCAAAATAATTCAGTGGGCACAATTAAATGGTTAAGAAGCATTCCTGCAGAATTGGATTTACAAGGACATGCCTTAACAGTTACAAAAGAACTGGTATTGGCCAGTGATTCGTTTCAGTCAATCGGTGATGGTGACATTATCTGCTCGGCACCTGCTGGATCCGGTAATTTATATTTTAGTAATAATGAATTAGGAAACTTAAAATTAATCATTGATGGGGGCGGATGGACAATGTATGGAACGCTTGGTGTAGATCATCTTGATTTGCAGAGTGGAAAGTTGTTCCTGAATAATTCTGAGTTAACACTAAATGAACTAAACTCTACCAATGCCACTCAAGCCAGAGAGCTTGTAATTACCGACACAAAAGTGAAACTGAATGAACAGAGTAATTTTGATGTCAATCAATTTACGCTTGAGTCGAATGGGTCAAAAATCATATTTGATAATACGAATGCTGAGTTAAACTGGGATGGTGTTTCATTCAATGGTGCTCTTGAAATTATTGGATCTGAAGTAAATGTTAATGGCGATATTGAAATTGCTGAGCTAAGCGTTTATGCAGGATCAAATTTAACTTTTGCAGATGGGTCCATGTTTCATACAGATACAATATCGTGGTTGATGGGTGAGGAGAGTAAAATGGTTAACATTTCCAGCACAGGGAAATCATCTATGTCAATCGGGTCGCATTTCCTGCTTTGCTCTGACTATTTAAATATTTCCAATGTTGATCTGGTTGGAACTTCAAGAATTTACACGGGTCTCAATTCATCCGTTACCAACGCTTTGAATTGGCAGTTGCAAACTTGCTCATCTGCCCTCTTTGCAGATTTTGATGTTCTGTACCTCTGTCAGAATGGTTTTACAGAGTTTGTAAACAAAAGCACTGGTAGTATTAATAAATATGAATGGAGTTTCGGAAATACGGATGGGGTAATAGGGCAAAGTATTTTTGAAAACGCGTTTCAATCTTTTGAGAATGCCGGAGTTTACACTGTCACCCTTACTGTGAGTAACGAATCAACTTCACATTCCTATCAAAGGCAAATTGAAGTTTTACCCTCATCATTTGGCAAGAATGACATTGCGGTCAATGCCAATGAACTGGTGAGCTTAGCTACTTCCTCGTCCTATCAATGGTTTCTCAATGAACAAAAAATAGAGGGCGCTATGAGTCGCAGCTATCCCTATCTGGGTGCAGAGGGAGTTTATAGGGTGGTCACTTTCGATGGATCTTGTAACAGATCTTCAAACCTGGTGACGATTACGGGTTTGGATAATGAGTTGCATGAATTTAGTGTTTACCCCAATCCGGTTCAAAGCGATTTGAGTATAGAAATCAATTCTCCATTTCCTGCTCAAGCTATAATATTCGATTTGCTAGGAAGAGTGTGGAGCACAACAACGTTTACAGCTTCTGCCAATATTCCTTTAAACAGTTTGAGTAATGGGATTTATATATTAAAAGTAAAAACTACTGAAAGGGAGATGACTAGGAAAGTAATAGTGAGGCGCTAGTAACTTTTTCCTTGGGTTAAATAGTTTCTTACGTAGTCATTTACGCCCTCCTCTAGAGTAGAAAAAGGTTTGTTGTAGCCAATGCTTTTCAATTTCTCCATATTGGCTTCGGTAAAATATTGATACTTATCCCTGATGTCTTCTGGAGTATTGATGAATTCTATGTTTTCCTTTTTACCCATTGCTTTAAATACATTTCGGGTAAGGTCAAGAAATGTTCTGGCTTTCCCCGATCCTAAATTATAAATACCACAATTCTTTCTGTGGTGCATTAAATAATAGCACACCTCAACTACATCTTTTACATAGACAAAATCCCTCATCTGCTCCCCGTCTTTGAATTTTGGGTTATGAGATTTAAATAATTTCATTTTGTCAGTATCATTGATCTGTTTAAAGGCATGCAGAATTACAGATGCCATTCTCCCTTTATGGTATTCATTAGGACCATAAACATTAAAAAACTTAAGCCCCGCCCAAAAAAATGGTTTGTCACTCTGTGCCAGGGCCCAAATGTCAAATTCTTGTTTTGAAACTCCGTAAGGATTTAGTGGTTTCAATTTTTCAATGGTTGATTCATTGTCATCATAGCCTTCTTCCCCTAACCCATAAGTAGCCGCAGAGGATGCGTAGACCAGCGGAATCTGATAACTTACACAGCGCTTCCAAATCTCTTTGGTGTACTCCGTATTAAGCTTATGTAAAAGATCCATGTCAAATTCCGCAGTGTCCGTCCGTGCCCCTATGTGAAAGATAAATTCTACATTTTCATAATTCTCATCCAGCCACTCCATAAAATCGTCACGGTCAACTTTTTCCGTCAGTTGGGCACCAACAAGGTTTTTGTTTTTTGCTTCATCATCGAATTTATCCACGGCCACAATAGCATTAAAATTCTCAGAATTCAACTTCTTGATTAGGCAACTCCCAATAAAGCCTGCAGCTCCGGTAACAATGATCATTTGAGTAAAATATTTTGAGGCAAGTTAATGTATATTTGCGCCAGAATAAAGATATGGTCTACGTAAGTCGAAAGGAGCATTTCAACGCAGCGCATAAGCTGTACAACCCGGCCTGGACAAAGGAAAAGAACATTGAAGTTTTTGGCCCTTGTGCCAACGAGAACTGGCATGGGCATAATTTTGATTTAATTGTCACGGTGAAGGGTAAGCCCGATCCCGACACTGGGTTCGTGATCGACCTTAAGAAATTAAGCACCCTAATTCGAATAGAAGTTATTGACAAACTGGATCACAAGAACCTTAATCTGGATGTTGATTTTATGAGGGATAAACTGGCCAGTTGTGAAACGCTGATTGTAGAAATTTGGAAGATTTTAGAGCCAAAAATTAAGGGTATCAGCAAGTTGGGATCACTTCATTCGTTGCGGCTCTATGAAACCCCGCGAAATTATGTGGAGTACTATGGTGAATAATTTTCAATCATCGTGAAGTACTATCTGATCGCAGGTGAGCGCTCCGGAGATCTTCACGGCAGTAACCTGATGAAAGAAATAAAAAAGCAGGATGCTGAAGCCCAGTTTCGGGGATTTGGTGGTGACTACATGAAAGCGGTGGGCCTTGATGTGGTGGTACATTACCACGACATGGCATTTATGGGATTGATTGCCCTCTTTGCCAATTTGCGAACCCTCCTTGGCAGACTCAAACAATGCAAGAATGATATTCTTGATTACCAGCCTGATGTAGTTATTCTTATTGACTATGGAGCTTTCAATAAAAGGATAGCTAAATTTTGTAAGGCCAATGGGGTAAAAAATTACTATTACATCTCTCCCAAAGTTTGGGCGTGGTATCAATCCAGGGCCAAAGAGTTGAAATCAAATGTCGATCGGATGTTTTGTATCCTTCCTTTCGAAATGGATTTTTTTAAAAAATTTGATTGGGAGGTAGACTATGTGGGTAATCCTGTATTGGATGCTGTTAAAGCGTTTCAACCTGATTCCGATTTTTTGGCTAAAAATAATCTGTCAACGAAAAAGCAACTAGTAGCCCTTTTGCCTGGGAGCCGGAAAAGCGAATTGACGAAGATTATTCCGTTGATGGTAAAGGTGATTGATGCCAACCCAGGTTATACTTTTGTGGTAGCCGCTGTGAAATCAATGCCAGAGGAGTTGTACCAACCGATTTCAAAGTACCCCAATGTTCATCTGATTTTTGATGCTACCTATGATTTACTTTCGCATGCACATGCAGCCATAGTAACTTCCGGAACGGCCACTTTGGAGACAGGTCTTTTTAAAGTTCCTCAAGTGGTGGTGTACAAAGCCAACAGGCTGGAATATTTTCTGGCGAAGCAGATGATAAAAGTTGAGTTTGTCTCTTTGGTTAACCTAATTGTAGGAAAGGAAGCAATTCGTGAGTTAATACAAAAAGAAGCAACCATCCAAAACACAATAATAGAGTTGAGAAGACTGGTCGAAGATTCTTTTCACAGAAATAAGATCATGAAAGATTATGATCAATTGCTTGAAATACTGGATACTGGCTCAGCTTCGGAAAATGCAGCCAGATTAATGGTCAATTATCTGCGTAGCGAGAACTAAGCTACCTTCAGTTTACTGTAATGAGATTTGTTGAATTTCTCCTCTGCGTAGGCACGGTTGATAGAAAGCTTATCCGTTGTTTTTTCAGAAGGCAGATCAAACATTGCATCGTTGATAATAGCTTCACAAATCGAGCGTAACCCACGGGCACCTAATTTGAATTCAATAGCTTTTTCAACAATGAAATCGAGAGCACCATCTTTGAAGTCGACTTCGATATCCTCCATTTCAAACAATTTCTTGTACTGCTTTACAAGTGCGTTCTTAGGAGTAGTGAGAATTTTCCGCAACGCATCTTTATCTAGGGGATTTAGATAAGAAAGCACTGGCAAACGGCCTATGAGCTCTGGAATTAACCCGAAACTCTTAAGATCAAGAGCTGAAACAAATTGAAGTAAATTATCCTTATCAAATTCACCTGGCTTCATGCTATCTGCACTGGCAGCAAAACCGAGTGGTCTTGTATTCAGGCGACTTGCTATAAACCTGGAGATTCCTTCAAAAGCGCCACCGCAGATAAACAGAATGTTGTCGGTGTTCACAGTGATCATTTTTTGATCAGGGTGCTTCCTTCCTCCTTGTGGGGGAACGTTAACTGCAGTCCCTTCAAGTAACTTAAGTAAAGCCTGTTGTACGCCTTCACCACTCACATCGCGTGTGATGGATGGGTTATCAGACTTTCTGGCGATTTTATCAATTTCGTCTATGTAAACAATACCACGTTCGGCAGCTTCCACATTATAGTCTGCGGCCTGTAAAAGTCGGGTAAGGATGCTTTCTACGTCTTCACCAACATAACCGGCTTCAGTAAGAACGGTGGCATCTGCAATACAGAACGGAACTTGGAGTAATTTGGCCAATGTTTTAGCCAAATAGGTTTTGCCAGTTCCGGTTTCGCCCACCATAATGATGTTTGATTTTTCGATCTGTACTTCGTTGTCGACTTTCTTCTGCATGAGGCGTTTATAGTGATTATAAACAGCCACCGACATCACTTTTTTGGCTTCATCCTGGCCAATCACATATTCATCAAGAAATTTTTTGATCTCCCTTGGCTTGATCAGCTTAAAGTTGGGAAGGTTTCCGGCTTCGGTCTTATTTTTCTTCTCCTCAAGCAGTATTTGGCTGGCCTGAGTGACACATTTATCACATATATGGGCGTGAATCCCTGATATCATCAGGTCAACATCCTTCTTATTCCTTCCGCAAAATGAACACGTTACTTCTGCCATATGATTGTGATATGAACTACAAATGTACCAATTAAATGGTAAAGTAGCTTTTTAGGCCCTAATGCCCTTTATTTCTTCTTTTCCAGTACTTCGTCAATTAAACCGTAGCTTTTTGCTTCTGCAGCCCGCATCCAATAATCACGGTCAGAGTCCTTCTCTATTTTTTCGTACTTCTGCCCGCTATGCTTGGCCAAAATCGTGTACAAATCCTTCTTTACTTCCAAAGTCTGGCGTAATGAGATCTCCATATCAGTTGCCTGTCCCTGCATGCTGCTCATGGGCTGGTGAATCATTATACGAGAATGGGGAAGTCCGGATCTTTTCTTGTCAGCACCAGAGGCTAAAAGAACTGCGGCCATCGAAGCGGCAAGCCCTGTGCAGACGGTGGCAACGTCCGGGTTGATGTAGTTCATGGTATCGTAGATTCCCAAGCCAGCATATACTGATCCGCCCGGGCTATTGATGTACATGATAATGTCTTTCTTTGGATCTGAAGATTCAAGAAATAGTAACTGGGCTGTAAGCAAATTGGCAATCTGATCGTCTACACCCATACCAAGAAAAATAATCCTATCAGAAATAAGGCGAGTGAAAACGTCAATGGCCCTAAAATTTCCAGGTCGTTCTTCAATTACGTATTGGGTCATGTTGTCAATTTTTTGAGCGTAATCATCAACTGTATTTCCGCTCATACCCATATGGTGAACTGCGTATTTTCTAAACTCGTTATTTTTAATATCCATGATCAGTGTGTTTTTATCTTTTAGTCGAATTCGGGTTGTTTTTATTCTGTTACCAGTCTCAATGTTAACAAGAATTTTGCAATAAAAAAGCCCGGTTAAGGGCTTATACGATTAAACTCAACGGAACGTTGAAAGGTTCAGTAAAACTTAATGATTATGCTTTTCAACCACTTTTTTGAACTCATCCAACGAAACGGGCTTTTCAGAAATGCTTATGGTTTCCTTAATGGCTTTTAAGATTTTCTCATGCCTGAGTTCGTCATATAGTTTCATGAAGTTTTTGCCTTCCTGGTCGGACAAATAGTTGTCGGCTATACCATCTAGCTTGTCACCAAGCTGGGCAGCAAAAGCTTGTCCACCAAACTGCTCCATGATCATTTCTTTTGCTTTAGCTTTTACCTCTTCAGCCTCAACAACCACTTTTAAATCTTCGGCAATTTTATTCTTGATCAAATCCCACTTTAAGGATTCCTTGTACTGGCCGAATTCCTTTTCAAGTATCTCATCGGTAATCTGATCACCACCTGAGTTTTTTAGCCAGATTTTAAGGAATTCATCAGGCATGTCAATCTTTGTATTGTCTACAAAGTGATGCTGAATTTCGTGGTCCAGTAAGTGCGCTGTTTCTCTGTCGTAGTTGCCCTTAATGGTTTCTTTTACCTTGTTAAGAAACTCTTCTTCAGATTTAACGGCATCCTTTCCAAACACCTTGTCGAAAAATTCCTGATTGATTGCCGCGGGTGCAACTCGGCTAATGGAAGTAATCTGAAAATTATACTTACCGCTTTTTGTTTTAGCCTCTTCCGGAGATATACCTAAAAGAGTTCCGATTTCCTCATCCGTATCAAAAACTTTGCGGATGTCCATTTCGATGGAATCCTCTTTTTTCTTACCAACGAAATCTTTGACCACCTTTTTATTAAGTTTTGGGAGCTCAAGATGAGCGCTCACAGGTGTTTCGCTTCCCTCTGCAAGCACCTGACCATGAAGGTTATCACCTTCTTCACTTAATTCCGGGTGGGTAACCTCGCCAAATCTCTTTTGAAGGTCGGCAACAGTATCATCAATTACTTTTTTATCTACTTCTATAGGGTAAGATTTTATCTTCACCTTAGAAGACAGTTCATAGCTGAAGTCATCAACCAAGCCTATCTGGAATTCAAACTCGAATTCGTTTTGAGTGTCCCAGTCGATTTGGTTCGCTTTTTCCTGATTAGGCAATGGTTCCCCTAAAATTCTTAGCTTATTACTTTTAATGTAATCAGATACGGAATGTGAAAGGAGATGGTTGACTTCTTCAACAAGGATAGATTTGCCAAACATCTTTTTAATTACACCATGAGGTACTTTGCCCTGACGAAAGCCTTTAATGTTAGCCTTGCGTGCATAGTCCTTGATTTTTTCTTCCACTTTCGGTTGATAATCACTTTGTGATAACTTAATTTTAATAAGACCGTCTGTGGTACTTTTTTTATCTAACGTAATGTCCAAGGTATTCCAGTTTTTTTGTGATTCAACTAAAATTATGAACCCTCGATACCAGTTTCATATGCCTGGAACCGAGGGTTCTCTTATCGTGCGGGTGGAGGGACTCGAACCCCCATGGATCGCTCCGCCAGATCCTAAGTCTGGTATGTCTACCAATTTCACCACACCCGCATTTGCCGCCTGCCCTTATAATTCAATTCTTAATCAAATTATGCCCATTAGGATGGAGCAGTCGTCAAAAAAGGAGTGCAAATTTATAGATATTTTATTACGATTAATGATATTTTTTCAAAATTCCGGTGAATTGGTAAACCCATTTTCACGTTCTATGAGTAATGACAAGGAAATTAGTGTGTGAAAGACAAAAATAGACTCAAGTGGTAATTGACGCGGCAGAGGAGAAAAAGGAAATAATTAACAGGTATCGGAGGTTGCTTCGCAAAGCCAAGCCCATTTTGGAGCCTGGTGACGCAAAACTGATCAAGCGTGCATTTACCATCTCGCTGGATGCGCACAAGGACATGCGCAGAAAGTCTGGGGAGCCGTACATATTTCACCCTCTTGCCGTGGCTGAGATATGTGTGGAGGAGATCGGATTGGGAACCACCTCCATAATTGCCGCTCTTTTGCACGATGTGGTGGAAGATACAGACATCGAGCTCGAGGACATCGAGCGGATGTTTGGTAAGAAAATAGCCCGAATTACGGACGGCCTCACCAAAATCAGCGGTGTCTTTGAGTACGGAACATCAGCGCAGGCGGAGAACTTTAGAAAGATGTTGTTTACGCTTTCTGAAGATGTACGCGTGATATTGATCAAGCTGGCCGATCGACTTCATAACATGCGCACTTTAGTGAGTATGCCTCGCAATAAGCAACTGAAGATTGCATCCGAGACAATTTACCTGTATGCTCCGCTGGCCCACAGGTTAGGGCTAAATGCCATAAAAAGCGAATTGGAGGACCTCTATCTCAAGTTTACAGATGAGAATGTGTATGAAGAGATCGCTTCCAAAATTGATGATACAAAAACCTCCAGAAACAAGTTTATTAAACTGTTTATCACACCCGTAAAAGAGGAGTTGGACAAGCTGAATATTAGCTACGAAATCAAGAGCAGACCCAAGTCTATACACTCTATCTGGAATAAAATGCGAAAGCAAAATATTCCGTTTAATGAGGTGTACGATTTGTTTGCCGTTCGATTAATTCTTGACACACCGGAAGATCAGGAGAAATCATACTGTTGGCAGGCATATTCTATAGTCACAGATTATTACACCCCCAACCCCGATAGGTTACGAGATTGGATAAGTACTCCCAAGGCAAATGGTTATGAGTCTTTGCATACTACTGTAATGGCCAAGAATGGTCAGTGGGTGGAGGTTCAAATCCGAACCA
The DNA here is from genome assembly GCA_039971015.1 of Cyclobacteriaceae bacterium. Classification (GTDB taxonomy): domain Bacteria; phylum Bacteroidota; class Bacteroidia; order Cytophagales; family Cyclobacteriaceae; genus ELB16-189. The sequence goes on from JBDVKV010000012.1 coordinate 46,784, forward strand.
GACGTATGGATGAGATTGCGGAGAAGGGTTATGCCGCACACTGGAAATACAAAGACAATGCAGGTACCCATGAATCGAATCTGGAAAAATGGCTGATTCATGTTCGTGAACTGCTGGAACGCCAGGATTTGTCTGCGTTGGAATTTGTTGATGACTTCCGGGGCAACCTTTTTAATGAAGAAATCTTCGTTTTTACCCCAAAAGGAGAATTGAAAACCTTACCCAATGGGGCAACGGCCCTTGATTTCGCCTTTGATATCCATACTGATGTAGGGGCTAAGTGCATAGGAGCTAAAGTGAATCAGAAACTGGTCCCCATTAATCAGGTATTGAAAAATGGAGATCAGATTGAAATACTTACTTCAGCCAAGCAGAAACCTACGGAAGACTGGCTTCGGTTTGTGGTCACCTCCAAAGCCAAATCAAAAATTAAGGATGTACTAAAAGAAGACAAGAAAATAATTGCAGAGGAAGGAAGAGAAATTCTTCTGCGTAAGCTCAAACAGATTAAGGTTGACCCGAACAATCAGATCTTGGAAAGGATGAGGGCTTACTTTAAAGTGAATTCTCAATTTGACCTGCACTTCAAAGTTGGTAAAGGTCTGATTACAGTAAATGACCTTAAGCGTTTTAAGGAATTTAAGCCGCCTTCTCACGTTAAGTCCAAGCCTCAAATCAATGATGCTAAAGGAATTGAAAAAGAAATTTCAAAAGCCAAAGGCAGATACGATGATATCTTATTGATTGGGGAGGATATGGACGTAGTGGAGTATAAACTGGCAAAATGCTGTTCGCCTATCCCCGGTGATGACGTTTTTGGTTTTGTTACAGTAAACGAAGGAATAAAAATTCACCGAGCCAACTGCCCTAATGCAACTGAGCTTCTTGCCAGTCACGGTAATAGGGTAATAAAGGCTAAATGGACTTCCCAGCATGAGGTGGCATTCCTTACTGGGTTAAAAATTATCGGAACGGATAGAGTTGGACTTATCAATTCTGTTTCTAAGATAATCTCAGAAGAATTGAAGGTGAATATGAGCTCTATTTCGTTCAGAACAGACAATGGCATTTTCACAGGGGAAATAATGCTTTATGTAAATGACACAAGACATCTGGATTTATTAATTAAAAAGTTGGAAAAAGTGGAGGGTGTGGTTACGGCAAATCGCTTTGACTCCAAGAATATTGAAAATACTAACCTGGAAAAGGTTTAATAGCGGCCGGAATGGTATAGTGGTTTTGTAGGTAGTCACCTTTGGTCAGGTTATTCGCTACAACTCTTATATTTGCTGGTCGAAAGAAGAGTATGCCTATCAATCAAAAAGTTTACGAGGAGGTTCAGAAGATTTTCACAGCTTATCTGGAAAACAAGGAGCTGAGAAAGACCCCTGAACGCTTTGCTATACTGGAGGAAATCTATTCTCAGGATGGGCATTTTGATGTGGAATCGCTCTACATTAATATGAAAAATAAAAATTACCAGGTAAGCCGGGCAACCGTTTACAATACATTGGATTTGTTAGTGGAGTGTGACTTGGTGAGTAAACACCAGTTCGGTAAAAATTTAGCCCAATATGAAAAGTCGTTTGGTTACAAGCAGCATGATCATTTGATTTGCACAGATTGCCATAAAGTAACTGAGTTTTGCGATCCCAGGATTCAAAATATTCAAAATACGGTAGAAGAATTACTTCACTTTAATGTAATGCACCACTCATTAATACTTTATGCAACCTGTACCAAGAAAAACTGTGAAAATAGAAAGGCATGAACTTTAGACAGGAAATAAGCGCGAATACACTCATCCTTAGGATCGCAGGCGATCTGATAGGGGAAGACAATGGGACCCAACTTATTGAGGCGGTAAATGAAGCAGTAAGTCACAAGGTGGTAACATGTATTGTTGATATTTCAGAATTACGATATATCAACAGCAGTGGTATTGGTGTGCTTATTACCATTCTTACAAAATTTAGAAATAAAGGTGGAGAGGTATATTTGATGAACCCTTCCGAAAGTGTGAAGAAGCTGTTAGCCATAACAAAATTGAATGCTATTTTTCAGGTTGTGAAAACCGAAGAGGAAGCCATCGCATTATCCAAAAAGTAATCAGCAAAAAATGAAAGTAGATGTGTTACTGGGTCTTCAGTGGGGAGATGAAGGCAAAGGTAAAATTGTTGATGTGCTCGCTCCAAAGTACGATGTGATTGCCCGTTTTCAGGGAGGTCCTAATGCGGGACACACCCTTGAGTTTGATGGCATCAAACATGTTCTTCATCAAATACCTTCTGGAATATTCAGGTCGAACACCAAAAACGTTGTTGGAAACGGTGTGGTGTTGGATCCGGTTATTTTCAGAGCTGAGATCGAGAAGCTATCTAAGTTCAATCTGGATGTTACTAAGAACTTATTCATCTCAAAAAAGGCAACGATCATTCTTCCCAGCCACAGATTGCTGGATCAGGCATACGAAAAAGAGAAAGGGGATAATAAGATTGGAAGTACCCTTAAAGGTATTGGTCCCTCATATCAAGATAAGATTGGGAGGCAGGGGTTGAGAGTTGGGGATACTTTGTCAGAAAATTTTAAGGCTAAATTTAAGAAGCTGACGGAACTGCATTTCAGCATTCTTAAAAATCATGACCTGGAGTACAACTGGGAGGAGCTGGAAAGTCAGTTTTTTGATGCAATCGATTTCTTAAAGCAGTTTGAGCTGATTGATAGTGAATACTTTCTGAATAAAGAGATTAAATCAGGTCAATCTATTCTGGCGGAAGGAGCTCAGGGCTCATTATTGGATATTGACTTTGGTAGTTACCCTTTTGTCACTAGCTCCAGTACGGTTACAGCAGGTGCATGTACTGGGTTGGGTGTAGCCCCCCATCATATAGGTGAAGTGTTTGGTATTTTTAAAGCTTATAGTACTAGAGTAGGCAGTGGACCATTCCCAACCGAACTAATGGATGATGAAGGAGAAAAGATGAGAAGGGCAGGAAATGAATTCGGGTCAACAACAGGTCGCCCCAGAAGGTGTGGTTGGATTGATTTACCTGCACTTAAGTATTCAATAATGATAAATGGAGTTACCAAACTCCTCATGATGAAAGCGGATGTCTTGGATGAATTCTCCACAATAAAGGCTTGTACCAGTTATAAATTGGCAGATGGTACGACTACAGATGCATTACCCTACGAATTAGTGAATGAAAAAATAACTCCGGTGTACACAGAGTTGAAAGGTTGGAATACCTCTCTGCAAAAGATCACCAAAGAAAATATGCCGGCAGAACTTTTGGCATATGTTTCCTTCTTGCAAAAAGAGCTTGAAGTACCAATTACATTGATATCCACAGGGCCTGATCGACTCCAAACCATTCATTTGTAGCCTGGCGATATAAAAAATATTTCGAAAAGGTACTTGCATTACCCAAATTCGAAGATTATCTTTGCAATCCGTTTTGGAAAAAGGTGGGCTTCAGTCGGAAGCCAAGCCGAATCAAACAAGGTTTTTTGAACCACTAAATGAGTTGGTAATGACCAGCTCAAAACGTTCTTTGAATAGATGGAATTTTGATAGCGGACCCGTATATAAATCGATAGAGGTTTATATGCGAGTCGATTCTTTTTAAACGAAGATTGATGAGACTAAGGAAAAATGAACATAGTTTGAGCATGTCGAAAGACAT
>JBDVKV010000013.1:0-155464 GCA_039971015.1 Cyclobacteriaceae bacterium
TTACTCTAAAAATTCAACATCCAACAATCCCTTTCCTCTAGCATAATTTATCGCACTGCTATATACATAATGTTCAGCTTCATTAACGATTCGCTCAACCACAGGGTTATTGTGAAGGTATTCCAGTCTTTGATCCATCATTTGGTTTGTCGACAACTCAATGGGATGATTGTCTTGCTGCCAAAATTGATATTTTTTATTGTTGCTGTTCTTTTTTCCTGCTGATTCAAATAACCAAAGCATCCAGTTTCTTCTGCTTTCGGTATGTTCATCGTTTTCAATCATTTCGAGTAATGTCTTCGATGTGTGCTTCTTTAAATCTCGGAGAATATCCGATAAATTATATCCTTCCTTAGCTGAGGCTATGAGGTGAACGTGGTTGTTCATAATCACAAACGCATGTAAGACCAATCCCTTGTTTACTTGGCAGAACCTTAGACTTTCAATAATAACGTCTTTATAAATCGGCCGCGATAAGGCATCCACCCACTGCACGGTAGCAAACGTGATAAAATGAGGTCTTTGATGATCGCGTATTGTGTACTTGGAAGACATAGTAGCAAGTTAAAAAACTTGCCATTTATTGGGAAGGCTTAAGTCGCCCACATGCCATTCCACTTGCTACAGACTTAAGCCAGTGAAGGTCTTTATAAATCGGCCTCGATAAGGCATCCACCCACTGTATGGTAGCAAACGTGATAAAATGAGGCCGTTGATGGTCTTTGATGGAGTACTTGGAGGACATAGTAGCAAGTTACAACTTGTCCGCCCACTGGCGGAAACTTGCCATTTATTGGGAAGGCTTAAGTCGCCCACATGCCATTCCACTTGCTACAGACTTAAGCTAGTGAAGGAGGCTTTAATCACCCGTAAGCCCTATCGCCTGGCATAGACTTATGCCAGTGTAGGGTTAGATTTATAAAAAAAACCTTTTTGAGTAATTAGTTTTAGTAGTAATTCATAAGCATTTTCATACACTTTTTTCAGATTGGACAGGCCATGGATTCCCTCCTTTTCACCAGTTAGTTCTTCATGGACCCTATTGAAATCACTCATGTTTTCTAAAACTCTAATTTCTAAACATAACTGGCTTATTTCGTTTATAATTAAATCCTCAAGCCCACTTGAATGAGTTCCTGTAATGTTTTCAAGTGAAATTCTTAATTTTTGTAATCTTTCCATTTCATCTTTCATTAGTTCATATCGATCAATACTTTCGCTATTTCTTGCTGTGTTCAAAATACGAACGTAAGTTTCTTCAATGGCAGCTGGTTGCAGAAGGTTTGGATTTAAAATTGCTACGAAATCATTATACTCACTATACTTTAAGTTTGTGCAGTAGATTGCACTCGTATTCTCGTTCACTTTAAATTCTGATGGCATCTTATTAAAGAAGTTACATATTTCAGAAATAGCGAACGAAATTTTTTGTTTGAGATATTTTTTATTTCTTTTTCGTACAAGCTTTAGTGTGTACTTCGGAATTAACCAGATGGAAACAAGTATTCCTAATACAAAGTACACGGATCCAGCATAGATGTTTATCCAAAACGAATTCCAGTCTATCATTTTTCGCGGGCGATATTAGTAAGTGGTTTGTTATTAAGAATTTTTAAATGACTTAATTATTAGGAACATCAAAATAAAGGACCTTTCCGCAGCTAGGAGCATAGCCAGCGCAGCGCATTTGATGCGAATAGTTTTATTTTTTTAATAGTGGCAATACGGCTTTTAATATTTTCTCAAGTCCACTAATAGAAACTTCCTCCTCCTTACCCTCAGCTATACTGTTTAAATGGTTGTTACCAAAATATTTGTCAACAAGTTTCTCCTTAATATTCTGCTTTTTGTCCTCATTTAAGATTTCGATAAATGGATTTATCGAAGCAAGCTCTAATTCTGCCGTTCTATTAGTTGTTTCATGTTTTCTGTGCTTGCTAGATTCTCTTGCAGCATAGGTTGCAGGATATGATAAAGCAGCTGCGGCAATAAGGCGGAGTAGAGACTTGGTCCAGTCAAAGCCACTACTACTTAAGTCTATTATCGTCCATACTAAAAGCCCAGAAAAGACCGCCATGAAAATGATTGCTATCCATCTCCAAAAATCTGCTGATTTCTTATGTTCATTTGCAATTATTTGATAATTACCAGTTACACCAACATTCCCAATTACATTGACAATCTTTTTAGCTTCTCCTAATTTTTCCTCTAGTTTTTCAATTAGCGATGTAGTGTCTGAATCAATAAGTTCTTTCAATGCCTCAATCTCCTCCTTAAAAGCCTTTTTGTCAGTATCTATTTCAGTCCTAAAAACTTTTCGATCGGTTTCATATTCCTGAACTGCCTTTGTTTTTATACCAGTAAATTCTGTTTGAAAATTAGAGTTTAAATTTTGGATCTCCGCTTCCTTTGATTCAATCAATTTGATAAGCCTTTGAAGTTCCTGATTCTTACTTTCTAAATCACTTTTAAATGATTCATGCGTACTTATAAGTTCTTCGTTTTTGGTTTTGAGTTGTTCATATTTTTCAGATACTAAATTCTGAAAATCGGCAATTTCTTTGGAGAAATTGAAATCATTTTTTGAATAGGGTAGTGGAAAATTTCTTGTTCTTGTTAAGGCTGAATTGAAATTATTAGTTGCATTATTGATATGGCCTACATTTCCGTTTCCAAGAAATGAGTTTATTTGTTGATGACCTTCTTCGATTTCATTACTCAAGGCGTTCATTTCTGCCTCTTGAACTAGAATAGGAATTGTTAACTTGATTCTATCACTTATGTATTGATGTGTGGATTTAAAGTAAGAAAGTTTCTCTAAATCAATTTTTTCCTTAGGCTCATCTTCATTCAGTCTCTGCGATAACTGCTCAATTTTTTCAAATAGTTGATGGTTTTTAAAGTTTTCTGATGTCATATTTTATTTTCGTATTTCTAAACAGTATCTTATTGTAAGGAATAGATATTCTCCCAATATAGTATTTTCGCTATTGACCTTCAAGAAAAACCTTAATGGATCGCCTAAAACAAGAAAACCCGCCTTTTGAGCGGGTTTTACTTATTGCTGAAATAGCGTTATGCTAGCGCTTCGAGCCCACCTTAATCGGCTGGGTCAGCTCTTTAGTCAATTGATACAAAAACTCCTGTCCCTCATAATAGGCTTTTACATTGATGCGCTCGTCCTTGCCGTGGGCGCGCTTATCGTCAATGTCGCTAAACAGGCCTGAAACACCGTATGTAGGAATACCTGCATTGCGGGTGTGGGCACCATCGGTAGCGCCTGTAGACATTACGGGGATCACGGGAACACCGGGCCACATTTTGGCCGTCACTTTTTCAATAGGTCCTACTACCATCGGATCGAGGGGAGAAGGAGGACTGGCTGAGGCGGGGTTAATAGGCGTAACGCTGATTTTGTTATCGGCAAACACGCTGATCAACTGCGCTTTGATTTTATCAGGATCTTCTCCGGGCAATATTCTGCAATTCACCACGGCCTTAACGGTTTGTGGCAATGCGTTTTCGGCATGACCTGCATCCAGCATGGTGGCCACACAGGTGGTGCGCAACAAGGCATTATAATAAGGAGAGGCAGAAAGCCTTTGCACCGCTCCGGCATCGGGAGGCGTTTGTGCAATCCCTTTCATGTCGGCTGCCAGTTGTCCTGTTTCTATTTTGGAAGAACGCTCAAAGAAAGCACGTGTGCCATCATTGAGGTTGATCGGAAAATCATATTCAGCCAGGTTGGTCAACGCTTTGGCCAAATGATAAATCGGATTGTCCTTGCGGGGCAACGAGCTGTGTCCACCCGGGTCTTTGATTTCCAGATTAAAACTTTGGTATACCTTTTCACTCAGCTGCACACCGTTCAATACTTTCTTCCCGTCCTTGGCTTGTCCACCACCGCCTTCGTTGATGGCGAACTCTGCCGTTTTGAACGGAGGATAGTTGGCGATCAGCCACGCGATGCCGTTGTTGTCGCCTCCTTCTTCATCAGCAGTCAGTGCTACCATGATGTCGCGCTCGGGTTGGTATTTTTCTTTTTTCAATCGGATGAGGTTGGCCACAAAAATAGAAGCCATGGCTTTGTCATCGCTGCTGCCACGGGCATAGTAGTAACCATCAATTTCCTGAAACTTGAAGGGATCGAAAGACCAGTCGGTAGGGTTGGCTTCCACCACATCGATGTGGGCCATCAGAATAACGGGTTTCTTTTTACCGGTGCCGCGCAGGGTGGCTACCAGATTTCCTCTGTTGGGAGTAGGCCCCCCAACGAATAGGTCTTTGTCTTCGAAGCCAGCTGCCTTGAGTCGCGCAGCCATGGCTTCGGCTGCCTCGGTGGTGTTGCCGGTGGAATGGGTGGTGTTGATTTCGATGAGTTCTTTGAAAATTTCTCGCGTAAGTGCTTGATCACTTTGGGCGTACGTCAATAGACTACTGCTCAGGAATAGTAATATGAGCATGGATTTTATGGACTTCATAAGGAATAGGGTTTTAAGAAGGCATAATTTACTCAAATGGATGTCAGGAGCAAATGATCGTGGCGGATCGGTGATAACACCGACCGCAAGCAAGCATGTTCAATCTTTGTTTAATCTCCGTGGAAGTGGATCGCCACTCCCGACTTTGTCGGGATCGCGATGACGGTTAATTGTTAGCGCTCCATTCGCGGAAAGCGGCAGACATACAATTCCCGCAAGGGCGATAGCCTGATTGAATGGCTTCTTTTTCATTCGCAAAGAAAACCCGGTTGCGCTGATGCATGCGCTTACCAGATGAGCAATTCAGTGAACCGTTAATTTTTAAACGCGCATTTCCTGCATGGGTAATAGCGCCCGACTTGATCTGAAGCGTTAACTCACTTTTGGTAATATCGCTATGTCGCATCATGGAATACAATGCCCAAGGTATAACGCGTTCCTGATTTTACTTCGCTCACTCCGTGTTTTACTTTAGCGCGATAGTATCCTTTCGATCCCTGAATGGGCCTGAAGTTGGTGGTGACAATTACAGCGTCACCTTTGTTGGCGTGAATTACCTCTGCTTTGGATTGCGCTCTGGGGATTTGTTCTGTCAATACCAGTTCGCCCCCTTCGTAGTCGCTTCCTTTTTGTGTCAGCATAAAGATGACCTGAAAGGGAAAGAAAACATCGCCATATAAATCCTGATGCAAAGTATTGAATCCGCCCGCTTCATATTTTAATATTAGTGGAGTAGGACGCAGTTGCTGCACGGCATGACAATCTTCAATAAAAGTGTTGTGTTCAGCGGGGAAGGAGGTATCTATTTTGAGTAACCTCATCCATTGATTGGCGATGTGTGCTAACGGGGTGTATAAGTTAGTTCTCAATGCTTTTACAATGGGAGGTAACGGATAGTTAAAATATTTGTATTCTCCTTTTCCAAATCGATAACGCTGCATATTGATCACGCTGCGGTAGAGATGAGGTGCATCGTACTGCTGAATTAATGTTTCACAGTCGGATGCATCCAATACATTGGGCAGTATGGCATAACCTTTGTTATTAAGGGTGGTGGCGATATCGCTCCAGTTTTGTGCTGTTGATGTTTCCATATGACAAACATGAGGGAATTACTTCTTGTATTTAACCCGATTCTTGCTGATTACGGACACCTGCTGTGAGATTTTCAGCAACTTCCTGTAGACTTGTGAAGAGAATGAACATAGCCTTACCACCAGAATTTCGATTTAAAGAGTGTCTTCACTTTTTGGAACGCTCACCCAGAGAACTCCTGCATCGCGTGGAAGGGGAGGCGGTGTATAAATTGGTCATTCACGAGGGTGAAAAAATCCTTTTTAAGGTATCGTCATGTGATGATCACCTGGTGGTCGACTTTCCCATTGCAGAACCCAGGGATGACATCAAAAAGAAGATTGAACACTATATAATAGAGTGGTTTGATATTGATAAGGATTTGAAGCCTTTTTATGAAATGGCGGCAAAAGATCCTTTTTTGTCCGACCTCGCCAAAAAGCATTATGGATATCGTATCGTTGGGCAACCTGATTTGTACGAATCGTTGGTATGGGCAGTGCTGGGTCAACAAATTAACTTGAGTTTTGCCTATACACTGAAGCAGCAGTTTGTGCGGGAGTATGGAAAGAAGCTGGTATTTGCCGACAAGGAATATTTTTTATTTCCTGAACCGGGTATTGTGGCGCACCTAACGATGGAGGATTTGTTGAAAATTCAATTCAGCAGACAAAAAGCACGGTACACAATTGGTATTTCGGAAGCATTTTTGGATGGAACGATTTCAAAAGAAAAGTTGAAAGGGTTGTCGTTGGTAGATGCCAAAGAAAAGTTGATGAAGATCAAAGGCATTGGCAACTGGACCGCCAACTATGCCTTGATGAAAACTTTTCGCTATCCGGATGCTTTTCCATTGGAAGACGCAGGTATTAGTAACGCGTTGCGCACATTTTTGAAATTGGATAGAAAACCTACCCTGGATGAAATACGGGAGGTATTTATGAAGTATAAAGGTTGGGAGGCGTATGCGACTCTTTATTTGTGGCGAAGCCTGTAAGATATTGTTAAATCTTTAAATCTTGGTCTTAGTGCGTTATTTTTAGACCTCCAATGTATATTTTGGATTAAATTGCCAATGTGAGAAAGACGTGGGTATTTTTAGTAGCAATGCTGATTGCTTCCATTGCGCAAGGTCAAATACATGACAATGCAGTCGCTGCATTTGAGGATTCGCGAACTACACAAAAACCTGTGCTGCTTATTTTTTCCGGATCCGATTGGTGTGCACCCTGTATACGTTTTCATAAAACCGTGTTGTCGGATGAGCAGTTTCTACTTTATGCCAGTGATCATTTGGTTGTGTTAAAGGCAGATTTCCCGCAAAGGAAAAAACTCAACAAGGAAATTGTAAAGCAAAACGACCAATTGGCCGAAAAGTATAATCCGAAAGGCCAGTTTCCACACATTGTTTTGTTGCGTTCTGATCAATCTGTTTTATCCACTCTTCCTTATAAAAACCAAAGCACTGAAGAGTTTATTTCTATGCTGAGCACCCACTTTGCTGAATGATGAAAAAGGAGTTCCGAAGGAGTGCAAAGCTCATGGGATCTGCTTTTGAGTTTGTGTTGATTGCAAAAGAGGAGGAAGGGGAAAAATTGCTGGATGAGTGCATTGCGGAGGTTAAAAGAATAGAAGTACTGCTCACCGAATTTTCTGACACTTCACAAACGGCTCACATCAATAAAGCAGCGGGAACTGATTTTGTAAAAGTAGATACAGAAACATTTCAAATCATTCAACGCAGTTTGGGTATTTCAAAATTAACGCAGGGCGCTTTTGATATTTCCGCGGGTGTTTTAAAAAAACTCTACGATTTTAAAGGAGACTCATTTTCGTTCCCTGATAAAAAATTGGTTCAACAAACCTTACAAAAAGTCGGTTATCAGAAAATAGAATTGTCGGGTGATAATAAGGTGAAGTTGCAAACAGTAGGAATGCACATTGGATTTGGTGCTATTGGCAAAGGCTATGCTGCAGATAAGGTGAAGACCCTACTTATGGAAAAAGGAATTGAATCTGGAGTGATCAATGCCAGCGGGGATCTCACAGCGTGGGGCACACGTTTGGATGGCGCACTTTGGAAAGTGGCCATAGCTGATCCGAACGACAAAGAAAAAGTAATTGCGTGGATACCGATAAAGGATGCTTCCGTGGCTACATCCGGTGATTATGAACAATATTTTCAATACGATGGCAAAAGATATTCTCACACGATTGATCCAAAGACGGGTTTGCCAGTAAGCGGTATTAAAAGTGTGACCATTGTCAGTCCGAGTGCTGAGCTATCGGATGCATTGGCAACAGCCGTTTTTACTATGGGAACAGAAGTAGGTTTGCACTTTGTAAAACAATTGCCCCAAACCCATGCTTTGATGGTAGATGAGAACAATAAAGTTTTTACATCGAAAAATATAAAGGTTAACTTTAGGGATTAATGAAAGCTCAACTTTTCAAATACCTGGTGCTCCTTTTTATTGTCGCAACCTTGGCCTCGTGCCAAATGGTGAAGCCTTATCAGCGGGTGTATCTTAATGATTACGAGATGCGTCCCGGATATCCCGGAGCGCGAGGATTTGAGCAATACGTGTTCACCATCAGGGAAGGAAGTGCTGGAGGCGGAGGTGCCAAAACCAGTGGAGGCTGCGGCTGCAATTGAAATAAATTAGGTGAAGAAGCGATACCTCGTTCTGGGATTAATTACAACGGCCTTCACTTCCTTTGGGCAGGTTAACCAAAAAAATTACGCCAAGAAAGAACTCTCGCACACCGATGTGGAGGTGGTTTTCTCTTATTACAATCAAAACAATGATCATTCTGCGGTAACAGGTGGCATTGGCACGGAAGATTTGCAAGTGTATGTTACCCATGTTTCACTGGACAATATCAAAGACTCAGTGCGTACCGTACATTTCGACCTGGGATTTGATGTGATCAGTTCTGCCTCTACTGATAACATTGACTTTGTGCTTTCTTCTGCTTCCAAAACGGATGCCCGTGTGTATACCAGCTTGGGCTTTAATAAACTTATGAAAGACAAGCAGACCACATGGGGAATGAATTCTTCCTTTTCTATTGAGTCCGATTATTTGTCGTGGGGGCAATCTTTTTCCATCAACCATCTGAGTGAAGATCAGTCAAGAGAAATTTCTGCAGCACTTCAAATGTACTTTGATGATTTGCGATGGGGAAGGTATCAGTTTGATGGCACCAGAGAATTGGTTTATCCTTCCGAACTAAGAACCACACAATGGTTCGACAACTACAGAAGAAATTCTTACAACCTGGCTTTGGGATTGTATCAAACCATCAACCGTAGAATGGCTTTGGGAATTTACCCTGGACTGACCTATCAATCCGGTTTATTGTCTACTCCTTTTCATCGGGTTTATTTCGCAGATAATTCCAAGCAGGTAGAGCGGTTGCCCGATAGCAGATTAAAAATACCCATTGGCATACAACTCAACACCTTTATGGGAACGCGATGGGTGTTGCGTACTCATTATAGGTACTATTGGGATGACTTTGGAATTTCAGGACATACGATGAATGTGGAAGCGCCTGTGAAAATTTCGAGAGTGATTACACTTACTCCATTTGTAAGGTTATACCGTCAACAAGGTTCTGATTTTTTCAAACCCTATGCTAAGCATGCGATATCGCAGGAGTTTTTTACTTCTGATTATGACCTTTCAAAATTCAAGAGTACTGCCACCGGGTTGGGATTTAGGTATGCCCCTTATACTCATAAAGGAAGGAATACATTCAAGGCATTGGATTTGAGGTTTACGCACTATGAGCGCTCGGATGGTATGATTGCCAACACACTTACCCTGATTGTCAACTACGACAAGGAGCAAAAGTCTCAGTAATTATAAGTATGATTTAGCCACTTCAGCCAATCCATCCTGATAGGTAGTGGTTTTGAAATCGAATGCCTTATCAAATTTGCTGGAGTCGAACAAATAATCGTTTTCACTTTGATACAACATTTCAACCGACTCTTTGACATCACCAATAAAAAGCCCCGCCATCTTTATCATCCATTTCTTGAGTATCATATAATCGGGCGCGACACCAAAGGCTTTGGCAGTCATTTCAATAAACTCCTTTCCAGTGGGGGTATTGTTATCTACGGGTAAGTGCCAAACCTGATTGTACGCGTGGTCAGTATTTCCCAACAGCGCAGTGGCCTTACCTGCATCGGGTGTGTAGGAAAAAGTATGTTTTGTTTTATCAGTAAGGAACCATTGTGCTTTTTTTCCTTTGGCGAAATTATCAAACACCATTGCTTTCAAATAACTCAAAGGCGTGTGAGGTCCATAAAAATCTGCCGCCCTCACAATTTGAGCCTGAAGGTTTCCTTTTTTTACTTCCTCCAAAAGGGAAGTTTCAATTTCTGCTCGCACCTCTCCTTTCTTGCTGCAGGGATTGAAGGGTGTTTCCTCAGTCATTTTGCCTTCTACCAGACCGTAGGGATACACATTGCTAAAAAAAACCAGCTTGGCTTTGTGCTGTTTACACCCATCCATCACGTTTTGCATTACGATAGGCCACTGCGTTCTCCATATGGCTGAGCGATAGGGGATGCCGGCAGTGAGATAAACTACTTTAGAGCCCTTTATGGCATTAGCCGTTTGCTGGGCATCCAGCAAGTCAGCCTTCATGAGCTGATCCGTGTCGTTTACTTTTTTTGGATTTCTGCTTACCAAGCGGATTTCGTTGGTGTATTGCGTCAAATGTTTGGATACATTGTTGGCAATTACACCATTGGCGCCAAGGATAGTTTGCATAAGCTTGTCTTTGAATCATTAAGATGTATTAAAGTAGTTATTATTTTAAAAGCAGGCTAAATTGCTTTCATAATAATAACAGCATATGGCCCGTATCACGTTAGCGTTACCCCCTCAGTTTATTTTTAACACCAGGCTTACTGTCCGTGTGAGTGACATCAACTATGGTGGCCATGTAGGTAATGATACCATATTGGCCTTAATGCAAGATGCACGAGTGATATTCTATAAGCACATTGGGTTTGACGGTGAGATTAGCTTTGAAGGAAGTGTAGGCCAGATTATTGCCGATGCCGTAGTTGTTTACAAGTCCGAATCTTTCTTAGGAGATCAGTTAAGCGTAGATATTGCTGTCAATGATTTCAATAAATATGGATTTGATATGTTCTACCTGATCACCAATCTCAATACAGGCAAGGAAACAGCACGGGGCAAAACGGGGATTGTGTGCTTCGATTATGAGAAAAGAAAGGTGGCGCCTATTCCGAAAGTATTATTGAAAAAACTTCAGGCTGTCTAAAACACTGGATTTCAGAAGCTTTGTGCCTTTTGAATCCAAATATTACCGATCATTTCAGAGTTGAGCATTTGACTGCCCTAACTAGCGGAAGGGCACCCTGCAATCATTAAATTGTTTGTTAGAATTTATTACCCAAACTAAACCCATAATAATGAAAGTACGATTACTATTAGTTTGTATGATGATTTCAGGGCTTGCCTTCGCGCAAGGGCCGAAGTTGTCTGCAAAGAAGATTAATGCATTAAAAGAAGAGGCTGCTGAAAAAGTGCAGGCGGATGCCAAACGGATTCAGGTGATGGTAGATAAAATATTCAGTTTTGCTGAGTTGGGATTTCAGGAATATGAATCCAGTAAATACCTGACAGGAATCCTCGAAGAAAACGGATTTAAAATTGAGAGGGGTATTGCCGGAATGCCCACTGCGTGGACGGCCACGTGGGGAAGCGGAAAGCCGTTGATTGCTTTAGGTAGTGATGTGGATTGTATTCCCAAGGCTTCACAAAAACCCGGAGTAGCCTACCATGATCCAATTGTAGAAGGAGCACCCGGGCATGGAGAAGGGCATAACTCCGGAACTCCATTGAACATTGCTGCTGCTTTAGCGGTGAAAGAAATTATGGAGCGCGAAAAAATTCCTGGTACTTTAATGGTGTGGCCTGGTATTGCGGAGGAGTTGGTAGGAGCAAAAGCCTATTACACCCGCGATGGTTACTTTGACAACGTAGACATTTGTTTGTTTACTCACGTGAGCTCTAATCTTAATGTTACTTATGGCCCGGCATCCGGTACAGGTCTTATTTCTGTAGAGTATACTTTCGAAGGAGAGTCTGCTCACTCCGCAGGAGCGCCATGGAGAGGAAGAAGTGCTGCAGATGCAGTAGAACTCATGAGTGTTGGATGGCAATATCAGCGCGAGCATTTGGAGCCATTGCAACGTTCGCATAGCATCATCACAAACGGTGGAGATCAGCCAAACGTGGTTCCGCAAAAAGCATCCATCTGGTATTACTTCCGTGAGATTACTTATCCTAATATCATGAATCTTTATGAAAGTGGTAACCGCATCGCTGAAGGAGCTGCTATGATGACGAACACTAAAGTGACGCACAGAACATTGGGGACAGCATGGCCCCGCCATTTCAGTAAACCGGTAGCTGAAGCGATGAACGAAAATATTCAGAAGGTAGGTTTACCGCAATGGTCTGAAAAAGATCAACTCTTTGCCAGAGCAGTTCAGAAAGAAGTTGGATCGAAGGAAGAGCATGATGGAATGCCTACAAAATTAGATGAATTCAAAGGGCCTGATAAGGAGCCAAGAAGTGGAGGCTCTGATGACATTGGAGATATCTCATGGAAAGTACCTACGGTAACCATGCGTTTTCCTGCCAACATTCCAGGCTTGCCTGGTCACAACTGGGCGAATGCAATTGCGATGGCTACTCCAATTGCACACAAAGGTGTAACAGCAGGAGCCAAAGTACAGGCCATGACCATTATTGACTTATTGACAAAGCCAGAATTGGTTGCCAGCGCAAAAGATTATTTTGAGAATGTTCAGGATGCAAAAAGTCAATACAAACCTATGATTACTAAGGATGATAAGCCAGCTACTTATTTGAATTCAGAAATCATGAAGGAGTTTCGTCCGCAGTTGGAGAAGTTCTACTATGACGAAACCAAGTACGACACTTATTTGGAGCAGTTAGGAATAACTTATCCTACTATTAAGAAATAAAAATATTTGTGAACGGAGCGGAGCAATTTTATTTATGGAGATTGCTTCGCTACGCTCGCAATGACGGTTAATTTTTAACCAATACAGGCATCAAGCCCACCAGCATCATCAGATCACCATCTTCAATCATTTTCTTCTCATCCGCCATCACCAGGAAATTTTCATACAAGTGATTTAAGTCTTCCCCTTCAAAGTGATACCCTAATAATTCAATTCTGTGTTTTAGAGCAGCTCTACCACTGCGTGCGGTCAGTACAATAGAAGAAGAAGGAACACCCACTTTTCCCGGACTTATGATTTCGTAGTTTTCTGAATGTTTCAAGAACCCATCCTGATGGATGCCGGAACTGTGGGCAAAGGCATTGCTTCCCACAATGGCTTTGTTAGGTTGTACAGGCATGCGCATCATTCCCGATACCAATTTACTCAGCGCATATATTTTTTCAGCTTTGATACTGGTATACATATTTAAATCCTGGTGGGTATTGATGATCATTGCCACTTCTTCCAGAGAGGTGTTTCCAGCGCGTTCTCCTATTCCATTCATGGTTACTTCCGCCTGTTGTGCACCGTTGCAAAGACCGGCTATGGTGTTGGCAGTTGCCAATCCCAAATCATTATGGCAATGAACAGATATGATCGCCTTGTCAATATTGCTCACATGTTCGGTCAGGTATTTGATTCGTTTGCCAAATAAGTCGGGCAAACAATAACCAGTTGTGTCAGGAATGTTAACCACATCGGCACCGGCAGCAATCACGGATTCTATCATCTTAGCCAGAAATTCCAAATCGGCCCTTCCTGCATCTTCAGCGTAAAATTCTACTTCGTGTCCTTTTTCTTTGGCGTAAGCTACTGCCCACACGCCTTGCTCCAACACTTGTTCTCGAGTGCTAAAGAATTTGTTTTTGATATGCACATCAGAAGATCCAATTCCAGTATGGATTCTGCCGCGCTTAGCATAGCGCAAAGCATCGGCAGCTACATCGATGTCTTCTTTTTTGGCGCGGGTGAGGGCGCATATTACCGGATCTTTAACGGCTTTTGTTAATTCAACAACGGAATTAAAGTCACCGGGACTTGAAATGGGAAATCCTGCCTCGATGACATCCACGCCCAGTGCTTCCAGTTCGCGAGCGATAACTATTTTTTCATCTGTTTTTAACTGACAACCCGGTACTTGTTCGCCATCGCGAAGGGTAGTGTCAAAGATTTGAATTTTTTTGCTCATAACTTTAGTTAGTTAGCAGGTACAGTTTCATTAGCTCTTATGCGATGGGCCACTTGATGTCCCATTTGTTCAGTATTCAATATTTTATCCTTTGCAGTATTTGAATCAGCGATGTCAACCGTTCTGAAGCCGGCTTTCAACGTTTGAGAAACAGCGTCAATGACATGTTGCGACTCTTCTTTCAGCCCGAAAGAAATGTCTAGCATTAAAGCCGTTGAGAGGATGGAGGCTAATGGATTGGCAATACCCTTACCAGTTATATCATGTGCACTGCCATGAATGGGTTCATACAATCCTACTTTATCCCCCACGGAGGCGGAAGCCAGCATGCCCATTGACCCAGCGATTTGTGAGGCTTCATCGGTAAGGATATCTCCGAATAGATTTCCAGTTACTACCACATCAAAACTTCTTGGATCTTGGATCAACTTCATGGCAGCTGCATCAATGAACATGTGCGTGAGCTCAACATCTGGATATTGTTTACCCACTTCCTGAACCACCGATCGCCATAGTCGTGAACTTTCCAACACATTGGCCTTGTCTACGGACACTAATTTTTTCTTTCTGGTTTGTGCGGCAGCAAAAGCCTTGTGTGCTATTCTTTCAACCTCATATTTAGAATAGATCATGACATCGTAGGCTGTGTTGTCATTGTCTTTTCTTCCTCGCGCACCGAAGTATACATCACCCGTGAGTTCTCTGAAGAACAGAATGTCCGATCCTTTTAAGATCTCCGGCTTGATGCTGGAAGCACCGAGCAGCTCATCAAATAATTTGATAGGGCGAAGGTTGGCATACAGCCCTAATTCTTTTCTCATCTTAAGCAGACCTTGTTCCGGCCTTACTTTCAGCGATGGGTTGTTGTCGTAGTGAGGGTGGCCGACCGCACCGAATAGAATAGCATCCGCTTTTTTAAGTATGGCTAGTGTTTCGTCAGGAAGAGCTTCGCCCGTGGCTTCAATGGCATCATGGCCGATGATGGCTTCATTGTACTCAAATTGGTGATCAAACTCCTGAGCAATTTTATCCAATACTCTTTTTCCTTCAGTAGTTACTTCTTTGCCAATTCCGTCACCGGGAAGCAGGGTTATTAATTTTTTCATGATTGTTGTAAATCAAATTGTTTAATGTCTTCTGTAAGGCTCAATAGGTAGTCGATGTCATCGTAGCCATTGATCATGCATGATTTTTTGTAGGGATTGATGTCAAACGTTTCGTTATGGCCATTAAAGGAGATTGTCTGATTTTCCAGATCAATCGAAATGGAAGAGGAGGGGTTGGCACTAATTCCTTTTAATAGGGTTTGAAGGAATTCGTCTGATACAACTACAGGAAGCAGGCCGTTGTTCAATGCGTTGTTTTTAAATATGTCTGCGAAGAAACTGGAGACGACTACCCGAAAACCATAATCGTACAGGGCCCAGGCAGCATGTTCACGACTACTTCCACAACCGAAGTTTTTTCCTGCTACTAATATTTTTCCTTCGTAAGCGGGATTATTCAATACAAAATCTTGCGTTGGTTGATTGTTGTTGTCATACCTCCAATCCCTGAATAAATTTTCCCCAAAGCCTTCTCGCGTAGTTGCTTTCAGAAACCTGGCCGGGATAATTTGGTCCGTGTCCACGTTCTCGTTGGGGAGAGGGATGGCTGTTGTTGTTATTGTATTAAACTTTTCTTTCATTATTATTTTTAATAATTGGCAGTTGACAATGACCAGTTGACAATAGGCACCTTGTCAATTGCTTTTTGTCAACTGTTCATTGGTTATTAGTTCACGCACATCCGTCACTCTTCCTGTTATAGCAGCAGCCGCTGCACTCAAAGGGCTGGCTAAAAATGTTCTTGACTGAGGTCCTTGTCTTCCTTCGAAATTTCTGTTGGAAGTGGAGATACAATATTTCCCTGCAGGAATTTTGTCTTCATTCATTCCCAAGCATGCAGAGCATCCGGGGCTTCTCAACTCGAAACCTGCAGCTTCAAAAATTTTATCTAATCCTTCCTTGCGCGCCTGATCTTCTACTTGCTTCGATCCGGGCACAATCCATACTTCCACGCCCTCAGCTTTTTTCTTTCCCTCTACGATAGTTGCTACCAGCCTTAAATCTTCAATACGTGCATTGGTGCAACTGCCAATGAATACATAGTCAATGTGCTTACCCAGTAATTGTGAGCCAGGCTCCAATCCCATGTAGTTGAGTGATTTAATAAAAGAAGGTTGTTCGCTGATGTCTTTTAATTCTTCTGGCGTTGGAATGCGATCGGTTATTTTAATGCCCATGCCAGGGTTGGTGCCATAAGTAATCATAGGACCAATATCTGAGGCATCGAAAGTCAACACTTTGTCAAACGTTGCATCGTCATCAGACTTCAATAATTTCCACTCTTCTATTTTTTTATCCAATGCTGCACCTTGTGGAGCAAATTTTTTCCCTTTGATGTAATCGAATGTGGTTTCATCTGGAGCAATCAATCCACCACGGGCACCCATTTCTATACTCATGTTGCAAATGGTCATGCGTGCTTCCATCGAAAGATCTTGGATGGTATCACCAGCATACTCTACAAAGTATCCTGTGGCTCCACTGGAAGAAATTTTAGAGATGATGTAGAGAATAATGTCTTTGGCCAACACACCTTTGCTCAGTGGGCCATTGATTTCAATCTTCATCCGCTTCGGCTTGTATTGAAGAATGCATTGGGTGGCCAGTACTTGTTCCACTTCGCTGGTGCCAATACCAAAAGCAATGGTTCCAAAGGCGCCATGTGTGGAGGTATGACTATCACCACACACGATTGTCATTCCAGGAAGTGTTAAGCCCAATTCTGGCCCGATGATGTGAACAATGCCTTGAAAGGGGTGACCCAGATCATAAAGTTCCACACCAAATTCCTTGCAATTTTTTCTTAATGTTTCTACCTGATGACGCGATAATGCTTCTTTGATGGGAAGATGTTGGTCTTTGGTGGGAACGTTATGGTCGGCTGTAGCGGTAGTGCGTGATGTGTTAAAGACGCCTACTCCTCGTTTCTTTAATCCGTCAAAGGCTTGCGGGCTTGTGACTTCATGAATAAAGTGACGATCAATAAAGAGTGGATCGGGGTGGCCTTCTTTGTGTTTTACAATGTGCTTGTCCCAGATTTTATCGAAGAGTGTTTTTGACATAAAAGATATAACAATCGTTAGTTCGGAATGCCCTTAAAAAACGAAAACCGTCCCGACAGAGTCGGGACGGTTTTCAAATGGGTTTATTTTTAGGTTATCTACATCTTGTTCTCAATGTGGCGACAAGGTGTGAAAAGTTGTTGAACGGGTCAATGAATTCGTTGAAAAGATTTTCAAAAGCTGACGAGTGTTTGGTAGCCTAAATATTATGGTTATTTGAATTTGGCGTGCAAAGAAATAATATTGGATACAAGTCCTGTAGAACGGTTGTAGTGATCGAAACGAATTTCGATTGTGTTAAGTCGGGTAATGCCTAGAATTCCATCTGGCGATACAGCTCTAAATCCCATTCCTCCAGAATTACTTTCTAATTGAGATAGATCAAAATCGCTTGAATAAAACTCTTCGGTTTTAACATGCTGGCCATAGGGGGCAAAAAAATCAATGGCTGTTTGTTTATGAAATCTGTAGAACGGACTGATCGAAATAAAAGGTGTTAATTTAATTGTAGCCTCCACGTTGGCAGTATGTGCCTGCATTCCCCAATCATCCTGGTAGTACCGATAGAAAGTGCGCAGGATGTAACGGTCTCCCAGAAAATAATTGGCTCGTAATCCCATGGGGATCTTAAGCCGGCTACTAGGTAATTTCTCAACATCAGATGAGGCGTCAGAAAAATAGATTCTATTAAACGGTAAACTCAAAAATCCATTTTGGTAAGCCCAGTCAACAATCATGGCTACTTGAAGTCTGCGATTAATAATTTGTGAAAGCGTGACCGAAGTGCTAAAGGAATTTCTCGATTTGCTTGAATAAGGAGCAGGTCGAAGTTCGATGGGGTAAATAATGGAAACTTGATCAAGAAAGGCTTGAGCCTTTATTCCAATTTGTCTGCTGTTGTCTTTTGAGTTTTTGCTGGCACTAACCCCTCCACCGAAGGATAGGTAATCATACTCGGACGAGATAGCGGCATTTACCCCAAACGATTGTCCTTTCTTTTCATTGGTGATTGTCCAGGCAGCTGAAGGATAAATGCGATTGTCTCCGGATGAAGCAGATGAAATAGTGCTGGGATCTACTTTATCAGATGAAGCTGAAGTATAAATATCAAAACCTAATTCGAAATTATAATTCTGCAGCCTGTCTTTCGAGTCGTACTTTGTTAACTTGATGTCAAATGTATTGGATACATCTGTTAGTTTTTCAGTGCCTATTCCTCCTGTAACTGCAGAGTTATTACCTTCCTGGTGGTAATACCCGGTAACGAAGTTGGCTTCTTCAAATTTTAGTTTTCTGCTTTTGTAAACTGAGCTATCAGATTCTGTTGCGGTCTGTGAAAAGGCACTTACAATACTCATGTAAAGCCCTATTATAGTGAGAGGGATGCGAATCATGGTGTGTTTATTTATTAATTACAACCACATCCACCTCCGGTTTTTCCACCATTGGCTCCGGAAGCACCTTCCCGATACAGTTGAAAGTTCATTTCAAATTTTTCACACTTTCTCATGGCCAATTCCATTTCGGCATCATTGAGGTACATTTTTTGGTATTCTTTCACAGGTGCACATGAGACTTGTAACAAGGACACTATTGAAAAAAACAGAATAGGTATTCTAAGCTTATTTAGATTCATAGGTTTAAGAAAGTCGTATATTTTTTGAACTATAGATTTTATCTTCTTCGTCTATAATAATGCATTCTATATTCTTTATTTGATTGATAAGATCTAGCCCTACCTTTATTCCCATCACGGTAACTGGTGTGGCCATTGAATCGGAAAGTTCGGCACTGGGGCTAATAATGGTTACGCTCTTAATTCCCGATACCGGGAAGCCCGTATTTGGATCTATAGTATGAGAATATTTCTTACCATTAATTATGGCAACTTTTTCATAATTGCCTGAAGTGGCAACGGCCATGTCATTGATTTCTAAATAGGAGAATGGATGATGCTTTGAATTGGGATCAGCAATACCTATGGTCCATGGTTTGCCAGCAGGCTGACAACCCCAGGCACTGAGATCCCCGGCTGCATTTACAAATCCACTTGTTACACCCTTTTCTTTAAGAAGCTGTCTTCCTCTGTCGGCTGCATATCCTTTTCCAATTCCACCAAACCCGATGCGCATTCCTCTTTCTTTCAAAAAAATGGTTTGTTGCTCCTTGTCGAGAATGACATTTTTATAATTGATGAGCCGAACAGATGATTTGGCCACCTTTGGGTCGGGTAATGAAGTCATGGAGGTATCGAAATTCCAAAATCGCTTGTCGATAGATCCATATGTGATGTCGAATGCACCTTGTGTAAGATCGGAGATTTTAAGGGAACGATGGATGAGATCAAAAACTTCTTTGTCAACCTTTACTGGTCGAATTCCAGCCATTGCATTAATTTGATTGGTTTGGCTGTTGTCTTTGAAGGTAGTAAGCAAAGATTCGATACGTTGTATTTCAATAATGGCCTCATCTATTCTATCATTGGCCCATTCTGGGTTGTCCGACACCACACAAAACTCAAAGGTATTGCCCATGAGCCGTATAGATCTTTTATGTAGAAGAGTTACCTCCTGAGGTAAGCTATTAGTTAGCAACGGCTTGGTCGATTTGTTCAATAAAACCTTCTGGGGTTCCTGACTTAAATCCATCCCAGGTTTTCAGCACTTTTCCGTTGGCATCTAGCAAAAGTGTTAGCGGAAACTTTCCCTGCGGGTTATATTTTTCAGCCAGGGCCTCATTGTGTTTTGTTTGCTTTGGGTCAAGTTGGTTCTTTTTGGATCGAGGAAAGTCAGCACGAACCATTACCAGATGGCTATTAGCATAATTGATAAAGGTGTCTTTATCGAAAATATCTCGGGTCATTTTTATACATGGGCCACACCAATCAGAGCCGGAAAAATTTAGGATGATGGGTTTGTTATCCCTTTTTGCTTCGGTTTTTGCATTTTCAAAATTGGATTGCCACCTCGGCTGAGAAAATAAGGTACTTGATAGTGCTAGGAATAGCAGGACTATAGTTTTCATTAGCTATTTTGTGAAGTTCAACAAACTGAGTTCAAAGTTAGTTCAGCGCCTTTTTGGAATAACTGATAATGGTCAGGTTGTGGTATAAATACAAACTGAAAGGTTGCTTCATTATTGTTTAGGCATAGCCAGAACATAAAAAATGGACATTTAATTAGTGAGGAATTGTGTGATTTAAGTAATTTTTAGAGTTGATCCGAGCAGGATGTTGTTAAATAAGATAAGTTCTACCTGATGAGGTATCTGATTGTTTTTTTGTCGTTTATGCTGACCCTTGAGGGTATTGCCCAGGATTTTCACTCATTGTTGGATAGTGCATTAAGTGCTCAAAATCAAAGTGCTGTTTACTCCTATTTTAGTGAAGCAAAGAAAGAAATTAAAACTGATGATGATTCCCTTAGTTTTTGGTTTACAAAAATCAAACGCCTGTATAGCGACAAGTTGACAGACTCAACACTGTATTATGGCAACCAATTCTTGCAACATCCCGGTATTGAAAGGGTTCCGGGAAAGTGCATTTTGGTGTGCAGATGGATAGGCCGAACCTACCTTGATCTTGGCGTTTATGAGGAATCACTTATCTATTCTCAGCAAGGGTTGGAGTGGGCAAAGAAGGCGGATGACATTAATGCTGTAGCCTATCAACTGGCTGACATCGCCATTATTTATCATGAGTTTAAAGATTTTGATAAAGGTGTAGAGTACGGCAAGATTTGTTTTAGTACAGCAGTAGATGGCGGAGCCGACAGTAACCACAAAGCTTATTGTCTAAATGCGATTGGGATAAATTTTGATGATTGGGACAAACCAGATTCAGCACTTGCTTATCATTTCAAAATATTTGAATTAGATCCTGTGCCTGATTCGATGGATATAAAATTTACTTTCAATAACATCGGGAATACGCTGATGAAGACGGGACAATATGTTCAGGCAGAGCAATATTTATTGACTTCATTGGATTTGGCACGGAAATTAAATAGTCCGTATACATATGCTGGTTCATTTACCAATCTTGGTCAATTAAAAACCAAGCAAAAGAATTTTCGTCAGGCCGGAATATATTTTGATAGTGCACTTCATTATGCAATGGAATCACAAAGCCTCGAAAAAATCAGGGATACTTATTTTGATTTGTACACCTTCAATAAAGAGCGTGGTGATTTACAGCAGGCACTGGAGTATCAGGATAAGTTCTATGTGTTAAAGGATTCAATTTTTAAAAATGAGAGACTGAAAACGGTGAGCGAATTAGAGGCTAAATATCAAACCTCTGTGAAAGACAAGCAGATCTTAGAACAGAATGCTGAACTAATGCAAAAAGAAGATCAGTTTAATCGTGCAGTGTTGGTGGCTCTATTCTTAATAGTACTTATAGGGATGTTAGTGATTATTCTCTTGCTCAACAAAAGTCGTTTCAAAAGAAAGCAACAACTTTTAGAGAAAGAACTTCAAATTCAATTACAGGAAGCCTCAATTCAAGCTGCTTTATCGTCTCAGGAATTGGAGCGGAAGCGGTTTGCACAAGATCTGCATGATGGCATGGGGCAATTGATTTCTTCCTTGCGATTGCTACTCGGTAACATTAATAACACTTCACCTATGGAGTATCGAGTGGAAGTAGTGTCAAAATCTGAAAAGATTATTGATGAAATGCAAAAAGAAATAAGAGGGATTGCCTTTAACCTGATGCCTCAAACTTTAATACAATTTGGACTGGTTCCTGCTTTAAAAGAAATGTCAATACGCATAACATCTTCAGGACAGGTGATGGTTTCTGTAAATGCCTTTGATGTACCTGAGCGACTATCAGAAATTCAAGAAATTTCTTTATATCGAATCATACAGGAATGGGTGAACAATATTCTGAAGTATGCCAATGCACCAAAAATTGAGATACAATTAGTTGGGCATGAAAAGGAGTTAAGTATAACTATTGAAGATACTGGTAATGGATTTGATACACGTATTTTAGAAAGTTCCAGTGGAAACGGGTGGCGAAATATCAAGTCAAGGGTAAAGTTGATTCAAGGTGAATTGGAAATTGATTCTGTTCCTGATCGTGCCGGAACTACCCTGATCATTAAGGTTCCGATTGGGGATTTTAAAAAAGAACATGAAGTGCCTACTGATGAGGTAAAAAATACCCAATAGCACGGATGGTTTTGCCGTTCGTTGGAATGTATTCTTGTTCCTATGCACAAGGCAGGTATCTTTGATTTTTGGCGTAAAAACAGAAAGTTAGGAATGAAGATTCTTTTGGTCGATGATCATGCCATTTTAAGTGATGGAGTAAAAAGCCTGCTGGAAAGGGAGGGGTATGAGGTGGCATTCCAGGCAGATAGTGCTGAAAGTGCATTAGGGTTTTTAAAAACCCATACTGTTGAGCTGATGATCACTGACTTTAATATGCCGGGCATGGATGGACTCTCGCTGATTCATATGGTGAAGAGAATTAATCAAAGCCTAAAAATAATTGTGCTGAGCATGCATGATGAAGTGCACCTGGTGAAGGAAATACTCAAGGCAGGCGTAAATGGATATGTGCTTAAAAAGGATACTCAAAATGAATTGTTGCAAGCTATCCGTGAAGTACAGTCTGGAAAAGTTTTTCTCAGCAATGACATCAACAAATTATTGATCGTCAACCTTCAGAATCCCGATGAAGGCAAATTATTGACTGACCGTGAACGGGAAATTTTGAAATTGATAGCCAGAGAATATACCAACAAGCAAATTGCCGAAGAGCTGTTTATCAGTGAAAGAACAGTGGAAACACACCGGAAAAACATCTTTAAAAAGACCGGAACCAACTCTCTGGTCGGTTTGATCAAGTTTGCTTACGCCAACAACCTGATTTAAGGCTTCTACGGGTTTTACGGTATGTGGAAATGCGGTGACGCGGGTATTACATTACTTAGGGTCATTGCCAACCTTTATACCATTAATTAAAACCTAAATCGCTATGAAACCCAGTAAATACATTATAGTAATAGGGGCAATGGTATTTGCCCTCCTATCCTCCCTGAATATCCAAGCCCAATTGATTACTGATAAAGTGGTTGATGTAGGTCAAGTACAAGCCAAGAATTTTGATGAAGCTCCCAAAAAAGTATTTATTAAAAACTTTAAGGTGTATTATCAAATGATTGCCGAAGCGGAGAAGACCATTCATGGTGGCCGTCAGTTTGGTGGTGGTTCGTACAAAGGAGATGCTACGGCAAGGTTGGCGGTAGGAGTAGAAGGTGTTGAGCCAGAGCAACTACAAGAGTTGACTAATCAGATTTATAATGAATATGTAAATAAGTTGAAAGGTCTTGGAATGGAAGTGTATAATTCCAAGGACTATCCAAATATGGAATTTTTCGCTGAAGATGAGTTGTTGGATGGGCCTAGAATTAACCAGGAGCAAATTGAAGGAAGTTTGATGGTGGTCCCAGATGGATTCTCTTATTATGTAAAGCGAGTTACGAAGAAAGGTAAAGAGAAAGGAAGTTTTATTTCTAACCTGGGGGGTGCAGCCACTTCAGAATTTTCTTCATCTGTTTATCATAAAGGCCTTCCGAAAGTGTCTCAGGAATTGGATGACATGATTGTAGTGGATGCAGCTATCAATGTGCCTAGTATATATCTTGATCCAAAATCAGCATTGGGTACTGTAAAAATAAAAGGAGGCGCCTATTTAAGGTTAGAAAACGCAAGGGTAACCTACGTTGCAGGTAAATCGAATAAACCTGGTGCAGCTGCTCCCGACAAGTACATTGAATTACTATTAAAAGAACCAGTACTTATCGATGGGGTTTTCGGCAAACAAGATTTTAAATCCCAAGCCACCAAAAAAACAACTACAGTTCCATCTTATGCTCCATTTTTTACTGTTGAGGATTCAACAGTGGAGTTGAGCAATACCATAGTCTGTAAATCTGAAGATTATATCAGAGAAGTGGGGAAAGCAGTAAATGAATTTTTAGACTTTTCAATTGATAAGCTAAAAGTTGGTTTAAGTGGTGAGAAGGTAAAGTAATTGCTCAATAAAAAGTAAGGTGTACCCATCAGCTTAAACTGATGGGTATTTTTTATGGCTCCAGCTCGCTGTTGTAATCTTCCATAAAAATGAAGAAGTCGGATACTTTAATCATATCGTCTCCGATGAAGCGAATAGTGTGGGAGTCCGTACGTTTTACGATCGAGAGATAGGAAAGAAGTTCTACCGGCCTGTAATTTTTGAATGAGATATCCAAAGTAACCGGAGTAGTTACTTTGTAAGGTTTGAAATCTTTAATCCTTTTTACCGCTTTTGCGCTGGCCTCCTTAATAACCTGGCAAGCTGCTGCTGGCGTTAATGATTTAGCAGAATGAAAACCATAAGCTTCTTTCACCACAGCCGTTTCCATATCTCCCACAAAGTCTTTTGTTTCTTTCGTGGCAATGTTGTCTCCACTGATTAAAATGACGGGCACATTATAATGTCCTGTTACCATGGCAGCCCAAATGCCTTCTGATACTGGCTTTTCGTTAATACTCACATTGGTAAGCTTGGCGCTTGAAAAGGTATGCGCTCTTACCCCTTCCATATTGGTTGTAGAAGAATGGTAGCCAATGAGCATTACCCCATCAAATGTATCATCGATCCCACTCACCATGTGATTTTTTCTTGGCCATGAACGGATGAGTTTGACATCGTTAGGAAGTTTTTCAATCAATAAATTCTGTCCATTGCCATGGGCATCTACTACTACAATCTCGGTCGCACCCGCTTGCCTGGCACCTTCAATGGCCGCCAGGGCTTCATTAGTCATAAATTCTCGAAAACGGCTGTATTCAAATCCAGCTGGCCCAAGTTGCTGTTCTGTAACAACTCCAGCCAGTCCTTCCATGTCAACAGAAATCAGAATTTTAATTTTCTTTTGAGCGTACAGCCCTGATACGATACAAAAGAAGAGCAGAGAGAGTACAAGTTTTTTCATTGTGATGGAGTAGGTGAGAAGCTAATTTATAACTTCTGAGAGCCACTACACCAAATACTCAAACAAATTTTCGTTTTGATTGATGAGTGTATAGTTGATTTTTTCTGAATTCATACGACTTACCAACAAATGGAAGTCGGTTTCATTCTTCACTTCAATGCCAATCAAAGCAGGTCCTGTTTCTTTGTTGTGCTTTTGGATAAATTCAAAGCGAACGATGTCATCATCAGGGCCGAGAATGTGATTCACAAATTCCTTAAGTGCTCCGGGACGTTGGGCAAAACGTATGATGAAATAATGTTTTAGGCCTTCATGCAACAATGACCTCTCTTTGATCTCCTGCATACGATCAATATCGTTATTGCCACCACTGATCACACAAACAACAGTTTTCCCTTTAAGATGATCAGCATACTGCTCTAGTGCGGCAATGGAAAGTGCCCCAGCAGGTTCAGCAACAATAGCATCTTCCGTATAAAGTTGGAGAATGGTAGAGCTTACTTTCCCTTCAGGGACCAAAAGCATTTCACTGATGGAGTCTTTACAAAACTCAAAAGTGATGTCACCTACTTTCTTCACCGATGCACCATCCACAAAATTCTGAATCTTATCCAGCATTACTGGTTGACCTGCCTTCAATGCTTCAGTCATTGAGGGAGCACCTTGTGGCTCCACACCAATGATTTTCGTTTTAGGGGAAAATGTTTTTAAATAGCTGGATACCCCGGAACATAGTCCGCCACCACCAACGGGCACAATGACAAAATCAATATCGGGCTGGTCTGCCAAAATCTCCTTGGCCACCGTTCCTTGTCCTTCAATTATTTTTAAATGATCGAAGGGAGGAATAAATTCCATCTTATGATTTTTGGCATGAAGCAATGCGTGGTATTGACATTCATCGAACGTATCGCCAATCAAAATGATCTCAATATTTTCACCACCAAACATTCTCACCTGATTGATTTTTTGTTTGGGAGTGATGGCAGGCATATAGATAACACCCTGTATGTTCAATTCACGACATGAAAAGGCAACCCCCTGCGCGTGATTACCAGCGCTGGCACACACCACACCGTTTTTTCGCTGGTCTGGAGAAAGGCTCTGAATAAGATTATACGCTCCACGAATTTTATAGGAACGCACGGTCTGCAAATCTTCACGTTTCAAGTAAAGATCACATCCTAATTTTTCGGACAACTTGCGATGATACTGTAAAGGAGTTTTGATCACTACCTTTTGTAATACCTCTGCAGCTGCGTTGATGTCTAGTTGATTTAGCGTTATGTTTACCATTGTTCAAAGGGTTGACAGTTGACAATTAGCCAATTGACAAACAGCAAAATGTCAATTGTTTATTGTCAACTGCCCATTTGATTTAATCTATCATACTTGCTTCTACAGTAGCTTTCTCAGGTCTGAGCTGACGTACGGCAGCGCCTGCCTGCCACAGTTCACTTTCACGTAATTCTTTCAATTCTTCAGCTAGTTTTTCACGATAGTCGGGTTGGCTACACTTTTCAATAGTACGTTGTGCCTCTGCGCCACTTTCTACGCTGTCGTACAATTCTTTAAATACGGGTAACGTTGCTGCTTTAAATTTTTTCTTCCAATCCAACGCACCTCGTTGAGCAGTAGTAGAACAATTGGCATACATCCAATCCATTCCATTCTCTGCCACGAGTGGCATCAAACTTTGCGTAAGCTCTTCTACCGTTTCATTAAAGGCTTCTGAAGGTGAATGTCCTTTGGATCGAAGTACTTCAAACTGTGCTTCAAATATTCCGGCAATGGCACCCATGAGTGTGCCGCGCTCACCTGTCAGGTCAGAGTATACTTCTTTTTGGAAATCGGTTTTGAACAAATAACCTGAGCCTACACCTATTCCCAGTGCTATTGCTTTTTCTTCAGCCTGGCCGGTAGCATCCTGGAAAACAGCATAACTTGAATTGATTCCTTTTCCCTGTTGAAATAACCTTCTTACAGAAGTTCCTGAGCCTTTTGGTGCGGCCAACACTACATCGATATCCGATGGGGGAACAATTCCGGTTTTTTCTTTGAACGTAATTCCAAACCCATGTGAAAAGTATAATGTTTTTCCGGCAGTCAGGTGCGGCTTTACTGTTGGCCACAACGCAATTTGGCCAGCATCGGAAAGCAGATATTCAATAACAGTACCTTGCTTAACTGCCTCTTCAATTTCGAAAAGTGTTTCCCCGGGAATCCAGCCATGAGCTACAGCCTTGTCCCATGTTTTAGATCCTTTTCTTTGCCCTACGATTACGTTAAATCCATTGTCGCGTAGGTTTAGTGCCTGAGCTGGCCCCTGCACGCCATATCCGATGATTGCAATCGTATCATCTCTCAATACATCCAGTGCTTTTTCCATTGGGAACTCTTCACGGGTAACAACCTCCTCCAATGTTCCTCCAAAATTAATCTGTGCCATATTTCTTATTTTTTAAAATGTTTGGTTTCTGTTTGTTTTAACTAAGTACTACTTCTTTATTATTCCTGTCATTGATTTCATTGAATACGTTACTGCCTGCGTAGTAATTGGCATAATCGACTTCAATTAATTTTTCCAATTGATGTTTTACTTTTTCCATCATCTCAGGCGTGGTGTAGATGAGCAACAAAGCACCACCCTTACGAAAATCTTCAGTGATCTCTTGTGCAATTAGTTTCTTGATACGCACACGTCTCCGATTGAGTACATTCACAATCCTGTTGAGTATTGAAAAATTATTCTCCGCAGACAGTTCAATGGTGTATTCTTGTTTCATATAATTAATGGTCAACTTTTTCTAACAATACATCTGATACTCCTGCGCCAGTAGGTATCATTGGGAATACGTTGTCCTCTTTTCCGACAACTACCTCAAGGAAGTATGAGGAATCTGATTCTAACATTTCTTTTAGCCCAGCAATAAGTTCATTGCGTTGGTTTACCTTCTTTGCGGGTATGTTATAGGCCTGGGCCAATTTGATAAAATCAGGATTGGTCATTTCCGTTGAGGAGTATCTTTTCTCATGGAACAACTCTTGCCACTGGCGTACCATCCCCAAAAAACTATTATTAAGTACCAGCACCTTCACAGGAATGTTGTATTGCATAATCGTTCCCAATTCCTGAGGTGTCATTTGAAATCCTCCATCTCCAATTACAGCAATTACTTGCTGTTGAGGCTTTGCCAATTTGGCACCCATCGCTGCAGGTAACGCAAATCCCATCGTTCCCGCACCACCAGAAGTGACATTGGTTCTGGGATCTTTATAATTATAATAGCGCGCAGCAATCATTTGATGCTGACCCACATCGGTAACCACAATGGCTTTCCCGTTGGTCAATAGCGACAAATGGTTAACTACTTCGGCCATTTTTAACTCCCCGCTGGGATCAAATTCTCTGCTAGTTACTTTTTCATGCTCTTTGCGGTTCAACGCTTCAAAACTTTCAACCCATGAACTGTGATTTCCAGCTTTACAATATTTTGTTAGCTCCGTTAGTGCTTCTTTGGCATCGGCATGTACAGCTACATCTGCTTTTATGATCTTATTGATTTCGGCTCGGTCGATTTCAATGTGGATCACCTTGGCTTGTGTGGCGTACTTGGCCACGTTTCCGGTAACACGATCATCGAAGCGCATGCCCACTGCAATTAATACATCGCATTCATTGGTATTTACATTAGGACCATAATTGCCATGCATGCCAAGAAACCCAACGTAGTTTGGATGATCCGTAGGGAGGGCACCTAATCCAAGCAAAGTGCTGGCTACAGGTATTCCTGTTTTTTCAGTAAAGGATAATAGTTCATCAGTGGCTTCAGAAAGCAGCACACCTTGTCCTACCAACAGATAAGGTTTCTTTGCGTTATTGATGAGCTCAGCAGCGTCTTCGATTTGCTGAGGTTGTAAAGCTGGTTTTGGTTTGTAGGTTCTCACCACTTCACATTTTTTATACTCGAATGAATCAATCAATTCATTTTGAGCGTTCTTGGTAATGTCGATCAGTACCGGCCCAGGTCTTCCCGAACGCGCTATGTAAAAAGCTTTGGCTACCGACTCCGCAATGTCTTTGGCCTCGGTAATTTGTACGTTCCACTTGGTTACAGGATTAGTGGTGTTGACCACATCTATTTCCTGAAAGGCATCTGTTCCCAGCAAGTGAGCAAACACCTGACCAGTAATACAAACGATTGGAGTTGAATCAATTAATGCATCTGCTAAACCAGTTACGAGATTGGTTGCTCCAGGTCCTGAAGTAGCGAGTGCTACACCCACTTTACCAGAAACCCTTGCATAACCTTGAGCGGCATGAACAGCTCCTTGCTCATGACGAACGAGAATGTGATTGAGTTGATCAGTGTATCCATAAAGAGCGTCATACACAGGCATGATGGCTCCGCCCGGATATCCGAATAATGTTGTGACGCCTTCGGCAACAAGGCATTGAAGCAAAGCTTCCGATCCGGAAATTTTTTGTTGAGTTGATGTTTTCTTTTTCTCCTCAATCTTCGTCAGTAACGCATCCATCAGCAGCAGTTTTTACTTGTTTCGCATATTTATAGAGTACACCATTTTTTACACGCAATTCTGGTGTTTTGAAAGTTGACTTCCGGATCACCAGTGTTTTTTCGTCCACCAACAAATTCAGTTGATGTTTGCTTACATCGATTTCAATCCAATCACCATCTTCTACCAGAGCGAGTAAACCTCCGTCAAATGCTTCAGGGGTAATGTGACCTACCACAAAGCCGTGTGTTCCACCTGAGAACCTTCCATCGGTAATGAGCGCTACATTTTTTCCGAGACCTGCACCCATAATGGCGCTGGTAGGTTTCAGCATTTCAGGCATACCGGGCGCACCTTTAGGCCCCACGTAACGGATAACCACTACATCTCCTTCTTTTACTTTTCCGGAAGAGATCCCTTTGATTAACTCAAATTCTCCATTGAATACGCGGGCTTTTCCCTTGAATTTTTCACCTTCCTTGCCAGTGATCTTAGCGACCGATCCTTTTTCTGCCAGGTTGCCATAAAGGATTTGCAGGTGCCCTGATTTTTTGATTGGCTTTTCTAATGGTACGATGATGTCTTGTTTTTCAAAATCGATTGCGGCCACATCATGTAAATTCTCGGCAAGTGTTTTCCCGGTTACTGTTAAACAATCACCATGGAGAAGCCCTTTATCAAGAAGATATTTTAGCACAAGCGGAGTGCCTCCAATTTTGTGCAGGTCTTCCATCAAATATTTTCCACTTGGCTTCAGGTCGGCAATCAGTGGTGTGCTGTCTGATAGTCTTTGAAAATCTTCCTGAGTGACTTTCAGGCCTACTGATCTTGCCATGGCGATCAAATGCAGCACAGCATTGGTAGATCCGCCTAAAGCCATCACAAGGGTAATTGCATTTTCAAAAGCCTTCATCGTCATAATGTCGCGTGGCTTAATATCTTTTTCCAGAAGTAAATGGATGGCTTCGCTCGCAGTTTTACATTCTGCTGACTTTTCTTTGCTCAAAGCAGGATTAGAGGAAGAGTAGGGAAGTGCCATGCCTAACGCTTCGATGGCAGAGGCCATGGTGTTGGCCGTATACATGCCACCGCATGCGCCAGCTCCCGGGCAAGAGTTTTGAATGATTCCCTTGTAATCTTCATCAGAAAGTTTGTTGGCCATCTTCTCTCCCAATGCTTCAAATGCTGAAACAATGTTGAGTGATTTCCCTTTCCAATGTCCACCGGCAATGGTTCCTCCATACACCATAATAGCGGGACGGTTTAATCTGCCCATGGCAATTAAGGAGCCTGGCATATTTTTATCACAACCAACAACCGCGATCAACCCATCGTAGTACTGCGCATTGCAAACAGTTTCAATAGAGTCGGCAATTACTTCACGACTTACCAGGGAATAACGCATGCCTTCGGTACCATTGGAGATGCCATCGCTCACTCCTATGGTATGAAAAACCAACCCCACTAACTCCTGATCCCACACGGCCTGCTTCACCTCTTGTGCCAAAGCATTGAGATGCATGTTGCAGGTGTTGCCATCAAAGCCTGTACTTACTATTCCTACCTGTGCTTTTTTTAGATCGTGCTCAGTTAAACCGATACCGTATAGCATTGCTTGCGCTGCAGGCAAAGTGGTGTCCTGGGTAATCGTTTTACTGTATTTATTTAACTCCAT
The DNA here is from genome assembly GCA_039971015.1 of Cyclobacteriaceae bacterium. Taxonomy (GTDB): domain Bacteria; phylum Bacteroidota; class Bacteroidia; order Cytophagales; family Cyclobacteriaceae; genus ELB16-189. The sequence goes on from JBDVKV010000013.1 coordinate 31,185, forward strand.
TTTTATTCAGTATTCAAAGGTTCAAGTTGTGCTAAGCTTGCTTTGAATTATTACACGATTACGTAACTGTAACTCTTATCTAAAACGAGACAACGGTAAGCTTCCTGAACCGTAGCTCCCATGGATTCTTTCCATGGTTTGCTGAATTGTTGTCCTTCGATGGAATCAATTCCGATTACTTCGGCAGCTGTACCGCAGAAAAAAGCACTGTCCGCTTCGAACAGGTCTTCTGGTTTGAATAATTTTTCAACAACTTTCAAATCCAACTCACGACAAATTTCCAATACTGTTTGACGCGTGATACCAGGAAGGATGTTCCCTTTTGGCGGAGTGTACAGCACACCGTCTTTTTCATAAAAGAAATTGGCGCCAGGACCTTCGGCTACAAAACCTTCAATATCGAGAAGGAGTCCCTCATCGAAGCCACGTTGTTTGGCTTCGGTGGTGGCCAATATTGAATTCACATAATGACCACAGGCTTTGGCTTCAATCTTAAATGACTTCGGGTTGGGTCTTTGATAAGATGAAATACAAACTTTTAAAAGTTGATCTCCCAGATATTTTCCCCACTCCCATGTGGCAATCATTAATGAAACTTCATTGGGGCGGGTGAGCGCCATGTTGGGGCTACAAAAAACCAATGGGCGTATGTAGGCATTGCTTTGGTTGTTTCTGGCCAGCACTTCGTAAGTAGCCTGGGTAAGTTCTTCTGTATTGTAGTGAAGAGGTATGCCCATCAGTGAAGCACTGTGGAGCAATCGCTCATAGTGCTCATGGGCTTTGAAAACTTTTACTCCGTTTACTGTTTGGTAAGCGCGTATTCCTTCGAACACACCATATCCATAGTGAAGTGTTTGACTGAAGAGGTCAGTCTTTGCGTCTGCTGCTTTTACGAATTTTCCATTTAGGAAAAGTGTCGTGTCATTAGTGTAGTACATACTTTAGAACAATCGTTAGTTTGTTAAAACCCATATAAAACAAAACCGCCCCAATTTCTCGGGGCGGTTTATTATTCAGTTTAAAATAATAGTATCACCACCCCGGTTTTCGAAGAATAATGACGCTAATAATGACAAGCATACCCGTGATCGAATTGATCAGGGAGTTAGTTATTTCGTATCGCTGCGTTGTGTTCATCTTCACTTTTTGCTTGTGCTGTGGTACAAGGATGGAAATTTTTTTCTTGTGATTCAACAAATGATTGGAAAAAAATTTAAAAGAAAAGGTTAACGAATGTTAGGTAAGGATGAGTAGATGTGGAGAAATTTGGGTTTTTTAAAGAGCAATTTTTTGAAATATCCCATTTCTTACTGATTTACTTTGGGTGCTCTTTTGAGGTAAAAAATGACATTTGAGTATCCTTAAGTTGCGAATTCAAAAAACATTACTCACATTTGTAATGTGTTACGTTACGCAGTACAATTTTAGCTAAAAAGTAAGGCCAGATCAAGGTTATTGGTCAATTGATGTTTCTGGTAATTACAGGATTATCTTTGAATTCACAGATGGTAAGGCGACAAGTATTGATTACTTAGACACTCATTAAATGAAAAAATTTATTCAACATGATCCCCCACACCCAGGAGAGATTTTGTTAGAATTCTATCTTGATCCTCTTGGCTTAACTGTTACAGAAGCTAGTGAAAAGCTACTTATCACTCGGCCTAATTTGTCTACCATTGTTAATAAAAGAGCCGGAATCTCCCCATTAATGGCTCTTAAACTTGCCCGCGCTTTTAAAACTACTCCCCACTATTGGATGAATTTGCAGGCAAATTATGACCTGTGGCATGCGATGAATAACAATAAAGGCGTGACTGATCAGGTGGAACAACTTGTAAAATAATTTCAACTAGTAAATGAATTAAAACATTTACTATCAGATAGTTAACTAAATGCCAAACCCTCATCTCGTTTAGCAATTACTAAAATATTTAGTATTATTGCCTAATGGATACCCGCAACGTCATACACATGGATTTGGATGCCTTCTTTGTGGCAGTAGAATGCAAACTGCACAAAGAGCTTAAAAACAGGCCTTTGATAATAGGAGGCAGTAATAAACGCGGGGTGGTGGCGGCCTGTAGTTATGAAGCTCGAAAATTTGGGGTGCACTCCGCCATGCCCATGTATCTGGCATTACAACTGTGTCCTGATGCTAAAGTGATCTCTGGAGATATGGAGGCTTACAGTAAGCACTCTCATCTGGTTACTGAAATCATTGCCGATTCTGCTCCAGCTTTTGAGAAAGCTTCTATCGATGAATTTTATATCGATGCTTCAGGCATGGATCGTTACTTCGGGGCTTTTAAATGGGCGGTGGAGTTGCGCAAGAAAGTAATAAAAGACAGTGGTCTCCCTATCTCAATGGGGATGTCGGTCAATAAACTAGTGTCTAAAGTGGTAACGGGAGAGTTTAAGCCCAACGCAGAGAAACATATTCCGGCAGGAGAGGAGAAAGATTTTCTGGCACCTTTGTCGGTGGAGAAAATTCCTATGATTGGCAAACAAACTGCTTCTTTTCTTTATGACATGGGTGTGCGAAAGGTGGCCACGTTGCGGGAAATGCCTTTGAAATTTTTAGTAAGCGCTTTTGGTAAGAATGGCATTAGTCTTTGGAACAAAGCGCACGGTATCGATAACTCTCCCATTGTTTCTTACAGTGAGCAAAAATCAATTTCTACGGAAAGCACTTTTGATCAGGACTCTATCGATGTGAAAGGAATCAAATCAATTTTAATCGCCATGATTGAAAAGGTGGCGTTTACCCTTCGTGAACAAAAGAAACTTACTTCGTGTGTGACGGTAAAAATTCGTTATGCCAATTTTGATACAGAGACCAAGCAAGTGCACATTCCTTATACTTCTTCTGATCATGTGTTACTTAGGGTTGTGTTGGAATTGTTTGAGCGACTTTACAATAGAAGGATGCTCATCCGGTTGGTGGGAGTTCGCTTGAGTAGTTTAGTACATGGCAATCATCAAATCAGTTTGTTTGATGATACGGAAGAGAGCATCAGTCTTTATGAAGCCATGGATCGTATGAAACACAAGCACGGAGTAGATAAATTAGTTCGTGCCACTACACTGAATGTGAACAAACGGGTGCGAATGGAAATGAATGCGTTCAAGGGGTGATGTGATGATTGTTTAATGAGCTGATGTGATCATTAAGGCTTTTTATCATCTCATCAATTCATCATCACATAGCTAATTAGATATTATGTTTATCAATTGCCATACGGCTTTTAGTTTTAAATACGGCACCTTACAGGTGGAGGACCTCTTTAATGAAGCAAAGCGATGTGGTGTACACAAATTGATTCTGACAGAGATCAACAACACCGCCTCGTACATTGAGATGTTGAGGCTTTGTGCGGAGAAAGCACCAGTCAACGGGAGCAACCTCACTGCTTTTGGAAAAGAAGCATACGAATTGGAAATCGCTGTGGGTGTAGAGTTCAGAAATGAGGATCAACTGCTCTTCATTGCTATTGCACAGAACAACGATGGGTTTGAGGAGATCAACAGGTTTTTATCTTATCATAATCTCAATAATAAAACCTTACCCAATCGTGCTCCTGTATTCGAAAACGTTTTTGTGATCTACCCTTTCGGGACATTAGAGCCTGATCTTCTTCGTCCAAATGAATTTTTGGGCGTTCGTATTCATCAAATCAATCACCTAAGGCTTTATCAATCGTACAAAATGTACACAGCAAAATTTGTAGTTCATCACCCCGTCACTTTTGCCAATAAAATTCATTTTAACGTTCACCGTTTACTGCGGTCTATTGATAAAAACACACTGCTTAGCAAATTGGCGGAGGAGCAACAAGCATTGCCCAATGAAATTATGATGCCGGAAGAAAAGCTGGCAGAGATGTTTTCTGATTACCCGGACTTGATAGAGAACACACAACAGTTGATGAATAGGTGTTTCATTGACTTTGAACTGAAAACGGATAAGAATAAAAAAACATTAACAGGAAGTGAAGAAGGCGATTGGGATTTATTGGTCACCAAAGCGTGGGAAGGGTTTAGTAACCGATACGATGTGAGTAAGCCGGATTTGCGAGAGCGGTTTCAAAGAGAACTTAATATTATTAAGGGTAAGGGGTTTTGCGCTTACTACCTTATAGCCTATGACCTGTTGCAGTTTGCCAGACAACAGGGTTTTGATTACGTGGGACGTGGCAGTGGTGCCAATAGCGTAGTGGCTTATTGCCTGGGGATTACTAATGTGGATCCGATTGAATTGGATTTATACTTTGAGCGGTTTTTGAATTCTGAACGCACTACACCACCCGACTTTGATATTGATTTTTCATGGGACAACAGGGATGCAATTTATGATTACATTTTCTCCAGGTACGGCAGCGACCATGTTTGTTTGTTGGGAACGCATGTGACTTACCAAAAGCGATCGGTGTTGCGTGAGTTGGGAAAAGTTTTTGGTTTACCCAAAGAAGAGATTGACGCTATCGTAGAAGAACCGGATCGGCATAAAGACCGGGATCATATTACGGAACTGATTTTTAAGTATGCAGAGTATATAAAGGATTTACCCGCCAATATTTCCATTCATGCGGGAGGGGTATTGATTACGGAGAAGCCCATCTATGCGTACACGGCTATTCAGTTTCCTCCAAAGGGTTATCCGGTTTCCCATTTTGAAATGCACAATGCAGAAGATATTGGCATTTTTAAGTTTGATATTTTGAGTCAGCGTGGATTGGGTCATTTAAAGGAAACGGTAAAGCACGTAAAACGAAATCGGGGAATTGATGTGAACATTCATCGGTTTCATGATTTTAAGAAAGATGAAAAAATAAAAAAATTATTGCGCGATAGTAAGGCGATGGGTTGCTTTTATGTGGAGTCACCGGCCATGCGCATGTTGTTAGGCAAGTTGCGTTGTGAAGACTATCTCACACTGGTGGCAGCAAGTTCTATCATCCGACCGGGTGTAGCACGATCGGGTATGATGCGCGCCTATATCGAACGGTTTCATTTGGTAAGTAATGGCGGTAAATATGAGGCCATTCATGAGAAGATAAATGAACTCATGAAGGAAACTTACGGGGTAATGGTATACCAGGAGGATGTAATTAAAGTGGCGCATCATTTTGCTAATATGACTTTGACGGAAGCCGATGTATTGCGCAGGGGAATGTCGGGCAAATTTCGCTCGAGGGAAGAGTTTCAGCGGATAGAGAAAAGCTTTTTTATTAATTGTAAAAAATTAGGATATGAACAACATGTTATTGATCGGGTGTGGTATGAGATAGAAAGTTTTTCAGGTTATTCTTTTTCTAAAGGACACTCAGCTAGCTATGCGGTGGAGAGTTATCAGAGTTTGTTTTTGAAAGCGCACTACCCGCTGGAGTTTATGGTGGGGGTAATCAACAATTTTGGAGGCTTTTATCGTACCGAATTTTATTTTCATGAGGCGCGCATGAGTGGAGCGAAGATCAATGCCCCCTGTGTGAATCAAAGCGATCATCTCACCACTATATATGGAGATGAAATTTTTATTGGATTCATCCATCTGAAAAGTTTAGAGAATAAGATTGCAAAGTTGATACCGGAAGAGAGGCAGCGTCACGGTGAGTATACCAGCTTAGATAATTTTTTAAGAAGAGTGCCAGCTGGTTTAGAGCAGGTCAGAATTCTTATCCGGTTGGGGGCTTTTAGGTTTACCAATAAAACCAAACAGCGTTTGCTTTGGGAGGCCATGCTTTATTTGAGTCACCAAAATGCGAACAAACGAAAAACACAATCAACGTCATTGTTTGATACAGCACCGAAAGAATATCCATTGCCTGTTTTACACCGTCAACCATTGGAAGATGCGTTTGATGAGATAGAGTTGTTGGGGTTTCCGTTGTGTGATCCGTTTTTATTGTTGGAGACGCCAAAGCGAGGAGATACGGTAGCGAAAGAGCTGATGCAAAAAATTGGAAACATAGTAACGATTGTGGGTTATGTAGTGACAACCAAAAACACCAGCACCTTAAAAGGTGACCCTATGCACTTTGGTACTTTTTATGATAAAGACGGAGAGGTGTTTGATACCGTGCACTTCCCTAATGTCACAAAAATGTATCCGTTTCGGGGTCGTGGGTTTTATGGAATACGTGGAAAGGTCGTAGAAGATTTTGGAATTGCCTCCATAGAGGTGGAGTACATGAAAAAATTGCCCATGGTTAGCAAGAGAATTGAACAGACGAAAGAGTTTGTGGAGATGTCGAAATCGCACAAGACTTTTTAGGAAGCAAGGTACTCCGTTATTCCATCTTTAATGGCTGTAAAGGTTTTTACAAGCAACTCTTCATCTTCCTCTAGTAACGTAACTCGAAATCCCTGGAGATCGGAACAAAAAGAGGAGATCGGAACAACACAGACTCCTTTTGCGCCAAGCAGGTAATAGACAAATCTTTTATCCAACGAAGTTTCGTTAGCCACCCATTTTTCAACAAGTTCACTTACTTGTGGTTTGTCAATCTTAATTTTTTGACCGGGTTTCAATGTATCCTCTCTGAAGATGATCGTATTATAAAATGCTCCATAGGTTTCATTGAAGGTAACTTGTGGAATAGGCCTCAGGATATCTGCAATTTTTTTGCTTTTTACCCCTATCTTTTTGTTGGCCTCATTCCGGTAAGGTTTAAACCTTGGGTCGCCCATAATTTTTGGGATGGCCATTTGAGGTAATTTTGTAGAGCACACTTCAATCATTTTGGCATTATCCAACGTTTGGCAAAGCTTATCAAACTGTATGTCTTGGTCTCTATTATAATATTCCATCCAACCACATCGGCTGCCTGGCCATGGTATTTCTTTTGAAATTCCTTTCATAGAAATACCGGGAACATCTCCAATGATTTCTGCGAGCGAACAAGGTTGTTCACCGTTGTAGCTGATATTGATGTAGATCTCGTCAGCAATGAGAAATAGATTGAATTCCTTTGCGATGGACACAATCCTCTCCAATATTTTTCTTGGATAGATCATCCCTGTAGGGTTGTCAGGGTTGATGATGAGAATAGCAACGATATTAGGATTGTACTTTACCTTATTGTAGAGATCGTCCAGATCAGGATACCAATGGTTTTCGGGATCCAGTTTATAGGTAATAGGTTCATGGTTGGCGTGTGCTGCTTCGGCACTGGAATGTGTGGAGTAGGCAGGTGAAGGCCCAATCACGCGCGAAGTGTGGGTGATGAATTGGTAAACTTTTGAAATAGCATCCCCTAAACCATTGAAAAAGCAAATATCGTCAGCTGTAATTTGAACTCCACCCAATGAGTTGGTTTGCTTAGCCAGAAATTCACGTGTTTCAACTACTCCTTTTGATGGGCAGTAGCCGTATGATTCATTTTGCATAACCAACTCAGCCACTATTTCTTTGATCCAAAGGGGGATGATATGATTTTTTTGTATAGGGTCTCCAATATTTTCCCAGGCAATGTGTTGTCCTAAGGTTTTAAGTTGTTCCGCCTTCTTTACAATTTCACGAATTTCATATTGTAATTCACTTGCACCTTCACTGAGCAACCGCTGTCTCATAGTTATAAAAATTAAGACGCGATATTGACTATTCGCTTAATGAATTCAAAAGCGTACAAATAATTATTTGACGTTTTATGTAATACGCCTGAGGCTTACCACATTTTCCACATGCATGGTGTGGGGAAACATGTCTACGGGTTGGATGGCAATGATCTCGTATTTTTCTGAAAGGATTTTTAGATCGCGAGCTTGAGTTGCCGGATTACAACTTACATAAACAATGCGCTGAGGCTCAGCGTTTAAAAGCATCTTGCACACATCTTCGTGCATTCCTGCCCGAGGTGGATCAGTAATGACAACATCCGGCCGGCCATGTGTATTTAAAAAGGAGTCATCGAGTAAGTCTTTGATATCTCCTGCAAAGAATTCTGTGTTGGTAATTTCATTAATCTGCGAATTGACCTTTGCGTCTTCAATAGCATCAGCCACATATTCAAGTCCGATTACCTTCTTAGCGCTTCCGGCAACAAAATTAGCAATAGTACCCGTGCCGGTATACAAATCATAGACAAGTTGGTCTCCCTTTAAATCGGCCAACTGCCATGCTATTTTATATAGTTCATGAGCCTGATCAGAATTGGTTTGGTAGAATGACTTTGGGCCCACCCTAAACTGAAGCATTCCTTCGTCATTAGCTTTGGGCATTTGCTCTGTGATATAAGGGTTGCCTTTCCATGTGACTATTTCAAGATCATGGAAGGTGTCATTCCTTTTACTATTGACAACGTAGTTGACCGAAGTGAGCTGTGGAAATTTATCTGCCAACATCTGTAGGAGTGGTTCTATCCACTCCATTTTCTTTTGAGTTACCTGGAGGATGACCATCGTTTCCCCTGAAGTTGAGGTGCGAATCGTTACCGTTCTTAAAAAACCTTCCTGACTTCTTAAATCGAAGAAGGGGATGTCCATTTTCAGGGCAGTTGCTTTTAGCGCAAGCCGAATTCCGTTGGACGGATCAGGTTGAAGGTGGCACTCTTTTACATCGAATACTTTGTCGAACATTTTGGGGATGTGAAACCCCAGGGCCGGACCTTTTACTTTATCACTTTGCAAATCTTCCCAGACAAGCCATTCACTGTGTGTGAAGGTATAGTCAAGCTTATTGCGGTATAGTTTTGTTTTCGCTGAGCCAAGTATGGGTTGTATTGGAGGGAGATTGAGCCCGCCAATTCGTTCTAGATTGTCCTGAACCTGCTTTTGTTTATAGAATAATTGTGTTTCATAGTTGATGTGCTGCCAGGTACAACCGCCACAGGTACCAAAATGAGAACAAAAGGGTTCCGTGCGCTGGTCGGATTCCTTGACAACTTTAGTGACACGAGCTTCTACAAAACTCTTTTTCTTTCGTGTAATTATTGCATCAACAACATCTCCGGGGGCTCCACCTTTTAAGAATATTACTAGTCCATCTATTTTGGCAACGCATTTCCCTTCCGCAGCCAAGGTCTCTATATACACATTCTCCAATAAATCCCCTTTCTTCATATGAGCGCGAAAATACTACGAATTCGCAAGGATCACGAATAATTCAAAATACACTATTATGGGGGTTTCTTGCCGCTAGTACAATCCTTATATTTCGATTTAGTACCTGCTATGAGAAGAATTTTTATCGTTTTATTGTGTCTTTGCGGCCTTCAGGCGGGTGCTTCTCACATTGTAGGAGGAGAGTTTGAACTGCTCCATATTAGTGGATCTACTTACCGTTTGAATCTCATTATTTACTTTGATAAGATTAATGGTGCTGCAGGTGCAAAGGATCAAACGGCTACGGTTTCCATCTTTCGTAAGAGTACAGATACGTTTATTTCAAGTGTCGTCTTGCAATTAAGCAACGAAAGTAGTGTCGCTTACACGCAACCTGAATGCTCTAACGGTGAAATAATTACTGATAAACTTATATACACCACTACGCTCACTTTAGACCCTGCTTTATTTAATGAACCAGAAGGGTATTATGTGGCATGGGAAAGATGCTGTAGAAACTATACCATTACCAATATCTTTAGTGAAGATCCAACTCCACAGAATGGAGGCATTTCGGCTGGCCAAACTTTTTTATTGGAATTTCCTCCTGTGGTAAAGGACGGTGCACCTTTTATTAATTCGTCTCCCCGATTATTTCCTCCTCTCAATGACTATGCTTGCCCTGGTAGACCCTACTATGTCGATTTTGCAGGAGTAGATGATGATGGGGATTCTCTCGTATATACACTAACAACTCCTTTGAACACACATCAGGCAGTAGCTTTGCCCCCAATTCTACCAAAGCCTTACCCACTGGTTCAATGGAGACCAGGGTTTGATATTGATGGGGTGATTGGTGGTAATCCGGATTTGAAGATCAGCACCGCGGGATTGCTCACGGCTACACCGCTCATTCAAGGGTTGTTTGTGTTTGCTGTTAAGATAGAGGAGTACAGGAATAAGGAATTGATTGGAATCTCCAGAAGAGATTTTCAAATGCTCGTAGTAGATGGGTGTGCCGATGCAGTACCCCCACAAATTACAGGCCCGACTTCCATATCACTCACCGCTGCCGATGCAGGACAAGATCGTTGTATCACTGTAACCGTATCTGATGCCGACTCTGAAAGATTAGCGGATAATTTTACAGAGCAAATTCGGATCCGGGCAGTTGGTTTAAACTTTAACAACAAAGATTTGAATGAAGTTTTGCCAGCCGATGTGACCGCTACACTTAGAAATGGTAGCACTCAGGATTTTACGATTTGTTTTCCGGTTTGTCCATTCTTTCTGGGCGGCCCCAACGAAATCGGAATTATAGCTATGGATGACGCTTGTAGCCTCCCACTATTAGACACCCTTAAGGTAACGGTCAATATTGAACCTCCTCCTAACACAGATCCTTATTTTGATGATGTAACTCCTGGTATGATCACCTTATTGGAGGGAAAGAGTACGAAAGACATACCCGCTCCGGTGCCGCTCGATCAGTTGGAATTTGAAATCTTTGATGACGAAGGTGACGAGTTGTTAGTATCGCTGCTTACTGATGGTTTTATTATGGCTAATGCTGGAATCACTTATACAGAATTAAGCAGGGCTCCAGGATATGTGAAGGGCAGACTGGATTGGGATGCTTTTTGTGACATTTATGATTTCACACAAAGAACCACTTTTAAAGTAACCATTCAGGTAGATGACCTGGATGATTGTGATTTAAATGATCCTATAAAACTCGATTATAACTTTACTGTTATACTACCCCACAACGGCCCCCCGATTATTGATACGAATCTTACTTCTTCTCCCAATGAACGTATCGTTTCAGGGGTTCAAAAAAGGTTGTTTGAAACATTATCTTTCAATGTTTTGGGTAATGATCCTGATGCCAGTGATCATCTCGTACTTGACTTGATAGGAAGTAATCAATTGAGTGCAGATTCTCTCAGAGGATTGGGGGTATTGTTTTCAAAAGCCGAAGGATTTTCATCCATCGAGTCTCAATTCAGCTGGGATTTAAATTGTGATAAATTGGATTTGGATAAGTTGGATAGTTTTGACCTTCAGTTTCTGGTGGTGGATAGTCTTAATAAGTGCAAAATCTATCAGGCTGATACCGTGGAAGTGGAAGTCAAGGTATTACCACCACTTAATGCAGCACCACTGCTCACCATTAATAACCTCAACCAGGATTTGACATTTAATAATAATCAAATCCAAATGGCTCGGGGCAATCAAATAGTGCTTGGGTTACAGGCTACAGATGCCGATAATTCTCCACAGGATTTTATCAAGTTGGAAATGATAAAGGCAGAGGGAAATGTTGCTCCCAATGGATATATTTTTGAACCAGCAGAAGGGGTGGGGACTGTTTCCAGTACTTTTAGTTGGAATCCTGACTGTTCCATTTTTGAAAATGGAATTTATGAGAACGACTACACCTTCACTTTTCGTGTTTTTGATGATCGATGCTTTAATCTGAAGGCAGATACTGTGGCGGTAGATATCAAAATCACAGACATTGATGGAGGGGATAATGGTTTTACACCAATCAATTACTTTTCACCCAATGATGATGGTATCAATGATTACTATGCTATGGAAATCAAAAATTCGATTACCGATGAAGTGGAGAATATTCTTCCGTTGGATAATTGTACTTCTGAGTTTCAGGCCATCCGTATCTATAACAGATGGGGCAAGGAGGTTTTTAAGAGTACCGACAGAAATTTTAAATGGTTCGGGAAAGGTGAAGCGGCTGGTGTCTATTACTATTTGATTGAGTATTCAAATAAAGAGTATAAAGGCTCTCTTTCTATACGATATTGATCTAGAGTTCAATTACCAATATCTGGTCTTCCTTTACGTACACATCCTGATTCATCCATTTGGTGTGTACCCACACATCTTTTTTGCCCAATATATCCAGTAGATGTCCTTCATCTATGATTTCCACCACGGAGGATCCAGCTGATGGACCACTCATGAGATAGGTAGAATTATAGTGAACAATTCCTGTATTTGTATTCTGACTGAAGTTGACGTGGAAAAATAGGAGCGCCAGGAATGCTGAAAGCGTTATTGCTATCGGCATAGGGTTCAGTTTCTTCCGCTTCAGGTAAATCAGCAAAGCCAGCAGGAAAATGGCTATGCCCATCAATACCTTGAAAATGATGTCATAATATTTTTTAAATAAGAGAGAAACTTTCCACGATTGACTCTCAGCATATCCTTGCAAACGGTGCTTTTTGCCCAATTCTTCCATTTTTGTCAAGGCCAGATCATCGTCTGATACTTTATGATAGAGATTGAGATAATACAATGATTCACTGATCTGCCCCAATCCTTCTTGTATAAAAGCCATCTTGAGCAGCATAGCCTCCGAATATTCATGCTTATTCAAGACTTCTTTATAGAGTTCGAGGGATTGTGTGTATTGTTTTGCGGCAAAAAGGGAGTCTGCCTTTTTTATGAGTTCTTTTGAAGGTTGGGCACTCATCTGGGCAGAGAGAAGAAATAGAATAAGAGTTAGAATTTTTGAAATCGCTTTTTGCTTATTTTTCATATCCTGTTACCTTTGTGCCCTCAAATCAGGGAAGCCTCAAATTTAGGCAAGAATGATAAGATTCCGTAGCTCTCCCGATAGCTATCGGGAGGTAGAGCAAAATTTCGGGGAAAGATTCCGTAGCTCTCCCGATAGCTATCGGGAGGTAGAGCAAAATTTTCGGGGAAAGATTCCGTAGCTCTCCCGATAGCTATCGGGAGGTAGAGCAAGATTTCGGGGAAAGATTCCGTAGCTCTCCCGATAGCTATCGGGAGGTAGAGCAAGATTTCGGGGAAAGATTCCGTAGCTCAGCTGGTAGAGCATAACACTTTTAATGTTAGGGTCCTGGGTTCGAGCCCCAGCGGGATCACATTTTAGGTTCATCCGAAACCAAAGCCACTCAAAATCAATGAAGAGTGGCTTTTTTCATTATCAGGCCATTCAAAAAGTAACAAACAAATCCATGGGGTAGGGGACCTATTCGGGGACCTATTGGTTTTTTGTTACTTGGTCCCCGAGGGAAGCCAATGATGATGAAAACACATCAATGAGCATCAATTCCCAAGCGGTCGATTTGCAGTCAATTGAAGCGAGTTCAGTCACTTAAATATTACGACCATGAACTTCAATCAAACATTCTCAATTCTCTTTTGGCTAAAGAAGGCCAAAATGAACAAACAGGGTCTTGTACCCATTTGGGCAAGGATCACCGTTGATGGCCAACGGGCTGAATTCTCTACGCAAAAGCAAATTTTCCCAAAATTTTGGGACGCTGAAAACAATAAAGTAAATAATAAGTATAGTGAAGCCGGGCAAATCAATGATTACTTGACCCTTGTCAAAGCTGAAGTCATTAAGCACTATAATATTTTGATTTCCACCAAGGACATTGTTTCGGCTGATGACGTAAAGAAAAGCTACAAAGGCGTAAAGGAAATCAAGAAAACATTTCTGCAACTATTCCGACAATTCAACCAGCACCTTCTGGAACGTAGAGAAGTCAATGATCTATCAGAAGGTAGGCATAAGAGGTTTCAAATCTTATATGGAAAGTGCAGCGATTTTGTTAAATCCAAATTCAGGAGAACGGATGTCAATCTCGATGAATTGAAACTGAACTTTATTGTAGAATTTGAACATTACCTGAGGGCGGTTGAGAAGATAGGCCATAACACTGCAATGAAGTACGCGAAAGATTTAAAGCAGATCATGAAATATGGCGTTATGTTGGAATATATTTCCACCAGTCCTTTTGAACACTTCAAATGTTCAATCAAAAAGACCAAGAGGGAGTTCCTGGATCAAGAGGAGCTTGATTTGCTCTACAAAAAGGAATTCAATGTTAAGCGACTGGAAGAGGTGCGTGATTGCTACGTTTTTAGTTGTTACACAGGATATGCTTACTCTGATGCTGAAGCATTGACAGTGGACGATATCGCAGTTGGAATTGATGGTGAAAAATGGATTATTCGAAATCGCAAGAAGACAGATACAACTGAAAATGTGCCCCTGCTACCAATTCCACGTGAAATCATTGAAAAGTATAGAGATCATGAATACTGCAAAACATTCAAAAAATTACTTCCAATGAACAGTAACCAGCGGTATAATGCGTATCTCAAAGAGGTAGCTGATTTGTGTGATATCAAGAAGAAATTAACCACCCACACAGCTCGGCACACTTTTGCAACTACAGTGCTTTTGCTGAATGATGTCCCTATGGAGACAGCAATGGAATTGTTGGGCCATACTGATATAAGAACCACTCAGATATATGGAAAGATTGTTCAGAAAAAGGTAAGTGCAGACATGCAAAAACTTAAAAACAAACTGTCACCCTCTGATATTAAGCAGTCAAATAATAATTCAGAGTAAAAACTGGCTCTCGGCAGGTCTGTGAAGATGATCTGAAGATCTGATATCAGAAGATAGTTAATTCAATTATTAACATATTTCATTGGTTGCTTCGGGTATTAGAATCTAAAATCTTGTGAACTTTATCCTAGATTGCATGAATCTCATGCATTCTGAAATGCCATATTTTTTGTAAAATATAGAAAAATATTACATCGTGACCTTTAGGCCACTCTCTTCCTGTTGAATATTTCTTTTTTACGGCACTAAACCTTAAATTCAGAAATGCCTTACTAGCAAAAATATGATATTCGTTCAAAAGCTTTGTGAGCCGGAGGCAGTTGAACATTTATTTAACAGTGTTTCATGGCTGCAAAAATTGATAACAATCGATTTAGGGAACTATTATTGGCTTATCCTGCTAAAGCCATTGAACTACTTTATGAAACCTATTATAATGGCCTTACACGCTTGGCACTAAGGTTCACGCGTGATGAAATTACTGCTGAAGATATAGTACAAGAAGTGTTTTTGTATGTTTGGAAGAATCATAAGCGACTGGGGCAATATCACGAACAGTCTATTGAGAATTATCTGACCAGAGCTGTTCGGTACAAGGCTATATCACACTACAAGCAAAAAATTAAATTGAGCATCGAACAGCTTGAATTTCGTAACAATTCAACTTCCTCTTGGAGAGTAAATTCTGCTGAATCAGGCATGATGGAAAGAGAAATCATTAATGAAATTAGGTTGGTTATAGCAACATTTCCGAAAAGAGAGCGAGAGTGTTTGTTGATGAAAATGGATAAAGAGATGACGCCTGATCAGATAGCAGAGGTGCAAAAGGTGACCAGAAAGGCCGTTGAACGTAGCCTTACAAGCGCATATAAGCGATTGCGAAAATATTTAAAATCCAGATAAATGAATAAATGGTAAGGAAATATTGAACATATGTTAAAAAAATAGGAGGTGGTACATAGGATGCTAATGAACTCTTTAGAGTATACAGGTACAAATCCCTAAAATCTTAAATTATGAATCTGGTAAATCTAATCCGTAAATGCTTATTGGAAAACGCTACCAAATTCAAGCGAGCAACATGGGAAAAGTTGGATTTTATTAACAAATCAAGTCTGCAAGAAATTGAGAATGATAGATTATTACTCGATTCTGAGCTTAAAGAGAACGATTTTTCCAATCTCCCACCTTATGAAGGGCTGTTAAAAATAAAAGAACGATATCGCGATCAAAAACGAAGAAGTAAACAATTTAGGGACACCATTGCTATTTGTGTATTTACAGTAGTAGTGTTTTCTATTCTATTGATTTCGAGTAGGAGTAACAGGATAAATTATGTTCATTTTGATCAGGTACCTATAAGAAACATGTTTATAATTTTGAAAAATAGGTATAGCGTCATTATCGAAGCAGAAGATTGTGTTGTCCTGAATTGTCGATTTACAGGAACGTTTTCAAATGTTGCGACTGAGGAGATAGTAACGTCAATGGCAAGTAGTCTTGGCTTGGGATTTGAACGAGTAGGGGAAAGGGGATACAGATTGACGGGTTCAAATTGTATTTAATTGTGAATGAAAATTTGATGTATTTACATAATCAGTATAATTGATTAGTGATGGAGGTACAGCAAACGCTTAAGTATGAATTGAAAGAGTTGGAGCAAATGGTTCCAACTAAAATGAGAAGTACTGCCATTAAAAAACCTGTTCGAAATGAAATTGATCGTATTAAAGAAACGCTCATTCATGATGTGTTTGCTATTGAAGATGAGAATCATTTAAGACGATATGTTCAATACCATCAGCAAGCACTGATTAGACTGATGGATATGGCTACCCTTTCTCTTAACAATGGCAAGGGTCACAAGGATGATTATAAAGTTTATTATGAAGGAGTTGGAGGACTTCTTTTGTTTGTAGAGCAACACTTTGCCAAGTACTTTGACCTGGATGCAAAAGCACCTGAAGACTACATTTCCGAGGCGCGAACAGAATTTAGAAAAAGTATTTCAAAACTTCAGCAATTGTTGGAAGTGAAAAAGGCTAACTCTGGCCTGGTTAAGTTGATATTACATGTATTCCAAAGAATTACTAGTAGTTATACTGACGGAGAGATAACCTATCGAAGGGTGATGTATGCCAGAGAGCTACAAAAATGCCTCTTCAGGCTACTAGATTGTGATTATGAAATAGAGGACGTGGATGAGGAGTTGAGGCAAATCATTTACTATTTGAATTACAATTCGGTAAAAGTTTTGACTTACCATGCCCGGTTTATTACTCAACGTTTGGAGGAGTCTGAAACCCGAGCAGAGAAGCTTGAACAACTTTCATTGATGCTCAAGAAAGTAAATCAAGCACAAGTGAAGCCTGGTATATGCTACAGCCAGCAAGGAGGAATGCTTAAAGATCAGTTATGCGCCTACATTTCAGAAGAAATAGTGTACCAGGAGAAACTGCAACAGCTATTTGGAGGTACCTCAAATGGAACAGATGATTCAACACTGGATAGATTTAAATTGAAACTTGATGTTTCAGTGATGCAATTGGCCTATTTACTGAAAGTTTTGTTAGAGACTAAAATCATACTGAATAGCAACCTTAGTCAGATACTACATTTTTTGGTAAAGTTTGTAGTGACGAAACGTTGTGATGTTATATCCTATGGGAGTTTTAGGTCTAAATTTTATAGTGTGGAGACTGGAACCAAAGAATCGGTGCGGAACATGCTCCTTTCGATGATCCGCTATATTGAAAGGAATTAAAGTATTGGCTTAGATCGTTGTTGTTGTACAAGGTACTGATTTACCCAGCGGGCATCTCTCTGCCAATTTTCATAAGCTGTTAAATAGCTCGCTTCCATCCACCTGCTAAACATCAATGCACGCTTGTAGGCGGCTTCTGATTGCTCAATGATCATTGTCAACTCTTCTATTTGTTCCATATAATAGAATTGGTTGACCTTCTTATGAACTGCAATATCCTGGTGAATCTCAAGTTGCTTGATCAGCTTTTTCATGCTCAATACAAGTTTATTAGTTCGTGATAGGTTAAACATCTTCATGGGCATAAGTTCTTTTGAATAGTAAGAACCGGATGCTAATTCAATCCTAAACCTGGTATGAAGAAGTATTGAAAAATTGATGTAACGATCCGGTTCTTATTTTTTATTAATAGCGATAATCCAAGTGGTATGATAATGTTTTGATACACCAGATAAGTGACATCAGATAAGAAAAACCACTATCCAATATTGAATATCTTTTAAAATATTGTTCAAGGATTTGAAAAAACCGATAATTTATTTGTTGGAATTTAAGATTTTCCTATCTTCAAGATATTGAGCCATTCCGGGTCTCTCCATTTGGGGAGGCCTGGTAATGGATTTTAAGGCTTTTATTGCCCACCTGATGGATTTCTTAATAGTGAGATAAGTATAACCTGACTTAGCACCTAATAAATGAGATACGTTTTAGCTTTTTTCTTGCCGTGGCTGTCCCTCATGTTTCAAGGAAAGATTGGTGCTGGTATTGTTTGTCTTTTTCTTCAAATTACCTTAATCGGGTGGTTGCCAGCTACTATTTGGGCTATTACATCATTAAACAGAATGTATGCTGACCGGAGAACCAAGGATATCATTACAGCTATGAAACATAAATCCGATTAAGAATGACATTGTACAATACATGCAACTGTTGACATGCATTAAGAATATCACCATAAACTCAAAATACTACGTTCTTAAACAAGAACGTAAAAAAATATTATTGATCAGAGGAAATGGGAAGGGGTATCGAAATATTTTTGTAGATGTAATTCATTACAATTACATATCATTAATGGTGTGTCATTTTAAAAATGAATTGAATGGATGAAGCCTAAACTACTAACTGCAATATTACTTTTTATAAGCGCCTATTCTCCACTATTTCTGATTTTAGGGGTAAAGGACTTTGACTTTTATTGCAATTTAAGTTTTAGACATCCAGCCGCAATTTTCTTTTTGTTTGGCATTTCTACTTTGAGTGTGATTTTACTTTTTGTTACAATCAACTCCGTTAAAAGAGGAAATATGCCTGTTACTATAAAATTGGTTAAAAACCGCTCAGTTGATTTAATTAACTATACTATCCCTTATATAGTTTCTTTTTTCGGCTTTGATTTAGCCAAAATAGAAGATATTGTCTCGCTCTCTATATTCCTATTGCTTTTGTTGTTATTAACAATTAAGAGCAAATCTGTTTTCATGAACCCAATCTTGCTTTTAGCAGGTTACAACCTCTATGACCTAGATTATGAATATGATGGTAAGCCAAATTCAACAATTGTGATAAGTAAACATGAAATGAAACCTGGTGAAAGATTTTACTTAAGAAGTTTAACACGCTTTCTTTATTTCGTAACCGCAAAAGAGTTCGAAAATGCCTAATAGACAACAACGGACATTAAGACAACTGAAAGAATTAGACTTAAGAAGGTCTATTGTGACTTTAGCTGTTGTCAAGGAATATAAAAGAGACAGAGTTTCTCAGTACACCGTAAAATATGTGCCAATTGACGAGAGGCTTGAGAGCAGATTAAGAAATATTATTGTTAAACACATTAATAATTCAAATACCGTTGAAGGATATACATATGATTGTCCCGAACCTGAAGAAGACCAAGTTAGAGCAATTGGATATGAAGAAACTGATTTTTACAGAATATTTGAGCAGTTGGCTGAATTAAATCCAGAAGAAGACATTATCGAGAATGTGGAAGAACTTGTAAAATCAAAAGCATACATGATAGTTCTTCGTAATTCTGAAGGTATTCAGGTTGTTGGGTTTAAAACTTTACCTGAAAATTGGCGGATGAAAAAGAATAAGGGTCTTATCCCCTTGCTTTTCAATGAAAATAGATTTGAAGATTTGGAGCAAGAAAATGTTTTTAGTATTTCGAGTATTGTTGACCTTTTTTATTTCAACGAATTTCTATTCATACTGTCCAAAAAGGACTTTGAAAGAGGTTTAAACTTTCGAGAGGGGATGGTAAATAATGCCGAGACAATGTATCAAGAGGTTATCCAATTGAACATTTTCCTAAATATTGAAATTTTGACTGATCGAGTTGGGAATAATCAAAGATATTTGAGAAAAATTGCGACTATAAGAAACCTAGGCCACTATAGAAATGCTCAATATCTCCAGAGACTTCAACAATTAAGTGTTTCAAAGGGATGGAATATTCAATTTGAGGAGGAGCAAATAGTGATCACCGATGAGACCCTTGATGATATTCTGACTTTACTTCAAAATAAAAGGTTGCACTCAGAACTAACTCAAGAAGACTTTGACGTGGAGAGTACAAAACCTGTAAACATTGTTAATAATTAAATATGCAGTTGATTACAATGTGTTAAAGGTGAAGAGCTGTTAGTTTCGCGACTTACCTATTTGAGCATTTTTTTATCCAGTGAGTAATGTGATTTTTAACTCTTTTCCTTTTTAGTGAAGTCAAAATCGTAGTTGATGAGTTCATAAGGGTGTACACCTAAACCACGTGCTAATTCAAATAGGGTAGTAAGATTGAGATTAGTATTTTGATCGTTTTCAAGCTTGCTAATCTTGGTGTGATCCACATCGCATTGGTAAGACAGCCCACGCTGGCTAAGGCCTTTTTCCTGCCTAATTCTAGCTAAGTTTTCTCTAAACTTTGCCAACCTCTTTTTGTCTCTTGGTTTCATGCCCACAATGGGCAATCTCCTAGTAATCACATAAATTAATGTCTATAGAACTATATACATTATTAAAATTTTAACTAAATTGCTATTGTAAGAATAACACTATTGAAAATTGTTTTCTCTTTATAGTCATGGATTCTAATCTCCTTAATAGTGACACTGATTTAGTAGATTTACTTATTTCAGGGGATGAAAGAAGCTTCGATGTTATCTACCGAAAGTACGCAGAGGATTTGTACCGCTACGCCAGAAAAAATATCGACTCCAAAGAGGATTGCGAGGAAATCATTCAGGATATCTTTGAATCCCTGTGGTCTCGCCATGATCAACTGGGGCACGTAACGGAACTGAAAGCCTACCTCTTCCGTATGGTTAAATACAAGATTATCCGCTATTTCCAGCATAATACCGTGAAGAAGAAGTATGCAGAACATTATAAACTGTTTGAAGCCGTTTACGATACCTCCTCATCGGAAGAAAGGGACAACGAAACTCTCCAACACCTCATAGAAAATGGTCTCAAACAGCTGCCCGAACGTTGCCAATTGGCCGTCCGCCTCCGCCTCAACGAAAACCTATCTAACTCCGACATCGCCAAACGCATGAACATTAAAAAAAGCACAGTCGAAAACTACATGGTCACTGCCGTCTCCCACCTCCGGGGCACTTTTCAAAACCTCAAAATGAGCTAAGTCTTGGACTATTTTTTTATTTCCAATATTCGCCAGAATTCGTTGTACAATATTTGTCGAGCAACAAAATCACTTACCGTAAAATGTAATTTCAGAAGTTGAACTCACTCTGTTAGCGGTATTTCAAGATATGATTGACACTTGCATCATTCTGACTAAGTGAATCGCGGTACTGATGCTGAAATGGTAATATACAAGAAATTACTGATCATTAATTTCCACAAAAATCCCCTTCCCACTGTGGGTTTTTCGCATTTTCTGTCATTATATAGTCAATAGACGTGATTTCCTTACTTAAATTAGTAGAGGTTTTACATAAAATGGGGTGGATATGGAAAATTCAAATTTTGACTTGCTCTTAAAGCGCTATTTGGCAGATGAGGTTTCTGAAGAGGAGAAAAATAAAATTGAGGCCTGGCTGGAGGTCATGAAAACCGAAAACACTACCGATTTGGAACTGAGTAAGGAACAAGAGGAAAAACTCTTCCAAAAGATTATCAGTAAAAATAATAACCTCAAAGAAGTTCAAACCTTAAACAAGGAATTGATTCGATCTAAAAGATCTGGCAGTGGTTGGATTCGGGTAGCTGCAAGTATTCTATTATTGTTATCCCTGACTTTTGTGATTTGGACATCGCTGCTCAAAGACCAATTCTTTCCCAGTGTGGAAAAGGTGATCCTTAATGATGGCTCGTTGGTATGGCTGAAGGGAGAGAGTAAGCTAGCTTACTATAACAAAGGTGACTTCCGCTACGCGGAATTGAATGGTGAAGCACTTTTTGAAGTGGCCAAAGATGCAGATCATCCATTTGTGGTGCAGTGCGGTGAAGTTACCCTGAAAGTACTGGGTACTAGCTTTAGTGTAAAAACTGACGTAGACAAGCTTGAGCTAAATGTATTGACAGGAAAAGTTAACATCTCATCCCCATCTGATACTGAAGGAATAGACGTTGTGCCAAACGAAAAAGTGTCCTACGTAAATGGAGGAAGGGTAGAGAAGAAACCTTTACTCAAAGAGGAGGTATTAAAAATAACTGATCGCACAGAATACCTCATGGACTTCAGGAGTGTACCCTTGAAAGAAGTGGTACAAAGCCTGGGAAAAAAGTTTGATATCAAAATCAAGCTGGGTAATAAGGATATGGAAGAATGCAGCATCACTGCTAATCTCACGGATCACTCCTTGGAAAGTTCAATTCTAATATTAAACGAGATACTTAATATCAAGGAATCTAGAGATGGTAATGAGATAACCCTACTTGGAACAGGCTGCAAATAGACAAAATAAAAAACTAATAATGATAATCTTCGATACATCCTGATATAAGAGAGCAGGAGTGCGGTTAAGCACTCCTGCCATACCCCCTTGATATCCACCCTTGCAGGGGTAGATAGCCTGCGAAGGTTTAACTAAGCAGGAGAGGGGTCTTGTTTTACTCCCGTTAAGAAACCAAAACAAAACAACTCAATTTATGAAAAAAAGTTTTACGGAAAAACTTTGGATAGTCATGAAAATTGGTGCTGTACAACTCATTTTAGCGCTAACCCTTTGCGGCATGTCAATGGCTCATTCCAACTTCGCCCAACTCCTGGACAAGGAAATTTCTATCCAACTGATCAATGTGCGTTTCGAAGATGCACTCAAAGAAATTGAAAAGTCTGCGAAAATCAAGTTTGCCTACAGTATAGATCAACTGAACACTCAGGATGAGGTCTCTCTCAACGCTCAAAATCAAAAGTTGAAAGATTTTCTCCATGACCTATTAG
This sequence comes from Cyclobacteriaceae bacterium, assembly GCA_039971015.1. GTDB lineage: Bacteria > Bacteroidota > Bacteroidia > Cytophagales > Cyclobacteriaceae > ELB16-189. Next base: position 53,826 of record JBDVKV010000013.1, read on the forward strand.
TACCAAGACAAATCAAATACAACGTTCATGAGAAAACAGGAACCATCACGTTAAAGAAAATAATACAAGAAGAGATACCTCTTCCAAAACATCAGACTAAAATCAAGAACGCGTTAGCTCAAATCACAGGCACCATTACCGATGCCGGAGGCCAACCCATGGCAGGTGTGAACATTGTAATCAAGGGCACCACTAATGGTACCACCTCGGATGCAAATGGTAATTATACCATCAATGTTCAAGAAGGGGAGGTGCTCACTTTTTCATTCATTGGGTTTGCATCAGTGGAATTGAGAGTAGGCAGCCAAAGTAGAATGAATGTGGTCCTCGAGGAAGACGTGCAAAGCCTTGGAGAGGTAATCGTTAACGCGGGATACTGGACGGTACCGGATAGGGAGCAAACGGGAAATATCAGTAAGCTCACTGCCGATGAGATTGAAAAACAGCCGGTTAACAACCCACTTCAGGCCATGCAGGGAAGAATGGCGGGTGTTTATATTCAACAAAGTTCTGGAGTTCCTGGAAGTGAATACAAAATTCAGATAAGAGGAAAAAATAGCCTTAGACCTCAAGGGAATGACCCATTGTATATTGTTGATGGTGTGCCTTATAATGGCACGCCTCTTGGTTCTATTTTTAGCAATGGTATTGTTTCAGGAGGAAGTCCGCTCAATCAAATTAATCCTGCAGACATACATAGTATTGAAATACTAAAAGATGCAGATGCAACTGCTATCTATGGGTCACGCGGAGCCAATGGTGTAGTACTTATCACTACAAAGAAAGGCATACCTGGAAAAACAAAATTCGATGTAAACGTGTACTCAGGAGCTGGAAAGGTAACTAACCAAATAGGATTACTTAATGCATCGCAATATTTAGAAATGCGAAGGGAGGCTTTTCGAAATGACAATATAATACCCAATTTAGGTAGCGCACCTGACCTTATTGTATGGGATACCCTTAGCAGCAGAGATTGGCAACAGGAACTAATTGGAGGAACCGCGCAAATAACAAGTGCACAGATAGCACTTTCTGGAGGTGATAGTCAAACACAGTTTGCTTGGGGAAGTGGATACCTGAGAGAATCAACCGTTTTTCCTGGAGACTTTAACGATCAGAAGATTTCCAGTCACCTGAACCTTACTCACAAGTCTTCAAATAATAAGCTGAATTTGACAATGTCAGCAATCTATGTTTTTGATAAAAACCGACTGCTATATGAAGACCTTACAGCTCAGGCGCTGAACCTCCCTGCAGTGGCTCCAAAACCGTTTGACGAAAGTGGAAATTTAAATTGGGAGATGGGTTTCCAAAATCCCTATAGCACTTCATTACAAAGTTTCAAATCGGATACATACAACCTGATCACAAATGCAATACTGGGATATGAAATTTTTCCCAATCTCCAAATCAAATCCAATATGGGCTTTAATATAGTGGACATGAAGGAAAATGTTCACTACCCAATCGCAGCATACAATCCGGCATTTGGAATTGATCAAGGGGCAGCTACTTTTGGAAGCCGGGGTGTCAATACATGGATTCTAGAACCTCAAATGCAGTACAAGTTAAAACTTGGACAAGGTCAATTATCGGCATTAGCTGGCGCTACATTTCAGCAAACCATAAAGAACGGGCAGACCACCTATGGATATGGATTTTCTTCAGATGCACTTTTGAATAACCTACAAGCTGCATCAGGTAGCTCTATAATATTTTCTGAAAATACACACTATAGGTATAGTGCACTCTTTGGTAGAATTAATTACATCTACAAAGACAGGTATATACTGAATCTGACAACCAGGAGGGATGGCTCAAGCCGATTTGGTAACGATAAGAAATTCGCAAATTTTGGAGCTATGGGCGCTGCATGGATATTCACAGAAGAAAGCTTTTTGCAAAACCTGACTTGGTTGAGTTTTGGTAAAATTAGAGGGAGCTTCGGGGTAACGGGAAGTGATCAGATTGGAGACTATCAATACTTGGAAACTTATAGTTCGTCAAACTATCCCTATCAGGGTACCGCGGGATTATATCCCAATAGACTTGGTAATGAGGATTATAGCTGGGAACAAAACAACAAAACAGAAGGTGGGATGGAGTTAGGATTCTCAGAAGATAGGATAAGAACTTCAATTAGCTATTATAGCAGCATTGCAACCAATCAATTAGTAGGTCAACCCTTATCATCAGTAACAGGATTTTCTTCTGTACAATTCAATCTTCCTGCTAAGGTAAAGAATACAGGGTGGGAGCTCTTATTAGATGTTACACTATTGGAACGAGCGAATTGGCAATGGAATGTAACCGGCAATGTAACCATTCCAAAAAATAAATTATTGGAATTCCCTGATTTGGACGGTTCATCATATGCCAACACTTATGAAGTCGGAAAATCACTTTTTATACAAAAAAGATTTCATGGGATAGGCGTCAAACCGGAGACAGGTATCTATGAGTTTGAAGATGTAAACGGAAATAACAATGGATCTGATTTCCCTGAGGATCTGCAATCTCTAAAATCAATTTCACAAAAATATTATGGAGGAATAAACAATAACTTTAAATACAAGACCCTTGAATTGAGTGTATTCTTACAAATCGTAAACCAGACAGGCTTAGGATATTTTTCCGGTTTTGGACTTCCGGGTACAATAGGCAATCAACCGCAATGGGTAACTAACCGATGGCAAAAGCCAGGTGATATTGCCGAAGTTCAAAAATACACGCTAGGTATTGATCAGGCCGCTACAGCTTACTATTTGATATCCAATAGTGCGGATAATAATATCGTTGATGCATCATTCGTCAGGTTAAAAAACATATCCTTATCATGGGATTTGCCTGGTAAATGGATCTCTAAAGCAAAAATGACCAAATCTCGAGTCTACCTACAAGGGCAAAATGTGCTGACATTTACTAAATATAAAGGGCTTGATCCGGAGACACAGTCACTTACAAGTCTGCCTCCAATTAGGATGATTACAGGTGGAATTCAAGTCACATTTTAAAATTTTACACAAATGAAAAATTATAACTATCGAAATAAACTCTCCGTGTTCTTCTTACTTCCTCTGTTGTTTATGGGATGTAAAGATTTTCTTGAGATTGATCCTCCCGAAACCGAAATAACAGATAAAGCTGTATTTGCCAACGAGGCTACAACTAAGGCTGTGGTTGCCGGACTTTACAGTAGCTTGATGGAAAACGAATACTTGTTTACGAGTGGGATTAACAGCATTACTACGGTTACCGGTTTATCTGGAGATGAACTGTTGAGTTATGGCAGAAGTATGGTACACAATAATTTGTATAATAATACTTTAACAGGAAATGAAACAATGTCCTTGTGGAGCGACTTGTATAAAACTATATACCTGGCAAATGGCATTTTAGAAGGGCTTGAGCAAAATGATAATATTGAAGAAAATCTTAAAAATCAATGGCGAGGTGAGGCACTTTTCATTAGGGCCTTCTGCCACTTCTACCTAACTAACTTGTTTGGTAAAGTTCCAATTGTTACATCAACCGATTACAGAGTGAATAATCAATTGAGCAGGAGTTCTTCAGAGTTAGTATACCAAGCGATCCTGAGTGATTTGACAGAGGCTGAATCAATAATGACTGAAGATTTTTCACATGCCAATGGCGAAAGAATCAGGCCGAATAAATGGGTGGCTAGCGCATTATTAGCTAGAGTCTACCTCTATACGGAGGATTGGGGCAATGCCGAGTTATACGCCAGCAAATTGATTGATAACTCATCCTTCACTTTGGAAGATGACTTGAATAGTGTTTTTTTGACCAATAGCAATGAGGCAATATGGCATCTGAAGCCTGTCATTCCTGGGTATAATACTTTTGATGCAAGCACTTTTGTGCTAACAGGAGAGCCTACTCTCGTTGCCTTAAACGAACTACAAAGAGACGCATTTGAGATGAATGACTTGAGGCAGTTGAGATGGATCGAAAGCAGTACGGCAAACGGCAATACTTACTACTTCTCTAATAAATATAAGGTAAAAAATGATTTCACAGTCACAGAATACTTGATGGTACTAAGGCTTGCTGAACAATACTTAATCAGATCTGAAGCAAGAGCCAAATTGAATAAGCTCACGGAAGCGACCGATGACATCAATCAACTTCGTGAAAGGGCCGGACTCCCTGAGCTTTCAGTAGGATCACAAATACAGCTTCTAGGTGCTATTGCAGCAGAACGAAGGTCTGAACTCTTTTGCGAATGGGGTCATAGGTGGTTCGATATGAAAAGATCCAACACCATTGATGAAATCCTTGGAATTGAGAAACTCAACTGGCAACCGAAAGATCAACTCTTCCCTATACCTCCTGGTGAGTTAACTAACAATCCAGCTTTGGCGCCACAAAATCCAGGCTATTAAAAAACTTTCAACCATTCGATAGGTCGACACCGACTCGAGTAATAATACTTAAAATGAAAAATTATTTTACTTTCATAATATTTGCGATACTATTTCCCATTCTGAGTGAGGGGCAGCCACAGGTTCTTGACATAGGAATTGAGTTCCCTGAATTACGTCTAACGGATGTTCAGAATTTTAACAAAAAAGAACTGCGGGTTAATGATTTCAGAGGCAATTGGCTGGTGGTTGATTTCTGGTCTCCACATTGTGGGACGTGCATAGGGTCATTTCCGAAATTAAAAGAGGTTCAAGATCATTTTGATTCAAAGCTGAAAATGATCCTTGTGTCGGATCAGAACAGCGAGCCAGCTAAGAAAGCCTTTAAGGTTTTTAGTATCAAAGCAGATGTAGTGCTACCCATCGGATTCAACAGTGAGATCTATCGCATGATAGAAGTGCCTTGGGTACCTTTCTATGTGATCATTGATCCTGATGGAATTATAAGAGCCAAGCTAGATTATCAGGATTTTACTGTGGAAAACATTCAGAAGGTGATCAATGGACAAGAAATGGTGAGCGATTTGGCCACCTCAACAGTAGACGCATTTAAGCCAATGTTGGTCGATGGAAATGGTGGTGAAGGAGATGATTTTCTGTACCGTTCTCTCCTAATGAAGTGGAAAAAAGGAATACCTGCATCTGGAGTCACACATATAAACGCCCATTATGGAAACCTGATCCAAATGCTGGGTGTTTCTTTAAAGCGGCTGTATTTCGCGGCATACCAGGATACATTACATCCATACCCGGTAAATTATTTTTCTAACATAAAAAGCAGTTACGGTAAATATTGGCTGGAACCAGTACTTGAACTCGCGGATACAAGTAGCTTTATCTGGTCTCCTGGATTGGAGAAAAACCTCTTTTGCTACTCCTTGAGTGTGCCGCCATCCAGAACTTCTTCCATAGAACTGCAACGCATGGTGCAACGAGATCTAAAAAACTATTTTGGTTATGAGGTATCTGTAGAAAAAAGAATGATGCCTTGTTGGAAACTGGTTGCCAATGAAAAAGCCAAGAATTTATTAGCAGTAAAAGATGATCCGATCATTTATGAAGACAATAACTTTGTTGGATTCAAAATACAAAACCTACCAATGAGTGAAATCATCACTAAACTTTGGTGGAGCTTCCAAACTGAACCTCAATTCGTTGATGCAACAGGAATCACACAAAATATTTCTATTAAACTAGAAGCCGACATGAGCGACTTTGAACAGGTTAAAAAAGAGCTAAGCAAAAAAGGACTTGATTTGGTTAGGGGTCAATGTTTATTCGAGACAATAGTCATAAGAGATAAAGAGCCGCTTAATAATTAAGTTTATACACTTGTAGAGTTTTCCCAGATAAGACGATCAGTTCTCTATTGTCAACAATAAAGTCAGTTATTGGGCTATTGTCCATATGGGGTAAGTAGAAACTAAGTTTATACCGACCGTTTTCCTGTTGATAAACATCGATGACTGAATTGGTTCTGAAGAGTGAAGGGTTTTCATTATCGGCCATGATTAATGAATTGACATAAAAATGGGGGTAGCTAGAGCTAATCAAGCGATTGACGACCAAAGGGGGAGAACTGAATGTGGATTTGTAGACATCACCTGAAATAATGGTGTCAATTTCGATTTCAGCTTGTTCATAATTGTCAATAGTTTGACTCCGGTAAAGTAGTTGTAGATTAGAATCAAGTGAAAGCACTTCATTCTTATATTGTGAAACAAAAAAGATTTGTTTACTGGCTTTATCATAGTTCAGGATACCTTGTGTGCAAAAAAAACCATCAACCTGTTTGGTTAGTGGTACGGATTGAACCACATGTGATCCAATTTGAGTCTTGAATAACTTATTGGTTTTTAACAGGGTATCATAGGTCAAGACTACAAAACTATTCCGAGATAATGATATAGCTCTACTAATGGTTTCTGATGTCAAAGTGTGTTGTGTATAATGATCACTTCCAAGTTGACCCGTAAGTACGGTTGACCATATACCATCTATAATATGAACATTGGGCGGGTTAATCAATATCTTAGTACCAGTGCTGATCCGCTGCTCGGCTGACCTTTTAACCTTATGCCCAGTGATACTTGTAATAGCGGCTAGTGACTTCCTGGAAAGTACTAGGAACTTGTCGGGTTCATTAATACTGCCTAAGTAGATAGCAGAGGAACTTATCCCACTCAAATAGAGATAGGAATCAGGAAGTTCAATTTGGTGAATAATATTGGCAAGATGAGGCGGAAATTGCCTTGTAAAGGAACCTTTGGGGGCATGAGTAGTTTGGACCCATAAAAAGACAACTACTAGAATGCTTCCAAGGAATAGGGTGAGGAGTATCTTTACTTTTCTCATAAATCTATGGTAGCGGGAAACTCCCGCTACCATTAAATAAAAACAACTATGGCCTCCATGATGGAATAGGACTTAAACAATTCGTCCCAACCTTAAATGTATTAGTACACATTTGTGCGTTAGGAGAAGTTGAACAGTCAGGGTGAGGGGCACAGGTTATTCCGCTTTTATATTCAACGGAAGCAAACAAGTTTGAATCATCCTGAATTACTTCGGTGCCGAAGGCAGCACCTAGTGCCAAGATAAATGCTAGAAGTGGAAGCAAAATTCTCTTTTTCATAATTTGATTGTTTATTGGCGCCTACTCTATCTCAGGTTTTCGGCATCTCCTGTCTCTATTGCAATAAAGTTTTTTGATCATATGGATAGACTTTTTTCGAGTCATTCATTAGTACACCAATTATAGCCAATAGAACAAATACTAGGTTGAACCACAAATGTTGTTCCCAACTGAGTGTTTCCAGTATCCCTCCACAACTACAGGGTACAAAGGCAGCAAGATGCATAACCACAAATACATAAGCAGTGAATAGCACCATTAAGCAAAAACTTAAATACAAACCGATAGAGCGAAATTTTGTGGTTGATAGAAATACACTAATTATTATTTCCACCACAGGAATTGCCCACGCTAGTATTTGTGAGAAGGGAGCAAGTAGGGGGGACTGCCCTATTGTAATTCTGAACTTGTTAAGGTCCATTAATTTGTTGGCTGCAGCATAGACAAAGAGTAGAATCAATAGAAAACTGATCAATTCTACTATTAAATTTCTTCTACGAGATGTCAGTTGAATCATGAGTCGAAAATAAGGGGCACCTTGAAATAAATTGACAATTACCTGTTCAGGATTATGGCATCAATTGTTCAGGGTTTTACTTATCAAATGTTAAAAGATACTTTTTTTGATTCTACTTAACGATTGTGGCGTTATTCCGAGATAGGAGGCAATGTGTTCCTGAGCCATGCGCTGTTCAATTCCTGGATGGTCTGCTAATAACTTTTGGTACCGTTCTTGCGCGTTCAGTTGGAGTAAATCATGAGTCCTATGACTATAAAATCTATGCTCCTGCCGGAGGAGGGCCTGGTAAATTAGATGTGATTCTGGAAATATATTGCATAATTTCTCAAGACTATGGTAACTTAAGTGCAACACTTCACTAGGTAAGGTGAGGTAAATGAATTCAATGGAAGGCTTTTGTTCAAGAAAACTTGTTGTAGGTAGAATGAGCTGACCACTTTCCCAAAAACGGTTTACTACCTTAACTTTTTCGACAAAAGTATATGATATGGCAAACCCTTCGAGTAAAAAATAGATGTAATCGGCAACTTTGGGTGCTTCAAAAAGTGTGTAGTTTTTTGGATATGAAATTGGGGTTAACTCATTTTTGATGGAGCCTTTAAAACCTTCAGATAAAGGATGAATGGATTCGAAGAGGGATAAGAATTCGTCTGAATACATTGAGTATAAAGAAAGTGACAGTCTAACAGATACTCTGAAATAAATATTTGCGGCCTATGTAGGACATCAAATAATTACTGAAATAATCGTTGGTTGGTAAATTGTTAATGCTAAAATCCCGCAGAGTGATAGGATTGAAGGTGTTGTTAATTCTTATTTTGCGCAGAGGCAACCAACTACTTCCTTAAAAAAACCTTCTGTTTTATCTTCAAGCGATTTTATTCTGACCTCAGATAGAGGTGTAATTGGAAAGGAAGCATCAATAATTCTCCTTAAAATTAATTGTAAAATAACACAGGATTTAAAAATTTCTCTCTAAGAATCAACGACTTACCTAGGGTACTGCTACCCTTGTAACTGTTTTGATAAACATCCAAGTATTTTCTTTGGGCCATAATCATTTCAGTTATGGCCGCAAACATTGTAACAGTCGAAGATCTCGAAATTTTTAAGGAAGAACTTCTAACAGAGATTCAAAAACTACTATCTCGAAGGCAGACAATACCAGCTCGCAAATGGCTGAAGTCGCATGATGTTAGAAGGCTATTGATGCTCTCACCCGGTACCCTGCAGAACCTGAGGGTCAATGGAACCTTGCCATTTACCAAGATAGGAGGTGTCATCTTTTACGATTATGACGACATCCAGAAAATGATTGAAGAGAATAAGCGCAACCCTCACTTTGTTGGAAAGAAACTAAATACTTGAATAATGCTCAGATACATTCATGATTCACCAAACAACGATTACCTAAACAGGATAAAAGCCGACCTGTGGTTTTAGCAAGATGTACATTTGTTTACACAAATGTAATCTCCCTTCCCTCTCCTTACAGTCGTGAGAAGGGGGTAGCCTCGGAACTCGGCTCCCTTGAAATAAAAGACTTTTGTCATGGGACGTAGAAGATCATCCAAAGAAGGGCTGACAAGAATATTTAGCGTTCGGGTTTCCGACCGCTATTACAAACGCCTTGAAGAGATCAGGAAGAATTCGAACTGCCAATACATCGGGGAGGTGGCAAGGAGGATTCTGTACAGGGAAGAAATTGTCTGGTATCACAAAGATGCTTCCATGGATTCTACTGTGGCAGAGCTTACACTCATTAGAAAAGAACTGAATTCCATAGGCATCAACATCAATCAAATTACTCGTCACTTTCATTCCGCAGACATTCCTAATCAAAAAATATTCCATGCCTTGAAGATTGTTGATGAGTACAAGAAGGTAGGCCAAAAGTTGGAGAAGGTGATGGGTGTTACTTCCGAGATCACAAAGAAATGGTTGCGAAGGTGAACAGTGGAAAAAATATATTGGGACTTCTCAACTACAATGAGAATAAAGTAAAGGAAGGAGTTGCAAAATGCATACATGAGAACCAGTTTGGTTGCAACGTAGATAAACTCACCTTCAAAGAAAAACTAAAAACGTTCCACGGTTATATCAACCGCAATCACAGGGCCAGGACAAAGGCGGTTCATATTTCGCTCAACTTCGATCCGTCTGAAAAGCTGTCCAACGAAATACTAAACGAGATCGCAACTAAATACATGGATAAGATTGGATTTGGGAATCAACCCTATCTCGTCTATCAGCATTTTGACGCTGGCCACCCCCACATTCATATCGTCACTACAAACATTCAGCAGAATGGGAAAAGAATAGTACTATATAACATTGGTCGAAACCAATCCGAGAAGGCCAGGAAGCAATTGGAGAAAGAGTATAAACTAATTAAAGCAGAAGGCAGAGGCAAGCACCAATCTGAGATTGTTAAACCTGTGGATGTGCAGAGAGCCATCTACGGTAAATCGGAAACGAAAAGAACAATTTCTAATATCGTTCGATTTGTAACCATGTCCTACAAGTACACTTCGGTTCCGGAATTGAACGCTGTACTCGGGCAATTCAATGTCATTGCTGATGTTGGCAAGGAGGGATCACAAATGAATTTAAAAAAGGGTCTGGTTTATAGGTTGATCGATGACAAGGGAAAGAAGGTGGGTGTGGCAATCAAGGCAAGCTCCATTTATGGCAAACCAACTTTGGCCTACCTTCAAAAGCAACATAAACTCAATGCTGCACTTCGGAAACCGCACAGGGATAGACTTATCAAATGTGTTAAGGAGGCACTGGGCAATAAGGGGAAGATTACGAAGTCATCTTTTATTAAGTCATTGAATAAAGAAAGTGTCCTTGTCCTGTTTCGACAGAATGATGAAGGAAGGATTTATGGAATCACGTTCGTAGATAACAAAACAAAAGTTGTTTTCAATGGGAGTGATCTTGGTAAGGCTTATGGTGCTAAAGCCATTGTGGAACGGTTAACTAAAGTGGACTCGGACAAGGTTTCGATTTCCGATCAACACATTACCACATCGACTCATCAACAAATCAGAGATACAGATCTAGGTATTGAGCAAACTGTACGAGAGTTAACAGACGCACGAGCTACAGACTTTGTGTCACCTGATGCCGCTACGAGAAAGAGAAGAAAGAAGAGAAAGAAAAAAGGGCATTCGCTTTAAATCTCAACTTATGGCGCACACGGGAGAAAACGAACAGGCGTTGCGAAAGATCATTGACTTTGTCAGGTTACTAAGTATTGTGGTCCTGTTGCTTCACTTCTATATAGTCGGCTACGATTATTTCAAGCAGTTGGATTATGCGCACGAAATCACAGACAGGATATTGCTGTCTATACAAAAGACAGGGTTGTTGACTAGTGGACTTAAAGCAAAGAGTGTTGCACTAGGCCTTCTTATCATTTCTCTAATTGGAGCCAAAGGGAGAAAAGATGAAAAACTCAGCCTTACGAGATCAGTACTTTATGTAGTGGTTGGGACAATCATTTATTTCTCGCCTCAATATGTTCTCATAACCAAGCTCAAGGTTGTTGAAATTCTATCATTATACTTTGGATTGTCTGCTATTGGCTACTTACTAATCCTGACGGGTGGAACGTTATTGTCAAGATTGCTAAAGCGAAGTCTAAGCAACGACATTTTCAACAAACTGAATGAATCCTTCCCGCAAGAGGAGCGATTATTGGAGAACGAATATTCTATCAATCTTCCTGCTGCCTATAACCTTAGGGGTAGGCGAAGGAGAAGCTGGATCAACGTAATCAATCCATTTAGGTCTATGCTTGTGATTGGTACTCCCGGTGCGGGTAAGTCCTATTTTGTGATAAGACATATCATCACACAACACATTAGAAAAGGTTTCACCATGTTCATTTACGATTTCAAGTATGATGATCTTTCCAGGATCACTTATAATACCTTATTGAAGAATGCAAGCGGTTTTAAAATACTGCCAAAATTCTATGTCATCAATTTTGAAGACTTGACGCGTACGCACCGATGCAACCCGCTTGATCCGGCCACCATGGATGACATCACAGATGCTACTGAATCCTCCAGGACAATCATGCTCGGCCTGAACAGAGATTGGATAAAGAAGCAGGGGGATTTTTTTGTAGAATCTCCCATCAACTTTGTGACGGCCATTATATGGTTTCTTAAAAAATACGATGATGGAAAATATTGCACACTGCCCCATGTAATTGAATTGATGCAATTGGAATATCCACAGTTGTTCAAATTGCTAAGGACCGAACCTGAAATAGATGTATTGATCAATCCCTTCGAATCAGCTTTTAAAAATGAGGCTATGGAACAATTGGAAGGGCAGATCGCCAGCGCTAAAATCGGCATGGCCAGGTTATCATCACCTCAACTTTATTATGTGCTTTCAGGGAATGATTTCAAACTGGATATTAACAATCCACAAGAGCCTAAGATTGTTTGCACGGGGAACAATCCACAAAAGCAACAAATCTATGGTGCAGTCCTTTCGCTGTACATATCAAGGGTGATCAAACTGGTCAACAAAAAGCACCGGCAAAAGTGCAGCCTCGTCTTTGACGAATTTCCAACCATCTACTTCAACGGAATTGACGGACTCATGGCAACCGCAAGAGCGAACAAGGTAGCCACCACTTTGGCCGTTCAGGACTACAGCCAGTTAAAGAAAGATTATGGCCGTGATCAGGCCGAAGTGATTATGAATATTGTAGGAAATGTAATTAGTGGACAGGTGGTAGGGGAGACGGCCAAACTTTTATCTGAGCGCTTTGGTAAAATAATGCAGCAAAGAGAGAGCATTTCCATCAATACAACCGAAACTTCAATAAGCAGATCCACCCAGCTTGATGCTGCAATACCACCCTCCAAGATAGCAGCCCTTTCTTCTGGTGAATTTGTCGGAACTGTATCAGATGACCCGGATCAAAAAATAGATTTGAAGGTGTTTCATTCAGAGATACTCAATGATCACGATGCCATTCGAAAGGAGGAAAACAATTATAAACCCATACCGGCCATAAGGGAAATAAGCCATTATGAAGTTCAGGAGAACTATTTCAGGATCAAAAAAGATGTACAGAATATTATTGAATCCAAATTGAATCAATCATGAAAGCTATAAGTCAGGCAGACATTAAATCGTATTCAGAGGAGCTTCTGGCAAGTTTGAACGTACAACTGGAACTCTTAGCAAATGACAGCCTGGATTTGATCGAGGTGGCCAACAAGGCGTTGCTGCTTATTAAACCAATGATTCAGGAATTACAAACTTTTGTACTTGCCCATGAATTCACCGATGTAGAGGAGGAGATCACCTTCTTCAAAGACATTAAACCTTTATTTATAAGTAAGTACTACTTCTATAACAAACTACTTTCTTTAAAAATTAATGAGCCTTATGAACCAGGCGAACCTTTAAAAGAATACTATGCTAAGCAATTGAAATTGCTACAGGAGGCTGTAAAAGAAAACTACGAATTCCACTTCTATTACCTTTCTGGTGCAACTTATCATGACAGCGTATACTTCACCAGGGGCAACGACAATTTGGCTAGCATTGAGTATGACATTAAGTTTTCCACCGGTTATGATCTTCTAGTGGCCAAGATTCTTGCCAATCAACTTTTCAAAGAACACTTATTAAATACAATGAGAGGCATGGATAACGGCTTTTCCAGGAATTGCCCATCCCTTAGCTGGACGGGAACCAAGGCCTCTCTGATTGAACTCATCTATAGCTTACACGGAGTTGATGCTATTAATAACGGGAATGCCGATATCAAACAAATTGCAACATTATTTGAGGGGCTTTTTAATATTAAATTGGGTAACTGGTATCGCCACTTTCAGGAAATCCGGTTGAGAAAAAATGGGCGCACCAATTTTATAGATCAAATGAAAAAGAATTTGGAGGAACGCTTGGATGATTTTGAGTGACTCTGTTACTCAGATCGTAAAGACTCCACGGGATTTGCCAAAGCTGAATTTATGGTTTTGAAACTCATGGTAAAGAAAGCAATGAGCAAAGTTGTCAATCCTGCCAAAGCGTATGCCCACCATTGGACATCTATTTTATAAGCAAAATCCTGTAGCCATTTGTCCATAAGGTAATAACCTAGTGGAAATGCTATGATGAAGGAGATAACAACAAGTATTATTAAATCCTTTGAAAGTAGTGACATTATTTCTGTGACGTTAGCACCCAATACTTTTCTAATACCAATCTCCTTGACTCGCTGCTCTGTTGCGAATGTCACCAACCCAAACAATCCTAAGCAGGCTACAAAAATGGTGAGTCCACCAAAAATGTTCATGATGTTACCCATTTTTTGTTCAGCTAAATAGGTTTCATTGTAGAGCTCATCCAGAAGGGAATAAGAAAAAGGTTCTTCTACTTGAAAGGATTTCCACTTGCTTTCAATACTGGAAAGTAATGCAGCTATCTCCTTAGTATTGACTCGCACGATGAGTCCACCATATGGATTATTGAGCATGATCAATGGGGCGATGGTTTCATGTAGAGATCTAAAATGAAAGTCCTTGATCACCCCAATGACTGTGAGGCTTCTTTTTCCTTCATCAATAGTAAGAATTTGACCTATAGGATTACTTCCCAATCCAAAAGCTTTGGCCGCTGTTTCGTTGATAATGACTTTCGATGAATCATTGCTAGCGATTTGGGAAAAGTTCCTTCCCTGAATCAATTCCATGCCCATGGTAGGGATATATTGTTCATCAATGTTATAAACAATGGTTCTCCTGACTAATTCACTATTATTGCCTAGATAAGCCCCTGTAATATTATCATTAGTAGGCCCAGCAGGTATAAATGCAGACATGGTAATGCTTTCTACGCGTGGGTCATTCAGCAGCTCGTTTTTGAGCACATTCTCATTGTCTTCCAATAAATAGGACTCCCTCAGTACCAGCAATTGATTCCGGTCGTAACCAATCTCTTTATTTTGAATGTACGACATTTGCTGGTTTACTATAATGATTGAAAGAACAAGACTAGCAGAAACAACAAATTGAAAAACAACCAATGAACTACGGATACCCTTGTTTCGGCCACCATTAGTAATCTTGTTTTTGAGCGCGTGAATAGGTTTAATGGATGAGAGATAAAAAGCCGGATAACTGCCAGCTAATAGTGTGACAAATAGCATCAATGAAATGAGCGCCAGCAATACTTTTGGATTTAGAAGGAAGCTTACTTCAAGAGCCTTACCTGATAGCTGATTAAAAACTGGCAACGCAAAAACTACAAGTAACATTGCTAATATCATAGCCGCAAGAGTTGCCATAAATGACTCAGTTAAAAATTGATAGATCAACTGACTTCTTTGTGAGCCCAATACCTTTTTAACAGCTAATTCTTTATTTCTTCTAGTTGCTCCTGCAGTCGAAAGGTTCATAAAGTTAATACATGCAATTAGCAACATGAATATGGCAACTGCACCGAATATATAGACTGATTTTAGGTCACCGCCTGCTTCCAATTCACTTTGACTTGCGAAATCTGAATACAAATGAATGTCAGTCAGGGGTTGCACAAAAAGATCAATCTTGTTCCCATTCTCTTTAAATTTTTCAAAAGTCATTCCCATCTGCTCCACCTGTGGCCCCATATATTTTTTTATAATGGCAGGTAGCTTTGCTTCAAATTCTTTGATGTCAGTTCCTTCAGCAAGCACCAAATAATTAAAATAGTTAGAAGACATCCAGTTATTCTCTTTTGCATGGGCTAAGCCTTCCATGGATGCAAACATGTCAAAATGAAAGTGTGAATTGGTAGGCACGTTCTTAATAATCCCTGTGACCTTAAATTGTTCTCCTGAATCTTTGAATTCCAATAATTTATTAATTGGATCTTCGTTTCCAAAATATTTTAGTGCCTCGTCTTCAGTTAAGACTACTGTTTGCGGCTCAGCTAAGGCAGTTTTTGGATCTCCATGTAAGAAGGGAAGTGTGAAGACTTGAAAAAAATTTGGATCAACAAAAGCAAATTTACTATTCCTATAGGTGGTATTCATATACGTTACTTTGGGCGATCCAAATTGCCTTATCCGTGTGGCTTCTACAACCTCCGGAAATTCATTTTCTAGTGTTGAAGCAACTGGTGCGGGAGTTACTGCCTCTTTTATTATTTCGCCATTAACCTTTCCTTTCAGTACAACGCGGACGATACGATCGGCATTTTGATTGTAACGATCATAACTTAGTTCGTCCACTACAAACAACATGATAATCAAACAGGTCGCAATACCCATCGCTAAACCGATTACATTAATTGCAAACAGCCTCCTGTATTTTAATAAATTCCTCCAGCCCATTTTAAAATAAGTTCTGAACATACTTCTATAATTTAATGTTTTTGAATGCTAAAGATTTGAGTAACTCTGTTTCAAGTATTCTTAGTAAGAATGATGCCAAATCCAAATATTTGGAAATACCTACTCATGAACAGTTAATCTCAAAACCCGCTGTTCATTTATGAACTATCTCCGAACGATTATGATCGTTACATTTCTATTCTTGAGACTGAACATATTGTCTCGCGGGAATTAGGTTTTAAAATTATTCAAGAACCAATTACAAAAATGGTAAGAGTGTAAAGTTAATTTCCGAACTGGTAAAATCTTAGACCTTTAGAATGGATAATCCACCAGGTCAGAAAACTTCAATCCCTCTTATATGAAGTAACATTTAGGTAAAATAGCTTCCAATTTGGCTTCCGTGAAGGAAGAGGAAGTCTTATCAAACCTGCTAAAACGAATTGGGCGAAAACTAAAGGAGCTTCGCAAAAAGAAGGGCTATACAAGCCATGAGGATTTTGCTTTTGACCATGATATCCCCCGCGTACAATATTGGCGTCTGGAAAAAGGGCAGACAAACCTTACCATGAAAAGCCTGATCAAGTTATTGGCCATCCACGGACTAACAGCGGAGGAATTCTTTCATACTCTATATAAGGGGTCCAGAAAGTAGGATTTTCTCGTAATCATTAAAAATATTGTAATTTTGGTACTATAGATACCTAAAATCAATAAAATTTAAAGATCATTTTAGCTTTTGAATTGCCTCTTGTTCATTAAAAATATGTTAATTTGGGTATTATGAGTACCCAAAAAGAATCAAAATTAAAGAAAGTGCTTGATGCTCATCGGTCAGGAACCGTTCTTTTGGCTAAATCGCTTGAAAAAATGGGTATCTCAAGGGAACTCCAAAAACGCTATCGCCAAAGCGGGTGGTTGGAATCTGTAGGTACGGGGGCATTCAGGCGGTCTGGAGAAAAAGTGACCTGGCAAGGCGCATTGTATGCCATGCAGACACAAGCGAAATTGCCAATACACGCAGGGGCCTTGACAGCACTTTCGATGCAAGGCCTGGCTCATTATTTCAGGGTATTGGAAGAGACCGTTTTTCTATTCTCCCCTCAGCAAACATTGCTGCCGCGATGGTTTAAAAACTACTCCTGGGGGTATCCTGTGCAGCATGCAAAAACATCTTTTCTTCCCCAAGCTCTTGGGTTGACAATGCATGAGGAGAAAAACTTCACAATCAATATATCCGCCCCGGAGCGCGCCATACTGGAATGTTTATACCTGTCCCCTCGGAAATTGGATCTGATAGAATGTTACCATTTGATGGAAGGACTCTCCAATCTGCGCCCCAAAGTTGCACAAGAGCTTTTGGAAAAATGTAATTCTGTGAAAGTGAAGAGATTGTTCTTATTTATGGCCAGTAAAGCCCGACACCAATGGCTTAACTTCATAGACCAAAACAGGATTGATTTAGGGAAAGGAGACAGAAGTGTAGTTAGTGGGGGAGTTTACAATTCCGACTTTCAAATCAGTATTCCAAAAGAATTGGCGTAGGCATGATACATGAAAAATACCGAGCGCAAGTTGAACTGCTATTAAGAATCCTGCCTCATGTGGCAGAAGAAAAAGGTCTTGCCCTAAAGGGTGGTACAGCCATTAATCTTTTTGAGAGAGATATGCCCAGACTGTCTGTGGACATAGATCTCACTTACACCAATGCCGATCATGATCGGACAGAAACCCTAAAAAATATATCCGATGCGCTGGGTGGTATTGAAAAACGCATCCAATCATCAATTCCAGGAATCTCGTTAACAAGAGTTCCAACTGGACAAGGGGAGGACGCAAAATTGAATTGCCAAACCAGGGAAGCTCATGTCAAAATTGAAGTGAACACTATAACCAGAGGCATCATTTTCCCCACGCGCTTAATGGAAGCAACCGAATCGGTTCAAAATGAATTCAAGAAATTTGCCGCAATCCATGTGGTTTCGCACGGGGAATTGTTTGGAGGCAAGATTTGTGCAGCACTCGACAGACAGCACCCTCGGGATTTATTCGATGTTTATCTTTTGCTAAAAAATGAGGGAATTACCGATGAGATAAAATTAGGTTCTATTACCTTCATGTTGAGCCATGCCAGGCCGATGAGTGAGTTGTTGAGCCCTCATGAATTGGATCAGCGAGCAACTTTTGAAAAACAATTTAGGGGAATGACAACGATTCCGTTCACCTATGAGGATTTTGAAGCGACCAGAAAACAGTTGATAGCAGCGGTTCGTAAGTCACTTACGGAATACGACATAAAATTCCTGCTAAGTTTTGAAAGTGGAGTGCCGGAGTGGGGCCTGATTCAGATTGACAACCTCCAAAATCTTCCAGCAGTGAGGTGGAAGTTGCAGAATATTCGGAGTCTTATAGACAGCAATCCTAATAAGCATGTAGAAATGAAAAATGCGCTGGAAGTAATCTTGGGGTAAAATCTTTTTGCGCACCCTGCTAAAATGACAACCAAATAATTCTAATATTTTGAAAATAAAATGGTAAGTAGAATTATCACATGTAGTAGTAGTATTTGTTAGGAGGCGAGACACCATCGGGCATATATTGAATTATTTCACCTACCCTTTGAGCGAATCTAATAGTTATTGGCAAGCTGTCGTAATAGCTACAATTATTAAAGTTTAATTTGGTAAGAGCCATTATTTCATCGCAAACCTTTCTAATTGTACTATCACCCTCATAGATGCTTACTTCTAACCCATGCGGAACATGGACGCCAGGAAAAGATTCAAAATAGGGTATATAACCTGTTGTATATAAAAGTCCATATTTTTCGCTTAGCTTCATTAATGTTCCTCTAAGGACTGGATATTTACCCTTTCCTCGAAGTAATTTTATTTTAGAAGATTTAATGGTTACTAAATCAATTTCAACTTCCTCTCCCAATGCCTTTGTTATTCCATACCTAAAGCCCTCGGCTTCTGCATATTCATTGTGAATGGATGCATCCCAAAAGTCTGTTGTTTTATGAATTACAACTCTTGCGGGCGAAATTTTATTATATTTTTTGTATTCAGCGAGTATATTTTGAATTAGTTCTTCAGCATAGCTGTGAGTTAAGTGAGGAGCGGGGGTGTTAGTTTCATCGGAATCCCATTCAAATTGCTTGCCAATAAAAATGATGCCTTTACCCTCGTAATTAAAAGCTTGTGCGATACTTGATCTCAATAAATTTTTTTCGGTGTCCTGAACCCTATGAAAGCTAATTCCAATAAAACAAGTTGTCTTATCTTTTAAAGTTAAGGTCCATGGAATACCACCATTCTTATAATAATTAGCAGTTACAAAATTCCAGGCTTGCATTGACTTGTCTTGCAAAGATTTTTTAGTCCCTTTAATCGTATCCTCAAGTAATATTTGAACAGGAATAGCCCTTGCGAGAATAATTAATTGCGACTTTAGATAGCGTCTTAGATTGAAATATTTACCATTTGAATATTTAATTGAGGACAATTTCTTAAACACTTCACTCGGTACTACAATAATGCAGATGTTTGGTTTAGAGACGCTATCTTCCAAGATTCTCTCATATGCTCTTATATACAAATCCGTAATCTGCAATGCCTTATCCAATTTTGTAGAATCGCTTTCTAAAATTGCCTTGATTGCTAATTCCTTTATTGACTTGTTGTTAGACTCATCATTAAAAAACTTACATTTAAAGGCGGAATCCGCTTCAAAGCCAGGGAAATCAGGATTCATGCGTTTGTTGACCTCAAAAGTGGGCTTTTGATTCGCTGGTAAAGTTGGCTGTGACAAAATGTTTCCAAAAATTGAATTTAGCTGACTGTCTGTAACTTCCTCTTCAATATCATCAAATTCAGCTTCCACCACCTCACCATCTACTATTTCGACATTCTTCTTATCATCTTCAAGCTCTTCTTCACTATACTCAACCTCGGCTTGAATGTATTGTTCGAATTGGTCGATCCATTCCTTAGTCCTTTCTATTTGCGTATTCGTTCCAATAATGGCATAGTGAATTTCAGACCTGTGTTGATTATTTGAAAGCGAAAAAAATCCACTTCTGGCAATTCCGCTTTTGGGATCAGATGAGAGAAATTCCTCTCCAAATTCTAAGAGAGGTTCTCTTAATAGCTCTGTTATAAATTGAGACATATTAAAACAAAGGCTTTTGCTTTGAACGTTCTAAATTAATTTTTTCCTCTCGTATTTTTTTCTTCAGAGTTCGATCAGTAGGAATGTCTCCAGGTATTCCAAATTTTACATCTTGGTGGATAAATCTAGTCAAATGAAATTTTAAGTCCTTGGTGTTAACAACTTCGATGCCATTTTCAGAATTTGATATAAAATTTAAAATCTGATATAACTGATCCTGTACTTGGTCATTCCACTCCCTAGAAGTAAGAAAATTCGTGTACTTAGTAATTTTTTTTGGTGTTAGAGTAGTCTTCCCATCAGAAGTAAATAAATACTTCGGATTAAGTACCATATAAATCATCCCGGTATTAAAGACATAATCTAATTCAAAACCAATATGTCTGTAAAATTCATCTTTGCCATATTTGTGAAATGTAACAACCTTTTTAGAAGTCACTTTTCCAGTTTTTATGGATTTTTTTTCTATTGATCTTTCGGTGAGATCTTTTGGTTTTGAAAAATAATACCGTTTATATTTTTTGTGGTACCAAATCCCCTTTTTGCCCACAAAGTCTTTAAAAATAATGTTTAGAAGCTCGATCATATTTCTTCTGTAAACTTGATTTCTAAGTACTTCTTCAAATTCGATTATTGTCGGTTTACTAGCATCAGTAATTATTTCTTCACAGAAATGCTTAAAATCTTTAAGATGATTTCCTGAGATAATTTTCTTGTTATAGAGAGTAAAGTATGGCGCCTCATTTTCATCCTTTAAATGCTTGTAGACCTCCTTCTTTGTAGAATATTTGGTGTCATATAAAAAGAGTCGCCATGGATGTTTTTTTACATAAAGTAAGTTTGAGGTTAATGTTTCTTTAACTTCAAAACTTACCCTGGACTTGAAATCATTCGAAAAAAGTTGCACAAAATTATTCTTTCCTTTTTCCAATAAATTTTCTTTTGTAAAATCAACTGGATAGGATTTCTTTTTGGCACCATAGTAGTCCTCTTGCTTTATTTTTTTAGCGTATAACAATCCCGTTTCATCATCATAAATTATAAGTAGAACTTCAAGCTTATATTTGGACCAATATTCTAGGTCTACTTTTTTAGCATTAAAGTATATTGTGCCATCTGAACGTTTCCTTAAGTAGCCCGAACCAAATGAGGATTTTATTTGAACTTTTAGAAGTTCCCCTGTCATTTCTTTTTTTCCTTCATCATTTATTCTGACTAACTCAACTTCTCCATCAATTCCAAAGTCATTTCTCAGGACCTCTCTAAAACAGATATAGGGAAAATGATTATTGCAATAGTCGTGAAAACGAATTACTCCCCGTTCCCCTATTACATGTGTATCGTTAACGATTTTGCCCATTACTTCAATATAGGAATAAGATTATTGAGGTTCAAATCAACGCTATTTTTCCAATCAATAACTTTTGGCTGACCATTATTAACGAATTAAATCTTCCCCATCTTCACCCCATCTTGTGAATATCTTATTTAAGTAGCGCACACCTTCGCTTCTGTAATCAAAAACAGAGGCTATGTTCGAATCAATTTCCTGGCAAGAGTACCTATCAACAATTTCCCTGCTGATCGGTGGCTACTACTTAGTCACCACTTTGCTGCTCTTCAGTAGTGAAATCACCAACATATTTAAGCAAAAGCAATTCGGTACTTCCGTTGGAGAGACCATTCAATACCAAAATGAATCAAATGGCACGGATGATCTCATGGGGAAGGTGAGGTATGAAACACTTCAACAACAAAATGTTCCACGTCAAGAAAAAGTAGAGGTTGAGCAGTTGGCATTCACTGCCAATGAAGTGGAGGAAGAGCCCATCGAGGTATTTGATGAATTGGAGGATAGTAGAAAAAAGTCTATACAGAATATTACCGAAGAAGTAGACGCACTAACTCAGATAATATCGGGCAATAACAAGGAAGAAGTTGTCTCCCTTTTTCAGTCACTCCTTTCTCGCTATGCTCATTTCATAGGGACGCCCTACCAGAAAGAAATTAATCAAAGCATCTACAATTCTTTTAAAGCCCAATACGAATTCCAGATTGAACCAGGCGAGATCAATTTGTGGTGGCCGCAAATAATGGATCAATCAAATCAACATCAATAGCAACCATATAAAACCAAATTTTATGCAAAGACTATTTCAATTCACAGTAAAGAGAGGAAAAGCACTTGGCCTTGCCATAGTGATCTATCTGCTCACTGTCGGCCTCGCCAATGCACAGGATGGAAATGCGGGTATCACCGAAGCAACCATGCGAATCAGAAGCTACTTCACCACAGGCACTAGCCTGATGTATGCCATTGGTGCATTGTTGGGATTGGTCGGAGCGGTGAAAGTTTATCAAAAATGGAACAGCGGGGACCCGGATACGGGCAAAGTAGCAGCCGCATGGTTTGGCAGTTGTGTCTTCCTGGTAATTGTAGCCACCGTTCTTCGATCATTCTTTGGTGTCTGATGGGAGCCAGCGTTTACAAAATCAACAAAGGCATTAATAAGCCCATTGAGTTCAAAGGGTTGAAGGCCCAGTACATTGCCTATCTGGCAGTGGGACTCATTGGGCTTCTCATTCTGTTTGCGGTACTCTATATAATAGGTGTCAACATGTTCATTTGCTTGGTGCTAACCGCAATTCTTGGAGGGATCTTGTTCATGACGGTGTACCGAATGAGTGACAAGTATGGTCAGTATGGACTGTTGAAGAAAGTGGCGAAACGCAGCATCCCCAGTTACCTGAAAGTATCCTCAAGACAAATTTTTCTAAATCTTCCAAGTCCTACTAAAAATTAAGAATTCAACACTCAAAATCTAATAACCAAACGCTCTTACTCAATACTAACGACTAATGACACAGGACTTTTCAAAAGTATTCCCCATTTATAAAGTAGAGGACGATTGTATCCTGTCAAAACAGGGAGATATAACAATAGCTTACAAAATCACGCTTCCTGAAATATTCACGTTGTCGGATCAGGAGTATGAGGCGTTCCATCAAATTTTAGTTAAGGCCATTAAGGTGCTGCCCAATCAATCCGTCTTTCATAAACAGGATTGGTTTATTTCCAGAAAACACCAACCTGACTTTGAGGGGAAAGACAGCTCTTTTTTGTCAAGGTCAAGTGAACGCTTTTTCAACGAGCGACCCTATCTGGATCATCAATGTTATTTGATGATCACGCGCAAAGCGCTTAACAGAAAGCCGTCCAGTTCTATTTTCTCCAATCTGATAAGAAGAAGCATTGTACCTGAAGGTCCACTGAACCCACAACGAATGCAGGAATTTTTGGATGGTGCCGGGCAGATGGAGAGAATATTGGGAGACAGTGGTTTTGTGCATTTAGAGAAATTATCAAGTGACGACTTGACGGGAACAGTTCAAAAACCCTGCCGGCCTGCCAGGGCTTCAGTGAAGGTAGGATTACTAGAGCGCTACACCTTTCTGCTTTCTGGATCCGATCAAGCTATGATCAAAGACATCCATTTTAAGGATGAGTTGAGAGTAGGCGATCAGCATTGTCAGTTGTATTCACTGGCAGATGTAGAAGATCTCCCGTCACTTTGCGGTTCACGAATTAACTATGACAAATATTCTACGGATAAAACCAAGTTCAGCGTTGGCTTTGCATCGCCTTTAGGTCAGCTACTGCCATGCAATCACATTTTCAATCAGTACATATTTATTGAGGATGCACACAAAACGGTCAAGCAACTAGAAAGTAAACGCCTTAGGCTGCAATCATTGGCGACCTATTCCAGGGAAAACGCCATCAGCAGGGATGCCACCAATGATTTCTTAAATGAAGCCATCACCTCACAAAAGCTTCCTGTCAAAGCGCATTTCAACATTTTGGTCTGGACAGACAACAAAGCGGAATTGAAAGAACTAAAAACTCAGGTATCCTCAGCTTTTGCACAAATGGATGCTGTCGCCCGGCAGGAGACAGATGGAACGCCACAAATATTTTGGGCAGGTCTCCCAGGTAATGAGGCCGACTTCCCAATGAATGATACCTTCGACACTTTCGGAGAGCAGGCTACTTGTTTTCTCAACCTTGAGACGAGTTATCAATCTTCCCTAAGTCCTGTTGGAATTCGTCTAGGCGATAGACTAACAGGCAAACCAGTTCACGTGGATATTTCAGATGAGCCGGTTAAGAAAGGCATCTGTACAAATCGCAACAAATTTATTCTTGGGCCTTCTGGCAGCGGAAAGTCATTCTTCACCAATCACATGGTCCGTAGTTATTATGAGCAGGGGACTCATGTCGTGCTCGTGGACGTAGGCCATTCCTACAAAGGACTGTGTGATTTGGTGAATGGATATTACTTCACTTACGATGAAGCGAACCCAATCAGATTCAATCCATTCTACATAGGTGAAGGAGACACACTGGATACAGAAAAAAAAGAAAGCATCAAGACTTTGTTGCTGGCACTTTGGAAAAAAGATGATGAGACCTTCAATCGTTCCGAGTACGTAGCCTTGTCTATTGCACTTAAACTCTATTACGAACAACTGGCAGCGAACAGTGAATTATTTCCGTGCTTCGATACGTTCTACGAATTCCTAAAAAAGGAGTTTGTTGCCATTCTGAAAGAAGACAAAGTAAAGGAGAAAGACTTTGATGTTGAAAATTTCCTTTATGTGCTCCGTCCTTATTACAAAGGAGGAGAGTTTGATTATTTGTTAAACGCTACCGAAAACCTTGATCTATTAAAGGAACGCTTCATTGTATTTGAACTGGATAACATCAAGGATCACCCCATTCTATTTCCCGTGGTCACCATCATTATTATGGAAGTGTTCATTTCCAAAATGCGCAAGCTCAAAGGGGTGCGTAAAATGATTCTGATCGAAGAAGCATGGAAAGCAATCGCAAGAGAGGGTATGGCTGAATACATAAAGTACTTGTTCAAAACGGTACGGAAGTTCTATGGAGAGGCAATTGTAGTAACGCAGGAAGTAGAGGACATCATTAGTTCTCCGATAGTCAAACAGGCCATAATTAACAATTCCGATTGTAAAATCTTATTAGACCAAAGCAAGTATCAAAACAAGTTTGACCAGATACAGGAGTTACTGGGCCTCACAGAGAAGGAAAAGGCACTGGTGCTCTCTATTAATAAGAGCAACGATCCTGCAAGAAAGTACAAGGAAGTTTTTATTAGTCTGGGAGGCATGCTATCCAAAGTGTACGCAACAGAAGTTTCGCTAGAAGAATACCTGGCGTACACCACAGAAGAATCAGAAAAGATGAAAGTGCAGTCGTACGCCAAAAAGCGGAATGGAGATCTGCGAAAAGGAATCGCTGAATTGGCCAACGACATGCGAACAGGCAAAACTTAATACAATAATGAACCGAATCAAAAGGATACTGTATATCACGATTTTCGCAACAATCAGTTTAGTGATTGTTCCGCCTCAGCCAACGCAGGCAGCCATTCCGTTGTGGATCATTGAATTAATTAAGAAAGGAGTAGCTAAAGTTTTACGTGCCATTGATCTTATGATCCAACGGCTCCAGAACAAAACCATCTGGCTTCAAAATGCGCAGAAAGTATTGGAAAATAAACTATCACAGTTCAAGCTCACAGAGATAGCACAATGGACTGAAAGACAAAGAACACTCTATAAGAAATACTATGATGAATTGTGGAAGGTCAGGAACACCATCTCCACCTACAAACGAATAAGTCTCATCGTGCAGCGTCAAAAGCAGATCGTGGAACAATACCATTTCACCTGGGGCATGATCAATCAGGATAAACACTTCACCAAGGCTGAAATCGACTATATGTACTATGTCTATACGGGCATTCTGGATGAAAGTGTTTACAACCTCGATCAGTTGCTTTTGATTATCAATTCCTTCAGAACGCAGATGTCTGATGCAAAACGTTTGGAACTGATCAATGAGGCAGGGGAGCGAGTTGAGCAAAACTATACAGACCTCCAGCAATTCAACAATCAAAATATTCAACTGAGCCTCAACAGGGCCAAAGACGAACACGAAATCGAATCCATAAAGAAATTATATGGTCTTAACCCTTAATCGATACATCACCACATTATCACATCACCTCATTAAAATGGAATTCAAGACGATGCGAATACCAACCATAATATTAAGCTTGATCCTTTGTGCACAACTGAGTTCAACAGCCCAAACATGGAACGAATGGTTTAAACAGAAAAAGACTCAAAGAAAATACCACTATCAGCAGATAGCCGCACTGCAAGCTCACCTGGAGTTTCTGAAGAAGGGAATCACAATAGCTTACAAGGGGCTTACGACAGTTTATAATATTAAGAATGGTGACTTTAACCTTCATCGGGATTTTTTTGGATCACTGAGCAAAGTAAATCCCCACATCAGCAATTCAGCCAAGGTCGCTGACATCATCGCATTTCAGATTTACATTATTCGCAATCTTAAGGAGGTTCATAACTTCTGCAGAAGCAATAGAAATTTTACGCCAGAGGAGGTGAGATACGTTGGTGAGGTCTACGCCAGCATGTTGTACTTGTCTGATGTATCCATATCGGAGTTGGTTTCAATAATTCGCACCGACAAATCAGAAATGCAAGACGATGCGCGCATCAGACGGATCGACCAATTGTATGACGATACGCTTGATAAACATGCTTTTGTGAAATCATTTGGAAACGAGGTAAGGATTCTGGAAAGGCAAAGAGAGAAGGAGCGGAGGGAAAGTGAGATTTTGAGAAAACTGAACGGCATAACCTAAGGATGTACCCATGAAAAAACTTCTTGTAATTCTTATGTGCTCAGCATTGAGTATAACCAATGGAAACGGCCAGGTGGCTGAGGCGCAACAACTTATTATAAATTGGGAGAAGCTCAATCAACTCAGACAAATCCTGGACAATATGTATTGGGGATACAAAGTACTTGATAAGGGGTACACAACCATTAAGAAAATTTCACAAGGTAATTATACGCTTCATCAACTTTTTTTTAATGGATTGATGGCGGTCAACCCTGCAGTAAGAAATTATAAGCGCATTCCGTATATCATCGACTACCAAAAGTTGTTACTAAAAGAGTATAAGAGAGCCTATAACCGATTCCGACAAGACCCAGGGTTCAAACCAGAAGAGTTGGAATACCTCGGCCATGTCTATTCCTTTTTAGTCAAAGCAAGTCTGCAAAACATTGATGAGCTGATCATGGTGATCACGGCCACCAAACTCAGAATGACCGATGACGAGCGAATGCAAGCCATTGATCGGATATTCTATGACATGGAAAACAAAGTGGTTTTTCTAAGAACGTTTAACAATAGCACTCAGCTATTGGCCATTCAGCGTGCAAGGTCACGCAATGATGTAAGAACCATGCAACAACTCTACAGAGTGAATTAATAAACTGCCATGAAAAATATCCCATTCAGAGCGATTTTAACATTTCTCCTAATAGCTTTTTTGCCAAGCGTACTACATGCACAAAGTTTTACGGGAGAGATCCATAGCCTGCAAAGTGTTTTGGACCAGTTGTATGCAGAAATGCTGCCGTTGAGCAGTAAACTTATCGGGGTTGGCCGGGGGCTGGCCGCCTTTGCAGCGCTGTGGTATATTTCTTCAAGGGTCTGGCGACACCTGGCCAACGCGGAGCCAATAGATTTTTATCCTTTGCTTAGACCTTTCGCACTGGGTCTATGCATTTTGTTATTCCCTTATGTCATCGCTGTAATAAATGGTATACTAAAACCAACGGTTTCGGGAACGGCTGCCATGGTAACAGGCTCCAACAATGCAATTGCATACCTGTTAAAACTCAAAGAGGAAGCCATCAAGAAAACACCGGCATGGCAAATGTACATCGGACTGGATGGAAGCGGAGACCGTGACAAATGGTATCGTTATACACACCCAGCCGGAACAGGTGAAGGCACACTGGATGGAATTGGAAACGATATCAAGTTTGCCATGGCCAAGGCTTCCTACAGTTTCCGCAATACGGTCAAACAATGGATGTCTGAAATATTGCACATCCTTTTTGAAGCAGCCGCACTTTGTATTAATACCATCCGAACATTTTATCTAATCGTGCTGGCCATCCTGGGGCCCATGGTTTTTGGCTTTGCCGTTTTTGATGGGTTTCAACACACACTCACGGTGTGGACAGCAAGGTACATTAGTGTTTTTCTTTGGCTTCCTGTAGCGAACATCTTTGGCAGCATCATCGGGAAGATACAGGAGAACATGCTGAAGATTGATATTCAACAGCTGATCCGATATGGCGATACTTTTTTCAGTGCCACGGATACCGCTTATCTGATCTTTATGGTCATTGGAATTGTAGGATACTTCACTGTTCCTAGCGTTGCTAATTACATTGTTCATGCAGGAGGTGGGTATGCATTACTTCACAAATCATCCAATGTGTTCACAGGAGGATCACGTGCTGCCGTGGCTACAACCATGGCTGGCACTGGAGCTGTGGCAAGCGCAATAACTCAAAACTCACAAGTAAGCAATGCAGGTTCATCGTCAAATGGTGGTGCTGGGGCAGGGGGAAGTTCTGGTTCCGGATACATGCGCGACAAACTATCAGGCAAAACCTAAAGGTGCTCTCTGATTTACTATGGACTAAACGACTATCGACTAAAAACTAATTCATGTTCCGGCAACTAAGAAATATCGACACCGCATTCAAACACATTAAACTATTTTCATTTCTATTGATCGCCAGTAGTGCAATTGTTTGTTGTTACACCGTTTTCAAAAGTTATCAATTGATAGGCGAAACTCAGGAAAGAATTTACATCCTGTCCAACGGAAAAGCATTGGAAGCATGGTCGGCAGAACGAAAGGATAATATTCCTGTGGAGGCCAAAGATCATGTCCGCATGTTTCATTATCATTTCTTTACGCTTGATCCGGATGATAAAGTTATACAAGGGAACACTACAAAGGCCCTGTACCTGGCGGATGCTTCCGCGAAACGCCAATATGATAACCTGAAAGAAAACCGATACTATTCAAACATCATATCTGGAAATATTAGCCAGCAAATCACATTTGACAGCATCAAAATAAGTGTGGAGCAATATCCATTTTACTTCAAATGTTACGGGAAACAAAAATTGATTCGCACAACCTCTATTGTTACCCGAAAACTGGTCACAGAAGGTTTTTTGAGAAATGTATCGCGCTCTGATAACAACCCTCATGGATTTCTTATTGAAAAATGGAGCACGCTTGAAAACTATGACCTTAAAACAGAGAATCGATGAAAGTACCAAATGAAAAAAATAACTGGATGAGTCAGAAGCTTAAAAAAATTCAACGTGCAGTAGCTGACTATTTGAACAGCAAGGTTAATAGGTTATCACAATCAGCTAAAAAACTTGCCTTTCTGTCTTTAGGAATAATGATCGCCTTACTGTGCCTTCAATTGATTTTTCAATCAGTTAGTGTAAAGAAAGCAAACGATCATAATAAGGTTGACAAAATCACACTTCCATATGATATCCAGCCGAGAAGCCAATCAAGCGACAGCATTTCGGCCACTAAAAACTAATAACTAAACACTATTATATATGAAACACTCACAACAGTTTATTAAAAGGAGGAGGTTTTTGATGGTATTGCCATTACTGGTGTTGCCATTTCTTACCATGATTTTTTGGGCTCTGGGAGGAGGGCAGGGATCACCTGTTCAGGCAAAATCCATGGCAGCAGGTTTAAACTTTGAACTGCCCGATGCCAATTTTCACGAAAAGGAAGTGTGGGACAAATTGAAACTCTACGAGATTGCACAGCGGGATTCTGCCAAGTTTGAAGAAGCACGTGAAAGCGATCCTTATTTTGACCTTATTACTTTTCAGGCGTCACGAGAAAATCAATCAGACGAAGTAGAGGAAATCCAAGGCAATCTCATTGACTCCTTTCCTCATAAGGATAGGTTGACAATAGATGCCAACGAAGAGAGGGTCAATAACAAACTCGAACAACTCTATCGGGAAATCAACAAGCCAACAGCAACTCAAGCTCCTGCAGTTGTGGAACCATTGTCATTGCAAACACTCGACCCACAATTTTCTTCGGATGTTGAAAAGCTGGAACAGATGATGGAAATGATGAATGATAACACTGCAGCCGATCCTGAAATGCAACAGATGGAAAGTATGCTGGATAAAATATTGGACATACAGCACCCGGAAAGAGTCAAAGAAAAAATCAAATCTCAAACCATTCAAAATAGAGATCAGTCATTTCCAGTTGAAACTTCTAATAAATCTGATCAAGTGTCAATAATGGTTTCTGCCAATGAGACTATTACCGAATCTAATTCAGGTTCATCCGTGTCGCTAAGCCAGAATGGATTTTTTGGACTTGAAGATGATATGACAAAAGATCAGGAAGATGGCAATGCTATTGAAGCGATTATTCACGACACACAGGAACTGGTAGCAGGGGCAACGGTGAAAATGCGGTTGCTCAACGACATCTATATCAATGGGAAATTGATTCCCAAGGATCAGTTTATCTACGGAGTATGTGATATCAATGGCGAGAGACTGGTGATTGAGATTGGCTCGATACGAACAGGGAATTTTCTTTTACCGGTTTCTTTGTCTGTATATGATCTGGATGGATTGGAAGGCATCTATATCCCCGGAGCTATTTCGAGGGATGCGGCAAAACAGGCTTCAGACGAGGCCATTCAAAATATGCAGTTGATGAGCCTCGATCCCTCACTTGGGGTACAGGCAGCCAGTGCAGGTATTGAAGCCACAAAGGGCCTGCTCAGTAAAAAAGCCAAACTAATTAAAGTTACCGTAAAAGCTGGATATCGAATCCTGCTAAAGGATACCAATCCCAATTCGAGCACTCAAAACACAACAAATAACTATTAAAGAACAATTTTTTCAAATGAACACGATCAAAAAAATCATGTTGGGAGGCTTGCTACTGTTGACGCTGAAAAATGCGAACAGTCAGTCTCCCGCTCAGTCTCAGATGTTGGAGATCACCTACAACAAAACAGTAAGTCTTCTCTTTCCAACCGTGATTAAATCGGTGGACAGGGGAAGCAGGGATGTACTGGCTCAGAAGGCAAAGGGGGTGGAGAATGTCTTGCAGCTCAAGGCAGCAAGAGAGAATTTTTCAGAAACCAATATCACCGTGATAACAGCTGATGGAGCCATTCACCAATTCGCAGTGAATTATGTCCATACTCCGGCTGCTCTAGTGGTTGACTTGAGTGGGGATCATCACATACCCGAAGCTCATCCACCTCTAATATTTCAGACCGATATGACGGAATCGGATATGGAAAACTATGCGGCAAATATTGTTGAAGAAAAAAGAAACATCAGGTTCATCAAAACCGGAAGACACAAAATGAAATTGGCATTGCATGGTATTTACATCAAAAGGGATATGATTTTTTATCATTTTAGAATGGTCAACAATTCCAATATCAATTACGATGTCGATTTCCTTCGATTTTATATTCAGGATCAGAAGAAAGCCAAACGCACCGCTTCGCAGGAAGTGGATGTACAGCCAGTTTATGTTTATGGCCAGGACGAAATGGTTCCCGGGAAATCCTCGGTGGACGTGGTTTATGCATTGGAAAAATTCACAATTCCTGAAGCCAAACACCTGATTGTAGAAATGTTTGAAGAAAATGGTGGAAGGAACCTTAACCTATTCATCAAGAACAGAACAATTGTCAATGCGCAGTTAATCGACTAACAGTTGCGAGATCGATGCACGCTGATCAAAAAGAATATTATCAACTATTAAACAACACATTTATGAATGTCAAGAATTTCGAATTTCTAAGAGACGGCCTTAAATACATGGGCTTCGGTGATAAATTAAATGCAGATTTGGAGAACAAGATCAAAGAGCAGCCGAGCGAATTCCAGCTTAGTCTTGTCGGTCAGTTCACAAAGAACGGGATGGATGACAAAGTTCACTATACATTGGACTTCAAGAAGTCCGATCAAAGCGATATGTATTTCTTCAATCGCTATCAAGCTACTTTAAAGAACGACAATCCGGAATTGGAAAGGACGCAAACCTTCTACATAAACAAGAACTCGGGGATCACTGCAAAGGAGGCTTATAACCTAATAAGTGGTCGTGCTGTGAACAAGGACCTAACTAACAAGGAAGGTCAACCTTACAATGCCTGGCTACAGTTGGATTTTCAAGAGAAAGATAAGAATGACAACTATAAGGTAAAGCAATACCATGCTGGTTACGGCTATGACCTTGAAATGACTGTTGCCAAATACCCAATCAGAGAACAAGTAGATGCAGAGCAAAAAACAAGAATGCTAAAATCACTTGAAAAAGGCAATCTGACCCAGGTGACCTTTGTAAAGGAAGGAAAGGATGAGAAAATGTTTGTCGCGGCCAACCCTCAGTATAAAACCCTCGATCTGTATGATGCTCAGATGCAGAAGCAATTTCAAGGAATAGAGAAGAAAGAAAAGCCCGATCAGGACAAATCCCAGGAGAAAAAGGAAACTCAAAAGCAAGAAGTCGATGATGAGAGTGAGACGAAGAAGGGGAAGAAAACGGGTAGGAAAAGGGGAGTTGGAATTTGAGATTGACTTCTTCAAATTTAAAGACCTGCCTACAAGGCAGGTCTTTCTTATTTTAATTACGCTTTCACATCTTCAGCTTTCTGCCAACTCATTAAATATACTTTCAATAGTCATTTTAGTATGAGTGTCCTCCTCAATCCCCGTAAGATATTTTTTTGGATCCTGTAGGATGCGATCCAAGGTTTCTTTGGCGATATCATCAAATTCATCACTTGACATTTCAGACTTCTTTCTTTTTAAATTTTCCAAATGGGGGCTTAGAGCTTCTCTAAGCATCTCCCTGCATTTAATTAACTTTTCCATACATATAAATACTTGGCTGATACCAAAAAGCATCAGATTGACCCAAGAAATAGGAATAATTCTGAATTATTATTAACTAAAGTGTAACGGTAGAGCAATTATCAATATTTGGCTGTCAATTTGAAACCTAACTTTTTCTGATGCTCCCGTTAAAGTATAACAATCAACCAAAATTTTATTCCCAATAGCCATTGGATTTAGCGTTATTGTAATTGATGTTGTTAACGAGAATATTTATACCCTCGCTAATCCTAATACTTCAATTAGTTGCAGGGTCATCAATCGCCCAAAGCACAATTCGCTCGCAAAGCATTTTTACCTCAAAGGAGGGCGTGTTGTCAGTAACAGCAACCTACAATGGGTATTCGATTACTGCCCATAGCCAAAAGGTTGAGGTTTGGCTTGATTATGAGACTTCAATCTTTAGCCTTAGGCTCGACCCTGTAAATTTACATACTGGCATTGATTCGTTGGATAGGCACCTAAGTCAGGCGGCTTCTCCTTATGTTTTGAAAGGGAATCTTAGTCTAGGTCATATTGAGACGGATACCCATGCGCCTCAGATTTCGCAGTTCACAGGAACTTTAGAATCCAGGAAGTTTGAAAAAATAGAAGTGACAGGGATGGTTCAGCTAAAGCATATCGATGGGGGAAAAGAAGTTGCATGCAAACTTGCATTGTATTTTGATGTTGACGCACGAAGTCTCGGTTTACATGGCGCTGAAGTAATCTCAGGAGATCAACACCTCATTAAAATTCAGTTTTATGAAACTGTGCTGGGAAGAGAATATTAACCGAATGGCTATGAATGTAGCAAGTCCATAAATTATAATATCAAAACACATTCCAGTTAGTTTGTATAGTTTGAAAGGAGCATGATCAAGATCAATCTTCAACATTAGCCTTCGCCTCCATAAAAGTGAAAGAACTATCGGGTCAAACGCAAAAATGGATGCATTTCTTGCTCATTTCAAATCAAAATTAATGCTTGAAATGACTCTATACTCAACAACGTAACCTATTCTGTCTAGGCAACATAAGAAAACGGTGCTACAGTACCACACTCGCCCTCCGCACATCCACAATAAACGGACCTATTACTACTTCTCTGTGGTGTGCGTGAATTACTTGTTAATCCATCAGATAAACATAAAGCTTTAAATGCTGAAACAGAATATCCTGTCATTTTCTTAAATTGGCTGGATACATGTTGCACATTGGAGTATCCAAGGCGATAGGAAATCTCACTTAATGATAGTTCCCCTTCACGAAGCAACTGCTTTACCCGTTCAATTTTTTGCTCTATTGTATAAGATTCAATGGTTCGATTCTCACTTCTGGAAAAAAGTTTCGTTAGACCGTAATAGTTTTTAGCAAGACTATTCGCCAGATAAGCAGAAAGTTTGCTTACATTATTTCCAGCTTCTACTTCATCGAGGTATTTAACAACTTGCACTTTTATCTCCTCAACGGTTACTTCTGTTTTATCATGGACGAGATAAAGTCCCCCTTCGTTCAGCTTTTGTTCTAGTTCGGGTAAAATGGCATCGCATGGAGATGAGAAAATCACATGGCCTAACTTAACCTTGTGAGGGGATGCATTTAATTGGTGTAATACCTGCTGAACGTAGATAATGCACCGTTCGCATACCATATTTTTTATATGAAGTTCAAGTGTTGTTCTCATGATAATATTTCTTTTCTGATTGTATGATTAAATAAGACTTAGATTGATCCATACCGTGATGGTCATTTCTAAAAATCAGCGCATCCGAAGAGTGCACTCAGAAAACATATCAAATCAAAAATGAACTTATCAGAATTCTCAAATAATTACCATTGGAATCCGGGGGAATCTTGAGTGGAATCCCGAATGGATTTGAATATTGTGATGAAGAGAAAAAATGGTCATTATAGATAACAGCAAGAAGTATAAAGCTGTGCACAGGAGCTTTTATAATATTTACGTCATTTCCATTGTAAAGTGACTTGTAAAACTGATTTGTCATGTCTTCACAACAGTTGTCATCCTGCTCAGTTGTGGGTGTTGAATGCGAGTGACTGGTAATATCCTGTGGACTTGCATGATGATTAGGTGATTCAGCATGCTGATGATGACTCATGACATCGTCCATATCATTTGCTACAGCTAATTGATTCATCATCTCCATACTGCCGTAAGGATCCACACTGCAAAAAAGATCACAAGCGATCACCGCCAGAATTGATGTAGCAAATACAATAGCAATTGATTTTTTTTGCTTTCTTATTGTGTTGATTATCCACATTGTGAAAGCTAAAGTAATAGGAACAAGGGCTTTACAAAATGACCCCCGTCTTATAATAAGATGACTTTTATCAGGTAATGTGTATTGTCCCTATTTAAAGGGTGTTAATATAAAATATATTAACACCCTGCTATTCTAATCTATTCCCTTGGTAGTCGCCAATTTACCTTCAGGGGTAAATTTAATTTCAACCTTCTTTCCATCCATTTTACCAATATAACTATAGTGTAGTGGTATCGCTTTTGATGTTCCGGCAGTCCCTTGATTCGCATGGGTATCTATTGTATGTCGAAAGTGAGCATACCATTCTCCATTCTTGATCTCTTTTTTTATTTGGGCAAAATCGGATTCAATAGTTTTTAGCACTTTGACAGGGACTTGCTCATCTCTAATTTTTTCAAACATAGTCATAGCATCTTGTGCATTGGACCAGACTGCACTGGTTAACAACATAATGACAGTAAGTTTTAGCGTTTTCATAACTTAAAAAATTTGAATTTAGTTTTTACTTTCTTTAATCTAATTAACGCTTAATGTGATACATAAATAGAAATAATTTTGGTTATGAATTATAGATAGTTGGTTTTTACAAGATTTTATAGTGACGTGAATATCAACTATTTAATAGTTGATATTCGTAAAGCCAAAAGAACTTTTCGGCACAAAAGTAATTGAGCATTGTTATGTCCAGATCATTCAATATCAGGTTCACTCCTTTCCAATAATCCTCATAAGATTCTTTTCCGGTGAATTCAAAGTTTGAGTATTTTGATTGAATAATTTTCAGTGTTGAACTACTGTATATTGCAAAGTGCTCGGGCTGGTGCACGCAGCAATAGCGCGAAAAGAAGTGAAGGAGATCATAATCAGAAAAGCTAACTTTAATGTTTGACAGGTCACCTATCAAACCCCGGTCACCTTTATTAAGCCTGTCATCAATATGCAATGCCAGGATGTGCTTCGCCACTGTCTGTTGTTCTCCATTTTGCCACAGTGCGGGACTTCCAATGGCCCCTACTTTTTCGGTGACAGTCTGAAGACATACATTGAAAGGCTCTTTTTTGACGAAGCAACATAATTTTTTATCGCGTATAAAATAACCCTTGATGGACTCAAACTGAACCACTAACTCGTCAATTGAGGCTGCTTTCTTATTAGTCACGATTACCTTTTTTGATTTGCCGCTTGATCCTGGCATACTTACTGAACTTTGATCCAAGGTAGTTGATGGGGCCTTTGATTTCGAATGACCCATCCCCAGTCTCACGTTGTTTAGTGTATTTGTCAAGTATCGGGGTTATTACTTCAGGATTATCCACCTCAGAGTCCAAATTCAAGATTTCATTTTTAAAATTTTCAATCCTGAGATAACCCAAAACATTGACGGTCTCAAGCCAGATGGCATCAGGCTGCATGGTGATTTCGATAGTGTGATCTTCCATTGTTTTCAGATCGTTCAAATAATACTTGTAATCCTGGTGAAGGGGCGTTGACAATAGAATGGTGTCAGATGCTGCCATCCGAATGGAAAAGTTGCCTTCGGCATTCGTCAGGGTTCCCCAATTCTTATTGAGATTAAAAATCACGACATCGGGCAGCACACCACGTTCAGGTACAAGACAATTTACATGACCCCGCAGCTCAATCAGTGAACCTTTCGTTAAGTCTTGCTGGGCAGAGGCAATTCCGAATTGAAGGGTCAGTGCAATCAGGGCAACCAACATTGGATTTTTATTTTTCATAGCCATTGGATTTAATGGTTATAAAGTTTTTCATAATATTCCTTTGCCATCCGGTCGGAATCAAAATAAGGAAGCACGTCTTTCATGGTCATTGTTTTGTTGAGTTTCTTGATACTTTAGGAATTATATAATGGACGCTCCCAAACGGGATAATGGACCGGCTCGCCAGCTATTAACAAATTGAGCACTGTAGTATATTCCTTTTCCAGCAAGGCTTTATCGAAGCTCAGCTTTTATTAAAAGCTCTTTGGTGTATTCTATATGTTCCATACTTTTTGATTTGCTATTCAAATTAAGGTAAGCTGTTACAGACGGAATGGAATAATTTTGGCTTTGATTTATATCTTGTTGATCCTAAAGCGAGAATGGATTTGATTTAGTTTGCGTGCTTCCGAGATTCTGCTCTCCAATCAATCTTATATAAGCAACACTGGGCTAACCTGAGTTGCTTAAACGATTAGCTGCTATGTATTGATAATCTCAATCAATAATAAAATGACAATTGCCAATTAGGTATAACATTTAGCCATAACTCCGTGATACATTATGTAAGTATTGTAATGACTTTTGATGATAGAGACATTAATTATTTGAAAGCAATCATTAATTAAGCATTGCTATGAAAGCCTATCAATTACATATCAAAAATATGGTGTGCGACCGTTGCATATATTTTGTAGAACAAGCTTTGAAACAATTAAGGATATACAAATGCGAAGTTGAGCTTGGTCAGGTTTCATTCCTTTCCTCAAAAAATGATATTGAAGAGCGCCTGGAATTAAAATTAAGCAAAGTTGGCCTTTCCATACTTAGGACGAATGAAGAGATATTGCTTGAAGCTATAAAACATGAAGTAAGCAATTACCTTGACACCCTTGAACAGGGAGGAAGAAAGAAGGCATTGTCTGCTTTTTTGCAAAAGAGATTGGCGAGAAACTATCATTACCTCTGCAGGTTCTTTAAAGATGCGGAGCAGACTACACTTGAGTTTTATGTTATAGCGCAAAAAGTAGAACGCGCAAAAAGATTTATCCGTGAGAATGAACTTACGCTAAAAGAGATTGCAGAACAATTGCACTATTCAAGTTTACAGCACTTGTCGGCCCAGTTCAGGCAGATAACCGGGATAACAGCAACTCAATTTAAGAAACAAGCAGTAAATAAACCCAACTCAGGCTCTATAAGCGATGCGCTTGCGAGCTTGAAGACGCGTGGATATTTTCATCACTTTGAAATCAGGGGAAAAAGCCTTTGGTATGATCAAGCCACAAAAACAGTGAGCCTAAAGAATGTTGCTTTAAAGGAAGTTTATCGGTTCGAAGATAAGCCGGTCAAGTATGGAAGTTCAGTAATATATGAAGTGGAAACTTCAAAAGGTGTAAAGGGATACATGATTTGCCAGCAGTAAATCATTAAAGTGTAACAGAAAGTCAAAATTATAGAACGATTTATAAAAATGAAAACTCGAATTTTATCCTTTGGCATTGCTTACTTGAGATTAATCAAATGAAAACGCTAAACCATGAATAGTTATGAAAATTAGTAACCAAATTTTTACTGGAATAATCGCCTGCTTTGTTTTAGTTGCTTGCGACAACGATAAGTTCCCAGAACCCGCGGTAAAAGACAACGTTTCTTTTGAATTGGATATTCAACCAATCCTGACAGAGAATTGTGCCACATGCCACAATCCTACAGAGGTGGATCCGGATTTTCGTGAAGGTTTTGCCTATGAATCAATAGAAGAACTCATCGATGAGGGAGACGTCATACCTGGTAATGCCGAAGGGAGTGAACTGGTAGAAATGCTGGAAGGTGTAAGTGCGGACGGTAATACCATGCCCCCAGCAGGGCCTATGAAGACTCTAAATATTGGCCTAATCAGAAAATGGATTGATGAAGGTGCGAAAAACAATTGATCATTGGACAAAACCATACTAAGGAATATGAAACCGTTAACAATATTAATTGCCCTATTTATATTTTCATTCTCAGGATTCGCCCAAGAAGAGGATACCCAGACGGAAAACATGGTAGATAAGCCGGAGCGTGATGCGTTTCAAAGTGCCTGGCTTATTGACAATCCAACGGGCTTGGTAAACGAGAAAGGAACATTTCAATTTGATATTCAGCATCGGTTTGGTGTGATCAAAGCTGGAAATCAGGATTTATTGGGCATGTGGGGTACTTCTAATATAAGGCTGGCGCTGAGCTATGCGATATCAAACCGGATTACATTGGGCTTTGGAACAACGAAGGGTAACCTGCTGCAGGATTTTAATCTCAAAGCGGGTTTGATGCAACAGACACGATCAGGCAGAGTGCCGGTAAGTATTACCTTATATGCAGACGCAGCCATAGATGCAAGAAAGGGAGGAATTTTTCCCACATCATCAAACCGTTTTTCCTATTTCAGTCAAATCATTATTATGCGCAGGTTTAGCCCGGCTATCTCAATCCAGGTTGCACCCAGTTATTCTCACTACAACATAGTAGATGAGACCATGTCCAACGGCCAGTTTGCTGTAGCATTGGGCGGACGAGTGAAAATAAGCGACAAATCTGCTATCCTTATCGATTACAGTCAGCCACTGGATCAAAATTCTGATAACCCCGGACTTGCTATTGGTATCGAAATGTCCACAGGCCTTCATGCTTTTCAGGTATTTGTCGGAAACTACAATGGTATAGTTCCGCAGAAGAACTATATGTTTAATACAAACAAGATATCGGATTCACAATTCTTGATTGGGTTTAATATTAATCGACTTTGGAATTTCTAAAAGAAATTATATGGATAAGAAAGATAAACGATTTTCAAGAAGGGGCTTTCTAGGTGTCGGTGTTCTGCTGCCTTTCCTAGGCATGGCCAAAGCACCTGCTGTGGTGCAACAAGACAACCCGGCCGATGAATTTACAACAATGCTCACAGCAAAAGGTACTGTAGTAAGAGTAAAAAGGAGTGCTTTAAAGGATGCGAAGATTGTTGAAAAGAGTATGTCTAATAAATCACTGTTAGGTTGGCTTAAACTAAAGGGATAACAGGTAAACAAAATTTCATGCAAAACAATCTTGAGAATGATAACAAATCCAGAAGGAAGTTTCTTGATAAAGGATTGAAAATTGGCGTGCTGGCCGCAGCCGGTAGTGTAGCCCTTGCAAAGGTATTTGGTTACAGACTGGATGAAGGAGCAGAGGAAACCGTTGAACTTATGTCAACGGATGGCACGCTGATGCAGGTACTGTCCTCGCAAATTGAAAGTGTGCCCGAAAAGAAGATTGACTATAATCCCCGAGAAGGATTTCCCAACCGAAAGTTCGTCATGGTGATAGATCTGGCCAAATGCAGAAATGCAAAGAAGTGTCAAAGCTCATGTAATAAGAATCACTATATCACGGGCGATAATGCATGGATCAAGATTTATAAAATGCAGGACAATGAGAAGAGTGCTCCCTATTGGCAGCCGACTTTGTGTCAACACTGTGATGAGCCTCCGTGTGTTAAAGTTTGCCCCGTTGACGCCACCTTTAAAAGAAGGGATGGCATTGTATTGATTGACAATAATAGGTGTATTGGCTGTCGATTTTGTATGGCCGCTTGCCCATACTCTGTAAGAATATTTAACTGGTCAGATCCCTGGCAGGGCGAGAAAGCCGAAAGTATACCTTATAGCCCTGATTATTCAGGAGTACCTGCTCAAAAGGGAACGGTAGATAAATGTGATTTTTGTCCGCATATGATTGATAAAGGCGAAATGCCACATTGTGTCAGCGCATGCCCGAACGATGTCTTCAGCTTTGGTGACCTGTATGAAGATACAGTGACCAATGGAAGTGGCCAGTCTTTTCAGCTAAGTAAATTGTTGAAAGATAGAGCCGGTTACAGGCTGATGGAAAATTTGGGCACGGCCCCAAGTGTCTACTATCTACCGCCATCCAACAGGGTTATTGACTTTGAGGAAGGTTTAGACAATTATACAGAATTCAAATCGGTAGAAAAATCTGAAGGAATATGAGTACAGATTTTGATCAATTGGTCTATGATTTGGCACCAAGGAAATTCAGTTGGAAGGGAAACCTGTGGGTGGCCATTCTGGTAGTGATCATTCTGGTTGGATCGTATTCCTATGTTCAACAAGTGAGGCAGGGCCTGGTGATAACGGACATGAGGGACTATGCCTTGTGGGGCGTATACATTTCAAATTTTGTTTTTTTTGTGGCCATTAGCCTGGTGGGGTCTTTGATCACAGCCATCTTACGCTTATCAGGCATCAAGTGGAGTACCCCCTTGACCAGGATTGCCGAAATCATTGCCGTAGCCGCCATTATCATGGCGGGGGTGACTATTATCATCGATATGGGGCGACCTGACCGAATGTTGAACTTGTTTATGCATGGCAGGCTTCAGTCGCCCATCATCTGGGACGTAATCGTAATTACAACCTATCTGGTTATTAGTGTCCTATTATTATACTACCCACTGTTACCAGATTTCAGCATACTTAAAAGACATGCTCCAGAGAGTGCAAGAGTGAGAAAATGGTATAGCGGACTTTCTTTGAATTGGGTCGGGAATAGTGAACAGCGCAGAATCTATTCGCGCTCCATAAAGGCACTTTCAATACTGATTATTCCTGTCGCATTCGCAATTCACACGGTTACAGCATGGCTGTTTGAGACCACCTATAGACCTGGATGGGACAGTACCAATTTTGGACCTTACTTTATTGCAGGGGCGTTTGTAGCAGGAGCAGGGGCAGTGGTTGCGGTAATGTATGTACTTCGAAAAACCTACAGGCTGGAGAATTACATCACAGACTTTCATTTTAACAAAATGGGAAAAACACTCGTTTTGCTTTGTTTAATTTATCTCTACTTCAATATCAACGAATACCTTATACCAACGTATAAATCAACTGAAGAAGAGGCGGTACATCTTCAAAGTTTATTCACGGGGCAATACGCCACTTTGTTTTGGACTGCTATTATTGGAGGATTAGTGCTTCCAGTAATTATCTTGCTTTTCCCTCAGGGTAGAAAACCACTTCCTCTTTTTTTGGTATCGATTGCAGTAGTAGTAGGCGCATGGTGGAAACGGTATATAATTGTTGTGCCAACATTAAGTCATCCATTCCTTCCTATCCAAGGTGTACCCGAATCCTGGCGTCATTATTCTCCTACCTGGATGGAATGGTCGATCACTTTTGCCACCCTTGCTGCGGCTTTGCTCATTATTACACTGCTGGTACGGTTCTTGCCCATTATACCTATCCATGAAACTTCTGAAGAAAGAGGATTGGTCGATGCTGCTCAAACAAAATAATCATGAAAGACCTTTATAAATATCGAGCCCTTCTTTTACTGAGTTTTGTAATGCTGGGAAGTGTTCTTGCTTACGCTCAGGATAAAAAATACAGAGCAAGGGTGTCATTACAATATACCAAAATAATGGACAAGGAATCTTACATTGGCATATCCGCCAAGTATAAAGGTAAGGATGGATTTGATCAGGCTTCCGATCTCGAATTCAGTATATATAAGGTTGACCAAAATGATTCTTTGATTTATCTCGGAAAAGTGAAAACAAATGAGAATGGCAAAGCAAAGTTTTTACTAGCGGCAGATGAACTTGAAAATGAGGAAGCTACCGTTTTCAATTACATAGCAAAAATTGAGAACAATGAAAGGTTCGAAGATGGGGAAACATCCGTTAGTTTTTCAGTCGCGAACCTGACGGCAAAAATAGAAATGATTGATAGCGTAAATCAAATTTCGGCTGTATTAACTGATGCTTCCGGAATTCCGTTGCAAGAGGTGCCGTTAAGGGTTGGGCTTAAGCGACTGTATGGCTCGCTACAAATAGGAGAGAATAGATATGAAACTGATGAAAATGGTTCAATACTTATTCCCTTGGTGGACCCCATGCCTGGCG
Organism: Cyclobacteriaceae bacterium; assembly: GCA_039971015.1. GTDB lineage: Bacteria > Bacteroidota > Bacteroidia > Cytophagales > Cyclobacteriaceae > ELB16-189. The sequence continues at coordinate 96,834 of JBDVKV010000013.1, forward strand.
TTGACGGTAATTTGAATTTTGAAGTAGTGCTAAACGAAAATGATACGTATGGTACAATAAAGGCAATGGTAAATGCACCTATTGGTGTGCCTGTTGTAGAAGAGTCCACCTTCGATGAAAGAACCATGTGGTCGCCACCGACTAAAACCCCACTCTATCTGCTAATTTTCCCTAACCTGATTATCCTTGGCGTGTGGTTGCCAATACTCATATTAACATTTAACCTGTACAGAATCTCAAAATCTAAAACTCAATAAACTATGAAAAAATCATTAGTCATTATTATGTCAATCTTTCTTTCCTTTGGACTCTATTCGTTCGCACAATTATATCAATCAAAGGATTGGGTGGTGCCTGAATCTGCTAATAAACTAAAGAATCCTACCGATAAATCGGACAAAAGAGAATTGGCCGAAGGCAAGATCATCTATTCAAAATATTGTGAATCGTGCCACGGTAAGGAAGGATATGGTGATGGTCCAAAGGCCAAAGAGATGAAAGGAGATTTAGGTGATTTCTCATCGGATAAATTCCAGTCGCAAACAGATGGAGCTATATTTTATAAAATAAAGACAGGTAGGGGCGATATGGATAGTTTTGAGAAAAAATTGCCCGATGAAGAAGACCGCTGGTTGGTTATAAACTATATACGGACTCTTAAAGAGTAGATTTATTCAAATTGAATTAGGTATCGCTATAAACAATAATGAAGGAGAAAAAACAGGAAATACCACGTTCTACAATGGCCGACAAGTTTATTAAACTAGCCAATGAATTTACCAAATCAGAATCAAAAGAAAGGGTAGGAGCTGCCATTATGTTTGCGGCTGCCAGGTATAACGCATTTGAAGCTTATTCGAAATCAGAGGACTTAAATAAATATAAAGTTGATGCGCTAAATTGGTACAGCAACGAATATCGAAGAATGCTTGATGCGAATATCGATGAACTAATAAGTATACTTTAATTAAATATATTCCAAAAAGATACACATGAGACTATTAATTTCTATGATGCTTGTAGCAGGCATTGCCTTAAGCTCACAAGCCCAACAGGATAGCAGTGGAGTATATATGACTTCTGTCGATTTTCAAAATAGAAAACTGGCCTATGCTATCAACTGCAAAACACAGAAACACAAAATAAAGCTTAAGGAGTTCTTTAGCCGTCCTCACATTGTTGTAGTACATAATGATAGCTCATACACTTTGCCAAAGAAAGAGGTCTATGGATACCTCGATTGCGATGGAACCAGTTATAGATTTGAGGATGATAGGGTGTTTCAGATTCTCAGCCCATTCGAACCCATAGTGCTGTATCGCTATTTTGTTTATATACCCAGGGATCCTACGGTTGAATATTTTTTCAGCCGCGATAACGGTGATGAAGTTCATGAATTAACTAAGGCAAACCTCAAAAGCGTTTTTCCAAGCAACCACCGATTTCATGAGGCGTTGGAGTCCCTCTTTGAGCGCGATTTTGATCTGGCCTCATACAATAAAAAGACTAAGGAGTTCAGGCTCCTGAAGGTATACAAGGAAAGTTTGAAATAGTTTTTAACCGTCCTGGCCTTAATTGCTTATCAACCTGGGTTGTGAACCTGATCCTACCTAGGGAACCCACGTAATTTCAAATGCGACCCAGACTGATTTTTATCAGGATCAATTAAGTATAAGTAATAGCCAAAATTATTTCCTCCAGCCTGTACTTCTCATCCGTTCTTTGTTTTTAGATAGAAAGTTGCGAAAACAAAGAAAGTCAAAATGAAACCGAAAGACATTTTCAATATAATAAAGGGGTGGCGCTTAGATCGCCCGGTAGTCATCGCTTCTCTGATAATCTTACTCATCACCGCCAATATCCAAACCCAAGCTCAGGTAACGTACAGGCTGAATGCTAATCCTGAACTAAAAGTCAGCGGCACTTCAACCATTCATGATTGGGAAATGATATCCAACAGCGCATCCGGGATGGCAAAGGTGATCTTTGAAAACAGTGAACTAGTGAAGATAAATTCCTTGAAAGTAATCATGCCCGTGCGTTCGCTGAAGAGTGGAAAAGGGACAATGGATACAAATGCTTACAAATCGCTAAGAGCCGACAAATTCCCTGACATAATCTTTGAATTGATTGATGTTGAAAGAATTGGAGGACAACAAGTAATGGCAAAGGGTAATTTCATTATATCGGGAATTACACGCGAGGCAATACTAGAGGTAGGCTATCAAATTGAAGATGACAAAATTCAGTTCTCAGGGGAACGCACCATAAAATTTTCAGAATTCAATATAGATCCTCCAACGGCCGTTTTCGGTACCATCAGGACCGGGGATGATCTTACTCTTTCTTTCAATATAAGTTTTCAATCAACAACTAAAATTACAAAACAATGAAAAATGTAAGTATAACCGTTATGCTGCTTGCGGGCGTGTTGCTGTCGGCCAAAGCCCAGAACAACAAACTGCAGTATTGGAGACCGAATGATCAACGAGGAATGAACGTTTACGAGACTAGCAAAGATGACACCGTTGTGTTTGATGGATTGAAGGTGCGGATCGGTGGCGATTTTGCCATTCAGTTCCAGGGACTAAACCAATCGAACACGGCTGATAATCTGGTGGAATTGGGATCGGATTTCAATTTACCCACCGCAAACCTGAACGTGGATGTTCAGTTGCTGGATGGTGTGAGGATGCACTTGCGCGGTTACTGGTCTTCCAGGAACCATACGAATGATTATGTAAAAGGGGGGTATCTGCAAATTGATAAGCTTGATTTTGTTAAGTCTGGATTTCTGGAAGGTGTAATGAATTACACCACAATTAAATTTGGCTATGATGAATTTAACTATGGGGATACGCATTTCAGAAGATCTGATAATGGTCGAGCAATATTCAATCCATTTGTTGGCAATTACATCATGGATGCATTCTCAACTGAACCCTTTGGTGAGATAACAGTTCAGAACAATGGCCTGTTGGCTGTAGTGGGATTGACAAATGGTAAGCTCAATCAAAACGTAACGGTCACCAGCACATCGGACAATAAGCCATCTTTTTATGGAAAGCTGGGATATGATAAACAACTTAATGATGATCTGCGGCTTAGACTAACTGGCTCTTGGTACATCAACAAGGGAGCTACAACAGGTACATGGCTCTATGGCGGTGACCGTGCCGGATCCCGCTACTACAATGTATTGTATACAGTTCCTGATGCCAATGGCAATACGCAGGGAGGAAATTTTGATGGCCGGTACAACGCGCGCTTTACAAAAATAACTGCCATTCAATTTAATCCTTTCATCAAATTCAAGGGACTGGAGTTCTTTGGTGTATATGAACTAGCCAATGGAAGTAATGAGTTTACTACACCCCAAGTGGATACCGAAGGAGATTTCACTCAACTTGCAGGAGAACTCGTTTACCGGTTTGGCGCAACCGAAAACTTCTATGTAGCAGGAAGATATAATACCATAAAAGGAAAACAATTGGAAAGCGCAACCGAAAATCTAGACCTTAGTCGCTTAAATCTTGGTGGAGGCTGGTTTCTTTCCAAAAATATCCTGACGAAGGTAGAGTATGTCAAGCAAGAGTATAAAGGAAACGGCTGGACCGGAAGATTTGCCGGAGCTGAGTTTAGCGGAGTTGTTGTTGAGGCGGTGATTAGCTTCTAAAAAATTCTGGTCTTACTGCAGAGGCGGATATCGATGGTGAATCGTATCCGTCTCCTTTTTATAAATCAATCGAAACATTTCCATGATCCTATTGCTTCAAATAGTTTTGATCTTTATGCAATTCAATCCAGGCTCTGGCAACCGGGAAGATAAATTGTGGCTCGTTACTTCAAGCAGCAGATTGGAGATTACGGGCACAACAAATATAAACCGGTTCCGCTGTTCATCGACCGACTACGCAGGGATTGATACATTAAGAGAGTCCAGTAATAAAGACGGCTTGAAAGTTTTGGAGGGGGTAATCTTGCTTAACACAGCAGGTTTCGACTGTGAAAATGCACTAATAACAAGAGATCTTAAAAAGACATTAAAGCAAGACGCTTATCCGGAGTTGACTATCAAACTGTTAATGCTGGGAGGAAGACCTGAATTAAAAAACAAACACACAGGAGTAATAGAAATATCGATATCGGGGGTATCCAGAAGCTATCCCATCAAGTGCACGATCAAATCATCCAACTCTATGGAAAAGCACCTTGAGGGTCATAAAGATTTTAAGTTTAGCGATTTCGGTTTGACGCCTCCTGAAAAATTATTTGGAGCCATCAAAGTCACTGACAATGTTTCGGTGGTATTCCATTTGCGATTGACAGCAGTCTGAGAGTTTGAGAAAAACAATCCCAATTCATACAGATGCACCACACCTGCTGTTTAGCCGCAAGCATATTCCATATCCGGGAACCATTTCGAATAGACTGAAGTCGAATTTTATCATTGTCAATTAAATATAACTTTTAACCAAAATTATTCCGCTGCCAGCTTGGTGATTCTCGTATTTTACCTACATAAAAAATCATTTAAATCATGAATGATCAAAAACTCATAGACAAATGAAAAAGCACATTTTATGGATGATTGTTGGATGCACCATTCCGTTGCTGCTGATATTCTTTGCACCGGCATTAGGGTTAAGCAGTAATACATCCCTTTTGATTTTCATCGTTGCCATGTTTGCCTGTCATCTGTTGATGCCTATGCATCACGGAGGACATGCTCAAAAAAAGGAGCATAAACATTCTGAAACAACTAAATCTTAGGATTATGAAAGGCATTAACGTTAAAAAATTTGGTCTGGCTTTTGGATTAACTGGGGTCCTGCTTTACCTGGGCTGCATCGTGCTAATGGTAACTGTTGGACGCACCGGTACAATCACCTTTTTCAATAGCCTGCTACACGGGCTGGACGTTACTTCCATCGTTCGGATGGATGTTCCATGGTGGGAAGCCGTGATTGGGATTGTTGAAACCTTCATTCTCGCCTGGCTAATTGGAGCGTGTGTTGCTGGATTTTATAATGCAGCAATGAGGACAGGATCTAAAAACTAAAGTATGGTGGACAAATGACAACCAAGGTTCAGTCTTCCTATTTTTTCTTTGAACTGGTTAAACGCTTAAGTCCGGCTTATCTGTTAGTAGGGGCAATAGTGGTTGTCTATGTTTACCTGATGCAGTTTGTCGACCACAGTATTGGCTTGGTTCCCTATGCGGTTGTCTTTTTTGCATTATTCAAATCTCTTTTTTTTACATTTGTCACCTTCAGGCAGATAAACAATTCTATTCAAGAATGTCATTCTTTTGGAAGGCTACTGTGGGTTTTTAGCATGCTGGTGTTTTTGATAATTTTTTCTTTTGCAACTGACTTCACGTGTTTATCTGCCGCCAATACGGACTCTTTTCAAGGACGGAATATAATAGTTAATGACGAAGGACTCTCTGAAAGTTTATTTAAATACTTCTACTTCAGCATTGTAACATTTGCTTCTGTTGGTTATGGCGATATCGTACCAATTACCATATTTTCTAGATTATTGGTGATCTTAGAAATCATTCAAAGTTTTGTGCTTATTGTTTTTGGTCTTTCTAATATAAATCACATACACACAACGGTAAAAACATCAATAGCAAAATGAAACAGAGAATAGCAGTTGCCGGTTATGGCGTGATCGGGAAAAGGGTAGCGGACGCGATTAAGCTTCAGGATGATATGGAACTGATAGGAGTCTGTGATATCGTCTCTGATTGGCGTGTTAAAATGGCGGAGCAGAAAGATTATCCTGTGTTCGCCTTTGATTCGGAATTCAGAAAACAAATGACAATGGCAGGCATTACGGTCACAGGTATTCTTGAGGATCTGATTTCTGAAGCCGATGTTATTGTGGACTGTACACCCAAAAAAATTGCTGCCAGAAACATAAAAAAATACAGGAAGGCGAAATTGAAGTTTATTGTGCAAGGTGGTGAAAAACATGAACTGACTGGGCATTCGTTCAGTGCGGAAAGTAATTATGAAACAGCCATAGGACGTGATTGTACCCGTGTGGTTTCGTGTAACACCACGTCTATCGTTCGAAGCCTCACGGCATTAAAAAAAGCAGGGTTACTCAAGAAGGCAAGGGGTACCCTGCTGCGCAGAGCCACGGATCCTTGGGAAAGTCACCTTGGAGGCATTATGAATACCCTTGTCCCTGAGAAAGATATTCCAAGCCATCAAGGACCGGATGCCCAGATGGTAGACCCGCAGTTGGATGTGATTACAGCAGCCGTAAAAGTTCCGGAAACATTAAGCCATTTACATTACTGGAATGTGCAGTTAACCAGGAAGGTGAGCAAGGAAGAAGTTTTGAAAGCATTCAGCAAATCAACCAGAATCTCATTGATCAATTATACGGATGGTTTGTCATCCAATAATACCATCAAGGAACTCATGCTGGCAATGGGAAGGCCGTATGGAGATATGTATGAAGTTGCTTTATGGCAAGACATGCTCCAAGTAGTTGATGACGAATTGTTTTATGCTTACGTGGTAGACAATCAGGCTATCGTAATCCCTGAGACTATTGACGCCATCCGTGCATTGACAGGAATTGAGAAGAATGCTGACAATTCAATTAGAAAAACGAACACAAGTCTGGGATTAAAACGATCGTTTGGTAATTAACTCATCTAATGAATTATGCTAGAACGAATAATTCTATTCTGGTTTAAAAGACAAGCTACCAAAGCAGCCAGGCAAGTACTCATTCACCACTACAACGCGAAGGAAGTGCAACAAATATTGCTTGGCTATTGGCAAAAGTATTTGTCGTTGAAAGAACAGGTTCCTACCATGCCAACTATGGGTGGATCAATTATGGTGCACCTTGCAGCCATGTCTACAGCGTTTTATGAAGAACTTGCGATAAGAGATAAAAGTAAAGAAGAGATAGCAAAATTGTTTTATGACATAGCGTGGAAAATATACATCAAAATGGGCAAGCTTTCCTGGCTATTTGCAAGCCTTGGCAGTAAAAGCAATAATCAAAAACTTTTAAAAGCTACCCAGTTGTTCAGGGCTTTTCCATTTAACAGCCCGTCTTATGTTTGGCAGGATGTTAATACAGATAGCGATGTTGTTGGCTTTGATTGTGTAAAATGTCCAGTAGCAGAATATTTTAAAAGAAATGGTTTATCGAAATTCTGCGCAGAGACTTGGTGCGCTTTGGATTATCCATTGGCCGAAATGTGGGGAGCAAGGTTAGAGAGAAGTGGCAGCATAGCGGGTGGAGCCGAAAAATGTGATTTCAGATGGAGGGTAGACACCAAACCGTTATTAAAATGAAAAAGTGGTCATTATACATCGGAAGTTACGCGGGCATCAAGGTCTTTATTCATTGGACCTTCTGGATCATTATCGGATGGATATTTTTGATGCACTACAACATGGGACATGGATTAACCGAAGGGCTATGGGGCATGTTGTTCATATTGGCATTGTTCGGCTGCGTGGTGCTGCATGAGTTTGGCCATGCTCTAACTGCCAAACGTTACAATATCAAAACGCGCGACATAACCATTTATCCCATTGGCGGCATCGCCAGCCTTGAGGCTATGCCAGAAAAGCCGAAACAAGAACTATGGGTTGCCTTGGCAGGACCGGCCATAAATGTTGTGATTGCCGCCATGCTATTGATCTATCTGCAATATACCGGCAAGGTACCTGATCTGTCCAACTTAACGGCAAAAGTTAGCGATGCCCACATGTTTAATTTGTCCTTTGGCTTTAACCTCTTTGCTGCTAACCTAATTCTGGCCGTATTCAACCTTATTCCAGCATTTCCTATGGACGGAGGTCGCGTATTGCGCGCGCTGCTGGCGCTTACTATGGACCGATCGAAGGCAACGCGCATAGCCGCAACAGTAGGGCAATCCCTAGCTATAGCCTTTGTGTTTTTTGGGTTCTTTTACAATTTCTGGCTGGTATTCATAGGACTGTTCATTTACCTGGGAGCCGGATCAGAAGCGGCTTACGAATCAACGAAATCCGTATTGTCAAGGTATACGGCAAGGGATGTGCTGATGAAGCAATTTACCTGTTTACCACCAGAAGAAACATTGGAAAAGGTGGTTCAGCTTTTATTAAATGGTCAGGAAAAAGAATTTGTAGTGGCTGAGAATGATAAGCTACTGGGCATACTGACCCGTGTAGAGCTGATCAAAGGATTGTCTGAATATGGAAAAGCCTCTACAGTATCTAATGCAATGCGAAAAGATTGTATTGTTTTGCACCTGGATATGCCTTTGCATGAAGTTTATCAGAAGCTTATGTCCAATAGCTGTGCCGTTGCTCCTGTGCTGGATAACGGAGTGCTCACTGGTATTGTGGACAAAGAGAATATAGATGAGTTCTTATTAATTGAAACAGCATTAAAGAGGATTGATGCAGCCTGAATGTTTAAAAAATAGCCCCTTACGAATCAAAAACAAACAGATAAAAATGAAAATAACGAAGAAGTTGATCACAACCATTTTATGTTACCCGATGCATAAACACAAACACCAAAGCTATGTGCAATATTGAAACTCCGTTTGGTGATTTTCTACACGGAATAATCAGTTTACTAATAAACCAAGCACGTTATGAAAAATATTTTAGTACCAACAGATTTTTCTGACTGCGCAAGTGCAGCGGCAAAGGTAGCCCTGGATATAGCGAAGAAAGCTCAGGCCGAGATTTATTTTCTGCACATGCACGAGACGGCACCTGAAGGAGGTCACGCACACATGCATGGTGGCGGTCAGTCAGGGGGCATGCAGCAACACTCACATGAAGGTCATGCCAAGAACGAATTGGATAAACTTATTCGCAATGCTGAAAAAAATGGTGTTCAGGCCAAACCCGTGCTGGTGAGAAACACGGGTAATGAGCGCCTGGTATCTTACATTGATGGTTACAACATTGATTTTGTGGTGATGGGCTCCCATGGCGCAAGCGGGTTGAAAGAATTTCTTTCCGGTTCCGTTACGCAGCGCATTGTGCGCGAATCACCGGTTCCGGTATTGGTGATCAAAAACGGAAATAAAAAATTGGAATTCAAGAATATCATATTCGCTTCTTCATTTGAAGAAGATGTGCATAAGCCGTTCCTCAAGATCGTGGAGTTTGCCGATCTCATCAACGCTCATATCCATTTACTATACGTGAACATGCCCTATAATTTTAAAGAAACCGATGAGGCGATCACTAGCATGCAAACATTCCATAAAAAATGCCCAAGAGGAACCTGTAGCATTAACATCTTCAATGCCCTGAATGAAGAGAGGGGTATTCAAAAATTTGCTGAATCGATCAATGCAGATGTCATTGCTTTAACAACGCATGGCCGATCTGGATTCATGAAATTAATGTCACGCAGTATTACAGAAAGTCTGGTGAATCATTCAAGTGTTCCTGTACTTAGCGTAAATATTAATGTTGAATAAGACTAATAAATTGCATTCCACGAAATTGAAAAAATAGATGGCTTCAAAGGATAAGAAATTGACTGTGACAAAAATGTCAGGTGAAAAAGCAGCATTTGATCCATCCAAGCTTAGGAATTCATTGGAGCGATCTGGAGCATCACAAACTGCCATTAATGAAATCGTCAACAAAATAAACACCATTTTGTATGACGGAATTTCTACTAAAGAGATTTATAAAAAAGCTTTTAGGATGCTCAGAAAAACCTCCAGACCTACTGCGGCTCGCTATAAGCTCAAAAAAGCCATCATGGAGCTTGGCCCTACCGGATATCCTTTTGAAAAGTTTGTAGGGGCGATACTTAGTCATCAGGGTTTTCATGCCGAAGTTGGCGTGATTGTAAAAGGTCATTGTGTCAATCATGAAGTTGACGTAGTAGCGGAGAAGGAAGATAAACATTTTATGGTGGAGTGTAAGTTCCATAGTGATGAAGGACGACATTGTGACGTTAAAATACCCCTGTATATCCAATCCCGTTTTCTGGATGTAGAAAAGCAGTGGCAAAAGAAGCCAGGGCATGACACTAAATTTCATCAGGGATGGATTTTTACGAATACACGGTTTACAACAGATGCCACTCAATATGGTAATTGTGCAGGACTGATGCTGGTGGGTTGGAACTATCCTAAAAAGGGAAGCCTTAAGATGCAAATTGATAAATCAGGTCTGCATCCAATTACCTGCCTGACCACCATGACGAAATTTGAAAAGCAAAAATTATTAACAATGGATAAAGTGCTGTGCATGGATTTATGTGATAATCCTGACTTACTAATATCAATTGGCGTTAGAAATTCCGTTCGACAAAAAAAGATACTCAGCGAAGCTCATGAATTGTGCAATAGTAAAATATAGACAGCAATGAATAGTTTGAATAATATAACCATTCGCTTCCTGGGAGGAGCGGGAACCGTAACCGGTTCTAAATATTTGCTTGAAACCAAGAATAAAAAGTTGATGGTGGATTGTGGCGTGTTTCAGGGATCGAAAGAACTTCGTTTGCTCAATTGGCAACTGCCCGAATATAATCCGAAAACTATTGATGCGGTTGTTCTTACACACGGGCATCTGGATCATACAGGTTACCTGGCGCGACTTGTTAAGCTTGGTTTTAAAGGAAAGATTTATGGTAGTGAGCCTACCCTGAAAATTGCTGAAATCATCTTAAAAGATAGCGCCAAAATCCAGGAGGAAGAAGCTGCTCGTGCCAATAAAGAAGGGTACAGCCAACACCATCCGGCAGAAGCTTTTTACGATTTAAAAGATGTAGAAAAAACAACCGCCCTCTTCCATTCAGTCACTGAAGGTAAATGGCATTTCATAGAAGATGAATTTAAGATCAGATGGCAATACAATGGCCATATCATCGGTTCAACATTTATCGAGATTGAGACCCATGGAAAACGCCTGGTATTTTCAGGGGATATCGGACGCAAAAATGATTTGCTTTTGTACCCTCCCAAAAAACCTGATAAGGCAGACGTAATGCTGATCGAATCTACTTACGGAGGGCGTATTCATCCTGAAGAAGAATCTATAATACCGGAATTGGAGCGGATCATCAACGAAACAATTGAGCGTGGAGGAAGTTTATTCATTCCCAGCTTTGCTGTGGAACGCACGCAATTAATGATGGTGATGATCTGGCAGTTGCTGAAAGAAAAGCGAATACCGGAGATTCCAATGGTTATGGACAGCCCTATGGGAGCCAACGTCCTGCATCTTTTTCACAACACAAGAGATTGGCACAAACTTAAGCCCAATGACTGTAAAGAAATGTGTTCTCACTTTCAGGTAGTAAGCAGTTACAAAGAGACAATAAAGCTCAGGGAAAGTAAGGAGTCCAAAATTGTAATTGCTGGTAGTGGAATGATGACAGGCGGACGAATACTTAACTATATGGAAGCAAGAGCTGGCAATAGTAACGACACTTTACTTTTTGTCGGCTATCAGGCGGAAGGAACGAGAGGCAGAAAATTGCTCGAAGGTGCCAAGGAAATCAAAGTGTATGGAAGGTGGTTTCCTTTTAAAATGCATATGGAACACATCGAGGGACTAAGTGCTCATGGTGACCAAAATGATTTGATTGATTGGCTCTCAGAAATTAAACAACAGCCTGAAAAGGTATTCATCATTCATGGCGAAAAGGAACAAGCGGAAGCACTATCAGAAGCGTTAGAGAAGCAAAAAGGATGGCAAACACAAATTCCTCATCTTAATCAAACTATTGAATTGTAAAAAATGATGGATGTACAACATAACATATTAAGACTAAAACGGTTGGGTATCAATGCGCAAAATGAGTATCTCGTATTCATGCGGAAGGATTGTCCGGTTTGTACTTCAGAAGGATTTGAAGCATTAAATCGTATTAAGATCACTAAAGGCAAAGCAACGATTGTAGCTTCCCTTATTGTTTGGGATAATGTACAATTAAGTCATGATCAGCTTAGCTTGTCGGATAGTGCCATCGATGCGTTAGGGGCAAATGAAGGTGATCTACTTTTACTCAGTCATTTAGATGCATTGGATTCAATGAGTGATGTTCGTAAAAAAATTTACGGGCATAGGTTGAATCAGAATGAATTTGACCGGATTATAAGAGATGTTGTGAATAGAAACCTTTCAAACATCCAGCTATCAGCATTCTTATCGTCATGTACCGGAGATTCCCTTAACAAGGAAGAAGTAATTGCCCTTACCCGATCGATGATCAATGTGGGTTTCAAACTGGATTGGGGAGAAAAAAAAGTATATGATAAACATTGCATTGGCGGACTTCCAGGAAATCGTACAACACCCTTGGTTGTCTCTATTGCAGCAGCAGCAGGCCTAATTATCCCAAAAACATCTTCCAGGGCAATAACATCTCCGGCAGGAACAGCCGATACCATGGAGGTAATGACCAATGTAAATCTTACTACCGCACAAATGAAGAAAGTGGTGGAACAAGAAGGGGGTTGTTTAGCCTGGGGAGGATCTGTTCAGTTAAGTCCAGCCGATGATATACTCATCCGTGTAGAGAAAGCTTTGGATATTGATAGTGAAGGACAAATGATTGCTTCCGTGCTTTCGAAGAAAGCGGCAGCAGGTTCTACCGATGTGGTGATTGATATTCCCGTTGGGCCTACTGCGAAAGTGCGCTCCCAAGAAACTGCTGAGCAGCTATCTGAAAAGATGGTTGTTGTAGGAAAAGCCATCGGACTTAATATTGAGATTATATTAAACGATGGATCACAACCTGTAGGAAGAGGTATTGGGCCTGCTTTGGAAGCGCAAGATATTTTGGCCGTACTGCGAAATGAAGACGATGCACCTGATGATCTCCGTAAAAGAGCTATTACATTGGCCGGTAGATTGCTAGAAATGTCTGGCAAAGCTGGTAAAGGTTCTGGTGAAGAAAAAGCCTTGCAGATTTTAGCAGAAGGCCAAGCTTATAAAAAGTTTATTGCCATCTGTGAAGCGCAAGGATATTTTAGAGAACCCGGGATAGCCAAATTCAAATTCAAAGTCAAGACTAACATCAGTGGAAGAGTATCAGCAATAGATAATAGAAAACTGGCTAAACTTGCTAAGCTTGCCGGAGCGCCAAGTGCCATGACAGCGGGTGTTGTATTGCTTACTCCAGTGGGTACGCTCGTGAGCGAAGGAGACACGTTGTACGAAATTCATGCGGAGTCAAAAGGAGAGCTTGAATACGCCCTTTCTTACCTGGATGCACAAAAACAAATTATTAAAATCAATGAGTCTTAAAAATATGAAAATGATAGTATTTGCTTTGCCTGGCAACGAAGACCTTACTGAGAAAATAGCCGGACACCTCAAGGCTGAAAAGGGAGAGGCAACCATCCGGCAGTTTCCCGATGGTGAGAGTTATGTGCAGATTCACTCAAACGTGAAAGACAAATGTGTAGTGATGGTATGTACATTACACGAGCCAGATATTAAGTTGCTGCCCCTCTATTTTTTAAGCAAGACAGCCAAAGAACTCGGTGCCGTCTGCACATGTCTCGTAGCGCCATACCTGGCCTACATGCGTCAGGATAAGCAGTTTAATCCCGGAGAAGGCGTTACGTCTGGCTATTTTGCCCAATTGATATCAGGTTTTGCAGAAACGTTAACTACAGTTGATCCACATTTGCATCGAAGAAGTTCTTTAAGTGAAATTTATTCAGTACCGAATAAAGTTATTCATGCGGCATCACACATTTCTAAATGGATTAGCAATAATATTGATAAACCAGTGCTGATAGGCCCGGATAGTGAAAGTGAGCAGTGGGTTTCTCAAGTTGCCAAAAATGCAAATGCCCCTTTTATCGTATTGGAAAAAATTAGACACGGAGATAAAGATGTGGACGTTTCCGTTCCCGAGGTAAACAATTACAAGAATTATACTCCTGTGCTGGTTGATGATATCATTTCTACAGCACGAACAATGATTGAAACTGTGAGGCATTTAAAGAAAGCGGGAATGCGACCTCCTGTTTGTGTGGGCGTCCATGCAGTGTTTGCCGGTTCCGCATACAATGATTTAAAGAATTCAGGAGTACAACAAATTGTAACGTGCAATACAATCCCTCATGATAGTAATCATATTGACCTTTCAGATATTTTATCAGCTGAGATAAAAAAATTAATGAATCATCATGCGTAATATCTTTTTTGCAATAATATTTCTTCTGCAACTAGCTCCAGTACTTATGTTCGGTCAGGAAAAAGAAATGTTTATTGAGCAGATAGCAGGTAAAAGAATAATCCGCGAAAACTTTGATAAAAATGGAGAGTTACAAGGCAAGCAAATATTCTTGATTGGAGAATTAAGACAACAAGGGGATACCTATGAAGTTGAAGTTGTTATTGAGTTGTATAGCGAAAAAGGCAAATTGGAAGAAAAGTACACCACATCCTATAATTGTAATCCCAATGAATTTGATGTGCTTGTCAACGTATTTCCATTTGCCGACCCTGATGATGCGAAAATAAAAGTGGATGTCACTTCAAAGGATTTTCAGCAATTATACGATTTCAGTGGATCGGAAGAATTAAAAGACATCCATTTAAAGATGAGTGTGGAGTCTGGTGTACTTAATTTTTTCGGCTCCAAGAGCCTGATCACCATAAAAAACAGGAAAAAGAAAGTAGAAAACCAGTCGGTAAAAATAAGTAGTGAGGCTGTTATTGAAGCATATATGATCGGAATCCGTATTAAAACGATAAAGTATACAGTAGAAGAATACTTGACTAACAATTTGGTATTGCAACGTCAGAAGTTTACAGAAGACGATGGAACCTATTTCTCTATGACTTATGACAATGAATACTGACTTGAATATTGAGTTACCCAAGTTGGACAATGGATAACTACAAAAAAAATAGTTTAAGTTTAACCGGAGCAGTCGCACTGGGTACAGGTGTTATGATAGGTGCAGGCATCTTTGCTTTGCTTGGTCAGGTGGCGGATCTTGCTGGAACTTTGTTTCCTTTAGCCTTTTTAGTGGGTGCGATCATCTCAGGTTTTAGCGCCTATGCATACATAAAGTTGTCCAATGCTTACCCATCAGCGGGGGGCATTGCCATGTACCTAAAAAAGGCTTATGGGGCAGGCACGCTCACAGCGGCAGGATCGCTTTTAATGGCCTTTTCAATGGTTATTGGAGAAAGCCTGGTCGCTCGCACGTTTGGAGCCTACACCCTACAGCTTTTCGATGGACAACAAAACAGCATTTGGATACCTGTTTTGGGTGTTTTATTATTGGTGGTTGCTTTTTTAATCAATATTTCGGGTAATAAAGTGATTGGGAGTTCTTCCCAAATGTTGGCAGTTATCAAAATCGGGGGGCTTGCTATCTTCGCCATTGGCGGCTTATGGGCAGCAGGTTTTTCATTTGGTGAAGCCTTACCTTCCTCCATCTCCAGTGACTATACGGGATCTAGTTATATAGCGGCATTGGCTTTTACTATCCTGGCTTACAAAGGCTTTACCACCATAACAAATAGTGGAGGTGAGATTGTGAATCCTAATAAAAATGTAGGACGTGCTATTATTATTTCGCTATGTCTATGTACACTAGTTTATGTATTAGTGGCTTTAGCAGTTTCATCCAATTTGTCAATCCCCGAGATTATAGCAGCCAAAGATTTTTCCCTCGCAGAAGCTTCCAAGCCAGCATTTGGTAAATATGGATTGTGGTTTACCGTGAGTATTGCCATAGTAGCCACTATTTCAGGAGTTATTGCCAGCATATTTGCCGTTTCCAGAATGACTGCGATGCTCACGGAAATAAACCTGATTCCGCATAAACATTTTGGGATGCCAGGTCGATTGCAAAAGCACATGCTGGTTTATACTGTGGTTATAGCTGTTATACTTACAGCATTTTTTGATCTGAGCCGAATTGCTTCACTAGGAGCTATTTTTTACTTAACGATGGACATAATACTCCAATGGGGCGTATTAAAAAACCTTCGAGAAAAAGTTAATGCCCGCATCACAATTGTTATCACCGCTATTTTGCTAGACCTGGTTGTACTGATTGCATTTGTCTGGATAAAAGCCTCCAGTGATCTTTTGGTAATAGTGGTTTCAATACTACTGATGTTTTTGGTTTTTGTTGGAGAACGCTGGTTTTTACAATGGGAGACAAACGAAAATACCTAATATATTATGACCAAAGCAACTAGTAACACCTCTTACGATACGCTGAGTGAAGCTACCAATGACTTACTCAAAAAAGGCTATGGGGAAGATCTCAATATAAAACCTGACTGCCTTGAATGTCTTACTTCCAAACTTCAATTACATCCAGAAGATTTTGAAGTAGATGCCTTTTATCGGTTTGAAGGCATGAGTAACCCGGACGACAATAGCATTGTATATGCTATCAGCGGGAAGAATGGGGTAAAAGGCATATTGGTAGATGCCTATGGGCTCTACAGCACAAGCCTAAATGAAGCAATGGTACAAAAACTTAAAATAACCGGTAAATGATTGGGTTGGATAATCTATCAACCCTACCGCCTAAGGATGCTGCCAAAGCGGAATCAAAGGAAAAGCTCAGACAATTGCGCAAGGAACTCTTTCAATTGCAGAATAAATTCTATGCGGATGGCAGATTTAGTATGCTTATTATTTTGCAAGGGCTTGATGCCTCTGGGAAAGATGGAACCATCCGACATGCTTTTAGCAGTATGAATCCACAAGGCGTGCAAGTGAAATCATTTAAGAAGCCCACTGCTGATGAAGTCCAGCATGACTTCTTATGGCGGATATATCCGCACTTTCCAACAAAAGGCATGATCAAGGTGTTTAATCGCTCACATTATGAAGACATATTGGTTCCCAAGGTCTATAACAGCTTGAAAAAAGAAGTGCTGAAACATCGCATCAACCTGATTAATGAACTGGAACATCACCTGCAGGCAAATAATACGGTGATCGTAAAATTTTATTTACATATATCTGCAGAAGAACAAATCAAAAGAACTGATGATCGCAAAACCAAGCCACACAAACGCTGGAAGTACAGCAAAGAAGATGAATTAATACCTTCGCAATGGGATGATTATCGAGACGCTTACCAAAGTATACTCAATAACTGCAATCAACTCCCCTGGCATATCATTCCGGCAGATAAACGCTGGTATCGCAATTATGCTGTGGCTAAAATTCTTACTGACCATCTTGAAAATCTTAAACTTGAATACCCTAACGCATAAAACCAATGGATATGGATAAGCATGAACATAACAAGCATGAAGAAATGGATCACTCCAAAATGGACCATTCTAAAATGAAACAGGATAATGAGGATCACTCCAAAATGGATCACAGTAAAACGGATCACCATGATCATGGAAGTGTTCCAATGGGCATGGCGGGTCACGACCACCATAAAATGATGATCGAAGATTTTAAAAAGAGGTTTTGGATCTCCCTGGTGCTCACCATCCCTATACTTGTTTTTTCTCCTATGATCCAGGGGTTTTTAGGCTTTGACTGGCTGCTTCCGGGAAACGCATACATCTTATTCGGACTATCCACGATTGTCTATTTCTATGGAGGCTGGCCTTTTCTAAAAGGATTAAAGGATGAACTGAGTCAGGGAGCACCTGGTATGATGACTTTGATTTCGATGGCCATCAGTGTCGCCTACTTTTATAGCTCTGCCACGGTATTTGGTCTTGAGGGAATGGATTTTTTCTGGGAGTTAGCCACCTTGATTGACATCATGTTGCTGGGGCACTGGCTAGAAATGAAATCGGTGCTTGGTGCCTCAAAAGCATTGCAACTTCTGGTGAGTATGATGCCCTCTGAAGCACATCGAGTGACGGGCGACTCCGTTGAAGATGTGAAATTAGAAGATCTACAGAAGGATGATATTATACTTATAAAACCTGGTGAAAAGGTTCCGGCTGATGGCATCATCGTAAAGGGGGAGAGCTACTTAAATGAATCCATGTTAACAGGAGAATCAAAGCCGGTGAAGAAAGGTCTTGAAAACAAAGTCATAGGAGGTTCACTGAATGGCAACGGCTCATTAAAAGTAAAAGTAGAGCATACGGGCAAAGACAGCTACCTCAATAAAGTAATCACTTTGGTGCAGGAAGCACAAAAGTCGAAATCCAAAATGCAGAACCTTTCAGACCGTGCAGCCAAATGGCTTACGTACGTAGCATTGGTTATAGGCTTCGGCACATTGGCAACCTGGCTGATATTAGGTTTTCCTTTTGTTTACGCACTTGAAAGAATGGTGACTGTGATGGTCATTGCGTGTCCACATGCATTAGGGTTGGCTATACCATTGGTAGTAGCAATATCTACTGCGGTTTCCGCTCAGAATGGATTGTTGATAAGAAATAGAACTGCGTTTGAAGAGTCACGAAAAATTTCTGTATTGCTCTTTGATAAAACAGGAACATTGACCAAAGGAGACTTTGGAGTTACGAGAATTGAATCTGTGGACAAAAAGTTTTCGACTGATGAAGTGCTTCGGCTCGCCAGCGCATTAGAACAGAGTTCTGAACATCCCATTGCAGTTGGCATTATCAAAAAGGTGAAAGAAGATAAGGTAACCATACCCAATCCTGAAAATTTCAATGCTATCACTGGCAAAGGAGTTGAGGCAAACGTGGAAGGGAAAAAAGTTAAAGTAGTTAGCCCCGGATATTTACGAGATGAAAAAATAGACATTCCTGAAGATGCCTACAGTGATGCCGCGGAAACCGTGGTGTTTGTTTTAATCGATGGAATGTTAGCAGGATACATTGCGCTTGCTGATGAGATTAGACCGGAATCTGCTGAGGCTATCAAAGTTTTTAAAAAGAATAAGATTAAAGTACTAATGGCAACTGGTGATAATGAAAAAACTGCCAAAGCGGTTAGCGACAAATTAGGACTGGATGGTTACTACGCTGAAGTTCTGCCTCATCAAAAGGTAGAGATTGTAAAAGAGCTTCAGGCCAAAGGCGAGTTTGTTGCTATGACAGGAGATGGTGTGAATGATGCTCCTGCATTGGCTCAAGCAAATGTGGGTATTGCCGTGGGTTCAGGTACTGATGTAGCCGCTGAAACGGCCGATATTATTTTGGTGAACAGTAACCCTCAGGATATTGCTAATCTGATCTTATTTGGTAAGGCCACGTACAATAAAATGATCCAAAATCTTGTTTGGGCTACCGGCTACAACACCTTTGCTATTCCATTAGCAGCCGGTGTGTTTTATACTTCAGGCTTTGTATTAGGCCCCGCAGTAGGAGCAGTCTTGATGAGCTTAAGTACAATTATTGTGGCTATCAATGCGCAGTTGTTGAAGAGAAAAATCGGAGGCAAATAGAAATGATTAGTATGAAATCATAAAAACTTATAACTCCTATTAAATGAATATGGTGCCTGGAGTGAGCAGTCCCACATTTGAACAAATTGTTAGGAAAGGAGAGATGGGAAGTATATGTGCAAAAATCATGACAAAATACTCACCGTTTTTAGTGATGGAGCCGATGTAGAAAACTGGTTTCTATGCTTGGTAAATTAGCCTTTCAGGCGTATCAAATTAATTACCAATTTCCACAAACCGTTAAATGAGTTCATTTAGCGTCTTATGAGGGATTGATTAAATGATTTTATAATTCTTTGTCAAAATTTTATAATAACCCAATTGTGTAACCCTCGTATATTTACACGATAAATAATTTGAAATCATTCCAAACCATATTATCCTCTCTCCTAATAAGCTTGATGCTAATTTCGACAATTGGTCACTCGGTGAGCATTCATCTTTGTGGCGGAGAAATTGAGAATATGGCATTATTTGGGCAAGCGCAGGCTTGTTCTGTTCAGGCAAATGGTTGCTATGCCGATCTGAAGGGCAATAATGGTTCATTGCATAGTAAAGGCTGCTGCGAAGATAAAACTTTAATCATTGATGCTGACAAATTCCTATCTAAGGTCATCGGGAAAATTACAGACAAGAACTATAAAATAACTCCTCTTTTGCCGGTTAGTATTTCTCAAATTGAAAATGCAACCGATGCATTAGTGTACTCTCATTTTGTCAAGTACAAACCTCCAATAATAGGGCGGGATATTACTATTATTGTTCAGGCTCTCCTGATTTGAATTTACTCTGGATTTGACCTTCTATTCATCTTCACAGAAGGTTATTGATTTTCACTTTTTTTCAGAGTTATAAATAAATTCCTTTCTTATGCTTAATAAGCTGATCAAGTTCTTCTTAGAGAACAAATTGGTGACAGGGCTGATCGTACTCATCTTCATTGGCTGGGGCGTTGCAACAGCGCCTTTTAATTGGAAAATGGAAAATTTTCCAAGAGATCCAGTTCCGGTAGATGCTATCCCGGATATAGGCGAAAACCAACAGATAGTATTTACCACTTGGATGGGTCGCTCCCCGCAGGATATCGAAGATCAGATATCGTATCCGCTCACTGTTGCTTTACTGGGAGTGCCGGGTGTAAAAACAATCAGGAGCAGTTCGATATTCGGCCTATCCACTATTTATATCATTTTCGAAGATGAGATAGAGTTTTATTGGGGAAGAACGAGAATTCTGGAGAAGTTAAATTCCCTCCCTGCCGGAATCTTACCGGGCGAAGTGCAACCAGCATTAGGCCCGGATGCTACTGCCCTCGGTCAGATTTTTTGGTATACACTCGAAGGGCGTGATCCAGAGACAGGGGAACCAAGGGGAGGTTGGGATCCGCAAGAGTTAAGAACCATCCAGGATTTCTATGTTAAGTATGCCTTGAATTCTGCTCAAGGAGTATCCGAGGTTGCATCAATCGGTGGATTCGTTAAAGAATACCAGGTGGATATTGATCCGGTTGCCATGAAAGAGTATAACGTGAACGTTGCTCAAATCATGAAAGCGGTAAAAGAAAGCAACCTTGATGTTGGTGCCCGTACTATGGAATTCAATAGTGCTGAGTACCTGGTTCGCGGTTTAGGTTACATACGAAATCTGGAGGATGTAGAGGAAGCAGTAATTGCGCAACACAACAATACTCCTATAAGAGTAAAAGATGTTGCAAAAGTAAACTTTGGACCTGAAACTAGAAGAGGTGGATTAGACAAGGGTGGAGCTGAAGCAACAGGAGCTGTAGTGGTTTCACGGTACGGTGCCAATCCATTAGCCGTAATAGACAATGTAAAGAAGAAGATTGAGGAAATAGCACCTGGCTTACCATCCAAGGTATTGCCAGATGGGACTGTTTCAAAAGTAACCATTGTACCTTTTTACGATCGAAGTGGTCTCATCAAAGAGACATTGGGAACACTGGAAGAGGCACTTTCTCATGAAATTTTGATTTCAATCATCGTGGTGATTGTATTGATGATGAATATACGAGCTTCCATTATCATTTCCACGTTACTTCCTATTGGAGTGCTGATGACTTTTATCGTGATGAAGTACTTTGGTGTAGATGCCAACGTAGTGGCCCTCTCGGGAATAGCGATTGCCATTGGGGTTATGGTGGATGTGGGTGTCGTTTTTACTGAAAATATTGTACGGCATTTGGAAATGGAAGAGAACCATGGCGCAAAAGGCACGAAACTGCTGACAATCGTTTATGACGCATCGGTGGAAGTGGCATCAGCTATTATAACCGCACTGGCTACCACAATCATAAGTTTCTTGCCTGTTTTCGCCATGCAAGCATCAGAGGGAAAATTGTTCAAACCACTGGCCTTTACTAAGACGTTTGCACTTTTGTCTTCTCTTTTACTTGGGTTGATCGTAGTTCCTGCACTCGCTCACGTCATCTTTGCCATTCGTTTTGACAAAGAAAAGTCCAAAAAGATTTGGGCATTGGTTACTGCTGGCCTTGGACTTGCTTTTCTAATTATTTACGGAAGCATTCCTGCTATTGCCTTGATCCTGTTTGGCGCTAACAATTTCTTTGAAAATAAATGGCCAGAAAAATTACGCGTTTGGGTCAATAGGTTAAATACAGTAATCATCTTGTTAACTGTAGTCTATTTCTTAACAGGTGCCTGGATGCCGTTGGGAGCGCAAAACAGTTTTTTCGTCAATTATCTTTTTGTGATCATCATCGTGACTACTGTGCTAGGCTCTTTAATGACCATTGTTCATTTTTATCCTGTGTTGCTGAGATGGTGCTTATCACATAAGTGGCAGTTCTTTTTGATTCCCATTTTCATTTTTCTTTTTGGGATTACTGCTATGCAAGGTGTAGATAAAATCTTCGGATTTATACCCAATGGGCTTGACTTCATGGGATTGAATGTAAGGCAAACGGATACCTGGGAGTACCTTAATAAGAAATTTCCTGGAGTTGGCAAAGAATTCATGCCTCCGCTTGATGAAGGTTCCTATTTGCTAATGCCCACTACCATGTCGCATTCTGGAATTGCGGAGAATACGGATGTCATTAGAAAAGTCGATGCTTTTGTTGCCCAAATTCCCGAGGTGGAATCGGTGGTGGGAAAATGGGGGCGTGTTAACTCTGCACTGGACCCTGCCCCAATATCCATGTTTGAGAACACAATAGTCTACAAACCGGAGTATATGGTCAATGAGGGCGGACACCGGTTACGCTTCAAAACGGATAGGGAAGGAAATTATGTTTTAAAAGATGGTTCAAAGCACCACCCTGGAAAAGATGGGTTTAGAAATCTTAGTCGTGAAGAGTTAATTATCGATGACAAAGGTGAGTATTATCGTCAATGGCGAGATCATATTAAATCACCAGATGATATATGGCTGGAAATTGTTAAGTCCACGAAAGTTCCCGGAATGACCTCTGCGCCAAAATTGCAACCCATACAAACACGTTTGATCATGCTGTCAACGGGCATGAGAGCGCCAATCGGCATTAAAGTTTTTGGTCCGGATTTACAGACGATAGAATCAGTTGGCCTTCAGCTGGAGAAAATCTTACAACAAGTACCAAGCATAGAATCTTCCTCTGTTTTTGCAGATAGAATTGTCGGAAAGCCATACCTGGAATTTGATGTGAATAGAAAGGCAATTGCTCGCTACGGACTATCAATGAAGGAATTTCAAAATTTTATCGAGGTGGCCATTGGTGGAGTTAAGTTGACAACAACGGTTGAAGGTCGAGAACGGTTTCCTGTGCGCGTCAGGTATGCACGTGAGTTTAGGGACAATCCTGACGATGTGAAGAATGTACTTATTCCAACACCTTCCGGAGCCCAAATACCCTTGGGTGAACTTGCTGAGGTCACGTACCGAAGAGGGCCTCAGATTATTAAAGGTGAAGATACATTCCTAAACGGATACGTAATTTTTGACAAGAAGATTGGGTATGCTGAAGTGGATGTGGTTGAAGAAGCCCAGCGTTTCATTCAGGCGAAAATGGATGCCGGAGAGTTTATGCTGCCTGCTGGCGTATCGTACAAATTCACCGGCAATTATGAAAACCAGATTAGAGCAACAAAACGGCTCGCTATAGTTGTTCCAATATCGCTGTTGGCGATTTTTCTAATTCTGTATTTCCAATTTGGCAATGTTCAAACAACACTCATGGTATTCACCGGAATATTTGTTGCTTTTTCGGGAGGCTTTATCATGATATGGTTTTATGCACAGGATTGGTTTTTAAATTTTGGCATAGCTGGAATCAACATGCGGGACTTGTTCGATATGCACACCATTAACTTAAGTGTGGCGGTGTGGGTTGGATTTATTGCACTGTTTGGAGTTGCCACTGATGACGGAGTGATAATGGGCACCTATATCAAACAAACTTTTGAGAGGGAAAAGCCGAAGGATATCGCTGCTGTGCGTGAGGCGATCATGCTCGCAGGGCAACAAAGAGTACGTCCCGCCATGATGACGGCTGCTACCACTATTATAGCCTTGATACCTGTTCTTACTTCAACTGGGAAGGGCTCGGACATTATGGTTCCCATGGCAATCCCATCTTTTGGGGGCATGCTGTTTCAAGTAATTACCATGTTTATTGTTCCTACGCTTTACTGTGCTTGGCAAGAAGGTGTAGTTAAAAGACAAGCTAAATCCGAAAAGAATGAAATCGATGTATAGATATATCTGGCTCCTAGCATACCTTCTTGTGATAACAACGGTAAGCGCCCAATCAGGACAAGAAGATCCAATTGATATTTACTTAAAAATTGCGGCTGAAAACAACCCTGAACTCAGGTCAGTATTCAACCAGTACCATGCCGCGTTGGAAAGAATGCCTCAAGCCAAGGCGCTTCCCGATCCCACAGCTATGTTCAGTTTTTTTGCAAGTCCAGTAGAAACCAGGGTAGGTGCGCAACGATTTGGCATTTCCTTAACGCAGGCATTTCCGTGGTTTGGTCAGTTAAAATCACAAGAAAACGCGGTGGCTCAGTTGGCCAAAGCACGTTATGAAGCGTTTGAAGAATTTAAAAATAAGTTATTCTTTAATGTGCGAGGTACCTATTACGATTTGTATGTATTGGTGGCGGCAACCAATATAACCCGCGAGAATATCCGACTTTTACAATCTTTCCGTCAGCTCGCCAATGTGCGATTGGAATCTGCCAATGGAAGTGCCGTTGACCTATTAAGGGTTGAAATGGATTTGGAAGAATTGCAGAACCAGTTGTTGTATCTCGAAGATTCGCGAATTCCTATACAAGCGCGGTTTAACGAGTTGCTGAACACAGCAACTCCAATGGATATTATCGTACCAGATACGCTTGCAACTATTTCTTTTTCGGAAAATAAAAGTACCCTGCTGGACTCCATTATTTCGCAAAATCCATCACTTAAAAGTTTTGAACATGAAATACTAGCTATGGATGCTGAAATAGAGGTGGCGCATAAAATGGCATTGCCTTCGTTCAGTTTGGGGCTGGCCTATACGAATATTTCAGCCAGAACAGATGTTACAATGCCAGAAAATGGAAAGGATGCTTTAATCTTTCCACAGGTAGGTGTGCGAATTCCCCTGTACCGGAATAAATATCAATCCATGATAAAGGAAAGGGAGTTTCTAAAAAATTCGGTGTCAGATCGCAAAGAAAATAAGGTGAACGAATTAAAGACAGCGCTCGAAAAAACATGGCGAGACTACTCAGACGCTGTGAGAAGAGTTGCGCTTAACCAACGTTTGATGCAATTGGCAAATCAGGCGCTAAATATTTTAGTGGCTCAATATTCTACTGCAGGAAATGAATTCGAAGAAATACTGCGAATGGACCGGCAATTACTTCGTTACGAGCTTGAGCTGGAAAAAGCACGAGCCGACCAAAATACATTTGTTGCATACATCAATTATTTAACCGGAAAACAACTTTAAGATGAAAATATTAGATGCTTTAAAAGACAAGTTAAGTGCTTTAAAAAACCAGAAAGTACTGATGCTGGTTGTGTTGGTTTTTGGCGTCCTGCTGGGCTGGCTATTATTTGGTGGGGCAGGGGCAGCAGAACCTGAAGAAAACCTCGCTGAGGATCATGCCTTGATGGACCATCAAAAGGAATCTGTATGGACGTGTTCAATGCACCCGCAAATAAGGTCCGATAAACCGGGTAAGTGCCCAATTTGCGGCATGACACTCATTGAGCTAGAATCTGATAATACAGAAGGTGATGACGAGGCCACAGCTTACACAGTAAAGTTTTCAAATGCTGCTATGAAAATAGCGGAGGTTGAAATGAGCACCATCGAAAAGAAGGCTCCCTACAAAGAGGTCTATCTGCCGGGCAAAGTCATGGCTGATGAAAGAAATATTTCCGCATTGACTGCACGTTACCCAGGCCGGATTGAAAAACTTTCTATAAACTATACGGGACAAAAAGTAGGGAAAGGGCAAGTACTTGCGAAAATTTATTCCCCACAGCTGGTAATCGCACAACGAGAGTTATTTGAGGCTTTGAAATTCAAAGACGCTAACCCAAGTTATTATAAAGCGTCCAGAAATAAACTTAAACTTTGGGACTTGACCGATGAGCAAATTTCAAAAATAGAAGAATCGGGAGATGTCGAATTTTATTTTGATGTCTTGTCCCCCATTACAGGTACGGTAACAATGCGAAACGTTGCCCTTGGCGACTATGTGAAAGAAGGTGATCCACTATTTGAAGTGGTAGACCTCCGTCATGTATGGGTCATGTTTGATGCCTATGAAAGCGATATCCCCTGGATAAAGCTTGGCGATAAGATTGATTTTGAGATTAAATCTATTCCTGGTCAAAAATTTAAGGCAACGATCACATTCATCGATCCTATTTTAGATCGGATGTCAAGGGTAGCTGGTGTAAGAGCCGAATTAAACAATCCGAAGGATCTGCTCAAACCACAAATGTTAGCCTCCGGAATCTTAAGAACAATGCTCCCTGGATCTGGTGATCAACTGGTGGTGCCCAAGTCAGCTATTTTGTGGACTGGAAAAAAGGCAGTTGTCTATGTGATGACCGATGACCATAATAACATGTTTCAATTCAGGGAAATTGAATTGGGGGCAGAAGCGGGTGACTATTATATAGTCGAGAGCGGATTAAAGGAAGGGGAGATGGTAGCGACCAATGGCGTGTTCAAGATTGATGCGGCAGCGCAACTCAAAGGTGAAAAGAGCATGATGAATCCTGAAGGAGGAAAACAATCTGTGGGTGGCCATGCTGGTATGGACATGGGTGGAGGAGATAAAAAACCCGAGGTTGAAGATAAAGAAAACAAAAATGCAAGCTCTATGGGAAATATGAAAATGGATATGTCAGTGGATAAAAACTTTATGAAGCAATTGACAGCGGTCTATGAAGAGCAATTGGTCTTACAGGAAGCTTTTTTGGCGACTGATGCTTCTAGTGTAAAACAAGCTGCGCCTTTGGTGGAGGCTAGTCTGAAAAAAGTAGATATGGGCCTGTTAAAGGGTGAAATGCACAATCATTGGATGGAGAATCTTAAAGTGCTTACCGGGTCTCTTAGTCGCATCAAAGCGGCCGGGGATATCCAGGAGCAGCGATTGGCCTATGCTGATTTTAACGACACTTTCTATAGCGCTATCAAAATGTTTGGTGTAGAAAATGAAACCATCTACTACCAGTTCTGTCCGATGTTCAGGGATGGTAAAGGAGCATATTGGTTAAGCTCAACGAAGGAAATCAAGAACCCATATTACGGGGATGCTATGCTGACGTGTGGAGAAACCAAAGAAGTAATTAATAAATAGTGTGACGTGAAAGAGTGCTGTAAACCTGCATTTGAAAAAGAAGCCCGCTGGCGAAAGCTGGTCAGGTGGTTTGTCTATGCTTTGATCATCGTGCTGTTAGTATTTGTGCTTTGGGATCAACATGGACTTTAAGTCCTGTAGAAATGGGACGAGGCGGTTAAGGACTAGTCCCATTCTGCAGGCACCAAAATGAATATGAAAAATTATGGATAGCCTTAGTGCCGATATTTTTGTTATACCAACCATCGCTTTAATGATAGCGGTTGGCCTCTTCATCCTTTTTTATACAAGATCAGATGACAAGCACTCCTATAATCATTTTGTGATGTATGTGCTGATTATATCCATGCTAATGAATTCAGTTTGGGAATTGGCGCATAGTCCATTCTATTATGAACACCAATACAACTGGCAACATATTTCAATTTGCCTGTTGGCATCATTGGCAGATACAGTGATGGTGTTTATCCTGCTCTTTCTATTTGGCCTTATCTATAAAGATATTTTTTGGATAAGAAATTTGAGTATCGGAAGAGTACTGATTTTATTACTTGTTGGGGCCATTGGAGCGATCATAGGTGAAATGTGGCATACCTCTAGAGGAGACTGGTTGTATGCGGATTCGATGCCCTTAATACCTATAATAGGAGTTGGCCTTTTACCCGTTTTACAATTCGGCCTACTCCCATTAATTATTTTTATAGTGAGTAGGAAATTATCAAACAGAAAGACATTTGTAACAATTAAATAGCAATGAATATGAAAACAAAAATGATAATGCTTTGCCTTATTTTACCGAGTTGGGGAGCCTTTGCACAACACGATCATGCCAAAGATGGTGGTCATGATAAGATGAAAATGGATCAAAAAAATATGGATGGGAGCATGGTGATGTTCAAGGATGCCCAATTGGGTAAAGTCTATGAAAATTACATTAGCCTGAAGGATGCACTCGTTGCATCTAATAAAGAGGATGCAATGAAGGCAGCTACGGAATTGCAAAAATCATTAACAGGTGTCAAAGGTGGCGAGATAGTAGCCGATGAAGCCGCAAAAGTTGCTGTTGCCGACAACCTGGAAGACCAGCGAACAGCATTTTCCGGTGTGAGCGACATGATGGCCATGCTGGTAAAGGATGGAAAACTTTCTATGGGCATGATCTACCTCGACTATTGCCCCATGGTAAAAGCTTCCTGGCTTTCTAATGATAAAGAGATTAAAAATCCATATTACGGTGACAAGATGCTGACATGCGGTAGTGTAAAAGAAATGATACACTAAAAAGCGTCAAGGTGGAAAAAGGAGGATTTACACAAACTCCTTTTTTTCTTATGAAACAATACGAATTAAAATATACTTAAAATGAGGAATACTGAAATCATGATAATACCAGCCATTCAAGTAAAAACAGCATTAGAAAGAAGCAAGATATTTATAATTCATTTTTTGTCATTGCTGACCATCCTTATTTGGATAGGATGTACTGCACAGCAGGACAAGCATGACCATGAACAGCAGGAAACGGCCAGTGCTTCATTACCCGCATCCGGCATTTCCCTGGATCATAAACTGGTTTGCATGGTGAACAATACATACATGGGTATAGATCAAATCCCGATTGCGGTAGGGAACAAAACTTACTATGGCTGTTGCGACAACTGTGTTAAGACAATTAACACGGATGAATCGGCTCGATTAGCAATTGACCCTTTTAGCAAGGTGAAAGTAGATAAAGCTACGGCTATCATTACCATGAATCCGGAAAAGAAGGGGGCCGTACTCTATTTCGAGTCGGAGCAAAACGCAAGGGAATTTCTAAAAAATTGATTTGAAATATATTTAGTCAAGCTATTTCATTGGATCGGGTCCAGATGAGTGTATCAATGGTAAAACCTAAACAAGGAAGTTGGTTTCAATGACAGATACTGATTTAGATAAAATAGCATTAATGGTTTCGCGACAAAAGCATAGAAAATACAATTAGTTACTAATGTTATCAATTATGAAGAAGGAAAAGATTATACTATCTATATGCTTATTGCTGTTTACGGGTGGATTCTATGCCTGCAATGACAACATGAGACATGATTTGTCTGTAGCTGATCGTTTTGCATTCAATGGTATCCAGACATCCTATGCTAACGCCATAATCGAAGATGAAGCTTGGAAGACTTCGCTTCAGCAGAATGATTTAGATGGTATCCATTTACATGACTCTTTATTTCATCACTTTGTGGATCTCTTCGAGGAATATCACGGTGACTATTCTCACAATAATCCGCATGACGACCATCATCACGATGCACAAGGCATACATATGGGATCAATAACAAACAATCATGGATCTGGCGATGGTCACCACAATGAAGATCATACAGTGATGCGTAATTTAACAGTAGCTCATGATGCCATTACTCATTAAAATGGTTTGAATGGTACTAAAAATTTTAAGCTGCAGATATTAGAAACAAATGGCATAGATCGATAAGTAAAAAACTAGACCAGAGGGTTTCGGTCAAAATTTTTATCGATTCGTATGAAAAAGAAAAAAACATTTAGGGTCTCGCCCACTAAAAAAAGAAAGAAAACAAAGTGGTTTGATATATTCATTACCGCATTTGTCATTCTTACAATTGGAGGTTTTCTTGTTGGTGTAATGATTTTTAATTTTCAACAGGATAGTAAGAAATATGAAATGTATGAAAACCTTAAATTCCCACCAGCACCAGGTGAGGGTGTCAACCCTAAAATGGTTTGCATGGTGAAGGATATGTATATGGGCATAGATCAAGTTCCTGTAAGCGTACAAGATAAGACCTACTACGCCTGTTGTGATCAATGTATACGTGACCTTAACAACGATCAGTCAGTTCGTTATGCCATTGATCCTTATAGCAAGGTAAGAGTTGACAAGGCTTTTGCATTTATAACCATGAACCCTGAAAAAAAAGGAGCGATTCTTTACTTTGAGTCAGCCAACAACGCAAAAAAATACCTCGACAAATGACTAAGATCATTTCTTTGAGTGACATAAGTTACTGAGCAAGTCTTACAAGATGAGTAACTATGCACGCGGTTAAGTGGCGGCCCGTGTAATTATATTTGAAGTTTTAAAATTTAAAAATGAACTATTATTTTAATACGACCATTTCCGGTGATTTCGATCAGGCAGTTGAAAAGGTTACTGAAGAGCTAAAAAAAGAAGGTTTTGGGGTACTTACTGAAATTGATATCAAAGCTACTCTTAAAAAGAAGCTGGACGTTGATTTTTACAATTATAGGATACTAGGTGCATGCAATCCACCATTTGCCTATAAAGCATTACAGGCTGAAGATAAGATTGGTGCGATGCTTCCGTGCAATGTTATTGTTCAAGAGAAGAAACCCGGTGAGATTGAGGTATCGGCAGTAGATCCAGTGGCATCTATGCAGGCAGTAGAGAATGAGAAATTGAACGAAATAGCAAATGAGATAAGCAATAAACTCAGGAAAGTAATTTCCAACTTGAAATAATTACTAACAATAAAGAAAATGAAAACTTTGAAAATTATATTAGGAATAGCAGTGGTAGCGATCATTGCTTCCTGCAACATGGACGATGAGCTTGTACAAAGCAACCTGTCGAGCGAGATTGCCGGTATTTACAAAGGAGCTCTAACATCAAGCATTTCACAAATAGCGAATCCAGCAACAGCGGAAATTACTTCTATTAACAATTATACCATTCAAGTTCACTGTTACAATGAAGATATTGATACAACATTCTCAGTGGAATTGTATCCTGACGGTCAAATGATGAGAGTCTGTTCTACAGATGATGATTTCAAGAATGAATATGGTCACAGCATGTCAGCCAACCATCATATGATGGGAAATAACGGCAACTGGACCTCCTGGTCGCAACATATGAGCAATGAACATAACGTGAATGATAAGCATTATGGCTATTTCGATATGAATGCTAATACGTTTGATTACACCATTATTATGAATGGATCGAATGGGGCTTATGAACAAAGATTTATGGGATCAAAGCAGTAAACGTTCCTTGAGACATTAGGCCCTTGATAACGTTAATTTGTTATTTATTGTTAAATTTACTCGACAAGTAACGGTTAAAAATTTCATTTGACTAATAGCCTTAGGAAGTGATAATCAGGTCATTCATATATAGCCTTGTTTTAGTAGCGTATTCGCTTTCGTTGGCGCATAGCGTTATACCGCATCATCACTTTGATTCCTACTCAGAATTCAAAGCCGGCCACTCAAGGGAGGAAGATAAGCATGACCATAGCCACAGTAAAAGCGAAGACGACAGAGATGAACAATCAGATAATTCGCCATTTGTCGGAGCGCATGTTTCCAATATAGACTTCTCAGTTACTACCTATACTTTTAAGAAGAAGGCCCAGGGAAAAACACCTACCTACAATGTTGCTTTGACTGAGACTTCTCACTTACTAGATGCTTCATTTGAGAATTCCGTATTTCATATTCCGATCAGGCCCCCGTTGCTTGATCACTCTCGTTTCTCTTCCCGCTTGTTGCGGGCACCTCCTGTATTTTCTTAACACAGCCATTCTTATTCTTTTAATGGCTCGATGACCTGATGGTCATTCAATTTTTCTATTTCGATATTTTATAAAATCTATTTATGGAAACCTTACTTCCTGATTGGGCACCCAACGTTCATCCCATGCTGGTACATTTTCCAATTGCCATTTTTATCACCGCAATAGTGACTGACCTTTCGCACTTGTTATTAAAAAAAGAATGGTTGCGCAAAACGGTCACAGCGCTCTTTGTTTTTGCCGCACTGGTGGCACTGGTCACCTACCTCAGCGGAAAACAAGCCATTGATATTGTGTCTGTTCCGATGCGGGCAGAATTAACAGCCAGCAATCATTCAGACTGGGGACTTTACACGATGCTTTATTTTAGTGCCTTTGCCATTGTGCGCGGCTTTTTATTCTGGAAAGAATGGGATAAGAAACGCATGGTAGCCATTTTGCTATTCTGTGGAGGCGTTGCCGGAGCTGCACTGATTGGCAAGACGGCAGACCTTGGTGCAAAGCTGGTATATAAATATGGAGTAGGCATTCAAAAGTTAAAATGAGTGGAGCAAATAAATTATTTGTCAAATTCTATTATTCATCTAAATATTTAATCTAATGAAAACTATCAAATTCAAATTATCCTGGCTGACGAGTTGTATTCTTCTACTCTTCCTTGCCGGAACGATTACATCCTGCAGCACTAAGAAGGAATCGGAAGAACACAGTGAAGAAGCCGGGCATCATGACGAGGGCACTGAAGAGGGTCACGGACACAATGGTGAAGAAGGTGATCAGCACGAAGAGGGTGCATCAATGGAAAGCGCTGGCGAATCTATGATGTGGATGCCGGGCGATCAACCGTTTACAGGTATGCTCAAGTTGGCCGAAGGAGATGCGCAACAATTAGCCCCTTCGGTAACTACTGATAATGATGGCGCCAAAGTACTTACCCTTACCCTTTCCGGTGACAAAGCAATTCTCCTCTTTGACGGGGCATTAGAAAATCTGGGTGCGAATCTTCAATTCAAGACTGATGGCTTTCAGGGAGAAGTGGCCATCGTACACCACTACACGGATGCTTCCAATTACGATTTTGTTTCCATATCAAACGCAGCCATGGAATTGGGAAGAATGCAAGACGGGAAAAAGAGCGTGTTGAATAAAGAAGATAAAAAAATGCCTGCCGATTGGGCCACTCTAACCGTGTCGTCAGCCGGTGAACACTACAAAGGGCTTCTTAATGAAGAACTGGTGAACCATGGACACGGTGAAACCCGTGCTGCCGGACAGGTAGGTGTCATGCTCAACGGCAAAGGAAAAGTGATGTTGAAAATGATGGAAGTAATGAATCTGACCGAGTAATATATTAGAACTACATTAAAATTTTGTTCAACTAAAAACAGTTAAATCATGAAATCTAAATCAATTGGAAGTTTACTAACATCAATTCTTGTATTGGCCTATGCTTTCTCATTTGCTCAGGCAGATGCTGGCGATAAAGCGGCCGTAATTCAAACGCTGGACGGGTATAAGAAAGCCCTGGAACGATTGGATGTAAAGGGCACAGAAAAACTTTTCACTGAGAATTCAGTAATTATTGAGTCTGGCAGCGTGGAGGGAACTTACTTGCAGTATCTCGATCACCACATCGGGCCTGAGTTGGGTGACTTCAAATCATTTCAATTTGAAAACTATAAAGTGGATGTAACCGTCACAGGCAACTATGCCTTTGCAATGGAAACATACAATTACACCATCGTGCTAAAAAAAGATAATGCTGAAATCAAGCGAAAGGGAGTGGCTACGTCTTTTTTGAAAAAGGAAAACGGAGTGTGGAAGATTGTGAACATGCACAATTCATCACGTAAACCATAAGATCAAATAATACCCTTATATAATGAGAACCAAAACTTACATCCCTGCGCTCAAGTACGACTGGCTGACAAAACTCTACGACCCGGTAGTGGGCACATTAATGCCGGAAAAGAAATTTAAGAACGCATTGATAACGCAGGCATCGCTTGAGCCGGGGAGTAAAGTTCTGGATTTCGGTTGCGGGTCGCTCACCCTTACCCTCATGGCTGCGGAGAAACATCCAGATGCAAAATTTCATGCCATCGATGTTGATAGCAAGATATTGTCTATTGCCGAGGGGAAGTTAACCCACTCCGAGATTGAAGTGGCACTTCATCACTACGATGGCCAAATACTACCCTTCGGTAACGGATATTTTGACAAAGTTATGTCAAGCCTGGTGTTTCATCATTTAACGAAAGAGCAAAAGCAATTGGCACTCAATGAAATACTTAGAGTGTTAAAGCCAAACGGTGAATTGCACATTGCGGATTGGGGAAAAGCGAGTGATTCAATTATGCGAGGGGTATTCTATGTGGTTCAGCTACTTGACGGTTTCAAAACTACAGCGGATAATGTCAAAGGACTATTGCCCGACTACATGACAAGGGCTGGGTTCAAGAACGTCATGGAAACTAAAACCTTTAAAACTATCTTAGGGACGCTTTCCTTATATAAAGCCTTTAAACAAAATGACGATGAATCAACAAGAGTTATTCTTTGAAATTATTAAGAAGTATGATGCGCTATGCAAGCCTGGAGAAAGTCATAAAATATTGGAGAAGATTATTAAACGATTTAGGGGGAATAATACATACACCTACAATTCATATTTTTATGAATAAAAGTTCGCTGAAGTATATAATTAGGTATGAGGAAGCGCTAGCTCGTTGATAAATTATATATTTATAATCAAAAAAAATTGACAGTGAAAAAATCACTATTCTCAATCCCACTCGCTTTTATATTGGCAACAACACTTTTTGATCCTCCCATTGTTATTGCCTCTTCATCAGAGTCACGCGCAAGTGGATTTCTACAGATGACAAAATCTGGAAATGAATTGATTTTTGCATGGACGGATGATAAGGAGAAGAAAGTGAAGACGGCTAGAATAAAATTGTAACCTTTAAATAAATACTTATGCTAACACGCTTATTACTATTTGTAATTATCATTTGTCTTTCAGCCTGTTCTAATCCCAACAAAGAAAGTACAACGGTTGTGACGGCAAAAGGAAACGAGGTGGCTACACCTGAAGGCGCCATCATTCAGCCGCAAACCGAAGTTGATACGTTGAAGGGCAGTTTAAAAGCTTACGCGATAGGAAAAATTGGTGAAGCCAATTTCACGATCAATTACTACTCCCCAGCCACTCGCGGCAGAATGATTTGGGGCGGCCTGGTAGCCTATGACAATGTATGGGTAACAGGAGCGCACAAAGCCACCAATATTGAATTTGATAAGGATATTAATATTGGAGGGACAATTGTGTCTGCAGGCAAGTATGCCTTCTTCACCATTCCGGGTCAGGAGCAATGGACGATCATCATTAACAAAAACTGGAACCAGCACCTGGTGGACGACTACGATCAAGCTGAAGATGTAGTCAGACTCAATGTTACCCCTCAAACTGAACAACTACACCAGGAGCGTTTGCGCTATGAAATAAAATCAGAATCTGATGCATCAGGAAACATATCAGTTCAGTGGGACAAACTCAAAGTTTCATTACCCTTCACATTGGCTAACTAAACTGCGTTTAACCATTTAATGCTTCAGTCCTTAAACTAAGTTAACGTTATCTTTTTCGCAAAAACAGGTTATTCACTTTTGTGAACATGCTGGCACTGGCAGTGGGCTGGCCTATGCTTATCGATGACCAATATAACTTTGATACTTCTTATGCCTATTCAGATCGTGTTTACAGAATCGTGCTTGACCTTACCAGTGACAGATTTAAACTTCGGTCCATAACCTCCCACATCGCGATTGGCCCAAACTGGCAAAACCCCTCATACTAACTCAGATCAGTCTTTCTTTAATTCATTTCATCATTTGCTAAAATAATGAAACTTTACTTTATTGCCTACGTTTAAGTAATTACTAAAATAAGAAATTATGGCTAATACCTGTATCCGAGTACTGGCAGATCCAGCGCAAATTAAAGATTGCAAGCAAGTATTGAATCGCCTCGAAGAAAATCTTGATGGCATTACCAAAGTATTCAACCTTGCTGGCAATCCAGCAAGGCTGAAAATACTCTTCCTCCTGCATAAGGAGGAGCAAATGTGTCCCTGCGACTTGAGTGATGTGTTGGATATATCGGTGGGTGGGGTGTCTCAGCACTTGAGAAAGTTAAAGGATGGTGGAATGGTAAAGGATAAGAAGGTCGGTAAAACAATCTTCTACTCACTCATCAAGGAGAATGTTGAGATCATTTTTCCATCTCTTGTTGATTTAGTTAACAACAGTAAAAAACAATTGATGTCATGAACAATAATTTAAAATCGAAGACAGCTAGTGCGAGCATTTTAGCGGCTATTGCCGCTTCACTTTGCTGCATCACTCCCGTGTTGGCATTTCTGGGGGGGATTGGTGGAATCGCGGCAACATTCAGCTGGCTGGAACCTTTTCGGCCTTATTTGATCGGAATTACAATTTTGGTTTTGGGATTTGCCTGGTATCAGCAGCTAAAGCCGAGCAAACAAGAAATTGATTGTGATTGCGAGGAAGAAACGGGAAAAACAAAATTTCTTCATTCAAGGAAATTTTTAGGAATCGTCACGGTGGTCGCGATATTCATGTTGACATTCCCGAGTTACTCGCATGTCTTTTATCCAGCTACTCAGAATTCAGGAATTGCCGTTGCAGACAATGTGAATTTAGTTGAGTTTGAAATTAAGGGAATGACTTGCACAGGGTGTGAACAGCATGTCAACTATGAAGTCCATCAGTTACCAGGGATATTGGAAACCCAAGTTTCGTATGAAAATGCTAATGCGCTTGTAAAATTCGATTCATCCAAGGTAAATGAGGAGAAAATTAAGGACGCTATCAATTCCACTGGATATACTGTGATTAGTTTACACAAGAAAAATCCGGCTGAAATGATATCCAATTCAACTACAACTTCAAAACCAGAAAATCACTAAAAAAGAGTCAAATGGAGAAAGAAATAGTATTGCAATCCACCCTTACGTGTCCACATTGCGGCCATCAAAAAGAGGAGACGATGCCGACAGATGCCTGTCAGTTTTTTTATGAATGTGACAATTGCCACACTGTGCTCAAGCCAACAGAGGGAGATTGCTGCGTTTACTGCTCTTATGGAACAGTTCCCTGTCCTCCTTTTCAGGAGGGCAGTAAAAGTAATTGTTGCTGATAAAAATATTGTCTCATGAAAATATCAATTGAACGCACGAATAATTTCTTTACTTGAATACAATTATGCCTCAGACTACCAATCAAAAAGATGCCATGATCCCAAAAGATTTAACTGCAGATATCAAAACAAGGCTCCAGAGCATCAAGGGGCAAGTAGAAGGCCTCGTGAAAATGCTGGACAACGGCAAAGATCCTGAAAAAATTCTTATACAATTCAAAGCCGTGCAGGCAGGGTTAGACAAAGCTCATTTTCTATTGCTGGATGAAAGTTACCGGAAAGCCCTGGCCATTAAGATCTCTGAAACCGTGGAAGCTTGTCCCGGAAACTGTGGAAATGAAGATCGAATAGAGTTTATCAGGCAGCAATTTCCCACCCTTAAGCTGGACCATCTTACCGAGATGATGAGAGAAATTTCTGAGTTGAAGCAGCGAATAGAGCAGCATGATCAGGTTTAGGGCATCGAGCAGGCAGTAGAATTAAAAGCTCCTTTTTTCCAGCCCCTCTATTTGCAGACCACCCCCCTGCTGAACCTAAGTTTGGTGTGTTCTTCCAAAAGGACATAGAAATTATTTTTTCAACCTTAAAAAAGCAGGAAAATGAAGCGCCAGGTAGAAGTATTCACAGCCAATTGTCCATTATGTGATCCGGTAGTCAAAATGGTAAAAGAACTAGCTTGTGATCAATGTGAAATAACTGTTTATGATCTTGTTAAACAAAGCGAGGATGAAACTTGCCTGAATAAATTGAAGGAGTACCAAATTAAAAAGATACCATCCATAGCAGTAAATGGGAAGCTATTAAGTTGCTGTGAAGACCCGGAGATATCTAGGGAAGAACTGGTGAAAGCTGGTATTGGCGGAGGTTAAAAAGGACATTGTACCATTTAAATATTGTACGGATAGGCTGAATGTTTAAAAAACAATTTGGTGACCACCCTCACCTGCTCTCTACCTTGCGAAGCATAATAAATTAATAGGGATATGAAAAAGACATTTTACGTTGTGGCGATGAGTATCGGGGCAGTTCTCATCAATAGTCAAGTAACTGCACAAGCAAAGGAAACTGCTGTAAAAATGGAACAAAAAAACAGCATTATCGTAATTCAACTGTCGATCGAAGGAATGCACTGCCAAGAAGGGTGTGCCAATGGGATAGATATCTTACTTGGGGAGCAAGATGGAGTGGTGAAGAGTACCACCCAATTCGAAACCAGCTCATCTGAAATTGAATACGATGCCAACGTTGTTTCTGAAAAAGAAATAATCGCCCTTATTCAAGAAAGAGGATTTAAGGCAGCACGAAAAGCTAATCCAAAGAAAAAAGAACAATAATTTTTTGATCTTGTTTTGAACAACCAATGCAAAAATTACTAAAGTTAAAAGAGGATTTCGTCAGCATAGCCTCTCTGTTCACCTCTGTATCAACACTACTTTGTTGTGCTCTTCCATCTTTGCTGGTCGCACTTGGCATGGGAGCGGTGGTTGCAGGCATGGTTTCGGACTTTCCGGCATTAATCTGGTTGAGCAAGTACAAGGAATGGACGTTTCTTGGAGCAGGTTTATTGATCGGGTTTAACTTTTGGCTGTTTTATGGCCGCAAAAGAGATCAGGCCTGTGAAATAGACGAATTTGGGAATGAAATGCCCTGCGATACAGCAGCTCGCTGGAGTAAAGTTGTCCTATGGACTTCCTTTTGTCTGTATGTACTCGGCTTGTTTTCCGCTTACCTGCTATTGCCGATTCAACAATTTCTAGGAATTTAAAATGTATAGAATGAAAGGAATATTACTAATAGCACTTGTTGCAGCATTGGCAATTGTAAAAACCAACGCACAGGGGCATGGTCCTCTCTACGGATTGCAAACCCCGACACTGGCTAAAGGAGGGTTTGATTTCAATGCCGCAGTCATGAGCCTTGCCACCGAAGATGATCAGTCATTAATGCTCCGGTATATTTGGTCCTACGGGATAACGGAGGATCTACAGCTCAATATCACAACTCCAACCGTGATCAACCGTTTGTCAGAAGCCCCTAGGACAAGGGGAAATAGCAGCATGCCTGCCAATGGAGATATTGAAGCATCATTATGGTATCGCTTTTTTTCAAATGCATTTGGAGTTGGGAAAAGATTCGAGTCTACAGCCGTGCTAAGTGTCTCAACGCCAACTGAGGATAAGCGAGGGCAAATAAATGTGGGCAACTCTGTTCATGGAGCCATCTCAACCGGGTATGCATCCCGTACATGGTATACGTGGGTGGGTGGGGGTTATCAATACTATTT
The DNA here is from genome assembly GCA_039971015.1 of Cyclobacteriaceae bacterium. Classification (GTDB taxonomy): domain Bacteria; phylum Bacteroidota; class Bacteroidia; order Cytophagales; family Cyclobacteriaceae; genus ELB16-189. The sequence continues at coordinate 136,090 of JBDVKV010000013.1, forward strand.
ACAAAAATCCGGTCAGCAGCTTGGAGATTTGCCTTATGCAAGCGTTGTGATAGGGTACAGACCAAATATTTTTATGGGTGACTATCCAAAGCCTGATTGGAGGATGTTTTTGGAATCACTGGCAGAATTTCCAGGCCAAAGTAAAATTGAAGGACAGGTTACACCAACTATTGGTCGAGGTGAAAAGGTAATGATCGGGCCTTCCTTTTTAGGTTTATACGGAGCGTGGGGAGTTTCCTTTGGAGCTCTATTTCCTGCCTATCAAAATGAGAATCAAAATATTCCAAAGGAGAAATACCGATTATCTTTTAATCTAAGTTACTGGTTGTAGACAATGATAAATTTATAATGACATGAAGACCATCTATATTCTAGCAGCATCTATAGTATTTACTTTGCATACAAGCGAAGCGCAATTGATCAAAGTAGATCAGGCAGTGTTTGGTATGGACTGTGCGCCTTGTGCCTACGGTCTGGAGCGAGGACTTAAAAAAATGGAAGGACTTGGAAATATAACAGTGAGCTTGAATGACGGCAAAGCTTATCTAAGCCTCATATCAGGAAATACTTTAACACTTAAAGGAATTCAGGAAGTCGTGAAGAAAAATGGATTTTCAGCGAGGACTGCAGAAATTCTTGCAATAGGTGAATTGAACAAGAGTGGCGATGAATGGACATTGAAAGTTAACAATGAAACATTCAGTGTGGCCGCTGTTACAGATGAGGAGATTATTAGAAACCTGGCTGGTGGGAGAGTGAAATTGAAGGGCGAAGTAATGGATGAAGACGATAAGCATCTTTCTGATAAATGGACAATTAGGATCATGGAAATACTTCCTTTGTAAATATGAGGTTAGAAAAAAATACATTATTGAGTGTCAGCATTCTATCAGCCCTGGCTCCTTTGGCTTGCTGTTGGGGCCCTGTACTATTGACAGGGGTAGCAGGACTCAGCGGTATTGCTTCATCGATTTCCTGGCTGCATCCAATAGAGTCCTATTTACATGTAGTGGCCTTCGTCTCATTAAGTCTTTCCTTTTATAAAACCTACAAATCAAATCAATCTGATAAAGAAACAGATTGTTCAAATTGTGTTAAGAACGAAAGGGACGAATACAGGGCGAAATGGATCTTATGGATTGTTACCATCTTCGTTATTTTAATGTTCACGATGAATAAATACCCTGGAATGTTTTTAACATGAAGTGGCCGCGTAAATCCCTTCTATCAACGGAAATGCTTAATTAGGACATTCCATCTGGTCATAAAAAACCAATTGCAAACCGAATAAACTATTATAAGAAACACCATTTATTGTACTTAATCGTGCCTGAGTGCTTTCAGCAACTCAACGAATTTGAAAAATAGTTACTTTCAATGACTCGTTGGTTAAATTTTTACGGCATTCAATAAATGACAATTTATATTCCAATTCGGGGACCGGAACTAGTAAAGTATGGCTACGAAGAGCTTGAGGGTGAATATTCAAGGTTTCTTAGCGATTTTGGCGAGTTTAAAAATACCGAAGACTTAAGGAAACTAATTGATGACGAAGGTAAACATCAGAATTTTGAGGGGATTACCTTTTCAATAATTTATAGTTCAAAGACCACTAACGAAGAAATTGAAGAAATTACGTCAATTAGTAGCGAATACTCTTTTTTCAGGGTTGACTTTATTGGTGAATTCTTGAAAATCGAACTTGATCTCGTGGATTGGAAAGACGAAGAAAATCAGTTTACAGAAATTATTTCTAACGGTTTGATTACAAAGTTAGCGCTGTTAATTAATCTAACATACAGCACTAAAATTGATTTCCTGGCAGGTATAATTTTTTCGAAGGCAAGGAAATATATCGGCAAAACTAAGGTACTCCTAAGCACACTCGACTATTCCTATGAACACGCTAAAAGAATAAGGTGGCCAGTCATCAAATCCTTGGAGCTAAATGATACCCTAAGCTGGTTTATTTCAAATGGACTCCATACAAATGATAGCAGCAAGAATAAACTACACAGAGCCATTAATGCCTTTTCATACCAATTTTCTAATTTACATGAAAAGGATACCTCAAAACTTTTTTGGACTATGGTAGGGATCGAGGCGTTGCTTGCTGAGGGAGTCAACAATGTTATGGGGCAAATAAAATCAAAGTCATCCATCATTTTAGGGCAACCAGTTGAGTACAAAAAGAAACTAGATAAACTTTACAACTATCGTTCGCGGTTCGTCCATGGGGATATTGATTTTCCGGCAAAATTTAGCTCTGACTACGACAACTTTGAGTCTGAATACTGGGATTATCTTCATTTCGCCAATTCGATATTACTCGCATTAATCAGGACTTTAGTTGTAATGAAGAAAGATGCCTTTGAGTTTGAGTATAGAATGAAGGGTTTTAACTGAATCACCACTTATCTTTACAGAAGCTTAGTCGACTTTGTGGTTGTAATAAATACCTTCTGAAGGTGACTAAATATTGGGAATCCAGATTGGAAGGAAAGGATTAACCTTAATACAACCCCTTAGAATAATTTTCGTTTATCTTTGTGTCGTGAGAATTAGCCAAGCCATATTCGCATTTTATATCCTCTTTTTGGCAGTGTATCCGTGCAGCGATGCTAATTCAGGCACTATAGAGCAAAAAAGCGAGATTGTTTCCACCTTAAAAGCAACCCATTTAAGCAGTGGCATGGAAGCGGATATTTGCACCCCTTTTTGCATTTGCGCCTGTTGTTCGGCTCACATCAAGATTTCTACTTTATCTGACCTTGAATTCTCTGGAGTAATTCATAACACCAAAGCGAACATGCCTTATCTCGAGAAAAGGTTCTCGTCAGGTAACAGCAGCATCTGGCAACCGCCCAGAATTTAAGCCCAAAATTCCAACGTCTCATTGACGGGTTTTCCTAAAGACAATCTATTGTCTTGGTATAACTTCTTTCGGGGTTTCCGTGAAAAATCATATTAAGAGAAAAAAGCGACACAAAAGTAAAAAGAGTGTGTTCAAGAGGGTATTGCAATACTTCCTCTGGACGATTCTAATTCTTTTATTCCTGCTGATCTTGATAGTAGCATGGATAATCCCACATCTCAATTTAAATCATTAGGATATCCCGGAGATCCTTGTAGAAGAGAATAGAAGGAACTTGAATAAATTAATTATATATGACCAACAAAATTTATAAAATCCTAATGATTAACTGTAGCAATTTTCACTTTATATGCTATTTGAAAGCGATTTTTATCAATAATTTGAAAACGCAATCCCATTGCATTTAACTAATGCGTATATTTGAGCCAATAATGAAAGTACTCTGCCTTTCTTTAGCTATTGTTATTCTATGGCTATCCTGCTATCCCTGTAGTGATGGAAATAGTAGTAATGAAGGAAACCGGAATGAGTACAGTGTAGTAGACCTATCCAATCATTCGGATACACTACCTCAATCAGATTTTTGTTCCCTTCTTTGCGCATGCCATTGTTGCCATGTTCATGCAACGATAGATTCATCATCACCATTACAGCATACGGCAATTCAGACAATCAACTACACAGCCTACATTAAGGATTTCGAAAATTTGGAATTCTTTAAATTCTTACAACCCCCCATTTCCTAAATCCCATTGCTTGATGAGATAGCTGCCCCTTTTCCTTGGTTGGATAAGGAGTCTGCATTCTTACTGTAATCGTACAGCTATTTCTTTGAGCACAGCATGCATTTTGATTGCCTGCAAGAATACTCCATTGTGTAGATCATGTGCCGGGAAAATTGAAAAACAAGAAAGTAAAAAAAAGACGAAATAAAATCACACCGCAGCAAGTGGTAAAATGGTTTTTCATTGTGCTGTTCTGTATCATTTTAATTGCAGCCATAATCGGAAGAATTTATCACTTCTATTCGGTACACGCTAAATAGGAATGCGGTAAAAGTAAAGATCAATAAACCAAAATGCCTTGCCAATGAGTTGCGAGGTAAGTCTAAAAGTCAAATGATAAGTCAATGAAAATATTTAAAATCTTAATCTGTTTTTCCTTAGCGTTCTATTCGAAGACGCTGGCGCAGCAAAATGTACAACAGCTGCGGCTTGGTGAGGCTCTTTCGATGGCGCTTAGAAACAACGCAAGCATCAAAGCTTCTGAATTCGACATTGAAACAAACCGGTCGCTGAAAAGGACTGCGTCCGACATCGGGAAAACCAGCTTCTCGGGTACATTCGGTCAATACAACAGCTATGTGAAGAGCGATAACAACATTACCATCTCACAATCTATCCCATTTCCCACCACCTTCAATGCCAATGCAAAATTGGGGGCTGCGCGCGTTCGAAGCAGTGAACTGATGCTTGGGGCAACACAAAATGAACTTGCCTTTCAGGTCAAATCTTCTTTTTATCAACTGGCCTATTTGAAGACGCTTGACAAGTGGCTGTTACATCTTGACAGCATCTACGTGGCATTTCAAAGAGCCGCCACCTTACGCTATCAATACGAAGAAACAAATTTGATCGAAAAAACTACCGCTGAAACGCAGGCGATGCAAATCAGAACACAGCTGCGCCAAAACGATGCCGACATCAGGATTTTTCAAACGCGATTGCAAACCCTGCTAAATACCAATGAATCATTGGATATTCAGTTTGATAGCCTGACGGCCAGGGAGGTTTCACTGCCTGATACATCTTCGTTAGTCAATAACCCATTGCTAAGCTGGTTTCGCCAACAAATTATGGTGGCCGAAAGGCAAAAGACAGTCGAGAAAAACAGGTTGCTACCGGATTTATCCGCAAGCTTCTTTTCGCAAACTTTAATTGATACGCAAGTGGAAGCAAACTCTCCCCAGTTGGCCACGGCATCGAATCGCTTTCAAGGATTTGGAATTGGCATCGCCATCCCCTTGTGGATAAAACCTCAGGCAGCAAGAGTTAAAGCAGCCCAATCGGAGCTTGCTGCGACTGAAAGTATGTATGCCTTTCAGGAAAAAAATTTCCAGGGGCGTTTGAATGAGCTCATTCAGGATTATTTAAAATATAGCGAGTCATTACGGTATTATCTGGAAGCTTCGCTTCCCAACGCTGAACTTTTACTTAATCAATCGCAACGCGCCTACGAAAGCGGTGAAATCGGATATGTAGAGTACCTGCAAAGTTTACGCACTGCCACAGAAGTGAGAACCGGCTACCTGGCCACACTCAACAATTATAACCAAGCCGTGATCTCTATAGAATATGTCATCGGGCAACAATAAAAAAAATGTCAATAACTGTCTTTAAAATCCAGATATGATCAATCGAATAATTTCATTTTCAATCAATAATAAATTCATCATCGGCCTGTTGGTGGTGGCCCTTACGGGATTGGGCATTTATTCAATGTCAACGGTCAACCTGGGTTCGGTGCCGGACATTACTAATAACCAGGTGCAGGTGATAACGGTGGCTCCCAATTTAGGCACGCAGGATATTGAACAATTTGTTACCTACCCTGTGGAACTGGCGATGGCCAACCTTCCGGATCTGGTGGAAATCCGTTCCGTGTCGCGATTCGGACTCTCTGTAGTAACCATTGTATTTGATGACGAAATAGGCACCTACCTGCCGCGCCAATTGGTTCAGGAGAAACTCAATGACGTGCAAAACTCAATCCCGGCAGGTTTCGGAGCGCCATTTATGGCTCCTATCACTACGGGGCTGGGCGAAATATTTCAATATACACTAAAAACAGAACCAGGCTATGACACAGTGTATGATGCCATGGAACTGCGCACCATTCAGGACTGGATTGTGAAACGCCAGATGGCATTGGTGCCAGGTGTGATAGAGATCAATGCCTTTGGTGGGTACGTAAAGCAATACGAAATATCGCTTGACCCGGATAAACTCAAAAGCATGGAGATAACCATGCAAGAGGTATTCACTGCGCTGGAAAACAACAATGCCAACACAGGTGGCGCCTATATAGAGAAGAACCACCAGGCGAATTTTATTCGGGGAGAGGGTCTGGCAAGGTCGCTGGAGGACTTGAAAAGTATTGTTGTGAAAACCATCAATGGTATGCCTGTGCTGATCAGGGATGTTGCGGAAGAAGTAAAGTATGGAAATCAGGTTCGATATGGTGCACTTACTCAGGATGGAAAGGAGTCAGTCGGTGGTCAAATACTGATGCTGAAGGGAGAGAACCCCAACTCGGTGATTAAAAATGTCGAAAAAAGAATCACGGAAATTCAAAAATCTTTGCCGGATGGGCTTAGGATCGAACCTTTCCTTTCAAGGAGTTCACTCATTGAAAGAACGACAAGCACTGTAACTAAAAATCTTGTTGAAGGTGCGCTGATCGTAATCTTTGTGTTGGTGGTGTTGTTGGGTAGTTTACGTGGAGGCCTGATCACAGCCTCTATCATCCCGCTTTCCCTTTTGTTTGCATTCATTTTAATGAAGCAGTTTGGCGTATGGGCTAACCTCATGTCTCTTGGAGCGATAGACTTTGGTATAATCGTAGATGGTGCCGTCATCATTGTGGAGGGAGTGGTTCATATTATTGAGAAGAAAATGCGAACTGCCAAAAGTGCCTTTACCGCTGGTCAGATGGATGAAATATCGTATGAGGCCAGTAGCTCAGTAATGAACTCAGCCTTTTTCGGGCAGTTGATTATCCTGATAGTTTTCTCACCTATTCTGTTTCTTACCGGTGTGGAAGGAAAAATGTTTCGTCCAATGGCCTACACGTTTGGATTTGCTGTGCTTGGGGCAATCATCCTTTGTCTCACCTACGTGCCTGCCATATCAGCGCTTTTGCTGAAGCCTACCTCTTCCGAAAACAAGAACATATTTGCCCGAATCGAAAGGGCCATTCAAAAACTAAGCGATAAAATAATGAGCGGAATCTATGGGGTTTACAAACCCTTGCTTGAAAAGGCGCTTAATTTCAGAAAAATAGTCATTGGGTCGGCCATTCTTTTGCTCATCTCCGCACTGTTTATTTTTTCAAGGATGGGTGGTGAATTCATCCCTAAGCTTGACGAAGGGGACATTGCCATGCAAGCCCTCATTAAGCCGGGAAGCTCACTCACTGAATCCATTGAGGTTTCTAAAAAATTGGAAAGCATAGTACTGGAGAACTTTCCTGAGGTAAAGACCATGATCGCGCGTATTGGTGTTGCAGAAATTCCTACCGATCCCATGCCGATGGACATTGCTGATACCTACATTATTCTTGAAAAGGATGAAAGCAAATGGGTAAGCGCCTCATCGAAAGCAGAACTTATTGAGAAAATAAGGGAAAAGATTTCAATTATCCCTGGAGTCAACTATGTATTTACACAACCAGTCGAGCTTCGGTTCAACGAATTGTTAACCGGTGTCCGCGAAGATGTAGCCATCAAGTTGTATGGCGAAGATTTGAATGTGCTTGCGGATAAAGCCAATGAAATGGCGACTATCATCGGAAAAGTTCAGGGCGCAGCAGACGTTCGGGTGGAAGCCACCAGTGGATTACCTCAAATGACGGTGCAGTACAACCGGGCAAGGTTGGCTCAGTATGGACTTGACATTACCAAACTGAATCAGTATGTGAGTTCAGCATTTTCCGGTGCTTCAGCAGGTGTAATTTTTGAAGGAGAAAAACGATTTGATCTGGTCATCCGGTTGTCTCAAAAGTATCGCGTAGATATTAATAGTCTGATGAATCTATATGTGGACTTACCAAATGGTGCCCAGGTGCCGCTGAAGGAAGTAGCCGAAATCAGCTACCAGCCCGGGCCCATGCAAATCAGCCGTGACAATACGTACAGGCGAATTTATGTTGGAGTAAATGTGAGGGGCAGAGATGTAGAGACAATGGTAAACGAGATTCAGCAAAAACTTGATGCACAGCTCGATTTACCTCCGGGTTATTACATCACATACGGTGGATCTTTTGAAAATCTACAACGGGCAAAACAGCGACTACAGATCGTGGTACCCATTGCGCTCGCACTCATTTTTATCCTGCTGTACTTTGCCCTTCAATCCGTTTCGCAATCAGCCATGATTTATATGGCAGTGCCATTAGCAGCGATAGGTGGAATTTATGCATTGATGCTGCGAGGTATGCCATTCAGTATTTCAGCTGGTGTGGGTTTCGTGGTGTTGTTTGGTGTAGCTGTTCTCAATGGTCTGGTGCTGATCAGTCGCCTCAATGACCTGAAATCGCACGGCATCACAGATATAAAAGAACGAATTTATACAGCTACGCTCGAAAGAATACGGCCAATTCTGTTAACGGCCACAGCCGCTATTATGGGTTTTATGCCGATGGCAATATCTGCTTCGGCAGGGGCTGAAGTACAAAGGCCACTGGCCACAGTAGTGATTGGCGGACTTATCACGGCCACACTGCTTACCCTTGTTGTAGTGCCGGTGCTTTACTACTTCCTTGAATCACGACAACAACTGAATAACAAAATACAAGAGGCATAAACCATATCAATACAAATTAGAAAAAGAAAACCATGAAAAAGTATATTATAACAGTAATCACCTTAACCACACTTACGCTGTTCTTTACAGCATGTAGTAGCTCATCGGAAAAGAATCCAGAGACCCATACAGAAGAAGCAGATCACGATGGGGAACAAAACACTGTTTCAATAACCAAAGCACAAGCAGAAACAATCGGTTTAAAAACAGGCACGATTGAAATGAAAAGCCTTGGTAACAACATCAAGGTTACCGGAAGTTTACACCTTTACCCGCAAGACCAGGCCAAGGTAAGCACTTTTGTGGGCGGGAATGTAAAGACCATTTATGTAAGAGAGGGTGACTGGGTAAAGAAAGGACAAACACTTGTTGTGCTTGAACATCCCGACTTCATACAAATGCAGCAGGAGCTGCAACAAGAGGTGAGTCAATTGGATTACCTGAAGAGGGAGTATGAAAGAAAAAAAGCATTGTACGATGAAAAGGTTTCGTCAGGCAGGGAGTATCAGTTGGCTGAGTCCGAATACCGGTCAACGCAGGCATCTATTAACGCACTAAAAAGTAAACTGCAACTGCTGGGCCTCAATGTTGACAAGGTGCTTCAGGGCGAGATATTTTCTGCGATTCCGATCAAGAGCCCGATCAATGGATATGTAAGTGACATTGCTATTTCAACAGGCGATTATTTGCCACCGCAAGTCAGCTTATTTCATGTAACAGATAACTCAAAAATACATGCTGATTTCAGGGTGTACGAAAAAGATATCTACAAGATACACAAGGGGCAAAAAGTATATTTTACGGTGGCCAACAAACCGGGCGAGCTGCTGGAAGGCAAGGTGGATGACATCGGTAAGACGTTCGAAGACGACCCCAAATCGGTTCATGTTCATGCCAGCATTTCTGGTAGTGATCAAAAAAATATGCTTCCCGGAATGTATGTGGAAGGACGAATAGTGGAACAGGAGAAAAATCTCCCTGTCGTGCCTGAAGAAGCGATTGTATCGAACGGAAACGACTCATACATATTTATTGTGTCTGAAAATGGAAACGGACATGAAATGACGGGGGAGGCGAATGAAGAGCGCATTTTCTTTGAACGAATTGCAGTCATTACTGGCGTGAAGGACGCAGGGTATATAGAAATAAACCCGTCCCGTCCCTTAACTGACGCCAGAGTTGTAGTGGTAGGGGCGTATATGCTTTCATCGGAAATGATCAAAGGAGAATTGGAACATGAAGATTAGGTAGCATTGACTCAGTGAAGAAACTTTATTTCGAGGTTTAGTTGAATAGATTCACCATTAAACACCAATACTATGAAAATAAATCTTAAAGCAATTTTATTGGCCTTTGCGACCGGCACCTTACTTGGGATTTTCGTAATCCAGCCTGTTATTATTTCCCTTCACGCGTTTGACGCACATGCCGAAGGTGAGAGCTGGTTGCCTTACTTAATGAATGCGTATACGCAGGTGCTGTCCTTTAGCGACATCAAAGGAACACTGCTCGCTGTGTTTTACGGAGTGATGGCTTCCTTTTTTGTGATGATGCTGGTAACCCGAAAAAAGAAAAAGGAGGCTCAATAAGTACAATAAATGAAACATGTCACTTATGAATCAGACGGTCAATAAGGTTAGTGCTTATGCAACAAAGATGTTGAAGGAAGACCTTCCACCTGATTTATATTTCCATGATTGGTATCACACGAATAAAGTTGCAAGCGTTTCTTATCGAATAGCTGAAGCAAGTGAAGTCTCGGGTGATGATTTTGAGGTATTAATGATAGCGGCTTGGTTTCACGACCTGGGTTTTGTTAAAAGTTACAATGAGCATGAAAAATACTCGGAAGAATTGGCCGAATCATTCCTCATGAACTGGAACTACGAGAGTGAAAAATTGACGAAAGTAATTAACTGCATAAAAGCTACACGTATGCCGCAGTCACCAAACACATTTTTAGAGAGGATACTATGCGATGCCGACATGGCTCATCTGGGAAGTCATGACTACCTGAATAGACTTACCCTATTGAGAAAGGAATGGTTCGTGAAGTTGAAAAAGACATGTAAAGATGAGCAGTGGTACATGGAAAATGTAAGGTTTCTGGAAAGACACAAATACTTTACCCTCTACGGCTGGGCGTTTTATCACGGTGAAAAACTTAAAAATATAGATAGATTAAAAAGCTTAATTAGAAACTAAAACATGAGTGACCAGTAGATGAGAATTTTGTGTACGTCAATATCTCGTTAATTGAATCATTCAAAATCAAATTGATATGAAAGAAATAAAAGCATTTATTAAACCAAACCGGGTTCAAACGGTTGTGGAGGCATTGCGCGATGCCGGATTCGAAAGTGTAACACTATCTAAAGGTGAAGGCACCGGAGCGTTTAAGCAAGACGATGCCACGCCATCCCTCGATTTCAATTTTGCAGATAGCCCTGTGGTAAAACTGGAATTGGTCTGTCAGAATGAAGAAATGGAAAAGGCAGTACAGCTCATTTGTGGCAAGGCTAAAACTCCTGAGCCGGGGGACGGCATTATTTACATTTCTAATATTGAAGATGCATACCGGATTAAGACTGCCAAATCGATTAAAATTTTTTACTAACAAATTATGAATGACCAATTGATTTAAAATGAACGGAATCTTGGAAGGTTTGGAGGGTAGGGTTTGTACTTTTCAAATCCCTTTGGCGCTTCACGGTTTTTTTCAATTAACACGCATAGAACTAAACTGCTGTATTATGAAAACTACAAAATCAATTTTAATTCTTGCAGTCGTATATCTGCTGCAAGGTTGTGCGATCGTCCGCCCTGGCGAAGTCGGTGTTGATGTACACTTTGGTAAAGTACAGCCAAGTATTCTACAACCAGGCCCTCAACATATCATGGGTTTTGCCGGTAGAAAAATTGAACACTTTAACACACGCATCAGTAACTATTCTCAGGAACTTAATTTTCACACCAAAGAGGGTATTGAAGTAACTTCAGAGATCACGATTCTTTACCACCTGATACCAGACTCAGCCATTCATGTTTACCAAAAGTTTGGAGCCAGGTATCAGAAAACCGTGATCGAAGACAACCTGATCACCATCCTGCGGCAAACGGGTCTTGCCTATCAAGCCACCCAACTCATCACCGAAAGGAATGCTATTGAGAATACCATCAAAGAGAAAATGAATGCGGTCATTGGTAAATATGGATTCGCCATGGATTTGGTCATGCTAAAACAAATTGATCTTCCAAAAGCTGTGGTGGAGACCATTGAAGCACAGCTCAATGCAGATGAAATAGCCAAGAAGACAAAAATCGAGAATGAGATAAAAAGGAACCAGTTGGATTTTGAGCTGGAGAAACAAAAGAAAGAAAAGGAAATGCAAATCGTAACCGAGCGCATGCAGATCAATTTTAACATAGAGAAAGAGAAGAAGGAAGCAGAAAGACTGCTGATAGCAGCAGAAGCAATAAAAAAACAGCAAGCCATCATCAATTCCACACTCAATGACAGACTAATCAGGTACAAGAGTTTGGAGATTACAAGAGAACTGGTCGCCTCAAAGAATGCGAAAGTGATTGTGACAGATGGTAAGTCACCGGTGATTATAAATGAAAATTGATCAACCCCAAGTTGTGTTGAAAAAACGGATCGGTATCAAATTAGCAAATGAGCCATGAGTACAAGAGTGGTATTCAAGTCCATTTTTTTCGGATTAGCGGTTGGAATATTCATCATTCAGCCCATCGTAATTTCGCTCTATGCCTACGATGCCCAGGGTGATGTGGGCAATTGGTGGAATTACCTATCAGACGCATATCGCCAAGTAGTAAGCCTCCGGGACCTGGATCAGGCACTATCAAATTTTCTTTTCGCGGTGACCGGTGTTTCCATTGTCATAGTTGTTCAAACGTGGAAAAAGATATTTTATCGAGGAACAAAGAATGATAGAATAAAGGAATTAGAGGTGCTCTTGAAGAAGGGAGAGAGTCAGCGAGTTGAGTTCAAATCCAGTTTAAGGTGGGATCTGAAACAGCACAAAATGAATAAATCTCTTGAAGACTCCGTAGCAAAATCAGTGGCTGGATTTATGAATACAGGTGGTGGGAACTTGTTCATAGGAATTGACGACAATGGAAATATTATCGGGTTGGAAGAGGATTATAGAACTTTAAAAAAGCCGGGAAGAGACGGATTTGAGCAGTATGTAATGCAATTGATTTCAACCAAGCTGGGGACTCAATATTGTCGGTTGATCGAGTCCTCTTTCTATCAATTCAATAATAGAGATGTAATTCGTCTTTCCGTTAAGACGTCTGACGTACCGGTTTATTTACACATGAGTGACCGGTCCCACTTCTTTATTCGTACTGGCAACGGCACCCGGGAATTGGATATACAAGAAGCTCTTGAATACATAGAAACTCACATTAAGCCTTAGGATGAACCTCCTCACCCGGATATTGATTTTGTCGTTTACTTTCATTTTCGGAAACGTAACAGCTCAAAATAGTTACAAAACATTAGAGGGTCATATCGTTTTTATTGGAGTGGTTGATAATGAACAAGTGATGGCCGAAAGCCATGAACTCAGTATTCGCTTGGACTATAAAACTAAAGAAGTATCAGGTCGGCTTGATCTCAAGTCACTTGATACGGGTATCGACTCTCTTAACAAATGGATTAGGGATAGGGAAGAACCATTATTGGTTTCACTTTCAGGCGTAATTCCTGTTGAAGACTTCATATCCCAATCACATTCACCTGTCAAATTCAAGTGGCCTGTACAGGTGACAGTTGCCAACGTAAACTACGACATCACTTTTGATGCAGTATTGACTCACTTCAATGGAGGAACGGCATATGCGTGTTTGTTGAGTGCTTCAGGTAAAATGAAGGTTTCTCAACTTAGTTTAGGGGATAAAGCCATAAAACTAACAGAACAGCTAAGCGTTCAGTTTACACAAGTCATACTAAGAAAAAACGAGTTATGAGTTCGATAAAGGAATTGGAGGAAAATCTTTTGCGACACAAGATAAAACCTACAGCTATGCGGCTGCTGGTCCTGGAATATCTACTCGATCAAGAGGCAGCCGTTAGCCTTACCGATCTGTATAAGGGCTTTGTCAAATCAGACAGGATCACTATCTACAGAACATTAAAGGTTTTTGAAGATAATGGCCTGGTGCATAGTATTGATGATGGTACCGGGGTGCCTAAATACGCGCTTTGTTCTGATGCCTGTCATGTAGGTGAGCACGATGATGCGCACATTCATTTTTATTGCGAGCAATGTGGGCAAACGTATTGTCTGCCCGGGTTCAGGATACCTGGTTTTGAGTTGCCTGAGAATTTCAGCAAAAATGAAGTAAATCTGGTGGTGAAGGGGATTTGCTCGAAATGTAGTGGCTAAAGGTATCCTTCAAAAGCAAAACCATTTTGAACTGTTTGCATTATGACAAAAAAGAAAAAAATAAATCTGAGAGATCTTAATAAAAAGAAGGTATCCACCGGGAATTCTGAGAGTAAAATGAAGTTAGGAGCGTATGTTCCGGCAATAGTAAGTTTTGCAATGCTGACAGTCGGTATCTCACTTGATTACTTTAATCTACTGCCATTTTTTAAGGGGTGGGTTCGGCCTATATGGTACGGTTTGGCCTATGCTCCCGTGGGCTTTCCTGTGATCAAAGAAGGCTGGGAAAGCATCAGGAGAGGTGATTTTTTCACTGAATTCTTCCTGATGTCCATTGCTACATTAGGAGCGTTTGCCATCGGTGAGTACCCGGAAGGTGTAGCCGTGATGTTGTTTTATGCGGTAGGTGAACTCTTTCAAAATGCTGCGGTGAAACGGGCTAAAGGCAATATAAAGGCCTTACTCGATGTACGGCCTAATATCGCTTTGGTATATCGGGACAATGATTTTGTAGAGGTAAACCCGGAAACGGTGCATATCGGGGAAAAGGTTCAGGTGCGAACTGGAGAAAAAATTCCTTTGGATGGTATTCTTCTGTCTGTTAAGGCCAGCGTCAATACGGCAGCCATTACAGGAGAAAGTAAGCCCGACACCATATATAAAGAAGATAAAGTTTTTGCGGGCAGCATCAACCTGGAAGGCGTAATCGAACTGGAAACAACCAAAGAATTTAACGACAGTTCCATTGCGCGGATTTTGGATATGGTACAAAATGCCACGGCAAGGAAATCAAAAACGGAGCTTTTTATCAGAAAGTTTGCCCGGGTATATACCCCTATCGTGGTATTTCTTGCCATCTGCCTCACCGTTCTCCCCTACTTTTTTGTAGATAATTACGTATTCCGGGATTGGTTATACAGAGCGCTTATCTTCCTGGTAATCTCTTGCCCCTGTGCATTGGTAATTTCTATTCCACTGGGCTATTTCGGGGGCTTAGGTGCAGCCTCAAGAAACGGCATCCTGTTTAAGGGAGCCTCATTTCTTGATGCCATAACTAAAGTAAATACAGTGGTTATGGATAAAACAGGCACCGTTACCAAAGGGGTGTTTAAGATCAAAGAAATCAAACCAGTTGGTATTTCCGAAAATGAAATGATGTCCTATCTATTGGCCCTGGAGGAGCAGTCCACCCACCCGATTGCTCGTGCCATTATGGAGTATGAATTAAATGGGCAGCATCATACAGCTTCTGATGTAAGCGAAATAGGTGGAAAAGGATTAAAAGGTAAGGTCAATAATAAAACTGTTTTAGTGGGCAATAAAGCATTAATGACAGCTCATAATATTGCCGTCCCACAGGAGACAGATACAATCGTTGAATCTATCGTGATGATCGCCATTGATGATCAATTTTCCGGCTATGTTACCATTGCCGACCAACTGAAAGAAGATGCGGTGGAAGCTGTAAGGCAAATGCACAATGCCGGCATTAAGAAAATCATTATGCTGTCGGGCGATAAGCCGTCTATTACCGAAAAAATTGGAAACGAATTGGGCTTGGAACAAGCCAAAGGCGGCTTGTTGCCGGAGGATAAGCTTCATGAAGTGGAGGAAATGAAGAAAGATCCATCAGCCAGCATTGCTTTTGTGGGTGACGGGATCAACGATGCACCCGTTTTGGCAGTTAGTGATGTGGGGATAGCCATGGGTGGCCTCGGAAGTGATGTAGCCATTGAAACAGCTGATGTAATCATCCAGACAGATCAGCCATCAAGGATTGCGAGGGCTATAAAAATAGGTATATCTACACGTAAGGTGGTATGGCAAAATATTGCCCTGGCCTTCGGGGTGAAATTAATCGTAATGATCCTGGGGGCATTTGGTTTGGCATCTATGTGGGAAGCCGTATTTGCTGATGTAGGGGTGGCCTTTCTGGCTATTTTGAATGCGATAAGAATCCAGAAAATGAAGTTTTAAACCAAACTGTAGTGCAAAATAATTACCGAGGTTTTAAAGGCCTGAATAGAAATGATAAGAAACTCATTATATACAATTTTTACGGTAGGTGTACTGCTCTGCATTTTTCCATATAACGCAATGGCAAGCCAGGATGATAGCAACCTGCGAACTACCATTCATTTGCTTGACTACATTTCAAGGGATTATACCGCAGCAGTGCAAAATGGGGAAATAATAGATGAAGGGGAGTTTGCTGAAATGCAGGAATTCAGTGATAAAGTGTATGTACTCATTGAAGAAAGTAAGCTGCCACAGGATGATAAACTCCGTATGCTGTCGCAGTTAAAAGAATTAGGTAAGCAGATAGAAAAAAAAGCTCCTCATAAAAGTATTTATACCTTAGCCCAGCAGACCAGACAAGATATTATCAAAACTACCGGTCTTAAAACGGCACCCCTGGTATGGCCTGATCTCAAAAACGGAAAAAGCTTATATGTACAGCATTGTACACCCTGCCATGGAGTGAATGGAGGCGGAGACGGTAAGTTGGCGGCAGGCTTAAAACCTGCTCCTACTAATTTTCTAAATGCTAATCTGATGCGGGAAATCTCCCCCTTTCAGGCATATAACACCATAAAACTGGGTGTGGAAGGCACTGCCATGCAGCGTTTTGACACCTTATCCGATAAAGAAATCTGGGACCTGGCATTTTATATAAAATCTCTCCGCTTTACACCACAAGCTGACCAAAATAGCGAGCTGCAACAGAAGTTTGATCAGGCAAACAATACAGTGAATTTAGAGGAGGTGGCTACCCTCTCTGATGTGGAATTGGTCAAACGTCTGAGCAATAATGATAGTGCTGACCCAGAGTTGTTGCTAACCGCACTGAGAACACAATCTCCCGGAGATAATGCACAAAAATATTCGCTTAATAAGGCAAGAAATTATTTAAAAAGTGCCTTGCAAAATTATACTTCCGGCAGGTACTCCTCTGCACGTGAAGATGCCCTGGCAGCTTACCTGGAAGGTATTGAGCCTTCGGAGGCAAGGCTAAAGGCCAATGCTCCCGCTTTTACAGCCAGCCTGGAGCAGCAAATGTTTAAGATACGTGAGGTAATCGAAAAAAAAGGTGACAAAACACAAGTTGAGAAAGAAATTGACAATGGCCTTGCCATGCTGCGTCAGGCAGAGGAAATGATGCAGGACAAAAAACTTAATTATTGGCTGTCTTTTGCATTGTCAGCCTCAATCATGCTGCGGGAGGGGCTGGAAGCATTTTTGATCCTGGCCCTTATCCTGGCCCTCATTCGTTCATCAGGATTAAAAAAAGCTTTACCCTGGGTACACGGAGGATGGATTACCGCCATCCTGTTAGGAGTGGCCGGGTGGTTTTTTTCTGATTGGGTGATTGGTATAAGCGGTAAAAACCGGGAGATCATGGAAGGAATGATCTCACTGGTGGCAGTGATCGTCCTGGCCTTCGTTGGGTTCTGGCTGCATGACCACTCACATGCCAAAAAATGGCAAAAGTTTATCGAAGAAAAAATAGGCAAGCAGCTAAAAAAAGACAAGATGTTTGGTATTGCTTTTTTCTCCTTTATGGTGGTGTTTCGTGAGGCCTTTGAATCCATCTTGTTTTTACAGGCTATCAGCCTGGAAACACAACCGGCTCATCAATCATCTATTGGATTGGGTGTTTTGGCTGCTTTTGTAATGATCTCCCTGTTTGCTATCCTGTTTGTAAGGTATTCTAAGAAGATACCTGTTCGGCAGTTGTTTCGCTATTCGGCCTGGGCAATTACCCTATTGGCATTGATCCTGATCGGCAAGGGCGTTCATTCCATTCAGGAAGCCGGCTGGCTATCCGTTACCGGTTTTCCTGTATCGGTGAGCGTAGATTGGCTGGGAATATATCCCACTATTGAAACGATATCGGCACAAGTAGCCCTTCTAGTACTTATGCTGTTGCTCTATTATTTAAGTTATCGAAGGGTTCGATTGATTTCAGTTTAAAAAAGTAAAACAAAGTAAAACATGGGAATTATCGTTAAATCATTAGGCATTTTCATACTGGCCGGGCTTTGCGAAATAGGCGGTGGATATATGGTTTGGCTTTCATTACGTGAGGGCAAACCGTGGTGGGTTGGGGTATTGGGGGGCTTAATCCTGATCGGATATGGTGTGGTGGCTACATGGCAACCCGCTCATTTTGGCCGGGTCTATGCCGCCTATGGCGGAATATTCATCGTAATGGCCATCCTATGGGGCTGGAAAATAGACGGGATCGTACCAGACAGGTATGACCTCATAGGTGGAACAATTGCTTTGATCGGTATGCTGATCATTATGTATGCTCCAAGGTCATCATGATTTTTAAACTAGATAAAAAAATCAATCGTGTTATCAGTCCATTTTAATGGTAACCATTAAATCATAACCAACCAATAAAATGAAATACGAATATGCTCTTAAATAAAAGAATATCCATACTTGACTTTATCAAAACCATTAAGGTTGATATTGTACTTATCTCCTCGTATGCGGTTGTCGTAGGCATTTTCGATCAATACGGATTTCTTGACAAAATTTCGGTTCCTATTGGCGTTACTGCTGTTTTTGGTACTGCGGTAGCTTTGCTGTTGGGTTTCCGAACCAATCAAGCCTATGAGCGGTGGTGGGAAGCCCGTATTATTTGGGGCGCTATTGTCAACGATTCCAGAACACTGGTTAGGCAGTGTGTTTCATTTTTTGAAAGAAGTAACGAAAGCTATGAAGCTCTGGTCGGGGAAATGGCCAATCGTCAGATCATTTGGTGCTATGCGCTTGGAGAATCACTAAGAAAACTACCTTTTTCCCACAGGGTCCTTAAATATAAAGAATCCAATAAGACTGAAGCTTTTAATATTCCAAATGCTTTGTTGTCACAGCATTCTGAAACCTTACTGAAGGCAAAAGAAAAAAAGATGGTTAATGATTTTCAGCAGGTGCAAATCGATAGCACCATCGCCAGGTTATGTGATTCTATGGGCAAGTGCGAACGCATAAAAAACACGGTTTTCCCCAAAGCACACAGCCTGTTGATCCATTTGATCATTTATGTGTTTGCCACCATGCTGCCGTTTGGCCTGACAGATAAATACCTAATGGTAGAAATAGGCCTGACTATTGGTATACCGATCATTTTTATTGCCATCGAAAAAACCTCCATTCTCATGCAGGATCCTTTTGAGAACCAACCTTTGGACACGCCCATGACAGACCTGGCGGAAACGATAGAAATAAACATCAAGCAAATGATTGGAGAAGCGGATGTTCCTGAAAAGAAAAAACCGACAGACAATTATGTTTTATAACACAAAATATTAACAATGGATTTTCAAACTGAAATAACGCTCATACCCAGACTACTTGTTGCCCCGGTACTTGGTGTTTTGATAGGACTCGACAGGGAAATTGACGGGCATGCCGCAGGAATCAGAACGTATGCTGCCGTTTGCCTGGGTGCGGCTTTAGTCACAATTATCAACTCCCACATT
>JBDVKV010000014.1:0-140039 GCA_039971015.1 Cyclobacteriaceae bacterium
ACATGAGTTTGTGGCCTTCAATAAACTGGCACAGGGAGATGCGCTTGGTAGAGATATTAAACTGAGCAATGGCAACGTGGCAAGTCGCATTCTTCCAATAAAAATCCATGAGCTCGATGCAGAGGATACAAGTACAATTGAAGAAGAAATTGGAGGAGCGCTCAGGGCAATCGAATTCATATACAAGGAACCTGGAGTGAACAGACCGCTTAAGGTTACTGACGAACGAAGCAAGAATCAAAACCAAACAGGCTATGGCAATCAGATTAACAAAGTAGCGAATGCTGTGAAGGAATTGCTTGGAGGAATTAGCAAGCCTGACACAACAAACGATCCGCAAAAAAGAAAAATAGATGAGATTCGTCAAGTTGGAACGCACCATGCACGCAACAGAAAGCTTAAGTGGTTAGCTGGCATTGCCATAATGCTTATGGTAGCATTTGGCTATTATTACTTCACACCAAAGAATGCCACAGAGACATCGGATAATTTGGATAAGTCCATCGCTGTAATGCCATTTGTGAATATGAGCAACGATCCAGACCAGGAATACTTTAGCGATGGGGTGATGGAGGAGATACTTACTCATCTTTTTAAGATTGGCGATTTAAAGGTCACTTCACGCACTTCTGCCATGGGATATAAAGGGACTACCAAAAATGTCGTAGAAATTGGAAGGGAATTGCGCGTTGCGCATATTCTTGAAGGAAGCGTTCAGAAGTATGGTGACAAAGTTAGAATTACCGTTCAGTTGATTGACGCCACAAACGATCAGCATATTTGGGCTGAGCGATACGATAGAGAATTGAAAGATGTCTTTTCTATTCAAAGTGAAGTGGCCAAACAAATTGCGAATGCACTTAAAACAAGACTATCTCCAGAACTGCAGCAACGGATTGAAACCAACCCTACCTACAGTACCGAGGCTTATGATTTATTCTTAAAGGGACGAGAACAAATTGCACTATACTATTCGAAGTGGGAACTAGCGTATATCTACAAAGGCATCGACTACCTCAACTCTGCAATTGCATTAGATTCAAATTATTCAAATGCATATGAAGGACTGGCGCGGGCAAGCTGGGTACTGGGTCAATTCTCTCCTGATACAGGCCCCCACTATTGGGAAGATGCCAGGAAATTCGCATTAAGGGCCCTCGAACTAGATCCAAATAACGGACTGGCGTATGTAGAACTCGCGAACGTCCAATACAAATGGGAGTGGGACAAAGTGGCTGCCAATGAATCCTATCAAAATGCGATTCGGTTGGAACCTGGAAACCTTTATATCAGGGATAATGCAGCAACTTTCTATTACAGATCTTCTGATTGCCAGAGTTTAAAGAGAGAAAATGAGGCAATTAGATCGATCTCCGCAGAAAAATACCAAAACAATGATAGTTACTTCCTTGCCTTGTGTCTTGATCAACCCGATATGGTGAAACGTGTAGAAGCAGTTGGCAGTTATACACCTATGATTATGATGCAACAAGGAAAATATCAGCAGGCAATCAAATTTCTTGAAGACCAAAAAAAGACAGCACCTTATAACATCGAATATCGGTCAGCGTTGGGTGAAGCGTATGCCCTTACAGGAAATACAGCAATGGCTGAACAAACCATTAAAGAACTCCACGCCCTTTCAGGGGCACGCAATATTTCAAAATGTCATATTGCACCAATATATTTAGCCTTGGGGGACGAACAAAAAGCATATCAATTACTGGAGCAAGCCCTGGAGGAGAATGATTCTTACCTTCATGTTATGATGGAATTCTATTTAAGTATTTATCGTGCTAAAGATGATCCAAGAATGGTGAGCATTGTAGAACGGTCATGGATACCAACAAAGGTTGTAAATTAGAACCTCATCCGCAGTCTACATACCTTAATCGTTCACCTCATAAATTGTCTCCGGGTTCGCTTTGTTCTTTAAGCTCACCTCTCCTACTTTATTGGCATTAAAAGACTCTTTTATTTTTTGGTAACAAGCTTCATTGATGATGATCTGTCCTGGTGCGGCTGCTGATTGCAAACGTTGTGCAGTGTTCACCGTATCTCCTATAACGGTATAGTCAAGGCGTTTCAAAGTTGCGGATCCAATGTTGCCTGAGATCATCTCACCGCTGTTGATGCCAATGGAAACCTGTGGTTTGAAATTGTCCAATCCTTGTGGCAATGCTTTAATGTTGTTTCGAACGGCCAGACATGCATCCAGTGACCTATCCAAATGATGCTCGCCACGAAAAACCGCCATAATAGCATCCCCAATGAATTTATCAATGTACCCGCCTTGTGCGATAATCTCTTTAACAATAATGTCGAAATACTCATTCAGCAACTTGACAACATTATCCGGAGACTCCTTTTCACTGATGGATGTAAAGCTGCAGATGTCAATAAATGCCACGGTAGCATTTACCGTTTCGTTGGCCATCAACGAAGATTCAAACTCTCGGCTGCCCATAAAATTGAGCACCGTTTCATCTACATACATTTTAAGGATGTTGTTCTCCTTAACGGCTCGTAGTGTCTCTCTAATATGAACCACATGAGCAATGGTCTTTGCCATGGTAATATTCAGATCCTCAAAGTTGATGGGCTTGGTAATAAAATCAAATGCCCCCCTGTTCATAGCCGTGCGGATGTTATCCATATCCCCGTAGGCAGAGACAATTACTGATTTAATCAAAGGGCTGGAATCATTAAGCTTACCCAACAACGTGAGACCATCCATCTCCGGCATGTTGATATCACTCAAAACAATATCCACATCTGGATGTTGTGCTAACTTTTCTAACGCATCCTTTCCATTAATGGCAAAAACAAACTCATATTCCTTTTCACGAATCTTTTGTCGGAATTTTTGTTTGATCAATACTTCCAGATCAGCCTCATCATCGGCCACTAATATCTTTGCCATCAGTTGTTATTCAGTTTTAACTTCTCTTTCAGTAATGTAAAGTCTACAGGCTTGGTTAAAAAATCATCCGCGCCCAATTCGGTAGCCATTCGATGGTTTTCCGCATCTCCATAAGCGGTAATCATCATCACCACGGGAGGCGGCTTTAGAAATTTTTTCTTTACGTTCTCCAATAACTCTAACCCACTCATACCAGGCATGTTAATGTCCGACAAGATCAAGACAGCTTCGTGTTGCGTTTTGCCCAGATAATCCAATGCCTCTTCTCCAGAAAAAGCAAAAACAAACTGAACCAGGTTATTCTTTATTTCCTTCCTGAACCTTTGCTCAAAAAGTATTTGAATATCGCGTTCATCGTCTACAACAAGAATTTTCATTTCCAACTATTTTTTTGGTAATACTATTTTAAATGTAGTGCCTTCCCCTTCTTTCGTCTCCACTTTCAAATCGCCCCCATGCGATTTGGTAATGATTTCGTAGCTCATGCTCAACCCTAACCCTGTACCCTGCCCGGAAGGTTTGGTAGTAAAAAAGGGTTGGAAAATTTTATCAATGATGGACTGAGGTATCCCGTTTCCGTTATCTGTAACACTGATCTCCACTTTGTCACCAACATCTTTTGTCGCTACTGTAACAGTAGGTTCATAACCATTTACATTTTGTCGTTTCTTTTCTGCCACCACATAGAAGGCGTTGGTGATCAGGTTGAGAATTACTCTGCCCAAATCCTGAGGAATGACTTCAATTTTCTCCAACTCTTTATCAAAGACCGTATTCATGGTAGCATTGAACGTCTTGTCCTTTGCCCGTAAACCATGATAGGCCAATCTTAAGTATTCATCAGCCAATACATTAAGGTCGGTAGGTTCCTTTACACCATTACTACTACGACTGTGCTGCAACATACCCTTTACAATGGAATCGGCTCGCTTGCCATGGTACATAATCTTCTCCTCATTGTCCTTAATGTCATTAGACAATTCGATCGCCTCTTGAGTTCTGCCTGCTTTCAACTCTTCCTGTAGCTCTTCGATGAGTTCCTTATTGACTTCAGAAAAATTGTTGACAAAGTTTAATGGGTTTTGGATTTCATGTGCAATACCTGCCGTAAGCTCACCCAGAGAAGCCATTTTTTCAGACTGAATCAGCTGCGATTGTGTTTCCTTAAGGTTAGTATAAGCAATCTCAATTTCCTTGGCATGTTTCAACTCTTTCTCTCTGTTGCGTTCGCGTTCTCTCAATTTTATTCTTCTGCGTATACTGCGATCTATACTTACACCTGCAAAAAGAAATATCATTACGTACAACCCGTATGCCCACCATGTTTTCCACCAGGGTGGCAAGACGACAATCGACAAGGTTTTTCCTTCTTCATTCCAAATACCGTAGGCATTGGAGGCTCGAATCAAAAATTCGTATTTACCAGGATCTAAATTGGTATATGCTGCAAAGTTCCTGTTATCGTAAATCCAATCCTGATCATAACCTTTTAGCATGTGTGCATATTGATTTTTTTGAGGGTTGGCATAATGTAACGCTGCAAATTCAAAACTCAGATTATTTTGATTGTAGGCAAAAGTAATGCTTTCGGTTTGAAATAAACTTTCAGTTAAAGGTGAATCATCTCCCATATCCAAAATCGACTTATTGGAAATTAACAAATCTGAAATAATGATGGCAGGTGGAGTTTTGTTGGCTGAAATACTTGTAAAGGTGGTGAGACCATGGTTGCCGCCAAAATAAAAGCGACCTTCAGTGTCACGGGTATTGGTTAAAGACAAAAATACATCCGTACCCAATCCATCGGAAGAATTGTAGTTGATAAAAGTTTCTTTATTCAAGTTCTCATTGATCACCAGTTGGGATAGCCCTCCTCGCGAGGCAATCCACATTTCACCGTCATCACCTTCAACTAACCCTTCTATCAGGTTGGTAGGCAGTCCATCGACTTCTGTGTAACGTGTAAAGGTTTCGGTACGTGGATCTAATTTAGTAACACCTTCGTTAGTAGCTAACCAAATATTGCCATGACTATCCGCTAAAATGTCAAGAATGCCATTACTACTGAGAGAATTAGCATCAGCGGGGTTGTGCGCATAATGCTTAACACTATTGGTTCCTGGATCAATTCTATCCAATCCATTATTATCAGATGCCACCCAAACGAATTGATCGGTAACCTCAATGTCCTTAATATCCACACCAGAAATCATTAACTCATCTTTTCCTTCAGGGGCTACCGGTTCTTGAAAAGCTTGCATTTGATCTTCGCCTTGTGGTTGAATAACCACAACCCCATACAGAGATGTCTGGGTAGGCGCTGGTTCATTCCATTTTCCATAGGCGTGGCTGTCATCTGTCAAATACCGCAGGGTATATTGGCCAGGAGGCAAGGTGATGGATGTAATCTCTATTCGATTTTTGGATGCCCCTCCAGCATGATAAGTGTGCTCATAGTCTCCCATTAGCCAAACGGTGTCTTTGACTTCATTTTCAATCCAACCAAAATCAGCCCTGCTTGTGTGGTCACCCTCACCAACTACCATTACCCAATAAGTACTTTCAGTTTTTACTTCTATTGGCGTTGATAGGTTTTGAGAATCAACAACTTTTTCAATAGCCGCTACTTTTTGATCAGATGCAATCAGTTTATCCAGTTCCGCCACCAACTGATCCGGGTATTGCTTTGTGTATTTGCTGATCACTCTCTCGATCTCATTGGTTTGTGAATTTAAGATGTTGAGTCCGTTTACTGTACCTATCCATAGTCTGTTCTGGTTATCAGGTTGGAGTACGCGCACCTGGTCGTTGGATATGGAAGCCTTAGTAGTAGAGTCGTATTTATATCTTCTTATTTCTTTAAAATTCTTATCCAATTCAATCAAACCATCACCCCAGGTACCCAACCAAAGCGACCCATCCTTTTTTTCAGCAATACTTCGGACCGACCCTCCAAACATATCATCAACCACCTTGAACCCAACCTTTTCAAAGCTTTGCTTTTTTGGATCATAAATATTCAAACCCCCACCCCGTGTGCCCACATAGGTAATTCCTGGTTTTACTTTAGAAGCCAGTATACCAAATATTCCCCCAGCACTCATGCTATTGAGATTATTCTTATCATAACTCAGGTGTCGAAATGGTTTATTCACCGGATCATATTTTACAAGGCCAGATTCGCGACTTCCAAACCAAAAAATACCACTTCTGTCAATCATAAATTGTGTGAAGGTGATATCCCACCCATGATTGAGCATTTTCACTTTACCTGCAATTTCGATTTCAGTGTATCGATCAGAAATGCCGTCAAACTTCAGCATCCCTCTAAAATTATTGGCAATCCAAATATTACCCTGTGGGTCGGGCAAAATGCTGTTCCAATTGGTCCAGATATCTGTTTGCGCATCTTTGTACTCCTTTATGGTTTTGATTGTCCCGGCCTCAGGGTTGTACTTATAGATTCCAGATCGGGTCGTTATCCATAGCGTATTAGCAGTGTCACAAAATATTCCAGAAATGGTATTGCCTTCTTCAGTAAAATTAATGCCACCTAATTGCACTTGCAGTAACGGCTTAAAGGCACCTTCACCTTTTGCCAGCTTCATTAACCCATAATTAGGTGACCCCATCCAGATATTACCTTTCAAATCTTCTGCGACAGCAGGTGCGAACCCCGTTTGGTCGGGTTCTGGCACATTGGGTATTTCATATTTCGCCTTCTGCCAGGTATCCGCTACCGAATCATATTGGAGAAGTTGAAGGTTAAAGCTGTTAACCCAAAGTCTATTTTGTGAATCCTTTAGAAACTTAAATCCAAATACTTCGGAATCTAAGGTGAAATTAAAAATCCTGGCAAACTCATAATTTTTGAACTCATTTTTTCTCCGGTTGTATTTTGAAACTCCTTTTCTATTGCTCACCCAGATGTCATGATTTTCATCTTCCCATAAAGACCATACATAATTATGTTGTAAGCTGGTAGGTTTCCCGGAAACATTTTTAAAAGTCTCAAACCGATAGCCGTCATATTTTTGAAGTCCATTGGAAGTACCAACCCAGATCAGTCCAAAGCTATCCTGAATTACGGCATTAACATTAGGTGAAACCAAGCCCTCAGCCACTGAAATGTAGGTGGGGTCAATAATCTCCGTCTGATGCTGAGCATGAAGATGTGTGTGGAAAACGGAGAGAAGACCTAAAACCAAAGCAAGGACTTTGGTGAGTTTTAGGAGCAAATGAGATTTAGGCATTTGTAAATATAAACTTTTCATCCATTTAATAAAGTGTCAAACTAAGGGCAAATGAATAACAAACTCACTACCCTCTCCTTCCTCCGTCTCCACCGTCAACTCCCCACCATGCGCCTTCACGATATCATAACTCAAACTCAACCCTAATCCTGTTCCTTGTCCTGTAGGTTTTGTAGTGAAGAAAGGTTGAAATATTTTTTTCCTGATGTTGCCTGGAATACCGTTGCCGTTGTCTTTTACCGAAATCAAAACCTTAGTCCCGTCTTGCTTTGTACTTACTGTCACGGTAGGCTCATATCCCTCCGCCCCTTTCTTCTTTTCAGTCACAGCATAGAAGGCATTCGTAATTAAGTTGAGTACTACCCTACCAATATCCTGTGGAATGATGTTGATCTTCTCCAGGGAGTTATCAAATTCAGTTTTCATGGTAGCATTGAAAGATTTATCCTTGGCACGCAAGCCATGATAGCCTAACCTCAAGTATTCATCGCACAGTGCATTGATATCGGTGGGTTCTTTTACGCCACTGCTGCTGCGACTATGTTGCAACATCCCCTTCACGATTGCATCGGCACGCTTGCCGTGGTGATTAATTTTCTCTTCGTTGGCCTCAATATCATTTGCCAATAACTCTACCTCATTGAGATTTCCTTTTTTAACTTCAGTTTTTAATTCAGTGATTAATTCCTTATTCACTTCTGAGAAATTATTGACAAAGTTTAATGGGTTTTGGATTTCATGGGCAATACCCGCGGTGAGCTCTCCCAACGATGCCATTTTTTCTGATTGGATGAGTTGAGATTGGGTAGATTTTAATGTTTCCAAAGATTGCTTTAATTCTTGCGTTCTTTCATCTACCTGCTTTTCAAGCATGATATTTTGATTGGATAAAATCTCTTTTTTCTCTTCAGTAACTTTTAGCACTTTTTGAGCTTCATCTTTTACCTCTTTTAATATCTCCTTGAACCGGACCGAGATGTAGGCCATTAAAAAAAATGGAGGACTAAGGATAGTCATTGAGAGAATTAATTTGTCGTATTCATTGAAAAGATCAAGTGAGTACTTGTGCAAAGTAATATATCCAACAATGGCCAGTGTTGGAAGTATAATCCCGGCTACGATCGTCCATTGTGCACCACGGATATTTTTCCTGTGCTTGAAAACAATTCGTCCAAAGTATATCAGCATCCCTGTGAACGCGATTCCAAATGGGAAGGAGATGGAAAACACATGGGCTAATATATTGGTGACCAGGATGACCCCAAGGATAGTCCAGGAATTGCGTGATATCTTTTGCGTGAGCACCCATTCCAAAATAAAAAGGCCAAAAATCGTCATTACCGCCTGAGTGGTAACCATGATAATAAAGCGAACTTTCTCAAGGGAATAAGAAATTTCAAAAAAGGTGTTTCCGAAAATGAACAGCGCCCCGATCAACACAAAGCTGGTATACCTCGCAAAGAGCGAAAAAATCTTTTGCCCTGGATTTAAAAATACCAGCAACCAAAACAGAAAGAACAATAAAAATGAAATAGATACACAAATCGTTACATAAATGTGAGTAAGTTTAATGTCGCGGGTTACCCGCTCAGTGTATTCAGGCCCTGCCAAATTGATAAATCGTTGAAGGTTCTCTGGCTTCAACCTGATTTCACGCTGAGTAAAAGTGGTTTCATAATCCACAAAATGGATGGCGATCAAATGCTCTTTGCCCGGGATGAGATCAACCGGAACAGGATATTTAAGTATCGGGTTAAATGCACGATAGGGATTACCAGTGTCACCAAACGCATGAACCAGTTCACCATCAACATACACATCGGTTGCCGCCCAGAGATCACGATTGATGGCCAACGGAATATTTTTAAACGACTGATCCAATTTTACTTTTATTCTAAACCAGCCTTCGATGCGACCTGAAGCGTCCTCCATACCGGCATTAATTTCCGTGGGGTTTAATCGTTGCCAATCATCTACCTTCAATTGGGGATCAGCCCACCCAGGATCGTTACCCTGTTTAAATACCCAACCGTCAAGTGGAGCGAGAAATATTCGTCCGTGTGATTGAAACATTTGAGTTGAAAGTACAACCGGATCACCCTCAGCATGAGCAATATTTAAAATAGAAATGAGTGATAGCACCAGACCAAAGCCTCTCATATCTGTACTTCAACTTACTAACTGAACAATAAAAGTCGTCCCCTCTCCTACTTCCGTCTCCACTTTTAATTCTCCTCCATGCGCTTTCACGATATCATAACTCATAGATAAGCCAAGTCCTGTGCCCTGTCCAGTGGGCTTCGTAGTAAAGAAGGGTTGAAATATTTTATCTTTAACAGAATCAGGAATACCGGCACCATTATCCTTGACGGAAATCTCCACGCTTCCATTTTGTTTCTTTGTACTCACGATTACTCGCGGCTCATATCCATCGGAGGAGCTTTTCTTCCGTTCCGTAACCACATAGAATGCGTTGGTTATCAAATTCAAAACCACCCTCCCGATATCCTGTGGAGTCACATTCACTTTGTCAATATTTGAATCAAAATCAGTTTCGAATTTGGCGTTAAACGATTTGTCTTTAGCGCGAAGGCCATGGTAAGCCAATCTCAGATATTCATCACACAATGCATTGATGTCTGTTGGTTCTTTTGTTCCGCTACTCGCACGACTATGTTGGAGCATGCCCTTTACAATACCATCAGCACGTTTGCCATGATGGTTGATCTTCTCCTGATTATCACTTATATCCTTGGCAATCTTCTCTGCCTCCTGGTAGTTGCCCTGTTTTATTTCTTCCACCATCTCTTCAATCAACTCCTTATTGACTTCTGAAAAGTTATTGACAAAATTGAGTGGATTCTGAATCTCGTGCGCAATGCCTGCCGTGAGTTCACCCAGACTTGCCATTTTTTCCGATTGCACAAGCTGTTGCTGTGTAGATTGAAGTTCACTCAGCGTAGCATCCAACTTTCTGTATGCCGATGCATTGTCCAGCGCTATGGCCGCATAATTAGCAAGGTTCCTCAAGAGGTTAACATGGTACTTGGTATAGGCATCTTTTTTAAAACTCTGAGTGGTAATCACACCAATGACTTTGTCTTGCAACATCAACGGCATATACACAATCGAATTCGGAGTTTTACCTTGAATAGGTTTACTGTAGGACTTTAGGTATTGGTCGTATTCTTTATCAAAGTCTGAGATTATAATTTCTTTTTTGTTTTTGAAGCACCAGATGGAGAGCCAGTGTTCTTCATCCAAGTGGTTGGAATAAGCTGGTAACATTACTCCTTCTTCTTTGGTGGATGGAAAATCGAGGCGATTTTTTCCTTTATTATAAATACCTACACCAAAAACAGAAGCATCCATCAACGCATTTACATTTTCATAAACTGTTTCTATGATCTTATCGATTGAGAGCGTTGAGGTGATGGCCCGACCAATTTTACTGAGCTCCTCTGTGTCCGCTCTTCGTTTGTTTTCCGCTTCAGCCCGAAGCTCTGCTTCGCGCAATGCTGCTCTTTCGCGCTCTTTTTTAGAAATGATGCTTCGCTGTAAGCGATCTACTCCAAAAACGCTTGCAGCAAAAAGGGCAACAAATAACATATAGGCCCACCATGTTTTATACCAGGGAGGTAATATTATAAATTGAAGAGATGCTCCTTTTTCATTCCAGACCCCATCAGCGTTTGCCGCTTTCACATTGAATGTGTAATCCCCGGGTGGCAAATTAGTGTACGTTGCCGATCGCTGATTGCCCGCATCTATCCATTCTTTATCAAAGCCCTCCAATTGATAACTGTATATGTTTTTAGCTGGATTGGCAAAATGAAGTGCTACAAAACCAATACTGATTTCATTCTGATCATAATTAAGTTTTAGCGCTTCATCTTGTGAAAGTGCCAACCTTAATGGCGATCCCTCTTCGGCTCTCATCGACTTGTTGAAGAGTTTAAAATCAGAAATAATCACCTGTGGTGGTATCAAATTGGTGCTCAGGTATTTGGGCTCAAAGGCTGTAACCCCCAGTCCACTTCCAAAATACATCACACCGCTAGGGCCTTTTGTATAAGCATTTTGGTCATATTCAAGCGCCATCAAGCCATCATCAAGGCCATAATTTCTAAACTGTTGGGTATCTGGATCATAATTACTAATACCCCCATTGGTACTCATCCAAAGTGTCCCATCATCATCCTCAAGGATACCATAAATGGTACCACTGGGAAGTCCATCCTTTTCAGTAATGTGTGTGGCCGTTCCTGTTTTGGAATCGTATCTGTTCAACCCAGCACCATTGGACAGACCTAACCATAATACACCGGGTTCTGATTGACGCTCCGCAATGCAATGAATCCAGTTATCACTGATCTGAGTTGGATCTAGCGGGTTATAGGAAGAAGTTACGGTTACATTCCCGGATGCATCCATTTTATATAACCCTTTATTTGTGCCTAGCCACAGAGTACCCTGGGCATCCTGATGTAAGCTTAGTATGCCAAATAAAGATGAGCTACTATCTTTAGCCATCGGAATATGAGTAAAAACTCCAGTGCGGGTATCGAAGCGATCCAGACCACCAAGACTCCCTATCCAAAGGTTATTTTTATCTTCTGCTGTCGGAACTAAAGCAAAGATGGAATTGCGTCCACGATTCTCTTCAATTTGTTCCTGCCTGAAGCGTGTTACTTTACCTGTTTTGCGATCAAAAAGGTTGAGCCCAACGCTTCCGGCCACCCAAAACCGCCCATCTGCATCTTCAGCAAATGCCCTTAAGTTTCCTGGAAGAAGTGTGTTTTTATCTTTAGGATTATATTGATGCCGAATTACCTTTCTGGTGCTTGCATCAAATTGTGTAAGATAGCTTCCAGCCGCACCCACATCAGTTCCTACCCACAAACTTCCCTGGCTATCTTCATACGTACCCCACACCATGCCAGGTGCCAGACTAGAAGGGTCGCCTGGTATATTTTTTATATTTCTAAAATTGACTGCACCCGGATTGAATGCATTGATTCCCTCCGTTGCTGTTCCCACCCACATCATTCCTGTACGGTCAAGAAGAAGTGAATTAACTATGTTTTCGCGGAGGCTGTGCTGGTCACGGGGATCATTCCGATAGCTGGTAAACTCATCGGTTCGCATATCAAATCGGGCAATACCCGTACCTGGGCCTCCCACCCAAAGAATGTTAGGATCAGCAGGATCGGGTTTCACTTCATGTAAAAAATTCAGTGGATTGATCTCTCCCTTATTGGGTTCTATAAGAAACCTTTTGTGTTCATTTGTCTTACTGTTAAGTTTTACCAAACCATTACCTGTGGCCAGCCACAAGATTCCCTGATTACCTTCGGGAATGTATTGAGCGAGTACATTTTGAGGATCCCCATACCTTTCATTGGCATTGGGGTCAAACAAATATCTTGTGATTCTTTCAGTTTGCGGATCAATTCGATTAATACCATTTGCAGACCCAACCCATATTTGGCCTTGATCGTCCTCACTTATCCAGAATAGGGCGTCAGTCGTAATTGAGTTTATATCCTCATGATTGTGTCGATAACGAGTAAAACGTCCCTCTTCACCAGCGCGCATACGATTAAGTCCTTGACTAAACGTACTCACCCATAGATCCCCATTACTAGCCTCTAGTGGGTAAAAAACCCGGTCACTTGAAATACTGGTCGAATCATCAGGATCATTACGGTAATGTAAGGCAGTTCCTGTTGTAGGATCCAAACGGTTTAACCCTCCACCCTCTGTGCCTGCCCAGATATCTCCATTGCTGGCTTCGCTGGTGCCCCATACCCAACTATCGGAGAGACTGGTAGTATCAAAGGGCACAGAAGTAAACACTTTAAATTCATAACCATCGTAGCGATGCAGGCCCCCTTGTGTAGCAATCCAAATATAACCTTGCTTATCCTGCATGATCGTATTTCCTGTACCTTGTTTCATGCCATCTTCAATACTCAGTTGCTCAAATCGCAAAGTAGGGGCTTCACCGGAAGATAGCTTAGCTTTGGGAGCGGCTTGTTCTACCTGGGCCTGAACATATATTGTTGTACTTAGCAATAGAAGAATTATGGAAGTATAAAATTTCATTGCCCTACAGTATGTCAGAGATAAGCGGATAATTCTAGCGTCTTTTTCAGTAGTCATGATACAGCTGCAGTTAAAGCGTGATAGCTTCTAGTTAAGTAGCAATAAGGCCGAATGTATAGCGATGAATTCATTAGGAGACCCTTAATATAAAACTAAATTTTGTTTCTTCCTCTTCTTGGATCGCTACACTTAACTCCCATGTGCCTATCGCTTAAATAAAAAAAGCATTCCGGAGAAACAGAATGCTTTTTTAGCCAGATTAAAATCAAATATCAATCATGTAATGGATTAACACCACCGCTTGTTGTAGGTGTATATAATGGATTCGTAGCAGCAGCGGCACTGCCCTGTGGAGTTATTACTTCTGATTCGCAAGAGGTAAACAATGTAACAATAAATGCAATCGAAAGAATAGTTAGTAGTTTGATTTTCATGGTTCTACAATTTTAGCCTATGATAAAAATAATTATATTCTCGGTCATATTTAAAAAAATCAAAGAAATTCATTTACTCAATTCAGATTAGTTTTCTTATGTGTCCTAATTTTAATTGCTTAATCAGTGAAATCTGCGTAATCCGTAAAATCAGTGGCTCAGACAATCGGCAACTCAACAATAAACTCAGAGCCTTCTCCTTCTTTACTCTCCACCTTCAACTCCCCTCCATGCGCCTTCACAATATCATAACTTAAGCTCAATCCTAATCCTGTTCCTTGTCCTGTGGGTTTGGTAGTGAAGAAGGGTTGGAAGACTTTGTCTTTAATACTATCAGGAATGCCATTACCGTTGTCTTTTACAGTAACCTCAATCCCATTCCCTACTTTCTTTGTTGAAACGGTGACAACTGGTTCATAACCTTCAGTAGCACTTTTCTTTTTGTCATTCACTGCATAAAAAGCATTGGTGATCAAATTCAAAATCACTCGCCCAATATCTTGAGGAATTACATTCACTTTTTCGATCGTGTCATCAAATTCAGTTCTCATGACTGCATTAAATGATTTGTCTTTAGCGCGAAGTCCATGATAAGCCAGTCGTAAATATTCATCTGCCAACACGTTGATGTTCGTTGGTACTTTTACTCCATTACTGCTACGGCTATGCTGCAACATCCCCTTCACAATGGCATCCGCTCGCTTTCCATGGTGATTGATTTTCTCCTGGTTCTCTTTGATATCTTTGGCTAGTGTCTTGGCCTCATTGTAATTACCATTTTCAATTTCTTCAGCTAATTCATCAGCCAATTCTTTATTCACTTCAGAAAAATTATTAACAAAGTTCAATGGGTTTTGAATTTCGTGGGCGATGCCAGCTGTGAGTTCTCCCAGGCTGGCCATCTTTTCGGATTGGATGAGTTGAGATTGGGTGGATTTCAAATTCGAGAGCGTTGCTTCCAGTACCTGATTCGCTTTTTGCTTCTGTCGATTGTTACGGAAAAGAATAAATACAATTACCAGAACCACACCTATGCCAGCCAATAAACCATAAAGCCTAATTTGGTTTTGATAGGCTTCTTCTTTGGCTTTGGCCTCCATATCCCGAAGTTGATCGTTAAAGGCAAGGGCCTGGATCCTGTTTCTATTATTCTGACTAAATATTTCAGCGTTTATTGATGCCTCCATTTTGGAATAGAAATAGGCGCTATCTAATTGCTTACGTGCGTCATACACCTGTCTCAAAAATCCAGCACCTAACAATTTTAAATTATTATTCTCATATTGAATTCCCAGTTGTAGTAAATTTCTGGCTTGCTCACCTGCTTCTGTTATGCGATTATTCTGCAATAAAAAAGGAATATAATAAGTATAAAACTGCATATTAGATGTGCTGCTTTTAGTAGTGGGCAAAGCCGTAAACAATTTATCAAATTCTTCGTCCGCCTTTTCTACATTCCCTGCTTGTGCATGGGCCGCGCCTTTTATGGCGTGTACTGAAAATTCGTACGATATACCCTCAACTCTATCTACGGTCTTTGCCAATTCATTGGCATAAAAAAATGCGGAATCCAACTGGCTCACTCGCAAAAAATAATCAGCCATATTACCCTGATATTGCATAAGCATAAAATCATACATAGGATGCGACTGGGCGGGCAGACTCTGCCCACCTTTTCGTGTGGCTAACAATGCCCCCTCATAATTCAGCAAGTCAAAATAGACCAGCGCAATGTCAAAATACAGTGAGCTTATTCTTCGTTTATCGTCTACCTTCAGTGCATAGGGCAATGCTTTGTAGAAGTATTCAAGCCCCGTAGCATTATCCCCTTTATTCAAATAAAAATAGGAACCCAACCAATTGTAACTAATCGCCAATAATGAATCATTGTGCATTTGCTGTGCAATCTGTAGCATTTGGATGCTGTACGTTGAGTCCACATTATCACCTTTCCATCCCACATACTCTAAAACCAATCTGTTCAAGGCATCAAATTGTTGAATCGGGTTTTTAGCAATTGCCAATACCTTTTTCAGACTATCGGCCGTTTTGGTTTGACCCATTCCTGGGTGATAGCAAAAAGTGAAGAAAACTATAACCGTAAAATATTTTATCATTAGTTAAATTTAAAATGGTAACAATATGTAAAAGGTCGACCCTTCCCCTCTTTACTCTCCACCTTCAACTCCCCGCCATGCGCCTTCACAATATCATAAATAGTCTGAACCACTGATTTACACGGATTGAATGATTTCACGGATTTCGTTTTCATAAAACAAGTCTTTTGAAGGTTAGGCTTTTACTTCCAAAGTTGACCAACAAGGCAACTTCTAATCTGTAGGCTTTTAGGTAATTTAATACCTGTGCGAGGTGGACATCCTCTAATTCCTTTACCGCTTTCAATTCAACCAACACTTTTTCCTCTACAACAAAATCTGCTCGCCTTGTCCCTATAGGTTCCGTGAGTTCCTTGTAATATATATCTTGCTCAATCTCTCGAGCAAAAGATAGTCCCGCTTGTGTAAGTTCCCATGATAGTGCTCGTTGGTAAATGACTTCTTGAAAACCATTACCTAGAAACTTATGCACTTCAAAGCAAGCTCCAATTATCTTCTCGGTAATATCCTTATACTTGAACTCAGACATATTCTAATCTGTGCAATCCGTGTAATCCAAAGAATCCGTGATTCAGACAATGGGCAACTCAATCACGAACTCACTTCCGACTCCTTCTTTACTCTCATCCTTCAACTCCCCACCATGCGCTTTTACAATATCATAAATAGTCTGCATCACTGATTTACACGGATTGAATGATTTCACGGATTTATTCACTTTACATTGACTTCTAAATGCTAATATATTCCTAATCCGTGCAATCTGTGCAATCCATTTAATCAGTGATTCAGACAATAGGCAACTCAATCACGAACTCACTTCCTTCTCCTTCTTTACTCTCCACCTTCAACTCCCCACCATGCGCTTTTACAATATCATAACTCAAACTCAATCCTAAACCTGTACCCTGCCCAGTGGGCTTGGTGGTAAAGAAAGGCTGAAATATTTTTTCTTTAATACTATCAGAGATGCCGTTACCATTATCTTTTACACCAACCTCAATGCAACCTCCCACCTTCTTTGTAGAAACAATGACAATCGGATCATACCCTTCTGTGTTTTGCTTCTTCTTTTCATTCACTACATAAAATGCATTGGTAATTAAATTCAAAATCACGCGCCCGATATCTTGAGGAATTACATTCACTTTCTCAAGGCTGTTATCAAAATCAGTCTTCATAGAAGCATTAAATGACTTGTCCTTTGCACGCAAACCATGATAAGCCAGTCTTAAGTATTCATCTGCCAATGTATTAATGTCTGTCAATTCTTTTTGTCCACTGCTACTCCGACTGTGCTGCAGCATACCTTTCACAATATCTCCTGCACGTTTACCATGGTGGTTGATTTTCTGAAGGTTCTCCTTCAGGTCTGCGGCAATCTCCTTTGCTTCTTCATTATTCCCCGCATCAATTTCACTTTTCATTTCGTCCACCAACTCCGTACTGACTTCACTGAAGTTATTGACAAAGTTGAGCGGGTTTTGAATCTCATGCGCTATGCCTGCAGTGAGTTCACCAAGCGAGGCCATCTTTTCGGATTGGATGAGTTGTGACTGAGCAGCCTTCAGATCTGTCAAAGTATTTTCGACTTGAGCTTTTGCTTCTTCTAGTTTTTTAAAATCCTCGTAACGGGCATAGGCTACAGAAAATGAATCAGCCAAGGTTTTAACTGAGTCGATTGCCTCCTTATTTAGTGATGCATCATTGCCAACGTACAGCATTCCTTGTTTAAAATGGATAAAGTGCAAGTGGAGCGATTCAGGAGGCTTTTCACCACCTTGATACCCAGTCGGCTCTTTGATTTGACCTTGTTCAATCATGGCTTTCATGTTTTGAACAAATTGGCTCTGATCCCAATGGGTGATGTAATTTTTTTGCTGTTGCCAGTGATCAATAGCCCCTGATGTGAATGCTGTGCTATCAAATGAAAGATGCAACACACCAAGTGATTGCCCACCTGAGGCGGATAAGTAAGCATGGATAAGTTTTTCAACTTCATCCATGATAAAAACCCCACAACGTGTAAATGGTATTTCCATGGACGCAAGCTCCTTCCATACCAATGGCGTGATACGTTGTAAGTCTTTAGTCGACCGCATACTGGCAATTTCTCCACGCACCCGATCCAACGATGCCTGACGTTTCGCATCACGGGCACTGGCTTCTGCTTTTTGTAGATCAAGAAAGCGGGTGTAAGACTGTTCGAAAACTTGTCCAAATCGTGCAATGATTTTGTTTTCATCTTCGGTATAGGGTACTGACGCATAATTGGCGAGAATTAACATGATATTGGGATTAATGGCAATAGATCTTGCCATCCCTCTGCTCATTGCAAATTCATTCACATCCTCAGGAAATACCTTGTCACCGCCATGGTTAAGCAAATGCTTGTGCCAACGCCTGTTTTCTTCTTTAGATAATATATCCGTGTAAAAATTATCTCCATTATGCTGTGCTTCTCGTAATTGTTTCATTATAGAAATATCCAAATACGGTACATTGAAACGCATGGGATTGGGCAAGCCTCGTGCTGAGACCCAAAATTTATAATCCTGATCAAGGTCGTTGT
This sequence comes from Cyclobacteriaceae bacterium, assembly GCA_039971015.1. Classification (GTDB taxonomy): domain Bacteria; phylum Bacteroidota; class Bacteroidia; order Cytophagales; family Cyclobacteriaceae; genus ELB16-189. The sequence goes on from JBDVKV010000014.1 coordinate 18,408, forward strand.
TGGCAAAACTGACATGATGGAACTTGAAATCCAGATTGGTCAATTGTTCAGAGACTACAGTGATTACATCCAGCAGTTCATCGCTTTTATGCATAGCCATACTCCTCGCCCTAACACGTTCCAATGCAGCCTCAATCTGCGCTTCCCTTGTTTGAGTTTCTGCTTTTTGCAAATCAAGAAATCGGGTGTAGGATTGGTCAAAAACTTTTGCAAATCGTCTGAATATCTCATTTTCACTTTCAGCGTATGCTTTGGGGACATAGTTGCCAACAGTAAGAAAAATATTCTTCATGAATACTGTAGACCGTGCATACCCATCCCTACTTAAAATGAAACTTTTGACCTCCTCAGGAAAAACATTATCTCCAGCATTTTTAAGAACATGCTTGTGCCAACTAAGGTTATCTTTCTTGGATAAAATATCTGCAAAAAAGTCTATGTTATTTTTCTTGGCTTCAATCACCCTGTCAGGCATAGGATTAGCCATGTAAGGAAGATCCAATCTGTAAGGATGAGGTTGGTGAGGCGAAGCCATCCAAAAACTATAATCCTTACCCTCACTATTGATACCAAAGCTCGTATTGTGGAACTTGATTCCCAGTTGCTGCAACTGTTCCGACACGGTGTTTATAACTTCCAGCAGGTCGTCACTCTTATGCATGGCCAGCGACCTGGACCTTACGCGCTCCAATGCTGCCTCAATCTGCGCTTCGCGGGCCTGAGCTTCTGCTTTCTGTAAATCGAGGAAACGTGTATAAGTCTGTTCAAAAACTTTAGCAAAGCGTCTCAGGATCACATTTTCCTCAGAAGAAAAGGGGACTGGTTCGAACTTGCCAATTGCAAGTTCAATGTCATTACAAAGCGCCACGGATCGTGCGTAGCCCGGACTTTTGAATACCTTTTTCTCCACTGCAAGGTTCCTATTCTCGCGAATGCCCTTATCAAACCAATGCCTGAAGTAGCTGTTCTTTTCCTCAAACCCAAAAGTATCCTCCAAGAAATCACTTCCTTTTTTAGCCTCTTGAATCACCCTGTTAAACATACGATGATCAACATAGGGAATTAAAACCTTGATTGGATGAGGCGCCCCCAGATTAGCTACCCAAAAGGTGCGGTTCTTTTTTTGCCAATCCTTTACGTTTCCTACAGCAAAATTTGCATTGTGGAGCCTGATCCCTAGTTCAATAAATTGCTGAAAGACCAGGGTAATCACCTCTCCAAGCTCTTCACTTTTTTGCATCCCCATTGTTCGAGACCGAACCCGTTCCAATGCTGTTTCAATCTTTGCTTCTCTAGCCTGCGCTTCTGCCTTTTGGAGGTCTTTATATCTTCCGTAGGTCAAAGAAAAAACGTGCGCAAATCTTTTCAATACATCTGCATGTGCTGCTTCTAATTCATCGTGAGTGAACGCCCAAAGCGAGCCTTCGGGGATCAAAAAATTATTAAGAAAAAGTCTATCAGGTAGTTTGACCTTGGGAGTGCTATAATCCCGCTGTGCATAGACTATCTTAAAAAAATCCTTTACCTCTTTTCCTTTAAGTTCATAAATAGACGAAGTTTTCTTTGCCTTCCAGTCCTTAAATAATTTCTTCACGCTTGGATGTACGAGCATGTCTAGTTTCCCGCTAGTTGCCACCGTGTCTTTCCCAACTCCTTTGGCGGTCCATGTTTCCATGTCGCCTGACTTATGAAGAATGTTTAATCCACAAGACATTTGTTCAATACCAAGCTTTTTGATTTCACCAAAAAAAGTAACGACCGCCTTATTCACATCGTCACTCGAATGCATGGCCATGGTTTTCGCGCGCACTCTTTCCAATGCCGCTTCAATCTGTGCTTCTCTCGCTTGTGCTTCTGCTTTTTGAAGATCTAAGAAACGTCTATACGTTTGCTCGAAAACTTTCGAAAAGCGTGAACAAATTTGCCGCTCCTCTTTTGTGGCTTCATGCCAGGTGCCTAACCCGAGAAACCCAAATTGATGCCTGGTTTGCAATAAATGAAAATGCGTTGCCAGCTTATTGTTATGTATCTTGACGCCAAATACCTTCTTGATAGATTGTATGGCTTCCTTTTTTGGAATAGAAAGTTCAAGAGATGGTTTCCCTTTTTTCCATCCGTCAATTTCCTTTTTGAATGTCCACAGATCAGAAGCTCTGACCTTCACAGGGTCAGCTAGTTTGTTCTCGTGAGTAGTCCATATTTCAAGCGAATCCTTCTTAGGGTCAATAAACCACAACCAACTTGTTTCAGCCTCGATACCGAGCTCTTTCATTTGCTGAAATACCATGTTGCCAGCATCTCTTAACTCAGCGCTTTGCTGCATGGCCATTGTTCGTGCCCTCACTCTTTCGAGCGCCAATTCTATCTGTGCTTCCCTTGCCTGGGCTTCCGATTTTTGGAGGTCAAGGAAACGGGTATAGGTTTGTTGGAACTCTTTCGCAAAACGTTTAAAAGTATCATGCGCCTCTGGTGCCGGGGTCAATGTTATGAACAACAAATAGCCATATTTAAAATAGGCTACGTGATCAATTTGAACCTCAGGAGTGATTGCTTTTATCGCTTTTTCCTTTATATCCTTCCCAAAAATGCCTGCTTTGAATAAATACTTGTAATGTTCTATGATATTCCTGCCGCTGTATTCTTCAATAAAAAGTGTTTCGCCTCGCTGGCCGGCCTCATAATATTTAAGAAAAACGTTTTCTCTCGGAGTTTTATAAGTAGGCAACGTTCCTTCTAGATTGCTGAACCATTCAGTTGAGTCATGTTCGTTATAAATATTAAATGCACATCCCCGCGTGGGGATCCCCAATTCTACAACTTGTTTATTAAGCAAATAAGATACTTCGGCCAACTCTGAACTGTTTTGCATAGCCATGGTGCGGGCGCGAACTCGTTCTAGCGCTAATTGAATCTCGGCTTCCCGTGCCTGGGCCTCTGCTTTTTGCAGATCGAGGAAACGGATATATGCCTGATCAAATACTTTTGCAAAACGGATCAATACCTGGTTTTCCTGTTCGGAAAAGAACTTGCCGGAATAGTCATTGAAGAAGATGGCGGAATGTTTTTGAATGGCCACCGAATAGCCGAAACATGGCTGTTCCAAAATCCATTGCTTTAATGCTTTGGGGATAATTTTGAATTCAGAATGTTTAAAGGCATAATTGAAGTATTCGTTCTTATCTTCGAATGAATACACAACCGGGAGTAGTTCCATCCCCTGCTTCCTTGCCTTTTCAAAATCTGTGAACAATTTGTTCTTAAAATAAGGCAGGTGCATTTCTATGGCTCCATCCACATGCTCCGGGTTGACGTACCAGTGTGTTAAATCCCTAGATCCATCCCGGAATGTGGCCAATGAAACACCACCATCCATTTCTATTTCCAGTTCGTTCATTTTTTCCATCACCATTAACACAACTTCTTTTATTTCATAGCTATGGTGCATGGCTAATGAACGACTCCGTACTCTTTCCAATGCAGCTTCAATTTGCGCATCCCTCGCCTGCGCTTCTGCTTTTTGGAGATCGAGGAAGCGGGTGTAGGTTTGCTGGAAGACTTTGCCAAATCGCATCAGTGTACCGTTCTCTTCGGATGTATAAGGAATACCTGAAAAGTTCTCGATGCAGAGGCCCACATTGTCCAACAATACGGTTGAGATAGCGAGCCCTGGACAGCCGAGATAATATTCCCTTGTCTTCTTAGCTACATTCGGGATTAATTTAAAGAGGCTTCTGTAGAATTTATTCTTCTCTTTAAAAGACAAATGGTTGGCAAAGAAATCTGTTCCTTTTCTTCTGGCTTGGATAAAACTATTCCAATGCGGAGAATCAAAATAGGGAATAGTAATCTCAGCGGGCACCTCATTCTTATCCGCTAACCATATATGCATGTTATCCCTGGTTTTATAATCCAGAATGAATCCGGTATGCTCAATATGGATATCTAGCTGGACGAATTGATCATAGACAAGCTGAATTACTTCTTTTAGCTCCTCGCTTTTTTGCATGGCCATAGTTCTGGCTCGAACTCTTTCCAAGGCAAGTTCAATCTGTGCTTCCCTTGCCTGGGCTTCCGATTTTTGGAGGTCAAGGAAACGGGTATAGGTTTGTTCGAAGATAGCACCGAAACGCTTAAATAGTTCGTGATGCTCAATCAGCTCCTCGTAGGCGATGATAAACAAGTAACCTTGAGAAAAGTACAAGACATGAAAAAATATTTCTTTGTACTTCTTTTTGATCTCCTTCAAATTAATATCCGGAACACTGCTGTATTTCTGTACAAATTTTAGATGTTCCAGGAAGTCTTTGCCCCTAAGGTTAAGTTCAAGAAAATCTTCACCCTTTTTCCAATTTTTATAAATGGTCTTATAGGCTGGAGCTTCGTTAAAGGGAGCACTAAAAGAGTTTGAAATTTTCTCCCCCTTGATATCCGTGATCCATATCTCTCCCTGTGGTTCGCTTGGATGAAATGTGGCAATACCGCAGGTTCGCAATTGGTCTAAAGTGAGTCCCAGACCGAGAAGCTGTTTAAAAAGAACGGAAACGATTTCAGCCAACTCCTCGCTCTTTTTCATGGCCATGGTTCGGGCGCGTACCTTTTCCAAGGCCAATTCAATTTTCACCTCATGTGCTTGTGCTTTGGCAATTGCTATATCCGTATACCGTTTGTAGGCGAGGTCAAATACATTTCTAAATCTTTTGAGGATTTTAATATGATCAGGATCGATAGCTTCAAGCGTGGAAATACCCATCGAACCATTTCCGACAGAATAAAAGTAGTAATGAAGTGCTTTAGCTTTTCTGAGTTTTACATCCGTTTTTTCACCATTGATTGCTCTAAACCTGATAAAGTCTTGGAGCGCCTTGGCCTGGAGTGAGAAAGGCGCAAATGCATCACGAGTTCTCCTTACTTGCTTCAGAAAGTTTTTTATGACCGGATGACTGTCATTTTTGAATTGAGTGACACTTAGTCCACCTTCACCCGAAGAATCATAATTCAGAAATGAACCATTTGCATCGTCATAAACGTTGATCATGGCGTTTCTAAGCTCACTGATCCCCAACCTTTTCAGCTCACGATAAAGGCTTTTGCAAATCTTTAGCAAGTCTTCAGGCCTGCGCATCGCCATGGCAATAGAACGCACCCGATCCAACGCAGCTTCTATTTTCAATTGACGCTTCAGCTGCGTGATCTCGGATATCTCTGGCATGGCCTTTCGCTTTAAAGAAGATTTTTTGACTGCCTTACCTTTGATCGGTTTCTTCTTCATTGCGAACGATTCACCTATTTACCTATTTGATTTAACGTAGACACTTGGTGCGCTTGGCAGCCATCACATGGTCTATCCAAATATAACCAATTCAAATAAAGTCTTTCCATTGCAATCTCCTAATCCTATCAAAATCCAATACAGCACAATCTAAAAATACAGCTCCATTTGCTTCGTTTTATTATATTTGACTCATGCCCTCTCTTCTGCCTGATTTTGAATACGACATTTTCATATCCTATCGCCACAAAGACAACCGTTCCGAAAAGTGGGTAAGTCAATTCGTACAGTCCCTCCGCGAAGAACTGGAAGGAACCTTCAAAGAATCCATCTCTATCTATTTCGATGAGAATCCCTATGATGGGCTACTAGAAAACCACAGCGTAGACCAAAGTTTAAATAACAAACTCAAGTCAATTATACTGATCCCCATTGTATCACAAACTTATTCTGATCCTAGAAGTTATGCATGGCAGCACGAGTTTTGCGCATTTAACACAATTGCGTTGGAGGACAAAATAGGTAGAGATATTCGATTGGGTAATGGCAATGTGGCCAGCAGAATCCTTCCTATCACCATTCATGAAATTACCCGCGAAGATATTGACCAAATAGAAGCCGAGTTACAAGCTAATTTCAGATTCATTGATTTCACCTATCGGGCACCGGGTGTCAATCGTCCGCTGCGGCAAGACGACAAGCGAGAAGACAACATGGGAAGGCTTGTGTATCGCGATCAAATGAATAAAGTAGCCAACGCTTTAAAGGAAATTATTCAAGGTATCCAGTCCCCCGAAAAACCTGGCTATGCAGGAATACCCACTGGTGATGAAGATAGTACCTACTTGAAAGGGAACAGCACTTCCACAAAAACTGAAGAAGCCAATGAGAAGTCAATAGCGGTACTTCCATTTGTCAGTCTGGCCCAGGATGCTTCTCAGGAATATTTTGCCGATGGAATGACTGAAAATATTTTGATGCAATTGGCAGGTATACGAGAGCTCAAGGTCATCTCCAGAACCTCGGTGATGAGGTATAAGAAAACCGACAAACTGGCACCTGAAATTGCTGCCGAGTTGGGAGTAAAATATATTTTAGAAGGGAGCGCCCAATCGCACAACAACAAAGTGCGTATCAATGTACAACTGATTGACGCTAAAAAAGATGATCCTATCTGGTCAAAAGTATTTCTGGAAAGCATGGATGATATCTTTAGCATACAGGATAAAGTGGCTGAAGTAGTAGCGCAACAATTGAAATCTTCCATCAGCCCAACTGAAAAATCGCATCAAAAGCCAACAGAAAATCTCGAGGCCTATGATTTATTCCTAAAGGGTCGCTATGCTTTTAATCAATGGAATGTAGAAGGCTATCAAATTGCTTCTGATTATTTTAAAAAGGCCCTGGCACTTGACCCTGAATTTAAACAAGCCTACTCCTATCTGGCCAGTTCTTATTCAGCCCGAATGTCGTGGAATGGTGACCTTTCTCCCTCTGAAGCTTTGCCCCTGATTAGTCAATACCTTGACGAAGCCTGGAAGCGTGGCGCTTCAGACAATGATTACCTCACCAAAGCCTTTATTGAATTTTTCGTTAATAAGGATTTTACAAAAACTGAGGCACTGCTGCTAAAAGCGAAGGAACTCAGCCCTAATAATGCGAATGTGCTGTATACCTACAGCTATCTGCTTTGTATGGCGGGAAGATTAAACGAAGCGAGCACTGCAATCAATGAAGCCAAATTGATTGAGCCACACAGTGTGGCTTATTTTAATTATCAGGGAATTTACCTTTATCTCTCCCAAAATTATAAAGAAGCGGTTTCTCTTTTCGAGGAAGGAATGAAGTTATTCCCAAAAGTCGTTCGGTTTTCAGATCACTTGGGAAGAATCTTCATCACCATGGGGCATTTTGAAAAGGCCAGGGAAGTACTCGAGGCTGGGCTTGAAGATTCAAATACAAGACACCCCTCCATGCTGGCTTATCTGGCAGTTGCCCATTGGGGGCTCAATGAAAAAGCTAAATCAGATCAACTGCTGGAAGAACTCTTGCAGCGAAGTAGCAATAATGAGAAAGGGGTCAACTTCTATTTATCGCATGTGTATTGCGCAAGACAGGATTATGATCAGGCTGCCAAGGCTATAACAAAAGCCACAGAGACCAATGACATTGACTTGATCTGGCTTGACATTGATCCTCTGTTATCTACACTCAAAGAGGAGAGTAAAAATGTCGTGGATTATTCCGGTGCAGAGCATTTCATCACAGAAAAACTCAAAGCCGAAATGCCTTCACACCTCACCTACCATAACCTTGATCATATCAACGATGTGTTAGTATCGGCACTTAGGATCGCTGAAGCTGAAAAAATAAGTGAGGAAGAAACAAAGTTGCTGCGCATTGCAGCACTCTACCATGATGCGGGTTTTATTTCTACTTATAAAGGCCATGAAGCTCAGGGCTGTTTACTGGCAAAAGAAACCTTACCCCCATTTGGTTTTACTACGCAACATCTTGAGGCGATCTGCTCAATGATAATGGCCACAAAAATTCCACAAACCCCTCAGAATAAACTTGACAAAATCCTATGTGATGCTGACCTGGATTACCTGGGCCGCCATGATTTTTATGAAATTGGTGACAGACTTTACAACGAAATGAAAGATCAAGGTTTTATTGAAACCGAAAGAGAATGGAACCTTACACAAAAAGTATTTTTGGAAAATCATCGCTACCATACCCAATATGGTAAGTCACATAGGGAAGATGAAAAACAAAAACACTTAACTGAAGTAATTGCAAAGCTGAAAAGGTAATGCCTAACCGAGCACTTTAAAAACTTCAACCACCTCTCCTTTTTCCATATTCACCCTGCTCAACAACTCTATTTCCACTTTGTACAAAGGCAGTTCATAAGCAATTGGGCTGAGCGCAATACAATATCCTGGAATACTGAACTGATGTTCGTTCAATGCAGTTTCTACATGCACACCACTCATTGCCTTATATTGAATAGGGTCTTTTTCATGGAAATCATCCAATGCAATTGGTCCACCATTAATGCTAAGTCGCAGCATGGAAAGGCTCACCCCTTTCGTTTTTCCGAGTACAGAAATAAAATCCCATAATGGTCTCAACGCTGGAAACCCAACTATTAATTTTGAGTCCTTCACACAGCTTGCCAATGGAGGTACCACCGCCACTTCCATGGCACCTTGTATTTTTTCCAAAACATCCTTCCACCCCCCTTCTTGTTCTGAATCTATTACAAGTGTATACAGTGCAGGACGAACACTCGTAGCTGGTTTGTTTTTCGAAGGCTCTTTCTTATCACCTCCCGAGCCCGACAAATAATTATCTGGACTTATATTGATTATTTTATCTTGAAATGGCCACAAGGACATATTATCTCTTGTGCCCCCCTCTAGTTTGCTGAAATCATAATCTGACAAAACGGAAAGCAAAAAAGCATCGCTATGAATCATTCCTCTGCGCAACAAAGTGGATCCCAATACTACTTTGCTTTGCATTGAAAATAAGTCCGGATGATTATCATAACCTTCGTGCGTAACATAATGAACGGTGTGTTTATTCATCAACGTTTCAAAGCGCTCTACCCATCGATCTCCTGCAAAGGCCACACTTTCACGAATAAAATCTTCTTTATTGAAGGGCAAAAATATATTTACCTCACCACCCTCTTCTTCCATCGCTTCAGCAAATAGTATATCTCCTCCACATGCCAGTGAACAATACCCAATGGCAATTTTATTGGCACGAATAGACGCTTTAATAGCTGCTTTAACAGAATCCTCTATCGCTGCAGGGAATCGTGGACTAACCCTGTCGGGCCTATCAATCATATGCCCAACAAAAGCCGCTACAGCTGGTGGGCTAAATATTTTAAGAATCTCAGAAGGCACATTCATATAATGCTTAATCAACCAAAGCTGGTTATACACCGAACTGACTTTTCCCCAATCTGTTCCTGCCAGCTGCCTTGCTTTCTGATAAAAAGAAACTGATTGAGCATTGTCCTTCGTTAGCAAATATGCCTCACCCAAAGTTGCTGTCTCCCAAAAGGATTTTGCCTCGTTGATCTTGGCGATGACCTCCTGTGCTATTTCTCTTCCCTTACGCGCCTGCCCCGCTATGGCAGACATCGTAGCGGCATTTATTCCCGTATAGTAGCTTCCTGTTAAAGAAAAATTTTTGAGGTAGGTGTCTCTGGATTGAATGGCATAATTAGAATCCTCGGTTTGCTTGAACAAGGTTTTATAAATTCCGCCCAGAATTCCTGCAGTCTCAGCTTCTTCAGGATGTTGCTTGTAGACGCTTTCTAAAAACTCTTTTGCCTGGCCCGGCATTCCGCCCTTTGATAAGGCCAGCGCATGTAATTGTTGCAACCGAATGTTGGAGCTGTCACCGATGGCAGTTTGTGTAAGTGACCTTGCCTCGATGTACCTGCCTTGTTCAATTAATTTTTCTATGTCACGAATCTGATCTTCCAAAATAAAAACGATTAAATCAAATATTAGATTAAATCAGGTGAGTTCCAAATTACACACCCTCTCTAAACGAAGAAGGAGTAGTAGATACAAATTTGCCAAATGCTTTATTAAAAGTGACTTTATTATTAAAACCGGACTCGAGCGCTATCGCCTCGATTTTAAAATGAGTATACTTTTCGCTCTTTAACATACATTTTGCATGCTCGATTCGATACCTATTCACAAAATCATTAAAATTTTCACCAACCTGAGAGGACAAAGTTTGAGAAATAAAGTGCGGCTTCTCATTAATTTGTTCTGCCAGTTTGTAAAGTGTTAATTCCCTGTCTAAGTACACCTTATCCGATTTAAATGCAGTCTCAATTTTGTTAACAATTCGTTGCATCATAAAAGTATCAAGCCCGGAGTGAAGATATTTTTTCGCGATCCCATCTAAAAAATCCGGTCGAGAATAAAGGACATAACCCACGATAAAAACTATGGTAGAGGCAAGGAAATAATAAACAATAAACTGCCGCCAATGATCAGCAAACATCGTAAGCCAGGAGACGATTACAGCGGTAATAAAATAGATAGAGCAAATAATAATTGCATATAGTCTATTATTCGCGGTCAGTAGCTGCCTGTTCTTGTAGATAAGCAGAATAAAACCAATTCCATACAGCAACAGATGCCCTGCCCGCGCGTAATTCATGGGCATTATCCGATCATAAAAATGATTTTTGCTGAAGACCATCCTTTCAGCACCAGAAAGTGATAGAAAATCTAAGAAGTAAAATATGGAAAGCAGAAAGGGTATAAAATGTAAAATTTCCCAATATGAATACTTTTGATCAGGCTCTATCAGCCCCTTAAAATGAAACCACAAAACCGGTCCATAAATAAAGCCCACCAAAAAATAGTAAACTCCATAAAAATCAGGTAAAACCGCTACAAACCTGCTTGTGGAGTAGAGGTAATCAAGCATCTCCAATCCAAACAAGAGTGCAAATAATGAGAGCATGAGCTGAGGTCTCCCCTTTTTCTGAAAAAAAAGACCACCAGAAATAAAAATGGACGATAAAGAATAGAAAAAAAGTAAATACCTCAGTACGGTCATTGCCTCGGGAGATGTTATTACTCCCGAGTCAATTTAAAAAGTATCTGCAACTTCTGGTACCATTCCGGCTTTTCTCCATTAGGATAAGTTTCATCTTTCATAATCAGCTGCAGTTGATCGCCTTTTACTTCTAAGGAATAGTACTGCTTGCCTCCTTCAAAACCAGGTACTTTCGCAATGTCCGAAGTGGTGGTAAACAAAGTATCACTCAAAGTATACGTACCTGTGTTGAACACAAGGGTTTGAAATGCATGCTTAATTTCTGAATCAGTAGGTTTTGACAAAACTTTAAAAGGCACACGTGGGTTAACCCAGGGGTTGTATATGATATGATAACGATGAGGAGTTACCGTTAACATGCCCTGCGAAACATTCTCTACTACCACGGTAGTATCCTTGTAGATATACTGAATTTGATTCATTTTCCAAGATCCGATTAAAGGATTATCCTTCGCGTCCAGGTGTTCCATTTCCCGCGCCAACTCACTGTAACCGTAGGCTTTTGCAAGGGTATAACCTGTATAAGTTTTATCCAGGACTTTGGCATGGAAATCTGCACCCTCGTGAAGCAACATTTTAGCAAACGGAATATTTCCATAGAACATGGCCCAATGAAGTGCAGCACATTGATTGACTGAATCTGTGGCACTCATCTGAGCCCCTGCTTCCAACAAAAGTCTTCCTATCTTTTTATCCCCACCTACAGCAGCACCCATTAAAGGTGTGAGCCGATAATGCTCGCCAGTCTGATTGGGGTCTGCTCCTGATTCCAGAAGTAGCTTTGCAATTTCCAAATGATTGAAACGTGATGCAAATGCAAGTGGCACTTGCCCAACCCTGTTCATTTGATTGGGATCTGCTCCATTGGCGAGAAGCAGTTGGACGATTTCCTTGTACCCCGCTTCAGCAGCAATTTGTAACAACGGAGTTCCTAAACCATCTTTTGAATTGGCATCTGCTCCGTTTTGAAGTAGTTTACGTACACCTTCCAAATCATTGCCTTTAATAGCATGCAACAATGCATTGGTTTGTGAATTAACAGGTTGATTAAATTTTGTTGAACGAAATACATCCGTCACCGAATCTGCATGCCAAAGCCGAAGCCCTACATCCAAAGATGTACCATGTTTGCTTTGCATCGTCAAGTCGGCACCATGCTTAATTAAAAGGCGCATCAGGGCAATATTTCCATAGTATGCGGCCCAATTGATAGCAGGGTCTTTGTTCACATCAATGGTGTTAACATCAGCGCCAGCCTTAATCAACATTTTGGCTATAGAGGTATTTGGATTGACACTCGAATACATTAACGGTGTTCCCTCAAGCCCCTCCTCCTCCTTTTGATTGGGGTCCGCTTTTCTTTTCAAAAGCAACTCAACCATCCTTTCATCATTATTCGAAACTGCTGTAATCAAAGGTGTAGTCCCGGAAGCGTTGTAACTATTTATCTTGGCTCCTTTAGAAATTAGATACTCCGCAATCTGATAAGCACCCTCTTGTATGCTCTTAAAGAATAGTTCTTGCTGTTGGCTATCCAGAAGAGAGAATGCTTTGAAAGACTTTAGATCATCATTTGTAATGGATTGGTGAACCGGATTGTCCTGTGCGTTGATCCTATTGAACAATCCCAAGACCAGGATAAGTATAAAGAGTGTTTTAGTCATATTCATTCAAACAGCAAAAAAGGAATACTGGGGCTATCCCGACTCATTGGCTGGTAAGAAGAGGTAAAGAATAATTATTTTTTACCTGAGAAACATGTTCTGATTCGTAACCGGTGAGTTGCTTAATGCAAACTCAGTCTATAACTTGAGATTTGTCCCGTAGACTACGGTAGCTGATTAATTATGAAAACCTATTTTCTCCTAGCACTTTTTCTCTTGGCCCAACCAACCTGGGCGCAACTGTTCCAGTTAACTAGTATTAGCACAGGTATTAACTCCTCTTTTCGGGGATTGTCGGTGGTTAATAACCAGGTTGCGTGGGTGAGCGGCAGCAACGGATGGGTGGGCATTTCCACTAATGGAGGAAACACCTGGGAGTTTAATCAGGTAAAAGGACATGAAACCTCAGGCTTCCGATCACTGTATGCTTTTGATGAGCATAGAGCCATCATAGCAAACGCAGGTTCTCCCACCAACATTTTGATCACAGCAGATGCGGGGAAAACGTGGAAGGTGGTGTACACCAACAACCATGAAGCAGCCTTCATTGATGGTATTGATTTCTGGAATGAAAAAGAAGGTTTGATTTATGGAGATCCCATTGATGGCAAAATGTTACTTTTAAAAACTTCAGATGGTGGATCTACATGGAATGAAGTAGTAACTGCCCCACAACTCAATGAAGGCGAAGCTTCTTTTGCTGCCAGCGGAACTGGCATCAGGTGTGTAGGGAAAAGTCTTGCCTACCTATCCACAGGAGGAATGACGTCAAGATTTTGGATAACATCTGACAAGGGGAATACATGGAATGTTCAGACCCCACCGATTGTTCAAGGAGATGTGGCCACTGGCATCTATTCCTTTGCGGTGTATAAAAATAATATCGTTTTAGTGGGTGGCGATTATACCCGACCAGCGTTGGCAACAAATCATAATCTTTATTCTGATGATCGCGGAGCAACATGGAACACTCCCTCCCAACCCAGCAGAGGCTACAGAGAATGTGTTGAATTCATCTCTCAAAAAATACTACTTACTACAGGCCCTACAGGAACTGACATCTCCTATAATCAGGGAGCCTCATGGAAAGCATTTTCGGATCTTGAAGGCTTTCATGTAATACGAAAAGCAAGAAAAGGAAAACTCATGGTTATAGCAGGGAACAATGGTCAGATTGGGCTGATCAAAGAGAAGGAATAACCTTTCAATCAACTGTAAAAGATGCAGTCAGACCAACGGAAAAATTACGAGGAAGTTTATCAACACCAAAAATTGAGCGGGAATGGGTTCCTTTTTCATTCAAAACATGAACGAATAAATCAGAGGCTCCATTGACTACTTTTGGTGAATCATCCCAATCACCACCAGCCTGAAAATAAGCATCGATATGGTTGAGTCCCACCACCTTATCGAATCCTACTTTTGCATTTATTTGGGCAATTACATTAAGTGCACAAATCTGCATCGCTTTGTAACCGTCTTCTGTAGAGAAGTCTACACCTAATCTACCCTGATACAAATATTCTTCATTTAGAATGGGAAACTGAATGGCCACGTATGCTATGTCTTTTCGTACATTAACAGATACATAATTGCCTCCGGGAGTAGACACTTCCGGAAGCTCGAACCCTAAGTTGTGTATTCTTTCAATAAAATTGCTCATTACTACCCTGCTTGTAAATCAATCGATCTCTAAATTAAATTCCCTTTCAACATATGCCCTACCTCCTGCAAAAAGTTTTTTTATCTTATTGTCCTCTTTCTCGAGTCTTACCAAAATTCGACTCGGTGAAGGTGGATGCATAAATCTTCCTTGTGTAATTACCAATTCATCCTGCGTCATATTGCAGTATTGATGAAGATAGCATGCCAATGGGCCAGCGGCCATTCCTGTTGCCGCCTCTTCCGGGATACCATAGTATGGGCCAAACATCCGAGTGGTGGCCACAGCTTCATGTGATTGAGCAGGGGCATACACATAAAAAGCGATGAGATTGTATTTCTCTGACACACGTTCAATCACGCTAAGGTCAGGTTTTAAGTTTTGGAGTATTTTTTCGTTTTGAACTGGCACGATCAAAAAGTTATTACCTGTATTCACAATCATCGGCTCTAACCCTTTAATCAGATAAGCACTAGTAATTTTTAACCCCTGGAGGCTTTCTTCCTTATCGCTCTGTTCAAGTGGAATAAATTCAGGAGCACGTTGCTCCATAAACACCAGGTCTTCATCAAAAAATATTTGGCGGGTACCATCTATGGTTTCTTTGGAAGAAGTATTCTTAGCAATTCTGCCTCTTTTCTTCAAGTAGGAGAATGTGGCCACCGTGGCATGGCCACAATGGGGTATTTGTTTACTGGGAGTAAAAAAATCAAGTTTGAAGTCCGACACTAGAGAGCGAGAAACAAAAGCCGTTTCTGAAAGCCCAACTTTTGCGGCAATCGCCAATTTCTGATTATTGTCCAGCTCATCTGCCTCAAGTACAACCCCCGCTGGATTCCCGCCTTTTAGGTTGTCTTCAAAGGCATGAATAATATTAACTTTAATGGATCTCATGATTATTTTTTAAGTAGTACGGTCTATAGACTACTGAGATTCGAAAAAGACCCAAAAAAAATGATTTAATTCGTCAAACCCGTAATTTTCCCCCTTCCGTCAGATTCGACATTTTCACAATCCAATATGTCCTTTTTAAGCTTCTCTCTAGCCCTCTGAATTCTATTTTTAGTCCCAGAATAGGAGATCCCCAGAAAATCGCTTAACTCTTTTTGAGAATATGCTTCAAAATAAGTAAGTAATATGGCCTTCTTATCTTGGTCGGAAAGCTTATCAATCTTACTATTGACACAATTACTCAAAGCTTGATACACAGGTTCATCTTGGATTTCATCTACCAACTCTATAGTAGAGGGTAAAAAGCGAGGTTGCTTAAGATAATCTGATATCGTGTTTCTGGCAATTTGATATATCCATGAGGTAAGTTTTGCTGAATCTTTTAGTTGGTGAATATTCAAATATACCTTAATAAAGACATCCTGTAATATGTCTTGTGCAATTGCCTCATCACCTATTTTAGATAGAATGAACTTATTAAGCTCATTGCGTAAATCCAACCAGATGTGCTCTACCTGATTATTCATTTTTGCTATGAAACAGCAGACAAAATCTTTTCCTTGGTAATGGGTTTCTCAATAAAGCCCTTTACAAGCGGGTGACGTTCGGCCTTTTCCCTATCCTCAGGATCAACCGAAGACGAGGTGATGAAAATCGGAAAAAGAATTTCATCTCCTTTCTCCTTTAACGCGGAAAGAAACTCCCATCCATCCATAACTGGCATATTAATGTCCAAAAACAAAATATTAGGAGGTTCCTTTTCTAAATTCATTAGCCCTTCAAGGCCATTTTTTGAAGTCACAATATCTACATCATCAAAAACACTTTTGATAACCAGCTGCGCAAGCGACAAAAAAATTCTGTCATCATCCACCACAAAAATTCGATTGATCCTATTCATTTAAAATAACTATAAACGTTGTCCCATATCCTAACTTGCTTTTCACTTCAATGGTTCCACCCATTGCCTCAATTTGATGCTTAGTCATATACAGTCCAAGTCCTTGCCCCTCACTTGATAAATGGAGCCTTGATCCTAATTTAAACAATTTTTCACCATCTGCCTCCAGGTTCATCCCCAATCCAAAATCCTGAATTTCTATGATTATTTTGTTTTCTTCCTTTCTACCAGCAATTCTTATTTGCCTCACCGTATCTGTTGTGCCATATTTGATGGCGTTAGTAATCAGGTTATGAAAAATACTATCCAAATATGCGGGTATAGATTTTACCACCAACTCTGGCGGAATCCCCAATTCAACAAAAATATCTTTCTCGGAAATAATTGCACTGTTCAATGAAAGGGTTCGTTGAACTGAATTCTTTACCCTACACTCCGTCATATGTGCAGAGATAAACTCATTCTCAAAATTAAGTAACTCACTTATGTTTTTTACCGTAGTGTCTAGATGTTGAGCTGACTCTTTTATTAACTCTATACACTCAACATTGTTAGTTCCACTTTCAAGAATTGAAGATAATCCCATAATATTTGCCACTGAAGACCTAATGTTGTGGGAGGTCATGAAAGAAAAATCTTTTAATCTTTTATTTTGATCAGTGGTCTTATGAAGGAGTTTCCTCACGGCCATCTCTTCATTTTTTCTTTCCGTAATATCCTGGAAGGTACCCTCCATTGTCACGGCTTTACCATTTTCATCACGAACACAATTGGCAATGACATGAACATAAATTGTAGAACCTCCTTTTTTAACAAACCGATACTCCATTGGAATAGTTTGGTTGCCATCCAAGACCAACTTATGTTTATCCTTAACATAAGACACATCTTCCGGGTGAATCATTTCAAAAAAAGCATCGATGTGAGGAACCCCATCTCTTTCATTTAACCCACATATGGCAAACATCTCCTCTGACCAAAAATTATTTCCTGACTTAAGATCAAGTTCCCAATAACCAATATTAGAAATACTTTGAGCTCTTTTTAAGTGTCTGTTGGTCTTGGTGATGAGCATCTCTGTTTCTACACGATCGGTTACATCACGAAAATTATCAACGATGCCATTTATGTGAGGGTCATCGAACAGATTCGTAATCGTAGCCTCAATCCACCTCCACCCACCATCTTTATGTTTCATTCGGGAAGTATGCCCTGGCATGGGCACCCCAGGTGCATTCATTACCCTTTGGATAGCCAGCTGTACACCATGTATATCATCAGGATGAACCAATTCGAAAATATCCATTTTAAATACTTCATCTTCAGTATATCCCAACACCTTGACGATAGATGGAGTAACATACGTAGGAGCACCATTGGCCGAGATGATTGCCAATGCATCTTTGCCATTTTCTATTAAAGCCCGAAATCTTTTTTCTGAGATTTTTACAGCTTCCTCCGCCTCAACCCGACTGGTAACATCCTGAACCAACGACAGAACTGATTGTACTGTACCTGACTCATCTTTTACTACTGAGTTATACCATACACAGTGTATTACCTTTCCATCTTTGGTTTTGTTTCTATTTTGGGAAATATTTCCATTAGCAATCCCTTGTAACAATTCTTCAGCAACTTTTGATGTAGATTCAATATCTTCTTCATAAATGATATCAAATGCTCCAAAATTCTTATTTAAGATCTCCTCTTGTGTCCAACCAAAAATTTCTTCACTCCTTTTAGACCATTGTCTTATCGTAAGATCTTGTTCGTATTCTACTATACCTAAAGGAGAGTTGTTCATATAGGTTGCCAGCCTTTGATTTGCTGCAAACAGATTTTTTCCGATAAATTCTTTCTCTGTAATATCATAGCCAATACAAAGTACCTCATCAGGGTGACCATTGTCAGAAGTAAAACTTATCAACTCCCATTCGCAGGTGATAAATCCCAATTCAGATTGTGGTTTCCTCAGAATAACTTTATGAGGCACATTAGGATTTTGGAGGCATTGCTGAAATGTGTCTACACATTTATAATAATCCTCAGGTAGAGTGTGTCTGGAAAATTGTATCCCCAATAAATTTTCTCTTGATACACCAAGGCGATCACAAAAATGATCGTTCAAAAAGGTATACTCACCATTCAGATTAGTTTTGGCAACATAAATCGACTTACTGTCAAGTATTGAACTCAGCATATGCAATTTCAAAAATCAATAAGAACTCTATTTATGCTATTTTTTAACAGGAGTCTTTTGCATATTCCTCCACTTCTTACATGGGTTATTTTGAAAATCAAATAATAGACGTAAACTCACTATAAAAGCGTTCTTACCCTATGCTTTAAAACCGGGAGCAAATCCTTAGAAAACCAAGGATTCCTCTTCAGCCAGATGTTATTCCTCGGTGAAGGATGTGGTAAAGTAATAATTTCGGGCAAATATTCACTAAACGCCTTAACGGTTTCCGTTAATGAATGCTTAATTCTATCTCCAAGATAATAGTCTTGTGCGTATTGGCCAATCAGGAGGGTAAGTTCAACTTTTCCAACTGCCTTAAAAATCCTTTTATGCCATGCTGGAGCACACTCTTCTCTTGGGGCTAGGTCACCGGACTTTCCTTTACCGGGATAACAAAACCCCATGGGCACCAACCCAATCTTTTTTTCATCATAAAATTCATCCACCGAAATACCTAACCACTCTCTTAATCTAACTCCACTTGCGTCATCCCATGGTATACCCGACTCATGCACTTTTTTACCGGGGGCCTGGCCTATGATCATTATCCTGGTGCCCATCCCAAATTGACAAACCGGATTCGGCCCGAGTGGTAGATGTTTTTCACATATAGTACAATTTTTAATTTCAAGCTTGAGCTTTCTCACCCTTCAAAATTAATAAATCAGTATTGTCTATGTTCAACCCACTACCTGAAAGTGAATAATTGTAAACCAAACGACCAACGCCCACAGCCATAGCACTAACAAGTAACTAAGATATAGGACACCTGAAGGAAAGCTCTTTTGAGAAAGCCATGCATACAGCCCGCCAGCCAAAAGAAAGGCAACCGACCATATCATACCTGCAAGTATTAATGAAGGCCATGTGGCGTCACCCTGTAGCTCATCCATCCGGTCACCTAAAACAGGTAATACGGCATAGTAAAGTCCATAACCAAGGACTCCCATACTCAACAGCCCTAACGCTCCACTGATTATAAACCCCAGAATTGAAAATTTCGTTGCTTTAGAAAAGGTAGACCACATACTGTAGTGTTAAATTATCAAAACAAAAAAAGCCATCCGGTAGAATGGCTTTTTCAAATACCAATCCACTGTTAATCCGGTAATGTCACCTTGCCAATTTTAGCAGAGTTACATTGATTGTTGAAGTCCACAATTTCCTTCTGAACAAAGGATTCGTATTGCGCTTTTAAGGGTTGCCAGCGGGCATCCAAAGCTGCCAGTTGATCCTTAACACCTTGCGTTACATAGGGTATGTTGGTATCCAGTTCTCCTTTAAGGAAGATATAATCCGCACTTAGCATATTCACAAAATTGATAATATCATCATTGCTTTCTGCTTTACGCTGTACCAATTTCCCATCCCATTCTTCCATTTTTTTAACCAGGGTTTTACCTGCCTCCACTATTTCTTTTGATTCCCCTTTATCCTCAAGGATATTAATAAGGCTGGTAATTTGTTCTCGGGCAGATGCAATACTATTGACTGCTCCGTGAATTTCATTCAATCCTTTCTCAATGGCCAGCATAGTAACATGCTGATCCTGATATTCAGCATCGGTTGCTTTTATTCCTGGGTGAGGTAAAATGCTAAACGATACTGTTCGTTCCTGACTTCCCATTTTTATTGTAGCCTGATATTTACCAGGTGAAGCCTTATGTCCATTGTATCTTCCCTCAATAAATACCTTGGGAGCTCCAAGCACTGTAGGGTAACGCATATCCCAAACAAATCTATTCATACCACTCTTCGTTGGTAAAACGGGATCCGCATTGGGCCCACCTGGATAGGAGATGAAGTCCTTGTCTTTTTGCGAAGAGTAATTCCGAACTTCCTGTCCGTTTGAATCCGTAATTCTTAGTGTAATTATATCATCCTCCTCCACATTATCCGGAAGGCTATAATATATCACAACGCCTGTCGGTGCATTCGTTCCTACA
This sequence comes from Cyclobacteriaceae bacterium, assembly GCA_039971015.1. GTDB lineage: Bacteria > Bacteroidota > Bacteroidia > Cytophagales > Cyclobacteriaceae > ELB16-189. The sequence continues at coordinate 38,654 of JBDVKV010000014.1, forward strand.
GCTGCACTCTGTTCCAAATCATCTTCATCCAAAGTACCATCAAATGCACTTCTTCCAGAAACGCGTATTGCATCATCTGGCTGGTAGAGTTGTAACCCAGTAAGAGACGGGTTGTACTGACGGAGTAAACCAAGATCATCCAACACCCAAAACGAACGACCTTGTGTTGCCGCAATTAAATCTCCCTGTCGGATGATCATATCCGTAATGGCCACTACTGGTAAATTCAATTGCAACGCACTCCAATTCTTACCACCATCATACGAAATGTAAAAACCAGTTTCAGTACCAGCATACAACAAGTCCTTTCTCACATCATCTTCACGAACCACCCTGGTAAAGGCACCATACGGAATTCCATTGGATATATTTGTCCATGTCTTTCCATAGTCAGTTGTCTTATAAATTGCCGGTGTAAAATCATTGAACTTGTACCGTGTTGTGGCAATGTAGGCAGTGGCATTATCATGAGGCGAAACTTCTATGCTGTTGATAATGCTTTCTTGCAATCCTGCTGGTGTTACATTAGTCCAGGTTTTTCCTTCATCAAGGGTCAGGTGTACCAATCCATCATCACTGCCTGTCCAAATAACACCTTTTTCTTTGGGATGGATTTTTACATAGGCCAGCGTTCCGTAGTTTTCTCCTCCAGCTCCCTCATTGGTGTAGGGCACACCACTTATCCCCAACTTACTTTGATCGTTTCGGGTAAGGTCAGGAGAAAGTTCTTCCCAGGATCTTCCCATGTCCTTTGTCCTTGACAAGTGATTGCCGCCATGGTAAAAAGCGTTTTCATGTTTAGACCACACAATGGGTGCATTCCAGTTGAACCTGTACTTCATATCCTTAGGCTGTAATGCCTGGTATTGGATCGGGGCCGTCATAACACCTTTGCCTTCACCTGTTTCCGTGTCCAGCATTTCTACAGTTCCCTGATAACTTCCTCCCATTACATAGCGAGGATTTTCCGGATCAAATGCGAGAAATGCACTTTCACCACCGGCTGAAGGCCACCAATTGTGCTCATCAATAGCATAACCACCAACATTGCGGCTTTGAATCTTTACCGAAGTGTTATCCTGTTGCCCGCCATAAATGTTGTAAGGGAAAAGGTTATCCGCATTCACCCGATAAAACTGTGCTGTGGGCATATTGGCTTGCGTACTCCAGGTTGCTCCTCCATTTACCGTAATGGCAGCACCTCCGTCATTGGCAATTACCATGTTTTTATTATTTGATGGGTTGATCCATAGCTGGTGATAATCACCATGGGTACCCGACAAACGTGTCCATGTCTTTCCTCCATCAATTGACTTTAATCCGGGAGAATTAAGCACGTAAACAATGTTTTCATTTTGCGGATCAGCGATCACTTCGATGTAATACCAGGCGCGTTGCGTTAGTCTATGATCCATGCTTACACGGTTCCAATTCTTGCCAGCGTTCATGGAAACGAATAGCCCTCCTTTCCAATCATGTGTATTGCTTTCCACGAGCGCATACACTTTATCCGGGTTGGCCCCGCTCACAGAAACACTCATTTTACCGAGTTCGTCTGGCAAACCATTCTGAATTTTATTCCACGTCTCTCCTCCATCCGTAGACTTGTACAGCCCACTTCCTTTACCACCACTAATCACCTGCCAGGGTAACCTTCTGTGATCCCACATGGCGGCATATAAAATGCGTGGGTTATTCATATCCATACTCAGATCTGAACAACCTGTGTTCTCATCTACATACAAGGTCTTTTTCCATGTAACACCACCATCTACTGATTTGAACACTCCCCTTTCAGGAGCTGCCCCATGCAAAGCACCTTGTGCTGCCACATATACGATGTCTGGGTTATTGGGATGAATACGGATGTTAGCAATATGTCTGGTCAACTCCAGGCCCAAATGCTTCCAAGTCTTTCCTGCATCTGTTGACTTATAGACTCCATCTCCATAGGAAGTAGTTACCCCACGGGGTGCATGCTCACCCATTCCTACATACACTACATTGGGATCACTTTCAGAAACAGCAACAGCACCAACTGATCCGGTCTTGAAGAAGCCGTCTGAAACATTTCGCCACGACACACCGGCATCTTCCGTTTTCCAAACACCTCCACCTGTGTTACCCATATAATAGGTATTTGGATCACCTATGACACCAGTCGCTGCAACAGACCTACCTCCTCGGTAAGGTCCTATACTTCGCCATACCAGCGCTTTAAAATGATTATCCAGATTGTTTGTATGGGTAGATACCGGAGTAGCCACTGGCTGACTTTTCCTTCGTTGTGCCTCCACAGAAAGGAATAAAGAAAAGCAAAGCAGAAATAGAATAATATTTTTCATGAGTGAGGTTTTAGGAATATCAAATTTAGATTTTAATACATCTAATCAAATAGGAAAGTAAAGGACGGGTTATAAATAATTACTCCTCTTTCTTCTTTTGAAAATGAAGTTGTCTGAATTTGGCTTTTTCAACGATCTCAAAGGCTCGCTTTATTCGACTATCAACATTTTTTACGGAGTTTACATAGTGTGATAAACCGCGCTGAACACCTGGCGTAAAAGTTTTCCACAATTTTAAGCCTTGAGGATCCTGATCCAAAACAGCCTGTAGCTCTTCCGGAACATCCACTTTATCCGAGTCTACCAACCAAAACGATACTTTCACAGGATCACCAGATCCAATTTTTAACGCTCTGCGCAATTGGGCACTTACCATAAAAAACCTGGAACCGTCTTTTTTATGCTGAATAGCTAATGCAAAAGGCGTTTTATTCATTGTCCCCTCAGTTCGGACACGGCCTTTTACGGGAAGCGACTCTATGATTTCATCAGGCACCACCAATATAGTGTGCGTAAAACTGCCGTGAACTTTCTTGAGGCGTGCCTCAAATTGATAGGTTTTTTTCTTTGCCATACCATCACAAATATTTCATTTACAAGTGTCGAATGAAAGGAAAAGTGGGTAAAATACACTTCACCTTATCCGCATCTTTTTTATTGATACCTCAGTTATTATTCAGTATCTTTTCCCTTAAACCCTTTGTCTATGGAAAATATATCAAGACGGAGCTTTCTTTTTAAGGCTGGAGGAATTGCTGCCATTCCGTTTCTTTGGGAAAAACCTCAACTGATTCTTTACAATGGTAATTTCATAACCATTGATAAAAATATACCCAGAGCTCAGGCAGTAGCCATTGCCAGCGACCGGCTAATAGCAGTTGGTTCCAATGATGAAATCAAACGCTTAAGTGGCCCCCTTACCCGGTCCGTTGATTTGGAAGGCCGCACGGTTGTTCCAGGATTCATCGATGCACATTGCCATTTTGCTTCTTCTGGTCGGAGGCACCTCACCGATATCGATTGTGGATTGGACTCAATTGAGAAAATAAAAATGGCTGTTAAAGAAAGAGCAGCAAAAACACCACCCGGTGAGTGGGTGTATGGCTTTAAGTATGATGATACCAAAACCAAAGAAGGTAGGTACCTGACTAAAAAGGATTTGGACGAAGCTGCCCCCGACCATCCTGTTATTATCAACCACAGAGGTGGTCATACCAATTTTGTTAATTCATTGGCATTTGAAAAGGCCGGGGTAACCGAAGAAGTAAAGGATCCTCCGGGCGGAAAATTTGAAAGGGAAAATGGTAAACTCAATGGAAGGTTATTGGAAAATGCTGCTGACGTATTTCCTGATCGGCCCCGCCCAACAAAAGAAAATTTTGTGGAAGGTGTAAGCCTAATGTCATCCAAGCTGGCTAAATCCGGGATCACCTCCGCACACGATGCAGGTGCCTCTACGCTCGACATGAAGGCGTATCAGGATTCGCATGACCGTGGTGATCTCAAAACAAGAGTCTACGCACTCATTCGTGATGGATGGCTGGATAGGATGATTGAAGCTGGAGTAAAAACGGGTCTGGGTAATGAATGGGTAAAAGTAGGCCCGATGAAAACCGCCATTGATGGATCCATTTCTGAGCGAACTGCTCGACTATCTAAACCCTACATCGGCAGCAAAGATGATTATGGGTTACTCACCAGTACCCCTGAAGAGTTGTACGAAGTTTGTAAAAAAGCACATACCAACGGATGGCAAATTGGTGTTCACTCCAATGGTGATGTGGGCATCGACATTACGCTCTCTGTGTACGAACGATTGCAAAAAGAATTTCCAAGGAAAGATCCGAGGTTCCGGCTAGAGCACTGCACACTTATCAATGATGATCTGGTGAAAAGGATTAAAGCGTTGGGTGCTATCCCCTGCCCTTTCTCTACTTACGTCTATTGGCATGGTGAGAAAATGAAATACTATGGTGAAGAAAGGCTAAAGAATATGTTTGCACTGCGTAGTTTTCTGGATGCAGGAATCATGGTTACCCAAACTTCCGATTATCCGCCTGGTCCTTATGAGCCCTTAATGGCCATCCAATCATCTGTGACCCGCACTGACTATACAGGGAAGTCATGGGGTGTTAATCAGAAAGTTTCCATTGAGGAAGCCATCACCATCGGTACATTACATGGCGCGTATGCCTCTTACGAAGAAAACAAAAAAGGATCGATCACTATGGGGAAGTATGCCGATTTAGTAGTACTCAGCAAAGACCCAACCCAGGTTGATGCCGGCAAGATCATGGAATTAAAAATTGAGAGAACCATGGCTGGTGGCCAATGGGTATACGAATCGTAATTACTAACTTGTCATTCATCGTTATTCCTTAAAATACGCACATGTCAGTTGAACCTAAATTGCCGGAAGTAAAAAACTACATCAGTGGACACTTTGTAGACTCCTCAAACAAAAAAATAGATGTCGTAAGCCCGCTTGATGGAACCTTACTTTCAAAAGTTCCTATCTCAGGTGTAGATACCCTGGATCAAGCCGTATCGGCTGCTGTAAGAGCATTTCCTGCCTGGTCAGCTACACCCATTAAAGAAAGAGTTCAAATCATTTTTAACTATAGAAATCTATTACAAAAGTACCGGGCAGAACTGACGGAATTAATCACGCTTGAGAATGGAAAAATAAAAAGCGAGGCCGAAGCTGAAGTTGACAAAGCAATAGAGTTATGCGAGTTTGCCGTTTCGTTACCACAGCTGATACCTGGAGAAATTCTTGAAGTGAGTAAGGGTGTGGATTGCAAAACGGACAGAATCCCTTTGGGTGTAGTCGCCAGCATTACTCCCTTCAACTTTCCTTGCATGGTACCCAACTGGACTATACCCAATGTTCTTACACTTGGGAATTGTATGGTTTTAAAACCTTCGGAAAGTGTACCCCTTACCGCCAACCGCATTGCAGAAATCCTTACTGAAGCCGGGCTCCCGGATGGGGTTTTTAATGTGGTGCACGGAGCCCAGGAAATTGTGGAAGGCATTTGCGACCACCCAGGGATCAAAGCCGTTTCTTTTGTGGGTTCTACCAAAGTGGCGAAGATTGTATACAAACGCGCCACCTCGAATCTAAAGCGATGCCTTGCGTTAGGTGGAGCTAAAAATCACTTAATCGTATTGCCTGATGCACAATTGGAAATGACCGCCTCGAATATCACTGCATCGATGAGTGGTTGTGCTGGTCAGCGATGCATGGCAGCTTCTGCTATGGTCGGTGTTGGAGAAATAGATCACATCGTTTCTAAAGTATGTGAAGAAACCAAAAAAATTATACCGGGTGAAAATTTGGGATCGGTGATTTCTAAAGCCGCTAAAGACAGAATTGAAAAATACATTACAGAAGCCGAACAAGCTGGTGCCAAAGTGTTGGTGGATGGTCGCAACTTTACTGTACCCGGCTCGGAAGGTGGTTTTTATGTTGGGCCTACCATCATCGATTTTGTTACTCCTGATATGGCGATTGCCAAGGAAGAAGTATTCGGTCCGGTGTTGGCCATCATGAGAACAAAAACATTAGACGAAGCCATTGAGATTGAAAACAATTCCACTTACGGAAATGCTGCAGCCGTTTTTACTCAAAGTGGAGGAATTGCAAAGTACGTAACGGAGAAAGCAAGTGCCGGTATGATTGGTGTAAACATCGGTGTGCCCGTTCCGAGAGAACCCTTTTCATTTGGCGGATGGAATGAATCCCGTTTTGGATCTGGTGACATCACCGGAAAAAGTTCAATTGAATTTTGGACCCAAATGAAAAAAACGACCATCAAATGGAATCCGGAAGCACGCACCAACTGGATGAGCTAACCTTACTATAACTAACTACTTTATGCAAAGCACAACTTCCTCATTTCAAGATAATCTAAAACATACCCTATTCGCCTGGTCTAAACAAGGTGGGCTCAATCCGCTAAACATCGTTAAAACAGAAGGGGTATATCTTCATGAGGCCAACGGAAATAGAATCATTGACTTTTCATCTCAATTGATGAACGTCAATATTGGGCATGGTGATAGACGGGTAAATGATGCCATCATTGAACAGATGAAGAAAGTAAGTTATATCGTACCGGCTGCTGCGACAGAAATACGAGGCAAGCTGGGGAAAAAGATAGCAGAAATCTCACCAGATGGACTTAACAAAACATTCTTTACACTGGGAGGTGCTGAAGCCATAGAAAATGGAATCAAGATCGCGAGGGTTTACACTGGAAGGTCAAAAATCATTTCACTTTATAGGTCGTACCATGGGTCAACTCATGGCGCATTTTCCGCAGGTGGCGACCCTCGTAAACATCCCGTAGATGCCCACCAAGCTCCTAATTTTATTCACGTAGAAAATCCTTACTTTTACCGTTGTCCATGGTACAGTACTACACCAGAAGAATGTAGTGAGCGTGCAGCGGCTCACATGGAACAAGTCATTAAATACGAAAACCCGGAGAGCATAGCAGCTATCTTGTTGGAGGGTGAATCCGGATCATCAGGGTGCATTAAGTATCCTCCAGGATATTGGAAAAAAGTAAAAGCCATAGCCGATAAGTACGGTATCCTTACCATCGCTGATGAAGTAATGAGCGGATTCGGTCGCACAGGTAAATGGTTTGGCGTGGATAACCACGGTGTAACACCTGATATTATCTGTATGGCCAAAGGCCTAACTTCTGGATATCTTCCTTTAGGCGGAGTAATTGTAAGTGACAAAATCGCACACCACTTCGATGAAAAGGCTTTGCCGCTTGGACTCACCTACTCAGCACATCCCCTTTCGTGTGCCGCAGCTTTGGCTGTAATTAACATCTATGAAACCGATGGATTATTTAACAACACCATGAAAATGGGCAGGTACATCGAAGATCAAGTTGAAAAAATGAAGGACAAGCATCCCAGCATTGGCGATTTTAGAAATACCGGTCTATTGGGGTGTATAGAATTGGTAAAAAACCGCAAGTCCAAAGAGCCTGTTACGCCATGGAATGCTAAGCCCGATCAAATGGAGGTGACCAATAAAATGGCAGCTAAGGTCAGGGAATTGGGTATGTTCACCTTTGTGCGTTGGAATTTCATTTTCATTGCTCCTCCACTGATCATCAACAAAGAGCAAGTAGACGAGGGGCTTGATATTATCTCAAAAGTGATAGCCGTAGCAGACGAATACTGTAAGTAAAAAAAGCCCCGGAAGCATTCACTTTCCGGGGCTACCTAACCCGCTTTATCCTTACCCCTTGCAACCTTAGTCTAAAGCTGGAATTCTTTGGCCGCTTCCGGCTGATACAAAATTTCTTCGACACAAAATTGCCCCCACCCAACCGGAGTCTGCCAGGTAACAACATCTCCTGTCTTACTCCCCAGTAAAGCAATACCAATATCCGAAAGTACTGATATTCTGGACTTTATCGGATCGGTATCTATTGGGTAGGTCAAGGTAAGCTCTGCCTGTCTCCCGTTGGAAAGGCTCCTCAACAATGTTTTGCTGTTCATGGTTAATATATCCTTGCCTATCTCATGCTGATTGACCTGCTCAGCCTCCTGCAATACCTTAAAAAGCCGATCCGTATGCAGTGAGTTTTTTCGTTTTATCACAACTGGACCTATTAAATCCATCAGCCGGTTGTAATCTTCCACAGTGACAATTCGTTTCCCTCTTATCATAATGATTGTCCAAGTCTAATTCTATGCCAAAAATTAAAGGCCATTGCCAGGCCATTTCGAAAGACCTTATAAAATCTATTTGTGTAATTATTCATCACTGGGGAATTATTACCCACTAAAATTACTTTTTAACTGCAGAGGGCGCCCTATCTGAATAACACACTCTAAATTGCAGCACATTTATGGCCAATAGCAGTACTGAATTCAAATTAAAAGAGCGCATAAAAGAGCTAAAGTGCCTCTATGATCTTTCCAGGATAGCCCTCCAGTCAGAAAATGATCTGCGAAGCGTTGCCACCAAAACCATTAAAATATTACCTGGGGCCATGCAACATCCTGGGCTGGCTGAGGCAAAAATCACTATCGGAAAATTCCAACACAGCACACCAAAATTTAAATCCTCAAAACACGTTATTTCGGTACCAATAAATGTTGACGGTAAACAAAAAGGATTAGTGGAGGTCGGTTATAGAGGCCACAGAACCGTTAAAATAAAACAACCCTTTTTGAAGGAAGAAAGAAGTTTACTTAGAGCCGTTGCCAGAGAACTTAGTTTAGTAATCAAACGTACTACAATAGAGGAGGAAAGGAAATCACTCCAAATGCAGTTGCAACATGTAGAACGTTTAGCGTTGATCGGAGAGTTAACTGCTGGTATCGCCCACGAACTGAATGAACCGTTAGGTAGAATTCTTGGGTTTTCACAATTGATAAAAAAGGGTGGTATGTTAAAACCTCAGCAAGATGAAGACCTGGAAAGAATCATAAAGGCTTCCCTTTATACCAGGGAGATCATTAAAAAGCTCATGTTCTTTTCGAGGCAAATGCCACAGCAAATTACCCTTGTAAATGTCAATGAGGTGATATCCAACATCTTATACTTTATTGATGCGCGTTATCAAGGCAACAAAATTTTTATCACCCAAAAACTACAGGAGCCCCTTCCCTCCATTCAGGCGGACCCTGTTCAATTAAGTCAGGTACTGGTCAACCTGATAACCAATGCCATTCACGCTATGCCCAACGGTGGAAATCTGTTAATAAGCACAGCTTCTGAAGATGATAGCGTATTCCTTGTTGTCAAGGATACAGGCCATGGAATGACCCAGGCTGTCAAGAAGAAAATATTTGAACCGTTTTATACAACCAAGCCAGTCGGGCAAGGTACTGGACTAGGACTTTCAGTAGTGCAGGGTATCATAAGCTCTCACCAGGGAAAGATAAATGTACAAAGCCAACCCGGTAAGGGAAGCAAATTTGAAATACAATTACCCATAAAGCACAACAACTAGCAATAATGAACATGAACAAACTGAATAACAGCAATACAAATGTATTAGTGGTGGATGATTCGATTGAGACTATTGAGTTAATCAAACGAAACCTGGAGGCAGCTTCATTTAGAATTTATATTGCCCATCAGGTTCAGTCAGCTATTGCTATACTCAGCTCTGTAAATATTGATCTTGTAATAACAGATTTAAAAATGCCCGATCAAAACGGTATACAACTGGTAAGACATGTGTCGGAAAACTACAAACACGTTGGCATTTTAGTGATCACCGGCTTTCCATCTATTGAAGGGGCCGTTAATTCTATAAAGGTAGGTGCAGAAGAATACCTGGTGAAGCCTTTTACTGAAGATGAACTCTTTAACGCAGTGGAGAAAGTACTCTCCAAAACTTTGAGCGGAAGAAAAAGCAGAAATACAACAAGCGAAGCCAACACTTTCGGAATCATTGGAGCATCGGAACCCATGCTCAGTGTTTATCAAACAATTTCAAAAGCCAAAACCACCAATGCCACAGTTTTGATAACAGGCGAAAGTGGAACAGGAAAAGAATTGGTTGCCCGGGCGCTTCACTACGGAAGCGGAGTACAATCTCCCTTTGTCCCCGTCAACTGCGGTGGCATTCCGGATTCTTTATTGGAAAGTGAATTATTCGGTCACGTAAAGGGAGCATTTACTGGTGCCAACGAAACCAGAGCAGGCTTCTTTCAAACCGCTGAAGGTGGAACAATTTTTCTTGATGAAATCGGCAATACAAGCCTTGCTATGCAAGCCAAGCTGCTTCGCGTACTTCAGGACAAGGAATTCTATATGGTGGGATCTAAAAAACCAGAAAGGGCCAACGTACGCATTGTTGCGGCTACAAATGTAGATTTGATGGAGTTAGTTAAGAAAGGACTCTTCAGGGAAGATTTATACTATAGGCTATTCATCATCACCATTCATCTACCTCCGCTTCGCCAGCGAGGTGATGATATAGAATTACTTACCAGCTACTTCCTTTCCAAGTATGCCAAGGAACTGGGTAAAAATGAAATTCGCTTCACTGACAAAGCAATGAAGGCTCTAAAGGTTTACGATTGGCCAGGCAACATTAGGGAACTCCAAAATCTAATTCACCGACTTACCATACTGGTAGAAGATGATTTTATTGACATCCCTGATTTACCAGAATCATTTCGTTACTCAGCCTACCAGGACAGAGGTACTGACAGGCCTTTGGCAGAAATTGAACAAGAGTACATCATGAAAGTACTTGGAACACATCGCAACAACATATCACGCACTGCACGGACGCTAGGTATAGACCGGAAAACATTGCGTGAAAAAATAAAGCGAATCCGAGGAAATAAAACTGAGGAATAACACCTCAGTGGTCTGCTATTGCTCACTCAATGCTTAGCTCAACAGGCTTAAATTGATTCCAATCACAGATAAATGATTGGTATGCAATTTGGATATGCATTTGCAAAAAATTATGGTTGCAACTGCTGTTTCCACTCAAGACCAAATAACAAATCTCCTTACAGAAGAGTTATCTGGCCTGTGCAACACCTGTGCCCACAAGTACGGGTGTGCTTACAGAATTCGCTCCAGTAAACTCATGCTGCAGTGCGAATTATTCGAGCTCGAAAAAGAGAATCACATCAATCGAATAGGCTGGGGATACGAAGAGTTAAAAGTCAACTCACGTAAGGGGCTTTGCTCAAATTGTTTGAATGAACCACATTGCCAACTGCCTAATGCTATTGGTGGAGTGTGGCATTGTGAGGAGTATGTATAAATCTATCAGCAACATGATTAAAATACTAAATCGATTATTTAAGCGGAGGGAAATTAAAAAAGCTGAATCTGAAGCACCCAAAAACGGGAAGTGGAAGGAATTTAATAAGCATGCCACACTCATCAGTGAAGGGCACTATGTAGATGGAATACGGAATGGCTTATGGAAATTTTACTATGATTCAGGTGAGCTTCTGATAGAAGAAGAGTATAACCTGGGTAAGAAGAATGGGAAATACAACTCCTTCTTTCGCAATGGAAAATTGATGAGTCACGGCAGATTTTCAAATGATTTAAGAGAAGGCGAGTTTAAAGTGTACAGCGAGCAAGGAAGACTTACTAAAGTATTGGTATTTAAAAATGATGAGCTTATCGAGGAGATCAACCCAACATTATCTCCGGTAGCAGCACAGCGGCTAACTTATGACCTGCCCATGCTCGTAGTGTTTATTGCTTATATACTTTATTGGGGAGCCCAGCTCATCTAAAACAAAAAGGCAGCTACAATGAGCTGCCTTTGACTTCTGAGCCTCCTGCCGGGATCGAACCAGCGACCTACTGATTACAAGTCAGTTGCTCTACCAGCTGAGCTAAGGAGGCCTTCAAAAATGATGTGCAAAAATAAAGGAAGTGGGGACTAATCCAAACCCCTGGTTAGACAGTTTTTAGCAATTTCAGCTGTTTTTTAAGATCGCTTAAATGACTGGCCGCTACTTCTAATTTTTCAGCAAATTCGCCCTTGAGCTTCTCAGCATTTTTTGACCTGCCAAAAAACTCCATATTGTTCCGAAGAATGGCAATATCATTTTCAGCCTTGTGGATCTGATTCTTTATCGCTTGCTCCTTATGATGGATTTTACGCTCTCCCTGAGGGTCATTCTTGAGCCCTACCAACTGCACTTCCATGGCTAGCCTATCCTTATCCTCCTCGCCTGCCTCTGGTAGAGCGGCAATAAACGCGGCCACAGCCTTATCAAATCTGGACTTAATGGATTTGATCGCCTTTCTGGGCACAAAACCTATCGCATTGAATTTTTCAACCAGCTCATGTAGTATCTCATCGGTCCCCGATTTATCCTGAGCGTGCTTCTCCAGCTGATCACAAAGTTCCTTTTTCAATTTAAGGTTCTCGGCCTGCTCTTCATCCTGCTTGCCAAATTGTTCCCTGCGTTTCTCAAAAAACTCATCGCAGGCGGCTTTAAATTCTTTGTAAATCTTCTCCCGCTGTTTTTCAGGAACAGGTCCAATATCCTTCCATTGTTGCTGAAGTCGCTTTAATTCCTCAGAACCATTCTCCCAGTCTGTGCTGTCTTTAATGGCGTTTGCCTTGGCCACCAACTCCTGCTTCAACCCAAGGTTCTTCTCACGCTCTCCATCCAACTTCTTGAAAAAACTACTCTTATTTCCAAAAAAGGATTTAAAAGTTGACCAAAACTGGCGGTTGATTTCCTTGGTTTGTGCTCTTGGCACAGGACCAACAGCCTCCCACCTCTTTTGCAAAGCAAGAATTTCCTTGGTCTTGTTGTTCCACTCTTTTATCCTGTCACTGTCAAATTGAATAAAAGCATTTAGCTCTTCAATAAGAAGCTTCTTTGTCTCAAGGTTTTTCTTAAAGGTCTCATGGAGTTCGGCCATGTGTGCATCTCTCCTGGCATATACAGCATCCGATGCTGCTTTGAACCGATTCCATACGTTATCTTTCTCTTCGCGCGGTACAGGTCCTGTATGCTTGAACTCTTCGTGTAATTCGTTCAGTTCCTTAACAGCTACTTTGATAGAGTCTTGATCGGCCAACTTCTCAGCACGTTCGCACAACTCCCACTTGTATTCGAGGTTCTTCTTTCTGTCAAGCTCTTTTAATTCAAAATAAATACTCCGTTGATCATAGTATAAATCCAGAAGCGCTGTATAGTTTGCCCAAAGTGTACGTGAATGTGAATTAGGTACCTGACCTATACTCTTCCACTCCTTTTGCAATTGCTTGAACTCAGTAAAACTATTCTCAGAATCTTCGCCATCCGCCAATGATCTTAATTTTTCCAACAGCGCATTCTTTTTGGCGAGGTTCTCATTTTTCAGGTCTTCTTGTTCCTTGAAGTACTTATTCTTCTTGCTCCTAAGCAGTTTTATGGTAGCATCAAAATCGTGATCAGCGGTATCCCCTTTATAGTCAAAGTCATCCTTCACTCCTCCCTCACCAATAAATTTTTCCAGCGCTGCCGCTTTCTCTTTGTCCCTTATCTCATTGAACAAAGGCTTGACCTCTTTGATAATGCGATCAACCCGACTAAAACTCGTCTCGTTGGTCAACTCCTTTACAACCGATGCAAGTTGCTCTTTTGAATAACTTGAGTAGTCAACATTACTATCATCATCCTGCTCTTCAACATGATTGTCGTCAACATCGAGATCATTTTCTGAATTTATCTCAGAATCACGTCCTTTACGGGATGAGTTATGCTCGTTTTGTTGCTCTTGCGTAGTCGCCTCAGAATTATTTTTCTGCTCTGTGTGCAAATCCATTTCGTTTTCCATGAATTTCATTCATTCCTCTACAATAACGTAAAAATATTTGAATTGGATCAATCAATTCATCCTGGGATCCTCAGGATATTTAGAATATATAGAGAAACGTCCACCCATGCTCTCGAGTGATTTCTTCCACATCTCTTTTGGATCGGTTTCAAATACCAATTCACTGTTAAATCTATCACTCACAATCCAGGAGTCCGCCTCAAGTTCTTCATCCAATTGCCCCTCAGACCAACCGCTGTAACCTAAAAAAAACTTGATATCATTTTGTTTAATCTGGTTCGACCCGATGAGAAATTTTAGATTTTCAAAATCACCCCCCCAATATACGTCATCGGCTATTTGTGTCGCTCCTGACAACTCCTCACAACGGTGCAGATAGTGCAAAGTGTCCTGTTGAACGGGGCCTCCAACAAACAAAACGGAATTAAAACTTTCCAAGTCTGGCATTACATCACCCAATGCTGCCACGGAAGGTTTATTCAATACAAAACCGAATGACCCGGCCTCATTATGGTCGCACAAAAGCACAATACTGCGCTCAAAATTTGGGTCTGGTAGATAGGGTTCAGATACCAGAATCTTCCCCTTCTCCGGCTTTAACTTATTCTTGTATTTGAAAAACTCCATTATCTCATTCTATAAAACGGTGCCCACTTGGGTTTTGTTATGCCCTAATAAAGTAGACTCAAATCTCAGTTGCAACCTATGCTTTTATTAATTTAAACAAAAATTGAGGGCGAAAATGAAAGGCATATCAGAAATCCGAACAGACTATACCAAAGCAACACTCGATATCAATTCAGTAGACAAGAATCCCTTTATTCAATTCGAAAAATGGTTTAAACAAGCCATAGCTTCACAGGCATTAGAGCCCAACGCCATGAATCTGGCCACACTTTCTGAAAATGGAAGACCTACATCACGCATAGTGCTTTTAAAAGGTGTCGAAAACTCCCAGTTCGTATTTTACACCAATTACCAAAGTCAAAAGGGAAAAGAGCTGGAAGTCAACCCCGCATGCGCTATCAACTTCTTTTGGCCTGAGTTGGAAAGACAAGTAAGGATTGAAGGAGTCGCGAGCAGGGTTTCTGCTGAGGTGTCTGATAGCTACTTTCAAAGCCGCCCGCGAGCCAGTCAAATAGGTGCATGGGCTTCACCTCAAAGTACAATGATCAAGGAACGCTCAATATTAGAAGAAAGAGTGTTACAGATAGAAAAGAAATACAAAGACCTCAAGGTATTGCCTCGGCCCAAACAGTGGGGTGGATATGGTATCACTCCTTTCGAAATTGAATTTTGGCAAGGAAGACCAAGCCGCCTGCACGACAGAATTGTTTACACGCTGGTTGATGATAAGTGGAAAATAAACCGATTGGCGCCCTAGCGGATATCCGATAGATTGTCTACGCCAATGGTCCTTCTTACCGTAAACCCTTCACCATATTGGGCGCCTATAGCGTGACCAAGCTCTATTCCCCTTGCCTCCAGCATTTTGAGAAACCCCTGGCTGGAAATATAAGTCTCAGGTTCTTTGCTACCTGGATCATGAAATTGTGATTTAAACGCAAGCACAGATTCCATCTTCTTTTCCCAATGCTCAGAAACATCAACCACAAAGTCGGGAGTAATCAACTGACTTTGGATATAGTGATAAAGAACCCTGGGCCTCCATGGTTGCTGAACCTTACCATTCTCTTTGGTTTCTATTTTATTAAGCCCCGCAAGAAAACAAGATTGAAAAGCTAGCTCCGACCCTTTGCCGTGATCGGGATGGCGATCATAAATCGCATTGGCCAACACAATATCCGGCTGGTACTTTCTTATGACTCTGACTACTTCCTTTTGGTGAGCTTCATCATTGACATAAAAACCATCCCTAAAATTCAGGTTCTCACGAGCTGAAAGCCCTAAAATTTTTGCTGAGGTGTTGGCTTCTTGTTCGCGGGTTTCAATGGTACCTCTTGTTCCTAATTCACCTCTGGTGAAATCTACGATCCCAACTTTTTGCCCGGAGGCAACCTGTTTTAAGATGGTGCCTCCACAACCGAGTTCAGCATCATCAGGGTGGGCTGCCAATACGAGTATGTCTAATTTCATAAGGTTTAATTAGCTACTTCTGCTTCTGCCTCTTTTGCTGCCAAGAATTTCTCCGCATCCAACGCCCCCATACATCCAGTACCTGCAGCTGTTATCGCCTGACGATAAACTTTATCGGCTGCATCACCTACTGCATAGACACCTTCAATATTTGTTTTGGCAGTGCCTGGCTTAACCAAAATATAGCCAGTCTCATCCATATCAATTTGACCTTTGAATATATCTGTGTTCGGCTTGTGACCAATAGCTAAAAAGAATCCCTCAATAGCCAATTCCTTTTTCTCGCCCGTTTTATTATTCACCACTCTTACACCTTTCACACCAGAATCATCACCTAAAACTTCTTCTGTTTCAGTGTTCCAGTGTACTTCAATATTTGGTGTCTTTAATACTCGCTGCTGCATAATTTTGGAAGCCCTCATTTCATCCCTCCGTACAATCAAATGAACCTTAGGACATAAGTTGGCCAAATAAGTGGCCTCCTCTGCCGCTGAATCTCCAGCACCCACCACTGCAACTTCTTTTCCTTTATAGAAATAACCATCACACACTGCACAGGCAGATACTCCCTTATTCGCAAAGGCCTGCTCAGAAGGAATACCCAAATATTTCGCAGTGGCTCCTGTTGCTATAATGACAGACTTAGCAGTGATCTCTTCTTTTTCGTCTACAGTAAGTTTAAATGGATAAACTGAAAAATCTGCGGCCGTAACCATTTTGTAATGAATCTCCGTACCAAATCGCTCGGCCTGCTTTTGCAAGTCCACCATCATTTGCGGCCCATTGATTCCTTCCGGATAACCGGGGAAATTCTCCACATCATTAGTAGTAGTAAGCTGACCACCCGGCTCACCTCCCGTCAATAACACTGGGTTCAGACCGGCACGAGCGGCATAGATGGCGGCAGTATATCCAGCAGGGCCAGATCCTATGATGAGTACTTTTAATGGTTCTTTTGACATATTCGTTATCCTAAATCAGAAATAAAAAAGTCCCAACAGCATTGAGACTTGTACAAGTTTAAAATCAAACACCGTTAACCCAAATAAGGTTTCAAAGCTTTGCTTCTTGAAGTGTGTCTCAGTCTACGAATGGCTTTTTCTTTAATTTGACGTACACGTTCCCTTGTCAGATTGAACTTCTCCCCAATCTCCTCCAGTGTCATGGCATGCTCTCCATTCAACCCAAAGTATAATGCTATTACATCCGCTTCTCTGTGGGTAAGTGTGGAAAGTGCTCGCTGAACCTCTCTTCTCAATGAATCATTCATCAGTTCAGAGTCTGGCTTCTCCTCACTATCGTTCTCCAAAACATCCAGTAGGCTATTCTCCTCACCTGAAACAAATGGAGCATCCATGGAGACGTGCCTTCCGGAAATTTTCATGGTGTCCACTACTTCGGCAGTAGTTACTTCAAGAACATCCGCCAACTCGTCCGGAGATGGCTCTCGTTCATACTTTTGCTCCAACTCAGAAAATGTTCTGGAGATCTTATTGAGTGAACCCACTCTATTCAATGGCAAGCGTACAATACGGGACTGCTCTGCCAACGCCTGTAGAATGGATTGGCGAATCCACCATACAGCGTAAGAAATAAACTTGAAGCCTCTGGTTTCATCAAAGCGTTGAGCCGCCTTGATCAATCCCAGATTTCCCTCGTTAATGAGGTCACCGAGTGTAAGTCCTTGATTTTGATATTGCTTGGCAACAGAAACCACAAAACGCAAATTGGCCTTGGTCATTTTTTCAAGGGCAATCTGATCGCCAGCTTTAATTCGCTTGGCTAATTCTACTTCCTGATCCGCTGTTAGCAAATCCACTTTACCAATCTCCTGAAGATACTTATCAAGAGACTGGCTCTCGCGGTTGGTAATCTGTTTGCTTATCTTAAGCTGTCTCATCGAGCAATAATACTAAGTCTAGAACACGTAAATCCCAAAAATTAGTTCGCCAAAATATTCCCGAATTTTAAAACTTAAGCCTGCGGTGCTTCCTCCTTTTTTGGTGGTCTTGGCAAAAGTACTTTTCTTGACAATCTGTACTTACCCGTTTTCTTATCAATTTCCACAAGTTTCACCTTCACCTTTTCACCTACTTCCATTACACCGTCCATGCTCTCCAGACGCTCCCACTTGATTTCAGAAATATGAAGTAAGCCATCTTTACCTGGCATTATCTCAACAAATGCACCAAAAGGCATTATTGATTTTACGGTTCCGTCATACACTTCACCCACCTCTGGTACGCTTACGATAGCCTTTATGCGGCCAATGGCAGCATCCATTATCTCCTGATTGTTGGAGAAGATATTGACTACACCTTTATTGTCCTTCTCTTCAATTACCACTGTAGCCCCGGTGGTCTTTTGTATTTCCTGAACCACTTTTCCTCCAGGCCCGATTACAGCACCAATCATTTCTTTATCGATCGTAATGCTATAAGCACGTGGTGCATGAGGTTTTAAATCTGCATTAGATTGAGACAAAGTCTTTTTCATCTCGTTCAGGATGTGAAGTCTACCTTCTTTTGCCTGATTCAAGGCTTCCTCCAAAACTTCATAAGTCAACCCGTCTACCTTAAGGTCCATCTGACATGCAGTGATCCCCTTTTCAGTACCCGTTACTTTAAAGTCCATATCACCCAGGTGATCTTCATCGCCCAGGATGTCAGAAAGGATAGAATACTTACCTGTGGCGCTATCACTGATCATACCCATTGCAATACCTGAAACGGGAGCAGAAATCGGAATACCAGCATCCATAAGTGCCAAAGAACCAGCACATACAGTGGCCATAGATGAAGAACCATTTGACTCCAAAATATCAGAAACCAAACGGATGGTATAAGGGTTCTTATCATCCGCAGGAATTACCTGCTTCAATGCCCTCATCGCCAAATTACCATGACCTACTTCTCTTCTTCCAGGTCCTCGGTTAGGCTTCACTTCACCAGTTGAAAATCCAGGAAAATTGTAATGAAGGATAAACTTGTTGTATCCATCGAACATAGCACCATCGACCATTTGCTCATCCAATTTGGTGCCTAAAGTGACTGTACTAAGTGACTGAGTCTCGCCACGCGTAAAAATACTAGAACCATGGGCCATTGGCAGGTAATTCACCTCTGTCCAAATCTGTCTTACTTCATTGAGCTGACGCCCATCAAGACGAACTTTCTCGTTCAGTACAAGATCGCGGCAAGCCTTTTTATGAACTGACTTATAATATTTCTTTACTAAATCTTTATTGACTTCGGTATCCTCAGGAAGTGACTCTAAGTATTCTTCCAATGGTTTACTGAAATTTTCAGAACGCTCTTTTTTATTTGGGTTTTGCTGACGTGCTATTTCATATAGCTTGTCGTAGAACATTTTGTGAACTTCCTCCTTCAACGCTTCATCCTTCTCCTCATGATCGAATGTTCTCTTCTCGGTTTTGCCTGCTGCTTCGGCAAGCTCTACCTGAATTGCACACTGAACTTTGATCGCGTCATGGGCATGCTTCATCGCTTCAAGCATATCCTTTTCGCTCACCTCCTTCATCTCCCCTTCTACCATCAAAATATTGTCTTTTGATGCCGCAACAATCAGGTCAAGATCAGATTTCTCCTTTTGCGCAAGTGACGGATTAATGATGAATTGTCCATCCACTCTTACTACTCTTACTTCTGAAATGGGTTCCTGAACTGGTATATCAGAAACTGCCAGTGCACATGATGCAGCAAAGGCAGCCAATGAATCGGGAAGTGCATTCTCATCTCCAGAGATCAACGTAATGCTTATTTGAGTTTCAGCATGATAATCATCTGGGAATAAGGGACGTATGGCGCGATCAACCAAGCGACTAATTAAGATTTCATAGTCAGAAAGTCTTCCTTCACGTTTTAAAAATCCACCTGGAATTTTACCAGTGGACGCAAATTTCTCCTGATAGTCTACAGACATTGGCAAAAAATCAACTCCCTCGCGGGCAGTTTGAGAGGCAACCGCTG
This sequence comes from Cyclobacteriaceae bacterium, assembly GCA_039971015.1. Taxonomy (GTDB): domain Bacteria; phylum Bacteroidota; class Bacteroidia; order Cytophagales; family Cyclobacteriaceae; genus ELB16-189. The sequence goes on from JBDVKV010000014.1 coordinate 58,396, forward strand.
TAGCCAATAGCATTGTGTTTCCTTGGCGAACCACAACAGCACCATCAGCTTGACGAGCCAGTTTTCCTGTTTCTATACTAATTTCCCGCCCGTCAGGAAGCTTACAGGTTTTGTTTATAATATTATTCATTGTTAACAATAGTTGTTGGACATGCAGGATCGCATTGTCCAGGTGTAAATAAAGCGAAAAGGGAACCTTATCGGTTCCCTATGCTATTCAATAGTTTCTTATTTCCTTAAATTGAGGTCTGCTAAAACCGCTCTGTACCTATCAATATTCACCTTTTGAAGGTAATTAAGAAGTTTCTTGCGCTTACCAACCAGCTTCAAAAGGCCAGTTTGCGTTGAAAAATCCTTTTTCTGACCTTTTAGGTGCTCGGTCAGGTGCTTAATACGATAGGTAAACAGGGCAATTTGAGACTCCGGAGAGCCAGTATCGGTCTTAGATTTGCTAATTCCGTGTGCGTTGAACAGCTCTTGCTTTTTTTCTGAATTCAGATACATCTGTAAAAATATTTTTTCTCTTCTATTTTAGACCGCAAAAGTATACTAGAGACACTTAAAAAGCAAATTCATACAGCAGGCTTTGAAAGCTGTTTTTTGCCTCGTAGCCAAGCTTTTAGCTTATCCCAAACCACGCTATAGAAGTCGGCCTCAAATAAGCGGGCGTCTACCCTTGCCTGACGAAGGAATAATAGGCCGATTACGAACAAAATTGCGTCAGCCATCCAAATCCCCACGGGAACGGAGATAACTCCTTGCCGGGCCCACTTATCCCCCATCATAGACATGATATAGAAGAAAATGAAGAATAAAATTGATGCCAATACGGGCACTCCCAGGCCTCCTCGTTTGATAATTGCTCCGAGTGGTGCCCCGATCAGGAACATGGCGATACAGGCCAAAGAATTCGCCAAAATTTTATGCCACTGCACCTGAAATATCCGATACTCATTTTCATAAGTATCTATCTGGCTTGAATAATTTACAATTTGACTTTTGATCATCCGAGCATGGTTGAGCGCAGTCGTTATTTCCACTTTCGTGGGAGGTAAACCAAACAGGCTGTCCGATTTAGCCTTCAAAACCGCTTTTAGCGAATCGTTTTCTACTACAGGTAACGCCATCTTTCTTGGCAGTTTCGTTCGATCGGCTGTTGCTGGCATTAATTTGGAAGTAGCTGGTTTATACCCCTTTTTGGTAGCCGAGTCCAGTATCATTTTATGATTAGCCAATACCTCTGGCAAGGGTAGAGTATCAAATTTGTGATGATAATTAAAAATGTTATCCCTTGTGGTAATAAAGCGATTGAGCTCCTGATTCATTACATTTTTTCCAATGGAATCCATATCATGCTCCAACTCAGTAAGGTTTCTCATAATTCGATTACCCTGAAACCACTTTTTATCAGTTCGGTTAAGCCCAAAAGAGGATAAGTCAAACACAATTTGAGTCTTATCGAACTTCATTTTGCTCAGCGTTTGCCCAGCATCCGTCCTTCCCACTGCATCCTTGCCCTGGGGTGAACCTTCGTTGTAATTATACCCATTAAACAACTCGAGCTTAAGAAACTGATCGTTGAGGATGGTATACATCTTGCCTGAGTCGGCAATTGTTACCTCCCTGTTGCCTACTCTATTTCTATGGTCATAGATGATAATATCCTTTAGAGATTGCCCATCCGGCAGTTTCTTATTCACCTTAATACTGATATCAGGAATTGAACTGTAAAAGGCACCTTCACGAAGGTCCAGTGCAGGCTTTTTTTGTTTGATATCATACAACAAACTATACGCCTCTAATGCTGCCTTGGGCACCAAATAGTTATTGGCATAAAAGGCACCAAAAGTAAGTGCTACCACGAATACAAAAATCGGAAGCAGACTCCTGACCAGTGAAATGCCCAAACTTTTGACGGCCGTCAATTCAAAATGCTCGCCCAGATTCCCAAAAGTAATAAGAGAAGAAAGCAACACCGCCAGCGGCAGGGCAACGGGTGTCATAAAAATGGCAAAGTAGAAAAGCAGTGTCCCCAGCACATCCCATCCCAGGTCTTTACCGATAATGTCATCAAAATACTTCAGCATATGCTGTGTAAGAAGGATAAACACCACCACCAGAAAGGTGAGGACGAAGGGCCCTAAAAAGGAAGAAAGAATAAGTTTATCGATCTTTTTCATCCGCAGCTGATACAAAGGTAACACCTCAAAAACAAGGCCATCAATTTAGAGAAAGGAATTATTGATCGGAGAGAATAAAATTGAAGGATAAACACTAAACACAAAAAAGGCAGCCGAAAGCTGCCATTTGTAGCGCGGGGGAGAGTTGAACTCCCGACCTCAGGGTTATGAATCCTGCGCTCTAACCACCTGAGCTACCGCGCCATTTATGCTTGTAAAAAGTGCCCACATTTGCCACCAGGTGCATGGCTTTCATGTTGCGAGCGCAAACTTACAAACTTTTGAGATTTTCGCTATCCAATTCTTTTATTTGTCGTTCAATAAAAAATGCTATAACTTAAAATCAAATCAGTTTCAAATGGCCAAAAACCTTTTTACCGAAGATTACGAGATACATGCATCTGCAAAAATGCTGTATCCGTACATCAGTACAGCCAGTGGTTTGGCCGAATGGTTCGCAGACGATGTGAATATCAACCCAGAAAAGATTTACACCTTCGAATGGGACAGCGAACAGCATAAAGCTGTGATTGCTTCTCACAGAACCAACCATTTTATCAAATTTGAGTTTCTCCCAGAGGATGAGGCCGATGAAAAGGACCGATCCTACTTCGAGCTTAGAATCGAGCTCAACGAACTTACCCAGTCTACTTTCCTAAAAGTGACTGACTACTCCAACATTGACGATCTTGATGAACTTAGGGATTTGTGGGATAGCCTGGTGGATCAACTACGAAAAGTAGTTGGGGGTTAACGCTCTCCAAATAACCAGGAAGGCTTGAGTGGTTTTTTCACCAACCCAAATTTCTGACTTGTAACCCTTTCAATATGTGCTGCAGCCTCGTCCACGGAGTCGGTGAATAAAATAAGATCGAGGTCTGTTACTGAAATCGTTTTTTGATCTACCATTTTAAAAAGCATTTCTTGAAGGGGCTTCCAATAGTCAGTACCAAATACCACAATCGGAAACTCTTTTATTTTTCCTGTCTGAATAAGGGTCATGGTTTCAAATAATTCATCCATTGTTCCCGCCCCTCCGGGCATCACCACAAACGCGTAGGAATATTTGACAAGCAAAACTTTTCTAACAAAAAAATGGCGAAAAGTAACTACAACATCCAGGTATGGATTCGATGCCTGCTCTTCCGGTAAAATAATATTACATCCTATTGTTTTACCCCCCACAGACTTTGCTCCACGAGGTGCCGCTTCCATTATACCTGGTCCTCCCCCAGTCATAATTGCAAAACCAAGTTTTGATAGCCTTGCCCCCATCTCCATTCCCTTTTTATAATAATGATGATTTTCATCGAATCGGGCGGAACCGAAAACAGTAACACAGGGACCTACAAAATGAAGCTTACGAAAGCCTCTTATAAACTGGGCAGCCACCCTGAAAACATAAAGGAACTCAATATCTCTACGTGCTGGCCCTTCAAGAAAAAAATGATCGTCAGTTACTTTTTTTGAAGTTGCCATATCACATGTTAAGCCAGTAAGTTAGTTTGATAACGATCGATCTGGTTTTAGGGTTAAAATTCTGCTGAGGCATATCAAAGTCATAGAAGTAATTATCAGTATAAACGATAAATAAATCTGATACCGGTTTAAACCGCCACTGAAATCTGGAATTGATATTAATATTACTAAACTGACTATTGTATTGAAAGAATGTAGTAAAGAATACAGTTCGAGATAAGGTAAGGTCCACCCTGGGACTGATCAGATAGATATCAGCTGATTGATAAGGCGCAGGCAACTCAATTTTATTATAGTTCATGTCCAAAGACAAAACTCCATAAGGCTGAATACGGTAATTGACTTTAGCCTGAACACCATTGCGGGTACCATTAAAGTATTCACCCGTAACCATCTTCAATTCGTAGTTAAAAAGCTTTCTAGGATCGGAAGTAAAACTCAATTCAACATTGGAATATCGATAGTCTGTGGAATCGGGTAATGGAACAGCCATCACCTCCTCAGGAGATCGGGTCGGATCAAAGTCTTCAAACAAATAGGTAAATGTTCTTTTTCCCCCAACACTTAAGTTGGCATTATTCTGAAAGTAAACTGAGTAACCGAGTGTTTGCTCATTATCTGAATAACCAAAAACGTCATCCCAAATAAAAACCATATCAAAGGTAGGCCCATGATTAATTATTCTTTTTGAATCCGGGAAAAATCTAAACTCTCCTGAAGGTGAAAATCTTTTATAACCTGTACGAGGTAAATATCCTACGGCCGGTGCATACCCTTTGCCAAATATCTGTTGCCACCAACTTAAGCTAACTTGCTTTGAATTATAAATTATTGAAGACCCATAAGAGAAAGGTGCATCTACTTTTGTGGGTGTAAATTGTCTGTGATAAAAATGAGTACCTGTAATCCGGTTGTTCAGAAAGCTATAATTATAATCGAGGCCTAGCACCCTATTGTATTCATAACCTTCTAATCTAAAATCAGAAAAGTCGGTTTTAAATCGCTGCCTATTAACAAAAATGGCCCTGATATTTGAGTTGGACCCAATCCTTCTCTGTGCGGTTGCAACGGTATAATCTAATTTAGGAACATTAATCTCACTAATTTCTTCGGTTTGCATATGTAGTAACCCAATTCTGTAATTCTTATTAAGGTTACCACTCAGTCGTGCACCAAAATTAATTCTGTTTTGAACGTTAGAACCTGTCAATTCATCTCTCGCCACACCAATTCTTCTGGTAAAAAATGGTCTGCCAAATGGATGACCATACGAGGAGAATAAATCAGCATTTTCCAGGAAGAACTGCCTCCGCTCGGGAAAAAATATCTCAAAACGATCCAGGTTTGTAACTTGCTGATCTACTTCCACTTGAGAGAAATCCGGATTTATTGTCAAGTCAAGATTGAGTGAAGAAGTAACAGCAATCTTTGCATCTCCTCCTACCTGAAAATCGCTCTTGGATGGGGTTTCGTTAACGAAATCTTTACTTCCTTTGGTAGCCAGATAGGGAATTAATGAAATATTTGGCTTAGGTGCAGTGGGTGGTTCATCCCAAATCATTTCCCCTGTATAGTTAAGGTTACCGAGTTCAAATTGCCGTGGAGTCCAGGGCCATACTGAGCGCTCATTTTCCTTACTGTCCTGTCTGTACAATTTTACATTCCATGCTTTGGCTCCGGATTTAAACCTTAGCGTTTTAAATGGAATTGCAATCTCAGCAGTCCATCTGCCTTGCTCAATCTTTGCCTCACCATACCATTTATTATCCCAAGACAAATCGAGGTCATCACCACGCAAATATCCATTTGATATTAAACCTTCACGCTGTACACCTGCAGGGCTTAAGCCAAAAAAGAAACCGTTGGTTACATCTTGAAAAGGATCGACAATAATGGCAAGCCCATCCAATCCCGGTCCTCTAAAATCTCTTCGAAGTGAAGAAATTACGTAATCTCCAGGATTATTATCATATGCTATTGCCGATACATATAGGAAATTCTCATCGTAAGTTAACCTAAACTCAGTTCTTACCCTAGAGACTGAGGTATCGTATGGAAATTGTTGCATCAATTCATCCATCAACTCTGCTTTTCCCCATGCCTCCTCATCCAAAACTCCGTCCAGAACGATTTTGTCAGACGTTTTGTAGATCACAAAACTGGGACGTGTTTTCGAATTCTGCGCAAAAGAAACTACGCTATAAGTTAATAAGATAAATAGAATATAAAATCGAGACATACTATAGGGCAAAATATCCGCGTAGTTACAAAAAATATCAGAAGTCGATCAGGAAAAATATGATGGGTGGTGTATTCCTCTAATACTCAAATGGATGTTGAGGTGATATTTTAAAAGATAGCACCTGCAATTGTAGCAGTCATCATAGTTGCTAATGTAGCAGCCACCATGGCGCGTAAACCCATTCTGGAAATATCTCCCTGGCGACCCGGAGCCATACCTCCAATCCCACCAATTTGAATGGCGATTGAACTGAAATTGGCAAAGCCACAAAGCGCATAGGTTGCTATTCGAATAGACTTCTCGCTCAACAATCCGGATTTTTTCATTTCCGCAAGATCCAAATAAGCCACAAACTCATTCATGACCACTTTCTGACCTAGTAAACTACCCACTTGTAAAGTATCTCCCCATTCTACACCCATTGCAAACGCAAATACCCTAAAAATCTGACCCAATATATATTGTAATGAAAAACCATCGAAGGCTCCACCAGTGCTTGTCACCACAAAATCATTAAGACCCGTTATCGCCCCTATCCCATCTATCAGTATCCAGTTGATTGCATAAATCACCGCTATAAATGCCAGCAACATTGCTCCAATATTTAATGCCAGCTTCAGTCCATCAGCAGCACCTGTTGCCAAAGAGTCGATGAAGTTGGCTCCCATCTGATCCTTATTAACATTAAGCTGTCTGTCAATTTTAGATTTATCATCTTCAGGCATGAACATTTTAGCCAATACTATTGCCGCGGGAGCATTCATGATAGACGCGCTTAATAAGTAGCTGGCAAATTTGGCTTGCTCTGCAGGATCACCTCCCCCAAGGAATGAAACGTAGGCTCCTAAAACGCTGCCTGCAATAGTTGCCATACCCCCACCATGAGGCAATGCAATTCTGATGAAGTCATTCTAGCGATAAAGGGTTTTACCAGTAGCGGGGCTTCCGTTTGCCCCATTAAAACATTGGCTGCTGCCGACAAGCTTTCAGACCCGGACAGGCGCATCGATCTGGCCATCACCCAGGCAAAACCAAACACAATTTTTTGAAGCACACCCAGGTAGTATAACCCTGCCGATACCGAGGAAAAGAAAATAACTGCAGGTAAAGCTTGAAAAGCAAAAAGAAAACCGAGGCTATGCCTTACATCTGGGTCGTTAGCACTGTTTTTAGCCAGATCGCCATAAAGAAATTCTGCACCTTTCTGGGCAAAACCTAAAAAAACAACAAACTTATTACTGAGATAAAAAAATGCCTGCTGAGCGATCTCTACTTTTCCAATGATCAGACCAATAGATATCTGAAGGAAAATACCCACCCCCACCAATCGCCAATCAATGGTCTTACGGTTGTTGGAAAAGAGGAATGCAATCGCTACGATGAAAGTCAATCCAGCGAAGCCTCTTAAATAATCCATTAAATAGGGGTTGAAGCCTAGTTGCGCTTACTTAATTCGTCTCTGATTTTGGCCGCACGCTCGTAATCTTCCTTTTCAATCGCCTCCTTCAAGAGTTCGTTCAGCTTATCAACAGAGTAATTCTTAAAGTCGTCCCCCTTTTTTTCCTTTTTCACGCGAACCTTTGATTCTTTAACTGGCTCCACCTTTTCTTCTTCATCCTCTTCATCGGTCAGTACAATACCCGCCTCAGCCAGAATATTTTCATAAGTATAGATGGGTGAATCGAATCTCAAGCCAATGGCTATGGCATCGGAAGGCCTTGCGTCAATTTCGTGTTTTTTAAGGCCGTCAGTACATACAATCTTGGCAAAGAAAACACCTTCCTTTAAATCAGAAATCACAATTTCCTCTACGTGGAAATTGAAGCTATTGGCGAATGACTTAAATAAGTCATGCGTCATAGGACGGTTGGGGATTATCTTCTCAATTTCGATGGCAATAGCCTGAGCTTCAAACATGCCAATTATTATTGGCAATCTTCTATTCCCTTCAGTTTCTCCCAGCACTAATGCAAATGATCCGGTTTGTGATTGACTTGAGGAAAGACCTAATATTTCAAGTTTAATTTTCTTCAAAACTTCGGCTGCTCTAGAATCGAAATTAAATAAATAATGATAAACCCATCAACTTTAAAAAAATAAGTTGACATTAATTTACTTAGCGGCCTTTAGCGCTTCGGTAAGCTTAGGTACCACGGTAAATGCATCCCCTACTATACCATAATCTGCCGCTTTAAAGAAGGGAGCCTCAGGGTCTTTATTAATGACAACTATATATTTCGATGAATTAACACCAGCCAAATGCTGAATTGCACCGGAAATACCTATAGCTACATATAGTTGTGGTGCTACTTTCACTCCAGTCTGGCCCACGTGTTCGTGGTGAGGCCTCCAACCGATATCTGAAACCGGTTTACTACAGCCTGTAGCCGCTCCGAGTATTTTAGCCAGGTCTTCCAATATGCCCCAGTGCTCAGGCCCCTTCATTCCACGACCTCCGGAAACTACAATTTCAGCCTCTGGAAGTAGAATATCACCTGTCGCCTTTTCCGTAGCCGTTATTTTGGTTGCAAAGTCTGCATCCGTCAGGTTGGCGGCAAAGTCAGTAACCTCGGCACTTCCACCTGTTTCTTTCAGTTCAACGGCATTTTTTCTGATACCAATGACTTTCTTTTGGTTTTTCATTTCTACCAGAGCAAATGCTTTACCTGTGTAAATACTTTGCTTAACGACAAAACCCGAAGAAGTATCTGGAATATCCACCACATTAGAGGCGAGGCTGGCTCCTATTTTTGTAGCCACACTGGCTGCTACCGGAGTTCCTAATGATGAGTTGGCCAATACCAAAGAATCTGTACCTTCCGCGTCCATCGCCTGTGAAAGCACAGACGCATAAGCTTTAATCACTCCCTGGTTTAACCTTTCGTTTCCAACAGCCAATACTTTGGATGCTCCAAATTTACCGATCGCTTCCAACTCTGACTTATCGATAGAGCCTAACGCAATCGCGGTAACCTGATCTCCCATTGCGTGAGCATACGCAACGGCTTCGAGAGAGGTCTTCTTTATTTTTCCTTCAGCACTTTCTACAAAAACTAATATTGCCATATTCTCTTATTTCTATTTGTTATAAAACCTTTGCCTCATTCTTCAACAGACTTACCAATTCAGCTACATTGTCTTCACTGATCATCTTCACCGCTCCCTTAGGTGGAGGCAATTCATATTTCTGGAAATTAACTGCAGCCTCTACTGCTTTTGGCTCAACTACATTCAGTGGCTTTGTTCTTGCTGACATGATTCCACGCATGTTTGGAATCTTCCACTCTGCGATCGGTTCCTGACATCCTGCTACCAGGGGAAGCGAAGCCTCCAAAGACTCCTTCCCTCCTTCTATTTCACGCTGCATCTTTACGGTAGTCCCATCAATATCCAATTTCATTACCGGAGATACCGATGGCAATCCCAATAATTCACCTACCATGCTGTGAACAACACCACTATTATAGTCAATAGATTCTCTTCCCATTAAAATCAAGTCGTAGCCTTTGGCATGTTCAGCAATTTGAGTCGCTACAAAATTTGAATCGGTTGGCTCCGCATTAATCCTAATAGCATCATCGGCTCCAATGGCCAATGCTTTACGGATGGTGGGTTCAGTCTCAGCAAGACCAACATTCAATACTGTAACCGTAGCACTCAATGACTCCTTTAACTCTATAGCCCTGGCCAGAGCGTAGTCATCATAAGGACCAATAATATATTGTACCCCTGCCGTATCAAATTTTGTGTTATTCTCTACAAAATTGATTTTAGATGTTGTATCAGGGACATGACTAATGCAAACAAGAATCTTCATACTATGCCAACAAAATGATTATCAAAAGGTTAAGTAAATCCTACTAAATTGCGCTCAAGATAGCGCATAAAATGCTAAAATCGGAACCCTGGCCTTGAAAAACTAAATGAACACCGAACGGATAAAATTATTGGAGAAATTTATAGCCGAGGATCCAGAGGATTCTTTTAGCCGATATGCATTGGCCCTTGAATTCAGTCACGATGACCCCAAAAAGGCTACAGCTATCCTATTGGAGCTCGTTAAAAAGAAACCGGATTACGTACCTACCTATTATCAAACTGGCCTGCTCTTATTGGATCAAAACCGACTGGAGGAAGCAAAAATCATTTTAGAACAAGGAATTAAAACTGCAAGGCTTCAAAACGAGCATAAAGCGGCCACAGAATTAAAACAGCTGTTGGAAGAATTGGATTAATTTTTTGTACAAGTGTAGAACAATGCATCTAAGTGTGGAACCTATTACACACTATTCACACGCGTATTCCTTCTATTTAGCTCTAATCCCTGAAATTTCATCTGGCAAACTTTTGGCATTGTTGGTAACGAACCAAACAACATCAGAATTATGATTTCTAAAATATTAAATCTTTCAAAAGTTTTATTGATAGGTGTCGCAGCATTTGCTGTTCAATCATGTAATGATAATGATGACCCTTCGACCGGAATGGGAGAAGTAGAATTTGAGATTACGGATGCCCCATCGGATGATGCCACTGTAAAAGGTGTCTTTGTCACGGTTACCGATATCCAAGTGGATGGAACTTCTGTAGGTCTTGCACAAAAGCAGACAATCGATTTAACTGCTTATACAGAAGGACAAACCAAACTATTGGGTACATCACAATTGGATGCAAAATCATACAATACAATCACTTTAGTTCTGGATAATGAAAGTGATGCCAATGGCAATGCTCCCGGAAATTATGTGTTAACATCTGACGATACGAAATACAAATTGACCGGAGCAACTACTGGGACAACTGAAATTGTTATGAATAAGTCACTGGATGTTGCTGCGAATTCCTCAAACACAATCGTAATGGATTTCGATTTAAGAAAGGCCATTCAGCGCTCTTCCAACTCATCTGTAAAATATCAGTTTGTCAATTCAAATGATTTAAACCTGGCAGTAAGAGTAATCAACAAAAGCAACGCTGGTGAAATTAAAGGAACCTATCAAGAGTCCTTTTCTACCAATGCAGATAAAATAATCGTATATGCTTACAAAAAAGGGGAATTCAACCAGTCTGCAGAAACGACCTCCGATGCTAATGGAAGACTATTCACCAATGCTGTGACCAGCACCGTTGTAAAGGGAGGTCTTACAGATTCCTATGAGTTGCACTTTCTTGAAGAGGGGGAATATGAGATTGCATTTGCAGCCCATGACAAAAATGATGTGAACAATGAATACGAGTTGAACACTATGCTTGACGCAGAAATCAACATTAATGGAAGTGTTGCCAACTTTATTACAGTAGGTGCCAACTCCAGCACATCCATCACAGCAAACATCACTGGATTACTATAGTGAATTTCAGAGAAGAAAGTAGTTCAATAAATTTTGATCTACTTTCTTTCACTTTTTCTAAACTATTTAGGTAGTTATTGTGTTGTTATATTAGAGCGGGAAATAAGATCAAACCTGATCACCTTACTACAACACACACCTTCCGCTCAATCGGATTGTCCTGAAAAATTCAGGAACGAAAATTTTAAATGATTATATTATGAATACCAAAGCAAAAGTTCTTGGAGGGTTTATTATTGGTGCTGCATTAGGTGCTGCAAGCGGTTTAATCCTTGCTCCCAGAAGCGGTAGAAAAACCAGAAAAAAAATTAAAGCTGAATCTCAGCGACTTGCCAATGAACTGATCGAAAAAGCCAATGAATCTTTAGATTCAGCAAAAAAAACGTACAACAAAAAAATTGAAGAGTACACAAAGAATGGAAAGTCTTCAATTGACCACCTGACGGAATCTATCAAGGTTTAATCCAGGTGGGGTAATTGTTAAAATAAAAAGAGCACAACATTATTATGAAACAGGAAGAAAACGTAAAGAATTCAAAAGAGTCTGATTTAAGTTTAGGTGCCAATTGGAACAATCTAAGCGGAAGAATTAAAAAAGAATTTCCTAATGTTTCAAGTGGTGATCTGCAATTTATGGCTCGCGGTGAGAATGAGTTGATCGGACGACTACAGATGAAAACGGGAAAAACCAAAACTCAGATCAGAGACTGGGTGAGGAATACTGCTAAGATTATGTAGTTGTTGCAATTGACATAGAATTGAACTGAGCCACGTTGAAAGCGTGGCTTTTGCTTTTGGCTAAATCTGAAATACAATCTTGCCTACTTTATTGGGTTTGGTAATATCCGAAAACGATGATGCTATTTTGGAAAAGGGTCTGATGGAATCTACCACAGGCCGGATTTTATGTTTGCTCACAAACGAAAGCATTTCATTAAACTCAGAATCATTTCCCATGGTGGTACCCTGCAGTGTCAGTTGATTCCAAAACATGCGATAAAGATCAACTTTTGAAGGAAGTCCATTGGTAGCGCCATAAAACACAATGCGACCATTAGGTCTTAAAATCTTTATGTAACTATTCAATTGATCTCCACCTGCACTATCAATTATCAAATCAAACCCTCCTCTCGTTTTCCAGAGATCTTCATAATTACTCTGTTTTTTATAGTTAAAGGCTCCCTTTGCTCCCATCTTTAAAGCTTTCTCAATCTTTTCATCACTCCCAGAGGTAATGTAGACATTGGCCTCTGCAGCTTGCGCAAATAAAAACGCGAATTGCGCTACACCTCCTCCAAATCCGGAAATCAAAACGTTCATGCCTGCCCGCAAACCACCTCTCCTAAAAAGTGCCCTGTATGCCGTAAGTCCGCCAAGTGGTAGCGTGGCCGCCTGAAGAAAATCAAGATGAAATGGTTTGTGCTGAAGTCGGTCAACATTCACCAATAAATATTCCGTAAAGGTGCCATTCACAGGCATGCCTAAAATCGTATAATTCTGAGATTGCACCTCGGGGTCATTCCCCCAATCAATATTTGGATTGATTACGACCTCCTGCCCAACCCAAGCCTTATGAACATCATCAAATACTTTCTCCACTACCCCAGCCCCATCCGAACCGAGAGTCACTCCATACTTGATACGGGGATATTTGCCTTCCCTGATCCAATCGTCCCGCCTGTTCAGTGCGGCTCCTTTCATTTTCACCAACGCCTTACCCATAGTGACTTCCGGAATTGGAATATCCTTCAATTCAATTTGCCCTGGCCCTGTCAGTAAAAGTGCTTTCATGCGTATTAATATACAAAGCACTTTGGATAATAAAAAATAATCAGATTTATCCTCTGTGAAAAAAAGCACCGCACTATTAAAATTAACCATTTGCCTTGTTCACCGGGGATAGTCCAGCTAGTGGCCGCAAATAATCAATATGATGGCTTCATTTCTGGTAAGCTAAAATAAAAATTACTCCCTTCACCCAGCTTACTCTCAACATAAATATTTCCTCCATTTCGTTCCACCAGATCCTTACACAAAATTAATCCAATCCCTGTTCCTTTTTCGGTTGAAGTACCCACACTATGTACATCCGCTGATGCATCAAATAATTTTTGCTGGTCCTCATGATTGATTCCCACCCCCTGGTCTTTCACCCCTAAAGTGATTATGCCATCCTTTTTCCCTGCAAACAGGGTTATGACTGTTCCTTTGTTCGAAAATTTAATGGCATTCGAGAGTAAATTACGAAGGACAATAATTACCATATCACGATCTGCATAAGCTGCTAACTCCGAAGGAACAAAATGTTCCAATTGAATATTTCTCTCCGCTATAGTAGAACTTAGCTGTGTGGATACTTCCTCCATTACCTCTTTGCAATTGATCTGCTCTGGCTTGTAGGTAATTGCCCCGGTCTGGCTTAAGGCCCATTCCAAAAGGTTGTTAAGCAACCTCGAAAGGTCTATGGACGATTGATTCAGGTTTCTTAGGTATTCTTCAATTTCACCCGGTGTTATATTTTTTACGTTATCAGCCAGGCTTCTTGTTAAATTGTTAAAAGCGGAAAGAGGGCTCTTTAGATCATGAGAGATCACGGTAAACAACCTGTCCTTAAATCCATTGAGTTTTTTCAACTCTTCATTTTTTTGATTGAGCTCTTCAGTGGCTTTCTTTTTATTTCTAAATCGGCTATAGAATAGAATAGCAATAATACCTAATGACCCTGCCAGCATAACCAGATTATTGCGCCATTGTTGTTCCTGCTGTACTTGCAAATCTTTAATCAAAGTCTCCTGCTGCAGTCGCACAATCGTCTGCTCTTTCTTTTCTGTCTCGTACTTTGCTTCCATTTCTGAGCGTATGTTTTCCTTCTCCAAATTGAAAAGTGAATCTTTCAGAGATACAGATTGGAGATTATAGAAATAGGCACTGTCGTATTGATTGAGACCTGCATGTATCTTGGCCAATAGCTCTATAGCGTATAGCTCATCCAGTTTATAGTTAAATGACTTGCTGATTTGTAAAGCCTTATAGGTAGCAGACAAGGCTTTTTCAAACTCACCTTGATCCAGGTAGGTCTCTCCTAAGTTAAGATAGGCCTGTTCTTCTGCAGCACTGTACTGAAGCGTCTGGTAAATACTGAGTGCCTGATTAAATGCGGAGACAGCTTCATCATACCTCTCCAACGAATTGTAAGCCGTTGCCGTCTTTATATATACCTGTGCCAGCAAGGAATCATTATCGTGGGGCACCTGTGCCGCCTGAAGACAATAAGGAAGTGCTGAATCCGGATTGTACTCCAACAGGTCATTACAAAGTATAAAAAGGTTGAGCGCATAGGATTCAGATAACGTATCCGAGTTGTCAAGGATGCGCTTGAGACTATCTACCTGCGGGATTTGTGCATTGCTATGGTACCCTGCCGTGAGCAGGAAGAAGAATATACCTACAGAGAATATGCGATACGCCAACTCGAAATGTGTTTTGCCTTACTTTCAAATATACAAAACACGTCAGCAATAGAACTGACTAATTGAACCGGCTATTTAATTTCTTAGAATGGGGTTTCATCATCCGGCAATGGTGGCTCTTCCGGCTGATCAAATGCATTTAATCTACTTTCTTTGGTAATCATGCCTGAGAAAGGATTTTCATTTGCAGGTCCATCAAAGTCAGCGAACTTGGTGTACTTACCGATGAACTTAAGTTTCACATTTTCCAATGATCCGTTTCTGTTTTTCGCGATGATCACTTCAGCCATTCCCTGTGTTGGCATGCCGTCCTCATCTACGGTAATCTTATAGTATTCAGGTCGATAAAGGAACATTACAATATCAGCATCCTGTTCAATGGATCCCGATTCACGCAAGTCAGAAAGTTGAGGTCTTTTGTCTCCTCCTCTTGTTTCCACACCACGACTCAACTGCGAAAGTGCAATCACGGGAACATTCAATTCCTTGGCCACGCCTTTCAGCGCCCGCGAAATGGAAGCGATCTCCTGCTCTCGATTTCCTCCTACCTCACCTTTCATCAACTGGAGATAATCCACTACAATCAATTGAATATTGTGTTCGGCTTTCAAACGCCTGCACTTTGCCCTCAATTCAAGTATGGACAAAGCTGGTGTGTCATCTATAAAAATAGGAGCCGTAGAAAGTCGATTGGTCTTGTGTACTAATTGTTGCCATTCGAACTCCTGAATATTTCCTTTCCTTATTTTCTCCGATTCCAATTCTGCCTCTGCAGAAATCAACCGGTTAACCAACTGAATAGAGGCCATCTCCAAACTGAAAATAGCCACAGGAAAATTAAAGTCGACCGCAGCATTTCTTAATGCCGACACTACAAATGCTGTCTTACCCATACCAGGTCGTGCAGCAATAATCACCAAATCCGATTTTTGCCAGCCCGAGGTAATTCTGTCCAAACGAGAAAATCCGGTCGGAACTCCCGTTAATCCATCCTTGTGATTCCTCTTTTCCTGAATTTCTTTGGTAGCCTGGAACATCAAAGATTTCATGCTATCGTAATTCTTTCTCAGGTTGGAGTCGGCAATCTGATAGATCGATTGCTCCGTCTTGTCCAGCAGTTCAAAGACATCATTGGTATCTTCATAGGCATCATGATGAACCTGAGACGCAATTTCTATCAAATTGCGTTTGATGGCCATCTCTATAATAATCCTGGAGTGATACTCAATATTGGCTGCAGAACTCACTTTAGAAGTCAGCTCAGCAATGGCGTAAGCACCACCTACCAATTCAAGTTTTCCATTCTTGCGAAGTTGAGCCACCACCGTACGCATATCCACCGGATCAGACGCCTTAAAAAGATCGATGATAGCACTATAGATCAGATTATGTGCATCTGAGTAGAAATGCTCTGGGCGAAGAAACTCTACTACGGTAGTTAAAGCATTCTTCTCCAGCATTAAGGCTCCCAACACAGCTTCCTCGAGATCAAGCGCTTGAGGCGGAAGTTTGCCAAGGCTCTCGGTGAGGTCTCTCACCAGAGCCTTACCTGACTTACTTCCTGCTCCGCTATAAGCAGAACTTGGCCTCAATGACGTTGATCTTTGCTCCATACTGTGGTTGTTGGGCTAGTAATTTCTTAATGGGCAACAAACCTAATCAATGTAATAGTGTCCGTTCCCCTATTCCTCACATTTCAATAAACAAGTTTCCCACATTAAAACATGTGTAATTGTGAATAAATTGCATTTGGAAACTTTTTCTTCATCAATGATGGCAATACGCTATAAGGTACAAAAGAACTTCGGGGATGTAATAATTCTTTCCTTTGATATCCATTGTACTGATTCTCATTGTTTTTCAATCTCTTTTTTTAACTTGGCCTTTAACTATTAATTTAGGACTTGATGTCTCACCCTCAGAAATTTCATTTCATTGCCATAGGTGGAAGCGTAATGCATAACCTGGCCATCGCACTTAGTCAACAAGGACACCAGGTATCTGGCTCTGATGACGACATTCAGGACCCTTCAAAAAGTAAACTCAGTAAACACAATTTGTTACCTCCCGCTTTAGGGTGGTTTCCGGATAAAATTGATAATACTATTAATGCCGTTATTCTTGGCATGCACGCCAAACAAGATAACCCGGAGTTGATAAAGGCACAATCACTTGGACTACCTATACTTTCCTTTCCGGAATTTATTTATAATCAGGCTGTTAACAAACAACGCATTGTAATTTGTGGCAGTCATGGCAAAACTACAATCACCGCTTTGCTCATTCATGTGCTGTCATTTTTCAACCGAAAGTTTGATTATGTTATAGGTGCACAGCAGGAAGGCATGGAGAATACAGTTAAGCTTACCGATGCTCCCATTATATTAATAGAAGGTGACGAGTATCTCAGTTCACCCCTTGACCCCACAGCCAAATTCTTAAAATACCATCACCACATGGCCATTATCAGTGGCATCGCATGGGATCATGCCAACGTATTCCCAACAAGTGCCGAATATGAAAAGCAATTTGAGCTATTGGCGGACGCCTCTCCAAAATGTGGTACCCTTATTTATAATAGTGAAGACAAACTGGTAGAGAAAATCGCTAAAAAGGAAAGAGTCGATGTGCAAGCGATTGGATATAGTACCCACGATCATGTAATAGAAAACGGTGTAGTCTATTTGATAGGCCCTAATAAGGAGCGAACCCCTATTCAGCTTTTCGGCAAACATAATTTGCAAAATATTTCTGCTGCCAAGGAATTGTTAAAGAAAATTGGAATCTCAAACGATCAGTTTTTCGAAGCACTCCCCAGCTTTAAAGGAGCCGATGGACGTCTTCAAAAAATCTATGCCAATGATTCTTCTACCGTTTATAAAGACTTTGCGCACGCTCCATCAAAAGTGAAGGCCACCACCGAAGCCATAAAAAGCATATTTCCAAAGCGCCATCTCATTGGCTGCCTTGAGTTGCATACTTACAGCAGTTTGAACAAAAAATTCCTTCCTGAATACGACAGTACCATGAAGGCTTGTGACACTGCACTCATCTACTTCAACCCTGAAAAGGTAAAACAAAAAGGACTTGAGCCGCTGGATGCATCACAAATTAAATCGGCTTTTGGGCATACAAATCTTTCTGTATTTACAGATACAGATTCGCTTGTTGATCACCTAAAATCATTGCCTAAGGAGAATAGCAATCTGGTAATGATGAGTTCCGGAAACTTTAATGGTCTTGACATGAGTCAATTGACTTCAACTCTATTTAACTAACCACCTACCTTTCTCCATGAAGTTAAACCTCAAAGTGCCTATTTGCTTTTTTGATTTAGAAAGCACTGGCACAAATATTACCCATGACCGCATCATTGAAATTGCTGTAATTAAAATGATGCCCAATGGAGAAGTGATAAAAAAAACAAATCGCATCAACCCTGGGATACCTATACCTGCCGAATCATCAATGTTCCATGGCATTTACGACAAGGACGTAGCCGACAAACCAACTTTTAAAGAGGTAGCAAAAGAGTATGCTCGGTTTTTTGAAGGAGCCGACCTCTCAGGTTTTAATGTTATCAAGTTCGATGTCCCTATGTTAGTGGAAGAATTTTTGAGGGCAGGAATTGACTTTGATTATGACCGAAAAAAAATCGTAGATGCGCAAAAAATCTACCATATGATGGAGAAGCGAAATCTTAGTGCAGCCTACAGTTTCTATTGCAATAAAGATCTACAGAATTCCCATTCCGCTGAAGCCGATACAGAAGCCACTATGGATGTGTTGATTGCGCAGGTTGCCAAATACGAAAATCAGCCTGTTGTCGACACCCTGGGCAATGAAGTGGGAGTGATTAAAAACGATATGGAGGCTTTGCATCAACTTACCACTTCAAATATGGTTGACCTGGCTGGCAGAATGGTACGGAACGACAAGGGCGAGGTGGTCATTAATTTTGGAAAGCACAAAAACAAACCGGTTCATCAGGTACTAAAAGACGAACCCTCCTACTACGACTGGGTAATGAAAGGTGACTTCCCATTGGATACCAAGCGCAAACTCACGGAAATAAAACTGAGCAGTTTTAATAAATAGCCCCTCACTTTAATTCTAAAATACTTACTATCAAATAGTTATATATAAAAATCATATAATCTAGTATTTCTATAGACTTTATTGTTTATTTACCCTGGATTTTATAGTCAATGACGATTCAGGAAATAGAAGACGAACTATCAGTTTTACACCCTATTAAAGGGCTCGTCTGGCTGAACGATAAATTTGGAGATACCGTAAAGTTATCAACGGCCCTAGGTCCCGAAGCACAACTCCTCGCCTACTGGATCAGCAGCAAACAACTAGATACTGAAATATTTACGATTGACACGGGGAGACTCTTTCAGGAAACGTACGATTTACTGGACGAAACCAATTGGAGATTAAAAACAAACATTAAGGTATATTTCCCTGATGCCCCATCAGTAGAAAAATTAATCGCTACAAAAGGTGCCAACTCTTTTTACAATTCAATTGATGATCGATTAGAGTGCTGTAAAATTAGAAAAGTCAACCCGCTCAAAAGAGCGTTGAAAGATGCAAACGTATGGATTACCGGTCTCCGTGCAGATCAGTCGCACGCAAGGCAATTCGGAAAGCTCATTGAATGGAACGAAACCCATCAGGTAATCAAGTACAACCCGCTAATCCACTGGACTCAGGAGGAAGTATTGGAACAAATCCATGCCCACCGGATTCCGGTCAATAAATTATTGAAAACAGGTTTTAAAAGCATTGGCTGCCAGCCATGCACAAGAGCTGTTGCCGAAAATGAAGATGACCGTGCGGGAAGATGGTGGTGGGAAGAGTCACACAAAGAGTGTGGGCTTCACCTTAACACTGCCTAGCAAGTGATTACTTCTTATAGTATTGCATAGCCTCTGGTATCCACCCTTCCAGATCGTTGATCCGGGTTTCATGCGAAGGGTGAGTAGATAGAAACTCGGGGGGTGCCTGTCCTCCACTTAATGCTGACATACGCTCCCAAAACTTTGGAGCAGCACTCGGATCATATCCTGCCATGGCCATAAAAATCAAACCAATATGATCCGCCTCTGATTCATGACTCCGGGAAAATTTTAGCATTCCTACATTAGTACCTACTCCTACTGCCTGCATAAAAATACTTTGTGTAGCCGTAGGGTTTTGTCCCATAGCTGCACCTAAGGTGCTTAGTCCAAACTCTGCGAGTAGCCCCTGGCTCATTCTCTCTCTACCATGATTGGCAATCGCATGGGCTACTTCGTGCCCCATTACCACGGCCACTCCCAACTCATCCTTGCAGATGGGCATTATCGCTGTGTAGAAGGCCACCTTACCACCGGGCATGCACCAGGCGTTTACCGTTTCATCATCCTGAATCAGATTGAATTCCCAGTTAAAACCAGCTAATTCCGAAGAAGCGCCCTTGCTGGCCATATATTGCTCGACAGCCGTTTTAATGTTGTTTCCTACACGCTTTATCATGGCCACCTGCTCCTGGTCAGAAGAAAGCTTACTTTCTCTTAAAACTTGCTGGTATTGATCAGCGGACATTTGATTAATCTCTGCACTGGAAATTAAACTCATCTGACGCCTTCCGGTTACCGGAACGGTAGCGCAGGCATGTATAAAAAGAATGCTGGCAAAAAGTATAAGTGATCTGATCATAATGGTGGTTGAATGGCTGCAAAGTTACTGCCACAAATCAAAAAAGTGATAAAAAAGCCTAATAAAAAACGTTTTCCGCTATTTATTGTTTATAGCTTTGTAGAAGACAATACCCCAAACATGAGAATTTTTGCAATAGGGCGTAATTATGCCGAACATATTTCTGAACTAAACAATGAGCGCCCTGATGAACCGGTCATTTTTACTAAGCCTGATACTGCACTACTAAGAAATAATGCCCCCTTTTATTACCCTACCATTTCGAAAGACATTCATTATGAAGTGGAACTGGTGCTAAGAATTTCGAAAGAAGGAAAAGCCATAGAAGAAAAATTTGCACACAAGTATTACGATAGCATTGGCATAGGAGTTGATTTTACGGCAAGGGATTTGCAGCAAAAAGCAAAAGAGAAAGGGCTACCCTGGGACATAGCCAAAGGCTTTAACGGATCTGCTCCTGTCTCTGATACTTTTTATCCGGTGAGCCATTTTAAAGAATTGAATAATATAAATTTTAAACTTGAAGTTGATGGCATTGTGAAGCAACAAGGAAACACAAGTCACATGCTTTTTAACTTCGATTACATCGTATCATATTTATCTAAATTTTTTACACTAAAAACCGGAGACTTGATTTTTACCGGTACACCAAAAGGCGTTGGGCCTGTAGCGTTGGGAAATCGATTATCCGCCTATATTGAGAATGAAAAGTTGTTGGAGTTTGAGGTTAAGTAAATTCATTGTATTTGTTTTTCTATTCATTGTAAAATCTTCGCTGGCACAGTTCAGTGCTCCTGAAGATAATTTGGAGAGAAAAAGTACAAGCGATGAAACCTATCTCTTTCCTGTAGAGCCGGGGTCGCCTAATTTATTGGCAGGAACGATGGGTGAACTTCGTAGCAATCATTTCCATTCCGGAATTGATGTGCGTACCAATGGTCGTATTGGAGTACCTATCCTTTCAGCACAGCAAGGCTACGTATCGCGCATCAGCATTAGCACTGGCGGTTATGGAAATGCACTTTATATCACTCATCCGAACGGGCATACCACCGTGTATGGTCACCTCGATCGCTTCGAGAAAAAAATTGCGGACTATGTAAGAAAAGAGCAGTACCGCAAAAAATCATTTGACGTCAACTTGTTTTTCAAACCGGGTACCTTCGACATCAAAAGAGGTGATACGGTAGCCTACTCCGGGAATACCGGTGGATCAAGCGGCCCTCACCTGCACTTCGATATCAGGGACAAAAACAATGAAGCTCTCAATCCACTCATCTTCAACTTCGATGAGGTAGTAGACAACACACCTCCAATCGTTCAGAAGGTAGCCTTTAGAACAATGGACATCAATTCAAGGATTAATGACCAATTTGGAAGGTTTGAATTCTATGTGGTAAAAGATGGCAATAACTACAAATTACCTTTTCCCATTTTAGCCTCAGGTACTATTGGCATTGAAGTATTGGGGTATGATAAACTCGATAACTCCAGATCGCGATGCGGCATCAATCACATTGAAATGTATGCCGGTGAACAACGGGTTTTCAAACAGGTGATAGACAAAGTAAATTTTGGGGACACCCGGAACATACTTACACTTATGGATTACACCACTTTGAAAAACAGCGGAGACCGATACAATAAATTATATGTTGATGACGGCAATGGATTGGACTATTATGCCGGAACTCGGAACAAGGGTATGGTGACCGTCAAAGCAGAGGACGTGCCTATCAAAATCCTCTTAAGAGATAGCTACGGTAATGAAAGTGAACTTAACCTTTCATTAAAGCAAAGCACACCACCCAATGAGGTCAACACCATGGCGCCCAATTCTAAAAATTTCTCTCATCAATACATTGAGAATATCCTGGAGATCGCAAGCTCGAAAATATTGGGAGACAGCGCTACGCTTTACTTCAACAACAACACCGAGTATGCAGTACCAGCTTACTCTGGAAAGAATAAAAATGTTTTCCTCTTTGACCTAAGGAAGAAACTACCTGACTCTATAAAGGTGGGTAATGAAATTTTGAGAACAGATTTTAAGGACATGATACCTTCAGGAGTTCCTTACAAATACTATAGCGATCTTGTAGATATTAATTTTTCCAGAAGTTCATTGTATGACACAGTTTTTTTAAGGATCAAACACACTCATAAAGACAAGGAGGTATTTTCAATTGGTGATTCCATTTATCCTATTCACAGAAACATCAGCATTACCTTAAAACCAAAAGGAGACTACACTGAAAAATTCTCAGTTTACCGTTCTGCAGGAAGGTATTTTCAATATATGGGTGGAAGCTGGGCCAACGGTAAAATCACTTTCTCTACCAGAGACTTTGGCGACTTTGTTTTGTTGGAAGATACCAATGCTCCTACCATTCGAAGGATGGCGGTCAATGGCGCTGCAGCCCGATTCAAAATATATGATGACCTGTCGGGCATCGCCTATTACGAAGCAAGTATTAATGGGGAGTGGCTGCTCATGAATTACGACTATAAAACCAATATGATCTGGGCAGAACGGCAGGATAGCAAAGTCCCGCTCAAAGGAGACCTGGCTGTGAAAGTGGTCGACAATGCTGGCAATGAAAATATTTATCACGAAAAAATCCCTTAGCACATGGCATTAAAAGTTGGTCAAAAAGCACCTGCCTTCAAAGTGAATGATCAGGACGGAAACAAAGTATCTTTGTCCGATTTAAAAGGAAAGAAAGTAGTCCTCTACTTCTACCCAAAAGATCAAACTCCAGGTTGCACTACTGAGGCCTGCAACCTGAGAGATAATTATAAACTACTTCAGAAAAAAGGATACGAAGTGCTTGGAGTAAGTACCGATACAGAAAAGTCGCACCAAAAATTTATAGAAAAACAAAACCTCCCCTTTCGCCTGCTTGCCGATGTGGACAAGGTGGTTCACACCAAATATGGGACATGGATTGAAAAATCAATGTATGGCAGAAAGTACATGGGCACAGCGAGAATCACTTTTATTATTGATGAGAAGGGAACGATCGAAGAGATAATCGGAAAAGTGGATACTAAAAACCACGCAGATCAAATACTCAATCCAGGTGCTCAGACCACGGCTCCTAAAACTAAAGCCAAAAAATCAACTCCAAAGAAAAGCCCAGCGAAAAAGAAAGTGGTAAAAAAGTTAGCGAAAAAGGCAGTAAAGAAGAAAACCAAGTAGGCAGTCTCAATTAATTTCAGTCAATCACTGCATTGGCCATTATTTCCTTTGCAAGGTTTATAAAATTCGCACATCTTCGCGGCTAAACCACTACCTCATGGCCGAACTTGCTACGCTAAAGAAACTCCCTTCACAAATCAGAAGAGACATTGTCCGCATGGTACATGCCTGTCAATCAGGCCACCCGGGCGGTTCTCTTGGATGTACAGAGTTCTTTGTTGCACTCTATTTTGAGATCATGAAGCACGACAAAAGCTTCAACATGGAGGGAACTGGTGAAGATTTATTCTTCCTCTCCAACGGCCACATTTCTCCGGTATGGTACTCCACGCTGGCTCGTTCTGGTTATTTTGATGTGGCGGAGCTGGCCACCTTCAGAAAATTAAATACAAGACTTCAGGGACACCCTGCTACCCATGAACACCTTCCTGGTGTGAGAGTAGCATCCGGTTCCCTTGGGCAAGGGCTATCGGTAGCCATCGGTGCTGCCCAAACCAAAAAATTAAACAATGATAGCCGTCTTGTTTTTACCCTCATGGGTGATGGAGAACAACAAGAAGGTCAGGTGTGGGAAGCTGCCATGTATGCAGCGCACAACAAAATTGACAATCTCATAGCCACCATCGACTATAATGGACAGCAAATTGACGGGCCGGTAGATCAAGTCCTCTCCCTGCAAGACCTTAAAGCAAAATGGAAAGCATTTGGTTGGGAAGTGATAGAAAGTAATGGCAACGATCTGGAAGAAGTAATCAAAACATTGAAGCACGCTATCTCCCTTACAAGAAAAGGGAAGCCTGTTATGAACCTGATGAAAACGGAAATGGGCTTTGGTGTTGATTTTATGGTGGGCACTCACAAATGGCATGGAATTGCCCCCAACGATGAGCAATTGGCTGATGCATTAAGTCAGCTGGATGAAACCATTGGAGATTACTAAATCAAGTATTCGAGCTACCCTCAAAATAATAATAGAGAACCACAACCTACTGAAATGACCAAATATACGTTTACAGATAAGAAAGATACCCGCTCTGGTTTTGGAGCCGGACTCCTTGAGTTGGGTAGGAAAAATAAGAATGTAGTGGGGCTTTGTGCGGACCTTACAGGTTCTCTTAAAATGGGAGATTTCCAAAAGGAGTTTCCTGATCGCTTTTTTCAAACTGGAATTGCTGAAGCCAATATGATGGGCATTGCAGCGGGTATGACTATAGGAGGAAAGATTCCTTTCACAGGAACATTTGCCAATTTCTCAACAGGTAGAGTTTATGATCAAATCAGACAATCTATTGCCTACTCGGGAAAGAACGTAAAAATATGCGCTTCTCATGCTGGCCTTACACTCGGTGAAGATGGTGCTACGCATCAAATTCTGGAAGATGTAGGCATGATGAAAATGCTTCCGGGCATGACCGTTATCGTACCCTGCGATTACAATCAAACCAAAGCAGCAACCATTGCTTTAGGCGACCATGTGGGCCCTGCTTACCTTCGATTCGGAAGACCGGGATGGCCTGTATTTATTGCAGAAGACAGGCCCTTTGAAATCGGTAAAGCCGACAAAATGATTGATGGAAAAGACGTTACCATTTTTGCTAACGGACACATGGTATGGCAAGCTGTAGAAGCAGAGGCCATCCTTGCCGAAAAAGGAATCAGTGTGGAGCTGATCAACCTTCACACGATAAAACCTTTGGATATAGATGCCATTATTAAATCCGTATCAAAGACTGGTTGTGCGGTAACATGCGAAGAGCATCAAATGAATGGAGGACTTGGTGACAGTGTTGCACAAACCCTTTCCAGATTCCATCCCGCCCCGGTGGAGATGGTGGCTGTCAATGATTCCTTTGGAGAAAGTGGTAAGCCATTGGATCTCCTCAAGAAATATGGCTTGTCGCCTGAAAATATTGTGGCAGCAGTGGAAAAGGTTGTAGGAAGGAAATAAGGAAGTAAGAACAATAGAAATCGGGGTGCACGTAGCGCCCTTTTTTATTGCACCTTGAATTAGTCCAAAGCCGATTGTCAAACATATTGGCATAATATTCCAGAGTTGGGTTATATTGAAAACTGAAAATCAAACCATAACCCACCATGAAACACGTATTTTCCATTGTTTTCATTTTTACTCTCACCACACAGGTATTTGCTCAAAAAACCATTCAGGGTTTCACAGAAGAATCGGCCAAAGCTCAAATTGCACTAGAGGAAAAATTTGACAGCCACTTAAAGGCTTCCAACCTGGACGAGTGGATGAAGAAGCTCACCGCAAGGCCTCATCATCTTGGATCTAAAATGGGAAAGGAATATGCGGAGTGGATGAGAGATCAATTCAGAAGCTGGGGATATGAAGCAGAGGTAGAAACCTATAAAGTATTATTTCCAACCCCAAAAGTGAGGGTATTGGAAATGGTGGCTCCTACAAGGTTCAAAGCCAAATTGGTAGAACCTGCGCTAAAGGAAGATGCTACCAGCGGTCAGGCAAAAGAACAACTCCCCACCTACCATGGCTTCTCCGCTGATGGGGATGTAACGGGTGAATTGGTTTTTGTGGGATATGGTGTACCAAAAGATTATGAAGAATTAGAGAAATTAGGGATTGATGTAAAAGGTAAGATCGTAATCGCCAAATACGGTGGATCGTGGAGAGGGATCAAACCAAAAATGGCACAGGAAAAAGGTGCTATCGGTTGTATCATTTACTCAGATCCTGAAGACGATGGGTATTTTCAGGGAGATGTTTATCCTAAAGGACCTTACAGGCCAGGATTGGGTGCACAACGCGGTTCCGTGTTAGACCTTCCTGTTAGACCTGGTGATCCTTTAACTCCCAATATTGGAGCAACAGAAGAAGCCAAAAGAATTGAAAGAGCACAAGCGGATAACCTGATCAAAATTCCTGTCATTCCAATTGGGTATGAGGATGCTACTCCATTACTCAAGGCTTTAGGGGGCCCGTTGGCTCCAGAATATATGCGAGGTGCCTTACCCCTCACCTACCACGTAGGCCCTGGTCCGGTTAAGGTTCATTTGAATTTACAGTTTGATTGGAAATTGGTGGATTGTCATAACGTAATCGCCAAAATGAAAGGCACAGAATTACCTGATGAATGGGTAATGCGTGGCAATCACCACGATGCATGGGTAAACGGTGCTGCTGACCCTATTAGTGGAATGGTGGCATTGATGGAGGAAGCCAGAGCTGTCGCTGAATTGACCAAGACCGGATGGAAACCAAAACGCACTATCATCTACGCAGGATGGGACGGTGAGGAGCCAGGATTGATTGGTTCTACCGAATGGGCTGAACACCATGCAGAAGAGCTTCAACAAAAATTAGTGGCCTATATCAACTCTGATGGCAATGGAAGAGGTTTTCTCTATGCTCAGGGGTCTCATACCTTACAACAATTGGTAAGTGATGTAGCCAGAGATGTGACTGATCCTCAAACAGGAGTAACCGTTTTGGAAAGAAGAAAATCAGCAATGGCGGCCTACGCCTCCTCCGCAAAGGCTAAGAAGGAAATCATCAACTCCTCCTCCATGACCATTGATGCACTAGGTTCGGGTTCAGACTATAGCCCATTCATTCAGCATTTAGGAATTCCTGCATTGAACATCGGGTTTGGTGGTGAAGATGGTGGCGGAGAGTACCACTCCATCTATGACTCTTACGACATGTACAAAAGATTTAAAGACGGAACCTTTGAATATGGTGTAACGCTGGCTAAAACTGCCGGTCGCACAACGCTAAGGCTTGTCAACTCCAATGTGCTTCCTTTCGATTTCAAAGGATTTTACAACACGGTAAACGGTTATGTCAAGGAAGTAACTACACTAACGGACAATATGCGCGAATCTACTGAGGTGGAAAATCAAATGATTCGTGAAAACCGTTACATGCTGGCCAGCGACCCCAAAGAAACCTTCATTCAACCAAAAGCCAATGAGCCGGTTCCATACCTAAACTTCAGTAATTTATTAAATGCCGTAGCCAGTCTTGAAAAAAGTGCCAACACTTACGCGGAATTGGTGAAGATGAATCCCAATCCCAACACCAACCTGGCAAGGTTGAATAAACTACTCTATACTGCGGAACAAAAACTCACCATCGCTGAAGGACTTCCCCGCAGACCTTGGTTTCAACATAGCATCTATGCACCCGGGTATTACACTGGGTATGGTGTTAAGACTTTGCCAGGAGTACGTGAAGCTATTGAACAACGTAATTGGAAAGAAGCTCAAGAACAAATTGAAATACTTTCCAGCAACCTGACGAAGTACACCCAACAAATTGACGAAGCAGCTGCTATTTTAAAAATGAGATAAACTAGATACTGGATTCTGGATTCTAGTTAACTAGCATCCAGCATCCAGAATCCAGTATCCAGAATCCAGTATCAACCACTACTAACCCCGACTATGAAAACCATCACCGCCCTTCTCCTGTTCATTACTTCATTCGCCATAGCGCAGCAAGCCGACTATGCACTTACCAATGCCAATTTGATCAATGGCTATGAAAACAAAGTGTATACTGATGCTGTCGTTTTTGTGAAAAACGGAAAGATTGAAAAGATTGGTAAGAAAGGTGATGCGATTGCCAGCAACTATACGGTAGTGGATTGCGAAGGCAACTACCTGATGCCAGGGTTGATTGACGCGCACACCCATATTGACAATCTGGAGTCAGCCAAAAGAGCCATGAAATCCGGAGTTACTACCGTTAGAAGTGCGAGTGTTTCAGCTTACCAGGATGTGGCCATACGTGAATTGGTGAAGTCAGGTCTCCTCCCCGGACCGGATATGGTAGCAGCCGGAGTTTTTGTGACACCGCAATTAGGACAAAGCCTATTATCAGACACCCGGTTAGGTGAATTAATCGGAGGTGTAAACACCGATGAGGAATTAAGAAAGTTGGTCAACGTAAACATTGACCGTGGTGTAAATTTTATTAAGACAAGAGGCACCGAACGCGCAGGTTTGCCGGATACCGATCCCAGAGAACAAACCTACACTGAACATCAATTGAAAGTGGTGGTAGATGAAGCTGCCAAAAGAGATGTTCCGGTAATGATTCACGCCCATGGTGATGAAGGTGCTTATGCTGCTGTCTCTGCAGGGGCCAGAAGTATTGAGCATGGTACTTATCTAAGTGAAAAAACATTGAAACTGATGAAGGAAAAGGGAACGTTCCTGGTTCCAACCTATATCACGTTGGTAGATCTTACAAAACCAGGGGGTGATTATGATGATGCTGTCCTGGAAATGAGAGGGAATTTTATGTTACCTGTAGCAGAAAAGATGTTTAAGAAAGCCCATGCTTTAGGCGTAAAGATTGCTACCGGTGCCGACAACAGATATACTGCTAACACCACAAGCACTGTTCCCCTTGAGGTGGCCAACTTTGTCAGAATGGGTATGAGTAATTTTGAAGCCATCCAATCCGCTACCACAGTGGCTGCTGAACTGCTCAGGTTAGATAAGCAGACGGGAAGAATTGTCAATGGATACGAAGCAGATATCATATTGGTTCCCAACAACCCCTTAGAGGACATCAATGCCTTGCAGGATGCACTGCTGGTCATGAGCAATGGGCAAATGGCTATTCAGAGGCTCCCATTTGCAAAGAAATAAAGAAGACCTATATTCATAGGTAATAAAAAACTTATCGCATGAAGTGTGCTATCCCTATTTTCCTGGCAGTAGTGCTTATTGCATGTAACCAGCAAAAAGAGGCAATACCTCTTCCAACTGTCAATTGGGACAAGAGAAGCGTTGCCCCTGGCACAACAGATAGCCTGACCACGGGCAGTACCTACTTATCCGCTTATTCTGAAATCTATCAGGTGACGGAAAACAGAACCTATCACCTTACGGTTACCGTGAGTATGCGCAACATCAGCTCAACAGATACGCTGTACGTTTTTAGCACGAAGTATTATAATACAAAGGGAGATTTGATTCGTACCTACTTCGACAAACCGATCTACATTGCCCCGCTCGAAACGGTTGAAATTGTGATCAACGAGGGAGACAAAGAAGGCGGCACTGGCGGCAATTTTATCTTTGAATGGGGTACACCCAACACCGAAAATGAGCCTTATTTTGAAGCTGTAATGATATCTACCACCGGACAGCAAGGGCTTTCTTTCACTACTCAGGGCATTAAAAGATAGATTTTTAAAAAATAATGCTAAGAGAATGAAACTTATATCGTAATTTTACGATTAAGGAATCAATGGGAGCAACAAAGACACAGGAATTTACAAAGACACAGAATGAACTGGCTGGTTTAGCCAAGGCATTGGGCCATCCTGCAAGGATAGCGATTCTGCAATTCCTCGCATCTAAGCAATCATGTGTTTGTGGCGACATCGTGGATGAGCTGCCCCTTTCACAATCAACCGTATCACAGCATTTGAAAGAACTAAAAAACTCAGGGTTGATTAAAGGAAATATCGATGGGCCAAGTGTATGCTATTGCATAGACCTGGATGCATGGAACCAGGCAAAAGCTAAATTGGTTGGACTATTTGACGCCTATAAAGATCCCTCCTGCTGTTAAAAAAATTTAACTAATTATATCGCAATATTACGATTTGCACCATAACTTTAAACAAATCCAAAAGATGAAAACAGGCGAAGAATTAAAACAAATAGTAAAAGAGACGTACGGCAACATTGCCGAACAAAGTAAAGCGCAAAACGAAACCAGTTGCTGCGGAGCAACGGGATGCGGCACCATCGATGAAGCCATCATGGCCGAAGACTATGAGAAATTATCTGGTTATGTAAAAGATGCTGACTTGGGATTAGGCTGTGGCCTACCAACGGAATATGCAATGATCAAAGAAGGTGATACAGTGGTAGACCTGGGATCAGGCGCTGGCAATGATGCATTTGTAGCTCGCGCAGTCGCTGGAGACAAGGGCAAAATAATCGGTGTGGACTTCACGGAAAAAATGATCAACAAAGCCAGAACCAATGCAGAAAAGCTGGGGCTGAATAATGTGGAATTCCGCTTTGGAGACATTGAGAACATTCCCATCACGGCAGACGTAGCCGATGTAGTGGTGAGCAACTGTGTGATGAACCTTGTGCCCAACAAACAAAGGGCTTTTGAAGAAACTTTCCGCATCTTAAAAACAGGTGGCCACTTCAGCATTTCAGATATTGTATTGGTAGGAAATCTTCCAAAACCACTTCAGGACAGTGCAGAGATGTATGCAGGATGTGTGTCAGGCGCTATACAAAAAGACGAGTACCTCAACACCATCAAAGAGGCTGGGTTTACCAACATCAAACTCCAGAAAGAAAAGAAAATTGAGTTACCCAAGGAAATCCTTTCCGACTATCTCAGCCAAGCAGAACTGGAAGACTACAATAAAGGAAACATTGGGATCTATAGCATTACTGTATATGCAGAAAAGCAAACCAAAGAAGCTTGCTGCGGACCCGATTGCTGTAACTAAAAATTGAGGATGCGTATGATACCCAAAGAGATAAACTCATCTGATATTTTCGAAGCCTTTACAAAGCAACTCGAAACTGCCGGTCTTCCTCATGAAGACCTTGACAGTGACAATCACTATCTCGTTGGGTATTACGACAATGAAAAGCTGGTTGGAACGGGAGGAATTGAAATCTACGGAGACCATGGTTTAATTCGCTCCGTTTCAATTACAGCGGATAACAGAGGCAAGAAATTGGGTACCCAGATTGCCTATCATCTCATCGAAAAAGCAAAGGAAAAAAACCTGAAAGGCCTTTACCTCCTCACGGAGACAGCTAAAGACTTCTTTCTCAAAATAGGCTTTGAAGTAATCAACAGAAATGATGTTGTAAAGCCCGTACTTGCTTCTTCTGAATTTTCGCATGTCTGCCCGGTAACGGCTACATGTATGTATCTTCATTTACAGCAATCATGTTAACCATTCTTGTTCTTTGTACCGGAAACTCATGCCGCAGTCAAATGGCTGAGGGATATATAAGACACCTTAGCAATGGAAAAGTTAAGGTCTACAGTGCAGGTATTGAAACGCATGGCGTGAATCCAAAAGCCATAGAAGTGATGAAAGAAGATGGCGTTGATATATCCGGCCACACTTCCAATCACATCGATGAATATCAATCCATACCATTTGATCTCATCCTCACCGTATGCGATCACGCCAAGGAGAATTGCCCCTACTTCCCGTCCAAGGCCGATAGGATTCATCACAACTTCCCCGACCCTGCCAAGGCGAAGGGGACTGAAACTGAAATCATGGATGCTTTCAGAAACACCAGAGACCTGATCAAGGAATACACGCTGAATCTTCTTCAAACACTGGAACTTAACAAAGCGTAAACACTCATTTGTACATATACGGGTGGACAAATCACCACGACTTGTTACATTTGCGCCTTAGTTTTTAAGCGCATGAAGCCCAACAAGTATTTCGTAATTGATTTTGACAGTACATTCACCAAAGTAGAAGCATTTGATGCCCTGGCCGACATCTCTCTGAAAGATCATCCGGAGAAAAAGGCCATCAAAAAGCAAATCGAGGATCTGACCAACCAGGGCATGGACGGTTCACTTTCGGTACGTGAATCGCTGAAGCAAAGACTCGAATTACTGGCTCCCAATAAAGGCCATCTCGAACAACTCGTGGTAGCACTCAAAGGAATGGTTTCTGATTCTTTCAAACGGAACAGGGCCTTCTTTAAGGAACATAACGGACACATCTATATTATCTCCAACGGATTTCACGCCTTCATCGATCCGATTGTGACGGAGTATGGTGTGAAGAAAGAAAACATCTTTGCCAATCAGTTTCACTTCAACGAAAAGGGTGAAGTAATCGGCTTCGATGAAGAGAATCCACTCTCTTCCAACAACGGAAAAGTAGAACAGTTAAAGCGGCTCAATCTACCTGGAGATGTGTACGTAATTGGTGATGGATATACCGACTATGAAATAAAGCATTCCGGATTGGCTAATAAATTTTTTGCGTTTACAGAAAATGTTGAGCGAGATACCATTCTGGAAAAAGCAGATCACATTACACCCAGCCTGGACGAATTTCTCTATCTCAATAATTTGAACGCTTCTATCTCCTACCCCAAAAACAGAATCAACGTATTGCTACTTGAAAGCGTGCATCCTGTGGCGGTGAAGTTGATGAAGGAGGAAGGTTTCAGCGTGGAGGTTTACCCTGCCGGACTTACCGAGGAAGAACTGTGCGAAAAAATTGCGAATGTATCCATCCTTGGTATCCGGTCTAAAACACAAGTGACTGCCAAAGTGCTGGAGAACGCCAACAGGCTCATGGCCATTGGTGCTTTTTGCATCGGCACCAATCAAATTGATTTGGATGCAGCTGCAAAAAAAGGAATTGCGGTTTTTAATGCACCCTTCAGTAACACCAGATCTGTAGTTGAGTTGGCTATTGCAGAGATCATTATGCTGATGCGCAACCTGCCGGATAAGTTCGCAAAAATGCACCAAGGGCAGTGGGATAAGTCAGCCAATAATAGTTTTGAAATCAGAGGTAAGAACCTTGGCATTGTTGGTTACGGCAGCATCGGATCTCAGCTTTCTGTACTGGCGGAGAGCCTGGGCATGAAGGTCTTCTACTATGATACCGAAGAAAAGTTGGCGCTGGGAAATGCCACCAAATGCCAAACGCTAAAAGACTTACTGCAGGTATCAGATGTAGTATCCTTGCATGTGGATGGCCGACCATCTAATCAATACATGATTGGGGCCCAACAACTTGAAATCATGAAGAAAGGTGCCATCCTCCTCAACCTTAGCCGAGGGCATGTAGTAGACGTCAAAGCACTAAAGGAAAGAATGCTCGATGGACACATCCGTGGATGTGGGATCGATGTGTTTGAACAGGAACCCATTAGTAATAAGGAAGAATTCATTTCAGAACTCCGCGGTGTACCCAATGCAATTCTCACCCCTCACATAGGAGGAAGCACGCTGGAAGCACAAGAAAATATTGCCCATTTTGTTCCTGGTAAACTAACCGATTATATCAACACCGGAAGCACCAGTCAAAGTGTTAATTTCCCCAACCTGGTTTTACCCATTTTGGAAAACGCTCACCGGCTTATTCACATCCATAACAACGTACCGGGTGTGTTGGCAAAAATCAATGCTGTGCTCGCCAAAAACGAAATCAACATTGCAGGTCAATATTTGAAGACAACTGAGCACATTGGTTACGTGATTACTGATATCAATAAGGGCTACGATAAGGATTTGATCAAAGAAATGAGGTCAATCGAGCATACCATCAAGTTTCGAGTGCTATATTAGTACTTATGCGGCCTGACGATAAAAGTAAACTCAAAAAGAAAGTCTACGACATTATTTTTGAAGCTGAAACGCCTACAGGCAAGGCTTTTGACATAGGCCTCATCATCTGCATATTATTGAGCATTGGTGTGATCATGCTTGAAAGTGTGGATTCGATCAAACTTCGTGTAGGTACGCTACTTATCGTTTTCGAATGGATCTTCACCATCATCTTTACCATTGAATACGCTTTACGGGTATGGATAGTCAAAAACAAAAGGCAATACATCTATAGCTTTTATGGGATTATCGACCTACTCTCCATAATCCCTACCTACCTGAGTCTGGTGATGACAGGTGCACAAGTGCTTCTGGTGCTTCGGAGTGTAAGGTTAATCAGGGTGTTTCGGGTGTTTAAGCTGGCACGTTTTGTTGGCGAAGGACAAGTACTGATGAGCGCCTTGAGGGCAAGTCGCCACAAGATCACCGTCTTTTTACTTACCGTAATCACTTCCGTAATACTGGCTGGCAGTTTAATGTACCTGATAGAAGGAAAAGAAAATGGCTTCGATAATATTCCTATCAGTATTTATTGGGCCATCGTAACACTCACCACTGTAGGTTACGGAGACATAGCGCCCCTTACCCCATTGGGTCAAACGGTAGCATCCATCATTATGATATTGGGATACGGAATCATCGCTATTCCTACCGGCATTGTAACGGCCGAGATGGCTTATCAAAAAACTAAAGTGGTAACCACCGAAGTGTGTCCTCACTGTCTGCAAGAGGGCCACGACAAGGATGCTGTACATTGCAAATACTGCGGTGGCAAGCTGAATTGAAAAAATAAAAACCCACTGGACTTGGAGGGTGTTAAGGAACCCCAGATACGACAAGTTTTGAGCTATTCTAAAAGATCGCAACCTTCCACTGTTATCCTACACTCCGATAAATCGAAGCATGAGGTCCACCCGAAAGTGGATGAGGCCTGATTTTGATAAAGAACGCACTCGGTATTGTTATTAATGTTAGGTTCCAAAAACGTGTCCCAAATCCGAGTGGGTAATTATTGATACAAAAGTAATGCAAAGATAGTTTACTCCTGCCCTGAAATAAATCTATTTTTATTCGCTTTAGATAGTCACCCAATCTCCTAAATTTGCAGGAGCAAAAAGATGGTTAATTTTTCTCCGGGTCCTTCCCAACTCTATTTTACTGTTGAAGATCATACCAAAGGCGCCTTTAAGCTGGGTGTGCCTTCAATGTCTCATCGCAGCCCTGCTTTCGAAGCCCTTTACCAGCATACACAGGAGCAGTTGCGTGAATTGCTTTCTATCCCCAAAACACACCATATCTTCTTTACTTCTTCGGCCACTGAGATTTGGGAACGATTGATTCAAAATCTGGTCATAGAGAAATCAGCTCATTTTGTAAATGGCGCTTTCTCTGAAAAGTTTTATAAAGCTGCCCAACAACTCAACAAGCAAGCACAGGAAATACGGGTACAGGATGGAAGCGGTTTTAACGAACCTATCCAACTGGACGCAGAACTCATCGGGGTAACCCACAATGAAACCAGCACCGGAGTAGCCTTGCCCAAATCATTTATATACGATTTAAAAGAATTGAATCCTGAAGCACTTTTATGTGTAGATGCGGTGTCTTCCCTACCCTACGTTGACTTTGATTACTCAAAAGTAGACTCAGTATACTTTTCTGTACAAAAAGGATTTGGATTACCTCCTGGTCTGGGTGTGTGGATCGTCAACGATGCCTGTATCGCGCGTGCCGAATCACTGAAGGCAAAAGGGTTGTCCATTGGTACTCATCATACCCTCCCTTTTTACCTCAAGAACGGATTGAAAAACCAAACACCTGAAACCCCTAATAGTGTAGCCATCTACGTATTGGGAAAAGTAACAGAGGATATGGTGAGGCGTGGTATCCATACCATCCGCAAGGAAACAGAGTACAAATCCGTTATCCTCTACAATGAGTTGATGCAACACAGTATCCTCTCTCCTTTTGTTAAAGACAAAATCTACCAGTCACCTACTGTTATCATCGCTGAATCCGGTGATCAAACCGAAAAACTATCACAGTACCTCCTCGAAAAAGGAATTGTAGCCGGTGAAGGCTATGGCGTTCATGGTGGCGCTCAACTCCGTTTTGCCAATTTCCCGGCTCATTCCAAGGAACAATTTGAGCTATTGGTAGACTACATCAAGGCATTTAATTAAATTGGTGTTAAACCTTTAGACTTCCAGTAAGTCTAACCCCTAACCTACGCCACCAACTACTTCTTTTGGAAGACGAAGAATTATTATCAAAAATCAGAAACCCCGAAACCAGGAGTTACGGGTTCAACCTGTTGGTAAGAACCTACCAAAAACGGGTGTATTGGATGGTGCGCAAAATGCTCATTGACCATGATGATTCTAATGACGTGACCCAGGAGGTTTTTATTAAAATACATAAAGCCATAGACCGGTTTCGCGAAGATGCACAGCTCTACACCTGGATTTATCGCATCGCCACCAACGAGTGCCTCACCTTTCTCAATAAGAAAAAGAGAAGGTTCTTTCTTCCGCTGGAAGACGTCAACAAGGAGTTGAGCAACAAGATTGACGCTTCTCCGGAAATGGATGGGGACGAAATCCAAAAAAAGTTGCAAAAGGCACTGCTTACGCTACCAGACAAGCAAAGACTGGTGTTTAACATGAAATACTTTGAAGATATGACCTATGAACAAATGTCGGAGATTACAGATACCAGCGTGGGGGCCTTAAAAGCGAGTTTTCACCACGCCACGAAGAAAATTGAAGAATTTTTGACTGCCCATTAAACTATCATGAAATTTAGCCATCCAAGATAAGATGAAACTGGAAGACATACCGAAGAAAAACGTGTTTAAGGAGCCTGAAGGGTATTTTGATGAATTACCCGGGATCATCCAATCACGCATTGCAAAAGAAGAGGCAAAGCCATTTGGCGTTCCGTCATTCAGACTGGTGTTGCGCTATGCGCTCCCTGTACTGGCCGTTGGTTTCGCCTTGTTTCTGATTTTCAGACAAAACGATCCGATGTCGGCCAACCCGGAAGAATTGCTGGCCAGTGTAGATACGGAAGCACTCTCCAGCTATCTGATAGAAAGTGATTTGACGACAGAAGAATTATTGGACTTTGCCCAGCTGGACGATGACGATATCAATGCGCTGAATGATCAGCTGCTTTACCCGGAAATGGATATTGACTTATTAGAAGAGTATGCCACTGAAATTGAATTGTAAAAACCATTAGGATGAAAAATATGATTAAAATTTTGTTGGTGCTGTTGATAGCCTCCCCGCTATATACAATGGCACAGGAAGAGGAAGTGACCGATCCTAAAGCCAGGGAAAAAATTGAAGCGGCACGGATCGGACTGATCTCAGAAAGACTGGGCCTGACGCCCGAACAGGCAGAGCGTTTCTGGCCTGTGTATCGTGAGTTTACGCAAAAGCGTGGCGAAATGATACGCGAGTTCAGAGAAGCACAGCGAGAGATTGGCCCCGACAATCAAGATCCCGAAAAGCAGAAGGAACTCGTTGAATTAGGATTGAAGATCAAGCAGCGCCAGTTGGATTTGGAAAAAGATTACTCCACCAGAATGATGGATGTCATCTCCGCCCAGCAGATCATGAACTTGCGCAATGCGGAGAAAGAATTCCAACGCATGATCATCCGCCAATTGCAACAGCGCAGAGACCTTCAGCAGCGTAAGGAAAACTTGAGAGATCGCAATCAACAACTGAGAGACAGAAAAAATAACAACTGATTTTGAGTCGAAGCACCCTACTGCTGATCGTACTATTATCAATTTGCTCACTCACCACCAGAGGGCAGCAAGCAGATTCGCTATTCAATGAATTTGAAGATCTGGAAGCCCTGCTTTCTTTTGAAGATTCTCTTTCTATCTTCAATCTGATCGACAGCCTTATGCAAATGGAGGAGTTGGATACCAAATCCATGATGGCAGTACGGTTGGGATACAACAGCAATGCCAACTCAACAGGAAGAACACTGGGCATTAGCCAATTCGGTCTTTCCCCTGGCGTATCATATTATCACAAGAGTGGCGTGTATGCCGATGTCTCCGGATACTGGAGCAACGAGTACGACCCCAGCTACTATCTCACCATACTGTCTGCAGGTTACATTGGTGTTATTTCTCCAAAGTGGTCTTTCCTTGGAGAGTATAGCCGGTACCTTTACACTGATTTGGGAGAAGGTGTAGTCGTGAGTTATGCCAATAGTGCGAGTCTCTCCAATTTTATCGATGTGAAGCCACTCACCTTCCGTTTGGATTACACTTTCTTGTTTGGTGACAAAACCGGTCACCGTATTATGCCCGGTGTAATGCTCAACCTGGAAAAAAGAAACTGGAAAAACATGGATAGAATTTTATTCTATCCCTCTTTCAATCTACTGATAGGGACCGAACAATTTGAAGAATATGTGCCTTATGCCAAAACGCTTGCCGGAGCTGTTATCCGTTACAGAAATGGATTACCCCTATACTATCTGGACAAAGGATCTGACTTTGGAATAATGAATTATTCATTTACGGCACCGTTGAGCATCAATATTAAAGACTGGAATTTTTTACTCTCTTATTCATACAATATTCCCAAGCAGCTCTCCCACGAAGAAGATCCTGATTTAAACAATAGCGGTTTTATAGCTGCCAGTATTTCGAAGTACATCAGGTTCAAGTAACATTGATCACCAGTTGCCCGTAATTTTTATCTTAGCATATCGAAAGGATAAAAAGCATCACACCAATGGTTAACTCATTTTTTGATCATCTCAACAAATACATCAAAATAGATAAGCAAGATTTTGAAAAAGTCATCTCCTATTTCCAAGTGCTGGATGTAAGTAAAAAAGAAGTCCTTATGGAGGCAGGGAGTTTGTGCAACTACAATTTTATGGTACTCAATGGCTGCCTTCATATGTATTACATCAATGACAAAGGCACGGAAAAAACGATTCAGTTTGCCCTTGAAAACTGGTGGATAACAGATCAACTGGCCTACCATCACCACCGAAAAACAGAATTCTTTATTCAGGCCATAGAACCCGGTCAGGTGCTTAAAATCAGCAGGGAGAAAGAAGATCAACTGCTGTCAGACTTCCCCATTCTGGAGGGCTATTTCAGGCACATTTATCAGATTGCCTATGGTGCCTCCATTATGAGAACCAAATACCTGTTTGACCACTCCAAAGAAGAAATGTTTTTTACCTTCAGTGAGCAGTTTCCTGAGTTTGTTCAGCGTGTGCCTCAATATCAACTTGCCACTTACCTTGGGCTTACACCAGAATATGTCAGCGAAATCAGAAAAAAAAGACGTTCTTAAACCAGCTTAATTTTTTTCAGGAAGTCCTCACCGAATTTTGTGTCAACACAAAAAACGAAAGACAAATGGAAAAAAGAATTCAGATTGACCAGATAGCACCTGAAGCCTACAAAGGAATATTAGCCCTGGAAAGCTATTTGAACAAGGGAACAATTACACAGACACATAAAGAATTGATCAAAATCAGGGCCTCGCAAATCAATGGGTGCGCCTTTTGTATTGACATGCACACCAAAGATGCCCTGAAAAACGGAGAAACTCAACAGCGCATCTTTCTGCTGAATGCATGGACTGAAACCGACTTGTTTACGGAAGAAGAAAGGGTGCTGTTGAAAATTACAGAAGAGGTTACTCTAATCCATCAAGGTGGATTGTCCTCTGAAACTTACAAAAAGGGACTTGGCCTTTTCGGAGAGCATTACCTGACACAAATTATCATGGCAATAGTTGCTATCAATGCATGGAACAGAATAGCCATCAGCACCAACAAACCTATCGGTACTTAATAAGTTGTTACATGGGTGCCAGAATGTTGCTGGCTATATTGCTACCCAATAATATCCGGTACCCATGATTTACATCACACAACTCATTTACATCAAAGAAGGACAAGAAGACGTCTTTAACCAGTTTGAAGACATTGCCATTCCGACCATCTCCAAATACAATGGCCGCCTCCTCTTCAGGGCCAGGCCGCTGGAAAACTCGTTTATTGAAATCAACATTAACCCCCCTTATGAAATTCATTTAGTGGAATTCAATACAGAGACGGATTTTAATGAATTTCTTCAGGACGAAGAGCGAAAGCAGTTTTTACACCTGAAGGAACAATCCATAGAAAGTGTTTGGCTGATGAAAGGTGTAAGGCTTTAAGGTGCTTGTACTTAGAAATCTACTCTATTTTTGAAGGAAATCAGAGGCCAAAAAAACTGTACTTGCCTCAGTATCTTTTCTCAATATAAAAACGCTACCTTTTCGGCAGGTTTAAACCACTTATCGTATGATCACTATCCTGAAAGAAAAGATCCAAAGTGAATACGAGTGGATCGACATCACTAATCCTGGCAAAGAGGAACTTAACGAAATAGCCACCAAGTATGACCTTCACAAGGCATTGGTAGAAGATTCTTTGCAGCCAGAGCACCTTCCCAAGTTTGAAATGGTGGCCGACACCCAGTTTATCATCTTGCGCCTGTATGGAACCAACGTAAGCAAAGAAGCCGACACCGTACAAGAGGTAACAGACAAGATTGCTGTATTTTTTGGTGCTCACTTTTTAATTACCATCCACAGACGAGAGTATCCCTTCTTGAGTGAAATAAAGAGTAAGTATGTAGATACAGGTAAATGCACAACCCCTTTTCAATTATTGTTCAGGATTGTCTATGCGGGCATAGCCACCTATAATAAACCCATAGCGGAGCTTGCTCAGGAGCTGGATTTCTACGAGCCCAAAATATTCATGCAGGAAAAAACACCGTCCCTGTTGAAGAACCTGTACTACATCAAAAGAAAAGCCTCCGTAATGGATTTCATTTTTGATTTATCCCGGCCCATCATTGACAACCTGAAAGGGAAAATTGCATCTACTCACTTCAATCAACTCAAAGATGAAATACTCGGGCTGCAGACCAACACAAGACATGTAGTAGACAACGTAGCCAACCTGCTGAACGTCTATATCTCCCTATCATCACAACGTACCAACGAGGTAGTAAGGGTGCTTACCGTGTTTTCTGTGTTCTTCATGCCCCTCACCTTCATCGTTGGCATCTACGGGATGAATTTTGATTTCATGCCTGAGCTTCGTTGGCCCTTCGGCTACCTTTATGCAATGGGCCTCATGGTGTTCGTTACTTTTATTATTTACCTGTGGTTCAGAAAGAAAGGCTGGTTATAAAGTCATCACTCAACCGGAACATTATTTCCAAAATAGCAGTTGTATCCTCTGACCCAACACGGAGAAATGAATCTGAAAGACAACAAAAAGAACGCTATCGCCTTTTACAAAATGGCCTATGAAGGCAATCCCTCCGAAGCGATAAAGAAGTACGTAGGTGATGACTATATTCAACACAACCCTGCTGTTGCCAACGGTACCCAGGGTTTTATTGACTATTTTGAAAAAATGCAAAATGAGTATCCCGAAAAATCCATTGAGTTTGTACGATGCATAGCCGAAGGTGATCTGGTAGCATTACACACCCATCAAACATGGCCTGGCAATGATGAATATGTGACCATGGATTTTTTTAGATTTGATGACAATGGAAAAATTTGCGAGCACTGGGACGCCATCCAACAGATTCCTGAAAAATCGGCCAATCCCAATAAAATGTATTAACATTACTAAACTGGTTTAGGCAAAATGAACGCTTCCATCCTCCACTTGCGCAAAGAACTCCATCAGCATCCGGAGTTATCGGGAGAAGAAGCCCAAACCGCACACCGTATAAAAAGTTTTATTAATGCCCATCATCCTCCAACGCAATGGATCGATAATGCAGGCGGGCATGGACTGCTGGCCATATATGAATTGACCCAACCCAGACCTACCATT
This sequence comes from Cyclobacteriaceae bacterium, assembly GCA_039971015.1. GTDB lineage: Bacteria > Bacteroidota > Bacteroidia > Cytophagales > Cyclobacteriaceae > ELB16-189. The sequence goes on from JBDVKV010000014.1 coordinate 100,288, forward strand.
GTCATTCGATGTGAACTGGATGCACTTCCCATTGAAGAAACCAACACATTTGATCATCGATCTGTTGTAAAAGGTGTATCCCATAAGTGTGGACATGATGGTCACATGGCCATTGTTGCGGGGATTATCTTTTGGATGAAAGAACAAAATTTTACTGCTGGTAAAATTGTGTTGCTCTTCCAGCCTGCTGAAGAAACGGGAATGGGAGGCTCTGGTATTGTAGATGACCCAAGGTTCACAGCCCTTCACCCCGACTACATCTTTGCGCTCCACAACATACCAGGAGAACCGCTTCACAGTATCATCACTGTACCTGGTAGCTTCTCATCAGAAGTTCACAGCTTTGCACTTTACCTAAAGGGAAAGGAGTCTCATTCCGCTGAACCAGAACACGGCATCAATCCTGCGCTGGCTATTGCAGAAATAACCAACGCATTGCCGGAACTGAACTTCCCCGATCCAACTCAGGACAATTTTACCCTTCTTATACCCGTGCATATCAGTATGGGAGATAAAGCGTATGGCATTTCGCCCGGAAAAGGAGAACTGCACTGTACGTTAAGAACATGGAATGAAGGCACCATGAAGAAGGTAAAGCAACAACTGAATCAATTAATCCAAAGCATTTGCCAAACCCATCACTTAGAATTTGAAATGGATTGGCTGGAATATTTTCCAGCCAGTATTAATGATTTACAATGCAACTCATTCATCAAAGAGGCTGCAACTCATCTGGGGCTTCCCATTATCGAACGTCCTTACCCTTTTAGATTCGGAGAAGATTTTGGTTGGTTCGCCAAATCCTATAAGACCGCCATGTTTGGATTAGGTGCAGGTGTCAACTCCCCTGCTCTTCACCATGCCGACTACGACTTCCCCGATGAAATCATTGAAACAGGAATTAATATGTTTACCACATTGATCAAACAGGTCATTGACAACAAACCAAAACAATAGCTTTACTGAGATAAAAAATACGTATCTCCCATATTATTCCGTAAGACTTTATATTGACGAATGACTTCGACAAACTATTACATCAATACCCCCCTATTCAAATCACATCAGCTAAAAAAACAGTATGGCCTGGACGTAGTTTATAAAATGGACTGCTTTCAACCTTCGGGTTCGTTTAAAATCAGAGGGATGGACAACTTTTTAAAGGAGTTATCCAGGCAAGGTTATAAAAAAGTAATTGCATCATCTGGTGGGAATGCAGGCTATTCATTGGCGTATGTTGGCCAACAAATGGGTATATCGTTAAAGCTCATCGTTCCTGTCACGACTTCGGATTACATGATTGCAAAAATCAAATTGTTAAATGCTGAAGTTGAAGTTTATGGAGCCAATTGGAACGAAGCCAATGACTACGCCCTTCAAATTTCGAAAGAATTTGATCTGCCCTACGTACATCCGTTTGACCATCCTTTTTTATGGAAAGGCCATTCAAGCATTATAGACGAATGTGCTTCCGAAATGAAAGAACCCGACAGAATTATTGTTGCTGTTGGTGGTGGCGGTTTGTTATGTGGAGTGTTTGAAGGACTGTTAAGAAACAATTGGTTGAAAGTAAAAGTTATAACCGCAGAAACCGAAGGGGCAGCCTCATTTGCAAAAAGTATAGAAGCAGGGCACCTTATTGAATTAGAAGAAATAAACACAATAGCCACAAGCCTGGGTGCTAAAAAAGTTACAGCTAAAGCATTAGAATATGCTACACAATTTAATGTTGAGCCCTACGTAACCGATGACAAAAGTGCCTTTAATGCCTGCAAAGATTTTTTTAACGAATACCACACACTGGTAGAGCCAGCTTGTGGTGCAGCACTTTCCTACATCAAAAATAAACACAGCGAAATCAATCCTGAAGAAAAAGTACTAGTGATTGTTTGCGGTGGAGTAAGTATGGGTCTGGAAAAGTTTTTAGTGTATTCAAAACAATACCATTCATAAATCCAGCATCTAGAATCTAGCATCCAGCATCAACAGCAAAACTGTCAGCATAGATACACTCGGTTGCTATGCTGACAGTTACTAATTAGTAGCAGATACTTCTTATTTAACCGGACGGACCAGCTCAAGTTGCAATAACGTAGTCAGACCATCGTCCAACCCAATCTCTTCTGTAACTTTTCCATTCACCACACGAAAAACAGTCGTCCCTGTAAAGTGCATCTTACGTCCTGTGGCTGCAGGTAAAGCACCTACTGGCCAATCACTGAACGCAGTACCTGTATGCGTTCCACCCCCTACCCACCTTGCAATGACATACTCGCCATCGGCTAGCAATGGATAGGCTCCAGCAAATGCAAGATCTGGAAACGCAGCACGAAACTTTTTCATGAAATCTTTAATGTCGGCATGACCTAGCCTCGGCTGGTGGAGCGAGTATTGCAGGACCATGTCTTCAGATGCCAATTCATCCACAACCGCTGGATTGTAGTGAGGACCCCAAAAGTTATCGAGCCATTTCCCTACAATTTCCTTATTCTCCTGTTCTTGATTTTTTGCATTTCTCTCCTGCGCGTTAACAGGAAGGGTAACTACACACATCACCAGGAGTATGAGTGTTAGCCACATCAGGCCTTTGATTTTAATGTTCATAAAAGTATTTTTTTTGTTTTATGAAGCAAAGGTGTAGCCTGGCCCAACTTTATAAAACCCGATTCTTGCTAAGAACTTAAGACTCAAAACTAAGAACTAAGAACTAAGAACTAAGAACTAAATACTACCTCCTCCCAAAATTCGCATCCATCAACACCCAATTGTTAGGATCAAGAACAACATCCTCAGGTTCTGCCTCTGCGGCAATAGTAAACACATTAGTTTTTTCATTCACCTGTATCACTTTCATCATGGACTGCTTGTCCTTTGAATAAATACCAATCTCCATCGGCATCTTAAACAGGCTGCCATCTGTCTGCACCTGATTCAGTGTGATGCTCACTTCCTTCTTCTTATTATCATACGTCCATGTTCCGCTGTATTTCAATGCGCCCGGTTGGTGAAGCCATTGCTGAAAGAAGTCATTCAAATCCATTCCTGATGCTTCTTCCATTTCTCTTCTGAAATCATCGGTAGTGGCATTCAGGTCTTTGTATTTTTTATAATACGATTGTATACCCTTCCAGAAGTTGTCAGTACCTACCACACCCCGCAACATGTGCAATATCCAACTCCCCTTCTGATAAGTATGCGAGCTGGTCACTTTACTCATGTCACTGAGGTTGTCATGAACGATGCGGTAAGCGGGGTTCTTTTCATAAAAAGCATCCACTCTCTCTTTGCTGGAAGCCAGTCCACGCATAAAGGCATCGTGCCCATACTCGTGCTCAATGAAAAGCAAGGTGAAGTAAGTAGCGAAGCCCTCACTGAGCCACACATCATCCCAATCGTATTCGGTAACGGCATTGCCAAACCATTGATGGGCAATTTCATGAATGACCACATTGCGCCAGCGCTCGTTCCTGTCTCCTACTACGGAGTTTTCACTATAAAGAATAGCAGAGGCCGCTTCCATACCACCACTCACACTGTTGGATTGTATGTTGGCCAGCTTCTCGTAAGAGAATGGCCCTACATAATCGCTGTAATAGGCCAGCGCTTTTTTGGTAGGGATGGCAAAATCATAAAAGCCAGCCTCCCTGTCCTGGTAGTACACCCACGTTTCTATGGACTTGTGATCAAACTGATCTACTTGCTGCACGGCAAAGCGGGCAACACCCAATACGTACAACCAGGTGGCAATAGGCACGGATTGCTTCCAATGCGTCAACCGAAAGCCATCGGGTAAATCGGATTCTTCAACCCTTAGTCCATTGGATACCACTTGATAGTGAGCAGGTGCAGTCACTATAAATTCGCAGGTGGCTTTGTCATAAGGATGGTCTACAGTGGGCAGCCAGTTTCTTCCCTTGTCGGGCCAGTTGTCACTGAAAAAGGTGCGATCACCATGTTTGTTGTTGGCAATCTTAAGTCCCGAAGCCGGTTTACCTTTATAACTCACTTTGTAACGGGTACGTTGATTTTTAGTAGACGGTGCTGGCAGTTGAATCATCAACACATCATCTTTATGCGTGAAATTCAGTGCACGATCTTCTGAAGCTACACCACTCACCACCATGCCCTTGTTACCCAATTCTTGCGATGCCCTTACCAGATCCAATCGCAGTGATTGTACACCAGCCGCCAGGTAGCGCACGTCAATGGTGGCCTCTCCTACTATTACATCCGTGGCATCGGACAATTGAATGCGAAAAGTATAATTGATGATATCAATGTTGGGGTTTTTCGGATAGGTATCTGCCCATGAATAGTTTGCGCTTATCAACACAATCAGGGCAATGTATAAATGCTTCATCATTTCTTAAGTTCTAATAGTTACGGTTTTAAAGGCAACGAAACAGGAGTACGAAACTCTATCAATCCTTTTTCTTTGATGGTCTGCTCCACCTCTTCTATTTGCGTGGGCACAAAAGCACTCAGGTTCTCCACACCATCGGCTGTTACCAAAGCCATATCTTCTATGCGAATGTATAAGCGTTCCTCCGGTATCCAGATCATGGGATCGATGGTAAACACCATACCCTGTTGCAGTGGCACACCATGTACCCTTCCCACATCATGCACCGCCATACCTACAGGATGTTGAAAGTGCCCTCTGAACTTCACGCCCTCTTGTACAGCTTTCAGGTACGCTGGCTTGGCAAAGGTTTTGCCTACCAGGTATTGCTGCATGTCAGCGGCCGCTTTGTCGAGCACTTCATTGGCAGTCACTCCCGGTTTGATGTATCTGAACAGCGCATCACGATACGCCACAATATAACTGTACAGCTCCTTTTGCGCCTTGTCAAACTTTCCATTGACAGGCCAAATGCGGGTGACATCGCTGGTGTAATACTTATAGTCAGGTGCATAGTCCATCAGCACCAGGTCCCCCGCTTTGAGCACATCGGTTTTGTGAAAGTAGTGACCCATGAACGCATTGGTGCCACCACCAATAATGGAGGCATAGCCATCACCTCGTGCACCATGGAGGTGAAAAATATACTTGGCAGCCGCATCCAGTTGGTATTCGTACACACCCGGTTGAGTAGAACGCATGGCTTCGATGATGCCCAGCCCTGCAATTTGGGTTGCTTTGCGTATCAGGTCTATTTCCTTCTCACTTTTAATGAGACGCATTGCATCCAAAGTCGGTGAGAGATCGTGAATCTCAAATTGAGGAAATTGTGATTTGATTTTATCTACGAACAAGGCTTCACGTGTGGGTTGCCCATCCCAGGGATCGGCAGCAGTGCGTGCCTGAGCAAACAACAGTTCATCACGACTGTCATTACCTGTTTCAGCCGGACTCAAGGGTGTGTACAACTTCGGTGCCGGTGGTCTGATCAATCCGGTCCGCAACAAATCAGCCGATAAGAATTCAATACCTTTCACCTGATCGGCACCCGTCAGTACTTTTACGAGCTCTGCATCTTCTGCCGACAACACTTTGCCCTGCCCCTGCTCTCTGCCCTCATCCCGGTGAGGAAGGTACAAGGTCGTTTGTTTGTTTTTTCCATTCAATAACAAGTAGACATGATCTGTCTCCAGACCTGTCAGGTAATAAAACGTATTGGACTGACGAAAAACGCTGAACCCAGGCCGGCCACTGGCCCCCTGAATAAGGGCAATGGCATCGCTGCCGATGGTTTCCATGATGCGCGCCCTTCGCTCCGTCAATTCCTCTTTAGAGAAATCAGTTTGATAGTGATGATTGTCTTGCGCTACTGTAGGCAAGGCACACCAAAGCAAGGCCATAATAAAAACAGAGATTCTCATAATCTATTCACTTTAAGTAAATCTAAAGTTTTATGGTGCTTATAAATTTTTTCTAACCATATAATCTCTCGCAGCGCAGTGAAAATCAATTTGCCACGAATAGAATTAACAAGACAATTTGGTACATTCGCTGTAATACCACCCAACTTATCCATGCGCCAACTCGCTGCCATTATGTTTTCTGACATGTCAGGGTACACGGCATTGATGCAGCAAAACGAACAATTGGCTACGAGTAAACGGAAGCGACTGAAAGCGGTATTGGAAACCTCAGTACCCAATTACAACGGTAAAATTTTGCAGTATTACGGAGATGGTGCTTTGAGCATCTTTAATAGTGCAGTGGATGGAGTCACCTGCGCGATGTATATCCAGGAGTTACTGAAGGAAGAGCCTACGGTAGACCTGAGGATAGGCATCCATACAGGTGATATCTCCATTGAAAATGAAATGGTGTATGGTGATGGGGTAAATCTCGCTTCACGGATTGAATCACTGGCTGTTCCCGGATCAATTTTTATTTCCGAAAAGGTATTTGATGAAATCAAAAACCAGGAAAATCTGTCAGCAATAGAAATGGGGTATTTTGAGTTTAAAAATGTTGCCGAGCCGTTCAGGGTGTTTGCATTGAATGGCAAAGGACTGATTGTCCCTTCACGTAGTATGTTAAAAGGAAAAACCAAACATCCTTCTAATCGATTGGCCATTCTACCGTTTATGAACATGAGTGCCGATCCGGAAAACGAATACTTCAGTGATGGCATTACAGAAGAACTTTTGAATGCCGTCACACGTGTAAATGGACTTCAGGTCACCTCAAGAACTTCTTCTTTTGCATTTAAAGGAAAAAATGCAGACATCCGTGAAATCGGCTCGCAATTGAATGTAGACCGACTATTGGAGGGAAGTGTGCGCAAAGTCGGTAACCGTGTGCGCATTACCGCTCAGCTTATCAACGCAGCCGATGGATATCATATTTGGAGCGAGACATACGATCGAGACTTGACTGACATATTTGAAGTACAGGATGAGATCAGCCATATTATCGCCAATAAACTTCGAGAGAATTTAAATGATGGAAGTCAGGAAGAAAAATTGGTGAAGGCACCCACCCAAAACGTAGAAGCTTATTCTTATTTCCTAAAGGGTTTGCATTTTTATAACAGGATTACCCCTACAGATACAAGAAAAGCCATCGATTGTTTTCAAAAGGCAATAAAACTTGAGCCAAATTATGCCAGCGCCTTCGCTATGCTCGCTACATGTTATTCATTCCTTGGCGCAACAGGACAAATGCAACCTGCAGAAGCATTTGAAATGGTCCACCAGTACAGTGACAAAGCCCTGGAGCTGGACCATTCCCTGGCAACCGGATATGCGGCCAAAGGTTCTGCTTACCTGCTTTATGATTGGAACTGGAAACTTGCCTATGAATCATTACGCAGAGCAATAGAGCTTAATCCCACAACCACGGGAGCTCATCAGTTGCTGTCTCTTTATTATTTGATTACTGGACATAAAAAAGAAGCGGTGGATATCATGGAAGCAGCGCTTAAAGTGGATCCTATTTCTCCGGTTGTACACAAATCCCTGGCAGATGCCTACTTATTAATGGGCAGAACAGATGAGGCCCTAAAACAAATTGAATGGCTACTGGATATGCAGCCTCAAATGCGTATTGCTATGGAATTGAAAGGGTGGTGCATAGGCTTGTCGGGCGACTGGAAAAAGGCGGCAGAAATTTTTAAGGATGTACACCTGGGTACAAAACATCCATTAAAGGGACTTACACCGCTGGGTTGTGCATTCGCAAAAATGGGCGAACCCAAAAAAGCACTCGAATGCATCGGTAAGATAGAACAAAGGCAGTATGAAGAACCCGGGGTTGTGTTGGACGTAGACCTTGCCATGATATGGTCGGCATTGGGAGAAAGTGATAAAGCATTTTACTATTTATCTCAATGCCTTGAGAAAAGAATAACATCGGTAGCTATCCTGCTCGATCATCCTATATTTAAAATACCGAATGAAGATGACAGGTATAAAACATTAAAAGAGAAACTAAATTTGGGTGAATTAACAAAATCAAATACACTTAATGAACAGCAAGGTTAAATGAAAACCATTCCCATCAGGAAGATTAAAGCACCTCAAAGCAAACCTAAAGATTTGGAGATTTTTAATATTAGGGCTATCAAAGAAGTGCTTGGTGGTCAAGACATGGTTCATGACCTACACAGACATGAATACTTTTTCGTTTTAGCCTTACAGAAAGGAAATGGAACGCATACCATAGACTTCAACGCATACAAAGTCAATGATCATTCGATCTTCTTTATACGCCCGGGTCAGGTCCATGAACTTTCGCTAAAAGTAGGAAGCACGGGGTTCCTTATGGAGTTTAAAAATGATTTTTATTACCCCACTGACAAAGCATCCAGACAACTGTTACGCAATGCAAGCAGCTTGAATCTATGTGAGATGGATGCCGCTGGTTTCAAAAAGGTATTTACATTATTGGAGTTTATATATATGGAGTTTAGTGCAAAAAAAGCGGGATACCAGGAAGTCATTAAAGCCAATTTAAGTATTTTCTTTATTGAGTTGATGAGACATCAAAAACAAAAAACTATTTCCTCCAATCCCCACGTCAGTCAATACACTCAAGAACGGCTGGACAAACTTGTAGAACTCATTGAGACTCATATTTCCAGTCATAAGGAGGTGTCTCACTATGCAGATATGCTGCATCTTTCTGTATACCAACTTAATGCCATTACCAAAGCAACGCTAGGTAAAACATGTTCCGAATTGATCAACGAATACATTATTTTAGAAGCCAAAAGATACCTGCTCGCCACCTCCAATCAGGTAAACCAAATTGCCTTTCACCTGGGCTACGAGGATGTTTCGTATTTTATCAGGTTCTTTAAAAAACATACCGGTCACACGCCAGAGGCATTTAGGCACAATTTCGGGTAAGTCCCATTCAACTTCATTTTTGTCCTATCCAGTAGGTTATTAAGTGCTCTACTTTTGTAGAAACAAAAACAAAATTGGTATGAACACAAAGATGAAATTAATTGCGTCCCTCAAAATATGGGTGGTTATCTATCCATCTATAACCTTGTTTCTCTACTTTTTGGGAGAACCTTTATCGGTATTGCCCTTGTATGTGCGAACACTATTGTTGACACTATCCCTGGTTCCATGGATTGTATTTATTGGGCTTCCTTTTGTCAACCTTATAGTTGGCCAGTTCGCTAATAAAGCGGATAACAAGTAAGCGGAAATGGGTATCAACGAGGGACTACGGGGTGGGTCATCCAGACGAGAATTCATCAAACAAAGTGGACTCACTTTGATGGCCCTCTCTTTGCCCTTCGATTTAACAAAACTTTCAACGGATAAGATAATGACAGATAACAATCAATTTGATGTAATCATCATTGGTGGGAGCTACTCAGGATTAGCTGCTGCAATGGCATTGGGAAGGGCACTGAGACAAGTACTCATCATAGATAGTGGCTTGCCCTGCAATAGACAAACCCCCTATTCACATAACTTTTTAACGCAAGATGGAAAAACACCTAAAGACATCGCCACCCTTGCCAGGCAACAAGTGGAACAGTATAAAACCATAAAGTTTTTTAATCGACTGGCAACCAAAGCAAGGAAAATAAAAAATGGGTTTGAAATTGAAACCGCAACCGGAGAATCGTTCCAAAGCAAAAAATTAATTTTTGCTACGGGTATCAAAGATATCATGCTTCCTATCGATGGGTTTAGTGAATGCTGGGGTATCTCCGTGTTGCATTGCCCGTACTGCCATGGCTACGAGGTAAGAAACGAGCCAACCGGGGTGTTGGGCAACGGGGAAAAGGGATTTGAATTCGTCAGCTTGATTTCCAATTGGACCAGGGACCTTACACTGTTTACCAACGGTAAATCCACTTTAACGAAGGATCAAAGGGCAACGCTTGCAAGCCATAAAATAAACATGGTGGAAGCCGAGATTGAACGGTTGGTTCATGAAAGTGGGCACCTTGAAACCATCATTTTCAAAGACGGTACAACCCATGCCATTAAAGCATTATACGCCCCAAGGCCCTTTGAACAACACTGTACCATTCCGGAATCATTGGGGTGCGCGCTAAATGAAGAAGGGTATATCATCACCGATGCCATTCAAAGGACAAGTATACCTGGCGTTTTCGCCTGTGGTGACAACACAACCCGTATGCGTACGGTAGCCAATGCCGTTGCCATGGGTACCACTGCCGGAATGATGGTCAATAAGGAAATAGTACTTGAGGGATTCTAATGGGATTGGAGCTATGTACCGGGAGCCCTAAAAAGTTAAATCAAGAGCCCTGTTTGGATCCTCAATATTTTGGTACTTTTAGTTGATGAGGAAGTCTTTTGTCCTGCTGTTTCACATAGGCTTTTGGCTATGTTATTTCTTGTTGGTGTTTATTACGTTGGGCTTATATTATAGAAGCAATCATAGTGTGCCCCTGGTAATGAACGCATTGAAAAGCATAATGCTATTTGCGTTTATCCCCTCCTCCATTTCATACTTTACTTATTATTTTCTGCTTTTTCCTCGGTATCTCCAGCAAAAAAAAATTCTCCTTTCAATAGTCTATGGCTTACTCATTTCAGTGGGTGCAGCCCTCATTAGCTATTTTCTTATTCGGTACTTCATTGAGTCTGGTTATTTGATTGACATGGATGAAGGGGGTAAGAAAGGCAGATCCACTGCTCTTTCGGTAATTGCCGTAATGACTTTTATTGGCCTCCTGTGTGGTGTTGTGGCCCTGGTAATCAAAGGATTCATTACCTGGTTTAACGAAATCAAAGTGAAGGAGGAGTTAAAAGAAAAAAGCCATCAAATGGAAATGGCATTGGTCAAATCGCAGTTTGATCCTCATCTATTATTTAACACCATCAATAACATTGACTCATTGATTCTAATGGATGCCGTTAAAGCATCAGAATATTTGAACAAGCTTTCGGATATCATCCGGTTTGTTCTTTATGAAACTAAAGGAGATACAATACCGCTATCCAGTGAAATTGAATACATCACCAAATACATAGCCTTACAGAAAATAAGGACAGCGAATGAAAATTATGTGCAGTTCAGTGTAAGTGGAACCATCAGTGATAAGCGAGTTGCACCGATGGTATTTATCCCATTCATTGAAAATGCCTTCAAACATACTACAAATAAAAAACTCGAAAATGCCATTACCATTAAGCTCCTAATTAATGAAGAGAATATCCAATTGGTGTGTGAAAATAAATACGATTCAAAGCAACCGGTTCAGCAAACCAGTGGCGGATTGGGTAACCAGTTAATTGAAAAACGTTTGAATCTTATTTATTCCGGAAGGCATAAATTGGAAATAAATAATAGTGATGAGCTGTATAGCGTCAACCTAACCATTCCCTATGACTAAATATAATTGCATCATCATTGAAGATGAACCCCTTGCGCTCGAGAAGACTAAAAGCTTTGTCAGCAAGGTTCCTTTTCTACATTTAAGTGCCACTTTCGACAATGCACTGACGGGCTTAGCGTATTTAAATAATAATAAAGTCGATTTACTATTCCTTGATATCAATATGGATGAGTTAACCGGCATTGAATTACTGGAAAGTACAAAGATAGACTGCCAGGTGATCATAACTACAGCTTACCAGGAATATGCCTTGAAGGGTTATGAACTTCAAATAACGGACTACCTTTTAAAACCATTCACATTTAACCGCTTTTTGCAAGCAGTCAATAAAGCACAGGCTAATTTTGTACGTCACACTTCGGAAGCTCAACCTGACTTCATCTTTGTAAAGACAGAAAACCGGCTGGAGAAAATCATGCTGGACGAAATCGTTTACATTGAAGGGATGAGGGATTATCGTAGGATTCATACGATTCATAAAAACGTAAAGATCATGACCCTTCAAAACTTCAGTGAGTTTGAAAAACTAATCCCCCCCAGCCTGGTTTGCAGAGTACATAAGTCATACATGGTAGCCCTCAATAAGATTATCTCCATTGAACGGGGAAGGATAAAAATTGCGGATCAAATGATCCCTATTTCAGAAACCTACAGGGATGCTTTCTTTGAACTGATTAAGAATAAGGCATAAATCCCATTCTATTTGGCAGACAAAAAGCGTCAGGATGCAGACGTCCAACCCTGCTTTGCATAACAGAATTGTAGGACCCTGATCATACTTTCACCTTTGTTGAAGTTAAACCAACTAAAACAAAAAAAGTATGAAAAATAACCTAAAAACGGGGCTGACAATGGGCTTAATTATCCTATTCGCCACTGCCTACGCTCAAGAATCGCAACCGATTAGCTCCAGCAAAACAGCTGAAACCTACATGGATTTGATGCTCAATTTGGTGAGCACCAATATCAACTACGGCAAGGGAAACAGTACACTTTCAGATTACAGAAAGTCAATTCTAAGTCCGCAAGTTGGTGTGTCATTCCAAGCGGGGATTACTCCAAGTTTCTCAATCGCCAGCGAGTTGTACTTTATGACAAAAGGCGGAAAACTGGAATCCAACAACCCCCTTACAACAGGCAAGACTGCCTACCGCTTCTATTCCCTTGAGTTGCCATTAATGGGCAGGTACCACTTTCATAAATTTTATATCAACGCAGGTCCCGCTGTTGGCTTAAATGTACATGGAACTAAAAAAATTGAAGGTACAAGTACTGATTTATCTTTTGACGATTCAAATGATGCCTTCAAAAGATGGGAGGCGAGTATGCAGTTCGGTGGCGGGTATACCTTTCGAGTGAAACAAAAAAGAATAGCCATTGATGTAAGGTATAATTATGGATTGACCAACATTTCCAATGCAACAGAAATGTACAACCGGAGTTTCATCCTGAGTGCACATATTTCTAAACCATGGAAATCGAATCCATTCGGAAAAAAGAAGTGAATAGCAACTGCACAATTAAACACTCACTAACATGACAACTCTTGATTCCCATAGAAAAAATTCGCTGACTGCAGGTATACTTTACCTCCTCACCTTTGTATCAATCCCAACCTTATCACTCTATGGTCCGGTGCACGATGCGAACTATATTACTAGTTCGGCTTCAGATACTCCCATTCTCATAGGTGGTATCCTCGAGATTATCGTGGCCCTCACCGGCATTGGAACTGCGGTTGCATTATACCCTGTATTGAAGAAACAAAATGAAGGGATGGCGTTAGGGTTAGTCAGCTCACGGGTGCTAGAGGCGGCTACCATTTTCGCGGGAGTTATGTTCTTGCTTACGGTAGTTACTTTTCATCAATCGGCTGCAAGTGCCGAGGCAGCAGTGACTAGCCGCACCCTCGTCACGATGTACGACCGCATGTTCCTCATCGGGCAAAGCTTCATGCCAGCCATCAACGATCTCTTACTTGGCTTCCTGCTCTACCACTCGAGGCTTGTGCCAAGAGGTCTTTCACTGATTGGTATTATCGGAGGCCCCGTACTTCTCATGGGTACCTTCTCTGTATTGTTCGGTTTGATAGGGCAGCGTGAACCGTTGGCAGCACTGAGTGCAGTGCCGGTGGCGGTATTCGAATTTTCACTGGGCATCTATCTCGTTGTAAAAGGTTTCAAGCCAACAGATGGTACTCCAAGCAATTGAATACAATCTCCAATCAAAATCCTTACTCAAAACCACAAATTATGAAAACGTTAAGCCCAAAAGAGCATAAGCGCAATGCAACTGCCACTGGTGCATTTTTTATAACCGCTACGGTAACAGCCATCATTGGTGTTATATTATACGACCCTATCTTACTGGACCCAAACTACCTTATTACGGGCGTAAAGAATTCGAATCAAATAGTTTTAGGTGCCATCTTTGAATCCATACTCGCTATTTCTGCAGTTGGAACAGCGCTCATGATGTATCCGTACTTAAAGAATTTCAACGAAAGCTGGGGACTAGGCTATGTTTGCTTCCGCATGCTGGAGACGGTATTTATACTCATAGGCATCCTTAGCATGCTCGCAATTGTAACATTTAGCAATGAGTATGTAAAGTTAGGACCATCCGAAATGCAATCATTTCAGATCACTGCTAAACTTTTAAAGACTACGCGTGATTGGACGTTCGTTTTAGGACCTCATTTCATGCTGGGCGTAAACACATTCATATACAGTTTGATATTCTTTAAGTCAAAGCTTGTTCCTAAGCAACTTTCAATTCTGGGAATTACTGGTGCAGTATCTATTTTTATCGGATCTATTCTAGAGATGTTTGGAGTAATTTCCCCCTCTTCAGGCCTTATTCTCGTAATTGCTCTTCCTATCGCTTTCTATGAAATGATCCTTGCGGTTTGGTTAATACGCAATGGATTTAATTGGAATGCTATTATAAACGAGCAGTAAAGCATCAATGAACAACAAGCAACAAATTAAACTAATGAAAGCAGTCATCTATGAAAAATATGGTACTCCGGATGTCCTCGAACTAAAGGACATCAATAAGCCAGTGCCTAAAAAAAACGAAGTATTGATACGAGTCCATGCAACAACAGTATCCGCAGGTGATTGGCGGCTGCGGAAAGCGGACCCGTTCCTCGCAAGACTTTTTAACGGCCTGTTCAAACCCAGAAAAGTAAAAGTCCTGGGATTTGAATTGGCCGGAGTAGTTGAGGAGATTGGCGAAAAAGTACAATCGTTTAAACCAGGTGACCCGGTTTTTGCTTCGTGCGGATTACGATTCGGAGGTTATGCAGAGTATGCCTGTCTACCTGAAAATCATTTGATGGCCATAAAGCCTTCTAACATGACTTTTGAAGAGGCCGCATCAGTTCCTGTGGGAGGACTTACCGCATTGAGGTTTTTAAAGCAGGCTGGAATAAAAAAGGGAGACAAAGTGATGATTTACGGGGCATCCGGAAGTGTCGGCACCTTTGCTGTTCAGATTGCAAAGTCTTTTGGCGCTGAGGCGACTGCAATATGCAGTACCTCCAATATGAATCTGGTGTCTCAATTGGGGGCAGATAAAATTATTGACTATACAAAAAATGACCCTTCAAAAACTGAAGCCCGATTTGACATTATTTTCGATGCGGTAGGAAAAATATCCAAATCCACTTATAAGCATTTATTAAGGCCAGGAGGTAAATTTGTTTCAGTGAATAGTACTCCAAAAACAAACCCGGATGATATGTTGACGTTAAAGAATCTCATCGAAGAAGGAAAACTAATTACCGTAATCGACAGAAGGTATACCCTGGAACAAATTAGGGAGGCTCATGCGTATGTAGAATCCTTTCATAAAAAAGGGAATGTGGTGATCAATGTAATCAACAATCCCATCACGGATCACAACGGCATGACCAAAAGCGAGAAGCCATAAATCACAAGCAAAAGTATCAAGAACCAGAATCCAGAATCCAGAATCCAGCACCCAGAATCCAGAATCTAGCATCCAGCGACCAGTATCAAGCATCCCTACTTAAAAATTTATAATTCAACACTAATAACTCACGATTCAAAACTTATAAACTAAAACTTAAACCTTCTTCCCATTTCGTTGTATTTTTATAAAGGAATGCGAAGTATGCGATTAGTGCTGATGATATTGCTGGTACCGGGCTTTTTGACTGCTCAGTCCATAAAAGTGAAAGGTACCATAAGAGAGGCGGACAAAGATGTGCTGCCACTCGCACATGTTATGGTGCTCCCCGATTCCATCACGGCAGTTGCTAATCCTCAAGGCAGATTCTCTACTGACCTAAGTCCAGGCACAAAACGTTTTATTTTTTCTTATACCGGATACAAGACGTTAGTCGCAACCTTTTCTATTACAAGAGATACCACCCTCCAAATCGCTTTGGAACCGGATGTCAATCAGTTGGAGGAAGTGGTGATCACCTCAGCGGTGGATTTGAGAACGGAGTTGTACGAGTCTACCCGCATGAGCACCAACGTTCTGCTTCCAGAGGAAGTTACTTCCATTCCGGTATTGGGTGGCGAAGCGGACCTTATCAAAGTATTGCAATTGCTGCCCGGCACCGTGCGGGGTATTGAGGGGAGTTCAGATTTATTTGTAAGAGGCGGAGCAGCGGATCAAAACCTGGTATTGTTGGATGATGCCACCATCTACAATACAAGCCACCTCCTTGGGTTTGTTTCTGTTTTCAATCCGGATGTATTGGAGTCAGTAGAATCCATCAATGGGGGTTTTCCTGCCAACAGGGGTGGCCGGCTGTCTTCTATTTTGAATGTAAATACTAAGTCTGACATCGCGGACAAGACCCACGTGGCGGGTAATGTGGGTTTGATTTCTTCGCGCCTGTTTGTAGAACAGCCCCTTATAAAAGACAAGCTGGGCGTGTGGGTAGCAGGACGCAGAACGTATATCGATCAGGTGATGCAACTGGTGAACGAAGAGCTACCCTACTTTTTCTACGACATGAATGCCAAATTGATGTGGAAGCCTTCTGCCAAAGACGACATCGCCATCTCCTATTATCAGGGTGATGACGACCTCAATATCTTCAGAGACAGAAACAACGATGGTGATGGATTTCTCACCTCCTTTAAAGCCGGCAACAACAATCAATCCATACAGTGGAAACGAAAAATCTCCAACAGGTGGAGCAGTTCCATAAGTGCGATGCGCACGAAATACGAATATGAAATCCTCAACGCCTTTCGCGACAATGAATTAATTGCGTTTTCTGACATCGAAGACACCGGAGGCAAGGCAGAGTTTACTTATACGGGTGATCATAACCGCCAGATCAAATTTGGAGCAGATTTTATTCATCACCGGATTAGCCCCAGCGTGGTGAACACCAGCGGAGCTTTCGCAGAGGTGCTGGGCAACTCCACGGCCATTGGCAGGGTCTCCGATGAAGCCTCATTGTTTGGTCAGTACGAGTGGGCACCTGCAGACCGATGGCTGATCAATGCGGGCCTGCGCACATCAATAGCCTTTGTCAATAACAAAATCTACGCAACCCCCGAACCACGCATATCGGTGCGGTATGCATTAGACGATAATCAGGCGATCAAATTCAGTTATTCGCGTATGGCGCAATACATGCACCGCATCTCCAATTCGGCAGTCACCTCCCCTACAGACATTTGGTATCCGGTCACCGATTCCATTCGCCCGCAAAAGGCGCATCAGTTTTCTGCAGGCTGGCAGCGCAATTTACCTCAGAAGGATTTCACGATAAGTCTGGAAGCTTACTACAAGCCCATGACGGATTTGATTGGATTAGAAGAGGGCACCAATCTTTTTTTTAACAGCGACTTTCAATCCAGTCTGATCCAGGGCAGCGGCAAAGCGTATGGGCTGGAGATTTTGCTGCGTAAGAATGCTGGTAAATTTACGGGATGGATAAGTTATACGTTGTCCAGATCCATTAGACAATTTGATGCCATCAACGGTGGCGCATGGTTTCCATCTCGTTATGACAGAAGACACAATGGAGCTATTGTAAGTCAGTACGCCATTACACCGCGCTTATCATTTTCAGCCGTGTGGGAGTTTATCTCCGGCTCACGTTTTACACCCATCGTAGGGCAGTATCAGGTATTGTCACCAACTGCTACCGGAGTGGATTTGGTGCCGCTGTTTGCTTCTATCAATTCAGTGAAGCTGGCCGACTCACACCGACTGGATCTGGGTATTAAATTGAAAAGTAAACCGAATACAAAATTCAGGTACGAGTGGTTCGCGGGTGTTTACAATGTATACAACAGAGCGAACCCTGTGGCGATTACAGTAGAAACTGACGAAACCACAGGCGCGATGAGTTATGAGCAACCAGGCTTGATTGGTTTACTCCCATTTATCAGTTACTCTTTTAAATTTTGATATGATCAGGATATTAACAGGTTGGGTGATGGTAACGTTTCTGGCAGGTTGTCTTCCTGAGCCATTGCCTGTAAATAACATTCCGAGTGCAGACTCCAAAATTGTAGTGTCTTCGCAATTGATACCCGATCAGTCGGTGGCCATTCTCCTTACTAGAAGCTTTGGTGCGTTGGATGCCAACGGTGATAGCGATCCTGCTGAGCTGATTGATCAAATTGCCATCAATGACGCAACCGTAATTATTGAAGGAATGGGATTGAGCGATACCCTCACCTTGATTGATGCTGGGGTGTATGGAAGCGCAAGCATACCGTTTGTTGATGAGGGTTTTTATACTTTGTATGTGGACAGTCCAACGATGGGCAAAGTGAGCGCCACTACACAAGTAAAAACTGCAGTAACTTTTAATTCACTGGATGCCGCTATCAACGACACAGGTTTTGATACATTGGCCACCATAGGTTATTCGTTGATGGATATTCCCGGCAAAACCTATTACATGGTCAACGTACAGTATTTTACCAATGAGGATTCCTTTGAACCCCAGGACTTCCTGAACCCCAATATATTCATTCATCTAACGGAAGATGAACCGGAAAAAGACAGTGAACTGATGAGTGATTCCTTTAACGCCATTTTTAGGCGCGACTTCTTCCCGGGTGATACCATTATTATGCAACTCTCCAATATCGATAAGGGTTATTACGACTTTTTACAAGTTCGCAAAGACGCCAGGTTTAACTTCTCCGACTTTTTAGGCGAGCCAGTAAATTACCCTTCTAACGTAGTCGGTGGTCTGGGTTGGTTTACTTTAAGCTTCCCTGATGTAAGGGTGATAACGCTGCGAGAATAGTTTAGAGTCGATAGTCCATAGTATTTAGTCCATAGTCATTAATCGTAGAGTATCAAGAACCAGCATCAAGTATCCAGAATCCAGTGACAAGAATCCAGACTCAAGCCCCCTACTTAAAATTTAAAATTCAAAACTTATAACCGCGTAGCCCTAAAAAGGCCCATTGGCGTGCTCCTACACACAAATGACGGGAAAATGGCGGGTGAAAATGACCGCTACTACTCCTCTCTCCCCGTATTATCGCGTAACATTGTGCTAATAAAAAAATGATCATGCAGCAACCAGACCTGGGAGTACTCCTCATCACATTACGCAAAAACAAAAACCTCACACAAGAAGAGTTGGTGGAAAAAAGCCATGTAAGTGTGCGCACCATTCAACGCATAGAGGCTGGAGAGGTATTGCCCCGTTTGTCTACCGTGAAAATTTTGTTAGAAGCACTTGGAGAAGATTACGAGTCATTTTTAACAAAACAAAACATGGAAACACAAAACCCACTGAACACCCAACGCAACACATTAATGCTGGCCGTAATAGCCGGAGCAGTTTATCTTGTATGTCAAATTATCCTTGGAGCCATGGACATCTCCTGGTTTGCAGGTGAGCGCAACTGGGGATTCCAGACCAACGCTATCTTCACTGGCCTCACTGTACTGATGGTGGTCTCTTACATTCTTTTTACCAGAGGATTTATAGTGCTAAGTCAGGTCTTTGAGAATTCATTATTGAAAGTAATTGCCTACCTATTAATGGCTGCCACTGCAGGCCTTGGCATCTTGGACATTGTCTCCCTGTCCGTTACCGACATGGAACTTTTGATACTTCCCTATGGAGCAGCTGCCATCCTTTTCGGTTCGCTGAGCATCGTCTTTGGTGTAGCACTCCTTCGCTTGCAAGATGGCATGGGCCAACTCTCCCGCATTGCGGGCATTATGGAAATTGTAATGGGATGTTTATTGATTACCGTGGTGCTGTTCTTCATCGCCTGTGTGATTATGATCCCGGCCGTCTTGATAGAGATACTGGTACTGTGGAGAGGGTATGAATACCTTTCCAAAAGCACTTCCACCCAAGTCAGCACCCTGTAACAGAACATTCAATAAAAATTCAATTCTCATGAAAAAGATATTACTATATATTATAGTGACGGCTAGTGCTATGCTTTTTTGGATCTGGGTCACTTTTCAGGCCACGGTGGGTGGATGGTACCATCATCCAATTTCCGATCAACCTACATCAAGGTCATTTCAGAAGGCGGTAGAGATAGAAATCGATAAACAATTCACAGGTAATTTTGCAATGGCTGTAATGAGTAATGGTAAAATAGAGTACGAAAAATTCTATTCTGCTGGAAGCCCCGTAAACAGGAATACAGTTTTCCAGGTTGCTTCTTTAAGCAAGTGGGTTTCTGCTTTTGGTATTATGAAGTTGGTTGAGGATGGTCAACTCGATTTGGATGCTCCTGTAAGTAAATACTTAACAAGATGGCAATTACCTCCCAGTGAATTCAATAATGAAGCCGTTACGGTGCGGAGGCTATTAAGTCATACCGCAGGACTCACAGATGAATTGGGTTACTCAGGTTTTGAAAAAGGAACGCCCGTACAGCCCATCGAACAGTCATTGACCCAGGCAGTGGATGCAGATGAGGGAGTAAGCGGTGCCGTGCGCGTGGGTATTGAGCCTGGTAGTGAATTCAAATATTCAGGAGGTGGTTATACACTTCTTCAACTCATTGTGGAAGAGGTAAGCGGGCAAACATTTGCAGATTATATGAAGGAAAATATTTTCCAGCCATTACACATGATCCATTCCACTTATACCTGGCCTGACTCTTCTGATTTAGAATTAGTTGAATTTTATAATAGCGATGGCACCAAGGCACCCCACTTCCGATATACATCTCTGGCAGCCACATCATTGTATACCTCTCTCTCCGATTTAGAAACATTCTTTCAAGCATTTCTGATGGGTGAGAATAAGGAACCTATCGGGAGAAATGTATTAAAACCAGAAACGATAAAAATGATGCGCAGCCCGCATGCACAAACTATGGGAGAAGATATTTGGGGACTGGGCACCATGTTATTCGCACCAACGGAAGATGGTGACTTCATTATAGGCCATGATGGAAAAAGCACTCCGCCCATCAATACAGCCGTTAGATTAAACCCCGAAACAGGCGATGGCATTATTGTGTTGGAAACAGGAAATCCCTTACTGGCAACAAAGTTGGCCAGCGAATGGGTTTTCTGGAAAACCGGTAAGGTAGATACATTACTTTTTACTATGGATACGAACAGGATGATATCCATTATCGGTATCGGATGGGGTGTTATTGTATTGCTTTTAATTGGTCTTTTGATAAGCAAAAGAAAACAAAAAGGGAAAGTGTGAGCCTGCCCTAAATCACTACACAAATCTGTCCCAAACCCAGAAGCCAGAATCTGGAATCCAGCATCCAGCATCCAGCATCTAGTATCCAGAATCCAGCATCTAGAATCCAGAAAAAAATGATATTTTAGACCCTCATTAATTCAAAGACATGAAAAGATTCCTCCTCCTCCCCCTATTGGCACTCTCATGCGCATTATTTGCACAGGACTATCGCTGGCAACAGCGGGTTGAATATAAAATGAATGTGGCCCTGGACGTAAAAACCCACAAAGTAACGGGAGATCAGGAGCTTGTATACCACAACAACTCTAACGACACACTAAGAAAAGTATATTATCACCTTTACTTCAATGCGTTTCAACCAGGCAGCATGATGGACGTGCGTTCACGCAACCTCCCCGACCCAGACGGAAGAGTGATGGACAGAATTTCCAAACTCAGCAAAGAAGAAATTGGCTATCAGCAGGTACAAAGTCTGAAACAGGATGGACAGGATACCAAGTACCAGATTGATGGCACTATTTTAACCGTATACCTTGCTAAGCCCATCATGCCACGCAGTAAATCCTTGTTTACTATGAAGTTTGAAGGACAGGTACCCGTACAAATCCGCAGATCTGGTCGCGACAACAAAGAGGGCATCGCCTACTCCATGACACAATGGTATCCCAAATTGGCAGAATACGATTTCCAGGGATGGCACCTCGACCAATACATTGCACGCGAGTTTCAAGGCGTGTGGGGTGACTATGATGTTACTATTAATATCGATCCAGCGTTTACCATCGGTGGTAGTGGCGTGCTGCAAAATCCCAACGAAATCGGTCACGGCTACGAAGACGATGGAGTAAAAATTAAAAAACAAAAAGAGAATCTCAACTGGCACTTTGTTGCTAAGGATGTTCACGACTTTGCATGGACAGCCGATCCTGATTATATGCATACCAAAGCACAAGTGCCCGGAGGACCCGAGTTGCATTTCTTTTATCAACCGGGAGAAAAAACGACAGAGAACTGGACCAACCTCAAGGAATATGCAGTAAAGCATTTCCAGTTCATGAATGAGACTTTTGGAAAGTATCCTTACCCTGTATACTCTGTATTGCAGGGTGGTGATGGTGGTATGGAATATCCCATGTGTACTTTGGTAACAGGAGAGAGAAGCTTTCCGAGCCTGGTAGGAGTTACCGCCCACGAAGCAGCCCACGCATGGTTTCAGGGCGTGTTGGGAAACAACGAACCACTTTATCCGTGGATGGATGAAGGCTACACCAGTTTTGCCAGCAGTGAATCCATGGCCTACTTATTCGATCGTAAGGAAGATCCGCACACAGGAAGTTATAATGGATATTTCAAATTAATTGAGCGTGGTTTACAAGAGCCTCTGGGTACGCACTCCGATCACTACAATACCAATGCGGCTTATGGAACGGCCGCCTATGCCATGGGGGCCATCTTTCTACAACAACTCAAATACATTGTGGGTGAAGATGTCTTCTATCCCGGTATGCGCAGGTATTTTAATACATGGAAATTCAAACATCCTGAGCCGAATGATTTTCTAAGGGTAATGGAAAAGGAATCCGGACTGCAGTTGCACTGGTACTACCGCTATTGGATCCTCACCACCAAGCACATCGACTACAGTATAGAAAGCGCTAAAGACAATCAAGGAAAAACTGAAGTAACCTTAAAAAGAGCGGGCACCTTCCCTATGCCCATCGACTTATTGGTGACGTACAAAGACGGCAGCAAAGAAATGTTTTACATCCCGATGAGTGAAATGCTGGGTGGCAAAGAACAGGAAGATAAATCTATAAAATGGACACCGCTTGACATGTGGAATTGGGTGAATCCTACTTACTCATTTGCAATCGATAAGCCTGTCTCTCAAATTGAAAGCATGGAGATCGATCCAGGTCAGCGCATGGCCGATATCAACAGGAATAACAATATGTTGAAGCCGGGTAACTAGTACTATCTAAATCTGATTGATACTTTAGTTGACAGTTGACAAAGGGAAAAGTTGACAAAGATGATAGTAATTTGTCAACTGAATGTTTGTCAACTGTCAACTAATTCACTTAGAAATCAATTTGTAACAATTCACGCAACACTGCCTATTTGAGCATCAGGCGCTTGCTGATGGATCGGTTGCCACCCGAAATGGTGACCATGTAAATACCTTGAGGCAGGTCTTCAATAGCCAATGGAATTATCCGGGTTTCAGCTTCTGCCGGGCTATTGATAACGGTTAAAACATTCCTTCCTACCAGATCGTGTACAGTTACCTGAATATTGGTACCTGCACTTACCCCATTAAGTTTCACAAAGGTGTTTTCACCATCAGTTGGATTAGGATATACCTCAAAAGTAACCTGACCGGTGAACGCAGCTTCTACTTTTACAATTCCTGAAAAAGTACTGGCTCCGTCAAAATCGGTTTGCTTCAACCTGTAGTAAGAAATACCATCAATTGGCTGTGCATCAGTCGCCAAATATTTGTGTTCTTCTGTGGTCGTTCCTTTACCTGGCAAAGTAAATAATGATTCAAACTCCAGCCCATCGGATGATCGTTGCACAGTAAAGAAATCATTGTTCAACTCAGATGCGGTGATCCATTCCAATTGCACCTCCTGACCATCATAAAAAGCATCGAATTTTTTTAATTCTATGGGTAGCGGGTTGGTACCTCCTACTGCATTGGCCAATGTGAAAGTGCTAAATGATGTAAAAGGATCCGAGGTTATGGTTCCGGTGCCAGCTGCAGACCCAGTACCTCCCA
Source organism: Cyclobacteriaceae bacterium (assembly GCA_039971015.1). Taxonomy (GTDB): domain Bacteria; phylum Bacteroidota; class Bacteroidia; order Cytophagales; family Cyclobacteriaceae; genus ELB16-189. The sequence continues at coordinate 124,025 of JBDVKV010000014.1, forward strand.
CATCAAACCATGCAGTTCCCGCTCCGTTGGTCTTCGCCACCCTAAGATTGGCCGGATCGGTAACCCCATCGCTCGTCCCTATTCCATAATATAATGTTATGTCCGCACTGGTAAGATTAGCAACTGCAGTGCGATCAACAGTCCAGTAACGCACCCCCGATACCTTCTCCAGTGTACCTGGAAGTGTGTAGCCCAGCGCAGCAGCGGATTGCATATAATGTCGTGCTGTATAAACTACAGGGGTGGCATCTGAGTGAGTAACTCTCAGTATGGCTGGGCGATGATGGCCATTATTTCCCAAAGGTAAATTCCTAATGGTATTGGGAGTACTGGTAGCCACTTCATAAGTCATAGGACCATCAATGTAGCTGGAAGTAGTACCTATAGTAGTAGCTGAAGCATTTTTTAAATTAAGGATGTTGACGGCTGTAGTGCTCACCACCCCGGAGGTAAGGGTGAGGTTCCCATTGACGGTTACTGCCCCACCCAGCGTAACTTGTGGAGTGGTGATCCTGGTGTTGTTAATCGTCAGGTTGTTATAGGTAATAGCATCACCTCCTGCACCTCCACTAGCTGCCAGTGTTTGCAGGTAGGTGTTAGTGAAAAATTCAACTGTAGAAGAACCATTGCTGACCAATGTACCATAAGGTGTTCCTCCTCGGACAATATTTCTTCCTATTCGGAGTCTGGCCGAGTTGTTCAGTTGAATTTGTTCTTGTCCGGCTGCAGTGGCAGTATAGGTGATGTCGCGTGCCACCGTTATGTTGGAGGTATTATTGCCCACTAACTGCAGGAGTCTGCCTCCAGTAGAAGTGAAGTTGATATCGCGGTTGACTGTCAAATTAGCAGTTCCATTCAACGTGAAAATATTATCCACCACAGTACCTCCTGTACTGCTCCAATTCAAATCCTTATTGATTGTTAACAAGGAGCCTGTATTAATCGTAACACCAAAAGCACTGTTTCCTCCTGATCGACTGAGTTCTAAATTATCGTTGATGGACATATTACCATTACCTGTCACCGTAATACCTCCCGCAAAATTATTACCAGTGTTGGTGAGCGTTACTTTTCCAGCAACACTTAGTGAGGAACCATTGACGGTTAACTGAGTGGGCGCACCAGCCACGGTCAAATTCACTTCAGCTGCATTGGCTGCAGCGCCTACAGTTATGGTGTGCCCTTGTATGTAGGCCACATCTCCAGCTACAGGGAAAAATACAGTTTCTGCCGGGCCACCATGACCTGTTGATGACCAGGAACCGGGGGTATTCCAATTGCCATCAGCAAACGAATAATAGGTTTGGCTTACATTATTAATACATAAAGTGAAGGTTCCTCTATAACCTAACCCCACATAATTATCGCAGGAAATATAATAAGTCTGCCCTACTACAAGGCTGCTGTAGGTAATATTAACATCGGTGGTCGCATTAACCCTTCGCACACATGCAAGTTCTGTAGTTCCATCATTTGCCCACAAGGCCATGTTAGGATGTTGCAAACTTCCTTCTGCTCCTCCCACTTTCATATCAATAGTGACTACGGGAGAGATAGCTGTAAACTTGAACCAACGATTATAATTTGGACCATTCTCCCAGCAGCTCCCTTTGTTTTTATCCGCGGAAGCATTGACTGTTGTATATTGGGCATTCGCAGAGCACCAATTATTCAAATCCGTAAGTTCAAGGGCGCCTTCATAAAAATCATAGGATGCTTCATCAGTAGCACACAGGGTGAATGTACCCCTGTAACCGAGCCCAACATAGTTATCAACGGAAACAAAATAAGTATTTCCAATCACGAGATTAGTTGCAGCCAGTTGTACATCTGTAGTGGCGTTGATCCTTCTCATACAGGCAATCTCAGTGATAGCATCTGCTTCCCATAATGCGATGTTAGGATGTTGCATATCCCCTTCAGCACCACCTACTTTGAGGTCAAGGGTAATAAAATTGGTTGTTGCCACAAACTTAAACCAGCGGTTATAATTAGGACCATTTTCCCAGCAACTGCCCTTGTTCAAATCAGCTGTAGCATTTATTGTAGAATACTCGGCATTGGCGGAACACCAATTGTGTATATCTGTCAACAATATGGCCCCTGCAGGCTCATCGTAGTTTACGGTATTGTCAATACAGAGTGTAAAGGTGCCACGATATCCCAATCCAACGTAGTTATCAACTGAAACATAATAGGTATTGCCTATCGTAAGTGTTGCGGTAGAAATTTGAACATCGGAAGTCGCATTTACCCTCCTAACACACTTGATTTCTGTAATACCATCTGCTTCCCATAAAGCCATGTTGGGATGTTGCATGGTACCTTCAGCTCCACCTACTTTTAAGTCAAGAGTTACATTAGCTGAAGTGGCAACAAACGTGAACCATCGATTATAATTAGGTCCATTCTCCCAGCAACTTCCTCCATTTAAGTCAGCCGTTGCGTTTATTGTGGAATAGGCAGCATCCGCTGAACAATTATTGGCACTATGTGTGATCACAATTGCCCCATTGAAGTCATCGTAGGTAACCGTATTATCAATACAAAGTGTAAATGTTCCCCTGTATCCCAATCCTACATAGTTGTCTACGGAAACATAATAGGTATTTCCGATGGTAAGGGATGAAGTAGAAATCTGAACATCAGTTGTCGCATTCACCCTGCGGACACATTGTACTTCTGTTGTTCCGTCTGCCTCCCATAATGCCATGTTGGGATGTTGCATAGTGCCCTCTGAACCCCCAACTTTTAAGTCAAGGGTTACATTGGCTGAAGTAGCTACAAACGTGAACCAACGATTATAATTTGGTCCGTTCTCCCAACAACTTCCTTTATTCAGGTCAGCAGTTGCATTTATTGTAGAGTAGGCAGCATCAGCCGAACAGTTATTTGCACTGTGCGTGATTGTAATCGCCCCATTGTAATCATCGTAGGTAACAGTATTATCTATGCAAAGTGTAAAGGTTCCTCTGTAGCCCAAGCCCACAAAGTTATCCACTGATACATAATAGGTATTTCCGATTGTTAGAGAAGCTGTTGAAATCTGAACATCAGTTGTCGCGTTAATTCTACGAACGCACTTAATTTCTGTAGTTCCATCGGCTTCCCATAATGCCATATTGGGATGCTGCATGTCGCCTTCTGAGCCACCCACTTTTAAGTCCAGCGTAACATTAGTTGAAGTGGCCACAAAAGTGAACCATCGATTATAATTAGGTCCATTCTCCCAACAACTTCCACTATTTAAGTCCGCTGTTGCATTGATAGTTGAATACGCTGCATCTGCGGAGCAGTTATTGGCACTGTGCGTGATAGTAATAGCACCATTGTAATCATCGTAGGTAACGGTATTATCAATACAAAGAGTAAAGGTTCCTCGGTACCCTAATCCAACATAGTTGTCTACAGAAACATAATAAGTATTTCCGATCGTTAGTAAAGCTGTTGAAATCTGAACATCGGTAGTCGCATTGATCCTTCGAACACATTTTATCTCCGTGGTGCCATCTGCTTCCCACAAAGCCATATTAGGATGTTGCATGGTGCCTTCAGCTCCGCCAACCTTTAAATCAAGTGTTACATTGGTTGAAGTGGCAACAAATTTAAACCAACGGTTATAGTTAGGACCGTTCTCCCAACAGCTTCCTTTATTTAAATCTGCGGAAGCGTTGATTGTGGAATAGGCAGCATCTGCCGAACAATTGTTGGCACTGTGTGTAATTGTAATTGCCCCGTTGTAATCATCGTAGGTAACGGCATCATCAATACAAAGTGTAAACGTTCCTCTATAGCCAGTTCCAACATAGTTATCCACCGAAACATAATAGGTATCTCCAATGGACAAACTCGAAGTAGATATTTGCACATCTGTTGTAGCATTAACCCTTCGAACACATTGTATCTCAGTAGTTCCGTCTGACTGCCATAAAGCCATATTAGGGTGCTGCATGGTGCCTTCTGCCCCACCTACCTTTAAATCAAGAGTTACCTCAGAAGTAGTTGCTACAAATGAAAACCAAACATTATAGTTAGGCCCATTTTCCCAGCAACTGCCTTTGGTTAAATCAGCTGTTGCGTTTATAGTAGTATAGGCAGCATCAGCCGAACAGTTACCACTGGAGTGGGTAATGACTTGGGCAGATGCAAAATTATCATTCGCGGGCTGAGCCAAAACCGAGATGATGCACATTCCGAAGACGATCGGAAGTAAAAAGTACCTCATTAGGTGTTTAAATTATTAAAGCCAAGGGGAAATTTAAGCAAAATTTACATTTATCAACAAAAAAGTACATTTGTAATAATCCCCACCTTGTGTATACCGCCTGTTATTTAATGGTAACTTCATTAAGTTGCCATTTCTTAAAAGGCTGATTCATGATTTTAAACTACATATGGGTATCTTTTTTCCTTCTGGCTTTTGTGGTGGCCTTACTTAAACTCGTCTTTTTTCAGGATTTTGATGTCTTCCCCGCCATGCTCAACTCTACGTTTGATATGGCGAAAACGGGCTTTGAGCTATCCCTTTACCTCACAGGGGTAATGTCCTTATGGCTCGGAATCATGAAAATTGGAGAAAAGAGTGGTGTTGTTAACATTCTGGCGCGCGCTTTTGGTCCCTTCTTTTCCAGACTCTTTCCCAGTGTCCCAAATGATCATCCAGCAACGGGTTCCATCATCATGAATTTTAGTGCCAACATGCTGGGGCTTGACAATGCTGCCACCCCTCTAGGTCTCAAGGCCATGAAAGAAATGCAGGAACTCAACACCGATAAAGAAACGGCATCGGATGCACAAATCATGTTTCTCGCATTAAACACTTCAGGCTTTACCATCATCCCCATTGCCATTATCCTCGACCGTTCCATATTGGGTGCAGCCAACCCGACAGATATTTTTATACCCACACTGCTGGCTACAGCGGTGTCAACTTTAGCAGCGATGTTTACCGTAAGTCTCTACCAGCGGATCAACCTTTTTGATCGGGTATTTCTTAGCTACTTACTTGGATTCAGTGCACTCATAGGAGGAGCAGTTTATTACTTTATGTCGCTTCCTCAAGCCGCTCTTGAACAACAATCCAACCTTATCAGCAGCATAATTATTATTACCATTATAATTTCTTTTCTACTGTTAGGGTTACGAAAAAAACTACCACTCTATGAAACCTTTGTTGAAGGAGCCAAAGAGGGGTTTGAGATTTCTATTAAAATCATTCCCTATCTGATCGCCATCCTTGTCGCCATAGGCATGTTTAGAAGTTCAGGAACCTTAAACTATGTAACCGAGGGCATTGGTTATATCGTTGCTAGTTTTGGTTTCAACACGGACTTTGTAGACGCTTTACCAGTGGCTTTACTTAAACCTTTGAGTGGCGGGGCAGCCAAAGGCATGATGGTAGAAACGGTAAAAACTTTTGGACCAGACTCCTTTACCGGCAGGCTGGCTAGTATCCTGAGGGGATGTACAGAAACTACTTTCTATATACTGGCGGTATATTTTGGCTCAGTAAATATCAGAAAAACACGCTATGCGCTTACTGTTGGTTTAATAGCTGATGCTGTTGGGGTAATTGCAGGAATATTTGTGGCGTATATGTTCTTCCACTAGAAACCTACTCTTCGTTATTCACGTTCTTCCGCTTTCCGTTCTTATCAATGAAGACCATCTTGCTCTCCCCGGCCGGGTTTGATGTTTTTACAGCTACTTCTCCTGATTCTATCTGGAAAGAAACTTCAGCAGGCAGCAGTTCATAGGAAAAGTTATTACTCCATGCCAGGCCGTCAGTACGGTAAATCTTAGCTACGGTTGCTGGAAACTTTTCTTCTACCTTCTCTTCTGAATAGAACAACACATAAAATACCTGCCCACTTTCATCTGAAGAAGACAAGCCTTTAATTACAGGGAGCTTGTTCATTTTAAATACACTGTTATTTACTGGAAATGAGACGCTTACGCCTCCCCTCCTGGCTGGATTAATGGTAGAGAAGTAACCTGTAGCAATGGTATCAGCAAATTGCAAACCTGCTGTAAATTTATCTTCCACGATCAATAATGGTTTGAACTTACGGTTGGCCCCTACTTCCATAAACAATGGAATAGAGTCTGTCTCTGATACCATCCAACGCAATGCACCCGACAACACCTCCGACTCTGCTTCCTTTCGCTCCTGCTCCCGATCTGCAAAATCCTTTGTGGTTTTTACGAGGCTCTTCAATACGGTTGGCATTCCATAAGCATTGGTAACAAAGTGATTGTAATCCAATGCATCAGCATCTAAATCACGACTTGCCAGCTTAGTAGATACACTGTCCAGTTTTTTTATTGCATTCAACTCGTTCTTGATCAAGCCCAGTTTCAATTTTATATCCGCAGAATCGCGAAAAGGCTTATTGATAATCAACTCAGATAAATATTCCAACTCTGCAATCTTCATCCCAAAAACATCCATAGGCATGGGGTTGGGATCGTATTTCTTAAGTTGATTGTAAAGTATTTTATCTACCAGCTTGGTAAGATCATTCTTTACAGAAACTGAATCATTCTTCAATTTCTCTCGCAGCTTATTAATTTCTATATCATAAGAGATGAGGTTTTCTCTCATAGGAGTCACTTCTTTCTCTATTCCCTCTATCGTATTGTCTGCCCATCGCTTGTAATCCCAAATGGTCAACTTGTCCTGCATAAAATCAGCTTTTGAGTCGCCATCTTTTTCCAGGTTGGCAATTTCAACCAAATCCAACTCCTGATTATATCCTGTTTTTCCAAATGTGGAAGAAATGTCCTTATAGCTTTTAAAAGCCAGCATGCTTGAATCAAAAACCTGGGTAATTCTTTTTAAGTTGCTTATTGTATTTTCATCTGAACGTAAGAAAAGTGTTCTTGCGTCTTCATATTTCAATTGCACATCTTTATAGAGGAATTGAGTTTTTGCATACTGGGCTTCGGCATTGTCATAATGCGTTTTTAATTCTTGTACCAGCACCTTTCTCTCCTTGAGTGCTTTTGTTCTTTTCTCTATATCGAACTGAACATCGGATAATTTTACCCCAAACTTGCCCGTGCGCAAATCCCGTCTGTTGTAGGCCTGATAGTATTCATCATTCCGTTTGATCTCCCTTTCATCCATCTGCTGATATGCCTTATCATAAAAAATAACAGCTGAATCCAGATTACTGATCATGATGTCCGTATGCTTGAGCACATCATTATTAGCAGCCTTCTCCTGAAAAATGATGCCCATAAACAGATAGGCATTAGGATTGTCATCATTTTCGGCCAAATATTTGCGTAAGAAAGGTTCTGCCTGATCGTATTGCTTAGCATTGAGCAGCACAAACAAATCCTTGTATTTCACTTTTTGCCCAAATGCGGGAGATAAAAGAGAAACAAAACAGAGTATTGTAAGTAAGATTCGAACCATTTTGTGTCTTAAATTGTAGCAAATTAAACAAATAATGAGATTTTGTTGAATACTTTTCAACAACCGGACCAAAGTTGACAAATGAATAAAATAATAGAGTTTTTGAAGCCCTGGGTGGGTGCAGTTCTTTTAGTATTGGTTTTGCATTTCACTGGTCTATTGAGCAGCATCTCTTTTTTAGCACAATCTGCCATCCTCAAGACTGGGTTGATGAATGCCTCCGCTGAAATTGTCAAGGAAGACATCAGCTTTAACTATGACTTTCAAATCAAAGACCTAGAGGGCAATCGATTGGATTTCAATCAATTCAAAAACAAAGTTGTTTTTCTCAACCTTTGGGCAACATGGTGTGGTCCCTGCAGGGCGGAAATGCCCACCATTCAAAAACTATACAATAAGATGGGCAATAATCCCAATGTAGCATTTGTGATGCTTTCCATCGACAACGACAAAGATCTCCCTAAAGTGATACGATATCTCAAAGATAAGGATTACACATTCAACGGATACATGCCATCCGGATACCTTACCGAACAGCTTAATGTTCCTTCTATCCCCACTACATTTGTGATATCTAAAGAAGGAAAAATTCTGACTAAGGAAGTTGGCACCACCAATTTCAACACCACTCGATTCTATAATTTCCTTAAGGCTGAATCAGAAAAGTAATCTCGGTGCAGGAGCGGCAAACAAAGTAATATGTGTAACAGTGGCTACTGGGCCAACAGCATGTCCTTAACTTTCACCATTCCGGTGCTTCCTCCTTCTTCAAAGAAAGTAATATCGTCACTCAACCGATAATCAGGTTTTTTAGGATCAACAATAATTTTTCTGGCGTGAGATGGCGCATATTGAATAAGGCTGGCAGCTGGATACACTTGTAGCGAAGTTCCCACTACGAGGAAAATATCAGCTTGCATGGCGTACTCCATCGCTTCTTCCATCTTATAAACCAATTCTCCAAACCATACAATGTTGGGTCGTAATTGAGAACCCCGCTCACACTTTTCTCCTAACTTTAATTCCCAACCTTCAATAGGATAAATCATCTGCTCATCAACACTACTCCTTGATTCAAACAAACTGCCATGCAAATGAACAACATGTTTTGAGCCTGCTCTTTCATGAAGGTTGTCGACATTTTGAGTGATGATGGTAACATCAAAGTCTTTTTCTAGTTCTGCCAATACGGAATGCCCCCTATTAGGATGTACTTCAAGTGCTTTCTTTCTCCTTTGATTATAAAATTCCAAAACCAAAGCCGGATTCTTAGCCCATCCTTCCGGTGTGGCTACTTCCATTACATCGTGGCCTTCCCACAAACCTCCTGCATCTCGAAAGGTAGGAACACCACTTTCTGCACTTACTCCAGCGCCCGTCAGCGCAACTAGTTTCTTCATTTACTTTTTCAACTTTCTGTCAAAGAAATCTTTGGTAGCACCAAACACACGGTTCCAGCTTTCATACCTTAAAAAACCATGGACTTCATCAGGAAGTACCAAAATTTCTATATCCACATTTTTGTCACGCAGTTTTTCCGCCAGATCAATGGTTTGCTGAAACAACACATTCCTGTCATCATCACCATGCACAAACAAAACAGGTGCAGTCCATTTAGACAAATCACTTACTGGTGAGGATTGATAGGCCAATTCCATATCTTTCTCACCTATACCCCATGATCCTCCGGGAGAAAACTCGCGGGCACGAAAAGCCCAATCATGAACGCCATGCAGATCAACACCTGCTTTGAACAACTCCGGATTTCTTGCTAATCCCATTGCAGTCAGGTATCCCCCATAAGAACCACCCCACAAACCTATTTGAGCTGGATTCACTTCCGGTAAAGCTTTTAAATAATTTCCTGCAGCCACCACATCCTGATACTCGCTGGCACCCCTGGGCCCTTGATTTTTTGCTCTTCTAAAATCTCTGCCATAGCCTATTCCATCCCTGTAATTAACCGAAAGCACAGCATATCCCTGACTCGCCAGGTATTGATTAAATGCGTAAGCGTTGATGTAGTATTCGCTGTAATGAAAACCCAACAGCATCTGCCTGATGGGACCGCCATGCATAAACACCAACCCTGCCTTTTTCCCTTTTTGTTTTCTGTCGATAAAAAGTTGTCCATGAACAGTCGTACCATCTGCAGCTTTCATTATCACTTGCTCTGGTTTTACAAACCCTTTGGATGAAAATGAAGGGGATGGTTTTTGATCTATTGATTCCAGACTTTTCTTTTTGGAATCGTAACGCATCAATGTTAATGATGAATTATAGGTAGATTGAAAACAATACAAGGAACCATTGGCCCATGTAGGATACATTTCGATCCCCTCACCCGAAGTGACGGCCACAGGCTTACCTTCTTTTACATTACTTACCCAGATGTGCCTTCTGTCTACGTCCTCCCGATTGCCATCAAAATAAATAGAAGTCCTATCTTCATTGTAGCTATAACTTTCTACAATTCCATTTCCCGGTGTAATGTCCTTTACATCCGTTCCATCTGGATTCATGGAGTATACATGGTTCCACCCTTCGTGTTCTGAAAAGAATAACAATCGATCAGACTGGGACCACGAGAGTGGTGTTGAGGAATAATATTGCGCAAACCCACCATCATCGGAAGGTGAATTCCATACCGCAGCAGCTTTTCCTGTCGCAGCATCCGCCACCCACACAGAAAATTTAACACCTCCGGTAAGGTTGGACAGCTCGCCCACCCTTGTTCCCGGCATTCGCAGAAAGGCTATCCTTTTTCCATCCGGAGACCACACTGGAAAACCATCATTGCCAATATCAGGAGCAACCCACTGTATCTTTTTATTGTTGAAATGATAAATACCGATAAAAGCATGGTCACCACGATCACTTGCAAACAATACCCTGGATCCATCAGGCGATAAGGAATGTGCACCATTATTTCCTCTTGCACTGAAAAGGGTTTCAGGAAAGGAGTCTTTCTTTAAGTCAATAGAGTACAACTGCCCTCCTCTGCTGAAAACTATTTTGTTTTCCCCGATAAGGATAGGATTATTTCCGCTGGCTAACCGAAAAGGTTCGCTTCCGGGTGAAGTACTGATACACCACAATGCCTGCTCGGCTCCTTCAGCCCTGCTGGCCGGGTTAGGGTTTTGACCATAACGATTGGAGGCTCCACCACGTACATAGATGAGCATATCGCCATTGCGTGAGAATAACAAATTGGACAACTCCTGACCATCGTCCTGATCATACTTTGTTAGCTGACGTATTTTTTCATTCGATCGAATGAAAATATTCCTTTGCCCATGATCATTAACCACCCAGGCTAATTGATTATTGGAAGAATACGCCAAGCCAGAACTTACAGGGTGACTTAAAAACTGTTCCAGCGTTTGTGCATTGGCAAAACTGAATGCGATCGAGGAGAGTGCGATGAATAGTAATCTCATAGTAATCAAGCTTTTCTCTAATATAAGAAAGCTGATACTAAAAGATAGAAGGTTAAGTGCTATTCCTTTTTCTTTCTGGCGAATCTCCCTTTTTTTTCAGGGGCCTTTTCTGCCAGCTCGACACATTCCTCCAGGGTAAGGTCTGCAGGCTCTCTATCTTTTGGAATTTTCACATTCTTTTTACCTGCCTTGATGTAGGGACCCCACCGCCCGTTCAATATTTGAATATCCGGGTTTTCGTCAAATAACTTGATGATCTTATTGGCATCAGCAATACGTTTCTCCTTGATTAACTCCACCGCCCTTTCATAAGTGATGGTGTAGGGATCTTCATCTTTTGGAATGGATACAAATTTTTTGTTATGCAACACATAAGGGCCAAACCTGCCAATGTTAACCACCACAGGCAATTCTTCAAACTCACCCATTTGTCGGGGAAGTTTAAGCAGTACGGTTGCATCCTCCAGTGTTAGGTTCTCAATGAACTGGCCTTGACGTAAACTCGCAAATTTTGGTTTCTTCTCTTTGCCATCCTCCGGATTTTCTCCCAGTTGAACGTAGGCACCATACTTACCCAATTTGGCATACACATTCAACCCTGTCTTAGGATCAACTCCCAACTCTCTTGACTTATTGGCTACCGATGAGCGCTCTACTTTCTCAGTTTCTTCTACCGTATTGTGAAACGGTTTGTAAAACTGATCGATCATCTTTTGCCACTTCAGTTTACCGCTGGCAATCTCATCAAAATCCTCTTCTATCTCCGCTGTGAAGGAATAGTTAGTGATGTCAGGGAAGTGCTCCACCAGAAAATCGTTGACAATCATGGCGGTGTTGGTAGGAAACAATTTATTCTTTTCAGCACCCGTAATCTCCTGTGCTGTTTTCGTTTCTACCTTATCTTTATTTAACGTGATTACCTGATAATTTCTCTCCGTTCCTTCTCTGGCCTCCTTTACTACGTAACCCCTCTTTTGAACAGTAGTAATAGTAGGTGCGTAGGTAGATGGACGGCCAATTCCCAATTCTTCCAGTTTCTTCACCAAACTTGCCTCAGTAAATCTTGGAGGGTGCCTGCTAAATGTTTCTGTAGCCTTCATTTCATCCAGCTTCAAATCCTGGCCTATTTTCAATGGAGGTAACATGGAACCACTTTCTTCATCCGCTTCATCCTCATCATCGTCCTTCGACTCCATATACACTTTCAGGAAACCTTCGAATTTCACTACCTCTCCTTTGGCGACAAGTGTTCTTGGGTTGGTTGAAATTCCTATTGTAGCTGTAGTGCGCTCCAGTTCTGCATCTGCCATCTGAGAGGCAATGGCACGTTTCCATATCAATTCATACAAACGCTTTGCATTGCGATCCATCTTTGGATCCGTTACAGAAAAGTCAGTTGGCCTGATGGCCTCATGAGCTTCCTGCGCTCCCGATGATTTGGTTTTAAACTTCCGGGTTTTAATAAATTCTTTACCAAAAGCACTACCAATTTGTGCAGTAGCACTCTTGATAGCATCATCAGAAAGATTCAAAGAATCCGTTCTCATGTATGAAATCTTACCCGCTTCATATAATTTCTGTGCTACCACCATGGTTTGTATCACAGAGAAACTCAATTTTCTTCCTGCCTCCTGTTGCAAGGTAGAAGTTGTAAAAGGTGGTGCCGGAGTTTTCTTTGCCGGCTTCTTTTGTAAATCGTTGATAGTGAATTTGGCGCCTTTACAGGAAGTAACAAATTCGAGTGCTTCTTCTTCTGAAGGAAGTTTTTCAGCCAGATCTGCCACCAGCTGCTTTCCTTTTCCCAGATCAAATACGGCTGAAACCTTAAAAGTAGACTTAGTTTCAAACTTCTCAATATCTCTCTCACGTTCAACAACTAACCTTACCGCCACCGATTGTACCCTACCTGCAGATAAACCTGTGCCGATCTTCTTCCATAATATAGGTGACAATTCAAACCCAACGAGCCTATCGAGTACTCTCCTTGCCTGTTGCGCATTCACCAAATCAATATCAATCCCACGAGGAGACTTCATTGCATTGTCAATCGCATTCTTGGTAATCTCAGTAAATACGATACGCCTTGTATTCTTATCATTGAGATTGAGTACCTCCTTCAGGTGCCACGAAATGGCTTCTCCTTCACGGTCATCATCACTCGCCAGGTAAATCATCTCAGCTTCCTTTGCCAACTTTTTAAGTTGTTTGATGACATCCTTCTTATCGGGGCTTATATCATAGGTAGGCGTGTAGCCATTCTCTATATCTATTGCTTTGTTTCCTTTCGTTAAATCACGCACATGCCCCATGCTTGAAGTGACCTTAAAATCCTTTCCCAGGTAACCCTCAATCGTTTTCGCTTTTGCGGGTGATTCAACAATAACTAAGTTCTTTGACATGTGATTTTATATGATCCAGATTTTCAAATATCTGCATTTTTTTAAATAAACAAATTCAGGAGCTTTAGTTGGGCATCCTTATGAGGCCAACAATCAAAAGATTAGATTTGTTTTATGGCACGTTGGTTATACCTCATGAGACACGCGCAATCCGCTGACAAACAGCACGGTCAACACGATAAAGACCGGGAATTGACCTCCACAGGAATGGGTGAAGCAGCCACCATTGGACATTTTTTAAAAAAAAATAATTATGATGTCGATTTGATCGTTTCCAGCGCAGCCAGAAGAGCAGAAGCAACAGCAACGGTAGTCCACGGCATTTTGAACCTCCAATCAGAAATTACCATTAATAATGAGATATATGACGCCTCCGTTCGCAACCTCATTCAAGCTACCAACACACTGGATGATGAATTTAAAAATATCCTGATGATCGGTCATAATCCATACATCTCTTATTTTGCAGAGTACCTCACAAAAGCAGAAATTGGCGGCATGGAAACAGCCGGGCTGGTGAGCATACGTTTTGATATTTCAAAGTGGCAAGAGGTAACAGAAGGTATTGGGTCATTTGAAAACTACATTCATCCATCTATTATAGAGTGATACAATAATATGTCATCAAAAGAAGAAGTAATCGCAGAGTTTAATCCCAACAATCCCGGTGTAACCGGCCAGTTGTTTGGACTCCCGTTCAATGAAGAGAACGCTGAAATTATTATTGTACCTATCCCATGGGAAGTAACAGTTTCCTATAAAGGAGGAACAGCTATTGGCCCGCAGGCCATCCTTGAAGCCTCTGCACAAGTAGACTTATTTGTAAAGGACATTCCTGATGCCTGGAAGCTGGGTGTTGCTATGCTCCCGTTTCCTGAAAAGGTGAAAGAAGAGAGCGATGCACTACGAACACTTGCTGAGCAACATATTGAGAAACTGGAGGCTGGGGATGAAGCCGGGGATAAACTCTCATTGGATAAAGTAAACGAAGCTTGTGAAAGCATGGTGATTTATACCAAAAACACCATCAAAAAATATTTAAAATCCAACAAATTGGTGGGGCTGCTAGGTGGAGATCATAGCACACCGCTTGGTTTCATTCACGCGTTGAGTGAAGACCATGAGTTTGGCATTTTACAAATTGACGCACATGCAGATTTACGCAAGTCGTATGAAGGGTTCACTTACTCGCACGCTTCTATAATGTATAATGCATTGAAAGTGCCGTCCGTTCGCAAGCTCGTGCAAGTAGGCATTAGGGATTATTGCGAAGAAGAGCAACAAGTAATGGATCGCTCTATGGGAAGGGTTAAGGTTTTCTTTGATGAGGACATCAAGCACGCTCAATATAACGGAGAGTCCTGGGCCAGCATTTGTAAAAAAATTGTTAGTGAACTTCCTGACAAGGTTTACATTAGCTTTGACATTGATGGTATGGATCCTAAACTTTGTCCAAACACCGGCACACCCGTGGCAGGCGGATTTGAGTTTTATCAAATAACACTTTTGCTTAAAACGCTGGCACAGTCGGGAAAAAAGATCATTGGGTTTGACCTGAATGAGGTAGCACCAGGTGAAGCGGACGAATGGGACGCCAACGTGGGCGCAAGGCTATTGTTTCAATTGTGCAACACAATGGCCGTTTCGCAGGGCAAACTGCATTACAACCGCTAGACACTGCACTTTATAGCAGTTTCAATTAATTTTCTATTTTGCATATTCTAAACTGCTAAACGAATGAGTGAATTTATAAGCCAGCTTGCCACCGACATTTACCTACCTATTTCATTTCTACTCATTTTAGGAGGCCTTTTCTTTATACTTTATTCACGATTCGTTCAGTACAAATATTTTATACATGCTATCGACATCTTGCGTGGCAAATACAATAATCCTAATGACCCAGGGCAAATCAATCCCTATCAGGCATTATCCACTGCCCTTGCCTCTACGGTAGGCATGGGGAATATTGCAGGGGTAGCAGCGGCCATCTCCATTGGTGGTCCTGGTGCATTGTTCTGGATGTGGGTAACTGCATTTGTTGGTATGTCTACTAATTTTTTTACAAGCTCATTGGCATTGATGTATCGCGGCAAAGATTCTGCAGGAGTAATTCAAGGTGGCCCCATGTATGTTATCCGTGAAGCGATGAGTAAGAAATGGCTTCCACTGGCTTATGTTTTCTCTGCTTGTGCGATGGTCGGGTGTTTGCCCATCTTCCAAGCCAATCAATTGACACAAGTCATTATTGATCTTGGCATCAACAGAACTACCTTAGGAACCACTCCATTTAATCTTTTCGGATTTGAAGTAAGCACCGCCAAGCTCATTATTGGAGTGGCGTTGACCATTCTCGCTGGTACTGTCATCCTGGGAGGAATACAAAGAATAGGTATGTGGGCTGGAAGAATGGTGCCTATCATGATTGTAATTTACTTTGGCTCTGTAATTGCCATTTTATTTACCAATATCACAGAAGTGCCTCACATATTTACTATGATCTTTACCGATGCATTTGCTGCTGATAACTATCGCGGTGATCCGGCATTGGGAGGTATTTTAGGAGGACTAATAGTAGCAGGAATCCGCAGAGCGTCTTTCTCCAGTGAAGCAGGAATTGGAACTGCACCCATGGCACTTGGTGCATCCAAAAGTACGGAACCGATTCGCGAAGGACTTGTCTCGATGCTTAGTCCCGCTATTGATACCATTATAGTATGTACCCTTACAGCATTTGCTATTTTAGTTACGGG
>JBDVKV010000015.1:0-269870 GCA_039971015.1 Cyclobacteriaceae bacterium
GTTTTTGATCAACACTGCATTGAATGCCATGGCGCCAACAGCGAAGGTGAGATGGAACCGGGCGGTAATGAATGGTTTTATCCGCCCCTCTTCGGTGAGCATAGTTATAATATGGGCGCGGGACTATACCGACTGAGCAAGTTTGCCAGTTTTGTAAAATACAACATGCCATTGGGCACCACTTTCGATGCACCTGTTTTGACGGATGAAGAAGCCTGGGATGTAGCTGCCTATGTTAATTCCATGCCGCGTCCTACCAAGGACATCTCCAACGATTGGCCAGACATTTCAAAAAAACCGGTAGATCATCCGTTCGGTCCATTTGCCGATGGTTGGGATGAGCAAAGGCACAAGTATGGGCCCTTTGTGGATTAATCTATTACCTTTTGGAAAGTCAGATTTCTTACCCTACCATTTGAAACCTTGAAGCCAGTAACCTGATTTTCACCATTACGGGTAAACTCTACATACCCCATAAAATAAGTACTTCCAGAAAAACGGTTCGTCATTATTGGAGTAAGGGTGATATCTGGGATTCGCATATGTTCCATGATCAGCCTGTCATCCTTGATCTTTAAATCATAATAGGTACTTAGCTCATCGCTGTAATAAGTTCCAGTATAAAGGTGCAGCTTTTCTTGTGTAAATTTTTCCGATTGATAAGCAACCATCGTACTAGGATCCACACCATCAATTGTCACCACCATAATAGATTTCCCTTGACTATCCTTTGAAAACTTAACCCTAAAATCTCCAGGAGAAGTTATCATCTTAAACTCACCTTTCGCTACAGGCACAATAGGATCTTCACTCCTCTCATTTCGCCAATAACGTAGCGTGTCATCCTTTAAATAAATCTTTCTTGAATAGTTCTCCACATCATACCAGTAAGTACCACTATACTCATCGAGTTCTTTTGTAGAGAGTTTTAGATACTTAGCAGGTTTACTTTTTGCCGCTCCCTGTTTGGGGAAATCATTCTTTAAATAAATATCAGCTATTTGATGCGCTAACCCACCAGGGTTGAAGGATGCTTCGTTACTAAACACAATCACAGCGAAATTCTGATCAGGAAATCTGGCTAAATACGTTCTGTATCCAGCATCTGCCCCACCATGCTGAATCTGTTTTAAACCCTTGTAGGGTGTTACAAATTGCCCAAGGGCACCACTTTCAATGGTTCCGTTATTTAAGACAGTTTGCGTATTCATTATATTGAAGATCGCATTATTCCCAACCTTGGGTTGCTGGAAATTCATTGCCCAAAGGCTCAGGTCTTCTACTGTTGTGAATAGACTGGTAGCTCCCACATTGGCATAACTTAAAACACTCTTCTTATAAGTTCCATCCTCGGCTCTTCGATATGAGTAAGCTCTGTTTCTTACAATTTTTTCATGATCATCATAAAACAAAGTACTGCTCATATTAAGTGGCTTGAAGATTCTCTCTTCTGTAAACTCAGCAAAGGTTTGTCCAGAAACCCTTGCTACAACCTCAGCGAGAAGGGTAAACCCAGTATTACAATAAAGTAGCTCCTCTCCAGGCTCGTAATTCAGTTCCTTCTGTTTACGAACCAGTTTCATCACATGCTCTTTGGTAATTACATCGTCAAACCGCCATCCTGCCATCACCAAAAGGTTCCATTGATCTCTCATCCCGCTGGTGTGTGATGCAAGGTGTCTGAGTGTAATTGTTTTTCCGAAATCAGGAACCTCAGGAATGTACTTCCGCACATCATCTTCCAATGACAGCTTTCCATCCTTTTGTAGTAACATGATTGCAAAAACTGTAAACTGCTTTGAAACTGAAGCAATATGAAAGACAGTGGAAGGAGAATTTGGAATTCCATATTCCAAATTAGCCATTCCATATCCCTTTTTATATACTATTTTTCCATTCTTAACAATGGCAACTGATGCCCCCGGAGTCTCCTTAGTATCCCAATTCTTAAAGAGTGCATCCACCTGAGCAGTGAGGTCAGGAGATGTATCTCCTGGCTGAGCATACAATGAAGGCAAATTTATAGCGAGAAAAACAACAAGGAGTATTTGATTGTTTATATTCATACTGCCTATGATTTCAGTAATCAATATACTAAATAGAAATATCTATTGCGTTTTTTCAAAACGAATAGTCTCTCCATACAAGCCCAATTAATTGGATTAAACCAAAATTTTAAAAAAAGAAGTAAATCAATTTCTTCTTGTGAGCAAAGAATACCCCTGCAACTTGTCATTCCTGTAGGATTCGGACTTAACAACAGCCACTTTTGGAGCCAGCCATTCCACCGTAGTAAAATTGAAGGTCATGCCGATACCCATTTTGGTATTTACTGTGGAGTTGCTGGTAACTTTAAAGCATTCAAAAGTACCTGCGGGAGTAGTGATGGATTCCTTGGCGACTACCTTTCTGTCCGTAATATTAACGGTCATGTTCATGGGTATTGGAGAGTTGGATGTAGTCATGGTTATCGATCCGTCCTTAAGCGTTTGTCCTACTGACAGGTCATTGGGAATTTCAAGATTGTCGGCCTCAATGCTCATCTCATAACTTTGAAAAGCCTTCATCTGCTCTTCATTGATGAAATTGCGCATGTCCACCATCATCGTACCGTTTTGGCACTTAAATTCAAGATCGCCTTGCATTACCTCTTTGTCTTTCTTATCAAAAATGGTTGACTGTACGGTGGCAGTAAAAGAATTGGCACCTCCAGAAAAATTAGTCACTTTTTGGGTTTGTCTACCCGTCACTTTCCCTTTGGCATTATAGCTCTCCATCTCCCACTCACTCCCTTCAGACAACTGATAATACTGATTGCATTGTGCAATACTTGAGGTCATTCCAAATGTAATCCCGACAATAATTAATAGTGCTCTCATGCTATAGTCAATAAGATGAAATTTAAGCTTTCAATTTAGTCTTAATATTAACAAAAAAAACTTTGTATCCCATTGAAGTTTCATATAACGGAGTTTTAGTTAATGTTGCATTCATCCCATGCCTGTAACCAAAGCTAATAATAGATTTATCGATTGCGCCACTAAGCCCAAGCGTAATAAATGGTGAGTAAAATGTAGGTTTATACTGAGACGAAGACAGAAGCGGCAAGTTTACTGGAAACTCGTCTGGCCATGTATCTCCTAATTTCCTTTGAGTTACCCTAACAAATGTCTTCGTGACATTTTCAGAAATGAATTTATTGCTAAGGCTCCAACCAATGTTAACTCCGAAATCAACATAAGGCTGGAATAATTCGCCTAGTCTAAAGTTATACTGCATTGAAGGTGAAACATCTGCATAAAAATTATTGAACTCAAGATTTTCACTCGGTAGTTTCCATTTTCGGTTAACGAAATTGATCTGGGCGCCAAAAGAAACCCGCTTATTATTTGCTGGTAAAATCGAAACACTAGCACCTATAAAAACACTACTGGCTGTTATTTTTTCACTTTCGAGAGATTCCAGCAAATAATATCCCTCTGGCGCCAAAGAGGGGTAGTTATGGGGTTGTACTATGGCTTTCTGGTCCTTAAATCTCAATGGAGTAGCAGAAATACCAAGTGTAAGGCCAAATAAGTACGTTGGCTTGGGAAGATCATACTCGGTTATTCTATCATTCTTGCAATTAGAATATTCTCTACCAAATCTTTTAAGTTGAAAATAGGTAAGCTCAAAATCAGGTCGTTCATGAAGACAATCACCCGTTAGCTTTGTCAATACGTTCAAATAGGGCCGCTCCTTCGTTTTATAAACACCGCCAGCAATATTCACTGTTTTTTCCGATACCTTAACCAGTTCCCTTAAAGTATCTCCTTTGCTAGCCCAAAAGGTAGACTTACCGGTTTCTCCTTTCCCGGTATAAAATATTAGGCCGCCAGTAGTAATTATTGCCATTCTAAAAGAGTCGTCTTTGACTCCGAAAGCATGATATTTACCTGAGACAAACAGTTGGTTTTTTGCGGCTAAATAGAATCCCTTCACGGAATCAGCATTTACAATATAATAAGATTCAGAACCCTCTTTTTTGAAAGATACTTCATGAAACAGTTTTCTAGCCTTCACATACGAAAACTCCCCAGAGATGGTGTCATTTTTCTTATTGATAATGTATCCCTTTTCAGTAGGGTCGTTATACTGAGCGAATATAAAGGAGGAGGTAATCAACTGAAGCAGTAGTATTGCTACACCGAACTTGGCATTGTAAATATTTTCCATATCGAAATTTCCTATTTAAAAAGGGGGAAATATATCAATATGCAGCAAAATATCAATGTCAACTATGACATAATTATCCTACAGTATTTCCTAAGAAAATAAGTATTTAAAGCCTTCACCCTATTGGAGCACCAACCCCTGTAGGAATCAATGTTTGCTTTATTATAGACTTATGATGCCATCGTATTTGATGCCCTGATCAGCCCCATTGCTCCTACAGAAATAAACTTAAATGGCTCTCCATCATGAATACAAGGCCAAACAGGCACCCAGGGTCGATTATAATCAGTAGCGCTTCAACTGGTTGATCAATGATCCTGAATTGGTTAACTTGGTATTGGAAACAAAAATATTTGTTGTGATGGAAAAATTATCCCTGCACATTAACGGACAAAAAAAGGAGATTGAAGTAGATCCACAAATACCGCTGTTATGGGCAATAAGAGATTTTGTTGGACTCACCGGAACGAAATTTGGTTGTGGAATTGCTCAATGCGGTGCATGCACAGTTCACCTGGATGGTGTACCCGTGCGCTCTTGCGTTATTCCCTCTTCTGCCGCAGCAGGAAAATCCGTCACTACCATTGAAGGACTATCCAAAAACAATGACCATCCGTTGCAATTGGCATGGATAGCGCAGCAAGTGCCGCAGTGTGGTTATTGCCAATCGGGGCAGATCATGAGTGCTGCTGCTCTGCTCAAAACCAACCCTAATCCCACAGATGACGACATCGATAAAGCCATGAGTTCAGTTCTTTGTCGCTGTGGTACCTATCCAAGAATTAAGAAGGCCATCCAACAAGCTTCAAAAACATAATCATGGAAACAATCACCCGAAGAAAATTTATACAACTCAGTTCAGTAACAGGCGCATTTCTAGCTATTGGCTGTCTGCCTGGTGCACAAGGAAATGAAAAGCTTATATCTGGATTAGTTGCAGATCCATCAAAAGTGGATTTGAACCAATTCATTTCTATAGGTAAGGATAACAGCATTGTGCTTTTCAATCATCGTCCTGAGATGGGACAGGGAACCTATCAATCCATACCTATGATTCTGGCAGAAGAATTGGAAGTGGACATCAATACAATTGAAATCCGGCAATCCATTGCCAGTCGTGATCTCTATGGAAGTCAGATGGTGGTGGGCAGCCGCAGTATACAATCCGAATTTGATAAGTTAAGAAAAATGGGTGCAGCTGCCCGTGAGCTGCTCAAACAAGCTGCCGCTAATCAATGGAAGATCAATGTAAGCGAATGTAAGGCATCCAATGGAAAAGTTTTTAGCGAGTCAGGCAAAAGCCTAACCTATGGTGAGTTAGTGGTAGAGGCAGGTAAATTAACAGCACCAGACAACCCACCGTTGAAAAATCGAGAGGATTTTACCATTATTGGTAAGTCTATTCCACGCAGCGACATTCCTTTAAAAACCAATGGTGAAGCCAAATTTGGAATAGATATTTCTGTTCCGGGTATGCTGTATGCATCCATTGAACGATCTCCTCAATTTTTGGGTGAAGTAAAGTCATTTAATGAAGCAGACATTCTAAAATTGAATGGTGTCCGTCATGTTTTCAAAACATCACGTGCCGTCTATGGCAATACAAGAGAAGGTGTGGCAATACTTGCTGACAACTATTGGAATGCATTGCAGGCGAGAAAGGCGCTAAAGATAGAATGGGATACCAAAGGTTTGGAAAAAGTGAACAATGCCTCTATTCTTAGTGACTCCTACGAAGCCGCCAAGCAAGAAGGCGATGAGTTGTTTGGTAAAGGAGATGTTAAGAAAGCTTTTGACAATTCTAAAAATGTAATTGAAGCATCGTACGAAACACCTTATCAGGCCCATGTGCCTATGGAGCCTATGAATGCTATAGTTTCCATAAAAGAAAACGAGGCTGAGTTTTGGGGTTCGACTCAAAATCCAAACGGCATTAGATCATTCCTTGCTAAAACCTACCAACTCCCGGAGGAATCCGTTAAGATCAACTATACTTTCATGGGTGGAGGCTTTGGCCGCAGGTCAATGACGGATGTGGTGGAAGAAGCAGCAGATCTTTCCAAAAAATCGGGGGCTCCCGTGAAAGTGATATGGACACGAGAGGATGATCAGACACAAGGACCCTTTAGGGCTTGCAGTGTAAATATTTGCAGAGGGGTGTTGGATGCCAATGGAAATGTAACTGCGCTTGAGCACAAAGTAGTTGCACAGGAAATTCAAAACCAAACTGGAGACAACATGACGGCTGGACGGCAGCTAATGGGTGGCATCAACACGGACTATCTCATACCCAACCTTTCCGTCAAAGGCGTATTAAGAAAACGGCATATCCCTATCTCCTATTGGCGGGCGGTTTATCATTCTACTAATCCTTTTGCGCACGAATGTTTCATTGATGAACTGGCACGAAAAGCGAATAAAGATCCTATTGAATTCAGGCTGAGTATGCTGGATCATCCCCGGTACAGACGGGTACTGGAAGATGTCGCTATTCGTACCAATTGGAAATCTCCTAAAAAATCGGGTACCGGCAGAGGCGTTGCTGCGGTGGAAAGGTCAGGCGCCTACTTTGCTATGGTGGTGGAAGTCGAAAGAAAAAACGGGAAGGTAGTACCAACAAAAATAACAACTTCTATTGATCTTGGTATTTGTATCAATCCGGATACTGTAAAAGCGCAGACAGAGGGATCCATTGTAATGGGACTTGGCGCGGTATATACAGGGCTTAATGTTCAAAATGGCGCAATAGTAGAACAGAATTTCAATACTTATCCCTTATTAAAGATCAATCAATGTCCGGAAATAGAAACCTTCATACTTGATAGCGATGCTCCTCCGGATGGTGCGGGTGAGTCGGGATTACCTACAGTTGCACCTGCGTTGGCCAATGCTATTTTCGATTTAACGGGAAAAAGGATTAGAAAACTACCCATCGATATGGGTAAGGTATCGTAATAGATTACTGATCACGCAAACACCTTGCAGGGTTAATATTTGCTGCTTTAATAGCTTGCGAGGCCACCGTAAGCCAGGCGGTAAGCAATGCGATAAAGCCTGCAACGATAAAATATATAGCTCCCAATTCAATATGGAAGGCAAATCGCTCCAGCCATTGCGTCAGCAGCCAATAGCTGATGGGCAGTGCTATAGCAATCGAGATTAAAACCATTTTGGTAAAATCCCCTGAAAGTAATAACACGATGTTGGTGGCGGACGACCCCATTACTTTACGAATTCCTATCTCCTTCACCCTGCGTTCAGCTGTGAATGTAGCTAACCCAAATAATCCAAGACACGAAATTAAAATGGCCATGGTGGCAAATGAAAATGACAATGAAGCAACACGCTGCTCCGCTGCATACTGTTTGGCATACTCCTGATCCTGAAACTGATATTCAAAAGTGAAGCCCGGATTAAACTCATTGTGAAATGATGTTAATGCAGCCAGCGTCTCCTTCTCTTTTCCGGCTTCAAGCCTGATCATAATGTTCCAGGTATTTCTGGGGCTCAATCGAAAGAATAAAGGATTGACCACTTCATGCAAAGATTGAAAATGAAAATCTTTCACCACACCAATGATTTCCATATCGTACCTGCCCCATAGCTTAATCGTTTTTCCAATGGGGTTTTCCAGATTCATTATCCGAATAGCGGCTTCATTAAAAATGATCTTGGTACTGTCCGCGCCAAAATCTTCAGAGAACGTCCGCCCCTCTGCCAATTCAACCCCCAAGGTTTCAATGAGATCGTAGTTGCTCGCTATATTCTCGAAAAGGATCGCATCTTCAGGATTTTTACCTTCCCATTCCAATCCACTCGTATTATTCTGACGACCTATCATAGTATGGCTTACACTGGATGCCTTTATTACTCCAGGTATCCTCCTCAACTCCTTTAGGAAAGTTTCTGTATTTTCTTGTGTTTCACCTTCCAATGGGAATTTTATCAGCCTATCCTTATCATACCCAAGGTTTTGGGTCTGCACATACTCTATCTGTTTATATACCACCAACACAGACACAATGAGAATGACAGAAAGTGCGAACTGAAATATTACCAGTCCTTTTCTTGCCCACAATTCTCCCCATGTTCCATGCACTACCCCTTTCAATACAGCCGCTGGTCTAAATCCTGAAATATAGATGGCGGGATAACTTCCGGCCAGCAACCCGGTAAACAATACAATTCCAAAAAGCCACTTCATCAGTTGAAGATCAAACAATGACAATACGATCTTCTTCTCGGTAATCAGGTTGAATTGAGGAAGAAAAAGCCCAACAAAAACCAGTGCCAATAGGGCGGAAGAAAAACTCATAATGAGCGACTCTCCAATGTACTGCATGATGATGGATGTACGCGCTGCCCCCACAGATTTTTTAATACCCACTTCTTTGGCTTTTCGGGTAGCCCTGGCGGTAGAAAGGTTCATAAAATTGATGCAGGCAATCACCAAAATGAATATGGCAATAATAGAAAATAACTGAACGTATTCTATACGCCCTCCTGCCTGCACTCCATTCTCAAAACGACCATGTAAATACCTTTCTGAATATTTTTGTAAAAACAAAGTGACGTTAGACTCTTCATCTTTACCCTTTACAAAATCACTTATCTTATCTGAAAATGCTTCAGCATCGGTCCCTTCACGCAGAACAATCATGGTGGCAGGACCGTTATTTCCCCAGCTCAGTAACCAGTCATTGTCATCCTTGAAAAACTCCAAGGTCAGGACAAAATCAAACTGTAATGACGAACTTCCTGGGAGATTTTCAAATACACCCGATACCATAAAACTTTTATCATGCTGTAGTTCCACGGTTTTACCAACAACATCCTTTTCATCCTCACCAAAAAGTTTCACAGCAAGATCCCGGGAGATGACTATAGAAAACTTATCCATCAGCACCTGATCCGCCTGACCTGCTATCAACGGATAGGAAAATATATTAAAAAAATCGCTGCCTACATGATACCCTTGTGCCTTTACATTATGATCTTTTATGGATAAAGTATAAGGTTCAATCCACGTAGTAGTAGCAGCATATTCTACCTCCGGGAATTCTTCTTTCAGGGTTTCTGCCAATATGCCCGGTGTGGATGTGGTGGTCATCACGTGATCCGCATATTGCTGATGCTCCATCACCTCATACAACCTATCATCCAAAGCGTGAAACTTGTTGACACTCAATTCATCCCGCACCCATAAATAGATGAGAAGCGTACAGGCCAGTCCCGTGGCCAAGCCAAACAGATTGATGAGAAAGTATCCGCGATTGCGAAGGAAATTTCGGTAAATCAGGAGAAGGCTGTGCTTAAACATAATTGAGGAGCTAAATTTGTACAAAGACCCATGGCGATTCATACCGTTGCATCATACTTTTATAAAGTGTTGATGCAACTATCAGGATTACTTAACTATGTTCGTATGGTTACACCCCTTACCGAGATAATTCCTCCATGGTACGGCAATAATTCATGGGGAATTGCTACATTTTGAGTCAACTATGAGAGAAATCTTGCTTACTGCCCTACACAAACCGATTTATCAGGCACTGCTATTTCTATTGATTTCCATACCCTTAATCCTTCTATCGTCTCCGAAGAATGCCAATGGTGCCTGGCTCATTGCCGGGTATTGTTACCTGGGGTTTATAGTTATGAATATAGTATTGCAATGGTTTTCACATCATCAATGGCATTATTTTTTCCATTCGATTGGCTTTTCCGTAGCCTATATTCTCGCTATTGCCGTAATCATGCCTATTATGATCAAATTAATAAAACTGGAGGGATCAGGTGAAAGTGCCATGGCCTTTCTATTCATCATCTATCACCCCGTTGGATTGCTTATCGTAATGTTTGCTAAGTGGGTCTATTTTAAAATAATGTAGCTGATTCCTAATCCTGCTTCAATGCATTTAGTGGGCTACTATGAGCTGCTTTTATAGAACGGTAACTTACCGTAAGCATGGCAATTAAAAACGCCACAAGCCCGGAGGCAAGAAATATCCAGACGTCAAGGGATATCCTGTACTCAAAACCCTTTAGCCATTCCTTCATCACGTAAAACGCCACCGGACTGGCGACAACAAAAGCGATTATCACTTGCTTTGTGAATGATGATGAAAGTAACACAAACAGATTGGTACTGCTGGCACCTAATACTTTACGGATACCCAATTCTTTGGTTCTTCTTTCAATATTATAGGTGGCTAATCCGAATAAACCAAGGCAAGCAACGAGTATACTTAGTCCGCCCCCCATTCTAAAAATCATTCCCGCCCTTTGCTCAGCTTCATAAAACATATTCAATTGCTGATCAAGAAAGTGGTATTCAATGGGCGAGTATTCGTCAAACATATTGTGCACCTCAGTTGCTCCCTCGATAGCGGCAGTAACATCCCCTTCTACCTTAAGTGAAAAGTAATCGATAGATTGTACAGGGTTATTCCAGGAACCAATAACAATAGGTGCAATTTTCTGATGCAATGACTGAAAATTGAAATCCTTCATTACACCGATTACTGTCATATTAAATCTTTCTCCATCATTTTCCAATTGTAACGATGCGCCTACAGGTTCACTCAAGTTTAAAGCTTCAACCGCTGACTCATTAAGCAATACAGTAGTGGAATCCACCTGGCTATTCGCCTGAAAAAACCTTCCGCTCTTCATCTCCAACCCATAGGTGGTCAGCATATCTTCATCAAAGCCCATAAAGTAAGTACGAACAGAATCTATACCTGCTGCACTCGTTTCCGGGTTTTTTACATAAGCTTCCGCAATCCTCTTCCATTCGCCTGGCACTCTTGACGAAACAGCTACACTTTTAACCTGAGGGATTTTGGCATACTCTTCTTTCATGGTCTGAAAGTTTCTTCTCACATTACCGTTGTTGATATCAATTACAACCAGCCTTTCCTCATCAAACCCGATGTCTTTATTTTGAATAAAATTGAGTTGTCGGCCTACCACAATGGTAGAAAAAATCATGATGATGGTAAGTGTAAATTGAAAAACAACTAATCCCCTTCTGAGCCGCATGGCACTGGTATCTCCCTGCCCTTTGCCCTTTAAGGAAGATACCGGACTGAGCTTAGCCATGTAAAAGGCCGGGTAACTTCCTGAGATCAATCCAATAATGAGACTAATCGCCAATAACGGCAAGCCATAATCTGTGAGGGTTCGCAATGAAATATCAAAAGACTTGCCCGTAATATCGTTGAAATAAGGGAACAATAAATCCATTGCTCCTATGGCCAGGAACATGGAAATAAATGTGACCAGAAAAGATTCCGTAAGGAATTGAAATACCAATTGGTTTTTATACGCGCCCACTACTTTTCGAACTCCTATTTCTTTAGATCGTGCAAGCGCTTTAGAGGTGGAGAGATTGATGTAGTTAATGCAGGCAATAATCAAAAGGAAAATCCCCATACTGGAAAATATATAGACATAAGATATTTGCCCATGATCTCTTTCCGTTCCTGCTTCAATATTTCCTGAATGCAAATAGATGTCTTCTATGTTTTGAAAATCTCCAGAAAACAAATTGGCGTATGGGCCGAGGTTTTTCTGTAGTAATGCAGGCATTTTTTCCCTTACAGCATCAATAGAACTTCCAGGCTGTAGCACAATGTAGGTGTACGCTCCAAAGCGATCCCAGGCGTTCAGGTACTTAGCCCAACCATCATCGCTTCTTATGTTTGAAAAAAGAAATTCAAATTGCAAGTGCGAATTGTCCGGATGATCTTTGAGTACCCCGGTAATGGTAACGGGTGAACCTTCAATCTCCAATACCTTTCCAACGGCATCTTCATTGCCAAAATATTTTGTTTGGGTAGATTCCGTAATCACCAATGAATAAGGTTTTGAGAGTGCTGTAGCTTTATCTCCTGCTACAAATTCAAAGTCAAATACATTGAAAAAATTGGGATCGGTGGTAAACCAATTGCGTTCCTGAAACTTTTCTCCATTGATCTCAAAAACCACCTGCCCCATATACTGAAAAAGCCTTACCATCTCTTCTACTTCGGGGAAGTCCTCTACCAATGCATTCCCCATAGGTGGTGAAGTGAGTCCATATACCCGCTCATTGCTAGGGTCACGCAAGTCGTTGGTAATGACTCTATAGATTCTGTCTGACTTGGAGTGAAAAGTGTCGTAACCCAATTCGTTGCTCACATAGATGTAAAGCATACAAGTGAATGAGATTCCAATCACCAGTCCGAATATATTGACCAGGGTAAAAGTTCGGTTTCTCTGAAGGGCACGAAATGCGACTTTAAGGTAGTTTTTAAGCATAAGATGGTAAAGTTTCTCTCCTTGCTGCGATTGCCATGCCAACAGACAAACCGTAAAATAACACCAAAATACGAAGGATTTGAGATGCATAACCCTCCGAAGTGCCCATCTGTAAAGAACATCGTGTCCATATTTGGACAGTCCGTTAATCCATTTTCTTCATCACCACCGTTGCATTATGACCTCCGAAGCCAAAGGTGTTGCTCATTGCCACCTTAATGTCTTTTGTCATTTTATCACCAATCACGAGGTTAAAGCCAGATGGCATTTCCGGATCAACCACTTCTGTGTTAATGGTTGGTGGTATGATACCAGTT
Organism: Cyclobacteriaceae bacterium; assembly: GCA_039971015.1. GTDB lineage: Bacteria > Bacteroidota > Bacteroidia > Cytophagales > Cyclobacteriaceae > ELB16-189. The sequence continues at coordinate 12,837 of JBDVKV010000015.1, forward strand.
TCGATGGCCTTGATACAAATGATCGCCTCTGCAGCGCCAGCCGCTCCGAGCAGATGGCCAATGGCTGACTTGGTAGCACTCATGTGAAGGTGGTTCGGATTTTCACCAAATACCCTTTGAACGGCCTTCATTTCGCTGAGATCACCAGTAGGTGTAGATGTGGCATGCGGATTCAAGTAGTCAACATCTTCAGGTTTTAGGTCAGCATCTTCAAGGGCCCATTGCATGCCTAGCATGGCACCCTTCCCTTCAGGATGTGTAGCAGTAAGATGATAGGCATCTGCAGACATGCCGCCTCCTGCTACCTCAGCATAAATTTTAGCCCCCCGTTTAACAGCGTGCTCGTATTCTTCCAGCACCAGGGCACCTGCTCCTTCACCCATTACAAACCCATCACGACTTACATCAAAGGGTCTCGATGCTTTTTCAGGGGCATCATTGTTGGTGGACAGTGCCTTCATGGCACTGAATCCCCCTATGCCTGCTTCGTTAACAGCTGCCTCTGATCCACCCGAAATAATAATATCGGCTTTTCCCCACCGAATATAATTCATTGCCTCAATAACCGATGTAGTAGAAGTAGCACAGGCTGAAACCGTAGTGAAATTGACGCCCATAAAACCATACTTCATAGATATCCAACCTGATGCAATGTCCACAATGACCTTTGGAATGAAGTAAGGGTTAATCCGAGGCGTACCATCACCCCTGCCAAACTCCATTATCTCATGTTGAAAAGTACTAAAGCCTCCATTACCTGAACCCCAGATTACGCCTACTCTTGTCTTATCAATGGCTTCCAAATCAAGTTGGGAATCGGCTATGGCTTCACCTGAAGCAGCCAATGCATATTGCGTAAAAGGATCAATTTTTCGTATTTCTGATTTTTCGAAATAGTTGAGCGGATCGAATCCTTTCACTTCGCAAGCAAACTTGACTTTAAACTTACTGGTATCAAATTTTGTGATGTTTGCAGCTCCACTTTTACCAGCAATCAGGTTATTCCAAAATGCCTCAATGGTATTCCCTAATGGTGTTATGGCCCCCAAGCCGGTTACAACTACTCTTCTTTGTTTCATATTATTTACTGATTTGATCCAAAATTTCTTTACAATGAGTCACCACCACTTTCATAGAAGCATCTGATCGCTCTACCCTCGAAAACATTATCGCACCTTCAATCGAACAGAAAAATGTGTAAGCAAGCGCTTTGGTATTGGTACCCCCTCTAAACTCTCCAGCCGCTATACCCTTTTGTAACAGTTGATCAATAAAATCAACAGTACTGTTCAGCTCTTTGGTAACGATTTTCCTCATACTGAAATCATTGTCATCTGCTTCGATGGCAGTATTCAGCAGTGGACATCCTCCTGGTATTGGCGGGTTCAACACATAACCGGCATAGAAATTCAACAATGCCTGAAGCTGTTCCTTATAACTGGTACAGCTACCCAATTGAGTTCGTACCTTGCTCCTCACCTTTTCCATGGCATATTGAAATGACTCTCTCCTAATCTCACTTTTGTCTTTGAAGTTTCCATACAAAGCCCCTTTGGTAAGGCCGGTGGCTGCGGTGAGATCCGTAAGGGAAGTGGCCTCAAACCCCTTTTTATTGAAGATAGGAGCTGTTTTCTGTGCTATGAGTTGTCGGGTTTTCTCTGCTTTGCCCATAATGTACAAAGGTAATAAATTATACCGATCGGTATATTTTATTACCTTTTATTTCTTGCAAGCGTGCATCAATGCCAGTGTGTCCTTCCCGGAGGAACCACTGGATTTTTGCTTTCTACTTCATCCCAAACGCGTTTTCCTACTTTTTGTGCTTCAGTCACTAAAGCCTCTTCATCAACGGTAAGTATTTTATGATCCCTCATAATGAACTCCCCGTCCACCATAACAGATTCCACATCTGAGGGCTGCCCATTATGTAGCCACGCAGATAATATTCTTCCTGAAGGAACAAGATGGGGTTGTTTAGTATTGAGTACGATCAAATCCGCCTTCCTTCCCTCACCTAACAAACCCACTGGTTGATTAATGGCTTTCGAACCACCCAAGGTAGCATCCTGTAATAGATCTTCCGGTTGTGGTAGCATACCGGGATGCTCATCGTTGCGAAGAATTCGTTCCGTTAGCATACCCACCTTCATTACCGCAAACATATCGTTGTTGTTATTGTCGGTACCCAAACAGATGGTACACCCGGCATCTCGCAACGAAGGTATTGGTGGACTCACACCACGGTTGGCCGCCATTGCTGGCTGATGAGAAATCAGTGTTTTGGTTTTACCAAGCAACGCAATTTCATTGTCATTGACATACCGCGCATGCGCAGCAATGCAGCGTGGACCAAGAAAGTCATGTTGATGCAAATACTCAGCTGGCCGCACTTTGTGGTACTTCATCATATAATTGATTTCCGCATGCGTCTGATTGAGATGAATAGTATATCCCAACTCATGCTTCTCTGCAAATCCACGGATGGCCTGCAATAACTCAGGAGAAGCATTTTCTGTGTGTATTACAGCAGGAAAAACCTGGATGCGTCCGTTATTCTTATTGTGCCAGGCACTGAATATATCATCTACCCTTTGTAATCCGTCATTTCGCATTTGTTCGGAAAACCGAGGAGTAGTGCTCGCTTCAAATACTTCAGGTGACATCACCGCTCCATCTATTCGGTCATTCACCCCTTCTGCAAACACCCACCGCAAACCTGTTTTGGCCAACTCTGATGCTTCAGGGAGAATATGGGAGGTGTACTCCATCACAGTGGTTGTACCACTCCGAATACTATGCAGCGCTGCCATCACCGACATCAAGGTGCGCTCTTCCTGCGAGAGTAAACTGCTGGGGTGTACTGCTAAACCTGCCCTATTGGGGAAACCGAAATCTTCATTAAACCCTCTGGCCACCGCTGCCGACAAATGAGCATGGCAATTAATCAATCCGGGAAAGAGGGCCTTGTTCTTTCCGTCAATCGCTTCGGCATCAGGGAATTGTTGGAGCACTTCATTAGTTGGACCAATGGCTGCTATGGTATTTCCCTTCACCGCCAGTGCCACATCCTTCAATGCTGCCCTGTTCGCATCTCCGGTCACTACGGTGGTATGGGTAAACACAATGGGAGCGCCTGATATAGTTTCACGGCTATTGGTTCCATCAGGTGCTGTGCTGCAACCAGCGAGTCCAATGGGAAGCAATAAACCTGCACCTACAGCAACACCACTGCGGGTAAGCATTTCTCGCCTCGTTATGTAATTAGAAGATTTCTCCATGGGAACAGGTTTTTGTTGCTAATAATATAGCAAGCAATACACCCTCAAACAAGCAGGTATTGACCAGTGGAGCGTGAGGTATCTAAGCAAAATTTGTTTTAGCAGGATACACGCCTACCACAGCCATGTATAGTGATAAATGACTGCGTTTAAAAGAATACCGCTAACGTTAACCCTGATAGAGCTAAGGCAAGACACAAGGGAACAAACAATCGGGTGTCCCACACACCAAACTTTGTCTTTTTTATTTTTTTGAAGAATCCCAGGTACCTAAAGTCCCCAACAGCCCGGAGCAGAAATAGAATGGGGATAATCCAACTTCCATATTTAAAAATCCACATAGGAACAGACACCGTTATAAAGCCACCTCTCAGTAAATAAAACAGACTGAAAATCATTAACCCAATGCCTACCACCAGCGTATCTATCTGTCCGGGGTTAAGCACTTTCTCCCCATTTTCTTTTGTGGGCAGGGCTGCCTCCATGCCCCACCTTCCACCCGCCAGCCAATAGAAATGAATAAGTCCTAGTACTAAAAATACAAAGCTTAGCAATACAGTAAGCACAACTACCATGGGTATGATTTGTTAAAACAAAGGTCAGGCGTAAAACTATGATCTACTTCATCTACTCAATGCTTTCTCTTCGTACCTCATTGATCATAAGATCATTGAATTTCTCTGGCTCTTCAAAGGCCGGGAAATGCCCCGATCGCTGGAAGGTGATAAATTCTTTTTTAGGAGCTTCCAGCAGATTAAAATACTCTTTTGCCACAGTATAATTGGTTAGATAATCATGTTCTCCTTGCAAAATATAAACAGGCACTTCTAATTTTAAAATACCCCCGGTTAAATCTGTTTTAAATATTTCTCCTAGTAAATTAAAATTAGGAGAGTTCAGCATCGTCTCCATCTTAGAGTTATCTGTAACGAATTTTAGTTTCTCACTCATTGTAAGTTCTTCGCAAAACAATAGGGAGCCCCCAAAAATATCTACCAGGCTATTATCCTTGTAAAGAGCACCATACCTGGTTACGATGGCACGAGCTTTCAGTAAGTCTCTGTCTAGTGGTCTATTGGCAAATCCACCTATTTTTTCCAATAGGGCTATCGCCTCACTGTCTTCATTTTCCCTCGATTTCTTAAGCACAAACTCATAAGCCAGGTTTTCACTTTTTGCAACATCCCCTATCTGTCCCACTCCTACGTAAGCAAAATAATCTTCCGGATATTTATCTACCGTAGAGATAGCTAATAATGATCCCCAGGAATGGCCCAGAATGATAACCTTCTCCCTTTCAAATCGCTTTTTCAAATAAAGGGTTATCTCGTGAGCATCTTCAACAAACCGATCGATTGTAAAATTCTCTTTAGCCGCTGTATCGCTGACCGATTTTCCGGCACCTCTTTGATGCCAATACGCTACCGTAAAATGCTTTTCCAGTTCTGAATTGTACTTACGATACGTGGCCATATCTGGCATTCCGGGACCTCCATGAACCAGTAATAGAACAGGATTGTCTTTATCTTCACTTCTTATTAAAACAAATTGTTGACTATCACCCACAGCAACATAAGCCATCTCCGCTATGCTGTTCTGTACAACCTTACCCTCAGCATCCTTAAAAGCAGGTGTTGTCCCCGGACTTACAATTTTGAAGAATATAAAAACGCCCAGAAAGATCGAGGCCAGTGGAATAAGTACATACTTTAGAATGCGCTTCCCTAATTTCATTTCTTTTTTTGCAATTGATTATACTGCAACTCCAACTCTGCCACGGTGGGCTCCGCCTTCATCCACTTTACTCTTTCCTCTTGCGCATCCATCCACCGGTACAACCAGGATATCCCCCACTTCTTGTCATACACATCCTTCTGCTGATAGACCGGATCCTTCATGGCCTGTTCAAGACTAACGAATTGATATTGTTTCATTTTCAATTGATGAAGTACTTTGGGCAAATATTTCGCATTCAAAGCATTATCATGACAGAGGTATATTTGACTCACACTTCGCCCATAAAGTTTCATCGATAGGCTATCAAAAAATTGAAAATACTCCATTGTTTTTGAAATATATTGATCACCGACCTTCTTCGCCTTGTCCTTGTCTCCCTGTTCTAAATAGTAATCATAGATGTAGCTATACATCCAGTCTGAACTCTCCACGGTAAAAGGCGTGCTGATATAACCCAGTGAATCAAGTACATGCGCCATTTGATCATGCTGGGCTTTATCCTTTCCTAAGTCATTAAAAGGGAATCGAAAGTATTGAAGGGACTTATTGTGTTTAATGGCTAACTCATTAGTTAAAACTTGCCCTTTCACCACATCTGCTTTAAAGGATTCCGTCCCCACATCAGAATACCTGAGATGACTGTAAGAATGATTACCTAAGGTAGTATAGGGCTTTGCCACCCAGTCATTCAATAGCTGTTTATTCTTATCAATAAATTCAGTTTTGCCAATCAATCCCTCATTGATAAAAATAGCTACCGGGATTTGGAGACTGTCCAGCCGCTCCAGCAATTCCGATCGAAAGCCATCCGCATAGTATTGACGGGTATTGGGTACATCATCAATGGTGATGGCTACTTTGGTTTGCCCAAAACCAGAAAAAGCAATGAATAGAGAGACTATAAAAACAACTTGCTTGTTCAAAATATCAATTGAAAAATTCTCACTTTTTTACCCTATTACATCTGTGTATCGAAATGTACGGGATAAGGTTGGGGAATAGCCTCCTTTTCTGTCCCCAGCATTTCAAGGATATCAATCTCAATACCTCGTGCTATTGTAGATATAGGCACATCGTTGGCCGATCCTTCAAAAGGGTTTTCTCCAACAGTGCCAATCCGCTGCATCGTATTGAAGACCCAAGAGACAATGGTTGCAAAGGGAATGGCCAACCACACAAAATATTGACCCACTAAGGGAAAGTTGGTGATGAGGTTGGTACCCAGCTTTGAGAACTCAGGTACGATACCAAAGGGTAACAGCAAAATAAAAATGTTCACAAAATCATAACCCAACGTAGCAAACTGCCTGGGATACGGGAAGTTTTTAATGCGCTCAGATTTACCCTGATGGTTAATAAGGTTACTTATCGAAGTTTCTAACTGTAGAAAAGAAAATTCCCAGATCAAACCCCTTTCTTTCAATCTTCGCAGATGATTGGATTGCAGCCTTAAGACTGCAGCCGGTTTATTGGTAGTTCCAAGTACTTCTTTGTACTCTTCATCAGACAGATAATTCTTTAGATCTTCTTCCAGGGTAGATTCTAACTCAGGAATATGCAAAGCTTCTACCCATTCAGAATTTCTTTTATTGGTACGATATGTCTCCCAGGGCTTTAATTGACGCATGGCATGGCGCAGTGTTGTCAGCCAGGCAATATGGCGCATCACAATGGTTTTCTTATGAGTAGCCAGCTCCTCTTCCGTTGCAGGGTCTTTGGCATATTCGTTGGTTATCATGTCCATCACCATGATGGTAAACATCCTGGAATCATTCACGATACCACCCCAAATTTGCCGAGCCTCCCAAAGTCTTCCATACACAGCATTACTTTGAAAACCAATCAGGAATGCCACAGCAGTACCGATCAGCGCAAGGGCAGTCCACGGTACTTGCAACCATTGAAGGCCAAGTACCTCATAAAGGGAAGTCACAATCAACGACCAGATAACAAAAAACCTTAGCTCTCTCCGCGTCCAACGTAGCATGGTAAGGCCATCAAATTTCTTTTTGGTATACATAATCAGAAGGGTTAGGTACTAAATTGCTTAAAACGTTATAAAGCACAGCAGCTCGGAAGGAATTACCACTCCTTAAACATTTCCACCATTTGTTCAAAGGATTGATGAGGTCTTCCTGTTGCCTTTTCGTAATCGGAAGGAATGTCATACACCCCATCATTGATACCTTTGTATATCCCTGCAATTACCCCACCAATGAATTCTCCCAATTCTTCTTTTCTTTCTTTGTCATAATCTTCAAAAGATATGGGATTATATTTGAGTTGGGTAGTAAAGACCCTATTGATTTGTTGTGCTAATTCTTTTTGTGTAACAGGAGTTCCAACCAGGTTATAGGTATGACCATTATGATGATCATCGATTAGCATTTTCGCATAGGCATATCCTAACTCAGTTCTACTTGTATATCCACACTTGCCATCTCCTGCACAATTCCTAATCTCCCCCTCTTTAACGTAGGTGTCTATGTATTCCAAGTCCGGCTCAATGTATATTCCATTTCTTCCGATCACCCAATCCAACCCAGCGTTTTGAACATCCAGTTCTGTTTGGCGATTGCTTTGCACAACCGGGCTAAAGGCATTCTTTTCTTCATCTCCAACAATACTGGTATAAACGATCTTTTTAACCCCATTGGCCCTGGCCGCTTCAATTACATTCCTGTGCTGTTGGATTCTCTTTTGAGGTTCATCCATACCTGAAACGAGAAGTACTTTATCAACTCCCGCCAGGGCGGCATCCAACTCTTCCCTATTATTATAGTCTCCTTTTCTTATCTCAATGCCCAGGTGTTTTGCCTTTTCCGGTGTTCGTGCAATGCCTATTACATGTTCTTGTCCGATTTCATTGATCAGTTCCTTCACAATTGACGAACCCAATTGCCCACTTGCCGATGTTACTGCTATCTTCATTAGTCAGGGTTTAATAATAAGTCTATCAGTTCCAATCATTTCGAATCGTTGAACACATGACCAGAAAATCAAATATAATAACATTGAAAAGGATTACGGATTCAAGCTCGCCCATTCAGTCCAGGATCCATCATAAACTGATGTAACATTATCCAGAATCATTTCAGATGCAAGTAGAACGATACATGCTGTTACACCCGACCCACAACTGAATACAAGGGGACGATCATCCACCCCACTACTTCTGTATATTTGCAACAATTCATTTTCAGGTTTGAACTTACCGTTGGTAAGCAAGCTACTGTATGGAATATTTATAGAGTTTGGAATACTACCTGATCTTAATCCTTCTCTTGGCTCTTTGGCGGTACCATTAAATCTACCTTCAGACCTTGCATCAATAAGTAATGAATGCTGATCTGATATGTTCGATTGGATAAAATCAATGTCATTGATGCGGGCAGAATGCAATTTTGATGTAAAGTCACCAACAACGGTTTCTCTATTGTAATAAGTTACTGTTTCAAAGCCATTTCTCACCCAGTCCGGTAAACCTCCATTCAATACATGAACTTTTTCATGACCCATAACTTTAAACATCCACCAAACTCTTGGGCTGGAGTATATGCCGAGGTTGTCATAAACAATAATTGTACTAGAGTTATTGATTCCAAGAGACCTGCAACCATTCGTGAACTGCTCTTCACTGGGGAAAGTATTAGGATAAACTCCATTCGGGTCGCTGAACGTATTTTTCAAATCGAAATACCGAGCTCCTCTTATTTTTTGGTTTTCAAATTCAGAAGTCAATCCGGCTTTGTTGTCCATGTCGCTTGCATCCAGCAGGATTAAATCTGAATTGCCCAGGTTTTCATGGAGCCACTTGGAAGAAACGATTGGTGAAATCATATTAGTCTATTACAAAATTAGTGTTTTAGTCATTCCTTTCAAGATTAGAATAACTGAGAAAGAGACTTGTATTGTTCCTGGTTGTCCAGCGCCTTCTACGGGTGACACTGAGTAAGGTAGTACAAGTAATTTCATCTATTTTGCTGTAAGAATTCCCCATCAATAATTAATAATTTAACTCCCTCTTTCGCAATCGATCGATGGGAGCTCATGCCATCAGAAACAACATAGGTCATCCCTTTTGTTAGCTTGACTTTATCTCCATTTTTTAGTTCACTCACAAATTCACCTTCCAAACATTGTACGATATGTCCTTTCTCACACCAATGGTCAGCAAAGTAATCTTTAGAATACTCCACCAACCGGATTCGCAATCCTTTAAACTGAGTAGTTTGCCAATAGGCAACTCCTGTTTCTCCTTTATGTTCAGTTTTTGGAATTGTAGTCCAGTCAATTGACTGGAAAGGAATATTTTCATTGTCCATCTTAGTTTACTATTAAATCGTTGAATGGGTTAGCATAAAGTAATTAATGTTCGAGAATTCCATCCAACCAGTGCATTGAGTTGAGCAATAGCTTGTAATTATCCCTACCTTCATCGCTATTCATGCCCATTTTACGATTGCCTGGCATACCAATTTGTGCAGAAAACATAGATGCAAAAATCAAAAGGCTAACTGAATATATTCTCTTCATAATTAATTTTGAATGTATAATTCGAGTGGAAATAAATCTTCGCCACCACCATAAACGGAACACATGGCAAGGTAAATATTTCCGTTAATACTTTCTCCTACCAATTGGGGTGCACTATAGCTTGTGGTAGACCATTATTTATGTTTTGGTTCCCAAATCAGTCTGACAAAAGAACTTAATCTTTCATTTTCTCTGCCCACTGGAATTCCAGCCACAATTCCGATTAACAGATTGTCGGCTATACCCAAACGCATTTGCGGTCGAATTGTCATATCAAAGTCGTTATTATCGAATGTCTTATTGAATTCAACACCAATAAAATTTCTCGTTCCGGTTATCATATAATGGAAACTTGAATTAACGTCATAAGTCGTATGAAACTCATTGGTCTTAAAGTGCTGCGCAACCATTGGACCGGTATAAATCAATGAGTGAAAATTGTTACCCCAACGTTTGGCGACTACCAGGAAGGGATTGTAAACATTTCCTTTTATGAAAGGGTTTCCAAAGTTCCTGAAGTCTGACAGTTCAAACTCATTGATATATCCAAGGGCCATTGAAGTTGCCTTTTCCTCACTTACTAAAAAGGACCACTGAGCAGCAATCTTAATGCTGTTTAATCGATTGGACGGTAATGAATCTTTCTCCGTACCATTTACAGGTGAATAAAGGGTAAAAGGCAGTTCAACTTCCAACCCCAATCTGTCTACAGGTGCCCATTCGTATTCTATTAAGGCTTCATAAGAGTCAAACCTTAAGTTGTCAGTAAGGCCTAACCCCAGGTTCCATTCCTTTTCTCCTTTCCTGGCCCCCAGGTCTCGAATCAGATCTATGTACAGTGGTTCCGCATGTAAAACTTTGTCAGGCTCTTGATGGTCTTCTACTTGCTGGATGTAAATACTGTCCTTTTCCGATTTACTAATTTGAGCTATTGAATAGGTTGAAAATGCCAACAGCAGGGTCAGCATCAAAGATTTCTTTATGTTCATTTTTTGATTTGTTTTAATCCATTAAAAATTACCTCTTGTCCATGCGGTCAAGGGGTTGTTAATAATTATAAAAGCAAATCAAACTTTGGGTGGAGGGCTTTTTATTTCTTTATGGCCATTTGTTAAATGGGCCTCATAACCTAAGAATAGTTGTTTTCTTTCCGTTCTCTTGTAAGAGCCTTCGTTGGCCAAAGTAGGTTGAACCAATACGTCAATTTTTACATTCTTCTTACTGTGACCATCAGTGTCGTGGTCATCGTACTCCTGGATAGCGTTCTCATAACCTAATACCTGCTCCACTATGATTTCAACAATACTTTCCTGATCGTTGATTGATAAGTCCTCAGGAATGTGTTCAGGATAAAGGTCTACTGTATCAACGCTTATGTTCAACAGGTAAAGCCCCATCAATCCCCAGAATAACTTGGTGAAGGTGTAATTTCTTATCCGACTTATCACGGCCCAAAATTAATACTCTTTTTGTCTTTTTTCCTATGACCTCTACCCCAGACTTAAATAATCATGAGGTTAGTATTCGTAAAAATCCCTTATTACGAACCCCAACTCATCCTGTTTAGGTTTAATTAAAGAGTTCAAATAGTACCTGTGGTTATAACCATTTAATACAATGATCCTTTTGCCTGCGTATAGATTTACAAAATGCAAAATATTTTTGGACATGGTCTGGTTTCTTAAATCCCAGAATTCAGATGCCCGTTTATACCCTTCTGCATAACTGATACTGTCATTGTCCTCTTTTACAAAAAATGTATTAGAAAAAATGGGGTATTTGTTGATTAGTTTTAAGAGCTCCGTGTACTGATACTGTTGCCTGATTTGAGCCACTTTGTCTGTATTGGAATTATTAAAGGCTCTTGCACCATTGTAAGCAAATGAGTTAAGAGAGTCCGTTAATTCAAGGAATTTCTCATAGATCGCCTTATGCAAGGAATCCAATTGATTGCTCCTGTACAGACTGTCCAGCAGTTCGATTGCCTTGTCATCGGTAGGCCGCGATCCAATTTTTATCCGGTACTCATTTCTTCCTGTAAACTCGTAGGGTCTTACGTCCACATCAAAGTTCTCCATGTACTTTATAGTGGCAATGTTTTCATTACTGTCCCACGTTCTATTGAACTCAAAATCATCTGTAAAAAAGGAAGAATCCACCTCGAAAAGAATCAAGTCGGGTTTTATCTTCAACAGGATGTTGTACAGACTGTCTGGAGTGAAATTTTGAATGGGTTGGTGTACAGTACCCAGCAGCACCAACTCTGTCTTTTTTCCTGAACAATTACAAATGAGTAAGGCAATAAATATCCATAATAACGATCTTCTCACTTTAAAATAATTTTATTTCTGTTGTAGCTTACTATCCAAAAGTAACAAGGTTGAACTTAGCAAAGAAATTATAATATGCTTAGATTATCTTCGTCATGCTAGTAGCTTTTTCTTCTTTGATAGGAAAACCGGGTTGGTAACTCATACGTTTAAAATTACTTCTTAGCTGAGCTTAAGCCTTAATAAGTTGCTTCCTCCAAACCAGCCAGAACTCTATCATCATAAGGGGATATACCCAACAAATCCATTCGTAAACGGTTCTTCGCATCACATCATCTTCAATGAAGTTAAACACCCCGGTTACATCATTGATTTCAGGAAGCAGGCGGATGAATACAAAGGCAAGGCCACATACATAACTTCGCAGCATAAATTCCTTGTGCAAAACAATTTTTCCCCTCTTAATAAACCGAAACGCAGCAACAGTAGTAAACAACCAAATGGCTGCCAATAAACCAAGCGACAGAATAGCACCAGGCAAGGTATAGGTGGTTGCTAAAAGTACATAGACCGTAATGGCCGAAACAATTGAACCCACTATGTAAAATCTTCCGGCCCACCTGTGGACCTTAGGGAATTTAGATCGAATTTGAGGAACAAACTGCAGGGGGCCAATAAAAAGTGTAAAGGCAGCAAATCCAAAGTGCACGATGATCCACCACCTGAATTTTCTTCTAATATCACTGAGCTCACTTATATCCCCGAAAAGGTAGAAGCTGGTATCTCTCTGATAAAAATACACAGAGAAGAACACGACAACAATTAAGACCAAAATGATCCCCCAGCTATATCTATTTTTACTGCTCAATCGCTTATACCGCTAATTAAATGGTATTACCAAAGTAGGGCTTTTTGTGTTTCCCTCCAATGTTGGAAAAACTGAGGGAAGAACTTGTTAGTAGCTATCTATCAGTACTCAGAGTCCTCTCCGAGTGACGCTGAGAGGTTAAACGGCTGTGTTTAATTCCTGCTCTTTTTCTTTTGATTATCTGCTATTTTATCCCATGCCTTTCTCGTCATTACAACAAGTAGTTCCTTCTGACAATCCCATATTGAAACGTTCTCTTTTGAAATTACATAGTGTTGTCTCCACCGAGCGTATTTTGAATATAGCTTTAATGTACATATGTCCGTTGCAGAGATTAAGTCACCCGACTCTGGTAAATGCGAGTGCATCGTTGATATTATTTGCTTATCACCAACCTTCCCATACTCAATGGGGATAATGTTCTTATGAAGTTGTTTTTTACCAGTAAGATTGTTCTGTTGATCAAACGTTAATAAATAGTCATTACCAAAAACAACAATCCCCTGATTTTTTGGTCCAGTTAAAATATATACTCTCTTTCCCTTATTATCAATTACCGGAATGAAGTTTGGATTCATCTCATTGTAGGACTTAAATAAAGTGTCTGATTGAAACTCTTCGATTGCGGCCTGCCTAATACTTAAAATATCATACTCCTGCTTTGTTAATCCTCTCTCTTGTCCATCAATAAGTGCTGTATTCACATTGTATGTGCTGTCAAATGTAAATGTGCCAATAATTATAGGTGTTTCGCTATTAGAAAAGAAGACGCAAACCGCCTTGTCGTCAACTAAGTAGGAGAAGTAACCGCCTATCCTTTCTCGCCTGTCAGCAAACTTGCTTAAGAAAATGTCGGTTCCATACCATGATGCCATTTCTGATTTATATAGTTTGGTCCCCTCTTCAATAATTTCCTTTTCTTGCTTTGATTGTCCAAAACAAAATATAGCATGAACCAGGAGGAATAACGAAAGACAAGTTTTTATCATGGTTTATATGCTGGTTTATAATTGCCCACACGCCTATGTATGTGGTCGTGCACCACCTTTCATAGGTCACTACTAAAATAGCGCCTTTTGTGTTTCCCTCCAACATCGGAAAAACTGAGAAAACAATTAATTGACCTCAGGTCGGTGCTGTCAATGACCTGCATAGGTCAGTTGCAAATATGATTCCTACCCTATGCCTTTATGATATACTTTGTCGGTCCAGAAGACCAACAAAGACAAGAGCAGTTATTTGTTTTTTAAATCGTCCAAAAACACAAAAATTTTAGAGTAAGCATCTTCGAGTTCTTCTGTAGTTGGACTGTGTTTTCCATTTGGGATGTAACTTAAAAAATCTTTATTATCTCGAAATTTTTTCGTGAAATCTTCAAATGTTTCGGGCGGAATTTGATTGTCATTTCCTCCGTGCCACAGGAATATTGGTGGGTCATTTTTATCAAAGTAGGTTATGGGTTCGTAAACAGATACTACCTCTTTCTTTGCATAGCCTTCTGATGGAAAAAGTGCTTTACCTGCCATACTAAATAGTTCGTAATCAAAATCAACAAAGATTTTTTCAATGACATCTAAATCATCTACTGGACCTGAAAAATTAATTATACCTTTTATTTCGATTCCGTTATCTAGTTTATCAGGAAAGGAAGAATTGTTTTGCGATAATCCAACATTTGTGGCGATTTGAGCTCCAGCAGAAAAGCCTGTTACAATAATATTGTTTAAATTTAGGTTGTAAGTGTCATTCTTTTCTTTTAGAAAATTGAGCGCATTTGAAAGGTCGCTTGTTGCGAGAGATATTCCCCTTTTAAGACGATAATTCATATTAACAACATTTAGACCTTTTTTTATATATGGCTCAATATATTTTTCTTCTTCAGTTTTATCACTTAAGTAATATGCTCCTCCGTGAAGAAAAACAATTGTGTAATTATTTTTTCCGTAAGACTTTGCCACTTTGGAAAGATAGATGTCCATATTTTGTTCAGCATCTGTTCCGTATGAAACATCTTTTTTAATGTCATAAGTAGCTGAAATTTGTTCAACCGTCTTATCTGCAATAGATGACAATTCTTTTGAACAAGATGAAAAAATCATCATTGTAATGATTGTCAAGTATAGAACTTTATTATTCATTTGGTCGTTTTTTTTAATTGCCATACAACCCCTATGCAGGTGAACTTATGCCACCTTTCATAGGACACTGCCAAAATAGCGCTTTTTATAATTTCATTCAAGATGCGGAAAAACTGAGAAAACAAGTAATTTACCTCAGGTCGGTGTTGTCAATAGCTCGCATAGGTCAGTTACAAATATGATTCCCTATCCTATGCCTTAGTGATATACTTTGTTGGTTAAGAAGACCAACAAAGGCAAGGTTGGCGGGCGTAGGCTATCTTAATCTTTTCTTAGGATCTTGTCGAACATCGAAAAAAGTAAGGATGGTAATTTGGTTCCCTTTTATTCTATAGAATACTCTTGTCTGGTTGCTAATTTGAAATCCCCTTATCTTTTTCTCCATCACTTCAATTGATCCTATTTCAGGAAACTCTTTCAATAGAACCGTAAACTCCTTCGTTCTTGTTCGGAAATCATGCCTGGCAGCATGACCAAATTCCTTCTCAATGTAATCTAGAATTTCCTCAAATCTAATTTTGGCATTTTTAGTCCAGGTTAAAGTCATTTGACTTTATTCCATACTTCCTCATCAATAATAAGATTCGAATCATCTTCAGATTCGTCATAAGCCCTGAGTACTTCCTGCTTCTGCTTTTCTGTTAATTCCTTCCACATCTTTCCCTCTTCGGAATTCTCACGTTGTCTTAAAAAGCTATGAATTGCACTTAATAGTCGTTCATCTTCAATTCTGTCAACCATTTTGTGCAAGTTCGATTTCAATTGTGCATTCCCCATATCACAGAAATTTAATGTCAGTAAATTTACAGAAATTTGATCAAATCTTAGTCAAAATGCCTATGCCCTACAAACGCCCATGTATGCGCTGTCTGCCACCATACATAAGTCACTACCAAAATAGCGCTTTTTATACATTCATTCAAGATGCGGAAAAACTGAGAAACAATTAATTGACCTCAGGTCGGTGTTGTCAACGACCTGCATAGGTCAGTTACAAATATGATTCCTACCCTATTCCTTAGTGATATACTTTGTTGGTCAAGAAGACCAACAAAGGCAAGAGTTGTGTTTACTAATCCTCAAACCTGGGTGCACGCTTTTCCATGGTGGCTTTGAACGCTTCAGTAAGATCTTCCGAAATAAGCATGCCGGCATTCCAGGTGGACATATAATTAAGCGCATCATCAACAGAATGATCTCTCGTATAGCGCAATACCTCCTTGGTTCCCCGAACGGACAATGGAGATTTAGAAGCAATGGTTGTGGCCATTTCCATAACACCTTCCATTAATGCTTCCTGAGAAGCATAACATTGATTAACAAGTCCAATACTTTTCGCTTCAGCGCCAAATACTTTCCTTCCTGTATAGGCCATTTCGGCTGCCATGCCTGGTGATATTATTTTTGGAAGACGTTGCAAGGTTCCGACATCCGCTACCATGCCCAGGTCAATTTCCTTAATGGTAAAGTAGGCATCCTCACTACAGTACCGCATATCACATGCAGATACAATATCCACCCCGCCACCAATACACCCCTGATGAACAGCGGCCAATACAGGTTGAGCACATTTCTCAATGGCACTGACCGCCCTCTGCAACGTTTTTACCAATCCTCTTACCTTTTCACTCCGCCTCCCGGAACATGACATTTCCTGCAGCTGAGCCACAGACATTAATAACTCCAAATCAATTCCGGCACAAAAATGTTTTCCCTCACCTTTAAGCACAACAACCCTTACTTCATCAGCAACTGAGAGTGAATCGAAAATGTGTTGCATCTCTATCCATGCTTCCATGTGAAGCGCATTGGATTTTTCAGGTCTGTTGAATGCCACCCGGGCAATCTTGTTATGGATATCAACTTTAAAATGATTGTGCTTCATAGTATGATGTTAAATGCGCTACAGCCCCTATCCCCTGGCGTGTGTCACTTGTTATAAATCACTACAAAATAGCGCTTTTTATACTTTCATTCAAGATGCGGAAAAACTGAGCGAAGAACTTGTTAGTAGCTATATATCAGTACTCAGAGTCCTCTCCGAGTGACTCTGAGAGGGTTAAAGGCTTTACCTCTTCGGAAAGTAGACGTACGATTTAAGAACAATGCGCCAATTGTCGTTTATTTTTTGAAGTTGAAGGTAGTCTATGTAATAACTTTCTTTGCTTGGGAGAGGAATTTTGACTTTTGCCATCGCAAGCTGTGAATCGATAATGTCAATGTTTTGAATTTTGAAATCCACCCCATAGTCTTCATGTATTTTTACTCTTTCGGCCAGATCTAGTAAAGTCATGGAATTTAACTTTTCGGTTTCGCCTTTTTTGTTTATCCAAAGTATTACTCCAGCATCTAGATCAAAGGTTTCTTTTAAAAGATCTACATCTCCAGTTCGCCAACCGATAATGTAATTCTCAATGACTTTCTCGATATTGGCTTTATCTGAACTTTGAGCAGATGCTAGTATTGAAAATGTTAGAAACATTGTTCCAATAAATAATCGAAGTACTTTGTAGTAGGATTTCATTGATTTAGTATTTATGATTGTCAAGAATGGTAAACGCAAGAGCAAATACTTAGGTTTTATGCTGTTTAGGCTTGTTTCGAATCAACCCCAGGACACCCATACTGCTTTATCGAAGATTCAAAAAAGTCATATTCCTATTTGTAACGTCTGTATTCTGATAATAGACTTAGAGTCAGTTGCAAACAACATTTGTTCTGAAGTCAATGGTGTATAACGTCCAACTATCATCCGTAAGCTGGACTTTTCAAATGTCTATAAAAGTATCTCATCGTACTAGCCTTTGCATATAGCTCAGTTAGCTTATGGATGATAGTGTCTGTTAGGCTTTCGGTTTATAGTTTGGGTTCCAAGCTACTTGTATGTTCTTTCCAATTTTCTCTTTTTTATAAGTGTTCCATAAGGAGGTCATTACTCCTCCATGCTCTAATCTTGGACAATTACTATCTCGATAATAATGAGCAGAACAAACGAATGCTGTATTATTCGGGAAAAGATCGAATTTCCTACGGTCAGGATTGTTTACAAAAACGTTTAAGAAAACGATATCAGCTTGAGTGTCTCCAAATTTAGTGGACTCATACGGGTTTTGAGGAGTTGTTAATTGAAGCATCTCACGAACAATTCGTTCTATCACAGTTTTAATGTTTTTCTTACCGAATCGTTCATTCAGAAGCACTTTTGCTTTCAATCTCTTAAAATTCTCAATACTACAATCCTTAATATCCAAGACTTCATAATGCTTAGTATCCAGCTTGGGGAAGACATGATATTTGTGAGCATTTTCATTGATCTCGGCTTCCATAATTGGCATGATCAAAATATCCTGAGTATCAATCAGTCTCTGATATAGTTCAGCTACATCATCAGTAAGTTCAAGATCATCAGTTGAAAGCCTGATGAATCCAGATGAGCTACGATTATGTGTGAACCCAACTAAATACCTTTCATAATCAGGGAATTGCATACAGGCCCCTTTTGCTAGTTCAATCAAAGCGAAAACCAAATGATTTTTATCTTCAATTGTCGTGTGAATGTTAATATTTAATTGGGGTTGATTTACTGAGGCTTCATCCAAGTACTTGATATGAGCTTTGGGATTCTTATACATCAATCGAAACCACTGTTGTGAATTCATTTTAGAGCCCTGAAAGTGCTGAATGATGAGTTCGGGATTGCTAGCCAGCACTCTTAGAAAACCAACCAAAATACCACAACCCATGTCATAGCTATCATCTATAATACGATCATATTCCCAGTATTTCATTGATGAGTTTTCGTATGTCTTTGGAGATTTTCCATAGCGGTAACTAATTGTGTCTCCATCAACAAAAACATTTCCATGATTGACAGCATTTCGCAGGTTCAGATTAACTTCTGTTGAAGAGTTAAATCCATTTTTTGAAAGACAAGGAAGTATTTGTCCGAGTGTGTTAAGGTTAGAATAGTCTTTTTCAGAATATTCGTTCAATATGTTTTTAATCACCCGAAATAGATTCATCAATAAATCTTCACAAATCTGGGCGAATATTGGATTCCTAAAAAGTGTGGTTTTGAATGATTCTTCGAAGGCTACATGTCTAATTTCTGAAATTCCCTTTGTTATATTTTCGAAAGCTCGGATCGCTTCAAAAAATTCTACAGTTGAGAGCTCAAATCCATTTTCAAAAGGGGTAAATCCACAATCTAAAAGTTGATTTAGGTTTGTTTCAACCTCATCCGCAACAGTTCTGTTCCAATAATATGGTGGCTTAGTAAAAGACAGTTCGCGTAATAACCCTAGTAGAGCAAAAGGAATGTCGCCCTTGATTTTCGCTATCTTCTTAATTTTTTTGGAGTCCTGTTCTAAGTCTTTTACACCACAGGCTTGGTTGTAGAAAATTAAACTTTGAAGAAATCTAGACTCATCATCCATGACTTGATTTGTGTTGAGTTGACTGAAGCCCAACGGCTCTGTATAAAAAACGTAGGGCTTTAGAACCTCAAATTTGTCTGCCGAGAAGAATGTTTTTGAGAGCACTAAACTCCCTGAAACCCTTATCTTCCCTATGTATTTTTATACTTTGTTGTGCCTTCGTGCTTTTAATTCTTTTCTTTTTTATTCGAGCGATGGGGAAATTTTTATTTGATTTTCTTTTTCATGCGTTGGCTGTTTTGCTCTTTGGCGCGCAGGTACGAGCACGACAATGGGCAAAACGTGATGGCGTTGATTCCTTAGTCATTCGGTTTGTTTTTTATTTCAGCTTTAACCCAGGCATCATTTAAGAATTGAGAAGATGAAATCAGTCGATATAATGGCAATTTTATGTAATGAATGTTTGCCTTGTTGCCCCATGTTCCTAAGAATGCCCTGTCCAATATCTCGTTGGGCCAAAAGTTTCTGTATTCACTATTGCCTTCAGCTAACTTTCCGTCAATCAAGAATTCCATTCTTGGTAAGCTATGATTCCAGCGCACAAGCAAATGATACCACTGTTCTTTTTCATTTGAAAGTGGTCGTCCATTCAGGTAGGAACTTTTCCTGTCAGCATTTGCAATCCATACGCGCCAGTTAAGTTCTGTCGGATTTTTACCTGTATTGTTTGTGTGATTCGGTGCTAATGACACAGAGAAAACGTTCTGATATTGACCGTTCATGGCTTTATAGTTATAAGAAGCATGTGCAACAATGTACTCGAAATTCATAGGCTTAGAGTAATACTCCTGTACAGGATTTAATTTAACCCATGTTGCAAATGAGCCTTGAGGTTGCCTCAAAAAATTTGCGTCAATAGTTACTTCATCTTTAGTAGTTATCGTCTTTGGTTTATCAGAGAACTTCAAAGTATCAACACGAGAATCCCAAAGTTGAATATCCAGTTTTTTGAACTCGTCTTCAATTAGGTGCAGATACTTTGTCGAGACCGGAATGAAGAATATCCTTTTTACATATTCAGGAAATAGTTCTTCAATATTTTGCTTGAAGCGATAATGCGCCTTTTCGAACGTGCTTGCGTCTTCTTCCGTAAAGGTCAGAAGAATTAGGTAATTACTCTTGCCGCTTTCATTATCATATCGGGTTAGATATTCATAACCTTGAAATAGGGTTTCCTTCAACGTACTCAATGTCCGCTTTCGATACTTCATTTCAAATATGAGGTCTGGCCCACTTTCATTCTTGCCAACCAAATCTATTGCTCGTCTTCTTTCCATGCTTTCAAGAATCACCTCACTGTCAAAAGCAAAGGCGTTGAAGAACTGACGTGCCTTTTCTCGTGCATAGAATTCCAAAAGTCTATTTATGTATGAACTGAAATTAAGATTGTGCTCTTTGAAAAGCGTTATTGCGTCTTTTTCTATTTCTTGGTCATCCAGTAGTCGCTCTCCCTTATCAAGGATGTCTTTGAGGCGTGATTTGCTCGAATCTGACATTGAAAGGACTCCCATGCTCTCGAATTTCTCAATCAGCGTGCTCAACGGGACTTTCCGAACATCGTCTGAATGTTCATATTTCAAATTATAGTACACGTTTATCACAACTTCTCGAAACTCAAGGAAACTCTTAATCAGCTTGTTGTCCTGTTGGGGTAGTTCGTCAATGCTAACCTTCTCTCTCACTCCTTTTACGAGTTCATATGCTGTCTCTTGGTCGTTTTTTGGATTCTTGATTTTGTGAATAATCTCATCCTCCACCAACCCGTCTAACAGCATCTGAGTGTAAGAGTTTAGGAAAGGCTGCAATCCTTCTTTTGCCTTATCGCTGATTTTTTTATTCGCCATTGTAATCAAAGATTTCGTAGTCGGTGAAAAACAGGTTTTGGCTTTTGAGGATATTGTGAGCCTTTATCAAAAGCTGCATACTGAAGTAATCCTTTATTGGTGCTTGGTAGCCTTCAGGAGCTATTTCTTGGTCTTCAATCTGCTCAACCCTTCCGAGTATTCTTGAATATACCGAAAGTTCATCCAAGGTATTGTCGAACTCAAGAAATGCTTGATTCTCTTCCCATGTCACATTCTGTCTTATTAAAACGATAAATCGTCTTGGAATTCTTTTTGATTCGAAAACGAGATAGTCTGCATAGGCATCAAGGAGTCGTTTAGCATCTTCATCAAGTTCTTGCATGTTAGTTGTGATTAGCTTGTAGAACAGAACTCGTAGTTCAGATGCTGAAAAGAGAGAAACGTGATGAACTTTTGAAAAAAGGCTTGAGAGGACACCATCGTCTTTCGTTTGCGATGAATAGTAATTGTAGTATAAGCTTTGTCCTGCTACAACTATGAAGCTACAAAGGCCTGATAACATTATTGGCTTGAGTTCATTGATTAAGTTCTCAGCTAATTCATCATCTTTAATTTTATCTAATTCGTCCAGTACGAAAATCGGGCTCACATCATCTTGAAAGGCTTGAAGAACTTCAATTAGATAATGCTCCGCTATTTCATCATCGTAGAGCATGCTTTTTGATATCTCGTTAGTGTCAGTGGTCTCGGTTGTTGATTTTATCTCCCATGAAAAAAACTTCCAAACGGCAAATAAGGGGGTAATAGACAATAGCCAACTATACCAGTTTTTAGCATCTAACCCGAATATTACTGCAACACCAGCGATAATTGCCGCAACCATTACTGCTATGTCTTTTAGGGCTGCTTTAAATCCCAAAGTGGATGTCCTTTTGTCTTCCTTCTTTTCATTTGTATTCTTCGAGACCTCATAAAATGTTCTTTCATAAAGTTCTCTGAACTGAGCCAAGTCATCTGTGTGATTTTCCTTGAGATTTTCGAAAATTCCTTGTTCTTCAGCAGTTAAATAGAAACTCCTTATCAGTTTTCTAAGAACAATGGAGCGGTCCTCATATTTGGCAAAATTCAGATAGATGAATAGTGCAGTCGTGTCTTTGGCTTTGATGTCCTTTTCGAGCTTCTTAATAAAGGATGATTTTCCAGCACCTCTATAACCTGACACCAGGTAGCAAGTTGGATTTCCATTGATTACATCTTGGACAAAGTCTTCCGTGTCGGATGTAGTAAACTCAAATAAGGAAGTGTTTTCCCCATCATATGGAGAGTCGATAAGGTTCTTATGGTCAACCGGAACCCTCATGTCATTATGTTGCGAGTTGGAGAGGATGCTCTTTGCGGCTGTCCCGAAGGGCAGGCGTAATGTGCTTCCTGAGCGCTGTCGAAAATCAAAAAAAAATTTCTTGTGCGTTGGCCATTTATTTTTTCGTCCACTATCATTGTATTGATTGCACTATGTCTGTCGTTATATTTCAATGTTCCTACTTGTACTGTCGTCTTTTTTGCATGAGGCACAACGTATGTGTATCCCACATATGGGCTATAAAATCCGGATACCTTGTATATCCCCCCAATTTAGAATTTCCTCCCCTATTTTCCTTAGGCAAAAGCAAAAACCTTAATGTAACTCCCCTATAAAAGCAAAAAACCCTGACGTCCTACGGAGTCAGGGTTTTTAATTGATTGCGAACACTTTCATTTGACTCGGGGTTTAGTGAAACTTACATCCGTCAGCAGATCGGCTTCCTTGCTTCGTGCACCGAACACCACCCGTGCATAATGCTTGATGGCACTGGCATTGTTAACAACGGCACCGGAGCCTTTGTACAATAACCTGTCGCGCTGCATCATCGCATTCTTCAGGGCTACCTGGGCCTTGTGCACCTCTTCGTTCTTCTGCTGCAAGTAGGCTGCCTTTTCCTTGAGCTCCCCTATCATCAGATCGGGCTCGTTGGTAACGTACAAGGGCATGGCTTCCACCATTTGCACCAGCTTGGCAAAGTTACTGGCCTTGGCAACGTAGCTCAGCTGTGCGTAGCCACGAACTTTCAGCGGTTGCTCCTCACTGTCTTCGCTGAGCACCGGTAGCCTGGGCGTAGCCCGTCTGCCTGCAATCAGTCTGGTGTAGTAGCGCGCATCCTGGATGGTGGGCTTGGGCACCTGCAGGCTCAGTAAAGTACCTACGATGCGCTGGGCTTGTACATCCAGTTTTTCAAACGCCATACTCCGCTCGTTGACAATGCTGTTGTAAGCGTGTCGCATTTGTGTAACATGTTGCAATGAACTTTGTGCTTCCTTGAGCAAAGCTCTCATTGCTTTAAGCTGGAGGGTTGGACGACCAGGGTTATACTTACCTCCGTACCCGGTGCAGATGTCTACTAGCCTGGAGTAGCTTTCCGCGTTCTTCGCATGTGACATAACATTTGTTGTTAAATTGTTATACATACTTATTGAACGGAAAAACCTTAACGAAAGGTTGCATGTTTTGAAAAATATTTTAAATTTTTTTTAAGTTTTTTCTATGAGGCAAAATCTCCTCTGGCCACCGGTTACCGGTCACTGGTAACTGGCCCCCGATTCCAGATTTTACCGGTTACTGGCACAAGGTCGCAAGTCAGATGGTGCGAGGTAGCAGGTACATGTATGCTTAGTAGCAAGTCAGATGGTACGAGGTTGCTAGTGAGTGTATGCTTAGTTGCAAGTCAGATGGTGCGATGTAGCAGGTGCATGTATGCTTGGTAGCAAGTCAGATGGTACGAGGTAGCAGGTGCATGTATGCTTAGTTGCTAGTCAGATGGTGCGAGGTAGCAGGTGCATGTATGCTTGGTAGCAGGTCAGATGGTACGAGGTTACTGGTTGCTAAATTCCGGATGCTGGTCGCCAGCCACTTCAAAACTCCAGAACCCAGAATCCAGTATCAAGAATCCATCATCCAGAACCTAAAATAAATCTCCCCCTCCTGACACACTGTTGTCACCCACCCCTGTTACCTATGTGGAAGAAACTAAAAAAAACACATAGTATGACAGACACCACCAACGCACCCGTAATCACCCCAGAGCAAATGCTGGAACAATGGCAAGGCCACCGCAGGCTTTCCCGCAAAACCATAGAGGCCTTTCCTGAAGACAAGCTGTTCACCCACACCATCGGTGGCATGCGCCCCTTTGCAGAGCTGGCCATGGAAATGATCAACATCGCCATACCCGGCATCGAGGGACTGGTAACGGGAAAATGGGAAAGCTTTGGCACTGAAGCACCACCCAAGACGAAGAAAGAACTGCTCGCCCTCTGGGACGAAACCACGGAACACATCAATAAACTCTGGCCACTGCTGGCACCCGAACGCCTGCAAGTGGTAGAAAAAGCCTTCAATGTATTCGATGGCCCTAACTACTGGACGCTGTTGTATTTTATTGACAACGAGATCCATCACCGCGGACAAGGCTACGTGTACCTGAGGTCATTGGGCATCGAGCCGCCTCACTTTTGGGAGAGATAGGAAAAATACTGGATGCTGGATACTAGATACTGGATGCTGGATGCTAGATACTGGATAGCGCGGAAGTTACTTCCGTGCTTACCTTCGCTGGCGCGAAACTTAGTTCCTTGCTAACCAACTCTATGCAACGCTGAGGAACGAAGCGTCTTTGCCATCACAGCCGTTGAGATTTTTCATGTCTATGCCGAAGCTCCGCTCAGACAGGCGGTCGTCCTTCGTCCTCCCTAAAGGCTGAAAACAAATCTCAATTCTTGCTCGTCATTGCGAACCGAAGGGATGGCAAGTGTGATGGAGTGAAGCAATCCTTTGATACGAAGTCCATCCTCCACCTTGGAGATTGCTTCTCCCGACTTCTTCGGATCGCATTAACTAGCGCGGAAGTTACTTCCGTGCTTATCTACACCCCCAACATCGGCAGGTGCTTCACCTTTTGGTAAGTAAGGGCCAGGGTTATACAACGCTGTAATGCTGCGGTAGGCATCGGTTCTTTCAACTTCAGTACAATGGCGCGGTTGCTCTCCAACTCCAGCTCCTCCCCGAAGATTAATCGAAAGGTGTTGACCAGCTCCGTACTGCAAATGAAATACAGGTAATAATTATCTGGCGTCTTGGGTTTCCAGTCCATGCGTATGGTGCTCCCCGTCTTCGTGAGGTAGCTGGGCTCTCCCCACTTGGTCGTCTCCACCAACTTCTCCACACCCTCCGTGGCCTTAGCCGTCTTGATGATCAGCTTGCGCAATTGCGTCAGCTTCCTCCGGGCTGCAGGCGGATATTGCTCGAGTAACTTGCTTACGGCTTTGCTTTCAATCAACTCCATATCACTTCTATTGAGATTTCAATTTAGTGCTCGCAGGTGTCAACCCTATGTCAGGTATTGAAATTTTTAAACTAGATCCTTGGCACATCCTCACTAAAGCAAAGGTGTTATCCAATGTTTCCTGCGCTCTTATACCTCATTTCAACCTACTACATCGCTCTAAATTAGTAGTTTCCAGTGCGTTGGGCTGACGCAACAGCGGGGGTGGGATGGAAAGCGCGGGGAAGCATTGTTGCGTCTAGCCTTTTTGCATACTTTTTTGGTAATGAAAAAAGTATGAGCCGCCCGGCTTGAGGGCTTCTAAAAATAAATTCATGCACTCTTACTAACTGGTGCGTTCTTAACTAGCGCGGAAGTTACTTCCGTGCTCAACAACACTACACCAAAGGAGAAACCTCCTGCTCCGCACCTACCCTGCGTGCCCGGTACTTCACCACCGCATTGCCCGAATTAAGAATGATCAGCCCTGCCAAAGAACACAACAACATGATCACCGCCATCGGCAGACTAGTACCATTGTGCAGTAAGCTCACCAATGCCGATACCACCGCACCCATGCCTAATCTAAAACTTCCCAACAGTGCTGAGGCACTCCCTGCATGTTTGGTAAAAGGCGCCATCGAAAGGGCCGTAACGTTGGGCGACATGATACCATGCCCCGCCACGAACATAAACACCAAGGCAGTAAATCCATAAATGTTGAACCCCACGTACATCGTACCCAACACCAGCACACCTCCTACCAGTGTCTGGTAGAACAAAGCCACTTTGATCAATGACTCACTCTTAAAGTGACGCAACAGCAAGTGATTGAACTGTGTGGAGCCAATCATACCAAAGGCCACCAGCGCAAAGGCCCATCCATACTGTTGTTCGGTGAGTCCGTAAATATTCATGTACACATCCGAAGACCCCACGATGTAGGCAAACGGCCCGGCCATAGCAATACCACCTGCCAATGTGTAGATAAGAAATTGAGGTTGTTTGGTCACTTCATAAAAGTTGGCCAGCACCGCTTTAGGTTTTAATGAAATAGAAGTGTCTGCCTTTTTGCCTACAGGCAAAAAGAAATGCACGGAGAACATGGTGAGCACTGCAATGGCGGCCAGGATGATAAATACCCAATGCCATCCAAAGGCAGCCGTCACGTACCCTCCCACGGTGGGTGCAATCATAGGAGACACCGCAATCACGAGGATGATCAAAGAAAATACCTGAGCTGATTTTTTTACCGGAAACAAGTCCCTCACCAGCGCCTGAGCAGCTACCATTCCTACACAACCACCAAGTGCTTGTAGTAATCGCATCACAATCAACGACTCTACAGAATAGGTAAAAGCGCAGCCGATGGAGGCCAGCGTATAGATGACGAGTCCTACATACAATGGCTTTCTTCTTCCAAAGCGGTCAAGCAGTGGCCCGTAAAACAACTGACCGATGGAGATACCAAATACATAACTCGTTAACGACAATTGTACCTGATCGATGGTGGTGTTGAGGTCTTTGGCAATGGCCGTGAACCCCGGTAAGTACATGTCGATGGAAAACGGACTGATGGTAGCCAGACCACCCAGGATAAGGATGGTGATAAAATAATACTTCTTACGCGTCATGAATCAATAGGACACAAAGATAAGATTAACTGGTGGCTGTAAGATTAAGTTCATGTTTTATTTGAGAATTCGAAGCCCACGTCATGCTGAGCCACCGAGCGCGGGCTTTAGGGATGAGCGAAGCATCTCATTCCAGCATTACTTCCAGACTAATGATTAAGATAGAGATTCTTCCTGCCTGCGGCAGGCAGGCGGTCGTCCTTCGTCCTTCCTCAGAAAGGCGCTGGTGTTGGTTGACAAGCCCTCCTATATAGGCACGGAAGTAACTTCCGCACCAGTTGATGGTAGCTGTATATCAAACGAAACTAATGCTACCCCCTCTCCCTCGGGAGAGGGCTGGGGTGAGGGATTCCACCTACTACTTCCGCTCTTCTCCAACCCCTACAACTGAAAGAAATAATTAAACTTCAACACAATCGCCCTGTTCTTCGGTCCGAAGTGTCCCTCCGTCATATAATTATCAGTGTACACCAAAAAGATATCACTCATCGGGCGATAGCGCCATTGTATCCTGCTGTTCACATTAAAGTTCTCCGCTTGTGTGTTGTACTGCAAAAAGGTCGTCCAGAATAAGTTGTTGGTAAAATTCACCTCAAACTTCGGATTGATCAACCACAGCCTGGTGCTACCATAAGGTTCTCCCAACTTAATGTCATTCACCTCAAACCCCATGGCAAAGTTACCCCATGGCTGCACGCGGTAGTTCACCGTTGAGCGTATGGTTGTCTTGGTACCCGTATAATACTCACCACTTACGGCAAACAATTCCACATTGAGTTTCCTCCGCAGGTCTGAGTTGAGCTGAATGTTGAATTCCGTAAAGTTATAATCACCTACAGGCAAGGGTGCTCCTTCCGTCAACTGGAAAGGAAACAACAGGTTGACATACTGGTTGTTCAACCTAAACCTCAACTGACTGGTATTCCTAAAAAAGAGAAAGTAACGCAAGCGCGTGTAGGATTCGTTGAGTGTACCATTACGCACCCAGTGCACGTAGTTCTCCAGGCCCGTCCAGTGTTTGATCACACTTTTGTTTTGTGGATACCAGCTGTAGTCAAGGTTGGTCGATGACTTGGTATAGCCAATGGGCACGATTACATTATTCACCGGATCATAATTATTCAACCTCCCTACAAAACCCATGTCTGCGGTGTAGTTATCTCCCATCTTTTGCAACTGGTAGTTGGCCTGAAACAACCTGCCATTGTAACCTACACTTCCCACCATAAACTGATTGTCGGTAGTCACTCCTTCTTTGAAGGCATGATTATAGCTGGCCTTCCCTACCCACCTTCCATCTTCAGACAAGTATTCAAATTCCATGGTAGCGTTGCGGCCATAGTCGATTTTATTGAGTTCGCCATCCGTTAGGGATTGCCTGTTGACAAAAAGCGCACGCACTGTAGATCTTTTCAATACCCTTCTGTGCAATGCAGCCGCGGTATAGTTTTGTGAAGGTGAAATAGAATCACTTCTGGTTTGCGCATTGAGTATACCGATGCGCCAGTTGCGATCGAGGTTACCACTTACACGAGCACCATAGGAAATAGGAATCTTGCTTCCTCCTGCATCCAATCCTATCCTTCTTGAAAAGAAAGGAGCATCCGGGTAGGCGCCAAAGTTGGTGAACACATCCGCATTCTCCAGAAAGAATTGCCTGCGCTCCGGAAAGAAGATATTGAATCTTGATAAGTTAGTGACCTGCTGATCCACATCCGTTTGGGAGAAGTCGGGATTAATAGTAAGGTCCATATTTAATGTAGGAGATAAACCTACCTTGGCTTCTCCACCAAAATCAAAGTCGCCTTTGGTGGGGGTTTCATTTACAAAGTCTTTGGTAACAGAACTTAACGCATAAGGTGTAATGGACACATTCATACCTGTAGGTTCGGGTGCATTGTCCCAGTCCAGCGAACCGGTAAAGCCAAGGTCAGAAGGAGAAAATTGTACGGGCACTTTGGCCCACACGTGGCGTTCATTGGCTTGACGGTCGCTGCGCCAAAAGTTAACCCCCCATTGTTTAGCTCCTCTTTTAAACCGTATGCTTTTGAACGGAATGGCTATTTCTACTACCCAACCCTCCGCAGTTTTTCCTACCTCAGAGTACCATCGCACATCCCACGATTCATCTACCGATTCTACAAAAGTACCTTGCGCGGCAGATACCATCGCTTCGGTTTGCGCACCACCCACATTCACCCCAAAGGAATAGCCAAGAGACTTCTGCCCAATCGGATCAAGCAGTACGCCAAACGAGTCACTGGACTCCAGATCACCATCACGTTTTAAAGATTGTATGATATACCTGTCAGGCCCCATCATCAGCGCACCGATGTAAATGTTCTTATCATCATAAGTGACTTTTACAATGGTTTGATTGCCGGCCGCTGCATTGTCGGAAGGAGCGTTCAGCCAAAAGTTATCAGCACCCTGTGCCTCTGTCCAGGTGGGCTCATCGAGAACCCCATCAATTTTAATAGTACCCGTTGCCCTTTGAATGCTCAATTTGTGGGCATCCCGGTTGGCCGTTTGTGCCAGTGAAGAAAATCCACCTGCTATCAGAAGCAGAATAATGTATAATCTCATAGTCAACTCAAAATCAGAACACCAAAAGTGGATATTTCTCCTACATCTACCTAAAATGATGAGGTCAATCGGTAGATATTGAGGCTCAACAGGTGCGAATATGTTATTTGGGAGTTGACCTACAAAAACTGCCTGTTGACACCAATTCCCTGCTATTGTTAAACGCTTTTCCGACATTTGAAGTCATGCGTATTCTACTACATGTAGTCTTTTGGGTGTTGATCTGGTTCTGGATGTCCACGGTGTATGTCTACAACTATGAAGATTTACAAAGCTTCCTTTTTTTCAACCTGATGCGGCTGCCCGTGATTATTGCGGCTACCTATGCAGTCATTCATTTTGTTGTCTATAAAAATCTGGTGGCCACTCCTCCGAACTACTTCAAAGCTACTCTCCTCTTTTTTGTTATTTTTCTTACCGCTTCTGTTCTTGATCGTTTTATCAGTGGTACAATGATCAATGTACCTACGCTCAAAGGGGAACCTTTGTATTACACCTTCATTAATCCTATTGCTATTTTAAAGAACACCTTTCTCCTTTTTAGTATCCTGGGAATAGTAACTGCAGTTCAGTTCTTTAACTACACCCTCAAACAACAACGGCAAATTCACGCACTACAGGAAGAAAAACTAAAAACAGAACTATCATTCTTAAGAAGCCAGATCAATCCCCACTTTCTCTTTAATATTTTTAATAACATGTACAGCCTTGCTTCCCGCAACGGTCAAGACGAACTGGCCAAAGCATTGTCTGGCATATCGGGTTTGATGCGCTACATAACGTATGAGAGTAACGTACCATATGTGCCCGTGCATAAAGAAGTACAATTGCTGCAATCCTTTATTGAGTTGCAGCGCTTGCGCATTGGCGAGTCGGAAGAAGCATTGATCAACTTCAAAACAGAAGGCGAGTTGAATCATTCATACATTGCCCCTGTATTGTTGCTTCCTCTGGTGGAGAATGCGTTTAAACATGGCCTGACGCCAGGCCAGCCCTCCCTGATTGACATTCATTTAAAAGTGAAAGGCAATCAACTGACCTTTGAAGTGAAGAATAGAATCCCTTCAGCCATCACCAAGAGCGTAGGAGGTGTGGGACTCTCCAATCTTAAAAAGAGGCTGCATAATATCTATGCAGACAAACATCAAATGGAAATTGTTGAAGAAAAGGATAATTTTAAAGTGTGCTTGAGCATTCACTTAAATCAAGAGGCCAAAGGATGAACACACTCTCATGCATAGCCATTGAGGACGAACCTCATGCATTGGAATTGCTGAGGCACCATGCTGAACAGGTTCCCTACCTGGAGTGGCTAGGGGGTTTTCAACAACCGATGGATGCACTCAATATGATTAATGAAGGCAAAGTACAACTGCTGTTCTTAGACATTAATCTTCCCAAGCTGGATGGCATGTCTTTTTATCGATCACTCACCTACAAACCACCTGTTATCTTCACCACGGCTTACGCAGAGTACGCAGTAGAAGGATTTGAAGTTGAAGCGGTGGACTATCTGGTAAAACCCATTGTGTTGGAGCGCTTTATGAAAGCTTGCAACAAAGCATTGAAACAAACCAGCGAACTGCCCTCCAACATTACTCCTCCCACCGAAACGGTCTATCTCAAAAGTGGCACCAAGTGGCATCAGGTCAACTGGAATGACATACTCTATCTGGAAAAGGATGAGAACTATGTGATTTTTAATGCTACCAACAATCGTAAAATTCTAACCCGCCAAAATCTGAGTGATGTAGAGAATGGTATGCCCCCCTACTTCTGTCGTGTACACAAGAGCTTCATTGTCAATCTCAACAAAGTAGACATCATAGAAAGAGATCGTATCACCATTGCGGATAAAAAAATCCCCCTGGCCGAAAGCTACAGAAATACATTCATGCAGATGACCAAGGGGTAAATTCATTAAGATTAAACTATACTTGTTCTACGAGTTTTTTCCGCATGGCTTTCAATCGCTGCTTGTCGGCCAGGTGCCAGCTTCTGTATTCCCATCGTCCCAGGAACAAAGCAATTGCAAAAAAACCAGCAATAAGCATCAGCTTCCACATGGGCTTCTCTACGTAATAGGCACTACCGATTACCAGCAGGGCAATAAAGGCAAAATAAATCAGCATGCCATATGTGAGCCGGGCACGGTACGTGGCGTTGCTAATGGCGTGGTCTAAGTCACCTAACATGGTACGATCAAACTTGTTTTCATTTTTCAGTCGGTGCAGGCGTCTGGTATAGATAAAAATCGCAGCAGCCAACATCAACAGACCTGCAATGTTGGCATACATATTCTCTATATGAGTTGTAAAGTTCATCATTAAAATGCTTCCCCCTGATATGGCATTGGCTGAAATAAGCATCCACTCCACTGTTGATACAAGGCGACTCCCCTTTTTCTTTTTCAGCTGAATATTTTCATAAAGTTTTTCTTCATCAATCACATATGTGTGTTGTTGATCTTGTTCTACCCAAATCTTTTTCATGTCTTCGAATTTCATAGTATTAAGGTTTTGTTTTTAGACGTCTCCGCCAAATGCTTTTTCAATCGATGAATTTTAACAGCCACGTTGCTTTCGGATATACCTACGATATCAGCCATCTCCTTATATGAAAAATCATCCAGCAACATCAGGCACAGCGACCGGTCGATTTCATTCAGTTGGTTAATCTCCCGGTACAACCAGGCCACCCGATCATCATTTGGGTTTTGCTCAGACTGAAAAACCAAGGTTGTAGCATCCAGTTCTCTTAGCTTTGAAGTTGCTTTATCTTCCCTGCTTTTCCATCGTAAGGAAGTATTCAATGCGATACGATATAGCCAGGTGGTCACTGCAGATTCACCGCGGAAATTGGGAACAGATCTCCAGACCTGAAGAGCCACATCCTGAAAGAGATCATCCTGATCTTCTGTTGTAGTTGCATATGCCCTTACAATTTTAAAAAGGAGCCCTTTATGAGCATGCAGCCAGGATTTAAATATACGCTGTTGTTCGCCTTCTGTCATTTACCCAATTAGTACGGATCAATACCCTATCCTTACAAGTTTGGGAAATAATATTAAAATATTTCGATTCAGGCTTTGCTAAAAGCAGAAGGAATGATGCCGAATCGTTTTTTAAAGGCCGCTGAAAAATGATTGGGGTTCTTATACCCGAGTGTTTGCGCCACTTCCACCACCATCATGTTCTTATCGCGCAGCAGTTGTCCTGCATAGTCCATGCGCAATTGGGTGAGAAATTCAAAGACACTCATCCCGAATAACCGCTTGAATTGAGTCATCAATTTATTGGTATTGAGACCAAAGTGTCGGGCCAGACTCAGCATGGAGTGCTCCTCCAAAAAGGTATTCATCAGGTGGGCCTTTAGAGCATACATCACTTCCACGTCCCGTTTTGAAAATCCCGGCAAGGCACTGGTCTCCTCGGTATCAAAAAAATCTTTCATTTGAAGATGCAGCAGTTGCGCAAAGGAAGACTCGATAAACATTTCGCTCCATTTGCCCTGCAACTGGCAGTCAAAAATGTTTTGCAGGGCCCTTTCTTGTCCCTGATTCAGGTGTTTGGCCTGGCTTCCAAACAGATGTTTTTCCTGATCAAGATGAGCCCTTATTTTATCTGCCCACTTCACATTGTCCGGTAAGACTTCACTTAGAAATTCTTTTCTGTAAGAGAAATGAACAAAATTAAGCTTGGAGTTAGCGGGCAGGTAATGCTCCATTTCATTGTAAGGATCGAATTTAAAGTTGTGGGACTTGTTAAACGTTCCTACCCGATCTTCATAGCCCGGCATATGAGAGAATATCTTCGACTCAAGAAAAAAACAACTCCCCACGTACTTGCCCCCTCGCTCATCTTGATAAACGAGTTGGGCATCCCGGTTTAACGTGCCTTCAAAAATGCGAAGTGAGAAATTAGGCAGGTACATATCGAGGCTTTTTTCTACCTCACCGATACTATCAATCATTTCATGGTTAGGGTCTAAAGTATCAACAAATTCGGCCTTCATCAGACCGGAAGCCTCAACATCACCCTCCATGGCAAGGTAGGGTTCCTCGACCTCTATAAAATTCGCTTTAACCACGAGCAATCAATGAATTCAATAATTATCCTTACACGAAAACCAAAGAAACAGGTTACAACTCCATTCATATTTATTTTTTACCGCTAATCACCTAAAAAAGGTGACTTAGCGTAGGCGGTTCTCCTTTTTGCGTAGCCCCATGGGCGGCCCTTCCCCGTAAAATTGCAGAAAAATATCAACAGTTGATAAAACCAACATTTAGCAAAATAATGAAAACGATTATTCACAGGTTCTTTTTAACCGACCATTTATTTAATTCAAAAGTGACTGATTCCACATCAGAAGTGATCAAGCAAGCTCTTGTAGACGGAGAATCAGCCAAAACAATAAAAAGGGGCACACTTCTAGTAGGTATTGCACTGGCCATTATTACCAGCTTGTTAATGACATCTTGTTCTCCTGCCCCAAAAGAGGAAACGAAAACACTCTCCCAGGAGGCACTCATTGCCAGGGGAAAGTACCTCACCACTGTGGGAAGTTGTAACGATTGCCACACTCCAAAAATCATGACACCACATGGGCCGATCGTGGATACCACGCGTATTCTGTCTGGTCATCCACAAAATGATCCAATCCCTCCTGCTGTACAAACACAGGATTGGGTTATGTTTGGAAACGACTTTACTTCTGCCGTAGGTCCATGGGGAATGACTTTTTCAGCCAACCTTACCCCTGACGACACAGGGATAGGAAGCTGGAGTTTTGAGCAATTTGAAACAGCGATTAGAAAAGGGAAATACAAAGGTCTGGAAGGAAGCAGAGATCTTCTTCCTCCGATGCCTTGGGAAATGTACAGAAACTACACAGATGAAGATCTGCGTGCTGTATTTGCGTATTTAAAATCACTAAAACCCATCAATAATCTTGTACCCAGCCCTATTGCACCAGGTGATTTGACCTTCGCTGGAAACTAGTAGTTAATGGAGTTTCTTATACTATTCTTAGGATCAGTTATAGGCCTTAGTTCAGCAATTATCACTTATTGGCTTATAGTGCTACGAAAAATAATTTTCACAGGTAAATTCAATCCAAAAGAGAAGGTGTAATGCCTTCTCTTTTACTTATTGCTTACAAATCCAATAAATTCGTTATCCGTGTATAACCCTTTTATCAGGAAGTTTGACGGTAAATGTAGAACCTTTCTTGTATTCAGAATCAAATGAAATTGTACCCCCCAGTTTATGTACTGTTTCTTTAACTATATACAAACCCAGTCCCGAACCGTCAGACGATTCTGTAGCCCTATAAAACATTTCAAAAATACGATGCTGATATTCAGGTTCGATACCAATACCATTATCAGAAACAGTCAATATTAACTCACCATTACCCAAACGCATATCCACAGCATAATAACTCTCATCCTTCTGAGGGTCGCTATACTTAATGGAGTTAGAAATCAGGTTATTAAGAATTACTTTCATTCTGGCTACATCACAATAAGTAGTCATGTGCTCCGGAATATCAATTCTACCCATCGTTTTAGTATTGGATGAAATAAATTCAATGCCCTCAATCACATCCTTAACCAACGAGTGCAAACTTACCTCTGCGTAGGTGATTTCCATCCTGGCATTGCGAGAGTAGTCTGTAACCTCTTTGATAAACCCTTCCATTGTCAGAATGCGGTTTCTCATCAAATCAAAGTATTGAGATAGATCATCATCTTTGTTTGTCAGCCGGACAATCTCCAATAACCCTAGTAAAGAACTCAGAGGAGCACGCATATCATGTGAAGCGCTGTAAACAAACCGATCTAATTCCTTATTGGCTTTGTACAGTTCTTCATTCTTATCCAGCAACGCTTGCTCGGCAAGCTCCCTGGCATGAATATTATCTCTTAAAGATTTTTCGGATTCAATGTTGCGGTTAATAGCAAAGAAGATTACAAACACACATGCCAACATGCCCACCGTAAAATTGGTAATGAAACTGATCATGGCGTAGACTTCTGATCGGCCAGGAGCATCAATAGGCGACCAGTCACTCAGGTAAGCCAAAATCCCCAATGCTATAGAGAGTCCGACAAAAACAAAACCGATAAATATATTTTGTCTGGCGAATAAAATGAGACCAGCTGCCGCAGTAGCCGTAAAATATAAAAACACTCCACTGAAAGGAGAATCAACAGCAGCAAAAGAGTAAACCAGTAGGTTAGAGAAAACGAGTATAAAAATGGATGAAAGGGTGGATTTTCTAATTCGGTTTAAAACCACAATGAAGATCGAGACCACAATACCGATCACATAGAAAGGAATAAAAACAGTAACTCCACTTGCAATATCAATGAAAACATAGATAGAACATACTACACCAATGAGCAGGCCAAATTGACCTCGCAAGAGCGACTCTTTGTATTCACTTCTGGAAGCTATTCTTTCCTTCCCTAAAAGGAAGTTTCTTAAGAACTGACGATCCACCATGTGATCAAATTTAGAGCATTTTTTTTACTGTTGGTCTTACCGCACAACGATGAATGGAAGAACCTTTTCGCGTATACGAATGCGATAAAATAGGTAAAATGAAACAAAAAAGGCTGCCAAATGGCAGCCTTTTAAGATTTTAATCTATCAATAATTATTGATTGACAGCAGTTACAGTAAATATTCCTGGTTCAGGAGAAGGAGCATTACTGTTAGCATTTAACTCATCCTGAGCATAAGGGAAGCGCTCAGGGAATTGGGTAAATACCGGGCTGACAATCGGAAAAGGAACGGTTAAATCACCATCACTTTTTCTAATTCGTCTTGCATCGTTGAATGGCGCAAAAGTACCATATAGAGATACATAACGTTCTTCAACGATCTCGCGAAGCAGAGCGCGCAATGGAGCAATATTATCCGTGTTTTCCATTCCACCTGCATCAAAATCAGCAGTTACATAAGCATCATAGGTTGTTGCATCAGCTGCAGCTACTTTTGTAAACGCAGCTCCAGAAGCAAGGTGTGCCCTCAAGGTATTGAGGTGACCCAATCCAGTTGCAAAATCAACAGTCCTTGCTCCTGCCTCAGCCAGGATCAACAAATTCTCTTCGTAAGTAACTAATGGCATAGGTGAAGTTGCTTTCGCAACACCCACTTCACTGCTCGGTGCGTTACCGATGATGGTATAGTACTTAGAACGAGCTTGCTCATTGGTCTTGGCATTATTTCTGCCTCCACCAGGAGCAATAAGACTTTCTAAATAGGTACCGGCAGTACTCATATAGTCATTACGCTCACCAACAAATACGTTCAGTAAATTGGTATCACCATTTGCGGATGTACCTGCTGGCTTAAACTTCATAGAATTAGCGTTGCTAGCTATACCCGACTGCGCAGCAGTATAGGCATTTGCATACTCTTTGGTATCCATATAGTAGCGCGCCTTTAGCGTGTAAGCAGTTTGTATCCACTTGGTTTTGTTTCCACTATGAAAAATCTCATTGGAAATAGAAGGATTACCTGGCAAACTATTCAAATCTGCAATGGCGCCATCCAATAAAATTTGAAGGCTTGCAAACACTGCAGCTTGATTATCAAAAACAGGATCTTCAATTTCCTCCAAGGCATCGGCAGCTTGTGAATAAGGAATATCACCAAATAGTTCGGCAGCAGTACCTACGGCATGAGCTTCCAAAATTTTAGCAATACCTACATAGTTGGGCAAATCCGCCAATTCAGTCTGTATAAGACGACTTTGTTTCACTATACCCTGATAGACATAACTCCACGTATTATTCGTCTCTTCAGTACTGATATTATATTCCCCCAAACTTTTATAGAGTAATAATTTACCACTGTACTGGCCAGACCACATTCCAGAAATACGTTGTAAGTGACTTACCTGAACCGATATATTGGCCAATTCAGCACCAATCAATAACAAATCAGCAGGGGCCTCAGTTGGCTCATTTGGGTTGACATTAATGTCTTCCAAAATATTCTCACATCTTGTAAATACAAAAAGTGGAATTAATATTAATAATATCTTTTTCATCGACTTAGTAATTAACTTTTATTGAAAATAGCCATGAACGAGTACTTGGGTTGGTAAAGTAATCGATACCAAACCCGTTGTCTACACCTGATTGATTAATCTCAGGGTCTATACCTTGAACATCGGTCCATAGCTTAAGGTTACGACCTGTAATCCCTAAATCAACTGATGTCAGTTTCATCCTCTTTACAAACGCGTTATTCAATTTGTAGGACAAACTAATTTCACGAAGACGTGTCCAGCTACCATCACTAATGGCCAATTCATTGATGGCGGAGCCACCAAGACCACCACCTAGAGATGTATACCACTGCTCATCTTTCAGAACAGGTCCTGCTCCAAAGTCCTCAACATTACCTCTCACGGTTGTTCCGGCAGTAAATAATGTTCCTGCTGAATTCACCATGTCTTGTGTTAGTGTAACTTCGTTACCTACATCAGCATGCGTTCCAAACTGATATAACACAAAGCGGGTACGGTCAGCATAATCTCCTCCCTGGAAAGTTTCAAATAAAACATTCAATGAAAGACCTTTGTATGAAGTCGACAATCCAAGTCCACCTCTCCAATCTGGATTAGGATCTCCTACAACACCTTGATCGGGATCAATTTGAGGGAATCCATTAGCGTCTAAAACAAACGAACCATCAGCATTTCGCTGAGCACGTGTAGACCACAACACACCAAGGGCATGTCCCTGAACAGCACGAGAACTGATCGACTGAGTTGTTAATTCGATAGACTCGGTACCTTTCAAGTCAGTAACCTCATTTCTGTTGTTATTGAAGTTTCCGTACAGATTTATCTGCCAGTCACGATTCTTGAAAATAGTATAGCTTGCATCCAATTCTATTCCTTTATTGGTCATTGAACCAGCATTGGCATATACGCTATTAAATCCACTAGCAGGTGCTAGTCCCACCTCGAACAATAAATCATTGATCTCATTAGAATAGTAGGTAAAGCCAATTGCAAGTTTGTCTTTTAGAAGACGAAGGTCAGTACCTATCTCAAACTCAGTTTTTACTTCAGGCTTAAGGTTGGCGTTTCCTTTATCATCATTGTACCTGAATCCACCACCAAATAGTAAAGGATCCAATCCATCATCATAAGCATTGTAAGTAAAGCTTTCGTATGTAGTTCTATCACGATATGCTTGAGGTTCAACACCCACTTGACCATACGCTAATCTCAACTTACCAAAGTTAAGCAGAGAGCTACCAGACAAGGATGGCAATTGGGTAAACTGCCATGCTACATCAGCAGCAGGATAAAAGAAAGTCCCTGCAATAGTTGACGCAGCTTCCTGAGTTCCGTTTACGTTCAAGAATACCTGATCAAAGAAATCAAATGCCAGAACAGAGTATAAACGATTCGACCTTCTGTGCCTGTATGTATTATCAGGGAAGAAAAGCGTTGAATTGTTGAAGTTTCTTAAATCAGTATTGATCAAAAATTGTTGAGCATCAACACGATCACGAGCATACTTACGGTCATTAATATTCCATCCAATAGTGGCATTTAAATTAATATCGCTAGATAATGAACGAGTAGCACGAACGATACCATCAAAGTTCACTTCTGTTTCCTTAAAATTCTCAGCATCCAATTGTCCTTTAGATGGTACGTTACCGGCAGAACCTACTGGGAAATAGCGCTCTCTTCTATCAGTATAGCTGTCCACACCTCCTCTTAAAATAATATCCATCCAACTCAATGGAGAAATTGTCATTTCAGAAGAAACGATAAAGCGATCCACAACAGATGGGTTTTTAAGTTCGTTGGTAGTCCACAACGGATTATTATAGGTAGCATTTTGGTTATCTCCTAAATACCTTCTATAACTCCTTTGGCGATTTGGGAATGCAGTACCATTATTATCAAAGTAAGTTCCTCTGTAATCACGGTTATCAAAATCAGGTGCTCCTCTTAGAAGTCCCAGGTATAGACCGTTCACGTTAGAACTTTGCTGAATCCTGTTGGATGAAGTATGAGCATAAGTTGCCTTTGAAGACAATGCAATCCAATCATTAAACTGGGTATTAGCATTCAATCGTAGGGTAGTTCGTCTATAGTCAGCATTTTTAACAATACCTTTTTGATCCAGGTCACCTAAGCTGAAATAAAAATTCGACTTTTCTCCACCTCCACTTACAGACAGTGAATTCTCCCAGAAACTTCCATTCTGAAATACAGCATCAAAGTTTTCTTCAATAAACGTTTCCCTGGAATTCTTTGTAGTAATGGGATAGTATATGGTTCCGTCATCCGCTTTAAAGTAGCGACCAGTATTGTTTACCGCGTCAGCCTCTCCTGAACGATCTGCAATCCTGTCTCCCCATGAGTTGGCACTGGTAGGGCTGTAGTTTCCACCGCTTCCCTGACCAAATTTATCCTGCATGGGATGTCTTCTGTTGATCTCATCCATTGAATAAGTAGAGCTGAAAGAGATATTTACTTTGTCTCCAGCCTTACCTTTCTTGGTGGTGATCACCACAACACCATTAGCTGCGCGTGATCCCCATAAAGCTGCCGCAGAGGCACCCTTCAACACCTGAATGGATTCAATATCTTCCGGGTTAAGGTCGTTGATTCTCGACTGCTCTGAAGTACCGGCAGCACGTGAGCCACTATTTCCCACAACACTTGAGTTGCTTACCGGAATTCCATCGACAATAAACAGCGGATCTGATGATCCGGTGATGGTATTGGCTCCTCTTATTTGAATGGTAGATCCTGCTCCAGGATCACCATTGGATCTGGCAATACGTACACCGGCCGCTTTACCAGCCATACCGTTCAGTAAGCCTGTCTCACCAGATCTGGCAACATCCTCAGCTTTAACAACGGCACTGGTTGACCCCAGCTTGTCTTTGTTTTGTTCAAAACCCAAAGCACTTACAACAACCTCGCTGAGCTGTGTTACATCTTCTTCAAGGGTAACGTTGATTACTGACCGAGCCCCAACTGGTTCTGAAACTGAGGTATAGCCAATAAAGCTAAATTGCAGTGTTGCACCGCTTTGTACTTGCAAGGAGAAATTTCCTGAAACATCAGTGATGGTTCCATTGGAAGTCCCCCGTTCGATGACATTCACTCCGATGAGTGCTTCGCCATTCGCATCCGTAACCCTACCTGTTACAGATTGCTGCGCATAGGCAGTCAACCCGAAGAACAAGAGTGCTACAGTAATCGAGTAGATTTTTTGCATATAGTTTTTGTTTGATTTGGGGACAATAGTAAAGCATAAAAAAATTTAATCCTACATTTTTTTTTCACCGAACAACTGTTTGGTAATGTGGTGAAATAAAGCTCATGAGACACATCATAAATCATTGGGGGTAAAACGCGCAAAAATTCAAGATTCTTATGATGAAATAATTTTATTTCCTCTTTAACAACTCAAAAATATTTTGAAAAAAAGTGACCCTATATACGCTACACCAATTTGAAAGTGATCGGAATGAACCTCTGGCAAACAGACCATGCGGAAATAAAAAAAGGGATTCGATCGAATCCCTTTGATTAAAATTTTCGTTTAACGCTATCCCAAGTAAGCTTTCAGCTCTTTGCTTCTTGACGATTGTCTCAGCTTGCGGGTAGCCTTCTCTTTGATCTGGCGCACACGCTCACGAGTAAGGTCAAATTGGTCTGCAATCTCCTCTAAAGTTACAGCATGGCCTCCTGATAGTCCGTAGTACAATGAAATGACAGCTGACTCACGCTCACTCAAAGTGGCCAACGCTCTCTTCACCTCGGTCTGCAATGACTTCATCATCAAGTCTGAATCCGGAACATCTGCATCTTCATCCTCCATAATATCCAACAGCGTACCATCTCCATCTCCCTGGGCAAATGGTGCATCCATGGAAACTTTACGGGCTCTGAACGTTAGGTTGGTCCTGATCTCATCCGGAGTCATCTCCATCACATCTGCCAACTCATCTTCGGTAGGTTCACGCTGATGCTTTTGCTCCAATTCAGAGAAAGCATTGTTGATCTTATTCAATGAGCCCACCCTGTTGAGGGGAAGGCGTACAATTCTTGACTGCTCCGCCAATGCCTGTAGGATACTTTGGCGAATCCACCAAACGGCATAAGAGATAAACTTAAATCCACGCGTCTCATCAAAACGGGTGGCCGCCTTAATGAGTCCCAGGTTTCCTTCGTTGATAAGGTCACTAAGGGTCAAACCATGGTTTTGATACTGTTTGGCAACAGATACCACAAAGCGCAAGTTGGCGTTTACCATTTTCTCCAACGCTACCTTGTCTCCTTCCCTAATTCGCTTCGCAAGCTGCACTTCCATCTCCGCAGTGATCAAATCAATCCTGGCAATCTCACTGAGGTATTTGTCCAGTGATTGCGTTTCACGATTGGTTATCTGCTTGGTTATCTTGAGTTGACGCATTTATGTTTAAATTAATTGTTTATGTAAAAAATAGTGGTTTCATATCAATTTTCCCCAAAAAGCTACCACGCTAGAGTTATAGCTCCAACTTTCTTATCATCAGAAGGCCTCAACCGTCTGATTTAGTGCTTAGGCTGGTTAGTAAACCAAGGAGGGCAATTTCAAGGAAAAAACGCATAAACCGCCAGCAAAAGTACAAAAAAGTAGACTACAATCCTAGGAAATAGTCATTAAGTAAGTGTATAACAAGTCGTTAGGTAAATAGTTCAATTATCCCAAAAATAGAATCCAGGTAACCATCACCCAGACAATCCTAAAATAACCCAAACAAATAAATAGTAAGCATACCCCACGCTGTGCCTGAAACCATACTTAAAATAGCCAATAAAATGGCGTGTGGCATCCATTCTTCATTATAAGCCGCTGTGACAGCTGGTGCTGTAG
Source organism: Cyclobacteriaceae bacterium (assembly GCA_039971015.1). Lineage (GTDB taxonomy): Bacteria > Bacteroidota > Bacteroidia > Cytophagales > Cyclobacteriaceae > ELB16-189. The sequence continues at coordinate 55,402 of JBDVKV010000015.1, forward strand.
AGATTCCTCCCAGATTGGCCATACTGGCAATGGGAACCCAAGCCATATGCAACCGCAAAACCTTAGCCACAAACATCATAAAGACGTAGTGCGCTACAATCCAAATCATGGCTACAACAACGAATGGAATGGGTAATGAAAGTCCACTAAAGTCAAGCTTCAACCCAAGAATAGCCATGATCAATATAATGAGAATACCTCCAATCTTAAGGACAAAGGGGTGGTTCCATCTGGAAATAAAGTTCCCTAGCATAAGACCAACTATTGAAAGGGTAATGACCCGCCATAAAAAATCCACCACCAGCCAATTGGTAATCACAGTCACCAATACGATCGAGGTCACAGTGATAATGATGGAACCTATCGTTCGGCTATTTGGCTTTATCTCATCCGCCACGAAATCGGGTATCTTTTCTGTAATCCCAAAGAAGCGATTGAATTGATCGCTCCTCTTAATCAACTGAAACATTAGAATTGTCCAGATGTTGACCAGGATATTGTCCAACACCAATACGGATAGAAAAAGTGATTCAGGCGTGCCCACCAACTCTTTCAGCACCAACTGACTGGTACTACCCCCTATCCATCCTCCCACTATAGGGACTAACCCTTTCCAGTACTCCTGTGTGATAAACAGATCATGACCTGAGGGCAGTATAACCCTGGCAAGTAATACAAGTATTACTGGTAGTGTGGCAATGATTAACGACCCGGATACAAACAAGATGATTGGTCTGGTTCCTACAATTTTCAATTGCGGAATGGACAAGGCACTCATCACGGTAAGTATTGCAAATGGTATAATCCAGTTTCGGCTTAATGAATGAAGGAAAACACCAGATAAATCTAAACCTGTGCTGTGGGTGAAGGCGGCAGGAATAACATAGGCAAATAGAATGGCAGGAAACCAGTTGAGCAATCCCTGGATCAAAGGTGCCTTTTGTCTATTAAGCCACAATACAGCAACTACCGTAAATGCTACTACTAATAAGGCGATCCATTGATTCATCAGACAACTTGGTGTTGATACAAGCTGAAAAGATAGTAAATAATTCTACTTTATCGCATTTGCATAAACGCAAGTCAAATTCCAGATAGGATTTTATGGAAGGATCAATTGTAATCTTCCATGGTACTCCAAAGTTGGCTAAACTCTTTCATAAAAGATTTCACCACCCCTCCTTCCCTGGTGATCAAAACATTTTCATGGTTATATCTGGCTGCACTCAAGGTCCAATTATAGCTACCGGTAATTAACGCGCTATCGTCAACTACCATAAATTTATGATGCATATGATTAGGCGTAGCATCCATCTTCACTGCGATACCTTCCTTCGCTAATCGGGCAATATCCGACCCAAGGTCTAATGACTTATCATTGTCGGTAATTATCCTAACATCTCTTCCTCTTTTGTGAGAATCAAGTATAGCACTCGTTATGCGGTCGTCACTAATAGTAAAAACACAAATGTTGATTTTTTTTACAGCGTACATAATTTGGTTGATGATGATATTACGGCATTCATCACCGGGGCTAAAATAGGCGTCTGCCTTTTCTGTATTTCTTGTAAGGAGAGCGCTGTTGGCATTCTTAATCCATTCTAAAATAAAGGGGTAATTATCAGGGGTAGCCTTCTCATTGGCAATCTCATATATCTTACTTCTCAGGAAGTTCAGTTGATCACCATCCAAAGGACTTTCACCAATAAGGGCCTTGATTGACTTTTTCTCAGAACGTGAGAATATTTCATCTTCGATGCTCAACCTAAGCTGATTGATTATTTCTTCCATTCATTTTTAGATTAAAACCCTAAAGTATTGATTGCACAATAAAATAAAAGACTGTTGGACAAAGTAACGCACCAATTCCTGTATAGAAGGTCGCTGTCAACGCCCCGTAGGGTACCAACTTGGGATCTGTGGCTGCCAACCCGGCTGCTACTCCACTCGTTGTTCCAATTAAGCCACCAAATGCCATAGCGGCATGTGGGTTATCCAACCCAATGTGTTTGGCAATAATAGGTGTACCTATTGTAATCATTATTGATTTAACAACCCCGATAGCAATGCTGATGGCAATGACATCAGAACCCGCACCTATGGCTGAACCCGTTATAGGCCCAACGATGAATGAGCAAGCTCCTGCACCGATCGTAGTAAAATCCTGCACACTGGTGTAACCCATCATATACCCAATGGTGCCACCCGCGAAGAAGGCTACAAAAACTCCTATGAGCAAAGAAACTATTCCTGCAAGTCCCGCTTTTCTTATTTCAGAATAGTTGGCCCCCATGGCCGTGGCCACTACTGAGAAGTCGCGCATCATGGCACCTCCCAGCAGTGCCATTCCGGAGAATAATGGAACGCTGGCAATCCCTTTTTGCCCACCAAAAGATGCCAAAACTAAACCTGCCACGATCGCTATTGCTGCTCCCGGTATTTTCTTGTTCGTCACTTTTTTAGACAACCAATACGACACGAACATAATGACACCTACCGTAAGGAAGGCAAAGATGAAATCATTGGCATGAATCACCTTTTGAATCCAACTCATGACTTAGGTTTTGTTGTGTCTGATATTTTTTTCGATGCACCAATTTTAGAAACCAAAGGAACGAGCAAGAGACAAAAGCCTGTAGCGAATATCCCTACAACAATGGCAGCCCATCCACCGCTTAAGGCTGCCTTTACATTCTGAGTCGCAGACATCGCAACCACTATGGGAATGTACATGGCATTCCAAAACATAATTCCATCTTCAGTTTGGGACTGAAAATAACCTTGACTCCTTATTTGTTCGTTGAGCATAATAAGGAAGAACATGGCAAAGGCAACACCGCCCATATTGCCTGGAATATCCAGCCAATAACCAAGCGCACCTCCTATTAACTGGCCTGCGAGAAAACACGCAGCAAGAATGGCAACACCATAAATTTTCATATTTCAGAATTGGGTGATTGCAACAATTTAGGCTATTGAAAAATGTATTGCAACCCAGCAGTTGATAAGGGTATACCTACAACGTCACTGCCACACCCTCTTTTCCCGACATTTCAGCAACAGGTAAGCTAAGAATAAACACAGAACCTTCTCCTAGTGTGCTAGACACATCTATTGTACCACCATTACTTTCAATAAATTCCTTGGATAGCATAAGACCGATTCCTGTACCCTTTTCGTTATTGGTCCCTATACTTTTGCTTCTACCTCGAAACTTAAATACGTTTTCAATATCGTTTGCAGCAATCCCAATACCTGTATCTGATACGCTCAGGTTGGCAAAGCCCCCATCAATATGATACTGAATAGATATTTCACCTCCCCTATTAGTAAACTTAATGGCATTGCTCAGTAAATTTCTCAGAGCGGTTTTGAGATGGTCTTCATCAAACCACACATACACCTCGTCATTTCGATGATGAATTATTTCAATTTGTTTATCAACAGCCGACTGACGAAAGAATTCTTTCAGCTCTTCAACAACTGCGCTAAGTTGAACCCGACTGGGTTGAATTTGAATACCGTCCAATTGACTGCTTGCCCAGGAAAGCATATTATTCAATGTGCCTGATACAGTATTAATTGTCTTGTATAAATCTTCAAAAACTTTTCTTTGATCTTCCTCACCTAGCCCACCACTTTTTATAATTCCGAGAATCGACTTGATATTATTTATTGGACTTCTCATGTCATGACCAATAATTGACAACAATTGATTCTTACTCTCATTCAATTCATTTAAGGCAATATTCTGTTTTTCAATCATTGCATTTCGCTCGGCAATACTTTCATTTTTTCTTAAAAGTCGGTTATTCAATATTTGCTTCTGCCTGATATTCTTAACCAGGATTATGCCCCATACTGTAAGTGAAATTCCAAGCACTACAAAAAAAGCAATCCAAAGATAACTCTGCTTAATAATAGCCTTACTAAGTTCATTCTCTTTAATCAATTGTGCTCTCTCCAACTCATTTTGTTTGAGGTGCAAAAAATTTATTTCTTTTTCAGTGCGCTCATTGAATAAACTATCATTGTACAGCTTGTATAATTCATGCATTTGAAGTGCAAGGCGGTAATCATTCTTAGCTTTATAGCTCTGGTATAAAATCTTAGCATCCTGAGCAATCTCCCATTTTGAATCCATTTGTCGTGCTAATTCCAAACTCCTCATGCCATATTCTATACTTTTGTCATACTCTCTTTTCTGTTGATAAACTTTGGCCAACCCGGCATAAGCAAAGCAATCCTCCCATCTATCTTTATAATTTTCATTATTTAACACTGCCCAATAGCTTTCCTCAGCATCCCGATAATTTTCCTTATGCAAGTAGACCTCCCCTCTTCTGTTTAGGGCCATTGAATACATATGATAATTCTTATTCTTGAGACTTAAGTCAAGAGACTTCGCCAGATAAAACAATGCACTATCATAATTATAATTGTGATCGTGAATTATTGACAGATTGAAATAATTAGATATTAGCCTATTTGGGTCTCCAGATCGAATTGAATGAACAATAGACCTCCACTGATACTTCAATGCCTGATCAAAGTTTTTCTGAGTTTCATAAATCAGTGAGATATGATTAAGGCTTTTAGCGATTCCAATATCGTTCGCTAAGGACTTGTGTATCTCAAGAGCGTCTACAAAGAAGGTGAGCGCCAAATCATAATTTCCCAAGACATAATTAGTAAACCCAATGCTATTCAAAATTTCACCTGTCTGCAGATCATTACCCTGCCTCCTGGATAGTTCAAGTGCTTCATTATAATAACCTATGGCCGAATCCGGGGTCTCATAGGTCATTTCAGCTCCGATGTCAATTAATAACCGGGCCTTAAGACTATCAGACATAACGAGCTGCCCAGCCTCTAATTGCTTCCATTTATGAACCAATGAATCTGTACTTGGCTTTCGAAATCCAAATGTGGTACTAATGGTCAGTAAAAAAGCAAAAACAGTAAATATCAAGTTCATATATCTCCTCTCACAACAAGAAACAAATTGTCACTCATTTGGTTAATCGATAAAATTAAACCACGAAGAAATCCTAGCAAAATGATTTTTATACGAGTATCCTTATAACCTTACAAGGGTATGGAAGTGTACCACAATCTTAAGTACATAAGATAATTAATCAATTCTACAATAAAAAAATCACCTAAAGGTTGTTTATCCATGTCATTACGTAGACAACCCCTAGGAGAGTTAGATTTGAATTGTCAGGTGATCCCTACTAAAAAGTGTACCGTACACCTAAACCACCCCATGAACCTATAAACCCACGATTTGACCCAAATTCAAACGAGGGTTGCCAATCAATAGAAAGGTTAATGGGAACTCCATCAAATTTGTAGTCAAGACCAAGCACACCATCCAAGCCAATGTAAGACCCAGACCCATCACCATCAAAATAACGCTGATCATAATAGCGATTGTTGTAAAAGCCGATATGAGCACCCGGGCCTATGTACCAATTTAAACCAGGAGCTCCATCAATTTTACCATGAAATTCATAAAGCCCCACAATCCGGGCCCCGCGTTCCCAAAAATATCCTACCCCTTCAACAGCGTTGGTTGGGCTGACAAAATTTTTAACGGAAATTCCACCCCCATCACCCCACACTTTCAGACCTAAAGCGGTCTTGTAGGTTTGACCTAAACTTTGAGCAGGCAGAGAGATTACTCCTGCCAGCAGGATTAAGGTAAGTATTGCAAATAGTCTTTTCATTACTTAGTTTGTTTAAAGTTTCTAATCTTTAACCTAAGTAAGAAATAGCATGCCGGTTTAAGGAACGGTGTCGTACGTGCCCAATACAAGAATTTAATGTGTTGAGATCTAAAGGTTTCCCCAGCTGTAGATAAATATCTACACTACTTTACATTCTTTTTCAACCAATCCTTCTGGGATGGTGCTTTTATTTCAACGGCTACTTTTTTAGCAATTTTTTGCTGGGCACTTCGAATAGACTTAGTGATCATTGGATGACTCACAATTTCATCCTCCTTCATTCCCAGCTTTTGCATCAGCTGTATAGTCTTTTCACCTCCAAACATTGAGAAAAGGGGTTCATCCAAAGAGGAGAGCACCGGTACTTTGTTTAAGTTCAATTTTAAAAAGAGGGCTTGCTCCACTTCTGCGAGTGGGTAATGTTCAACAAAAATCAAAAGCTCATGATCAGATGAAGTGATATCACTGGCTAAAACTATTGAAGCCTCTACGTTGTAAGCTGCCAAAAACGCTGTCAGCTCTTCTATTGTATTAGAAAACCACGCAACAAAAACACATTGATTATTGGCTTCAGTCATTTTAAGGCATGCCTTCCATTTGGATTGTTGGGACATCCAAACCTGATCGGAAATAGCAACTTCTGGTGATTTGTTTGTGAAAAATCCAAACATAGCAACTCAATTAAGCGCCAGGAGGCATTGAGGGGCGTACTTCCACTTTGCTGGGCAAGGTTCTTGGGTTCATTTCTAGAAGATCAACAACCAATTGCCCTATGTCTTCGATTTGAATTTTCCAATTATCCGATTCATTTGGTGTATGATTGTTGAAATAAGTAGCCACAGAACCAGGCATTATGGTACTCACCTTTACACCATGCTTGCGCAGGTCCAACATGACAGACTGTGTAAACCCTGTAAGTCCAAACTTACTTGCATTGTAGGCAGACCCGCCTGCAAAGAAATTGGTGCCTGCCAAACTTGAGATCGTAATAATATATCCTTTTGATTTTATTATCGAATCCAATGATGCCTTTACACTATTAAATACACCTGTCAGGTTGGTGTCTATAGTATCATTCCATTGTTGGTGGGTGAGCGTTTCGATGGAACCAAAAAGTCCCACACCGGCATTGGCAATCAGAATATCAAGCTGTCCCCATTTTTCCAGAAGTTTATTAACAGCACCTTCCATGGAATCTTTATCTCTGACATCCGCCTGAATACCAATTACCTCAGCACCTCCCAATTTATTGAGACGTGCAGCGGCTTCCCCAGCTTCCTTCGCATTTCGACTTGTGATCATCACTTTAACACTTTTCTTAATCAAAGCTTCAGCAATACCATACCCTATGCCCTTACTTCCACCTGTAATCAACGCAGTCTTCATTTCAATTGCCATACTATCATTTTTATAATTAAATATATTTATTCCAAGCCACTTACAAAAGTAGGTTGCTTTGGAGTAAACACAGACTTAAACAAAAAAAATCCCCAACTACGAGTTGGGGATTTCAATTTGGAATGGATTAAATATCTACTTTTCAACAAACTCATCAAAAGACATCAACTTGGGCTGTTCAATCCCGTTCTTGGCTCCAAAACTTTCGATCTTACCAATTCTTCTGCTTTTCGTTAGCGAATAATCGGCTTTGGCTTTATTAAAGGTGTCTTCAATTAGTTTTAAGTTTTCCATCTCAGAAGAAGATGGAGGAGTAAATCCGGAGGCAACCTTACTGTATAAATCTGCCAGCTTCTCTCTGAGTTGCTTATCTGCAGTTCCTACATAATTGTCTCCTTTAGTCACTACCAGTGATTCCTTGATCTTAATCAATTCATCAATAAGTGGTTTTGACATCTTTTTACCGCTGGAGCTCATCTCGCTGATTTTGTTAGCATGGGCCAGGGTTTCATCTATCTCATATACCATATAGGCCAGCTCCTCCGTCATATCAAACAACTTCTTGGAAACCTCTTCCAATTTTTTCCGATCAGCATCAGACCAAAGTGAATTTGGATCTGGCACCAACGACAGTGAGGTTTCATAGGTTTCCTTCCCCTTTGTCATCACCACTTTGTATTCTCCTGCAGGAGCACGCATTGGAGTAAATCCTCCAAAACTCAAGGTTTTTGCCTTGGCCATTTTAGGCTGGCGCGTATAACCATTCCAGGTAACTATATTAATACCTTTAGATTTTCCGGGAGTCAGATCGATCATCTTCTTTCCTTCGCTATTTTGTATCTCAATATTCATGGCTCCAAAGATGTGTTTCTTCCTCAGGTAATAACTGATCTTGGCATCTCTTGTGGGATTAGGTCCAACAAACTCCATCTCTGTAGCTGTTCTTCCAAAGTCAGTTTCTTCAACAATTACAGTAGGCTTTGTCTTGAAAAAGTGAACGTCTTTTTTTAACACCTCCTGATCAATCTCTCTCAATGGACTGATATCATCAATAATAATAATACCACGACCGTGCGTAGCCATTACCACATCGTTCGTCTTTTTATGCATATCTATAAAGTGTACCGCGGTGGCCGGCATATTATTGGTAAATCGGCTCCAATTCTTTCCATCATTGATAGACACGAATAACCCAAACTCAGTTCCTAAGAAAAGTAGACCAGGCTTTTCATAATCCTCCTGTATACTTCTGGCAAAACCATAGATTTCCTCCGTGACCAAAGAAGTCCATGTCTTTCCATAATCAGATGTTTTGTACACGTAAGGATTGGTATCATTTTTTGTATGTCCATCAAATACAGCATAGGCCACGGCTTTGTCGTGTACACTTGCCTCAATATGGTAGCACCAGGTATTGGCAGGCAACCCAGGAATATTGGGCGTTGTATTTGTCCAGGTTTTACCTCCATCGCGGGTTACTTGTACGTTGCCATCGTCTGTTCCTGCCCATATTACATTTTCATCTAAGGTAGATTCAGCAATTGTAAATATTGTGCAATGATTCTCAGCTCCGGAATTGTCTTTTGACAATCCTCCTGAATCTTCCTGATTTTGCTTTGCCGGATCATTGGTGGTGAGGTCTCCCGAGATTTTCACCCAGGTGTCCCCCATATCATTAGACTTATGCACGAATTGGCTACCCATATAAAATCGATTAGGGTTATTGGCACTGATAGCCATGGGTGCATTCCAGTTAAATCTTAATTTCGGATCACCCTGTACTGCCAACGGCTGTACGGTCTTGGATTGTTTTCTATCGATGTCATATCGCCAAACATTTTCAGCACCCTGCATTTCAGAGTAAATGATGTTTTTGGTAGGATGCTTCAATACCCTAAAGCCATCGCCAAATCCTACACTGTGCCAGTCTCTTGCTTCGATTCCACCGGGGGAACGAGAAGGACCATACCATGATCCATTATCCTGCAACCCTCCATAAATATTATAAGGTTCACTATCATCAAGACTCAGATGATAAAACTGTGACACAGGAAGGTTAGCGACAATTTCCATAGTAGTGGCACCATCCCATGTTCTGTATATTCCACCGTCTGTCGCCACATACATGCGATCAGAATTCTTAATATCAAAAACGATATCATGAATATCGGCATGCATGCTACCTAACCCACGGAAGGTCTTTCCACCATCACGGCTAATAGAACCGAATAACCCGGCCTTTGCAATCACATCCGGGTTGCGAGGGTCTATAGTGATGCGGGAGAAATAAAATGGTCTTACTACCAACCCAAAATCATTATTGAGATGTTTCCAATTGGCACCAGCATCATCGCTTCGGTACAACCCTTTCTCCTCATCTTTTTCAGATTCAATTACAGAATAAAGTATATTGGAATTGGAGGGTGCTACCGCGAAAGCTATTCTACCTAACTTTCCTGCAGGAAAACCATTATGGATTTTACTCCAGTTCTTTCCACCGTCTGTAGACTTATATAGGGCACTATTAGCACCACCAGAACTAAAGGACCAACCCGTTCTTCTAAACTCCCACATACTGGCATACAACACATTGGGATTTTTTGGATCCATAATAAGGTCTGAACATCCTGTTGACGCATTCGTGTACAATATCTTATTCCAAGTTGCACCACCATCCGTAGATTTATAAACACCTCGTTCTTCGCTATCGCCCCACAATGCACCCAGCACGCCAACATACATTTCCTGAGTGTTATTAGGATTGATTTCTATACTGCTGATACGCTCAGATTTCTCAAAACCATTCTTTTTCCAGGTAACTCCTCCATCAACGGATTTATACAAGCCGTCCCCTATAGAAACACTATTGCGAGTCCATATCTCTCCTGTACCTACCCATACCACATTGTCCGGATCCTTTGGATCTAATTTTATTTTTCCAATAGATTGGGGATGCTCATCAAATATGGGAGCGAAAGAGGCACCACCATTACTGGATTTCCAGACCCCGCCCCCGGCAGCACCCGCATAAATAATACGATCGTTGGTGGGGTGATTCTCAATATCAATAAAGCGGCCACTCATAATAGCAGGGCCGATCTGCCTGGCTTGCAAATCACCAAACAGTTCTTTACCAGTTAAAACAATATCTTGTTGGGCATACAGGGCTACCTGACAACACAACACAGCAAAAATTGTATATATAAATCTCATAACTGCAATTTTAATTGTTAGGAAACGAAAAATCAGAGTCAACGAAGGCAGGATTTAGCTCAATGTTATCTATAATAACAGGTTGTGACTGTCCACCTTTAATTCCTTGAGTTATAGAATAAGGAAAGTAAAGTCCGGAAACTTCAATGTAATCACTAAGCTTGGTTTGAGACAATTGGCCTTTCGCAGGGCCCTCTTTTATTTCAGATTCAAGACCAATGGGAACGAAATATTCATCTTCAAAATAAAAATACTGTACGTCTTCTACAGATTTACCATCAACAATCCTAGGCTCCCTAACCAATTTTATTTTGTAGGTTTCAGCACCATCGAAAGTTTCCTTTCCCATCAACTCAATTTTATAACCTTTTTCCTTATAACCTAAAAACGAATGATCAAAAAATGAATTAGGAAAATCATTAGCATCCAATTTAGCATTGGATGTACTCTCATCATCTGCCTTTTCCGCTTTCATGGTTGCAAAGTTCGTACTCCACAGGTTTGTGCCATCAAAGACACCTTGCATTAAATCCAAGCCTTGAATTGTAATTTTAGTGTATTGTCTTCCATCGCGCAATTGAACAATCTCTATTGGGATCTCAATTCCACCCTGATTGACTTTGGCATTGATCTTAATACCATTCAAATTCTTCCAGGCTTCCATTCCCCCGGTAATCTCAAAATAATTGTTGATAATTTCATCTACTCCTTGAGCCTTCGCAGGGCTTACCGAAGCAAACAGCACTGCGATAAGTGCTATCGTAACTTTTTTCATATTAAACTGATTTTTGGTTGAGCTAATGCAATAGTAGAAAGGTTGTAAATAATTACAATAAAAGGTGTCCGCAGTATCCGAAAATGAACAACCTAAATAATCACTTTACGGTATCACACCCTATTAGTTACAATTATTCCTTTCGAATTACAGAAATCTAAAGTTTTTTTGTTAAAAAATGGTTGGTCTATGTCGCACCTTGATGGGTAGGCTATAACAAGTCCAACAACCCCTTAAAAAAACCTTTACGAATTTTGCTTGTTTCTACACGGCTACGCTCATAAAACACTTCTAGATCTTGAAGTTCTCCCTTGTCCAACCAAACACCATGTCCGTTCACACAGGAATCGATCATTACCTGAGAACCGTACCCATATTCACGCCTTTCCAGTTCCCTATCACAAACCGGGCAATTGATGGCAGGAGCATTTTTTGATTTGGCGACCAGAATAGACTTTCCAACATAGTCCGGAATCTTGTTTAACTCAGTTTTGTAGTCATTGATTTGAATATCCTGAATCTTTGATAGCTCTCCCTTATCCAACCATATCCCTTCACAGGCAGGACATGAATCTACTTCAAAAGATTCTTCATATATTTTAGGAATAAGCGGGCTTTGATCGATTGGGCAATTCATATTTTTACTTACAAATTTTAGATTAATTTACTAAAATTAGGAAATAAACAAATCCACTTTAATTAATTCCTCAACCCATGAAAACATTCGTTAAACTAACAGTTTCCTTTGCCAAGGATCAGACAAGATCGGAATTGATCAATACATCAAAAATTTACAGAATAATTGAACGGGGATCGGGATGCCTCATCTGCTTTAACTCAAGCGGATCGGATAACATAGAAGTAACAGAATCAAAAGCTGAACTTGAGAAAATATTGACTTAGTTTTTCTCTATCCTTTCAAGTATTTTATCAACATCAAAAGCACTTTGAAGCAGACTATCTCCATAATTGATATCCACACGCAAGGCTTTTAACCCGGTGATACCCTGCAGGCTTTCTACATCCACCACTTCGCTGGAATTCTTTTTTAAATAACCCTTATCCTCAAGATACTTTATGTATTTGCGATAGGTTATTTCATCATACTCACTGGAATAGATAATTGCAATTTTCCCAGGAACTGTAATTCTTTCATTGGTTCCTTTTATTCTCGCCTTGTCAATTCGTTTTTTCACAATCTCATAACGAGCATTGTAAGCGCCTTCTACATCAAATCGCTTTTCATCCATTCTAAAGTGTACCGCCAATGGTGAATTGTACACTAAAATCAATGAAGCTATTTCTATATCAGATTGCAGGTCTTTTTTCAGTTCAACAAATTTTTGTTCCAATTCACACGTGGTCATTAATTGCCACAACTGTAGATTCTGCAAATACACAGGTTCAAATTCCTGATTCTTGGAAATGGATTGCCCCACGTAGATATTATACTCAACACCATCCGTTTTATACCGCTCAAAATAGTGAGGAAACATGCGCTGCGCATCAATCTGCTTTTCATCCAAAAGTGACGCCAATGTTTGATTGATCGTGTTTACGCTTTGATCATACCTTTTGCGTTGATTATATATCGAATTCGACTCTGGATGAAGTCGTTTTTTATAATCATCTACAAGAAGGCCAACTGTAGCATCCTTTTTCTTTAATTGATCTAACACAGGGTGAATCTCCGTTTCAAGAAATCCAATAATTCTCGTCTCACTTCCTGAATGCAATTCATCATCAAGTTCGTGCAAAAATTCTTCTACCCGTGTCAATAGTTGTTCATAGATCGGCATTTTAGTTTTCTGCAATGCTGACTGTAAAACATTTTTCGTCAGATTGAGCTGTTCAACAAGGTCGTCACGTACCGCCAGGTTTCGTTTTTCAGATGAACCCCTGATATCCAGCTGGCCATAGATGGGAAATACATTTCTGAAAATAATGTCACTAAAAACGGGACGCTCACCCTCCGATTGACCTTCCATAAACTTGTTGGCTTCTTCCTCAAAACGCCATTTTACAGACGGGTGAATGGTAGTACACTCCTGTTGAATAATCGCCTCGCGCCTGTTCTGGTCTTCTCTTTTAAATCGGCTTATGGCAACACCCAAAATTGGCATTACTGCCTCAAGCTTTTCTAATGAAGCACCGTTTAAATCATACTTTCTTGGCGACCCCAACTCAAGGAAACCCAAGAACTCATTTTCGTGACTAATCGGAGCAACAATGTAGCTCTTGATATTTCTACTTTTCAGCATGCCCGATACCTCACTTTGTGAAATGGTATCAAATCGCTCTACATCTGATATAATCAATGGCTTCCTCTGGTCTATCAGCAGATCGTAACAATACTTGCACAAGTTTCCATTACACAATAATTGTTTCCTATCCTTCAATAATATACTGCCCATAGACTCCTTTTCATGCGAGAGGAAAGAATCATTTTCGTACTCCAAAAGGCCAATTTCCAGTTCCCTTATTCCAAAGAGATTACGCACCCCATTCAAAATATTTTGTTGCGCATCAACTGAACCACTTAAGAGATTAGAAGTGATGGTTGACAAAGCATTATCAACAGTTACATCCATTAGGTTCGCAACTGCAATCCCTCGCATGATCCAACTGTTGGGTGGAAATTTCTTTTTCCACAATTCGATATTGTCAAAATTATCCAACAGTTCTAAATAATCTTCTAATGTGATATCAACAGCTTTATCTGTAGGAATGGTATACATCAAATCACCATTCATTGCCATTCTATAGGTTTTTACAACATTCAATTTTTTGTTGGGTATATCTACCAGCGTAGGGGTACCGGCAGGGAATGCATATTTATAGTAGCCTCCTAAAATGGCGATGCAGCCAAATATATAAAGCTGATCTTCTGTGTAATCATTAAGTTCGAAACTTAAGTCCTTTTCTGAAGCCTCGAAAATGTTCTTAAACCGAGTGCTGTAATAAAATGGTTTGAATTCAAAAGGAGGCATTATCCCTTTGATTTCATTGGTAAGCAGTACATCAGGAAAAAGCGTACGGCATAAACGCTGAATAATCTCCTGATTAGGGTCAAAGTCTTCACTCCCTATCCCCTCCTTCAATTCAGGAAATTTCTCACTATCTGCTAAAAGCACTTTAGCAAAATCTGCTATTGTAGGATCTTCATCCAGCGATAATTTCTCAAGGGATTCCAAAACCTTGAAGAAACTGACCTGCGTAATTGCTGGAAATGGTATTTTTTTGCCTTTTATGTACATTCTTGAGCGCTTATTAAGTGGTAAACCAAGTCCACATAGGAATTAGTTCCTTCTAGTGACGACCGGTTTCTACAGGATAGGACGAAATTCTATTCAATTTAATCTAATATTTTGCGAAATTCTTCAAGCGCTGTGGAATTACCAATGACAGTTACTAAATCTCCCAAAAGCAAATGTGTATTACCATGAGGAATGAAAATTTCACCCGCTCGTTTCACTACAATAAGTGACCCCGACTGCGGGAACGGAATATTTTTCACTAACTCCCTATCCATATCGTCATTTCTAACAGCAATTTCTTCAACGCTATACACACCAAAGCTATCTGCAAGAGCATGGGTAGTGGTAGGCCTCATGATCTCGCTTTCAATCCGACTCGCCACAATTTCATAAGCATCTACCACTTGCATTTCACTAAGTGATGCACTGCTGCTAAACAAGTCTGGTTTGGTGGTAACGGTTATAACCTTACTGTGGCTCAGTTCATTTTTAAGCAGATGTGCAATCTTCAAATTTTTCGAGTCAGACTGGGTAAGTAATACCACAGTATCTACCGGACGAATGTTAAGCGAACGATAAACATCCACATTCAAATCATTGACATGGATGGATTCTATACCTAAAGATTGAAGCTCTGTCCAATTGTCATCCTGCGACTCTATCACCAGATAAGGGGTTTTGTGCAGGTCAAGGCGTTTAGCGAGTTCAAGTCCGGCCTTACCCCCACCTACAATGTATATACTATAATAACTCTCCTCACCGCTGTTCAATAGCTTATACAACAGCGGAGAAAGAATACTGGTGAGGATTGCAGTTACTACAATACCGGCATTAATAGCAGGCGTTATTAAGCCTAGCCCCATACCAATTTGGGCTGTAGCAATTGTTAAACCCATCCTTGATGTCAAAAGAAAGCCCGAAGAAATTGACCTTTTCAAGCCAAAAAGTTTTAGCATAAAAGCAGAAGGGATCAATTGAATTAAATACATGGCTCCCATGAGGGTCAGAATAAAACCGAAACTGCTCCCAAAATCTTTCAGCGAATTCATGTCCAGGTTTACCCCTACCATGATAAAAAATATAGGAATGAAAAAACCATAACTCATTCCATCCAGCTTAAATAATAGAGCGGACCTATCCTTAATAAAGAAAATAGACAGCAACGTGCCAGCAAAGAAGGCACCCAGCGCAGGCTCTGAGTTAATAGCAATTGCCACCGTCACAAAAAGTAAAAGCACCGCTATAGCTCCACGAATCCGAATCTGGGAGGCTGCATGCTCCAGTTTGTACAATAACTTTTGAAATAAAATCACCCTTACCAAAACAGTACCCACTTTGTAAGCAATGAAGAAAAGAATGAAAATGATCAGAAAGAGAAACAGCTCAAATCTGAATCCGTTGTTGCGATACACTCCCGAATAAATGGCTATCATTAAAATAGTCATGATGGTTGCGATGGCCCCCTCCAACAGCATGATCTGCCCGAACTTCCGATCAATCTCTCCGTCACTTTTAATAATCGGTACGATAATGCTCAAGGCTACCGAAGGCAATAAGATGACCAGAAACATTTTGTCAATGCCCTCAAAAATTGGCAGACCATAGACCACCAATACAGATAAAATAAGGCTTCCAAAATAAATCAGGAATGCTACAAGGAAAGTATTACTAACAAGATCAATTGCACGCAATCTTCCGCGAGGAAAAGAGGAAATGATCTTTTGAATATCTAATGCAAGACCACTGAGGAAAATTAAAAGTAGAAAACCAATATTGGATAGAAAGTTGAGCGAAATCTCTTCCCCTGTTACCAGATTGAGAACAAAGGGCCCAATGATTACTCCCATTACAATTTCAACAATAACAGAAGGCAGCTTGGATATCTCCAACCAGGACAATGTCATGGGCACCAGCCACGCTACGACAATAATTATGAATAAGGGTAAGTAGTCTTGCACAGGTATAAACGCTTGACGCGAAGATACTATGTTAGACCTTCACTCCACGCACCTTAGTATAGAATTAATGAAGAGCTAGTCATACCGAAGTGTAGAACTCGGATCAAGTTTCATCATATTGATCAACTCATTTAAGATAGTGAGAAATGAGATACTTACCAATGCCACAAATGTGATAACAAATGGCATGCCCGTCAATGCAATACGATATTCAAAGTTCTGTAACCACCAAGTAGATGTGTAATAACCAATGGGCACAGCAATAATATTGGCAATCAATAATGCAACAATGAATTCCTTTGAAAAAAGAGAAGAAATTTGAAGCATATCGGCACCAAGTACTTTCCGTATTCCTACTTCTTTGGTTTTTTGCTGGGCCATGAAACGCATGTAACCAAACAAACCAAGGCAGGTTGTAATTATGGCAAGCGAGGCCATAATACCAAGGCCATCCGCTAACCTTTTTTCCTTCTGGTAAAGTCTTTCAAATTCAGTATCCAGGAAAGTATATTCAAACGGCAAGTCTGGAAACAAGCTTTTCCATGTACTTTCTAGGTGAGATAGGGAAGACGATACATCATGATTATTGATGCGCACATTGATATAAAAATACCAATATGGCTTTACCATAAATAGCATAGGTTTTATGGCAGTATGTAACGATTCAAAATGAACATCTTTGACCACTCCTATTACTTTTCCTCTTCGCTGCTCAAATGGCTGTGTTGGACTTCCGGTTTGGAACGCTGTTTCCAGTGTGGAACTCAACGGATCATCAAGTTGCAAGTATTTCACAGCGGCTTCATTCAGGATAAATACACTGTTTAAATCCATACCTTCCTTTTGGAAATTATCACCTCCTATAAAACCAATTTTGTATGTATCGAAAAAATCCTCGTCTACTGATGTGGCAGCCATTTTTACAGGCTCCTTGCCATCAACTTTAACATCAATAGCGTTTCCGACATTATCTGTAGGCTTGTAAAAAGAAAGTGAAACATTTTGTATTGAAGGATTGGACTTGGCGAGCGTTTTGAACAAGTCAGGGTTATCTCGAATGCTTCTCCCATGGGGAATATATAAAACCTGCTCCTTATCATAACCAACAGATATTCCCTCAACAAAACTAATTTGTTTGAATAAAATGATGCAAAATGTAAGGAGGGTAGCGGAAATAATGTATTGTAAAGTCAATAAACTTTTTCGAAGTGAAACCCCCGATCTCCTTTTCTTTAGATGAATGGTGTCCATAATATTCTGACCAGAGAAAAAGATGGCCGGATAAAGACCAGTAACTATTGTTAGCAGGACGATAAAAAAAGGCAAGCTCCAGATGACCCAGTCAAAGGATTCATAAGCGAGTGTTAATTGAGTTAGCATATAGGCATTAAACACATCAACAAAAAGATACAAAGCGCCCCATCCTAATAAGAAGCTTATGGTTACAAGTAGGAATGTCTCAAAAATAAACTGTAAAACCACTTGTCTGCGTGTAGCCCCTATTGCCTTCCTGATTCCTACTTCCTTGGCCCGGTCATGCAACTGTGCAATAGTGAGGGTAATGAAATTGAGGGAGGTAATCAACAAAACAAGAAATCCAATCGCCACTGCAATTTTTGAGTAATTAGGGTCAGTTATATTGGCGTAAGCGGATAATACTTCAGGCTGTAGGTGGATAGATCTTAGCGGTTGGAGAAACCCAAGATAGGATTGATAGTTTTCTTCATCCTTTTTTACATGTTTATCAACAAAGGACTGAAAGGAGTTTTCAAAAGTGAAAGTATTTAACCCTGGTGGTAATTTCACATAGCTATAGCAGTAGTTCATATCCCAAGCATCGGTTATGCTGGATGGAAAAACTGAATTGGCGGTTTCAAATGAAATTATAACCTCAAACTGAATGTGCATATTGGCTGGCCACTTGGGAATCAAACCTGTAATTTTCAGCGGATAGTATTCTCCATTCCACTTGAAATCAAGAACATCTCCCAATTTCACAGTGCGGTCAAAATACTTTTGTGCCGCGACTTCAGTCATTACTACTGAATAAGGATCCACCAATGCAGTTTTAGTATTTCCTTTGAACTCCTCAAAATGAAATATTTCAAGAAAGTCCTTGTCAGCAAAAATCATGTTGTTTTCATAAAACGACTTATCCTCTTTACGAAACAAAGCATTGGATCGGTCTTTGAAGAAATGAGTAAAGGTATATTGAGGGAAATCTTGCTTAAGAGTAGGAACAAGCGGGAATGCAGTGCTTGCTATCTTTCCTCTGTCTGTTACTCTTCCGATCCTGTAAATATCATTAGCGTTGTCATGAAAGGAATCGTAGGAATTCTCGTGGATGAGGTACAGAAGGGAAATTAAAAATACGGCTATGCCTAATGACAAACCAAAAACGCGAATGGCACTAAAAGTCCAGTTTTTAATAAAAATACGAAAGGCCGTGGTGAAAAAGTTTCTTATCATGGTTGATAATGTTAGCAGTGAGGATGCTTCTCTATTCAGATCAGGAAAGCCTCTTTTATTAAATTTTTTGGTGGCATCACGATAGGCATCCATAAAGCCCAAACCGTTATTCATCCCTTCCTCCACTTCACAACATATATGGTCAACCAGATCTTCTCGCAGCCCCTCCAGTAGCACCCCTTTCGCAATCAGGTCTTTTTCTATAAACTCAATTTGTGATTGCTTTAATTTCACACGGAACTAAATAAAACGTCTGAATAAAAATCCTATCCATATACCAACTACCAGAGAAAATCCTGCCAAAACATCAAACCATATAGGATCCCCGGTAATACCAGCCGAAATCAAATAAGTCATTTCAATACTTATGATAATTGAGATGAATACATGGGGCCAATAGTTTCCTTTTCCACCAGCATAAGCCGCAATGATTCCAGAAAATACCGCTGCCAGCATCGTTAAAAGACCACCTGACAAAACATCTACTGTTGGAGATGAATTGTAACTTATCCCGTCATAAATTACCTCTTGAGCCAAGGTTGTTAACAGGATCAAGGCAACCTCACCCAGCACAATGCCCAGTAGAGTTTTAGCAAGCCTGCTCCAGTGGCTAGTCATATTTCAACACTTTCACAGGGTTGATTAAGGCTACTTTTATCGTCTCTATACTAATGGTAATGATGGCTATAAACAGAACAATTGCTATTGGCAACAAATACATCCACCAGGCTATCTGATCCTTAAAGGCAAATTGACTCTGCCAATTCTCCACACCCACATAAGCAATAGGAATCGCAACCAATCCGGCAATCAATATCAATTTGCTAAAATCAGAGAGCAATAATACAACTATGGCCTTCACTGATGACCCCAGTACTTTCCTAATCCCAATTTCTTTGGTTCTCTTCATCGTAACAAATGATGCTAAACCATACAATCCGAGACAAGCGATAAAAACAGCCAGTAGAGAGAACGCAGTAAAAATTCTTTCAAACTGAAGATCAGCTTTATACTGCGCATCAAAGGATGAATCCAAAAAGAAATATTCAAATGGGTTATCCGGATAAACCAATCTCCATTGGGATTCAATGTCTGATAAGGATTGCTCCAATTGTCCAACACTCTGACGAGTTCGAAGAGTGTAATATTCCTTGGATCCATCTCCTATCGGGTATAAAAGTAGCGGGTCAATGGCTGCTTTCAATGAATAGTGATGGTAATCATTTATAACACCAATAATATCAATAGGTCTGCCTCTAAAGGCTATTCTTGCGTTAACCGCTTCCTCCGGAGAGCTAAAGCCCAATTGACCGACAGCGCTTTCGTTAATGATAACCACTGAGAAAGCGGAAGTATCAATACTGGGTTGAAAATTTCGTCCTGCTAGCAGATTCAATTGATACGTCTCCATGAAATGATGATCAACACCCATCACATTGAAAGAATTATTCTTACCCTCATCAGAACCTTGCCGTACAATGTTTGATATTCTGCTTGTCCAAATCCCAGGAACACTGCTTGATACACTTCCATGTATAGCTGCACCACTTTCGGTCGATTTAAGTATGAAAGGATCCTGCGGCATGCCCGAATGCTCGATATTATTTACCCTTGGCCCTTTTACCACCAGCAGGTTTTGGATATCCATTCCCAAAGGTTGATTCCGCATGAATTGTATTTGACTATAAATAGCATAAGCCGCAATCATCAGGCTAATAGAAGTGGTAAACTGAAATAAGACCAACAGCTTCCTTAAAAAATGTCCGCTCAAATTGTAATTCAACTTGCCACGCAAGACTGCAATGGGTTGAAAAGAAGAGAGAACAAATGCAGGGTACAACGATGACAACACCGCACCCATAAGAAATACAATTCCAAGTCCACCCCAAAACATAAAGCCACCATAATGAGTAAGATCAATTGTTATGCCTCCATACCTAAATAGAAATAACATAAACATCTTGACCAAAACAATCGCCAACAACAAGGCCATAATATTGACAGCTATTGCCTCTGTTAAGAATTGTTTGATCAACCCCAAACGCTTCGAACCAAGTGCCTTGCGTATACCTACTTCTTTGGCCCTGTCCAATGAGCGAGCGGTAGATAGATTGATGTAGTTGGCATAGGCGATCACCAGTGTGAGGATGGCAACACCCAGCAGCAGAAAAACCAACTTTGCATTTCCATTCGGCTCAATCTCATATTCCAGGTTGGAATGGAGATGAATATCCTCTAACGGCTGTAAATAGAGTTCATGAATACTTTCATCACGTTGAGGACTGTACTTGGCCACAAACTCAGGAAATTTTTTTTCCAAATCATTTGGATTGCTTCCACGTTGCAAGCGAATGTAGTTCATATAGAATGGCCAATTCCATTCGTTCTCTTTCACATCAGGTTGGTTTTCATAACTGGACATCGAAACCACCATTTGGGGTTTGAGGTGAGAGTTGCCAGGCGGATCTTTAAAAACCCCTGTTACCATTAAAGTAAGGTCGTTAAATTCTTCAGACAAATTGATAAGCTTGCCAATAGGATCATGATCATCAAAATATTTTAGTACTGCAGACTCGGAAAGAGCTACAGTATTTGCGGCTTGTAATACCTCTTCCTCATTCCCTTTTATTAATCCATAGGAAAAGAATTGAAAAAAATTAGCATCGGCATAGAGTACCGCCTCCTGTTCAAACTTTCTGTCTTCATAAGAAACGACCGCATGGCGATCGAGAAAATAGAGCCGGGTATAATCTTCAATTTCAGGAAACTCATCTTTTGCCCTTTCTGCCACAGGCAGAAATGTCGTAGCTGTGTGAAATGAGGTTCCTCCCTGCCGCACCGTATTATTGGTGATGCGAAAGATTGAAGAAGAATTGGGGTGAAACTGATCGAAACTTAATTCGTAATTGACATACTGTAGAATAATAAAACAAGCCGCCATACCCAGGCTAAGCCCAAGGATATTGATACCAGAAAATACCTTGTGTTTTAAAATATTTCTGATTGTCAGGTTGATGTAAGAACGAACCATTGTTATAGAATTTAAAAATGATGTTGCCTCTTCATTCAACTCGGGCAGGCCCTCTTTTTTAAAGGGCTGTATGGCTTTAAGGTATGCATCCATAAAGGTCATACCCTCTTCCATTTTTTGTTCTACTTCACAACAGATATGATCGACCAAATCTTCACGCAAATCATTAAACAGGATTCCTCTTTCCTGAAGGTCTTGTTCAATGAAATCAATTTGTGAATCTTTAAGCTTCACCTCCGGAAAGTTTTGGTAACAACAACCTCCTCATCGTGCCAATAAACCTTTCAAACTCTTCAATTTTAAACTGCGCTTGATTCGTACCCGTTTTTGTCAGCGAATAGTATCGCCTCACCCGTTTACCAATGTGTACTTTCTCCATTTTTACCAATCCTTCTTCGGCCATCTTATGCAAGATGGGATACAGTGACCCTTCAGGAAGTAAAATCTCTCCGTCTGTTGCCTCTTTCACTTTCTGACTTATTTCATAGCCGTACATTCTCGAATGCTCATTTAAGAGCTTTAATATAATGGTTTGAAAAGTGCCCTTTAAAAGCTGAGATGGATACATTGTCTATGGATTGGATAACAATATATCGGTATACGATGTATTAATCAATAAGGTTACAGTCCGAAATAAAGTGGCAGATAATAGGTGGTTTATTTCATATGTCATTCATACCGCAAGGCCTCCGATGGATTAGTAGTAGCAGCCTTGATAGCCTGAATACTTACAGCCAACAACGTAACCAACAAGGTGATTCCTATTGAAAGAGCAAATACACCAACTCCCAAATCAATTTGATAGGCAAAGGTAGCTAACCATGGCTTTATCATTTTTAGTACCACCGGAATTGCGATAGCACCAGCCAGCAACACCATGGCAATAAATTTCCTATTGACCATATAACTAAGACCACTAACCGTAGCCCCTAAAATCTTCCTTATTCCAAATTCTTTCGTCCTTTGCTCAATGGTGAAAGACACTAATCCGTATAAACCGAGACAAGCAATAATTATACTCATAGTAGAAAAGGTCACCACTGTTTTAAATACTTTCTGGTCTGACTCATAGGCTTCTGCAAAAGCCTGGTCAACAAAATAGTATTGAAATGGATATCTCGATTCAAATTTTTTCCATGTGGTTTCCATAAATGTCAACAGCTCCGATGGATTCCCACTGAATCTAATGGAAAGGTTTCTTCTGTTGTTTGAAGACAGCCACATCACCAGAGGTTCTACTTCCTGATAAAGTGACCTAAAATTAAAATCCTTCACCACGCCAATCACAGGATACGCAACTGGATCATCCTGAAACTTAATGGTCTTTTGTGTAGGGTCATCCCACTGCAATTGCTTCATTAAGGCTTCGTTAATTATAAGTGCATTGGAATCACTGGCGATTTTATTGTCAAAAAACCTTCCCATTACGTTTGTCAGGCCATATGTTTCTTTAAACTGAAAATCCACTGGAAACATTCTTATCTCCACCTGATCGGGTGGAAAACCTTCTGGTTGTACATACGTACTGGATGATCCTCCACCCAGGGCCATTCTACTCAAGGATGTAGATACTATACTTGAATGGCGGCTTATTTCCTGTTGAATTACTTCTCCCTGCGGAATCATCGCAGAAGTAAGTTCCATCACCACAATATGATCTTTATCAAATCCTAGGTCTTTGGAAAATACATATTGCAATTGATTCCGTACAATTAAAGTGCAGGCAATCATGATCACTGCTATAATCAGTTGAAAAGTGATCAAGACATGACGTGGCCAATTTCCTTTTAGGCTACTTTTAGCAGATGGCTTAAGCACCTCTGAAGTTCTGAAAGCGGAAAGTACAAATGCAGGGTAGCCCCCTGCTATAACCGAGACTAAAATCATCAGTATGGCAATGGCTCCGATTACTTCCCTAGTCCAAAGCAAATCGTAACCTATCGTTTTACCTGCAATCTCATTAAAAAGAGGAACTGCCATATACAATAAAAGCAAAGCCAACAAACCCGATAAAATCGTGGTAAGAAAGGACTCTCCTAAAAACTGATTGATCAACTGCTGCTTGCTGGCCCCGAGTGTTTTTCTCATACCAACTTCTCTTGCTCTTTTGGTTGACTTGCTAGTGCTGATATTGATATAATTGACGCAAGCAATGAATAGGATAAAGCCGGCAATCAACCCAAAGAAATACACATATTTTTGATTGCCTGTTTTTGCCATACGGTGATACAATACTACATTGGATGACAAATAAATATCCTTAAATGGCTGTAGGTAAAACTCATAACTATCCACACGAGTAGGAATGTGTTGGGCAGTAAAATCTTTTAATTTACTCCGAATTGGAGCGGGGTCTGCTTCAGGGTACAATAATAAATAAGTAGTTAGCGTTTGAGTATGCCAATTGTTCATCCACTCATAGTCGAGTGGCCCCAGCTGTGGTGTTGTTGAAGCAAATGAAATCAAGGCTTTGTACTGGATGTGTGAATTTCGAGGTGCCTCTTCTGCTACACCCGTTACTTCAAACTCCAATCCATTAATACCTACTATAGACTTACCTATAGGGTCTTGTGATCCAAACAATAAGGATGCAATACGATTGGTTAATACAATTGTGGATGGCCTAACTAATGCCTCTTCCCTATTACCACGTACCAATTCAAAATCAAAAACATTGAAAAAGTCATTATCAACAAATACGGCTTCCTCTTCTTTTAATGTAATATTGCGCCCTTCAAAACTCAACACTACTGTATTGTACCAGGGTTGATAGCGAACAAACTTTTCCACCTCCGGAAATTCGTCTTTCATCCCTGGACCATATAACCCTGAAGACTCTGCATTAAGACTGGTGTTACCTTGGTTGTCAGTTCTCACCTTGTTGAGGCGATATAATCTTTCTGCTTTGGTATGAAAAGTATCAAACGATTGCTCATCCAGCATAAAGATCAAAGCCATCATACTTACCATGAGGCCTAACCCCAGTCCAAGTATGTTAATTGAAGCATGTAATTTGTTCTTGCGGAAATGACGAAGGGCGGTAAGCAGGTAACTCTTAATCATAACTATTGAAGGTTGGTATGTATAAAATACTCATCAAAATCCATGTGGTTTCAGAATACCATTAATAAATTCCTATTAATTACGCTGTCAGGGGCTATATTGTCATTTTAACTACCATTCGAGTAATATGGAAATTAATAAGCCTCAATATGCATCCGGTCTTACTACCATACTCACCATGGTAGGTGTAGCTGTAGGACTGGGTAATGTATGGCGTTTTCCATACATGATGGGTAGCTATGGAGGTAGTGCTTTTCTCGCGATCTATCTCCTGTTTACATTACTGTTTGCTTTCCCTGCATTGATGGCCGAAATGGCATTGGGTAGAATGAGCGGGAAAGGAACGCTCGATGCATTTCGTTCACTTTTTGGAAAAGCTTGGGGTTCCGCCACGGGATACCTGCTGCTTTCAGTTGTAACCGTAGCAGGCTCCTATTATGCCGTGGTGGTAGCCAATGTGGTTTTTACAACCGCTTATTCAGTTATACATGGATTCAATATTGCATCAACACCCCATTTCGAAGGCCTTCTCTCCGATAATATTCTTCAATATGCAATTACTATAGCAATGATTATCACTTGTTTATATGTAATTCATAAAGGACTAACTCATGGAATTGAATGGTTAAGTAAAATCATCATGCCATTCTTCGTTTTGGCCTTATTGTACATGATATTTCACGCCCTCTCTCTGCCTGGTGCCGTTGATAAATTCTTCACTTTCCTAAGGCCTGACCTGAACGCGCTTACTTCTACTGAAGTGTTTGCTGCATTAGGACAGGCTTTTTTCTCGGTTGGATTAGGAGGCACATTCGTATTGGTATATGCAGGTTTTATGAATGAAAAAGAAAGCATCCCCAAGATGGCTTTGCTTACTGGTTTAGGAGATGTAGGCGCCTCAGTACTGGTAAGTCTGTTCCTAGTTCCATCCATACTTGTGTTTGGATTGGATATGGCCTCAGGGCCGGGGTTAATTTTCAACACATTCCCCCAATTATTTGGTACCATGCCAGGAGGCAGGTGGATAGGATCACTTTTTTTAATTGCACTTTCACTGGTAGCATTCCTCTCACTGATCGCTGCCTACCAGGTACCTTTTGTAAGTGTACGAAATGAAAAGCCTCATCTTAGTCAAAAGAAAATACTTATTGTAATTGGAATAATACAAGCCACTCTTGCTTTGCCCAGTGCGTTTCACCCAGAGCTCATCGGTGTTTTGGATTTAATTTTTGGATCAGGTATGCAAGTGTTGGGTAGTGTACTCTGCATCCTTGGCCTGACATGGAGCCTGAAAAAATCAACTGTGCTCCAGGGGATGTTCTCAGATGAAGCCAATAGTAAGGCATCTACCCTCTTCTATTTTTGGATCAAATGGGTAATTCCATTTGCATTAATACTGGTGCTATTCGGCTATATCTACGACAACATCGGTTAGCAATTTTTAGTACCTTAGTTGAGTTAGAACAAAGAACGGACTTATGAAAGATTTCAAGAAAAAGGAGGACAACATTCAAATGAATGTGGTGGAAGACCATGATGGAATCGTTACCATCAGAGGTGGTGGAGCCAAGCGAGATTGGAATGGCATTCACTATAAGCAAGGGATGTCTCAAAAGAACGTAGGATCAGAAAAACTCTCTGTCAACATAGCTACCATTCCACCTGGAGGAGTCGCCTACGCGCACATTCACGATGGCTTCGAAGTAATGCTTTATATTCTGGAAGGCAACGTACGGCATGAGTTTGGAGACAAACTCAAGAAGACACTGGAGAATACTGCCGGTGACTTCATCTTTATCAAATCAGGTGTTCCTCACGAAGTGTTCAATATGAGTGATACAGAACCTGTAGTTGCTTTTGTTTCTAGGTCTGCCGCTAATGAGTGGGATAATATTATCCCCTATGATAGAGAAACAGGACTTGTTATTAAACCAAAGGATTGATCTACAACAAGTCCTGTCGTTCTCACTTTAAACTACCTTCTAAAACTGGCTCGGACCTTGGGCAGCCGGCAACGGCTTACGGGGTAACTTCTCCTGCAGCTGGGCAGTATTGTAAACGAATGTGGCCACAATCACCGCCATTTGCTTCAGGTCATCAATCATTAACCTTTCGTAAGTATCTGCATTAGTGTGGTGGGTCCGGGTGTTGTACTCTATCGGATCCTGAATAAATTGAAACCCTGGTATACCTACTGCATCAAAAGCAAGGTGATCTGTTCCACCCGTATTCTGAATAGTCACGGTGGTCTTGTCGATCATATCGGAGAAAGGTGTAAACCACTTCTCGAAAATAGGACGCACGGCATCATTTCCCTGCAGGTAAATACCACGTATCCCTCCTGTTCCATTATCAATATTGAAGTACCCGGAAACTTTATTATGATCAGCCTTCAATTTCATATCTGCAGGATCAGCAAAATGATTCTTTACATAATTTCTCGAACCATGAAGTCCCTGCTCCTCTCCAGACCACAGTGCAATTCGTATGGTTCTGCGAGGCTTTAATCCAGCTGCCTGTAAAATCCTTACGGCTTCCATCATGACAATACAACCGGCAGCATTATCGGTAGCGCCCGTTCCCGCATGCCACGAATCAAGATGTCCGCCCAGCATCACCAATTCCGCCTTTAAGTCCTTGTCGGTACCGGGTATCTCGGCAATTACATTATAAGAAGCAGGATCAGAAGTGAAAGAAGTTTTGATGTCTGCCTCTACCTTAACAGGAATTCCTTTTTCTATCAAACGTGCCATCAGGTCAGCATGCTCGGGTGCTGTCTCTACCTCAGCAACAGCCTGAGGTGCATCTATGCTGTAAGAGGCACCATTGCTGGTAAAGTAAGTTCCATGCTTTCCATTACGCCCTCTGATCACAAGCAATGCTTTTTCATTTTTTAAAAACTCATCTACCTTGCGGCTAAACGCTCTTCTTGCCAAATACTGAGCAATCATCTCAGGGGTATATCTGCTTGAAGAACCAATAGGTTGTTTTGCAAGTGCCGTCAATTCTTCATCAGTCATACGTGAAGCATCTGCCTCAAATGTAGGGTTGGTAGTAGCACCGGATTTTACCAAAACAATCTTACCACCAATTTTACCCTCAAACTTTTTAAAGTCTTCTTCTTTTTCGATGGCTAACAAAGTTACATCTCCTGAGATGGGGCCATTAGTTCCCCCGGTCCATGCTTTAGGTGTTCCACTAATAGCAAAGTAATATGGAGCGGTCATGGCCACATAGCTCTTCTCTATTTGCCACCCTTTCCCAAAATCTCCCCACTTTTCCTGGGTAGCATTTTTTAACCCCCATTCCGTCAATTGCTTTACTGCCCAGTCTGCGGCACGTTTGTAACCTGCTGAATTAGTAAGCCTTGGACCTGAAGCATCTGTGAGATGAAAGGCAATATCTTCCACTTTAGAATTGTTGAGGCCTTCTTCTTTGATGCGATGTACCGCATTCAAATCTACATCCTGTGCAAAAACAAAAGAGAAGCAAAAAGAAAAGAGAAACAATGTAATTTTCATATTAGGTTTTGTTATTAATTTTTCAATGTAGGGAATCCTTGTAAGGATATCACATAATTATTGATAAATGGAGATAAAAGCAATTTCACTCATTTGAACAAAGATTATCCTGTACCATATTGCATCTATGAAAATACTCATGCCACTGGCGCTCCTCTTTTTACATCTCACATCCTTTGGGCAACAAAGTAATAGCACTGTGGTAAAAGTGCTCTCTTTTAACATCTTTCATGGTGCTACAACCAGGGGTGATTTTGATTTGGATGTCATTGCGAAAGTAATCATCGAGGCAGATCCGGATTTTGTAGCGCTACAGGAGGTGGATTACAAAACAAAAAGAGCTAAAGGTTATGATCTCGTAACTGAATTAGGATGGAGAACGAAACTGTCACCATTATTTGCCAGGGCCATGCCCTACGATGGAGGTGAGTATGGAGAAGGCGTTTTATCAAGGTATTCTTTCCTTCAATCCAGGAATGTTCCCCTTCCCTATTCTCCTGGCAACGAGCCTCGTGCTGCATTGGAAATTACCACCATACTTCCTTCAGGGGATACCATTGCTTTTATTGGTACTCACCTGGATCATTTAAAAGAGGATACTGATCGCATTCAACAAGCCAAAGCCATCAACAATACATTTTCAAACAACCGCTACCCTACTATTCTGGCTGGAGATCTGAATGGAGAGCCAGGAAGTGCGCCCATCTCAATACTAGAACAAATGTGGACGCCATCTTATGACAAGAGTCACCCTGAGTTTACTTTCCCATCAGATAACCCCATTAAGAAAATAGACTATGTGATGTATTATCCGCAGCGCAAATGGAGGGTCGTCAATAAAGAAGTAATTGCTGATCCCATCGCTTCGGATCATTGCGCCTATTTGGTGACATTAGAACTGCTGAACTAAGTCAAACAATAATATTTACTTACATTTAGCAATGCACAATTCAGCATACATATCTTGTAATCGTCCCTTGTCGAAATTGTTATCGTATTCGGTAATAATACTTAGTTTATTCACGCTCTCTCCAATTGTAAACAGCCATCCTGCAGCTCCTCGCTTCAGTAAAACAGAACTCGTTCATAAAGCAAAGGAAAAAACTTACTATCGTTACTCAATCTTATCCAAATCACCTTCCCTTTTTGTAAGCAGCTACACGTACAAGTCAGCACTTATCTTTTGTGATTCGGCAATTACTGTACAGTATACCAAGAACAAAACGCTTTTTCATTTTTTTGATCAACGTAAGCGTTTTAAGTACTTCATTAAAAACCCTTCTTATATTAATTCCTACAGCAGGAGTTAACACTTTCTTAAGTGTTGGTTATTCGACTAACATTTTTTCAAACTATTTATTTACACAGTGCCATTGTACAATGGCACCATTCCTCAAACCAATGAAGATAATAAAAAAAGCACTGCGCCTTTTGGTGATGGTGTTATTTATGATACTTGCTTCTTTTGGACTGGGCATTACGGGTGTAATGTTTGGTAACAGAGAACGGTATTTGAATAATGAAGTAAAGAGAGAGCAGATAGATAAAAGCGAGGAAGAGGAAGCAGAGATAAAAAAATAGCCAACACGAAGCCTATCTCCGCGTTGGCTACTCAAGTATTATTTGGATATAACCCTTACAGTTAGAAATTGATCAGGTAAAAGATATTTATTGGCTGCGTCCTTTACATCTGCTTTGGTTACTGCGCGAACCCTATCAGGGTAAGCAGATAACCTTT
The DNA here is from genome assembly GCA_039971015.1 of Cyclobacteriaceae bacterium. Classification (GTDB taxonomy): domain Bacteria; phylum Bacteroidota; class Bacteroidia; order Cytophagales; family Cyclobacteriaceae; genus ELB16-189. Next base: position 85,557 of record JBDVKV010000015.1, read on the forward strand.
CAAAGGATTGGTATTTATTAAATTCCTCGGCCAATGTAGCTGCTGTTTTGTGGCTGTTTTGAAACATCTCTTCAAATACCCCATCCGCTAATGCACCTTGCGCCACCATCAACTCTTCATCACTAACCTCTTCATTTTTTATTTTAGTGGCCTCTGCCAGTACAATCTCCTCTAGTTGACCCAATACTTCTGGTCGTCCGTATGTTCTGAAGTCGTAACTACCGGGGCCATATTGCTGAAATGTTAGAAATCCACTGGCATCGTTCGTTAATCCTCTCAAATCTCTTGTTTCTTTAAAAAGCCGGGTATCAAAATGACCACCACCTAAAATATAATTCATCACTTCAAGTGCAGGAATTTCCTCAGCAGTAAGCATTGGCAATGCATGACCCGCTACATACCATGATTGCAATTTATCTGCGGTATAATCTTCAGATTGATTTTTAGGGCTGATGGCTGTAGCAATCTCAATGGCCGGTCGCACTCCTCCCGACCATTCACCAAGTCTATCAGTCAACATTTTCTCTACAACACTTTTCTCAAAATCACCACCTACGCCTATTGTTACATTGGACGGTGTGAAATACTTCTTATAAAATCCTGTAACATCACCCACTGAAACTGCAGCAGCCTGAGCAGCGGTTACTCCAGATGAATAAGAATGTCCATCGTATAAATGTTTGTTAAATAAACCTACTGCAACATTCAGGTTGCCATCATAAGCGCTTCTGTCATTTACTGCATTATCAACACTACCTCCTTTGTAAGCGGCTACTGTCTGATTATTGATACAAGGACTCTGCAAAATGCCAGACAATGATGTTACAGCCCAAGCCACATCTTCACTTGCCACGTTCAGGGAAATAGTAGTTCCTTCCTGATCCATAGTCACACCATATTGAGCTGCCCTATCATCTGCTTCCTGCTGAAAGTTTTTAGTAGCTGCACTGCAACCACCCTTCAAAATGGAAGCTAGCGTCTCAGCCACGCCTGCCTTATCATCGAATGCAGTTCCCGCCTGAATATAAGCAGTCACTGTAACTAAAGGCACTTCTTTACCTGTCACTAAGAAAGCGGTCAGTCCATTATCGAGTGTTAATTTATAATCATCAGGATTGGGCATTTTAAATGTTGATGGTTCCAACCCCATTTCTGTAGGGTGTTGATAGTCCAGTCCCTGATCACTTTTGCTTCCCGATTGACAGCCGGCCAATAAGGTAATAATCAAAAGAGATAATGTTTTATATATGTTCTTCATGGTTATAATACTTTAGAGGCTTAAGGCTTTTTTACAATTCCAATAGTCCTGTTATTATCAATAAAATAAGTTGAAGCTACCCGATGGACAGCTTCTGCTGTTGCACTTTCCCGTGCCTTCATATACCCCTCAAGCGTTTTCCATGAATCCATCACCTGAAAGTGACCTATAGCAAAATTCAATCTGCTTGCATCCAGCTTGGTACGCAGCCAATCGTTGCGTAATTTCTTCTTTGCTATTGCTAATTCTTCATCCAATAACGAAGTTTTCAATTCTTCAATTGTTTTTAGCAAAACCGATTCTGCTCTGTTCAATTCTGCCTCTTTACTTAGTCCAATTTCAAAATTGATAGACCCTGGTATTCCAAACATAGAAGTGTGGACCACGCGTGTGTTCACATTTATACTTCCTGCGATGCCATTGGCTTTTAAATTCCTCTCCAGTTTCCGCTGAGCCACTTCCATGATCACATCAACAACAGGTCGATCTTCATGCCCAACACCGGGAATTAAATACCTTGCTTCCACTCCAGGTCTTAATTTTTCACTTCTGTACACCAACCTTTTATCGGCTGCAGGTACTGGCTCAATGGCACTCGACTCTGCCGGTTCAGGTTTGCGCTCCAGTCTGGCAAAATGCTTTTCAGTCAGGGCGACCATATCATCAAACTTTACACCTCCTATTAAGATAATGGTCGTATTGTTGGGCACGAAGTATCTTTCATAAAGATCTTTTTCGTAATGCCTGGTGTATTGGTAAAAGTCGGTGAGATAACCTTCCGGCCAAAACACAGGATGCACCACTCCTACCATTGCACTCATCTGCTCATAATAAGGTGTGCTTAGGCGATTAAGGTCACCTAACCTTTGTTCTACCAAAATCATTCGTTCCTCATCAAACCCACGAAAAATAGTATTGGTCATGCGATCCGACTCCATCCTTAAAAACAATTCAGCTCTATTGGCCGGAAGATTAATATCAAACTTCATGTACTCCTGTTCTGTGGTAGCCGTAAGCCCAGTACCTCCGTAAGCTTGATACCATCTCATGGTGGTACCCATATCGCGGAGTTCGTTGATCCTGGCATCGATCCCTGCTATCTTTTTTCTGAGTTCATCTATTCGTGGTGTCGTTGCCGTCCATTTGTTGTCATGAAAAACACCACGTTCTCTAATTGTATTTCTTGATTTATTCAACTCCTCAATCAGTTCAGCTTCGGCCGCATACAGTTCTTCGATCAGTTTTGATTCTGCTTGCCAGTCTGTTGTTCCTAATGTTTTGGTTCCTTTGAACATCAAGTGTTCCAGATAGTGTGCTGACCCCAGCTGTCCGGGTTCTTCCACAATTGAACCAAAATCAGTATAAATTTTACACTCCACCCGATGATCTCCAGGGCGTTCAATTACAAGTAATCGAAGTCCGTTATCCAGGATATGTTCCTGAATCGGAAGTTCGTAAATTGAATTTTGTGAACGAGCCGTTAGCGCCAGGCACACGCTCACAAGAAAAAGAATAATAATCCTCATTGTTTAGGTTAGGTTTGTTAAACCACATTTTAACAATAAATAAAGGCGCAATCAAAGGGAATACTGCATAGAGGGAAATAAACCTGAAGAATGGTTTGAAGAGTTTTCCTTTGACTCAGGGTGGTTGATCAAGCAGAGCCTTAAACTATTCCCTATTCAATTTTTGATGTCTGCTGTTGAGAATTCCAAGGGTAACAATGTAAATAAGAACAATCACTAGGGGAATCGCTGTGAAGCGATATTCGGGTAACACATACCACAACATCAAAACAGCTATTGTCCTACTCACGGCATGAAAAATACCTACCCAATGTTTAATGATCCACGAAAAGGGTAGCCACATTGTACCCGTTAAAATACCCACAGTTAAGGGCAAAGAACTATAATCTAATATGAAGAATGGAATGGCAATAGCGTAGACCAAAACAGCCTGGCCCACTGTAAACATGAAGAGTTGGTCAAAAGGATTTTTAGGCTTGCTCTTATCCAGAAAGTTTTCACCCGTGTATTTTGAAATAAATAATCCCAGATAAACAATACTTCCAGTGCCTATGAATAGTACCCAAACAGTAGTATAGGCAGATAACGTAGCACCAGCTATACCTATTATTGCCCAAACAATCATTCCTGCAAGAGGTGTAGCCAGAAACCTACGTTTACTAAATTCTTCCCTGTGTTGCTCAAGCGTTTTTTCCATTTTACATTATTTAATCTCCCATTGGTCACGGTTTAGTTGATATACGGAGCATCTACTACTCCCCAAAACTCTTTTCTCTACAAACTGAAAACCAATCCGCTCATAAAAACGAATTGCTTTGAAATTGGATTCAAGTGGATCAATAATTATTGCTGTTACTGCAGGATCTTCAAAGCAACGGGCTATTGCCATGTTCATCATAACAGTCCCATAGCCCTTACCTAAATCCACTTTTTCGCCAATCCATATATCTATAGCCCTGAGGTTATCAGGAACATCCCCCCAATAATGGGATTCCTCTTTGGCAGGATCAATAATTTGTATAAAACCAATAGGTCTGCCATCAATTTCAGCCAGCAGTTGTTCCCTCCAATTAGGAAAACGCCTTAGCTCATTGCTCCAATCCCAATCATCATCAGGATCAGAGTCAATTACATGTTGTTTTTTATCCCATCGTTCCAAAATGGCAAGGTCATGAATCCCCGCAACACGAAGTGTAACTTTACTCTCATTTTGCATTCCAATAGGTTTACCTGTTACTGTTGTGATAATGTGCCAAGAACCTGCATAGCAAGTCCAGCATCTTTTTTAGGCACAAAAATATGATCATGATAGTACCCTGCCACTACATTACAACTGATGTTGGAATCGGTGAGCGCCTGTGAAAACGCTGCGGTAAGTCCAACTGCCGCCAAGGAGGAATGTACCGTCAAAGTAATCCATGACGTAACCAATGAATAGCCTAACTTTAGCCTGTCTGCAGTTTCCTTTTTTACAATAAGAGTAGCCCCCTCATCTTCCCTAAAAATCATAACAATATCCTTTACACTGACCTGGGATACGTCACCAGTTGTGCAATAAACATAGTCACCCTCACAAAGAACAGGCTTCAGTTTTTTGAGAATTTTAGTCAATTTTTTTTCACCAGTCATTGCTACTTAACTAGTATTTTACATCTAAGGTAGTGATATAAGGATTATACATTCAATTTCCTCCACCCACCCGATTTGAAATGGCTAAAAATCATGTTTTAATGTGATGATTGTCACTGATATTAAATTCCAGATATTCTACCTTGGTTCGGTAATACAAAACCAAACTCAACCACCTAATTATGATAACCAAGAAAACCTTTACTTATCAGAACGCCATGCTCTTTGGCCTGATTACAGAACTGGTATTGGTAGTGAGCCAACTGCTCTACATGAGTGTATTTGTAAAGCAGAATCCCGGAGTCGAATTCGCCTTTACCACCGAGTACATGAAAAGCCAGGGCTTCTACATCTTCCAGATTATTGGCTTTTTTGTTTACACTACTTCTGTGTACTTCCTGTTCAAAGCTTATCAAATCAACTCTTTAGGTAAGGTTTTGGTATACATCATTACGGGCGGAGTAGTAGAATTATCTTTCTACCTCATTATTCAGGCCACTTACGAAGGAGCATTTTTGTATTCCATTCTGGATAAATTTGTAGCAGCAGTCTTTGGAACTATATTCTATTACTACACTACAGGAAAACCCAACAAGTAATTGGCATTTACTGGCAAACCAATTCATTGAACATTCTGATAATATCAACTATCATTTAGTCATTTCTTATAATTTCAAATTGGCCTGGCGAAACCTTTATTGGGTGTGGAAAACCCTTTCCTAAAACTTTCATATCATCAGCGTTCAACCCATCCTCATTCGCAAACCCACTATTCACCACGGCTTGAAATGATTCATAAGAATCCCAAACAACTATATTGACATAATTAAATTTATTCTCCTCATTGATGGTTCGATAAAAAGTGGAACTAACAAACCCTGGCTTAGTTTTGAAGTATTCAACGTAAACGTCTCTTACATTTATTGCATTTTCTTCAAACCCTTTGGGTACCTCAATGGCGTTTATCACGCTTATCTGTTTCATATAATTGTTTTTATAAAATATTAGAAAATATATCTGGGTGTGCATTCGCTTCGGCTAATAACCCGTTAAATCTAAATAACATCGTTGGTTGCTCGTGGTTTATTTCCTTAGGGCTATCATCTTGTATTCAGTCTCAGAATGAGTACTGCTTTCGTCATCCACATACCTGTATGTTAATCTCAGTTCTGTTATTCGTTCGTCAAATTCCAGGTGCTTTATAGTGTTGTTAAATATTTCAATTTTTTTCCCGGAATTCTGAATACAGAAAACGATGATTGTTCCTTCTGTTGAGGTTTTTATTATTCTCACTATCAATTCAGATTCTTTTTTTAGTTCAGGTTTTCGAAAATGAAACATACTGTCCAATAAAATAAAGTCAAAATTCGAGAAATTCTTCATTTCGTAGATATCTCTGACTATGCCGGTTAATTTTAACCCTTCTCGTTTTGCGATTCGTTCCATTTGTCGGATTCCCACCGTGGAATAATCAATTCCAGTTACCTCATATCCCATTCGGGCCAATGGAAGCGCATCGCGTCCTTGTCCACAGCCTAAATCCAGGAGTATTCCTCTTGTAGGAATCTTTGAAAAAAATGAGATTAGTTCTGGATATGGCTTCCCGAATAAGTTCTCAGTTTGATAATGTTTATCGTATGCTACTGCCATTGGTTGTTAACGGGATTAATCACAACACAAGATGTGAATAACAGTAAAGACGTATTGGATGATCCAACTCCTCCAATAGAACTACTATCTATGAAATACCTTAATAGCCCTTGCGAATGAAACCTACATCTCCATGCGGTAAAGGTCGAGACCAGGACCCCAAAAGTCTTCTTTGATTTCCTGTGTTTCGAAACCAAACTTTGCATAAAAGGGATAGGCCAATTGGCTTGTCCAAACAGCGGTCTTTTCCAGTTGGGGTTTTTTCCGAAGTTCCTCCAGGCAATGGTTGATCATTTGCCGCCCTAGCCCACGTCCTTTGTACTGGGGATCAAAAAAATCCCAGGACAACCTTCCCGTGGTACCATTTGCTTCAAAGTGATATCCCCCACAGCCAACGATCCTCCCCTCCTCCTCCATTACAAAGTAGGTGGACCAATGGATGTTCAGGTATAGCTCCAGGTCTGCCAGCTCGTTCACATCAAAGAACTCAGGTGTGTTCTTTTTAAATACTGCCACCACCGCAGGGTGGTCGGCAGGCTGGTAAGGTCGTATGGTGAATTGTTCAGCCATACTTCTAAGTTAATAAATATTAGCTATTAAAGCAGATGCTGCAATAAATCAAACCGTTCAGTCTTTTAGACTTTATTCTAATTTTTCTTTAGCAATACTTCGCCATGAACTGCCACATCACTCCATGTTTTGCTCACACCATCCATACCCGTATGCAGTGCTTCACAAGCTTTGTTGAGGGAGGCAACGGCACCTAATGCATCCCAGTCTTCAAGGTTCATCACACCATCAAAAGAAAAACGCGTGTCATCATCAGATGTATATTCCAAAGGAATGTTTGCCGTATTTCCATTCAGTGTCACATCCACAGAGCAAGTTTTATCATCAGCTACCTTAAACACCCCCGAAATGAGTTCAGTATTCTCCATCACTTCAAAGAAAGAGGCCAAAATCTTGGGGTCTCTCGTACCAGTAGGATCATTCGTAAACAAACTGCTGACAGGAATACTAAATTGAACTCCGTTCAGTGCATCCAATGCTGTTTCTCCATTACTTGTATTGGAAATGTTGATTGCTGTAAACTGACCACCAACCGGTACCTTACCAGTAGTTTTGTATGCAGTAAAACTCACTTTGGTAGAATCATTGATCAGGCTATAGGTGCCCGAAGCAACCTCCGTTCCGGACTGTTCTTCAGTATTTTTATTTGAGTTGGTACAACTAAATGTGGTGATTAGGATAAATCCCAATGTAATTAGACTTAAATTTCTCACGGTTATAATTTTTGTTAAAATGTATGGATGTAAAATAAGCGATATTTATAGGTCATTAAAAGGCATTTTTTGAAAGGTTTCTCTTGCTCCCGACAATTTACACCTCAATTTTATCAAATAAGTAAAGATATGCAGTAAAAGCTTAAGTGCTTTCAATGCAAATATTTCTGGAAACACCCATTGCGTAAACCTTCCTATCAGGCGATAAAAACAATTTGACTCACTTCTTGTTTAGCTTATATAGTGTGTTGAATCTCAAAAAAAACTCGTTATGTTCAAACTTTTCAAGAAAAAATCGGAACTGGAATTACTTCAAATTAAGCATCAAAAGTTGCTCACTGAAGCTTACAAGCTTTCACATGTAAACAGATCAGAAAGTGATCTGAAAATGACTGAAGCGGAGGCCATTAGTGAAAAAATAGCCACCATCATGAAAGTGAATCACAGATAAGGATTAGGATTCGAATTCGCAGTAAAACATACATGGGCGAAAACGATTACCAATTAGAATTTGGCTCACTTAAATAAATATGTACTTTTCGCTTTATAACGTATAAAAAGCGAACAAAATGAGCAAGCTGGTATTTATTGTGGAGGATGATGAAATACAGCAAAAAATGCTGACCAGACATTTTCAAAACATGGTTGGAGATTTTAGTGTTCGCACCTTCTCTGACCCGGAAGACATGATGGCACACCTCAATGAAAAGCCATTTGCCGTTGTACTCGACCATTATTATGGAAATGCTTCCGCTAAAACTGGGTTAGATTACCTTACTACCTTACGGAAAAAACATTCCAGAATCCCTGTAATTTACTATACCGCTTCAGAAGACAGAACTTTAAAGGACAAAGTATTGAAAATCGGTGCAGTGCAGTATATCTACAAGGATGATGCCTCTTTTGTGAGACTACGTACCGCTATCGATGAGCTGGAAAGAAAGAGAATAGAAAGGGAAAAGGGTGGCTTCCTAAAAAGGCTATTCAGATCATAAATTTTAGAACAAAGTTTTGATTAAGCCGATTGACCATCAACGTGAAGAAGAAAGACTGAAGGAGTTAGAGTCGTACTCCATTCTGGACACACTACCTGAATCTGATTTTGATAATCTGACGGCAATAGCCGCCACCATTTGTGGAACACCCATATCATTAGTCAGTCTGTTAGACGACAAACGTCAATGGTTCAAATCTCACCATGGCATTGACGTAAGTGAGACGAGTAAAGAACTGGCATTTTGTGCGCACGCCATTAACACTCCTGAACGAATATTTCAAATAAAAGATGCCAGGAAGGATGATCGTTTTCATGACAATCCCATTGTGGCCAATGATCCCTATGTCATATTCTATGCCGGTGTTCCTCTTATTACAAAAACTGGCTTGCCCTTGGGAACGCTTTGTGTAATTGACCACAAACCCAAGGAACTTACAGAAGATCAGTTGGCCTCTTTGGACGCCCTTTCAAAGCAGGTAATGAACTTGTTCGAGCTGAGGAAAAGCAAAATGCAATTGGAGAAAACACTCAGGCAGGTCAGGGAGTCCAATCAAAGTCTGGCGAGGTTTGCCACCATGGCTGCCCATGACCTGAAGTCCCCCCTCAATAACATCTCCATGCTGACCAACCTCTTTTTGCAGGAATATGGAAAAACTGTAAATGATGATGGAATGGAGATGTTGGAGAAAATAAAATTCTCGTCTCTTAAACTAAAGAAGCTTATCGAAGGGCTGCTTCAACACAGTAAATCAGATGAGTTCATCAACGAAAGTAAGGTAGCTGTCAACCTGGAGTCCCTTGTCAATGAAATAAAGAGCCATTATTCTGGTACTACATCGGGCTTATCCATTACACTGAATACCGAACTATCCGAAGCACGTGTGAACCAGACAATTCTTTATCACGTATTACTCAACCTTGTTTCAAATGCTGTAAAATATAATGACAAGGAAAATGTTGAGGTGGAAATTGGAGTTACTGAAGATGAATCCTTCTATTATTTCTTTGTAAGGGATAATGGCCCTGGCATTGACCCCAAATTTCAGGAGGAGATCTTTGAAATATTTAGAATCGTAACTCCAAAAGACCGGTTTGGAGTATCTGGAAATGGTATTGGTCTGGCAACCGTAAAGAAGTTAATCGAAAACTCCGAGGGAACCATCCAGGTAGATTCAGAAATTGATAAAGGAACAACATTTTCTTTTACGCTCAAGAAGTAAACAAGCGCGCAAGTCAGGATTTCAAATTGAACGCCAGTTTTATACCTTCCACCGCCATGCCGGTACCGATAATAGCCAAGATCAGCCCCATGATTTTTCCAATCACTTTGATGAGGCTATTTCCCATTTTTTTTACTATGAGATCGCTGAGCGTAAATGCCACAAAGGTTAGGTAGGTGATGAGGGCAAAGATCGCAATGATAATACCCAACTGTATGTAATCCGCATCTGCAGCATAGTTCATCGCAGTAACGATGGTGCCTGGTCCAGCAAGTATGGGGATGGCCAATGGTGAGATGGCAATACCATCATCAGTTGCATGCTCTCCTATATTTTGCTCCTTCTTTTTAGATTGTAGCATATTGAATCCTACATAGAAGATGAGCACTCCTCCTGCCAGTTTAAAGGTAGGTATCGTGATATCAAATATCTCGAAAATATACTTGCCCAGAAGTACAAAGAAGAACACAATGAAGAATGCAGTAAAGGTGGCCGTCTTGGCAATCTCGCGCTGCACTTTTTTTTCTTTTCCCTCCATCATCCCAACGAAAATGGGAATGTTGGCTATAGGATTCATGATGGCAAAAAAGCCGGTAAATACAGTCAGGGAAAAAGTCAGTAGCGTTTCTATCATGCCCACAAAACTATTCCGTTAATATCAATAAACAGTATTGCACCACTAAAACCTTGACGTATTAGCTCAATATAATTTAACCCCATGACACTTAAACTTCAAGCCATAGGATTTGGTCCACTTAGCCAATGGATATAGCCACCCACCCCATGATGCCTACTATAGTAAGGTAATAAATGGTAGGGATAATGGTCTTCCTTAATACCAAACCTTCATTGCCAAGATAACCTACCGTAGCTGATGCAGCTACCACATTATGTATGGCAATCATGTTTCCTGCAGCAGCACCAACTGCCTGTAACGCGACAATCATAGTGGTTGGCATTAGCAAACGCTCCGCAACACCAAATTGAAAAAAGCTGAACATCAGGTTGCTCACTGTATTACTGCCCGCAATGAAAGCACCAAGCGCTCCAATCCAAGGTGCAAAAAATGGATATACGTTTCCTACATGTACCGATACCCACTCTGCCATTACAATAGGCATACCCTCCAAGCCGATTATATTAGTTCCTGAGTTGATGTAAATGCGGACCATAGGCACTGCAAAAAGCAATACGAACCCTGCTCCATAGATCATTTTGGCGCTTTCGCGAAAAGCGAACCGCACCTGAATGGTCTCCATCCGATGAAAGTAAATGGTAATTAGGCATACCATGAACAATATAGAAGCAGGTAGATACAGGGGTGCACTTGAAGCAGAGATTGAAGTACCCAATATTTCATTCCATTGAAGGCTTAAAGAGGAAAGCCATCTTTTTATTGGAAGCTGAGAAAGCCTGGTGATAACCAGCAGAAAAACCACCATAAGGTAGGGCGCCCATGAACGCCACAAGCTTAGATTGGTTTTAGTTTTGATTTCATTGGATGGGTCTAACTTTCCCATCCAGTTAGAAGGCCATGAACTCTTGGAAGGGAATGACCACTCTTTTGAAGGTTGTAAAAAACCCTTTTTGGCAGCCATGACCACAATAGGCATCCCTACCAATGCACCCATAAGAGACGGAAATTCAGGTCCAAGAAATATACCAGTAAGCATATAAGGAATGGTAAATGCCAATCCACCAAGCAGCGCAAAAGGAAATACTTCCAGCCCCTCTCTCCATGACCTCCTCTCACCAAAGAAACGCGTCATCATGCATACCATGAGGGTAGGCATAAGAGTCCCTGCAATTGCATGAATGATAGCGACATTAGTGGTCACCATTTGGATGTAATCCATAAAATCTAACCCATGGGCAGCCAATTCTGCATCCAGAGCTGAGTTTTGAAGTCCACCTCGTATACCTACTAAAACGGGTGTACCTACAGCACCGAACGTAACGGCCGTACTCTGTACCATCATTCCCAGCATAACTGCCGCCATGGCAGGAAAGCCAAGTGCCAATAACAATGGAGCTACAATGGCCGCAGGGGTACCAAATCCAGAGGCACCCTCAATGAACGACCCGAACAGCCATACGATAATCACCACTTGTATTCTTCTATCCGAACTGATATCCGCAAAGCCCTCCCTGATTACTTGAATAGCCCCAGAATACTTCAGGAGGTTGAGCAACAGGATAGCGGCAAAAATGATATAAAGAATATCAAAGGTGATGAACAGACTTTGAATACAAGAAGCAGCTAACGTGACCCAAGTAAGTCCCCAAACGTAATAAGCAATGATAGCAGCCAATATAAAAGCAACGGGCATGGCCACACGCGCTGGTAACCGAAACCCCACCAGCATCACGCCTGCTACGAGGATGGGAAGAAGAGCGAGAAAGGCGAGGGTTGTTAGCTCCATCAGTTTACAGTTGACAAATAGCAGTTGACAAAATCCCCATCCATTGTCAACTGCGATTTGTCAACTATCAATTCTAAGTTCATATTCATAATTTAAAAACAAGAATCAAGAAACTAGCATCAAGAATCAAGCAGGCTTCACCACCTCTACCCAATGTTTCGGTTTCACTCCCGTAAAGTGTTCTATCTGATGGCGACAACTAAAACCATTGGCGACTACAGTCGTACCCTTTTTTAATCCCCGCACTTTTGGAAAGAGAATACTCTCCCCTATCTTTTCTGACAATTCGTAATGCTCTTTTTCATAACCAAAGGAGCCTGCCATTCCACAACAACCGGATGGAATTTCTTCCATCGAATGCCCGTTGGGTTGGATGCAACTTTTCATCGTAGCTGTTCCGTACAAAGCTTTCTGGTGACAATGACCATGGATAGAAATATCTCCTTCTTTGAGCACTAATTTTGTGGTGATTCTCCCCGCTTCCATTTCTCTATTAAGGAATACATCAATCATCATCACCTGCCCTTTCAGTTGCTTGCTTAATTCTTCTGAATCAATAAGGTCTGGAAGGTCTTCGTTAAGTGCTGACGCACAACTTGGTTCGCAAACAACAACATTTAATCCTTTACTTAAGTACACTTTAAGGTTATCTATGGTTTTTTGACCCTCCTTCCTGGCATCTCTTAAAAACCCATGAGAGATTTTAGGTCGTTGGCAACAGCCTACATTGGCAAGAATCACCTCATACCCACATGCGGTGAGCAATTCAAATGCAGAGATGCCAATATTGGGTTCATGGAAATTGAGATAGGTGTCGGCAAACAAAACTACCTGCTTATCCTGTTTGGGTTGGGTCTTTCCATGTTGATCAAACCATTTATAAAACGGTTCGGGAGCATAGTCCGGAAGTGTTCTTCTTTTATCAAAACCAGATACACTATCCAATATCGATTTGAACACTGAAGAGTGTTGAATTGCATTGACTATACCGGATAACTTTCCTGAAAATTGAGAAGACGCTTTCGCTGAATCGCGGATCATTTTGTCCCTCAACTTTGCACCGTGTTTATCATAATACAGCTGCAAAACATCGCTCTTCATTTTCGCCATGTCTACATTACTGGGGCACTCCGATTTACATGCCTTACATGATAAGCAGAGATCAAGTGCTTTGTGCAATCTGGGACTTGCCAATCCCATATCATCCAATTGATTGGACATCGCCATACGCAGTGCGTTGGCTCTACCACGTGTGGAATGCTCTTCATCTCTTGTGGCTTTAAAGCTCGGACACATTGTACCACCTATTGTTTTTCTACACTCCCCTACTCCAGTGCACATGTGCACCGACTCTGAAAAGTTACCCTCTGCTTTATAAAGAAATTGACTTGTTACCTGCTGGTCTTTGTACGTGCCTCCGTATTTCAAATTGAAATCCATAGGTTCGGCCTCCACCACCTTACCTGGGTTCATCAGGTTGTCCGGGTCAAAAAGGTTCTTTATGTCTCTGAATGCATTATACAACTGATCACCAAAGAAACGCTTGTTGAAAGGGCTTCTCACCATGCCATCACCGTGCTCACCACTCCATGAACCACCATATTTCACTACTAATTCGAAGGTATCATTGGCAATACCCTTCATTTTCTCTATGTCCTCCTGCTTGCGCAGATCAAGAATGGGTCTCACATGGATCAATCCCACACTCGCGTGGGCATACATGGCCGCATGAGTACCATATTTGGCACATATCTTCACGACCTGATCAATATAGGCGGGCAAATGTTCCACGGGTACGGCAGCGTCTTCAATAAAGGCCAATGGCTTGGGGCCACCGGTCATTCCCATCATTAAACCCAGTCCCTTTTTACGCACCAACAGCACCTCATCGTACTCCCTTCCTTGTTCATAAATGGGATAAGCATAACCTTTTCCATGTTGTTTGAGGTCATCAGCCATTTGTTGCGTGCGTTGGAGCACCCTATCCTTGTCTTCATCGTAAAACTCCACCAGAAGAATTGCTCCTGGGTCTCCATTGATAAAGTGGCAGTATTTTTTAGTAGTGAGATTCTCGCGACTCAGCTTAATGACAGTCTCATCAATGATCTCCACTGCAGCAGGTTGATATTTGAGAATATCACTGACTGTGCCGATCGCCTCCAAAAACGAATTGAAGTGCAGCGCACAAACTGTTTTGTATTTGGGAAGAGGCACTAAGTTGAGTTTGAGTTCTAATGTAACCGCCAGTGTTCCTTCACTGCCCGTCACCAACTTGGCAAGGTTCCAGTTTTCTTTTCCTACAAATTCATCGAGGTTGTAGCCACCCACTCTTCGCATGACTTTTGGAAAGCGCCTTTCTACTTCCTCCGCATTCTGCTTTACAATTTCCCTGAATTCCAAATACAAATCCCCTTCTCTATCACCAGCCTTTATCTTTTCCTCGTAGCCCTCTAAAGTCTTTTCTTTAAAATGACACTCTGTTCCATCTGCCAGAATTACTCTGGCTTCCAACACATGATCAACCGTTTTTCCATAAAGGATACTCTTCATCCCGGAAGAATTGTTGCCCACCATTCCTCCTACATTGGCCCGGCTGGTGGTCGCGGGGTCAGGAGCAAAATGCAAATTGTATTGCGCCAATTCCGCATTCAATTCATCGCGCACCTTACCCGGCTGCACGCGCACCCATTTTTCATCTGGATTGATCTCCAACACATTATTGATATGTTTGGAAAAATCCAATATCATGGACTTCCCCACACTTTGTCCTGCGAGACTCGTACCGCCCCCTCTTGGAAGTATGGATACCTTGTGTTCATTGGCCAGCGCCACAGCCTTTTTAACATCACTTTCATCCAAAGGGATCACCACTACAACAGGCTTTACCTGATAGATACTGGCATCTGTGGCGTACATGCCCAAAGAATAGGCATCATCTAACACCTCACCTTTTATCACCTTCCTGAGTGAGGAAACAAACGAAGTATTGTCTTTCATAGCATGAGGGTCAAATCCAATTTAGCCATTTGGGTGGATAATCTTCATCATTACAATTAAGAATGCAATGCCTCCTGTATAATTGGCTTTTTTTATCGCTTTCTTTTTGAATATCTTCCACACCTAACCTTACCAGATTATGAGAACAAAGCATATCCTCCTATTGCTTTTATTTATCCCATCCATAGTATGGGCGCAAAAAGACAAAGAAAAAGTAATCCAATCCTTGAATAGCAAGCACGACTACTATGCCAATATTGCTCATCAGATTTGGGAATTTGCAGAACTTGGCTACCTCGAAGACAAGAGTTCAGCACTTCTACAAAGTGAGTTGTCCAAAGCAGGATTTAAAGTAGAAAAAGGTGTTGCTGGAATACCTACCGCGTTTGTGGCCAGCTACGGATCTGGTCAACCGATCATTGGCATACTGGGCGAGTACGATGCCCTACCCGGTCTTTCGCAGGAAGCATTTGCTCCTGAACGAAGAATCAAAGTAGAAGGAGCCCCGGGGCATGGCTGCGGTCACAATTTATTTGGCACAGGTTCTATGGCTGCGGCAATAGAAGTTAAAGAATGGTTAATCAAAAACAAAAAATCAGGCTCAGTGCGCTACTATGGTAGTCCAGCCGAAGAAGCGGGTGACGCCAAAGTATTTATGGTAAGAGAAGGTCTCTTTGACGATGTCGATGCAGTAATCAGTTGGCATGCTGCAGACAAAAACAATGCGGGTCCCAATACGAATCTGGCTACTAAATCTGGAATATTTAAATTCAGAGGAATAGCTGCTCATGCCGCTGCTGCGCCTGAAAGAGGCCGATCTGCCTTAGATGGTGTAGAAGCCATGAACAGTATGGTGAATATGATGCGCGAGCACACAACAGAAGCTACTCGTATTCATTATGTAACCTTAAAAGGTGGTGAAGCACCCAACGTTGTTCCTGCCTATGCAGAAGTAGAATACCTCGTTCGCCATCGCGACCGTGAAGAAGTACGCAGCCTCTGGGAGCGTGTCGTTAAATGTGCGGAGGGTGCTGCCCATGGAACTGAAACAAGTGTAGAGGTAGATGTAGTTGGCGGTACATTTGACAGGCTGCCTAATGAAACATTGGCAAGAGTGATGCACAGCAACCTGGAAATGGTAGGCGGAGTGGAATACAATGCCGAGGAGAAAGCTTTCGCGGAAAAACTAAAACGCTCATTTGGAGCACAAGGTATTCCAGTAGAAAATGCAGCCAATATTCAGCCCTTCGGCTATAGCCATACTAACGCTTCAGCAGATACAGGCGATGTAAGCTGGGTGGTTCCTACAGCTGCCATGACTGCTGCTACTTATGTGCCAGGCACTCCAGGTCATAGCTGGCAGGCCGTATCTTGTACAGGCTCCACTATTGGACATAAAGGAATGATGGTAGCTGCTAAAACACTTACCCTCACTGCCATGGATTTATTTACCGACAGCAAATTGTTGGAGGCATCTAAAAAGGAATTTAATGAAAAACGTGGCCCCAATTTTAAATACGAATCTTTAGTGGGAGACATTCCTCCTCCCTTAGACATAAGGAAAACAAATTAACTAACGCGATATAAATCCAGAACATGAAACGAATAACGATACTCATCACTCTATTAGTCACACTTAATCTTACGGTCTTTGCTCAAAAAGACAAAGACAAGGTCATTCAATCATTGGATGCCCAAGCGAGCGAATTCACAAAAGTAGCCAAACAAATTTGGGAAAACCCGGAGTTGGGCTATTTGGAAGAAAAAAGCTCAGCCCTACTGAAAGGTGAATTAGAAAAAGCAGGATTTAAAATTGAAAGTGGAGTCGCGGGCATTCCAACCGCTTTCACCGCCACCTATGGCACCGGCAAACCTGTCATTGGAATTTTGGGAGAATTTGATGCGTTGCCAGGCATGTCACAAGAGGCGGTGCCTGTAAAGCAGCCCCGTGTAGAAGGAGCTCCTGGTCAGGCTTGCGGTCATCATTTATTCGGAACAGGATCGGCTGCTGCTGCTATTGGAGTAAAAGAATGGTTGGTGACCAATAAGAAATCAGGTACCATCCGCTTTTATGGAACACCTGCGGAAGAAGGTGGTTCAGGAAAAGTATACATGGTGCGAGAAGGTTTGTTTAACGATGTAGATGCTATTGTAAGCTGGCATGCAGGTGATGCGAATAGCTGTAACCCAAGTACCAACCTGGCAACCATTTCAGGCAAGTTCAGATTCAAAGGGGTGTCATCGCATGCCGCAGCTGCACCTGAGCGGGGGCGTTCCGCGTTGGATGGTGTAGAAGCCATGAACGATATGGTCAACATGATGCGTGAGCATACAACGGAAGGAAGTCGCATACACTACTCCATCACCAAAGGAGGTGATGCTCCTAACATTGTTCCCGCCAATGCGGAAGTCTATTATGTGATCCGCCATCAAAATCGTGAAGAGGTAAGATCAATGTGGAAGCGCGTAATCAAATGTGCTGAGGGTGCTGCCATCGGCACAGAAACAGAAATGGAATTTGAAATCATCGGTGGTACTTATGACAGGCTCCCCAGTGAATCACTTTCTAAAATCATGCATGCCAATCTTACCAAGGTGGGTGGAGTAAACTACAGTGAAGAGGACAAAGCATTTGCTGAAAAATTACAAAAGACCTTACCTGGCAATCCTCCATCCTATACTGATGCAGCAAAGGTGCAACCGATGGAACATGAGGATGGAAAGGCATCAGCAGATACTGGTGACGTAAGTTGGAATGTACCTTTAGCGGCCATGCGTGCCGCCACCTGGGTACCCGGAACGCCAGCACACAGTTGGCAAGCTGTAGCTTCCGGAGGGACTCCAATAGGTTATAAGGGCATGATGGTAGCCGCTAAAACCATGGCACTGACTGC
This sequence comes from Cyclobacteriaceae bacterium, assembly GCA_039971015.1. GTDB lineage: Bacteria > Bacteroidota > Bacteroidia > Cytophagales > Cyclobacteriaceae > ELB16-189. Next base: position 103,434 of record JBDVKV010000015.1, read on the forward strand.
TATCGACCTTATGAGTAATCCAAAGATGCTGGAAGAAGCCAAAAAGGAATTCAATGAAAGAAGAGGTGCTGACTTTAAATACGAGGCTTTATTGGGTAACAGAAAGCCTGCTTTAGATTACAGAAAGTAGCTACTTCAATTTTCCCTTGTACGTTTTTTTAAACAATTCGTACCTGGGTATAGAAACCCCGATCACATAAGGACTACCAGGATTATGCTCAATATAATCCTGGTGGTATTCCTCCGCCCTGTAAAACGCTTTGAGCGGCATGATCTCACTTACAATCGCATTTTCAAACATCCCTGAATCATCAAATGTTTTCTTTGCCTTTACGGCAATATCAAGTTCAGCTGGAGACATATAGAACAAAATAGATCTGTAGGAAGAACCCCTATCTGGACCTTGTCGGTCTTTTGTAGTTGGATCATGAGAGGTGAAAAATACTTTAGTCAACTCCTCATAACTAACCACCGAAGGATCATAATAAACCAATACCGTTTCTGCATGCCCTGTCGTTTCTGTATTGACCAAAGCATAAGTCGGATTCTTGGTTTTACCTCCAGCATAACCAGATACTGCAGAGTCAACACCAACTACCGCTTCAAAGATATGCTCCGAACACCAGAAGCAACCTTCGGCAAAAGCAGCAATAGCCTTACCTTCAGGGGCAACCAACTTTATTTTACGAACATCAGTATCCTGTGCCACCTGATCTTCTGACTGCTCATTATTTGAAGTTGTTTTACCACCGCAGCTGACGAGAAGTATTACAATAGCTGCAATACAGAAATTGATCCATGACTTTTCCATAAATATTTATTGAAAGATTAACGCAAATGCTATAAAAGATTAACGCAAGATAGCCTAAGGATGTTTATTTAACGGTCTAAAAATGTCGTCTGCTTGTCAGAGTCTGTAAAAAAATCAGAGTAAGTCAGTGTATTATGCTTCTCTTTGGCTATTTGATCACTAGTACGATAAAAGAGTGACAGAGCATTTAGAATCAAGGCCATGGTATAGCCTCCATAAATAATCAGTCGATTTATTTCTCCACCCGATAATAAAATGGCAACGTTATAAAACCCTACTAATACGCAAATGCCAAGTCCCAGGGCAGAAGTCCAGGCACCTATACGACCGTCTAACATTGCATTCATTATGGCAATGATGGCAGATATTAAAAAAGCTAAAGTGGTAACCTGAATAAATAAAAGCAGCTGCGATATGAATCTAAAACCTATAAAGGCTGTCAACACAACAAAAAGGACACTCGTCAAAACGAAGAACATTCTAACAGGTCTTTTAAATTCATTAGGATATTTTCCAGAAATAAATAATGCACTCCATGCTACAACAAAAGGCACAGTAATATATTCAATTCGCACGGCAAGCTCCCACGGAATATTGAGTGGTATTAAGTCATAATACAAGTACATATCAGAAAAAAGGAATCGAATTGCAAAAGCAATGGAAACCATACCAAAGTAGAGAACATTTCGCTGTCTGGATATGTAAAAAACGATAACTGCAAGCGACCCCATAGCAAGGAAAACTAAAAACACGATGGAACCCGTCACATTATCCCGTGCATTAAGATGAATAAGCGTAGTATCACGAGCTATCTTTATCCCCTGCGAAGCTCCTCCCCGCGTATCTTGAAAGTTGGAGATATGTAAAACCATATGTAAGATATTAGTCTGGAGATTAACACTAACAGATTGCGGTCTCCATTCTGGCACCTCTTCTGCCTGGCTTTGGCCAATCGATCCGTTGGAGCAGACTAATTGGTCATTTATCCATAGTGCATAACTATTGAAAAATGCTGGAACCTGAATGGATATCTCATCGGTACCTATAGGTAAAATTATTTCGGCAGCATAAGTAGCAAACCCATTATTAGGGAGTTTATTCCCATTAATAATTTGTTCACTCCAGGGAGTAGAGAACTCTGCATAGGTCTTCTTTCCACGTTCAGCTTCATTCCAGGTAAGGAACTGCTCCCAGCTGAATAACCACTCTCCATCGAGCGTATAAACTGGCTGTTGATCTGCATCCCAATTTCTTAGATCCAGTTTACCTCCTGAGACCTTACTGAAAATTTGACCAACAGAAGTGAACCCTATAGTGCAAAAAAATATAAATAGAATAATCCCTCTCATGTCCAAAAATGCGACTTAATGCCTTTATTTTTTAGATTTCAGGAATCGCATCTAACTGGATTCAAAATAAGCAAAAGAGGTAACTCTCATCATGAAATTATATGAGAGATTGAAAGGTCGAGGGAATTAATAAATCAAAATCCTACCAGGTAGTAGCCTTGAAATTTTTGGCAGCCCTCAAAATGTCACGCCTACTGATCTGACCCTTCAAAACACCATTGTCTACCACGGGCATCCTACGGATCGGGCTGTGTAAAAATTGATTGGCAGCAGAGACCACGTCACTGTCTGGAGGAACAGTCTTTACATCAGCGGTCATGTAATCAGAAACCTTTTTTGACTCTATGGGCAAGTTATGATAAGCCTGATCCACAATAATTTTAAGACAATCTTTCTCGGATAGCATCCCTACTAATTTGCCCGTACTGTCCAGCACCGGAGCCCCCGAAATTCTTTTATCAATAATAATATCTATCGCCTCCTGAATAGTCTGATCTGGAGAAAAAGTCACCAAGTCACCAACACTCACCATATACTTTGTGACAAGTTCATATTTGGGCTGTTCAGCGCTTAGCTCTTCTTTTGACTTGAAATTGGGCTTAAAATTCATATACTTAATGAGATTTTAGTCGTTAAAGGACAACTCGTCTTTTCTAAATATAATCCTTTTAGCATAAACTCGCAACCCTCCAAAGTACTTGCGCTTTGTCAAATAAACTATAAATTGAAAAAGATCAGATTCACTAATCATGACTATTAAACTGTATACCGTAACAGCTATGCTTTGTTTGAGTGCCGCATGTACTCAATCAGAAAGAAAACAACCAGAGCCAGTCGTAGCATTTGTTGGCGCTCAATTAATTGACGGAACAGGCCGTGCACCTGTTAATGATGCTGTTCTTTTGGTCTCTAATGGAACCATCATTGATGTAGGAACTGATAGCTCCATGACAGTCCCTGAGCACGTAGAAATAATTGATTTTAGCGGCAAAACCATTATACCCGGTTTGATTAATGCACATGGACACATTGGTGGGACAGAAGGGCTGACATCGTCTTACAGTGAGCAAAATGTAATCCGTGATTTGAAACTCAATTCCGCCTACGGGGTAACGACAGTTTATAGTCTGGGTGGGGATGGTCCTGAGTCAGTAGCCATTCGTGATGAACAAGATACAATCAACTTGAACAGAAGCAGACTTTATGTAGCTGGTGAAGTGGTTACCGGTGAAACACCAGAAGAAGCCAGAAGAATGGTGGACAATAACGCTACAATGAATGTGGATTTTATTAAGATAAGAGTGGACGACAACCTGGGCACAACAAAGAAAATGACTCCCCCGGTATATGAAGCGGTTATTGATCAAGCAAAAAAACATAACCTTGAAGTGGTTGCTCATATTTTTTATCTCGAAGACGCTAAAGCATTACTAAGACTTGGTGTAAAGTTTATTGGACATAGCGTTAGGGATCAGCTTGTAGATGATGAGTTCATCAGTTTGATGAAAGAAAATAATGCTATCTACTGCCCTACCCTGATGCGTGAAGCGTCTACCTTCATTTATGAAAGCACACCAGACTTTTTTTCAGATCCATTTTTCCTGTCTCATGCGGATGCCGCCATTATCCATCAGCTTGAAACCCCAGAAAGGCAACTCAAGGTAAAAGAAAGTAAAAGCGCTCAACGCTATAAAGAAGCATTGGTGATAGCCAAAGAAAACCTGAAACGATTATCCGATGCTGGCGTAAAAATAGCTATGGGTACTGACACTGGTCCACCAGCAAGGTTTCAAGGTTACTTTGAACATCTGGAGCTGGAACAAATGGTTGGCGCTGGCCTTACGCCTATGCAAGTCATAGTGGCTGCAACAGGAAATGCAGCGTACAACAATCAAAGCACTCAACTAGGTACCCTGGAAAAAGGAAAGAAGGCAGATTTCATCGTACTTACAAAAGACCCTCTCATCGATATAAAGAACTCCAGAACTATTGAGTCTGTGTGGGTTGACGGTAATAAAATTCAATAATTACCTTTCTGACAACTTCAACAGTTCTTCAAGGTAGCTGCCCCAAATTTTCGGATTAGAGTGTGTACCATGCCCGCTGGTCTGATCGGTAATAGGTAATAAAATATAGCGACCATTCTTCACCTTCTTAATTTCTTCCTCCATAATCCCCAACTCTGGCGGATTTACCTGATCATCAGCCGAGTTGATCGCAAATAGTGGGGCTTTAATCTTGGATAAGTGGGGAGACGGGTTGTAAAAACGGGAAGCATCAAACTGATAAATCATATCATTGGCATCCAGGCCAGCTACATATCGATCAATTCTGTTTTGAAGAAATTTTTCAGCCGCTTCCCTGGTGGGTGCTTCTTTTTGCCATTGAAGGGGGCTACTTGTCATGAATATCAACGCATGAACTGCATTGGTTAATCCAAGTGGCTGTTCCGTATACTCTCCTCCCTTCCATTCAGGATCGGTTTTGATAGCATCAATAATCATTTTACGAATCATTCTGTTTCTTCCAGCAATTTCAATAGGCATACTCGCTAAAGGCATTAGTGCATCCATAAAGTCTGGATACATATAGCCCCACACCCACGTGTGCATGCCTCCCATTGAAGTGCCCATGGCCAATCTTAAATGATCAACTCCTAAGTGCTCAGTCAATAACATATACTGTGCCCGCACCATATCATCGTACGTGTACTCCGGAAACTTCATATGCAGTCCATCACTGGGTCTGCTGGATTTACCATGTCCAATGCCATCAGGAAGAATGATAAAATATTTAGTAGCATCCAATAGTTGTCCTGCACCAAATAAATTATCCGCAAACCTTTCACTAAGAAAACCCTGACCATAGCCTGTAGTACCATGGGTTATCAATACAGCATTTGTGACTTTACCTTCCTTATTTTTACTGGGTTGGCCAATGGTGGTGTAATGCAAATTCATTTCAGGCAGCGATCCTCCTTCAGAGAACTTAAAATTTTTAACCACATAATCACCTTCGACAGGCTTAGGATATTTTTGCGCATCTGCACAAGTGAAACACGTAATTGCAACTAGTAATAATAAAACAGGAATTCTCATTTCTTTACAATTTCAGCATCAATCAATTTATCTAATTTCGGAAATTCTTCATCCAGGTATGCGTTTCCTAATTCGAAGAGTTTCTGTTGTTTGCCTCTGCGCATCCCGCCACCGGAATTTTCATCATAGCCACTATAAATACTATCCACTACCTCCATCCCCTCCACAACGGACCCAAGAGGCGCAAAACCTTGCTTGTCCAATTCAGTATTGTCGGAGAGGTTTATATATACTTGGGTAGTGCGTGTATCTGGCCCCGTCATGGCGAAGGACATAAAGCCCCTCTTATTGCTCTCAACCACCGGATCATCGTTTATCTCTATCTTTTCCCATACCTGTGCCACCTCAGGGTTCCCCGCGATCCCAAACTGCACAATAAAATCTTTCCTTACCCTATAAAACCTTGAGTCATCATAGAAGCCCATTCTCACCAGGTTGTAAAAGCGATCGACACCAAGAGGTGCCCACTTCCGATGGAGTTCAATTACAAAATCTCCCTTGGTTGTCTCCATGCTAACCCTGAAAACATTGGGTGCCTTCATTTCCCACTCCTCATTGGATGGATCAAACAATGCACTCTTTCGTTCACGAGGCACTGAGCATGCACCTATTATTATTACACAGATTAAAATGTAGTATCTTCTGATCATAGAAACGACAATATAGGACAGATTAAGTGCTATTACCATTGAAAATTAGTAATTACATTAAATGGGCCTGCACCAATACAAACAATTCCAGAATTAATCGGGTGTTTTAAGGTATTCATCGAGTCAAATGGAACCTACAACTAAGTATAGATTACTCCGATGATTTTTAAACTAAGTTTGAATAACATTAAACCAAAAAGAAAACCATGCTAAAAGAATTTAAAGATTTCGCCATGAAGGGCAATGTAATTGACCTGGCAGTCGGTGTTGTAATTGGTGCAGCATTTGGCGCCATAGTCAAGTCTCTTGTTGGAGACGTCATCATGCCGTTAATTGGTATTGTTACCGGGGGAATTGACTTTTCCGGTCTTGCCTATACAATCGGTGAAGCATCCATTTCATATGGTAATTTCATTCAGGCAATTTTCATTTTTATACTTACGGCCTTTGCTTTATTCTTGATTATTAAAGGAGTGAATAGTACAAAGAAAAAGAAGGAAGAAGCACCCGCTGCCCCTCCTGAACCGTCAGCTGATGTTAAGCTGCTTACTGAAATCAGAGATCTGCTGAAAAAATAGAATTTTGCTCCCTTAAATAAAGTAAGAGGTTGTTTGATATCAGGCAACCTCTTGTTTTAATTGTAAAATAAATGCCAATAAAAGTACTTTTAGGTGAAGACAATTTAGTAACACAACAGGTCCTAATGACCATGTTGGAAGGCAGGAATTATCAGGTCGCGGTAGCCTCAACCTATGATGAACTTTTATCTCAACTCCAAAAAAACACTTACGATCTACTCCTCCTTGATTATCATCTTGACCAGGATGCTGACTTTATATTGAAAAAGATCGGTAGCCTGAATAATGACAACAAATCGATTCCAGTATATATAATGTCAGCTGGCCGAAAAGAAGATGTCATTGAAAAGCTTCGTTCGTTCAAGATTGATGGATTTATTGAAAAGCCAGTCGAAACCGAACAGCTGCTTCAATTGCTTTCCGCTTCGACTATACCCACAAAGGATGGCAGTGACGAACACTATATAAAATCGATTATTGGCGATAATCCTGATCGAATCCAGGCTATTAATTCATTTTTTTTGACCGAAGTCCCGCCAGCATTAATAGACATTACGATGTACTTAAAACAAAGGGATTTTAGCAGTGTCAAAAAGATTGTGCATAAGATAAGACCCGCATATACTTATCTAGGCAAAGATGACATTCAAGTGAAGCTGGCTAAATGGGAAACAGACTTAAAAGAAGGTAATAACACTGAGAAATATGAAGGTATTTTGAATGACATAAAGCAACAAACTGATGCATTGGTAGCAACACTCAAACAGAATAATCAAAGCGTAACAACTACAACACATCAACAGCAGCCTAATGAATACCCTCAACTCAGTGGAGTAAGCATTTTAATAGTAGATGACAATCAAATAATAATCAATGTCTTTTCCACATTACTTCAAACGTACAATATAACCATCCTTACTGCCAAAAATGGGGTTGAAGGGATATCAAAAACAATTCAAAAGAAGCCTCAATTAATACTAATGGATCTTCACATGCCCGAAGTAGATGGTGTGGAGGCTATCACCACCATAAGAAAAGAAGGGATAACAACACCCATCATTGCTATTTCAAATTCCTCCAATCAAAAGGATGAAGCACTTATGGCTGGTGCCAATACATTTTTATTGAAACCAATAGATGCGAGTGATTTACTCAATACAATAATTGGTGAACTTAATCTTTGAATGACAGCGGAATCCTTATAATGAATTCACTTCCGGCTCCTTGCTCACTTAGCAAATCAATAGTCCCTTTTAGTCGGGTAACAAGTGTCTTCACAATAGATAAACCTAAACCATTAGAACTCTCCCCTCCTGTTGGTTTGGCGCTCAATTTTTTAAACTTCTGAAACGCTCTTGCCTTATCTTCTTCAGAAAAACCGGGCCCTTCGTCTTTTATACTAATCCATGCTTCATTTTCAGCTTTACCAGCGGAAATTGTCACGGCCTTGCCTTCTTCTGCAAACTTGATCGCATTTGATATCAGGTTATCCACCACTCGCCCAAGCCACGCCTTATCTGTATTTATCAGCACATTGTCCTTTATATTTAATAATAGCGTTATTCCTTTAGACTTCGCCTTAGGTTGAAAATAGGTGGTACGTTCATCCAGCAGTTCTCCAATATTAAATTGGGAAATATTGGGTTTATACTGTGACTCCAATTCATGTGCATCAAGGAGTTCATCAATCAGCGTAAGCCCTTGTATTGAAGAAGTATTTATTAGTCCGGTAAATTCTTGCTGCTTTTCCGTAAGTGGACCAAATCCCGGAAACACACTTAAAATACTCTTAATGTTTGAGAGGGGTGTCTTCAAGTCATGCGCCACAACACTCATCAAGGCGTCCTTCTCTTCATTCAGTGCCACCAGCTGCTGATTTTGATCAGACAATTTCTTGTTCACCCTTTTGCGAGCCCGCATACTTTGCCATAAAAAGTAGCTGAAGAAAAGTATTAGAATAATTACTAACAGCGCACCAAAATTAATTACCTGCTGAAATTTTATAGTTGCTTCATTCCTTTGTTCCACAGCTTTTAAAAGTGCATTCTCCTGATCCTTTCTCTCAAGGTCCAGTTGAAAATTAAATTTTTCAGCCTGCAATGCCAACTCGCTATTTCTAATGGAATCGTTCAGGATACGATATTGACTTTCATAAACTGCCGCGCTGGCATCCCTTCCTGTAAGTTCATGCAACCGGGCGAGATAAAAATTAGACTCCATATACAAGCTCAATTGTTTCAACTGGGAAGAAGTGGTAAGTGCTTCCATAAAATAAGATTCAGCTTGTGCATAGTTTTTCTTCTTGAGAAATATTTTTCCTAACAGCAAAGTAGACCTACTGCGAATACTGGGATTGGAAAGTCGCGTGATAATGTTGGCTGCTCTAAACACTTCAGTTTCCGCCTTGGACAAACTGCCGCTCTCCAGGTACAACACTCCAAGTCCCAATTTTATCAATGCCAGATGAGCCTCATCTTCCAAAACTCCAGCTAGTGCCTCTGCCTGGCGAAAGCTCGTTTCCGCTTGTGCTAAATTTCCAGTAAGTCTGTAAACGTCACCCAGCACATTGAGTGCTGAAATCTCTCCATTTTTGTCATCTAATTCTTCCTTTAAAAGGAAGGCTTCATTGGCCATAGCCAAACTATTGGTATAATCCTGTTGCGAACGGAAGAGATTCGATAAACTAATGTATACTTCCGACAGTCCAACTCCATTTCCTTTGTTTTCAAAAACTAGCCGCGCTTTCGCAAAATTCTCAAAAGCGTCCGCGAGATTTCCAACATTAAGGTAATACCTACCCAGGTAGTTGCGGCTTTCAGCCAATAGAATGGAATCTCCTTTGGCACTGGCGACAGATATGGCCTCATTATGCTGAACTAACGATTTGCTAATATTGCCAATAGAAGCATTTGCAATTGCTTGATAGTTGAGTGCATTTACCCATCCTTCCACATTGTCAGTTTCTACAGACAACTTTTGGGCGCGCTGGCAATAAATGGTAGTGCTGTCCGGAAATGCCAACACATACCCTATTCCGATTTTATTAAGAAGCTGGATTTGGTTTGAAGATGCTGAAGACTTTAAAAGGGAATCCTTATATATCTGAATACTATAAACATCCTGCCCAACCCCCTCATAGCTATAGAATAAGCTCCCAAGTGCAGCAATCAGAATAATAGTACGCTTTCTCCAGTTGTAAATCATATCAGCCTTGGGCGAAAATAACTATTTTTAGGGCTTCACAAGAAAATGACATGGAATCAACAGTAAAGTGCGTGATCGTTGAAGACGATCCAGTCTCTATGGAAGTAATGAAGGGATTAGTGGAACGCGCTGGGTTTCTCGAATTGCAACAAGCTTTTAACGATCCCTTCAAGGCTGTTCAATGGCTTGCAGATAACACCACTGATCTGTTGTTGCTCGATATTGAAATGCCCGGCATCAGCGGACTTGAATTACTAAAATCAATAACCCAAAAGCCTTATATTATTATCATCAGCAGCAAGGAAGAATATGCTGTGCAAGCATTTGATTTTGATGTGATTGCTTATCTGGTAAAACCAATAAAAGAGTATAGCAAATTTCTCAATGCCGTTTCCAAAGTAAAAAACAAAGTAAAAACCCAGCCCAATACAGACGTTCCGGATCGGATTTTTGTAAAAGTGGATTCACTCCTTGTCGGAATTGAGTTTAACAGAATCCTGTGGGTAGAGGCATTTGGAGACTATGTAAAGATCAATACAACCGAGAAAGTTTTCACCACTTACAACACTATGAAAATGGTAGAAGAGAAACTACCCTCCAACCTGTTCACACGTGTTCACCGCTCTTTTATAGTCAACGTTTCTAAAATTGGTAACATCGATCAGGGCAACCTGCTTATTGGCAAGAAGATCATTCCTATCGGAAACTCCTATAAAGATGCGCTTATGAATCAATTAAATACATTGTAAGTATTTTGTCGTAAAAATCGGGGTATTCATCTGACACAAGTTCAACTTTATCTAATTAGCCCATTCAAAACCGTAGTTGGTATTAGGTTTGTCAGTGTAAACTGAACCTAACAACGAGAAATTGAAGTTTTATTTTAAACGGGCAAAGGCATTCGGGATGTTAATGATCATGGTGGTCTTGATTATTTTATATCTTTATGCCCAGTGAGACTTTTCCGCTTTATTATAGTATTATTCCTTTCCTGCCCTGTGATGGGACAACCCGATGTTGCAAACCAGGGTGTTAAGTTCACTGCTATTGAAAAGCAAGGCAAGATACCCATGTTATTCGCTGAGCGTGAAGGTGTTCTTTTCAGTTTTGCCAATAAAGGAGACTCCCTATTAGAAAACAGAAGCCTGGGATTAACCATCAGAATCCCGAATGGTTTCCGTACAGAAATTCTGGAATCCTGGATTAAGAAGGAGATACAAACGGCCAAATTTGACATATCACAGTTTACACTGATAAAAACCATCTATTTTGATTTTAACAGCGCTCTGATTAGAAATGACGCCAGTGCTGAGTTGGATAAAATGGCGGAACTCATGACCACTTATCCTTTTGCCAAAATTGAAGCCATCGTTCATACCGATAGTCGTGGATCGGCCAGCTATAACAGAAAACTTGCTACCAGAAGAGGTAACTCCATTAGAGAATACTTGGAAAATACCGGAGTTAAATTGGATTCGTTTTCTCTCATCGTTTCTGGTGAAGAAGCCTTAACACAGGATTGTTTGGATCAGGCTGATTGTGATGAGATTATCCATCAACTCAATCGAAGGGCAGAATTTAACTTTGATCCACGAACACAATGAAAATCAAAGTAATAGTATTCTTTATCTGTATCGGAATGACTGTCTCCTCCTTCGCACAGAACACAAGCTGTGCAGCAGAGCAGTTCTTTGAAGCAAATCAGGGCTGCCTTGGCTCCAACAGAGGCAGCAAATGCCTGCAGCTGGATGTGAGTCATTCGCTGGATAAAGGAGGAAAAGAATTTGTTTATTCCTGGAATTTCGGTGATGGGCATTCGCAAGAAGGATTGCTTACGGAATATTGTTTTGCTGAATATGGTTCTTATTTTATCACTCTTGATCTTGTAGACGCAAAAACCAAAATGGTAATAAGAAATGAATTATCAACCACAGTTACATTATGGCCACCTGTCAAATATCAGGTAGATACATTAACCCAGAGCATTGCCAATTTTGAATACAACAAAGACGAATTTCCTGGTTTTACAGCAACTGACATTTACTGGAGAATAGAAGATGAGTTTTATTGTGGCCCTACAGTTCGTCATACTTTCCAAAAAGAGGGTTTTCACCTGATCGAAATTGGAATGATTGGTAACTCTGAGGAGAGGCAAAATCAAACGGGTTGTACACTCATGGGAGTATTTATAAAACCTACACAATGAAAATAAAACTAATCCTGTTTTCATTGCTGCATCTAGCTTTGGCCACGTTTGCCCAACGCGTTCCCAACGAAGTAGAGAATATTGACTACCTGATTACTTATGGGGCTCAGGCTCCATTATCATTGGGAGATGATGACCACGTGCAAATACTTTTCTTTAGTGTGCCACTCAATTACAAGTCACCCGTATACATAAGGGTATACGACCCAGACACGGGAGGAACACATGATGAAATTCATGGAAGTGCCAATACTAAAATCAAATTTTCTATCTACGGTGGCAACGGGGCCTTCTCTAATAAAGATGCTCAAAAGATAAATCCAACCGGTAAATTTGACAGTGGCAGCCTCCTGGCTTCCAAAATCTTTGGGGCTGAATCTACTTATGACGCCAATTGGTATACATTTGGCCCTTTCAATCCGCTTCAGGGGGAAAGATCAGAAGCGATAGGTGGGTATATTTTCAAACTCATCATAGAAGGTCTGCAAGGAGATGATGGTAATCAATACCGCTGCTTCTTTAGCGAACAACCAACACTCAATAGAAGCATCGAAGGTGCCAATGCATTTGCCTATGAATACACATTTAAGTTACCAAAGGCCAAAGGTATTTCTCATGTTTATCCATTTATTGACCGTTCAGTAGTTTCCATCACACAAAACAATTTTGACTATGATAAGGATGGATCCATTCTTATATATTCTGTAGCAAAAAACAGACATGAAGGATCTATTTCAGGAGATAATGAGTGGGCCAAAAGCAAACACATGATGAAGGATGCCGAAAAAAACACTACCCTCGATATTCAAATCCAAAAACAGAATCAAGGAGAAAACGCCATGAGCCTTTACATTACCAATCAATATGACGAGGCCATTCCCTTCTTTGCCATACCAATTGGAGGTCCTCCCAAATACAAATATGATCTGAAGGTGACTTTAAAGTCTTCGACAGGTCAGAATTAAACCATGCTTAGGTTCCTTTTAGTTGGCGCATTATTTTTCATCAGTGAATTTGGATTTGCACAGTTAACCCGAACCCAGTTCAGTCAACTGAATGAAGAGAATGGATTAGCTCAGAATTTCGTTTACGGAATCGTAAAGGATAAAAGAGGATTTATATGGGTAAGTACTGGCAATGGACTCACCCGCTTCGATGGTAAGGATACAAGAATATTTACAACAGAAAACGGGCTTGCTGATAATTTCATTACGGAATCCTACCAGGCAAAAAACGGAAGAATTCTATTTGGTCATTTTCAAGGTAGCATCTCTTCCTACAATGGCGCGTTTTTCGAAACTATCATTGGCGACACACTCAATAGTGAAATCGTTTCAATAACGGAATCAGATAAAGGAATAATATATGCAGCTACCCGATCGAAGGGCTTAGTCGTATGGAATGAATTAAGTGCTCCACAAATAATATTTCCTGCCGAATTGCAAGGAAAAATAATCAACCAAATCAAAGTAGCAGGCACTCAACTGATCACCGCTACATCAGAGGGCATATATACTTTTCAAATTGATGGCCAGCAACTCATTTTTAACGATGCTCCTGAAGATTTGCTCTATCAAGAGATCACGAGCCTTGAAACCTTTAAAAATGACTCCCAGCTCATCTGGGCTGGGACCTCCAATGGTCTTTACCTTATACGCACTGGCACCTTCACAAAGGTAGAACATCATTTATTCGCAGAACAATTAGGGAGTGCAGATGTACGAGCAATAGTTCATCATACAGACCATTCACTATGGATTGGCACTCATCAGAAAGGGTTGTTTCATTTTATGCTGGAAAGAGATACGGTAGTGAGCAGCATTGCACACTTCGATGAAGCCAGTGGTTTCCCCATATTTTCTGTGAACACAATGTACATTGAACAGGAAGGCTCAATTTGGGTTGGAACTTTAAGTAATGGATTGGTTAAGCTTTATGAACCGTTCTTTAAGTACTACGAAGCGCCCAAAGAAATCAAGAACGTTAATGCCATTGAAGAATGGAATGGCCAATACCTCGTTGCCACTGATAAAGGCTTATTCCGTTTTGATCCATCCTCCCCTACTCTAATAAAGCAATTTCAGCGCATTGCTGGATTTGATGAACCTGTTCATACTATTAAAGTGAAACAAGATGAGCTATGGATGGGAACACAAAACAATGGAGTTCTTGTATACGATTTAATCAAAAAGAAAACCAGAAAAATCTCTTTTAATGGGTTGGAGCAACGAACCATACGCGCCCGACTTTTTGAAATTGATAAGGAGGGTAATGTATGGATTTCCGCAATGGAAAACGGTGTGATACTGGTAGACAAAAGTGGAAATGTATTAAATCATCTTTCTACCAACAACGGGTTTATTCACAATGATATCTATACGATCTGTGCAAGCAGCAATAGAGAGGTTTGGTTTGGAAGTCTCGGTGCTGGCTTAGCGAAGCTAAACATCGATGGAGAAATTGTACGATTGTCCCAACAGGATATCTTCCCCAGTCATGATATTAATGACATAACAGAACATGATGGAAAGATATGGATTACTTCAGATGGTCAAGGTTACTTCAAATACGACAACGAAAGTTTCAAAAGAGTGGGTCCTTCTCAGGAATCTGTATCTCCATTTATCAAGAGTCTTATCGTGGATCTTAACGAAAGGTTATGGATGACTTCTCGAAAAAGCATCGGTTACCAGGATTTAAATACAGGCAAGACAAGGTACTATGACAAGAATGACGGATTACTAGAAAAGGAAGATTATGCATCGGAGCTGTTCATTGATTCAAAAGGAAATCTGTTACTCCCCAATGAAAGAGGTATCAGTGTGTTTAATACAGAGAAAGTTGGAAAGGCCGTGGTACTGGATACTTACTTAACAGAAATAAAAATCTCCTTCTCCCCTTTCACACCTCCCGAACCGTCAAATGAGGAAATGAAAAATGGAATCTACCCTCCTGTTATGTTGAGGTATGATCAAAACCACGTCACCCTCAATTACAGGGCCATGGATACCAATTATAATGGCAAGGTATATTACCGATACTATTTGGAAAACCTCGAGGAAGGGTGGTCACCGCCTTCTACCAACAGCTCGATCACCTACACCTCCCTGGAGCCCGGAACCTACACCTTACGAGCGCAAGCTACCAATGACCTGCGTACATGGGTGGATAAACCACTGACTTACACTTTTGTAATCAATAAACCCTACTGGAACACATGGTGGTTTTACCTTTTGCAAATGGCGGGTATAACGGTGCTTTTTGGCATTACCTATCTGCTCATCAGAAACCCTGCTACAAAACGATCATTGGGTCGGGTAATGGTATTCATGTGCATTTTTATTGTGTTTGACTACCTGCAAAACTGGCTTGAACCTATCACTCCTGAGTTTATTGGGAGCGTTCCCCTATATAAAACCTTACTTAATCTGACCCTCGCACTGATTCTATTCCCTGTTGAGCGCGGAATCAAGGACTTGTTTACAAAACAAAGGGAAAGCAAAAGTCAGGAAGAGGACTAGACCCATCTTTTCTTAATCGTGCAGCACTCGAGATTCATCGAGTTATACCCTTCATACAACGAAGAATCCCCATTTGAAGTGGTTTAGCCACTACTTTTGAGTCAACATTAAGAAAAACAGCCACTCGAGGCATAAACACCAGCTGAAATGATAGATCAAATATTAAACAGTGTAAAAGGAGAGTTGGGAAGCAAGCTAATTTCATTAGGTCTTCCTGAATCCAAAACAAATGGAGCCATAAAACTGGCTAAAGATACAGTTGCCACTCAACTAAGAGGACAGGTTTCCGGAGGCAATACAGAGGGACTTGTAAGTTTATTTAGTGGTAAACCACCTTTAGACCAAAGTTCTTTGGTTAAAACAATGATCTCTGATTACGGAACAAAGATGGTATCCAAATTGGGTGTATCGGAATCAATATCGAAGTCCATTGCAGGTTTTATTATTCCGTTTATTATGTCACGTGTGAGCAACCAGGTAGCCGGAGGTGGTGAAGCTGGAATACTTAAACTCATAGGCAAAAGTAATCCGCTAAGCAATATCAAATCGCTTAGCAACATGTTCAAAACTATTTTATAATTCGAATTCATAAACTAAATCAAAATGGCTAACAAAAAACTATCAGACATCGAAGGCATAGGACCTTCTTACGCAAAGAAATTACAAGTAGCAGGTATCCGCTCTGTCTCAGGACTACTGAAGCAGTGCGCATCAAAAAGCGATAGAAAAAAAGTTGCTGCAGCCTCAACTATCAGTGAAAGCACCATTCTAAAATGGACCAACATGGCAGACCTCTACCGTATCAAAGGGATTGGAAGTGAATATTCACAATTGATGGAGAAAGCAGGAGTAGATACCGTAAAGGAATTAAAAATGCGTGTCCCTAAAAATCTTCACGATAAAATGGTAGAAGTTAACACCAAACAGAAGCTGGTAAGACAATTGCCTTCATTATCAAAAGTAGAGTCTTTCGTAAAGCAAGCAAAGTCATTAAAAGCAGCGATTACCTATTAAACTCAAAAGAGCAGTTGGTGAAGTAGGCAGCAAAATCCTGAAATTATAGTAAGGATTTTCTGCCAACTTCGTATCTTGCCAGAACATTTCTAACCAGCCCCAATTTTAACAAAGCTTCATGAAAACACTTTTTACAGCCGTACTTATTTGCTCTGCATTTCTTACTCAAGCGCAAATAGTAAAAGTAGACTCCACAACAAATTGGAAAAAGAGTCTCAATTTTGGCATTAACTTAAACCAGGCATCATTTTCCTCCAACTGGAAGGCAGGGGGAGTAAATTCCATCGGGCTCAACACCCTCTTCAATTACAAAGCCAACTACAAAAATGGAAAACATTCGTGGGACAATGAAATTGATATGCTTTTTGGTTTTGT
Organism: Cyclobacteriaceae bacterium; assembly: GCA_039971015.1. Classification (GTDB taxonomy): domain Bacteria; phylum Bacteroidota; class Bacteroidia; order Cytophagales; family Cyclobacteriaceae; genus ELB16-189. The sequence continues at coordinate 120,240 of JBDVKV010000015.1, forward strand.
TAACAACGATGGGCAAGGGTATCGCAAAACTTCCGACCGTATCTATCTGGATACTAAATATGGACGTGACCTGAATGACAAATGGGGATTGTTCTCGTCATTAACTTTTAGCACACAATTCACAAAGGGCTATCGCTACAACGATGACGACACCGAGGATTTGATATCCGATATCTTTGCTCCTGCCTTCTTTACTTCTGCATGGGGACTGGAATACCACCCTGTAGACTACTTCAAACTACGCATTGCTCCTTTTGCACCAAGACTTACTGTGGTAAAAGACCCGGCAAGGTTTGTTACCACTGTAGGACCTACTCCTTATGGCGTAGAGCTTCCTGATGAAACACGTTGGGAATGGCTTGCTTTCCAAATGCAAGCTGAGTTCAACAAGGACATTGCAGAAAATCTTAATTTAAAATGGAGGTATGTGATGTTTGCCAACTATGAAACTTTAGAGGCAAAGACCATTGACCACCGTTTGGATCTTAACCTTACTGCAAAAGTGAATCAGTTTGTCAATGTAAGTGTAGGTGGTATCCTACTTTACGACTTCGACCAGGATTCCGGTGTACAGTTAAGCCAGGCACTAACAATAGGTTTTGCGTACTCATTCAGAAATTACAAGGAGAAAAAGTAAGTAGTTATAGATAATAGTCCATAGTTAAGTTAACAACACTCAACTATGGACTATACTTTATTCTTCGCCTTTAGGAACAGCTTCCATCAACAATGTAAAAGCTTTATCTAAAGCCACTCCCCCTTCCCTAGCTCCTGTGTAGTGCCCTAAACGCACAACCACCAAATCATGTGAAGGAATAATTGTCGTTGATTGTCCCCCTGCGCCCAGCATCATGTACGCATCCTTTGGGATGGGTCTGCCGCCATCACCGTTGATCCAGAAAAACCCACCATATATCGGGCGACCATCATCCAGCCAAGGTTGAGCCAATGTGCTTACAAAATCCACATACCCTTCTGGTAAGATCCGCTCACCATTCCATACACCATCTTGTAAATAGAGATTACCCATTCTGGCCCAGTCTCTTCCTGAAGCAAACTCATACCCTTGCGTCAGAAAGTTTCCGTAAGGATCAGCTTCCATGATCATAGTACGAATACCAATTTTATCAAACAGCTCCCGTTGGGGGAATTCATGATAGTCTCCTCCTCTGCCCTCTACACCCAATCTAACGAGATAATTGGTAAGAACAGGATCGGAATTACGATAACGACCTACTGTATTCGGAAGCCACTGCTGCGGCCTTGTTGCAGCCCACTGAAAGGAATTCACCGAGCCTGTGTACACATACAAGTGATCAGGATAACCCAGTGATGGATCAAAATCAGGGTCTTGTGGAGCACGAAACCGCAAGCCACTCGACATGTGAAGAATATCACTTATCCGAATCTTTGCCCTACCATCTCCTTCATTCTGCCACTCCGGAATGGGAGCAGGCTGATCCAAGGTATAAACTCCCTGGTTAATCAACACACCCATCATCGTGGCCGTTAAACTCTTTCCCATGGACCAACTTTCCAATGGCGTATCCTTGGTTATTCCCTCTCCATAGCGCTCTCCTATTAACCGTCCTTTATAAGTGACAACAAAAGCTGCCGTTTTTCCATCTCCTTCAAAAGCTGCATCTACCGCTTGTTGTACTTTATCCATATCCAACTCAGCAGGCATTGGGTCTTCCGGCAAAACATCCCCCATAGGCCATGGTGTAGCGTCTGCCTCAGGAAGGTTACGCGTAATTTTCTTTGGTTCATAAAACACTTTGTCCATGCCAACAGGAAGGGTAACACATCCCTGACTTTGGTCTCCCAAATACACTGCTGTACGTGTGACGCCACTGGGAAGTGTAATGGATACTGACTTTTTCTCAAAGTCAATTACAGGCTTTCCTACCTTGGTGCGCTCTTCAAACGGGCTTGAAAACCCACCCACATTGGCAGCAGCAAACTCCGCATCAAGGCCGGTAATAAATACAGCTGAACAGACCACTTTGGCATAACCAGAAGTATGATGTTCTAACGGATCACCGGGAGGCGCCTCATAGGGAGTATCCAATTCCAACGAATCGGCTCGGGCAATCATCTTTGCTTTTACTACTGCTGGATCGTCCTTTACTTCTTCTTTGGAAGGACTTTGCTGGCAGCTGAATACCACCCCACACAAGGCGAGTATCAGCAAATTTCTCAGCAAATTGAAGTTCTTTTTCGGGTTCATAGTTTAGGCTTTTTTAAAAAGTTACGGAATTCAATGGCATATCAAAACAATAAATTGATAAGTGCATCTCCAATTAGACTACAACTTCCACCAATCGCTTTTAACAGCTCCTAAACCGTGTTTAAGTTCATCGATAGATAATACCTTCATTCCATGGAATTGATGTAGTACCTTCGATGACTGTTGTCATTAGTTGGTGGTAAAAAAATTGGTTATGGCAGCACAACTTCCTGACATTATCACCCTGGAATCCAGAGAAATGGATCTCTACACCAATCCACTAGAACCTTTCTGGGAAAACTCTGGAAAACGAAAACCTAATTTCAAATTAACAGAAAACTGTAAGCGTGGTTATGTGGCAGCATGGTCCATTAAGGACAATCAGCTTCTGCTCGCGCACATTAAGGGGCGACAGTTTATAAAAACATTTTTCTTTGGCGACAAAGAAGTTGATATCTCATTAAAAAAATTATTTCCTAAATCCAACGGCCACAACATACACGCCAATTGGTATTCAGGCAAACTTCGTATACCTGCAGGTCCAATGACTCAGTATGAACACTACAATTACAACTCCCGATTTGAAAAAGAAATTATTATCACCATAAACAAAGGAGATGTGATGAAAATGGTAACACTTGATTATACCCAGCAAAAATTGGTTGTGAACCTTAAATAATAACAAACCCTGTCAGTTATACTTAGTGGGAGTATTCACAGGCTTTTTCATGGTCTCTATAAAATCGTCCATCAAAATTCTCAAGTCCTCTAAAGTCTCTTCGTGAATAACTCCATCCCTCACTTTACCCTTTGCTCCTTTTATCAATAAGGTCGAATGAGGTCCAATGGTAGATTCAATAGTGGTCATCACTAACTTCAAGGATTCAAAGGTCTTCTCTCCGGAAGCAGAGGCAACGATAATAGCAACCGGTTTACTGGTGAATAGTGTGGTGGACACATTCCATTCGATGGCGTTTTTTAAACTACCCGGTATGCTAAAAACATATTCTGGCGTGCAAAAAAGTATACCGTCCGCTTCGCTAATTTGTTTTCTAAACGAACCTACTGCCTCAGGCAGGTTGTCATTATCAATATCAGGATTGAAATGAGGGAGCTTATCAACACCATCAAACAAGTTCAATTCTACTTGATCGCTATAGACAGTACCAATTCCTTTTAAGATATTTTCATTAGAAGAATTCTTCCTGGTACTTCCGGATATTGCCAGTACTTTTAATTTTCTCATCTCCTCTTAGTTAAATAATACAATGGAAGCTCAAAACATACTATTTAAAACAAGAGTCTAATAATGCTAACCTACTTATACCCATCAAGCAAACTTCTAACAGTTGTTTCCATATCTGCCTCTCCCTGATAGTATCGCTCGAGGCTTGATCTCAGTTCGGGTGTGTTGAAATCGCTGAAAATATTCTTCCTATCCATAAGCAACATATGCTTCCCTCCTTTCTCGCTCAAGTGATCCTGAACCACTCTTCCTGACAAATAGAATTGAGAAACATGCCATAGGTTCCGAGGAAATTCAATGTCCAATTCTTTACTCAGAAAAAATATCGAAGACCTAAAAGGGCTATCCATTGAAAACAATAGATGCGTACCCTCATGAAATATGGTTTCAATGAATAAGCTTGTCTCTACCGTTGGGTCGAGGGAGGAAATAGTGATGTTCATGGCAGGCCGTGATACCGTGTAAGCACCAGCATAGTTGGCATAAGCAGTCAAGTCTACCCTCACCTTTGTATCTGGCCATTCTTTACCTGACAACCTAACCAGATCCTTAATTACACCTTCTTCCAAATCTTTAATCCAAATGATTTGATCAGCCACTACCTTTTGGTTTTGTGTGCTATGTAATGGCCAAAATTTTCTACTATACAACGGTGCTATCTCATTAAGAACTTGTGTTAACTCCGGTGAATCTATTGTGTCTGAGAAAACTTCTTCTCCTTCAAGTCTTTGCAGCGCTACCCTTATATCTCCCAATTGAAATAAGGACTTTTCAATCAGATGATCTCTATAATATGTCAAAGCAATGTCCAGTACAGCCTTATCAGACTTACTCAGACTACTTATAATCTTATCTTCTCCCACATCAATTAAAGTGGAGCCATCTTCCTCAAGTTTTTTCAGCTGACTTCCCTTTGCTTGCTGGTACAGGAAGTGATGAAGATTAATCCAATAATTGTCATAGAACTCGAAATATTGAGTGGATGCTACAGGTAGAGTTGATTGGGCTCTGCATTGAACAATGCCTCCTACTAAAAGCAAAATCAGCAAAATTCTCACCTGATAAAAAGCAATTTTATGATAACAAATCCGAATGGTACAAATACCAAGTTACAAATTTGTTTTTCAATTAAAGAACAATTCGTACAAGTACCTACCTGGAAAGAAGGTAAATCCACCCGCAATGATTATCGCTCCAAAATAGAGTAAAATCATCTTGCGCTGATGGGACTTAACATCCCCCCTTTTAATCGCTAAATAAGCTGTAGGAACAGTATAAATAGCCAGAAAGCTAAAACCGTGTATCCATCCAAAGTGACCGAAGAACTGTGGTCCTACCTGAGCAGGCATAAAAAGTGTAATTACCGCTGTGACCATCATCAGCAACATATACACCTTGCCCATCCACTTGTGGTTTGGAGTACCCTTCTTAACAATGAGCAGGGCAGTTCCAATGATAAAACAAGGCACCACAGTGGCCAGATGGAAATACATTAAGTCTAAGCAATTCATAATCTTATTATGGGAAGGGTATGTGGAATTTAAAAATCGGCTTACCGAATATTGACAATTACATTTCCAATCTTGTTGCTCGACATAACATACCTGAAAGCATCAGCAATCTCATCCAGGGGATAAGACTTATCAATAACGGGTTTAAATTTACCTGTTTCGAGTAAGTCTCGCATCAATACCAGACTTGCCTTTGGATTAAGGGGTACAGGGAAGATTACTTTCTTACCTCCTAAAAAAGGTGTAATCAACGCAAAGAATGGATTTTGAGAATAGGGTCCTAACTCAGATGAAATATAAACACCCTTATCCTTCAACAGTGGTTTGCACTTTCCGAAAGTACTCTTGCCTACTGCATCAAACACAAAATCATAAACTTCAGTATCCTTCGTGAAGTCCTGACTTTGATAATCAATTACCTTACTGGCACCTAATGAACGAACTAAGTCCAAATGCTCTCTACCACATACAGCAGTTACTTCAATTTGATTGGCGCGCAACAACTGAACCAGGGCTGACCCAATCGCGCCAGTGGCACCGTTTACTACAGCCTTTTGCCCGGTTAAAAGTTTTACCTTGTTGATGATATTATATGCATAGTGTGCGCCCTCAGCACTCGCTGTGGCCTGTTCAAAAGAAATCCCATCAGGTACAGTCACCATGGCTCCGTCTTGAGGAAAGGTGATGAATTCTGCATGAGACGATAACCCTGCATCTTTAAAACCCCACACTTTGTCTCCCACTTTAAACTGAGACACTTGTTCACCCACAGCTTCAATGACTCCACTAAAGTCGGTACCCGTTATAGGGAGTTTCGGTTTGAAAAATCCGATGACAAAGCGCATAATAAATGGCTTTGCCATCAGATTTGCACAATCGGTCCTATTGACTGTTGCTGCGTGTACCTTTACCAATACTTCATCCGGCATTGGTGTAGGCCGCGGCATCTCTTTAATGCGTATTAGATCTGGAGGACCATAATCAAAACGAACAGCAGCTTTCATGATAAAGAAAGAAGTAGCTTCTGTTTAAATCTAATTACTCCCGCCATTGCGATTAGGACTCCTTTGCGAAGGCCACGTCATATGTTCACCAGTACGGCTGTCAATTGGGAGAACAGACTTTTCTCTTGATGTCTTTTCAGGATCTTCACTGGCCATATAAGCCAGTATGGCGGTAAGGATGGCATTGTTGCGCACATCGTCAAATACAATCTTATCGTATGTATCAAGATTGGTGTGCCATGTATAGGTGCCATAACTCCAGTTCAACGAGCTCAGAGAAAATGCTGGCGCACCTGCTGCCACAAAAGAAGCATAGTCAGAACCACCGCCACCAGGCCTTCCCGGGAATTCTGTTTCAATATGTTTTGTAATATCCTCAGGCACGGCCTTTAACCAGCGTCCTAAATAATCATATGCATGAAGAAATCCCTGACCAGAGATTTTAACCACTCTTCCTGTGCCATTGTCCTGATTAAATAATGCTTGCAGTCCGTTCACCACCTCGGGGTGATCTTCTACAAAGGCACGAGATCCATTCAACCCCTGCTCCTCACTGCCCCAATGACCAACAATAATGGTTCGTTTTGGATTAGGATAAATCTTTTTCAGAATGCGGGCTGCCTCCATCATGGTGAGTGTACCTGTTCCATTATCAGTAGCTCCTGTACCACCATCCCACGAATCAAAGTGGGCCGAGAGTACCACGTATTCGTTAGGTAATTCTTTACCTGGTATTGTAGCAATGGTATTGAAAGTAGGAACGACACCCAAGTCTTTAGACTGTGCAACTACTTTAATCACCGGTTTGTCACCTTTCTCCGTCATGCGGTACAACAACCCATAATCTTCCAACGATACATCAACCACCGGAATCTTTTCTGTGTTGGCACTAAAGATTTTATTGGCACCAAACCCTTTTGACCAACGGGATTGCACAATACCTACAGCCCCTGCTTTCTCGAGTACCTTATTAAGATCGCGTCCTTGCCCTGTCCTAATCAAGTTAGTTTCCCACAGCTCTGTCAACTCCTCTCTTTCCTTTTTCATTTTGGCAAAAGACTCCTCTGTCGCAAACTCTTCCCAATTGTAATCGGGCCTCCCCGTAGGTTGCGGCATAGACACCAATACAAACTTTCCCTTTACACTGGGCAACCAACTTTCGAACGCTTGTGCATTTTCAACAGTTGGTAATACAATTGTTTCAGCTGTTGTTCCGTTCTTAGGTGTAGCCGGGCTCCACGCCAGTTGCATACCCTGCAATGTTACTACGCGCGGTGAAACTAAATCGATGTGAGTTATCCCTCTCTCCCATCCTCTCCATTTTCCCCACTCTTCATTCTTCGCTTCTATTCCCCAAGATTTGTATTTCTCCACTGCCCAATCATTGGCCGCTTTCATTTGAGGTGTTCCTACAAGCCGTGGCCCAATGACATCCATCAGCTGATGGGCAAGGGTTTCCAGTTGAGAATTATCATTGCCCTCTGCTACAATCTTGCTGACGGTTTCGCTTTGTTGTGCATACGATACCTGCACAACAAAAAACAAGGCGATAAATGACTTTACTATTCTATTCATTATTTATTATTTTATAAAAACCTTATAACCGTCCTAAAATAGGCAATAAATCCTCATTTGGAAATGGGATTGGGACAAGGGGTAACTTCCTTATGGTTCACATCTGATTGCTGCCGTATTGACTGGCCAACACTTCGTTGGCTCGTGCGAGTGAGCCCGTAATATTGTCCAGCAAATTATCCTTACCTAAGACGGAATAAATATCGGCCTTCATTAAGTCTTCCTTTACCTTTTCATTCACACCAGAGAGAATTATGGTCACCTTTTGAACATTAAATTGTTTGATCACCTCTTTCAACCTGTATACTCCGGTGGCATCCACAAAGGGCACGTGCCGCATCCTTAAGATCAGGACTTTTGGTTTTTTCTGAAGATTGTTAATCGTATCCTGGAACAATTGCGCCACTCCAAAAAACAATGCTCCATTAATTTCATAAATAGCTATTCCTGCAGGCAATGCCGGCAATTCATCCTCAAATAAGCTGTCCCCATTTTGCTGTGCTTCTTCAGCATTTTCTATGCTCATAGAATCGCTCATCCTTTTCATCACCACAAAACTGGACAACACTATACCTACTTCAATAGCGATCACCAAATCAAAAATAATGGTAAGTGAAAAAGTGACTAGCAGGATGAGTACGTCTGATTTATTTCCTTTCAACAGAGATTTGAATTGTCGCCATTCACTCATGTGATAAGCCACTACCACCAGTATGCCCGCCAGTGCAGCCATAGGAATCAGTTTTGCATAAGGCGCCAGCAACAACATAATCATGAGCAGTACCAAAGCGTGGGTAATCCCCGCTATGGGTGTTCGTCCTCCGTTCTTCACATTGGTAGCCGTACGCGCCACAGCTCCCGTGGCCGGAATTCCACCAAACATGGCTGAAGCACAATTGGCCACACCCTGTGCTACCAATTCCGCATTGGATCGATGACGGCCGCCTATCATACCATCTGCCACCACCGCAGACAATAAAGATTCAATCCCACCCAAAAAAGCGATGGCCAATGCAGGCTGTATCAACGCCCTTATCGTACTCATATCAATAGATGGAACTGTGGGTAAAGACAAGCTGTTGGGGATTTCCCCAAAGGTGCTTTCAATAGTTGTAACAGGAAGTTGGAACCATTGCACAACAAGTGTACTCAGCAAGATGGCTACAATAGAGCCAGGCACTTTGGTGGTCACCCTGTGAAAATTGAATGCGATGAAAACAGTACCTAAAGCAATCGCAAATGCAATCCAGTTGATCTCATTCAAATGTAAAGCATACACCTTCCACTTGTCGATAAAGTCGGCTGGTACTTTATCAATGGCAAGACCGAAAAAGTCTTTCATCTGTGACGAGAAAATAATCACCGCAATACCGCTGGTGAAACCCACAATCAGCGGATAGGGTATGTATTTCAGCAAGTTGCCAAAACGAGCCAAACCCATAGCGATCAAAATAAAGCCTGCCATAAACGTGGCAATGGTTAGCCCATTTACACCATGCTCCTGAACAATGGCATACACTATAACAATAAAGGCACCCGTAGGTCCACCAATCTGCACCCTGCTTCCACCTAATACGGAGATAATGATTCCGGCAATGATGGCCGTAATCAGTCCCTTGTCCGGAGAAACCCCAGAAGCAATGGCAAATGCAATAGCAAGTGGCAGCGCCACAATGCCTACAATTAATCCAGCTATTAAGTCATTAAAAACTTGTTCTTTCTTGATCCCACCCCTCAGCAATGAAAATAACTTGGGAGTGAATTGATTCTCTTTCATTTACGTACCTATACCTAAAATGTAAAGTTACGTGAAGAGCAAATGGCAAGACGGTGCGGGGAGCGATTGTTAAAATGGCTTTAACAAATAGATCGTCTCCATCCGGGGTGCACGTAACGTGCCGCAAAGATAAAATTATTATTGAACTTTTACGCAGGTTAGACACAACCAGGCTTTTGCCTTGGTAACACTAAACCAAGACCCTCTATAATAGAAAAAGTAAAGATGCGCTGCATCTTTACTTTTACGGAAATATCTTTTAAAAAAGGATTACTCTTTGCCAACTGCTTCGCCCGCTTTCTCTATACCTTTGGTACGCAGCAAGGCACCACTTGGACTGTACTGAATTTCTACTTTATTTCCTTCCTTCTTCTGTTGAAAGATGTAGGAAACGGGTTTCAAAAGTACAGGAGTACCAACCCCAGTTGCTGATTTTGAGTACCTAAGTGACCAGGTTCCCGAATTAGGAGCAAGATCAAATTCATTTTGAAGAGAAAACTGAACTACAGCAGGGACTTCATCCTGCGTTACTCGCTTTATTTTCTCTATTCCTTTTCCTGTCTGCGCAAAAACCATTCCCGCAGACACGAGCCAAAGGGCTGCGACCACCACAAACTTCTTCATGACCATCAAATTATTTGGTAAAACATTAATTAAATGTCTTAAACTGGCCAGCTTAATTCACAAGTATAATAACTGGATTGTCCCTGGTAGGGTTACAAAAAATCACAACAAAGTTGTGATTAATAAAATAAGTAGCGTTTTTCTACAATGAACTGTAGTCGCGAGAAATGCTCTGACCTATTGATAAGAAATACCTAAAAAGAATATGAAAATACCCGTTGGCAGAGACCACCAACGGGATAACAAGTAAAATCGATCAACTACCTATTCAGGTAAGCATAAAGACCAATCCCAATCACAATTCCAGAATCTATCTGTTTCGTATTCGATCCCTTTGCTTTACGGGTAGAATGCGAATATCCTATTTGGGGTTCAAAAGAGATTGCATCGCTGATAAAGTAGGCATACCCTCCCATCAGTGACCATCCGCCAAGGTTGGTGGTCGATTCTGTGGTTGTGCCATTGAATGTATTTTTGGTTTTATTGGATCCCAACTGAAAAGACCCTTGTACATAAATATTATCAAAGTAATACCTGACAAGGGGTGTTAAACCCAAGCTTGTAGAGGTGTATTTATTCGAAGAACCGTCATCTTTTGAGGTTGAAGTGCTGATAAAAAGACCAGTTCCCACAGCCAAATTATCAATTACAAAATAAGCTGCCTGAGGTTCAATAGAAAAGGTAGAAAATTTTCCGTTGGTGGTGGTGGTACCCCCAGTCTTGGATTTATTAGTGGTAAACGAGCTGGATAAATTGGTCTTCCCACCAATAATAATACTTCCTTGATTAAACTGTGCAAATACAGTAGACGCACAAGTTGTTACTAAGATAACTAAAATCAGTTTTTTCATATAACAGTGATAAATTTTGCCGCAAATCTAGAGAATAAAGTGAGAGTAAAAAACAACCCTCTGCCAACCGCTTAATTCACCGGTAAAGCGCAATGACTTATTTCTATTTGCACTTCTTATAAGACTTAGCGCTACGAAGATTAGGTTATCATGTATTATCTTTTGTAGAAAATATAGTCGGTTACGGGAGGCTCAATTCCACTTTGTCTTAGATCGGAGATAATTTGCCCCTTATGATGCGTAGAATGATTGGAGATATGAAAAAATATCTCTGAAAGGGTATTACTAAAGGCGTCTCCCTTAGATGTTTTATATTCAATCGTTTTATCGAGTTCCAGTTCATTCAAAATCTTTAGCGTGTTGGCATAATTATCCCTATCTATAGCTTTGCACTGCGGCAAAGTATGTATTTGGTGTACTGCGTAAGATGCAGTTCCCATTATCCTGGAATTCCAAATCTGATGAGCATTCATACAGTGAGAGAATAAGGGAACAGTGCGTTCACTGATATTGTCTTTATTCTCCATTAATAAATCCGCCACCTTTTGATTAAAATGATGGTGGTATTCAAAAACATCAGCAAAGAATTCCTTCATTCCTTTCAACCTTGATAACTCACCTTATGAGTACAGCCCACTAATAAAGGCACACTCACAATACGGACAATGCCCTTAATTGGTTTTATAATAAGGCAAAAAACCGATGATATTTTATTAGCGAGGAATAACGCACCAGGAAAGAAGCCAACACAGAAAATGGTGAAGAAAAGAAACTCCCCATAGCCTGCGATGGATATGGGGAGAATATTAATAAAAACGATGGTCGATAAAATACTAGCGTGCCAAATAACCCCCGTCCACAGGGTAGTAACTGCCACTTACAAAGGAAGACTTATCACTGGCCAACCAATAAATCAGTTCAGCAACTTCCTCACTTTTACCAAGGCGACCAATGGGATGAAGCGCTACCAGTTGCCCCTTCATTTCAGCATCCAGTGCATTCAGCAATGGTGTTTCGATAAAGCCCGGTCCTACGGCATTTACCCTGACCTTTTGGGCAGAATATTCAAGCGCTGCCGTTTGAGTAAGGCCTACCACACCATGCTTGGCAGCAGCATAGCCAGCAGAACCTGCAAAACCTACAGCACCTAAAATGGAAGAAATATTAACGATACTACCACTTCCATTTTTCAACATTGCCTGTATCTGATACTTCATTCCATAAAACAAACTATTGAGATTGATGGCAATTATATTGTTCCACCCTTCAATACTCATATCCCCAACAGGATTGATTTCACCTCCTACTCCGGCATTGTTCACCGCTACATCCAACTGACCATACGTTTTAAGAGTAAAATCAACCAAGGCTTTCATCTCCTCAGGTTTTGAAACATCAGTCTTAAAAAAGGCGGCTTTTCCACCCTTATCACTGATCTCGTTTACTACTTGTTTACCCTGCCCTTCGTTGATATCAGAGACGACTACATTTGCTCCTTCCTTCGCAAACAATTGCGCTGCAGCCTTTCCAATGCCTGATGCGGCACCTGTTATAATTACTGTTTTGTTTTTCATTAGTTTAAAATATTATACTGTGAATTAATCTTCAGCAAGATATTTTATAACTCGCCAATTTGTAATGATTCCCATCACCGTAGGGTGTGACTCTCATCATGAGTAAATTATACCCATCTTTTTAGCTATAGAAGAGCAAAGAAGAGTGGTTCATTTGTATTCCTCTTTCCATTCAGAAGTACCTGTTTACTTTTTCCTTGCAACGAACCGAATCACAGAACCTATTCCGTTGTGATACAACCCCTCATGTAATTCTAATTCCACCTCCTCCAGTTGATCAAATTCATAATTAGAAAAGTCAGATTTGATCTCATCGATAGAAAACAAAGTGGCGATATCTCTTGGCCCTCCTACCTCCTCATTCTTAGTCACATAATCGATATTGCGTTTGCTGAAAGCCTCAAAAATGATCACACCACCCTTCTTTAGATAGGTATCCAGGGTTTTGTGATAGGATGATTTAATGCCTGCCGGGAAGTGGGCATAGATAAGGGCGATAGCATCAAACTGGTGAGGCTTATAATTCAAAGTCTGTAACTCCCCCACCGCGTATTCAATCTTCACCTTATTCTTTTCAGCCAGGTGGAATGCTTTCTTTTGTCCTTCAATGCTGATGTCAAACGCATACACCTGCCAACCTAGCTGCGCTGCATAAACGGCATTACGCCCTTCCCCTTCTGCGGGAAAAAGTATAGAACCCACTGGTAGTTGATCCAACTGTTCTTTTAGGAAATTATTGGGTTGCTCTCCATAGGCAAATGCCTCCGCACTATACCGTTCATTCCATCTGTCTTTCCAGGTACTATTCATCCTTATTATGTTGATTGAAACACAAAGTTATTGATATAACTCATTCTATCCATCCATCTCACCTTGTTCCTTCAACTTTTTGACCAGCTCATAGGCCATGAACCTTTTTCCATTCCCAACAATTCTATTTATGGATTTTCCCGTGTTTTTAAATCCTAACAATGCATGCAAATGATTAGGCATTATTACATAACCAACGATGTAATGGCCTTCACTCCTTAAATAATCAAACCATTGTTAGACAACATCATATCCATTCACAATATGAAACAACTTCTTCCACCTAGCGCAAGTAATAGTGATAAAGTATATACCATCATTTTCATGAATTGCTCTTCGAACTGGCATAGGGCTTTGAAAATACTGAATTTATTGGAATTCTTTTTGCCGCAGAGTCCCTTCCAGCCTCCCGCCTTCCTTATCGCAGGAGACTCTGCGGAGAAAGAAAGTGAAATTGAACTCGATTTTTCCTCGTACCCAAGTGGAGTTTACATTCTTAAGTTCGCTTCAAACTCCAGAATCGAAAGCCATCTGATAGTTAAGAAATGATTTGACTGGGATTATTTCTGGCCAGCTGAATTATCAGAGGTTTAACTTAATACTTTATCCAATACTCCCACCCCCATAAACGAAAAAACCCCTGTAGTCGACATACAGGGGTTTTAGTTTACGATGGATTTCATCATCTGTAGGATTTGGTAAAACTTACTTTAATCAACTCCTCGTGTGGAGCACTTCTGAATCCGAAGGTGGCTCTGATGTGGTGTCTCACCGCTCTGCCAATGTTCACCAGGCTGTTCTCGTCTTCATACAACACCGCATTGCGCTGTTTGTACAACTGATTCAATTTCAGCTCGGCCTTCATCACCAGTTCGTTGAGGCTTCTCAACTCCACCACCTTTTGTTCCAGACTTTCTATGGTCAGCTCTTCCGCCACGGGGCGGTAGAACGGTTCCGCAGAAGCGGTCTCTACCAGCTGTGCAAAGTACTGCACCATACTTGCAAAGTTTCTAGGATGCCCTTTGCGCTTGCTTACTGGTACCTCTCCCTCCTGTGGCATGGGCTCCGGTGTGCGGTAGCGCATGCGCCCCTGCAACTTACGGTTGCTTGCCACGGCATCGGCCAGTGTAAGCGGATGAGCACCACAGGATCTCAACTGGTAGCAGATGCGTGATCCCAAAGACCGCACATTGCGAAAGGCCAGCTCTCGTCTGTTGGTGATGTTGTCATAAGCTGTCTTCGCTTCAATGACTTCATCCATCAATTGTTGTGCGTTGAACTGAAGGGTGGTCAACGCTTTCACCTGGAGGTTTTGTTGTCCGGGGTTGTAGGCTCCTCCTAACCCGGTGCAGATGCCCTTGAGCTTCCCAAAGGCTTGCATGGTTTTAACGTGTGACATAACATAAAATGTTAATTTGTTATACATACTCTTAATACGGAAAATCCCTATGAGAGAGTTGTATTTTTCTTAATTATTTTTAAAATATTTTTAACTTTTTTTTACAAGCCTATAACGGTGGCCCAAACCCTCACCTTTTGCTACCAAAAAAAGCCAACCACCCCGAGTGCAAAGCCAACCACACCAAGGGTGTATTGTGTGTGGTGCTCCTGCACTTCCAACCACCCCGAGGGTACATCCCATCCACCCCAAGTGCAAAACCATCCACCGCTTGTGCACTTCCATTTGGCCCATCTGCAAAACCATATACCGCAAGTGCAAAACCGACCACCCCAAAGGGGTATTATATGCGATGCTCCTGCATTCCCAACCACACCGAGGGGGTATTCCATCCATACCTAATGCACAACCCTCCACGCCATTTACACTTCCATCCACCACATTAGCCCAACAAACCACGGCACAGCGAATTTGAATTATCCTTTGGGAGATTCTTCGGTCGTCCTTCGTCCTCCCTCTGAATGACGCATCTTTTGTAGTCCAATCTATTCTGCAGTAAGTAGAGGCTAACTCCGAAGCCCACGTCACTCAGAGCAATAGCGCAGAGTCTCTTCGTTTCCTCTTGCTGTCCATATTCCAGTATTCCTTTGTATTTTTGATGAGTCAGCTACCAGAAGTAAGTAGTAAACATCAACCAAAACAACCATGCTCTCCAGTCCGTTATTCGCCAACAACCCTGCCCTATACGTATTTCTCCCCATCTACTATGCTGTATGGTGCGATGCGGTACTCACCCCCAGCGAAATCAAAACCATTCAACAGCTGGTGGACAAGCAGAAATGGTTGTCGGAAGAAGAGAAGACTTTCTTGTTGAGTCAACTCAACCCGGGTACACCGCCCGATCCTGATGAACTCAAAAACTGGCTCGAAGAAATACAAAAGGTGGCCGACCAGGCCACTGCCGACAAAAAGCATGGACTCGTAGACATTGGGTTGAAATTGGCTGCCCTTCATGAGGCGAAAAAGGAAATCAACAAAGAAGCCCAACAGTCCTTGCGGGAAATTGAAAGTGTATTGGGCATCATCAGCAGTGAGTCGGCTTTTATCTTCAATGCCGCTCAGCGCAAAACCATTACTGACCAACAGGAAACAAAAGCTTCATTTGATGTCAACACCATGGCCGCTGTGCTGGACGGTGACCAGGCCGACATCCTCAATAAAGTAAAAACGATCCTCTCCGACCCTGCCTTTGAATACATCGATACCGACAACCTGAAGGAACGAAGGGAAAAGGTGCTGGAATGGTGCCACTTATTGGCGCAACAAGGTTATGGAGCTATGGGCTTCCCCAAAGAATACGGTGGCGGTGGCAGTATGGTCAACTACTTCTCCATTATGGAAGCCCTCAGCTACCACGACTTGAGTCTGGTCATCAAGTTTGGTGTACAGTTCGGACTCTGGGGCATGAGCGTCTATTTTCTGGGAACTGAAAAACATCATAAAAAATACATCAAAGACATTGGTACGTTGGAGTTGCCGGGTTGCTTTGCCATGACGGAGACGGGCCACGGTTCCAACGTGAAAGGTATTCTCACCACAGCTACCTATGACCACGAAGATCAAACCTTTGTCATACACACACCCTGCGAAGAAGCCCGTAAGGAGTACATTGGCAATGCCGCACTGCATGGTCAGATGGCTACTGTGTTTGCCAAGCTGATCATCAACGGTAAGGATTATGGTGTAAGTGCCTTTGTGGTGCCTTTGCGCAACAAGCAAGGACAATTGCATCCGGGAGTTACCATCAAAGACTGTGGCAGAAAAATGGGACTCAATGGCGTAGACAATGGCGTGATCTATTTCGACAACGTGCGCGTTTCCAAAGACGAAATGCTGGATCGCTTTGCTGGTGTAGATGAAGACGGAAAGTTTACCAGTCCCATCGCCAGTGACAACCGCAGGTTCTTCACCATGCTGGGCACATTGGTCGGTGGTCGCATCGGTATACCCCGATCAGGCAACAGCGCGTCCAAGTCGGGACTCACCATTGCCATTAAGTATGGCGACCAGCGCAGACAGTTTGGTCCTGAGCACGCACCCGAAGTGCCGATATTGAATTACAGAACCCATCAGCGCAGACTCATGCCGCTGTTGGCCAATGTGTATGCCCTTCACTTTTCCTTGCAATACCTTACGGATCGGTTCATCAACCGCACGGAGGAAGACATGCAGGAGATTGAAGCGCTGGCTGCCGGCATGAAATCGTTTGCCACGTGGAACACCACAAGAACACTACAAGAGTGCCGCGAGGCCTGTGGTGGCAAAGGCTACCTGACAGAAAACAGAATCGATGATCTGAAAAACGACTCTGACATCTACACCACCTTTGAAGGAGACAACACGGTGCTGATGCAATTGGTCGCCAAGAGCAGATTGACGGAGTTCAAGCAGGAGTTCAGCAACATTGATTTCTTTGGGATTCTTAATTATGTAGGCTCGCAGGCCAAGACTTCCATCACAGAGATGAACCCCTTAACCATTCGCAACACGGATGAAGACCATCTGCTGGACCCGGAGTTTCAGTTAAGTGCATTCAAATACAGAGAAAGAGATATACTTACTTCTGCTGCCAAACGATTAAAGAAACACCTCGACAGTGGTATGGATTCGTTTGATGCCTTTAACCAGACGCAATACCATTTGGTGAATGTGGGGCATGCCTATATAGAGCGAATCATTCTGGAGCAATTCATTGCACAGGTAGAACGTACCCAAGACAAGGATTGCAAGGCCGTATTGAAAAAGCTGTGCGACCTGTTTGCACTATCGCAAATAGAGAAGAATAAAGGTTGGTACCTCGAGCATGACTACATGGCAGGAGTAAAAACGATTGCCATCCGAAAGTTGATCAACAAACTCTGTTGGGAAATCCGTCAGGAGGCAGTGCCGCTGGTGGATGCGTTTAAGATTCCGGAGAGTTGCCTGGCTGCGCCTATTATTAAATAAATATTTTACCGCAGATGCGAGGAGCCTAGAACTCTTTGTTTTAAAGCTACTTTAGTCTAGACCAAATCATCATTAATTTCAAGGCAACCAATTATTGGATCCGTTGCGAATGTGCCAATTTGATCTTTTTTTTCAAGTAACAGTCTACCAACATTTTCTGTGGAGGTATTGCGTGACCTAATCCAAATCAATTTTGGAGGATGCCCTTTAGTTAAGCTAAAATCATAAAAGTCTGAGTCAAAGGTTGCTATTATAAAATCTTCCTTCTGGGCAAAATTCCAAATGTCAATATCAGATTTATTAAGGAGTCCTACTTTACTAATATGTATTGTTCCAGGAAATTGCGAATCAATTTTCCTTACTAAACGATAAGAAATATTTTGATCCAGCAGAAGTTTCAAGAAGCCACTCTTAATTTGTGCTCACGATCTGCAGCAAATGAAAGGCATGCATTAATCTGATCTTCGTTCAATTCTGGAAAGTCAGTAACTATATCTTTTTTGGACATTCCATTGGCAAGCCAATTAAGTACATCATAAACAGATATCCTTGTACCCTTAATACAGGGGCGACCGAACCGCTTTTCAGGAACTATTTCTATGTAATGGTTATAGTTCATAGTCAAATTTACTCAAATATTTACTTTAAAAATACCAGAACTGTAATAGTTACTATCAAAAAACACTCCTACTTCTTTGCCAGTAATGTGCCAAGGCGCTGAGAGGTTAGTGTAAAAGCATTGCGTCCTTGCGGTTTTAATTGCTGATCAGTTCAATTGTGCAACAGTCGATTTAGTCCACATCCCCTTCTTCTCATCTGCCCAGATCGAAGAAATAAAGATCACTTTTTACCCTGACAATTGTCATTCACCAGCCAAAGCCATTCTTCTATCTTAATGGCACAAAATATCAAGGATGGGAGAATACAAGGTTGATAAACTACAGGATGAATACCGTGCAAAGTTCATAAGGCATCTGCTCAACGATGTACAAACGCTGGATAAAATGATCGAACAAGGCCTGATCGAATCCGGCATAAGGCGGATGGGTGCAGAACAAGAACTATGCCTTGTCAAGCCTGACTACAGCCCGGCTGCCAGCGCTATGGAGGTACTGAAAGAAATCAACGATTCTCATTTCACCACTGAGCTTGCGCTGTACAACCTGGAAGCCAATCTCGACCCTCTGGAAATAAAAGGAGACTGCTTTACGAAAACACATCAACAGTTAAAGCAACTGTTTGACAAAGCGCAGGAAGCAGCCAAAAAATTTGATAATAAAATTATTCTTACTGGCATTCTGCCTACCATAAGAAGAAAAGAGCTGGCCATTAATTATCTGAGTCCCATACCCCGTTACAAACAATTGAATGATATCATGCGTGAACTGCGTGGCAGTGATTTTAGCCTGCACTTGCGTGGTGTGGATGAGCTTACCCTACAACATGATTCAATTTTATTCGAGGCTTGCAATACCAGCTTTCAGTTGCACCTTCAACTCGATCCCTCCGACATGGTAGCCAGTTATAACTGGGCGCAAGCCATTGCCGGTCCAGTGTTGTCGGTATGCACCAACTCCCCCCTGCTGTTGGGTAAAGAACTATGGAGCGAAACCCGAATCGCATTGTTTCAGCAAAGTGTTGATACGCGCAACACATCGGACTTATCGGTAGACCGCGAATCAAGAGTATCCTTTGGTTCGGAATGGCTGAAAGATTCCATCACCAATATCTTCAAAGACGATATCGCCAGACATCCGATGATCCTGGCCACCGAATTAAATGAAGACTCTGTGCAGCAGTTTACTAAAGGAGAAATACCCTCATTGCGTGCTTTAAGAATTCACAACGGCACAGTGTACAGATGGAACAGACCTTGCTATGGTGTAGCAGATGGAAAGGCACACCTTCGTATAGAAAACAGATACATCCCTTCAGGCCCTACCATGGAAGATGAAATCGCCAATTTTGCTTTCTGGATCGGTCTGATGCTGGGAAGACCCTCTAAGTATGATCATGTAGATGAGCTGATGGACTTTCGTGACGTGAAAGCCAATTTTATTAACGCTGCACGTGTGGGTAAAGAAATTCAATTGCATTGGATGGGTAAAAGCATTTCGTCCGGTGAATTGATCAGAAATGAACTCCTTCCCATTGCCTATGCCGGATTGAGCAAAGCCGGAGTAGACGAGCAAGACATCAACAGATACCTCCAGGTGATTGAATTGCGAACCAATCGCATGACAGGGTCACAATGGACGGTCAACACATACAGAAATTTCAGAAAAACCCTTAAACAGGATGAAGCATTAAAAGCCCTGACAGAGGTAATGCACAAACAACAAGTAACTGACCAACCCTTGTCGGGTTGGACTGTTTCGGAATCGCCACCTTCTCATTATCCACACTACAACAACAAACTGGCGCACGAGATCATGACGACCAATTTGTTTACCGTGAATCCTCATGACCATGCTGATCTTGTTTATCACATCATGCAATGGAAAAACATCCATCACGTTCCGGTTATTGATGGACAGGATCAATTGGTGGGGATCCTTACTTCCAAAAACATAACCAGTGAAGCCGACACCCATAAGGAAGTAAAAGAAATTATGGTAACCGGAGTGAAGACGGCCCCACCCGAGATGAATGCCGATGAAGCCGCCCAAATCATGCTGAATGAAAAGATTGGATGCTTGCCCATCATTAATAAAGACAAACTGGTAGGCATCATCACCAGGAATGATATCGTAACGCGCCATTAATGATTGACATCTATAGCAAGGCCCTGCAGCAAACCATTCAGGTAGATCGCATCATTAATCAGGTAACAGGGAAAGAAACAGGCCCTACCCTTATCTTCTTTGCGGGTATTCACGGCAACGAACCCGCAGGTGTGTTTGCCTTGCAGGAGGTATTGACTTCAATAGAAGAGCAAAAGAGTTTACTGAAAGGTACTGTAATCGGCATTACTGGAAATATGAAAGCATTATCCAATGGAATTCGCTATGTAGATACGGATCTGAATCGAATGTGGACTTCCAATGGTGTGATGAAAAATACGAATGAAGAAAATTATGCAGAAAAGGAAGAGCAACATGAATTGATGAAAGAGATTAGCAAGGTCATTAAAGAAAATACTGGTCCTTTTTATTTCTTCGACCTGCACACCACATCAGGAGCAACTCCTCCTTTCATTACCATTAACGATACCTTTCTCAATAGAAAATTCGCACTTCAATTTCATGTACCTGTAATACTCGGAATAGAAGAGTTCCTGTCTGGTCCATTGCTAAGTTATATCAATGAGTGGGGGTATGTTTCCTTAGGTTATGAATCAGGACAACATGATGAACCAAATGCTATAAAAAATCACAAACAATTTATCATCAAAGCACTTCAGTTAACGGGGCTACTCCCCAACTCCAAAATAAAAACTCCCGCTCGCGCAGACAACTTTTACGAAATTACATATCGGTATCACCTGGAAACTGAAGATCAGTTTTCCATGTGCAATGGGTTTAAAAACTTTCAACCTATTGCAAAAGGGCAACATCTCGCTTCACACAATGGCAATTGGGTAGATGCCATGGAAGACGGAGTAATTTTCATGCCTCTCTATCAGCAACAAGGTAATGATGGCTTCTTTCTTATTCGGAAAATCCCTTTATTCTTCCTGAAGTTATCACGCCTTATCAGAGAGGCGAGGCTGGATAACTGGCTCACTTACCTTCCAGGCATCAAATGGAAAGACGACCATAAGACCACCATTCAAGTCAACGAAAAGATAGCCCGCTTTTTCGCCAGTGATTTCCTCCACCTGATGGGCTATAGGGTAAAACACAGGGAAGATCATTACCTGGTAGCCACTAAGCGGGAGAACCGCATTGCAGGTAAAGCCTACAAGCACGAGCCTTGGGTAAAAAACAGTTAGCCGCCTGAATATTCTCACTTGTGCCCATGCTCAATTTTCTCTAATTAGCATATAAGACTTTAACTCTATCTCTTATGCGAATACTTTCATTCCTTTCCCTCCTCCTTCTAGGTGCTGCAACATCATTTGCCCAGCAACTGGACATGTCATTGTTCAAAGACATCAAACCCCGCAACATCGGACCGGCCGGTATGAGTGGACGGGTAACCGCCATTGAGGTGGTGGAATCCAACCCTGACATTATCTTCCTGGGAACTGCTTCGGGTGGATTATGGAAATCAGAAAATGGAGGCACCAGTTTCAAGCCCATCTTCGAAAATGAAAGAGCAGCATCTGTGGGTGCAGTGGCCATTAACCAAAGTAATCCCGCTGAAATATGGATAGGCACAGGCGAAGGAAACCCTCGTAACAGTTTGAACAGCGGAAATGGGATTTATAAATCCATTGACGGTGGCAAGTCGTGGCAGCACATGGGCCTTGAGGCAACGCGAAACATTCATCGTGTTATCATTCATCGCGACAATCCTAACGTAGTATATGTAGGCGCTATTGGTTCTCCATGGGGAGAGCAACAAGACCGTGGTGTATATAAGACAACAGACGGAGGTAAAACCTGGAGGAAGACATTGTTTGTAGATGCAAAAAGTGGTATTGGCGATATGGTAGTTGATCCCTCCAATCCCAACAAAATTATTGCCGCCATGTGGGAACACAGAAGATGGCCGTGGTACTTCAATTCAGGTGGGCCGGAATCAGGTTTATACATATCCTATGATGCTGGTGAAACCTGGAAGAAGAAAACATCAGCCAACGGATTACCCAAAGGTGACCTGGGAAGAATAGGTTTAGCCATAGCGCCCAGCAATCCCAACATTGTGTATGCATTGGTAGAAGCCAAGAAAACAGGTTTATACAAATCAGAAGATGGTGGAGAGAACTGGAGTCTGGTAAGCACCAAAAATATTGGAGGTCGCCCCTTCTACTATGCCGACATCTTTGTTGATCCTAAAAACGAAAACAGAATTTATAACCTTCACACTTTCGTGGATGTAAGTCAGGATGGTGGCAAAACTTTTGAGAGACTTATTGATCCGGGATTGGTACACGTAGACAACCATGCCTGGTACGTGCATCCGGAAGATCCAAGCTTCTTAATATGTGGTAATGATGGTGGTGCTGTTATCTCCCGCGACCATGGCAAAACCTGGAGTTTTGTGGAGAACATGCCGCTGGCACAATTTTATCACATCAACGTAGACAATCAACTTCCCTATAATGTCTATGGCGGATTGCAAGACAATGGAAGCTGGCGAGGTCCTAGCCAGGTGTGGAGAAGGTATGGCATACGCAACATGCATTGGGATCGTGTAGGTGGTGGTGATGGTTTTGATGTAGCCCCCGACCCCATGAGCGAAGACAGATACGGATACAGTTTATCACAAGGAGGCAACATCTCCCGTTTTGATTTAAAGACGGGAAGCCGTCAGGGTATCAAGCCCTTCCTTGCCAGCGGTGAAGAACTGCGTTTCAACTGGAATGCCGCACTGGCCATTGACCCTATAGACAAGACCACGCTGTATGTAGGAACTCAATATGTAATGAAATCTACCGACCGCGGTGCTACATGGGAAAAGATATCTACCGACTTGACCACCAACGATCCTGAAAAACAAAAGCAAGCAACTACCGGTGGTTTGTCATTGGATAATAGTGGTGCTGAAAATCATACTACTATCCTCACTATTGCGCCAAGCCCATTGCAAAAAGGAGTCATGTGGGTTGGTACTGATGATGGTAATGTACAACTGACTACCAATGGAGGTCAAACGTGGACCAACATGATCAGTAAGATGCCGGGTGCACCTAAAAATGCATGGGTTGCTCAGATCAGAGCATCCAGTCATAATGTGAATGAAGCGTTCGTAGTCATCAACAACTACAGACAAAATGATTGGAGTCCGTACTTGTACCGAACCAAAGACATGGGCAAATCATGGACTAGAATAGCCAATGATCAAAACGTATATGGATATGCCCTTTCAGTAATACAGGATCCTGTTGTTCCCAATCTTATCTTTCTGGGAACAGAATACGGACTTTATATTTCTGTAGATGATGCAAAGACCTGGACAAAGTGGACCAGTGGCTACCCTACTGCATCTACTATGGACATGCAAATACAGGAAAGAGAAGCAGATCTTGTGTTGGGTACGTTTGGAAGAGCTATATGGATATTGGATGACATACGACCTCTTCGTGAATTGGCAAAAACAGGATACAACACCATATTAGCTAAGGACATCAAGACCTTTGAAACTCCTACAGCCTACATCATTAATCAAGGAGAAGCCAATGGATATCGCAGTACGGGCGATGGATTGTTTGAAGGAGAAAACAAAAAGCCGAGTGCCTGGATTACCTATTACCTGAAAGATTTGAAAAAGGTATCCAATGAAAAGGATTCTGCGAAGACAACCATCATGGTGTATGACAATTACAACAAATTGATCAGAACACTGAAACAACAACCCAAGAAGGGTTTCAATAGAATTATGTGGGATCTTGACATCAAGGGAACACGCATGCCTGACACCAAAAAACCAAAAGCCGATGCTGCAGAACGGGGTGGCAGAAGTGTAACACCCGGCAACTATAAAGTGGTAGTGGAGTACAATGGTTTTAAGGATTCCACTTCAGTGGAAGTAAAACTGGATCCGAATATTCAGATGACCATCAATGAGCTGAACGAAAAAGCTGCATTGATCGACCGATTCAATAGTATCGCGGAAGCGGCCACCGAAAAGACAGACCGACTTAACGATTCTAAGGAGACGGTGGAGTTGATATTGACGCGACTGAAAGCACAGCAGAATGAAAACGCTAGCCTGAAGCAACAGGCAGATTCTGTAAAATCCAAAATCGCGAAACTTCTGCTTCGAATCAACCCGAGAGAAGACATACAGGGCTTTAGTGATGATCCTAATCTGGTGAGTGAACAACTTTCCACCAGCAGAAGGTACTTACAGGATACCGCCTACCCTGTTACAGAAACACAAAAGCGATCACTGGCTGTAACGGAAAGAAACATCAAGCCTATCATGGATGATGTAGATGCTTTCTTCTCCAACGATTGGGAAGCGTTTAAGAAAGCTGTGAATGAGGCGAACTTTAGTTTGTTTAAGAACTGATGAATTGATCGCCATTTTTCACCGCAAAGTCGGGAAGGCGCAGAGAACTTAGAGAAGCTTTGCGCCTTTGTGCCTTAGCGGTAAATAGTAAAAATCGTATCCCCCTAACTCTCTTTGAAAGTCAGCTTGAAGTAAATCAATATCACACTGAGCAGGCAAATAAAGCCATTAGCGAGAATTACCGGCCAAAGATGAAGTGCTACTCCATAGATCAACCAAACCAGTGTGGACGTGAACACAATCACCATCATGGTGAGGCTTAAGTCTCTGGCACTTTTACTCAACCATACCTTGTACACTTGTGGCACAAATGTAATACTGCTCAACAAGGCACCTGTATGCCCGGCAATTTGAATCCAGTCCATAATGTATTAAGTTTAAATATCTTGATGATTAGGGAATCCTTTGCAAGGATAGTTGTTTACCCTAATGTAAACTAATACGAATTTAACCTGTTTCAATGACTACCGCCTTACTTTACGGATCTGTCCGCAGCAATCGCCAGGGAATAAAAGCAGCGTTATACTTTCAACAGCAATTGAAAGACCGCGGCCATAAAGTCCTTTTTATTGATGCCTTGGAATCCCCTCTACCCTTACTGGATAAAATGTATAAGGAGTACAAGAACAACGATGCTCCTGAAATGATGGAAAAGATCGCATCGCAGTTAAGGGAGGCAGATGGCTTTGTAGTGGTCACTGGCGAATACAACCATGGTATTCCGCCTGCACTAAAAAATACACTGGATCATTTTCAAAAAGAATACTTTTATAAACCCAGCGCCATTGTGTCTTATTCAGCGGGTAGGTTTGGTGGCGTGAGATCTGCTGTTCACCTTCGCGTAGTACTCGCAGAATTGGGTACTCCAAGTATTCCTACCATGCAGCCCATCCCAAAAGTTGGTCAGGCGTTTACAGAAGATGGAAAACCTACAGAAGACTATTTGAATAAGTCAAGTAAGCGTTTTCTGGATGAGTATGAATGGTACCTGAATGCCATGAAAGGACAACGTGCAAAGGGACTGCCCAACTAATAATAGTTCATCTTATAGTGAAGCGATTTCTTCACCACCTGCCACTCATCCCGCAGGATTGAAAATACAACCGTATCTCTAAGTGCTCCTTCAGCATCAATCTGGTGATTGCGCAATACGCCATCCTGCTTGGCTCCTAATCTGGCAATCGCATTTCTTGATGCCGTATTATGCCAATGTGTTCTGAACTCCACCGCAATGCTATCTAGCGTATCGAAGGCATGAGTTAGCAAAAGGTATTTACATTCAGTGTTGACTCCCGTTCTCTGATACGATTGGGCATACCAGGTGTATCCTATTTCTGCTCTGCGATGTTCCGGAGTAGCATTACAAAAACGTGTTGAACCAATTACCTTATTGGTCTTCTTCTCCACAACTACAAACGGAAGGGCCCTGTCCTTCTCCCACTCACCAAGCACAAAATCAATATAGTTATCAATAGTTTTTTCAGAGGGCACAGACGTATACCAACATTTCCATAACTCTCCATCTGCAGCAGCCAGTACAAGGTCATCTCTATGTTCCTTCCGTAGAGGCACAAGCCTCACCAGATCGCCCTCTAGTTCAATTTCATTTAACCATTTACTCATCCTGATTAGATTTTTATGCTTATTACACTCACCCTAAAGTAACAAAAAGTCTCAATTCCGCGTGTGCAGCCCGCTTCATCCTAAATAAACTCAAAAAGATAGAACTTTTACTATACCTAATCGTATTAGGTATAGTAACCTAATACCTATGGCCTCCAAAGAACTCATCGCAGCATCCACTCTACCCGTTATCCTATCCATACTCTCTAAAGGCGAGAGTTATGGATACAAACTCATCAAAGAAGTTGCCGAGAAATCTGACGGTCAGCTGGAATGGAGTGAAGCCATGCTCTATCCGGTGTTGCAACGGATGGAAAAGAATAAACTCATCGCATCTCGGTGGGTAGAAGGTGATAGTGGAAAGAAGAGAAAGTATTACCACATCACAAAAGCCGGTCATGAAGTGCTGGAAGATAAAAAAGCAGAGTGGCTGCAATTGCATTCCTTCTTAGTTCAAATCTGGAAAACCGCATAACCATGAGTCAATTTAACTTAGAACAAGCTTTAGCGCAATGGAAGAAAAGTCTGAATAAGTATGAAGGCTTTGAGCCTGGTACTAAAGAAGAGTTGCTATCCCATATCAATGATGCCATTGATGATCTGGTTAACCAAGGCTACACCGAAGAAAAAGCTTTTCATAAAGTAACCCAAGAAAAGATTGGAGATCTGGCAGGACTTTCCAAGGAATATTACAAAGCTAAAAGCTTAGACGCTTCTTCTCACTCGAAGCGAAGTTCATCATTAGCTACCAACTTTATCAAAGTAGCGTTAAGAAACATCATCAAGAGCAGGCCTCACTCCTACATCAACCTTATAGGTCTGGCAATTGGTTTGGCCAGTGTAATCATGATTTCCGTTTATGTTTTTTCAGAACTCAGCTATGATAAGTTCCATACAGACAATCAGCGCATTTATAGGGTGCTTAATCAATTCGTGAGAGGTGATGTAGAATTAACTTATCCACAGGCCCCTCCTGCATTGGCGCCAGCACTTACCAATAGCTTTCCGGAAATTGAGTTGGCTACCCGATTACGTTATGCTGACCGACCTTTGATTCAATATGGTGATGCCACCTACTACGAGGACCATGTTTTTTATGCAGATTCCTCGTTCTTCAAAATTTTTGATTTTGAATTAGTCCGTGGTAATCGAACAAAAGCGCTTAATCAACCCAATAGTGTGGTGATGAGTGAAGCTATCGCCAAAAAATATTTTGGAGATAACGATCCCATCAACAAAATCATACTGATGGACGGAGTCGGGCCTCTACAGGTTACAGGAATTGTAAAAGATGTACCTCACAACTCACACTTTTACTTTGAAATGTTGATTTCATTTCAAACCTACGTAGTACCGGATGGTTACCTAGCCGATTTACAAAGCTGGTCATGGATGGGTTTTCTCACTTATGTTAAAACGCATGAAGGTGTAAATATCCCATCCCTGGAAACAAAAATCATCAACCATTACAAGGCCAGTGAAGAGAGATTTGCACAACGACAAATGAGTGTGCTTCTTCAACCACTTAATAAAATTTACCTTGGATCCTCTTCTTTAGGAAATCCAAACAATATATTCAGGGTAAATAGTTACACCACCATTTACAGTCTTATGGCGGTTGGCTTTCTTATTATTCTCATTGCCTCCTTCAACTATATCAATCTTTCCATTGCCATGTCCATGTCCAGATTCAAAGAAATTGCTATGCGCAAGGTGCTTGGATCAACTAAGAGCAAACTAATTCTTCAGTTTATTCTGGAGTCTGTTCTATACTCGCTATTATCTCTGGTATTTGCTATAGCGCTGGTTATGGTCGGACAAGCATTCCTACCCAAGTCCATTGCTACCAAACTTTACCTGGATACATCTTCCCTGCTTATCTATAGTACGGCACTTGTTGTATTTGTTATCCTTATCGGAATAGTCTCTGGTGTATTTCCAGCCTTACGATTAGCCTCTATTTCTTCTCTCGAACTCCTCAAGGGAACATTCAAATTGAAAGAAGGCTACATGCGCAACTTCCTTATCGGTTTTCAATTTGCACTATCTTCTGCACTGGTCGCCATAAGTCTAATCATTGGCCAACAAATTGAATTCTTCTCCAACAAAAATCTTGGATTTCAAAAGGAAGGAGTTGTTTGCATCAACATAGGCAGTGATCAAGTGTTGGGTAAAACGGAAGCGCTTCAAAATCAATTAAGTGGTAATTCAAATATCATGTCTATAAGCCAGGTGAGTCACATCATGGGAGAAGGATTGAGCAGTAGTCCTCTTCGCTTGCCCATGCAGGATCCAGAAGATGCTATTCAAATGAATTACTTCCAAACTGATTACGACTTTCTACCTACCCTGGGGCTAGAACTTGTAGAAGGACGCTACTTTTCGGAAGACTTTACCAGAGATTCTACTGAGTCCATTATTCTCAACGAAACAGCAGTTAAAACTCTGGGATTAACAGACCCACTCGGCAAACGCGTAATCTTCACAGGCGGTACTGAAAAAGAAATCATCGGTGTTATCAAAGACTTCCATTTCAATTCATTGCATCAGGCTATTTCGCCCATGGCTATCATCATGCCTTTCACGCATCTTGGACAACTTGCGGTAAGATTTCAGGGCGGTAACGTGTACAACACTTTAAATAATATCGAATCAACCTGGGAAGAGTCGTTCCCTAATGTTCCTTTCGAATTTAAGTTCGTAGACGATCACCTTGCATCATTGTATGAAAAAGAAACATTTTTTGCTAGTGTCATTCAATTTTTCACTTTACTTGCTACAGGGATTGCATGTCTTGGATTGTATAGCCTGGCAGCTATTTCTTTAGCAGGCAAAGTAAAACAGATCAGTATTCGAAGGGTGTTGGGAGCGCCCATTCAATCCATCGCACTCCTTACTGGAAAAAGTTTCTTATCACTTGTTGTTATCGCCACCATTTTATCCTGGCCTTTGGTTTGGTACGTGATGAACATCTGGTTGAGTAATTTTGCCTATCACATCGACATCTCGCCCTGGTTCTTTGCTATCACTATGGGTTCTATTTTGGTCATTACCCTTGTAACCATCAGTTACCATTTATTCAAGGCAGTAACCATCAATCCTGCGGAAACGCTGAGAGATAATTAAGTAAATTATTTAATAAAAACCTCCTGATGCATGACACCAGGAGGATTTACATTATTAACCTATTCCCATTCTATCAATTTAAACGGTTGCTGCCTGTAGGTCGGCTTTTACAACAGGTATCTTTCGGATGCGTTTTCCTGTTGCATTAAATAGCGCATTGAGCAGTGCCGGAGCAAGAGGTGGAGTACCTGGTTCACCCAACCCACTTGGTGGTTCATCGCTCTCCACAAAATGCACCTCCATCTCAGGTGTTTCATCAATGCGCAACAGTAGATTATCATGGAAATTATCGCGTTGCACTTTTCCATCTTTCACTTCCACTCCACCGTATTTGGCAGCACTCAGTGCCCAGATTATACTTCCTTCAATTTGCCCACGGCCAAAATGAGGATTCACCACCGTTCCACAATGTACTACACTGGTCACTTTATCAACATGAAAACCATTGTAAGAGTTATCAAGCGACACCTCTACAATGTGCGCACATA
The DNA here is from genome assembly GCA_039971015.1 of Cyclobacteriaceae bacterium. Lineage (GTDB taxonomy): Bacteria > Bacteroidota > Bacteroidia > Cytophagales > Cyclobacteriaceae > ELB16-189. Next base: position 150,206 of record JBDVKV010000015.1, read on the forward strand.
CAGTACGCGAAAAGTTTTCAATGGCAAGTCCGACTCCTTTTCCTACAGGAGCAGGTTTCCACAAATCTTTCTCTTTTATCGTATTTAACACGGCCTTGTACCTGTCACCTACCACTTGCCTGTACCCCGCAATTCGCTGAGCAAAATCATCCGTTCCTTCAGGTACAATTTCTCCTTCAAGCAACTCCAACCTTAACTCCAATGGATCTTTATTCAGCTTCACAGCCAACTCATCAATAAAAGATTCCTTTCCTAAACTGCTGGAGTGCTCACCCACACTGCGCCACGCACCCACATGGACTATACTTCCAACATATTTTGTTTCGGTAGTAATGTGATCAAATTGATAAGGTATTTCCCAGGCATTAGCCCCAGTAAAATACTCTTCTGTTCTCACAAGACCCGCATACCATCCAACGACTTTCTTATCAGGACTAATTATGGCTTTGTGAATACTTCTTTGATAGGGATGGAAGTAATCATGTGCTATTTCATCCTCACGCGACCAAGTAAGCTTAACTGGCTTATTAAGCACTTTAGACAAATAGGCAACCTCCATGGAAGAATCAGAATAGTACCTCCTGCCAAAAGAACCCCCTGAGTTGAGTACATGCACGGTAATATTTTCTATGGGTAATCCAGTAATCTTTTGTACTTCCATAGCCACCCGCTCTCCTGACTGTGTTCCTACCCATACCTCGCAGCTATCACCTTTAAAATGAGCGGTAGCGTTAATAGGTTCCATCAACGCATGTGCCTCATAAGGATTGTCATACTCCGCCTCCACCAATTCATACCCTTCTGTAGTCGCCAACTTATCAAATTCGCCTTTTTTGTAGCCTTCCGTATATTCTGGTGATTCCATTCTTCCCAAAAGACTATCTATGCTCTCATTTCCATTTGCCCCGTTATCCCATTCAATACGAAGTAGTTTCTTTGCTTTAAAAGCAGACCATGTTGAAGTGGAGATGACCGCAACACCCTGCTGTACATGCTGTCCATTCTCTACAGGTTCTATTGTAGGAACCGGGATCACATCAATAACACCTGTGATCTTTCTTGCTTCGGTATCATCAAAAGAAACCAATTTCCCCTTATAAACAGGACAACGTTCGATCGCTGCATACACCATTCCCTCTACCTCAGTATTGATACCATAGTTGGCCATCCCACTGACCACCTCATCGGTGATCAGGTTCTTTACTGGCTGTCCAATGTATTTGAATTCGGATGGGGTCTTTAACTTCACATCAGCCGGAACTTCCTGTTGAGAGGCTTCTTCCGCCAATTCACCAAACCCTAATTTTTCTCCATTGGTGTTCACCACAAAACCATTTTCTACCTGAAGCCTTTCAGGACTCACCCCCCAACGCTTAGCAGCCGTTATCTTAAACATCTCCCGCGTGGTAGCACCTGCCTGTCGGAGCACGTCCCACATCTTCATAATGGTACTGCTTCCGCCTGTTGTACCCATCTCTCGTCCGCTAAATTTTGAAGAGTAGTCAGAACGCTTCAAAGTAAGTTTAGACCAGTCCGCACCCAATTCATCGGCCAATATCATGGGTAACCCCGTGCCTGAGCCTTGCCCCATCTCATGCTTGGTTAACAAAAAAGTGATATTCCCTTCGGTGTCAATATTGAGATAAGCGCCTAAGTCAAAGGAAGAAGCTGCCGAAGTAGTATTCAAAACACTAGAGCTTCCAGGCATGGCAATAGCCATGGCAAAACCACCTCCTGCTAAGGCAGATACTTTGAGAAAATTTCTGCGGGTCGTCTTCATGATTGTTTCATTTTTACTGCTTCATGTATTGCTTTTTTAATTCTGGGATAGGTACCGCAACGGCACAGATTTCCCTTCATTGCCCGCACAATTTCCTCATCGGTGGGATTGGGCTTTCGCTCCAGCAAAGCTACAGCAGTCATGATTTGCCCAGTCTGGCAATAACCACATTGTGGCACGTCAATTTCTTTCCATGCCAACTGCACCGGGTGGTCATTGTTTTCTGAAAGTCCTTCAATGGTAATAATATTTTTACCCTGCAGCTTTTCAATAGGAACGCAACACGATCGAATGGGTGTACCATCTACGTGCACCGTACAAGAGCCACATTGCGCAATCCCGCAGCCATACTTGGTGCCATACATCTTTAAGGTATCCCTCAATACCCACAATAAAGGAGTATCAGCGTCTACATCCACCTGATGATCCTTTCCGTTGACTGTTAATTGGTATGATGCCATATCTAGTTGTTTGAAATTTCTGCAATAAAATCCGCCCGGTTGCCCCAGGTATTTTGTATGTAGTTCACTACTTCAATCAATTCTTCATCTGTAAGTGAAATTGGTTTCATTCCACCTTCAAAACCAGACCCATCACGGATCAATTTAATTGCCCTGTCTGTATGTACCTGTGCAATCTCCGGTTTAATCAAGGAAGGATAAGCCCCTTCCATACCGTCACCGTTGGTCCCATGGCAACTTACACAATGAGTGATGTACACTTCGCTCCCCCTTTCCAACATGGCCTTTTGTTCACTGTTATAAGTAGAACAGGCGTAGACAGTCAACAATGGAAATGCTATTAATAATAAGTTTTTGTTCATAGTGCGATCTCTTTACCTTTTACATTTAGATTTTTTGTAGCGATCAACTTGCCTTGATCATCGTAAACATATTTCACGGTGGCAATTTTGTTGTCTTTCCTGTTTGTTATTTCTCCCTTGTCATTGAAGTTGGTGGTTTCAATGAGCAATCCCTTCTCACTGTGCCTGTACTTTATAGTAGCGATTCCCAAAGATGGATGGTTCATCGGCTTACCGTCCACACCAATATAAGTCTGCGCGCTTAAAAATCGCCCTGTGTCATCCCACTGGTACTGAATGCCCGCGTATCCCCTGTTGGCTATTTTTGGCTTTCCCTCCGCGTCCAAATACAGCAGGGATGTTTTATTACCAAACTGATCATAAGTAAAACCCCATCGCTCCGCACCAGACCAATGAGTAGTAGGATTACCTAGTCGATTAAAAAATACTATTCCGGTGAGTTCAATACCATCAAACACGTTGTATTCACCAGCAGTTGATGATGGACCGATGGCTACTTGCCCATCTTTATTGTATACCTCCCACCTTTCAAATCTTCCATATTGATCATAGAAATACTTTAATGTAGAAGCACCACAGGCAGCGTTGACTAAATTTCCTTCCTCATCAATATTCTGAAGCATATTCACTTGCCCATCGGGCCCATAGGTGATTCTTGTGCGCATGAATTGAAAATCACGCCTTAGAGGTACGATCTCACCATCTGCATTGGTGCGTATTTCGGTAATACTACCATCCTCTTCATAGACCCATTCAAACTTTTGAATATCAAACTGATCAGTAGCTGCGGATCCTTCTTCAGTAAAATAAGTCAATGATGTATTTCTACCATAACGATCTTTATAATACACTTTCTCAAACACTCCATTATGAACTGTGATTTGATTGCCCCGGATATCAAAGAAATGGTGTCGCTCTTCCCTTTCTCCGTAGCTTACTTTGGTTATAGGTGCATTGATATACAGGTTGCCAAAAAATCCTTCAAAGGGTTTGAGTTGATTACCTACTCTTACACTCACCTGCACAATGCGGTTCTGCGCATCATAATCAAACTTGATATTAATTCTCTCTTCTGCCTCAGCTTTTGTTAGGGGATATTCACCTTGAAAAGGAATAATGGGAGATTCCCAGAAAGGCATGTTGGCATAGTACTCGGACCTGCTGATATCCTGTGCCTTGATGCCCGCGATAAGAACAAAAGATAATAATACGATAGTAGTACACCTAAGCATAGAACAATTCGGGAGTAGTGGTTCCAAAGTTTGAACCTAATCACGATTGCGTCCAGAATAAGTTACTCCATTGTCTCCGGATTAGTCAAAACCGGATCAATTGGGCATTATTCAACGATTTCTATGGTAAATGGACGTTGTTAAGACTCCTTCAGTGAAGTAATTACCTTTACATCACCCTCCAATGTGCGGTGAACTGGACACTTGTTGGCGATCTCCAGCAATCGTTGCAATTGCTTCTCATCCAATTGACTGTCTACTTCAATGATTCTTTCAAAGTGGTCAATCTTACTGGTCGGCTTTTCACAGTCTGAACAATCGTCACTGTATCGTTTGTCGTGATTAAGATGCACTTTGATTTCTTCTATTTCCCAACCTTTACGGTCGGCATACATACGCATGGTCATGGCCGTACAAGCTCCCAGCGCAGAAGTCAGTAATTGATAGGGTGACGGCCCGAGATCCTCACCACCTACATCTGTTGGCTCATCTGCAAGTATAGAATGTTTGCCTGTTTGGATCTGGGTTAAGAATTTATTGGTCTTGTCTTTTATACTGACCACCGTTTGTGCCTCACTTTGAAGCGCCTCACCATTATCAATGCGCAAATACCTTTCAGCCCATGAGGCGATGACCTTACCTACATATTGTGAGTCCGCCTTATTGGTCATCAAATGATCAGCACCATCTAAGGAGACAAAACTTTTAGGGTGGTGTGCAGCCGTATAAATCTCTGCTGCATTCTCTATGCCTACAGTGGTGTCTTGAGGGGAATGCATGATCAGTAAAGATTTGCGCATACTCTTCAACACTTCAGGCAAGGTGTGTTTCTTGAGATCGTCAACGAATTGCTTCTTTATGGTAAAGCTTCTACCACCAATATTAACTTCTGCCGCACCATTTTTCTCAATTGTATCCACATTGGATTGGATAAGGTGCTGCACATGCTCAGGATTGGAAGGAGCACCCACAGTGGCAACAGCCTGAACACTTTCGATTTTATCCGCTGCGAATAACACTGCGGCACCCCCCAATGAATGTCCAATCAATAAAGCAGGTGCACTGTATTCCTTTGTCAGGAAGTCAGCCGCTGCAACAATATCACCGACATTGGAGGAAAAATTTGTATCAGCAAAATCACCCTCACTCTCACCCAAACCTGTAAAGTCAAAACTTAAAACTCCAAAGCCGGCTTCGGTCATTCGGTTAACTACATTCCTTATGGCATTAAGGTTCTTATTGCAGGTAAAGCAGTGTGCAAATATGGCATAGTTATGTGGGTGACCATTGGCGGGTAATTCCATTCTCGCTGCCAACTCCTGCCCTTCCTTGTTAAGGAACTTTACTTTTAATCTCTTCATGCTATTCAAATTTCTTTTGCTTCCTTTTTGGTCAACCACTGATGTATAGCGAATTGAGCCCTTGTTTTTGCATTCCCTTTCCCTGGAGGCGACTTTGTTCCTATCGAAGTAAGTTTCACTTTGTCCTTCAACTGCAGGTCTATCACTTTCTTCACCTCATCTTTTAACATCATATCCAATATTGGAAAACCAACCTCAATACGTCTGTTTAAGTTCCTGTTCATCCAGTCGGCAGACGACAAATACAATTGTTCATCTCCACCATTAGCAAACCAGTACACACGGGCGTGTTCGAGGTACATGTCTACTAAACGATGCGCAGTGATGTTTTCACTAAGATCTTTTACTTCAGGCACCAGGGCACATCCCGCTCTCACGATCAACTGCACCTTTACCCCCGCTTGCGAGGCTTCATATAGTTTATCGATCATATCACGCTCGTCCAGGCCGTTTATTTTAATAATTATAAAGGATTTCACTCCTTTCCTGGCCAATTCAATCTCACGATTAATGTATTGAATGAGCTTTGTCTTCATATTGAAGCCAGCCACCAGTAATTGATTAAATTGAATTGACTTTGAACCCGTCTTGAGAAACTTAAACAACTGTTCCAACTCTTTAGTAATCTCCTTATGGGTGGTCATCAAACCATGATCGCCATAAAGCAAGGCTGTCTTCTCATTGAAGTTTCCGGTAGCCAAATACGCATAACGCTTCTTCTTACCGTTGCTTTCTCTCTTAACCACCAATGCTACTTTAGCATGCACCTTTAAACCAGGCAGGCTATAAATAATAGTAATCCCCGCTTTCTCCATCTCCTTTGCCCATTGCAAATTATTGAGTTCGTCATACCGGGCTTTCACTTCCACAAAGACAGTTACCTTTTTACCATTTTGGGCTGCACTTATCAGCGCCTGAGCAATCTGTGATTTCTTAGAGATGCGATACAATGTCACTTTAATCTCTCGTACTGCCGGATCGACTGCCGCTTCATTGAAAAAGCGAAGCACATAATCATACCGATGATAAGGGAAATGAAGTAAATAGTCCTTCTCTTCACTTGCTTTTAGAACGGAGTCTGCTTGCTCCAATGCCGTGTGTTGAATTTGTGGGAGGAATTGTCCTTTTAACTGGTCACTTAATAGGTCCGCAAGTTGAAAAAAGTCATTCAGGTTATGATACCGACCTCCTGGGAAAAAGCCCGATGAAGGAACATCACAACACGATTTAATAGTTTTCAAAACTTGTGGAGTCATTTTGTTGTCATACAAGAAGCGTACAGGATCACCTTCCATGCGCTTACTGATTTTATCTGTAATCTTCTCTACCAGGTTTCCTGAGAACTCATCCTCAATCTCATAATCCTCATCCCTATTGAGCTTAATACTATGCGCTTCTCCCACCACTTCATAATCACTAAACAATATGGAAAGGTTGGCACGGATAATATCATCCAGACTGCAGACATAATTTACTCCCTTCACCGGACTCAATCTTACAAACCGGCTCACTTCATTACTGGGAATATTGACGAACCCAAGGATAACCTTACTTCTTTTCTTCAGTGGAACTACCAGATAGATACCTCTATTCTTCAGCGACACTCTTTTACCACTGCGCTGCACAACGGGATTGAGGTAGCCCTGCACATTCACCCTAAAGAAATTCTTGACTTCAGCATGATGTTCAGGTTGTATCGCAGAAGACTGATAGATTTTAATCTTCTGCCTGGTTAGTTCTGGAACAATTTCTTTGTGCCAAATCCTTCCAAACTGGTTCTGCTGAATGGATACTTTGCTATAAATCTCCTCTAAAACCTTATCAGGATTATACCCCAGCCATTTATTGGCTTTTGCTTTCTTTAGAGCTTGTAATTTCCGTAGTGCCGCTACTTTTACTCTAAAGAACTCGTCCAGGTTGGAGGAAAAGATCGCCAGAAACTTGATCCGATCCAGCAGTGGAACGCTTTGATCTCCAGCTTCAGCCAACACGCGGGCGTTGAAATCACACCAGTTAATGTCCCTATGTACATAATCGCCCTTATTCATATTGGAAAGTTTCAAAAATAAGCCAGACTGAATGCAAAACCTGTTGAACAGCCGACATTAACCAAAAGTTAATAATTACCTACATTCCGTAGATTATTTGATCTAATATAATGTGGAGCTTCTCCTCAGGAAGGAGTCTGAAAATCCGATATTCTGTTAAATTTGGTAAAATTTTAGTTCTATGGCGGCTTTCACAAAGCAATTTCTGGGGATAATGTTCTCACTATCCTTAATTACGAGCACCTTCGCTCAAGTAGACTCATTGGCACTTTCTGAAGAATACTTTAAAATGGGGATGGAAGTATTCGATTATACCCATCGCGCCCAGGCAAAAGAACTATTTGTGCTGGCAACACAAATGAACCCTAAAAGTGCAAAAGCACAATTTATGGCGGGTCAATCGATCATGCTAACAGTAAATAAGGAGCAATCGCTGCAGTATTTTCGGAGAGCGTGGGAACTGGATCCTAATGTGGACGAAGATCTAATGTATTATTTAGGACAGGGATACCACCACAATTTAAAGTTCGATAGCGCTATTCTCTTTTATGATCGATACAACCGCATATTGGCACGTTCCCTACAATTGGAGAAGTCCAACAAAATCAATGAGGTAAACCGAAGGATTTTTGAATGTCGTAATGCCGTGATCTACATTGAAAATCCTGTTGACGTAGAAATTGAACACTTAAGTGAAAATATCAACTCAGAATACCCTGACTACGCCCCTACCATAAATGCCGATGAAACATTAATTGTCTATACGTCACGAAGACCAGATGGCAATCTCAATGCTACAGTAGCTCAGGATCTTGAATACTATGAGGATATCTTCTATTCAGAATTTGTAGATGGTAATTGGCAACCATCTAAAAACATGAGAGGGCCTCTAAATACCAACTACCACAACTCCAGTGTGGCCATTTCCCCTGATGGACAAGAAATGATTCTCTATCAGGATGGCAACGGTGGTGATTTATATGTGTCACGAAAAAGCGGAACCTTCGAATGGTCGACACCCAGGAGTATGGAAGGGTTGAACTCAGAATACCTGGAAAACTCAGCCTCTTTGACATCAGAGAATAACACCGTGTATTTCACCAGCAACCGACCTGGAGGTTATGGTGGCACCGACATCTACAAAGCAGAATTGGGTAAGGGAAACCGATGGGGCAACATTCAGAATCTTGGCCCACTGGTGAATACAGAAATGGATGAGGATGGCGTATTCATCACTGCCAGTGGCATGCATTTATTTTTTAGCTCTAATGGTCACGCAGGAATGGGTGATATGGACTTGTATAGAACCACCCTGGATACTGTAAACGGAACCTGGAGTGCGCCAGTTAATTTAGGTTATCCTATCAACTCCCCCGAAAACGATATTTACTTTGTTCTCAACGCAGATGAAACCCATGCCTATATCTCTTCTGTAAGAAATAAAAATATTGGCGAGCAGGATATTTATAAGGTAGACATGAGAAAGTGGCAACCTGTTGATTTGCAACGGGAAAATTATTCAGATCTATTTGCCGAAAACGCCTCTATTGAAAAGCAACAACAAAATGCGCCTACCAACACAGTGAGCGAAGCACTTATATCTCTGGTAATACAAGATGCCATGAACAATGATCCATTGAATGCGCAGGTATTCCTGAGAAGCAAAGACGGCTCCAAACAAGACCTTATAAGTAAGGTCAAAGGAATTTATGATGCGAGTGTAAAAACCAATGCTACGGATCCTCAAGTATATAAATTAGAGATCAACAGCATTGGTTATGCGCCACAAACAGCTTCACTATACCTTGGAGGTATTTCTTCTACGGTAATGACATTTAAGGATACCATTCGCATGCAAAAGCTGGCAGTGAATGTTCCTACACTGATTGACATTTACTTTGCCCATGATAGCGATGAACCCCTGTCCTTTAATGGTATTCAGGATTTTATTGCCATGATGGCAAATGCTCCCAATATGAAAGTGGAAATTGGTGGTCACACAGACGCAAACGGACCCGATGAATACAATCAGGATTTAAGTCAGCGAAGAGCCAACAATGTAAAAAAATACCTCGAGCGCCTTGGCGTTGCTCCCGACAGAATCTCAGCCGTAGGTTATGGGGAATCGAGGCCCGTAGCCCCCAACGATTCTGCAGAAGGAAGAAGGCTCAACCGCAGAACAGAGTTTATCATATTGCAGCAGTAAGAGTTAGCTGAAGAATCAAGTCAGGGCTTCCTGCACTCTATCAACCAATCCCAGGGGTAAGGTTCCTTCATCCATTTGGGAGGTTCTTTAAATTCTGTTTTCCAATCGTACTCCAGTCTTTCTATTGCAGTCACTTCCAATCCTGCCTCTGCAAAAATAACCTGAAGCTCTGAGTGAGAATAATGTTTGGTGGGTCTCCCGTCAATATCAATTATGCCCTGTAACGTATCCCGGATATCCTGCCTTACATAGTTAAACTCAGATTTTGGAATCTCCTCGGGCTTCACCCCGTCTTTCCTGTACCAATCCATGAGTCTCCACCCATAGAATAAAGTAGACTCCAGTGATGGGACTACAAACAATGCATTGCCATTTTTCTTCAGCGCCTTGGAAACGTTAGAGAGTATGTCGTAATTTTTCTCCACCCTAGAAAAAATGGCCACGTTGCTGCAGAGGATAAAATCAACAGGCGTGAGCTTTAGGTTACGCTTTGTTAGGTCTTTCTTCTTGAACTTTATGTTATCAAACGGTTTCTCTTTCGCAAGATCAATGCAGTTTTGAGAAATATCCAATGCCAATACAGATTTGAAATTGGGAGCCAGATAATGAAAACCGTTGCCAATACCGCACCCAAAATCTATGGCTTTGTGTTTCTTGTTGCCGTGCTTTTTAAAATAACGGGCAAGCTTCCGTTCCTTATCGGATTCAAAAGCATTTAGAATTTCATCTTCGTAGCTATCAGCAATCTTATTCCAGTGCGCTTCCTCTTTCATAAATTGTCAAGGTATTGAATTACAATAAGCTCCACCTGTGCACTGCGTAGCCGTATATACTTCTGTCCTAATCATCCATTTACTGCGTACTTTGTGCCATTTGGCATAATAGGTTCCGCTAATTTCAATTTTACCATCCTCTGCGGTCCAACTTCCCTCCCACGTACCTATTTCAGAAGCCATCCCCCATGCCTTCATCATCTCAATCTTCGATGGAGTTCTCACGTAATTTACATCAGGGCTTGATTTAAATTGATCAATAAAAATCCCTTTCAGGGAGTCTCTACCCATTATCTGAGCATCGGCAGAACTGATAACAACAATATTTTCCATCCATACATCATCAATGGCAACAGTATCACGCTCTTCTATTGCCTTGTTGTTCATATCTCTGGCATACCGAATGGATATCTCCTCCATTGAAATCGCATTTGATGATGTTGCCTCAGGCTCCTTAGTGCCATCACAACTTAACATCACTCCAATAATGGAAATAGCAATTAATACCTTCATCCTATTTCTTGAAAAATTGTTTTTGAAAAAATTCTGCAGTAGCATTACCCACTTTCACTGCGTTGGACCATTTCATCCAATGATGTGTATCATCTACAATCATCATCGTTTCCATTGGCACACCCTTTTCTTGCAGACGCTGCACAAGATCTGTACTTTCTGAAACCCTTACATTCCTATCATCATCTGCATGGATTATTAAAACAGGGCTCTTCCAGGTAGGAACAGAAGAAACCGGTGACGACTCCCAAGCTACTTTCAATGCTTCCTCAGCATCAGGGGCTCGCTCATATTGGTCGGGCATCAGCATATTTTGTGTACGCCTTGCTGTACGATCATGCACTCCATGAATGTCCACTCCGGCAGCAAACAATTGAGAGTCTCGTCCTAATGCCATAGCCGTTAAATATCCACCATAGGAGCCTCCATAAATTCCAATTCGTTTAGGATCCACATTCGGTTGCTTGGCCAACCACTCTCCGGCCGCTTTTATATCTATGTACTCCGAAGCACCAGCTGTACCGGCTCTTTCAGGTTGGTGAAACTCATATCCATAGCCTATGCCCAATCTATAATTGACAGTGATCACCACAAACCCCAGGTTGGCCAGGTATTGATTAATGGAATACGCGTTAGAATAATAATCAGAGTAGTGCCAACCCAGTAACATTTGTCTGGGAGGGCCACCATGCACATAAATCAATGCTGGTTTCTTAGCAGCACCGCCTTTAGGTTCAAACATTTGTCCATGTATAGTGAGCCCATCGGGTGACTTAAAAGTAATTTGCTTAGGAACAATCAACTTGTCACCTGGAAAATTAGCAGGTATATTTTTCTCCGCTATAAGTTGAGGTGTACCCTTATCCAACTTCAAGTAAGCAGGTAGCGGTGGCCGCTGGGATGTAGCACTTATGTAAACCAGATAAGCACCATCACCCGTTAGCATGGGCGACCACTCCAATCCCTCCCCAGGTGTTAATACTTTCATATCTGCTTTATTGATGGGAACACGAATAATATGCCTCCGATCAATATCGAATTTATCATTGCCTGTATTCGCACTGGCAAATAACCACTTTCCATCTGCGCTCATGCTGATGTACTCATTCATAAAGCTTCCCTTTGTCAGTTGCAGTGGAATGCCTCCTGTTGAGGGTATCGAATACAGATGAGGCCAGCCATCATGATAGGCCAGAAACGCAAGGCGATTACCTGCTCCCCAATGAAGGTTGGTACCTCCATGCGTTGTAGGTCGTGACCCAGGAAGTGTTTTAGGGGATTCCCAAATTGGTTGAGCTGTACCTGATGTTACATCAGCCACCATAATAGACCAAGGTCGGTGATGGCGATCCAATAACGTTTTTGGAACTCCACCTTCTCCAGGCGTCCGCACAAATGCAATTTGCTTTCCATCAGGTGACCACCGGGGTGAACTGTCTTTTGAAAAGGAAGGTGCAATCCAATTAACAGCGTTTTTATTAAAATCATAAACACCAATCAAATCATGATCGCCTCTATCAGCCACAAAAGCCAACTGGCTCCCGTCTGGCGACCACTGTAATGAACTCACTGAGCCTCTGGTGGTAAACAGATTTTTTGTGGCGCTACTCCCATCGGTAGGCACCACCCATGCTTGTCCTTTTACTAAATAAACTACTTTATCACTTCTTGGTGAGATTACCGGAGCATCTCCTTCACCGTATAATTTAGGCTCCCCACCGGCAAATGGAATCACCCATACACTTACTTTTAAAGGCATAGCATCAAAGGATGGATTGACTGGTTCGAGGTCTCCCCAGTTAGAACCATGATCTCCACCTCGCACATATACTACCCACTTTCCATCTGAAGAAATAGAAATTCCTGTTAATTCCTGTCCATCATCCCTGGTATAGTTGGTCAGCTTTCTTGCACCAAACTGGGGCACTTCAGCTACATAAATATTTCTCTTTCCCTGCTCATCAAAAGCCCAGGCGATTTTATTGTCTGATGTTGTAAGCTGCGTAGGGAATGGATAAGTCTTAATGTCTTCCAGCGCAAATTGTTGAGCACTCAAAAAATAATTTCCACTCAATAACAGGAAGGCAAACAGGATAAACTTCGAAAGCAATGGTTTCATTAGGGTATATTTTTTTAGGAAACCCTAATTTAAACAACTGTTTACAATAACCATAAGCAGTCAATTACCAACAATTGTCTTTTAATGTATGTACCTTGCTATTCAAACCAAATAACCTGCTAAGATGAAAAAGAAAATATTTATTGCTATAGGTGCTGTAATTGTAATTTTCGTAGGATGGAGTCTATACGGGCTTTTTATTGCCGAGCCTGTAAGTCCGCTTGCAAGTGCAGAAGGTAGTTACGAAGACCTCACTATGAAGGTAGAATACAGCCGACCTTATAAGAAAGGAAGAGTAATCTTCGGAGAAGAAAGTGAAGGAGCCTTGCAGCCATACGGCAAATACTGGAGATTGGGGGCCAACGCAGCTACCAAAATCACATTCAGTAAAAACATCAACTTTGCTGGCGAACCCGTTGATGCAGGCACCTATCGTATGTATGCCGTGCCGGGCGCCAATGAATGGGAAGTCTCTTTGAATAGCGATGCAGAAGCCTTCTTTGGTGTTGCCGAACCCGACTACGAATTAGATGTGGTAAAGGTGAACGTTCCTGCTGAAACCGTACCCGTTACAGAACAATTTACCATCACCTTCGATAGTGATTCTACTGGCGCTAAAATGAACTTCATGTGGGATAAAGCCAAAGTAACCGTTCCTATTACCATACGATAATCATTGTGCTGCAATTCATTAAAAAGAAATGGTGGATAGCATTTCCACTATTTCTTATTTTCCTGGGCATTACCTACTGGCTGATTGGTAAAATTCAATACCGACTCAACGTTATGGATGTGGAAGAATACTCCCCCATCTCCACGTTAAAAGTACCTGAACACAAACCAACACAGGCAAAATTTCCTTTCATCGATGTCCATAATCATCAATTTACCATGCCCATCCAAAACCTTGATAAGCTGGTAGCAGAAATGGATGAATTGAATATGAAAGTAATGGTCAACCTGAGTGGGTTCAGAGGTAAATATTTAGAGTGGACCTTGGATAACGTTAATGAAAAATACAGCAATCGGTTTATCGTTTTCCTCAACATTGATTTTGAAGAACTGGACGATGAAGGTTGGCCAGACAATACGTTAAAGTTAATGGAAGATGCCAAGGCCCTGGGCATTAATGGACTTAAGGTCTACAAAAATCTTGGACTGACTGAAAAAGATAACGAAGGCAATCGCATAGCAGTAGATGACCCTCGCCTCGACCCTATCTGGGCGAAGTGTGGAGAGCTGGGCATACCCGTTTTGATTCATACAGGAGAACCCAACGCTTTCTGGAGCCCCAAAGACAAATACAATGAACGATGGTTGGAGTTAAAGCAATACCCGAGCCGTTATAAAGATCCAGAAAAGAACCCCTCCTTCGATGAGGTAATGAATGAACAACATAACGTATTCCGTAAACATCCCAATACCAAATTCATTAATGCGCATCTTGGGTGGTATGGAAATGATTTGGAAAAATTAGGTACCCTAATGGATGAGCTCCCAAATATGTATGCGGAAATCGGGGCTGTGATTGCAGAACTGGGAAGGCAACCCCACACTGCAAGAGAATGGTTGATTAAATACCAGGACCGCATTATGATGGGAAAGGATACTTACAAAAAAGAAGAGTACTATACTTACTTTCGGGTACTTGAAACCAAAGATGAGTATTTCGATTATTATCGAAAACGGCACGCCCACTGGAAAATGTATGGATTGAATTTACCCGATAGTGTACTAGAGAAAATCTATTATAAAAATGCGTTGAAGGTAATTCCGGGAATAGATAGTACCTTGTTCAATAATTAAACCAATAAAAACTAACGATGGCAACTAAGATAACAGTAAACAGCAATGGCTCATTGAAGATTGATGGGGATTTTGAAATTGTGGACATGCAGGGAAACAACTATGGACTTCAAGGGAGAACTGTAGTATCTTTGTGCAGGTGTGGAAAGTCGGCCAATAAACCCTTTTGTGATGGTTCACACAAAGCACATTTTGAACACGAATCAAAAGCCTTTGATCTGCCGCCTAAGAAAGTATAACCAAGCTTTGCATTGATGGAAAATAATACCCATCCCGACAAAGAAGCGCCTGCAAAGGTAAAGCCGGAAATAGACACCGAAGTGCTGGCGTCCATTGACCCCATTGTACTTGAAGAAGGTTGTGTTTATGTGCACTGCCGGTGTGCGAACCGGGGAGATGATTTGCTGGTGAGAATTTGGAGGACCACTTTTCTGATTGACCATCACTCTAGTGCGAAACCGCAGTTGTTGCACGCAGAGAATATTACCATTGCTCCGCAATGGGTATTGGTGCCTAAAGGGGCAACCCATAATTTCTTACTGGTATTTGGTGCGCTCCCCAAGACTTGCACTCAGTTTGATCTTATTGAAGAAATTCCACAGCCCGGTGGATTTGAGATCCGAAACATCAGCAGGAATGAGCGGGATGTGTATCACATCAACATATTGTAATTGAACAGACGCTTTTCTGAGGGAGTTACAACCGAAGAATCTCTATTCATACTGTAGACTCTTCGCTACCGCTCAGAGAGGCGGCAACTAGTTGGAAAGATTAGAGAATCAATTGAAGGATTTCCATGCTCTCGCTTTTCAAGGCAGGAAGGACCCGAGCAGACGCCTTTCTGAGGGAGGAACGACCGAAGAATCTCTACCTATACTGAATAACCCAATTTCATGCTTAGACTCTTCGCTATCGCTCAGAGAAGCGGCAACTGGTTGGAAAGATTAGAGAATCAATTGAAGGATTTCATGCTTTCGCTTTTCAAGACAGGAACGACCCAAGCTGACGCTTTTCTTAGGGACGTACGACTGAAGAATCTCTACCTATACTGAATAACCCAATTTCATGCTTAGACTCTTCGCTATCGCTCAGAGAGGCGGCAACTGGTTGGAAAGATTAGAGAATCAATTGAAGGATTTTCATGCTCTCGCTTTTCAAGACAGGAACGCCCCAAGCTGACGCCTTTCTGAGGGAGGCACGACCGAAGAATCTCAACGAGTATATGATTCAAGTCAAATATTACCTATTTTTAATTAGCCTTAAAAATCCAAAGATGGTAAGAGGAGGCAGCGTCTACATAATCACAAATAAAAACAGAACAACGATCTACGTAGGATCAACAGCAGACTTGCAAGCTCGATTAATGGAGCACAGAGAAAAAGTAAATCCCGACAGCTTTAGTGCAAGGTATAATCTTAATATGCTAATCTATTATGAGAATTTTCACAACATTGAAGAGGCGATAGAGCGGGAACGCTATATAAAAGGAAAGACGCGTAAATGGAAGGAAGAGTTAATTGAGTCAACCAACCCAACTTGGTCAGACTTATCTGATGAAGTAATGAATTGGTAATTAAGCTTTGCATGTAGACTCTTCGCTATCGCTCAGAGAAGCGCAACACGTTTTAATAATATATCTAACCGATTAAGCACCAACCAGATCAGAACGCCTTTCTGAGGGAGGAACGACCGAAGAATCTCTACCCATACTGAATAACCCAATTCATGCTGGAGACTCTTCGCTATCGCTCAGAGAAGCGACAGCTAGCTATGAAGATTGGATAACCACTCAAGTACTTCAAGCCAATCGGTTTTCAAGACAGGAACGACCCAAGCTGACGCCTTTATGAGGGAGGAACGACCGAAGAACCATACTGTAGACTCTTCGCTACCGCTCAGAGAAGCGGTAACAATAAGATCGAGTGGCAAAAAAATACCCGACCATACGAGATGGTCGGGTACTTATAAGACCCTGAAGAACTGGCTTCACAGTCAGTTGGTTCAACCCTTTCAGGAACGAATGCTTAGCGTAAGCATCCACCGGTCGAAATCCTCATTCAATTTTATCAATACACTAAATTGTCACGAGGCACAAATCAACTGCTCAACACTCCACACCTGTGGAATTTAGTGTAACAGTATTTGATAAAATTTTCGTGGGACTAGACATGGTACCTCCTTTCTTTTAGTGAAACATAAGCAAGATGTCATTGCTCTAGTAAAATCAGAACGTTTACACAAAATGCCGATAGCGACAACTATCACCACCAATAACGCTAAAAAGATTGAAATAGTTAAACCACCAATAAAAAATTAATGCGGCTGAAGGGTTGCAAGAACTTTTGCCGCCTGCTTCATATGCCTCTGGTTATGATAGATTACTACACGAAAGGTATCACCCAACTTCAACTTGATCCATTTGCTGATACTAATAGCCGTTTTCACTTTGCCTAAGTCTACCGTGCCGGCCCGGCCCAACAGTTCCAGCATTTGCTTTTGCTGATCCAAAAACCGCGTTAGCACACTCTCGTCCAGGCGGGTATGGATAGGGTTCATGGATTTGAAGGTCTTCATCTTGTTCAACTTTCCGTTCTCCCCGGGAAGCATGCTCATGGCAAAGTAATTACCCAGCCAACCACTGTTAAACTCCTCATTATTAGAATCTTGTGCTAATTCAATTCTTTTATCAATTTCAGGAATATAGAAGTATCCGTACCTGTTCAAATGCTCCAGACATTCCAGAATACTCCAACTTTGAGGCGTATTTCGGTGATTCAATTCTTCCAGGCTTAGTGAAGAAAACTTAGCCGCCTCCTGAACAATCTCTTCAGTACGCGCTTTCAGGTCATTGATTAAATCGGTGCGGTGCATCATTTCTTTTTTTCTTCAAAATTGGCTCTAACAGCTGTCAATTACATTGATTGAAATCAAGATTTCTTAATTCTGCTTAGCGTTTCCGGGGTCATTCTTAAATAAGAAGCAATGTATTTACTGGGAATTTCCTGGAACAAGTGTGGGCTTCTTTCCAATACCCTCCTGTATCTTTCCGTAGGAGAAGTAGTGAGAATATCGATCTCACGCTCTATTTGTTGAACAACAAATCCCTTTAACATAAGCAAATGCAATTGGCTGTTTTCCTCACTGGATGCCATTAAATTGTTAAATGCCTTTTTCACTACGGCACGTACTTTACATTGTTTAATGGCCTGAATATTAAACCGTGTGGGTTTACCCGAAAAGAAAGAATCAAGTGCAGTAAAAACAGAGCCTGGATAGGCAAACCGGATTTCCTGCTCTTCAC
Organism: Cyclobacteriaceae bacterium; assembly: GCA_039971015.1. GTDB lineage: Bacteria > Bacteroidota > Bacteroidia > Cytophagales > Cyclobacteriaceae > ELB16-189. The sequence goes on from JBDVKV010000015.1 coordinate 168,168, forward strand.
CCCCCTCTTCAATAAAAGCACGGAGGGTACCCTCTTCTATAAAGTAGAGGTACCGTTCAACCGCCCCCGCCCGGATGAGGTACTCATTTCTTTTCAACCTAATCTCCCTGGCCCATAAGTTCTGTGTGCTTATTTGACTTTTCAGTTCCTCTATTACATCCATAGCACCGCCATTTACCTCCATCTGTTTTGATACCAAAATAAATTTCATCAATTTATCCTTTTGCACAATCCGATCCTACTGCCAATGGTTACCAATACGATTGCTGTTTTCTTTGTGTTAGCCTTCTCCGTCATCATTTCATTGTGGCTGGAGAAAAGGTACAAGACCTTCAAAAAGCTTGGTGCCGGGGCATTGGCTATCATCATCGGGATCATCCTATCTAATTCTGGTTTTTTGCCTGGAGACTCCCCCGCTTACGATTTTCTCATGTCACAGGGGGTAAGCGCTTCTATCGTCCTTATTTTATTAAGTGTGGACATCCGCTCCATAAAGAAAGCCGGACCCACCATGCTGAAGGCATTTTTGCTGGGTGCGGTAGGCTCCGCTTTGGGTGCCATGACCATGAGTTATATCCTGGCAGATTCCATCGGCAGCGAATCCTATAAGTTGGCCGGACAATTTACAGGTACCTATGTAGGTGGCGGAATGAATTTTGCCGCACTGGGCAGAGCCTTCGATACCAATTCTGATCTATTCACCGCAGGGATTGCCGCAGATGTGATTATCACGGCTATTTGGTTGATCGTATGTTTGGCCGCTCCGGTCTTGCTCACCAGAAAAAGTGACCCCATAGTCAGTGACCTTCCTGACGAACTTCCCAAAGAAAACACGTATACCATTGAGCAGTCCCTGTACCGTAGTGACGGATCCATGAAGATTGCGCACATGGCCGTTTTGGTTACCATTGTATTTGGTGTGATTTGGGCATCAGAAGCCATGGGCAAACTCTTCCCGTTATTGCCGGAAATCCTGTGGCTGACCACTTTGGTTTTGCTTATCGCTCAGATTCCTTATATCAAAAGCATCTCCGGAGGGGCCATGCTGGGTAATTACCTCCTACTGCTCTTTCTCGCCAGCAATGGAGCCAAATCTGTGGTGGCCAACATTATTGCCGTAGGCCCTGCTGTGTTTTACTTTGCCGTGGGCACCATTACACTGCACGGTATTTTCTTATTTGGTGTAGGGTATCTCATTAAAATTGATGCGGGCACACTGGCTGTGGCCTCTCAGGCCAATGTAGGCGGTTCTTCCAGTGCTCTGGCACTGGCCAGTGCCCGAGGCTATACCGACAAAATACTTCCCGGTATTGCAGTAGGCCTTCTAGGCTATGCCGTGGGGAATTACCTCGGCCTGGTGGTAGGAAATATCATGCAGGGGGTGTTGTAAAAGAAATAATTAAATCATGTCCACCAAAAAATACATCACCAAAGGAGAAGGCCTTCCCAACTGGTCTAACCCTATCAGTCATGCTGTGGTGGTAAATAACATGTGCTTTGTGAGCGGTCAACTGGCGGTGAATGCATATGGAAAATATGTTCCCGGTACCATTGAAGAAGAAGGTAAACTGGCCTTTGCCAATTTCTTTGCTGCCATTAAAAATGCAGGTTTCTCTAAAGAGGATATTGTGTTTATTGATATCGCTTTTGAGAACTTACAAGACCTGCCTCCCATCAATGAATTATACATGCAATTATTTCCAGAAGGTAAAAGACCCGCAAGAACCATCTATCAGGCGGCAGCTTTACCATTTGGAGGTAAAGTGAAGATTACCGGAACAGCGGTAAAGGATTTATAGTATGGATTGAAAGTAACAAAGCCCTGTCCACAATTGAACAAGGCTTTATTCACTTATAGGAAATGTGTTTACTTATTATAGTCAGCGAGCATTCTTAGAAAAGCCGCTTCATATTCTTTGTTCACCAGCTTACCCTCTTTTTTCTCTGTAGAAAATTGATTACGCAATCCGTAGTGGTTGTTGTCATAGTTGGTCTTCACTTCATCATTGTCTCCGATGTAGTTGAGTAAATTGATTGAAACCACGTTTTTAGGATTATTGTCCTTGCCTTCTTTCTCCACCAACAATTGAAAATTATCCTGGATGTATGCTATCAATTGTCCATCACCCCCTAACTTTTGATCCAGCAGTTCGCGAGATACTTTTTTGCCTGTTGTAGGCGTATAGAACTTATACATTTTTATTTTTCCATCTGCTACCTGTTCGAAGATGCGCGCCCTTGGTATGACACCCGTCTTCGTGTTTGAAAAAACGTCCAGGTACTTTACAGTCGCATACTTGGCACCCGACTCCAGTTCAAATCCCTGAATATGTTTCGGCTCTAGTTTCTCTAAGTCCTTTCCTTTTACCTTACCGCTCTTTTCAAATTTAGCGTAGGTCTTGGGAGTCATATAGCTAATTCCATTTTGGAACCGTTGCGGAAACCGGTAATCAATTTGAACATAACCTTCTACGGTTTTGCCATTTTTAAGCGTTATGGTTCCTTTGTTGTAGAGTTGTGCATTGGCAGCAAATGAAAAGCACAGTACGGCTATTAGGATACTCGTTGACTTCAACATGATTTCAATTTTTTGGTTGACTTGAATTTTAATATAACAAAATTTAATCGGAATAGTATTGACAATATTGGTGCCAAAAGTAGCTTTCGAGTAAAATCACCTCATACGAACCGTAACATAAGATTTCAACATTTTAGCATTAGGAGGATTTCTCCTGATTAATAACTATTCAGGGAAAGCAGTTCTTTTAGCACAACTGACATAGGGTTGTCACACATTGAATTTATTTTTGTTCATCAAAACCATTATCCCTATGAAATACGAATGGAGAAAGCAGGAAAAAGCCATCTACCTGCCAAAGAGCAAGCCAGAAATTATAGATATTCCTACTTATCAATTTCTTACAGTATCTGGTGCAGGTAATCCCAATGACAAAGCATTTCAAGACTACATTGGTGTATTGTATGCTGCATCCTATGCGATAAAAATGACCCTCAAAAAACGTACACCTCCAAAAGGATATACAGATTATACAGTATACCCGCTGGAAGGAGTGTGGGACATCAGTGAAGAAGCCAAAGAGAATTTTACAGGCACTATCAACAAAAATGATCTGGTATTCAATCTGATGATTCGTCAACCTGATTTTGTTGATCAAGCTTTCGTGAAAGAAATGATTGAGCTAACGATAAAGAAGAAACCACATCCTCTGTTGGAAAAAGTGAAATTCGAAAAAATAACAGATGGTAAGTGCATTCAAATGATGCACATAGGCAGCTATGATAGTGAACCCAAAAGCTTTCAGATGATGGAAGCATTTGCAGATCGAAACAATTTGTCCAGAGAATCGAAGATACATAGAGAGATATACATTACGGATTTCAGGAAAGTAGCGGAAGATAAATTGAAAACGGTGTTGCGATTTAAAGTATCAGGTGCTTAATCGGCTGACAAAAGTCATGGTAACTAGTTGCATGGTGTACTTATATTCGTTCAAATACCTAGACTAAACCACGACTTTGCATGTCATCAGCCGGAATCCGTGTTCGTCCACGCTTTAAAATGGAGACCCTCTACACCTCAGAACAATTATTACATCGACTAAAGGAGGCCCTCAACAAAGAGGATGCTCCTTGTACAGGACAAGTGCACTCACAATATGCCACCATCTATATCCCTCATAAAGATCAACATTATTGGTCGCCACAATTAACCCTAACTCTGGAAGAAACAGAAAACGGAAGTATACTTCGTGGTTTGTATGGCCCTCGACCTGTGGTGTGGACCATGTTTATATTTTTTTACAGTCTTATCGGGGTTGCCATTTTGTTTATCGGGGTAATGGGCCTCTCCTATTATTCGCTTGGAAAACCAACCACGCTGTTATGGTTGATCCCCATTCTTGCAGTTGTCTTTCTCACGTTGTGGCTGGTAGCCTATTTCGGCCAAAAGCTAGGACACGACCAAATGGTAATTCTTCACGAGTTTATTGAAAAATCAGTTACCCCCATTCAAAACAATTAGCATCTAAATTTACTTCATCCACTCTGCTGCAGCGCCCGCGAGCTCAGGAAGAATATTTTGTTTGGACACTTTAAAAGAATGATCAGCTCCTTCAAATTGTACAAGTTCCGCTGTCTTTAGTTTCTTGGCTACTTTTTTTATCAATTCAATCTCTGCCAGCTTGTCTTTCGTTCCCTGTAAAAACAACATGGGTATTTCAACATCACTCAAATGAGCCGCTCTTTCCATTCCGGGTTTACCGATTGCATGAAGTGGAAACCCAAAAAATACAATGCCGTTCAGGAACTCAGGACATTCTTTACTTACTCTTTGGGATGTCATCCTACCTCCGAAGGATTTACCACCAGCAAACAAGGGAAGTTTTGGGTATTTCTTGTGAGTAAACTCCAATACCATGGCAACCGTCTTTTCTGCTACAGCCGGAGGATCAGGCCGTTTACTCCCCTTCTCCATATAAGGAAAGTTATACCGAACCGTAGCAATTCCAAGATTACTTAATTCTTCAGCCATTGTCTCCATAAAGGCATGGGTCATCCCGGCACCGGCTCCATGAGCCAATACCAGCATAGCACTTGCATTTTTGGGAACCAGGGCTAAAGCCGAAACAGTGCCTGTTCTTTCCGAAATTTCAATGGTTAAAGGTTTTGCTGTCTGCGCCATAACGTAAGTTTATCCTTTTTAAAAATAACCAAAATATGTTGAACGAAATATTGAGGGAGTTTGTCTGTAAATTATAATTTGATCTTAACTTGATCTCTTAATTCTTACCCTATGCGTAATAAAAACAATCGTGTTGCCATATTGGGAAGCCTCCGCATCCCCTTCGTGAAATCCTTCCAACAATACTCCCGCACTTCTAATCAGGATATGCTGATTGCCACTTTGCAGGGAATGGTGGATAAGTACCATTTATCAGGTAAGCTGTTGGGGGATGTAGCTTTTGGTGCCGTAATGCAAAGTTCCTTTGAGTGGAACTACTCCCGTGAGGTGGTCTTAGGAACTACCCTCCACCCCAATACACCCGCATTTAATTTGCAACGGGCCTGTGGCACCAGTCTGGAAACCATCAACCTTATTGCTTTAAAGATTGCAGCAGGACAGATAGAATCAGGTGTAGGTGGTGGAAGTGATACCAATAGCGACCTTCCCATTATGCTACAACGCAAGCTAGCCTGGAAACTCATTGACATTAATGGCGCAAAAAGTTTGGGACAGAAAATTGGAAGGTTCTTAAAGATCGGGTTAGGAGACCTTAAGCCCTCTTATCCCGCCATTTTCGAACCACGCACGGGATTATCTATGGGGCAGCATACAGAGAAAATGGTAAAGGAATGGAAAATAGGAAGAGAAGAACAAGATCAGCTGGCTTATGAAAGTCATATGAATGCAGTGAAGGCATACCAGGAAGGTTTTTACAACGACTTACTTGTTCCCTACAAAAAGGCAACCAGGGATACGATCGTAAGAGAAGATACCAGTCTGGAAAAACTGGCTCGGTTAAAGCCTGCATTTGATAAAACACCTTCAGGTACATTAACAGCCGGCAACAGTACCATCTTCACCGATGGTGCAGCAGCAGTTTTTTTAGGATCTGAAGAATACGCAGCCAAAAACAATCATGAAGTATTGGCTTACTTTGCCGATTGTGAAGCAGCAGCCGTTGACTTTGTACATGGTGCAGGGCTCCTCATGGCGCCTACTTTAGCTGTAGCGCGATTGTTGAAAAGAAACAACCTTACCCTTCAGGATTTTGACTTTTACGAAATACACGAGGCCTTTGCCGGTCAGGTGCTATGCACGCTCAAGGCATGGGAAGATGAGGAATATTGTAAAACAGCACTCGGTCTTGATAAAGCACTTGGTTCTATAGACAGAAGTAAGATGAATGCAAAAGGCGGCAGTGTGGCTTTAGGGCATCCCTTTGGCGCCACCGGTGCACGTGTGGTGGGTACCATGGCCAAGCTCCTTCATCAAAAAGGAAAAGGTCGTGGTTTAGTATCTGTTTGTACTGCCGGAGGTATGGGTGTAGCGGCTATTATTGAAAAGTAAAATCAGTTGACATTCGAGCAGTTGACAGTTGACAACATTATAGTTGACAAAGTATTGATGTTACCCCAGTTAGCTCATCTTTTAAAAGAGTGGGTGATTTTTGTCAACTGCCTATTGTCAATTGTCAACTGCCTCAAAGATTTTTATACCACACATTCATGCTTTCAATATCCTCTCCTATTAAAGTATTATTGACCAACGTACCAGCAAATTCATAATCGGTTCGGGCAAAGGTGGCGTTCATACCAATGGACTCAGCTCTTGCGATGGTGAACAAAGTTTTATAATCCTGCGCCATCATCTCTTCTTCCATTTCTTTCAGCAGAAAGTAGGACAGGTTTTTTCCACGGTGTTTAGGCAGTGTAGCAAAGTCAGTCATTTCAGCATTTTTGTTCTCTTCATCTTTCTCTGCTGAGGATGCAGCTACCAACTCATCACCCATAAATGCACCATAGTAATCGATGTTTTCATCCATTGTTTTCTTGATGTATTGTTCATCGAAAATTGGAAATGGATATACCTTGAAAGTCTTCTCATAGAGATGAACCAATTGCTCCGCATCTTCATGTTCTAACGCACGGAACTCTGCCTCCGGTCTACTTAGTCCGTTTTGATCTTTCTTAGTCAATGCTACTTCGATATTCTTCTTGATCTTCTGCTTCTTAGCTGAAGATAAAAATGATCTCGCTGCCCCCATAAAGCGCGACACAAAATGTGCAGGCTCCTTTCCCTTGAAAAACTTTGGGATAGTAGCTTCTTTTTTAAAGTCATTGTCTATGAATTCGTCCACCATTTTCCCTGGTACTTTAGCGAAAATTTTAGTGTACTTCTTCACCAAAGAAAGATCATGCAACTTGTCAATAATAACAGGCGCGTCCTTTTCCGCCAGTTTCATCAGGTACACCCTATCGTTGTTAGGGCCATGCTGGATTAATGAACTGTCTATTTTTTCTATTTTATCAAACATTTTTTCTGAGGTAATACACTCCATAATAAAGAATTGCTGAAATCGTTAAACCATATACTGTAGGATCAAGTCCCATTGGTAAATCTACCTTTGCAAGAATGGAGACCAGGGTAAACCCTCCTCCACCCAACATACTAACAGCTGCCGCCACAGCATCTGTTTTCTTTGAGAAATAAGCCACCAAAGTAGGCACCAGTAAACCAGATACCATAAATCCATACGCCTGCAAAACGATGTCCAGCACCGATTGAAATGTACTGGCAAGCAACAAGGCCAATACACCCACAACCAAAGTGATCAACTGTGACAACCGTATGATCGACTTATAGGAGAGTTTTTTCTTAAACAACTCAACTATAATGTCGTTGGTGAAATTTCCAGAGGAAGCAATCAAACAACTGTCTGCTGTTGACATCACCGCAGAGAAGTAAGAGGCCAGCAAAAAACCGGAAATCCCTATAGGCAAAACATGATTCAGCATCAATGGCAATGCCATCTCCGAATCACTTTCAGGGAAAGCCACACGAGCCAACATCCCTAACCCAACTCCTACAAACGCCATGAACGGATATTCAAAAACACCGGCAATGAAAAAAGCACGTTTCGCTTCTTTCACATTAGGACTCGCATACACCCGCTGGTACAATGTCATAGCAATAAACCAAATGGGTATAATCGTAAATGACCAGTTGATGATAGTAACGGTATCCACATTGGTCAAACTAAAATGAGACGCTGGTAATGCCGCGCTGATCACTTCCCATCCACCGAGTTTATAATAGGCAAACGGAAAACCCAAAAACATCAGCCCTGCCAGCAAAACAATCCACTGCACCGTGTCCGTATAAATCACTGCTTTAATTCCACCAAGCACTGTATATAACAGGATGACAGCAGCAATGACAAAAAGTGAAAACGACAATGGATCAAAAGCTGTAATATCAGAAAACACACTGCCTGCAGCCAATTTGGCCCCTGCCAGTATTTGCCCTCCTGTAAAACCCAGATAACCTACACCCGATATGACAGCCGCAAACATGGCTACCTTGCCACCATATTTGGCCCTGAGAAAATCAGGATAGGTTAAATATCCAGAAGTCATATCTAACTTTTTCAGTTTAGGTACAGTAAATATTGCCGCCAGCCATGCTCCCACCAATCCTGTAAACAACAACCAACTTCCCGACAATCCCATCACAAAACCAAGGCCACCCAGGCCAATAGAAAATCCTCCACCTACATCCGTGGCCACAATGGAGAGTCCTACATGGAAGGAAGAAATGGATCTCCCTCCCACGAAGTAATCTTCATGGGTTTCATTCTTAAAGAAAAAATAAATACCAACGCCCAGTACCCCAAGGAAGTACAGGGCGAAGATGATATAATCGAGTACGTGCAAGCGTTACTTATTAAACAGCCATTGTCAAGTTAGCAAATCCTGATGCCTTAATCGCATTTTGTATCAGGTCTTCATGCACCGATTCGTCTTCCCACATTTTCTGACCTTCAATTGGCAGAGAACTGATAGGATCGAAATACAAATACAATTTATCCTCATCAACACTTGGGCTTCTGTACACGCTTATACCCGTTACCTTATCGTAGTAGTCGTAGCTGTGTACATCACGCTTGCCTCCACCACCGGGAGCATCTGTTACAAATAAAGGAGTGTTAAACCCGGCAGTAACACCACGCACTGCACGTTCGATTTCCTGCGTCTGCGCTACACTGGTCCTCATCTCTTCCGTTCCTTGCACCATATCGTGCTGATATACGTAGTAAGGTTGCACATTCATGTAGGATAACTTGCGCACCAGATGAATCATTTTTTCTGGAGTGTCATTCACACCGCGGATCAATACACTTTGGTTACGCACGGTTACTCCACGCTTGAACAATAAGTCCATTGCGTCTTTTGTGATGTTGGTGATCTCGTTGGCACTGTTGAAGTGCGTATGCAATACCACTTCCTTTCCCATGCTTCTGCCTAGGTCAACCATCTCGATAAGTGCTTCTGTCCATTCCGTATCAGTCAAAATCTTCATGGGCATTACCGCAGGTCCCTTTGTGGCAAAACGAATCCTTCTGATGTGGGGAATATTCAACAGCATCTCACCAATCTGGCGGATGCGATTGGGTACCAACATATACGCATCACCACCGGAGATGACAATGTCTTCAATCTCAGGACGTGAAGCGATGTAAGCGAATGCCTTGTTCCAATTGTCCGGCACTGGCTTAAAGCTCACCTTCTCTACTGCATCGGTATCGCTTCCAATCGCATAACTACGGGTACAAAAGCGGCAATACACAGGACATACATCCAATGGTAAGAAAAGCGCTTTGTCAAAATAGCGGTGAACCAAACCAGATACCGGTGAATCATCCTGCTCACTCAATGAGTCCAGGGTCAATCTGGGATGATCAGGCTCACGACTTGCACCTAATGGAATAAACTGGATGCGCAATGGGTCATTATAAGGATCATTCCAGTCGATACGGCTTAAAATGTAGGGAGACAACCGTAGATTCATGGGTGCTTCGTCCATTCCCTTTACGGCATCCTTGATAAATTCTTCCGAAGTGAGGTCGGTGAGGAACTCCTCCAGCTTGGCGATCTTATGTATGGTGTTCTTATTCTGCCATTTGGTGTCCAGAAACTCCTCCTCTGTTACGTCTTTAAAAGCAGGGATATGCTGCCAGAAAGGACCTTTTGCGAACTTTCGGTGGTTGATATCTCTGGCAGAAACCATTTTTTTGTTAGGATCCGGGATCTCCATCTCCGCGATGGCCTCCAGGGTATCTGTATTTGAAATTTTGTTAGGCAAATCAGCTACTTTACTCGCCTCTTTCATAAGGGAGATTTCATCTGTTGAGTAATTCATGACTTTGTTTAGTGACTAAAAAAATAAGTTCTATTCGATGTGATAACGATTCTACAGACTATTATGTTCTATAGAACATATGCAAATGTATGGCTATTTTAGGCCAAAAACAAGGTTTTTAAGGATTTCTACCCTTCTGAAGGTGGGTTTAACGGCTCTATTGGCTCATTCATCGTAATAAGTGGGGCAGCCTCCACTTCATCGATTTCCATAGCATCTACGATAATGCTCAAAGCCTCTCTTATTTTGTGCTGTGTGGGCTCCGGAAGGGCCTTGATTTTTGCGGCCAATTGATCATGAAGTATATCGGGAGCTTGTTTTACCACTTCGCACCCCTTTTCTGTAATTCCTATATAGGTCACCCGCTTATCTCCCGATTTAGGCTGTCTTTTGGCCAAATCCTTCTTCTCGAGTCTATTAATAATACCGGTAATTGTGCTTGAATTGAGGCTCAGCAATTTCATCAGTTCACCGTGAGTTGCCACTTTACTCTCCGCCCTGTCAATATGCCCTAAACATAATAGTTGAGGAATACTGATGCCGAAGTCCTTCTGCACCCTCTTCGATTCAAGGTTAATCGACCGTACTATTTTTCGGATGTCTATTAATATGTCCAGTGTTTCCATTACTGCAGCTACAATGCACTTTGCAACTAAGCAACCTCGCACTAATTATCCAAATAGAGAATAATAACACTCCCCGCACAGCACTCCCCTATTTCCGATCCATACTGTTAAAGAAGTCGATTATTCTTACCTTTGCGGCTTCATTTTCAGAAGCTTATGATTGCAACACAAAACCTCTCTCTCCAATTCGGAAAAAGGGTCCTCTTCGACCAGGTCAACATCAAATTTACGGGTGGCAACTGCTACGGTGTAATTGGTGCCAATGGTGCCGGTAAGTCTACCTTCCTTAAAATCCTTGCCGGTGATATCGACCCCAACTCCGGGCAGGTGAGCATAGACCCAGGCAAGCGTATGGCTGTGTTGCGTCAAAATCACTTTGAGTTTGATGAGGTAAAGGTTTTGGACACGGTGATCATGGGCCACAACAAACTGTGGAGCATCATGAAGGAGAAGGATGCCATCTATGAGAAGCCTGACTTCTCTGAAGCTGATGGTGTGCGTGCTTCTGAACTGGAAGCGGAGTTTGCAGAGATGGATGGTTGGAATGCAGAGTCTGATGCTGCTGCCTTACTGAGCGGACTGGGTATAGAAGAAAGTGTGCACAACAATTTAATGAAAGACCTTAGCGGTAATCAAAAAGTGCGTGTGCTTTTGGCGCAAGCTATCTTTGGTAACCCCGACATATTGATTCTGGATGAGCCTACCAACGACCTTGACATTCATACCATTACCTGGTTGGAAGACTTTTTGTTGGAGTTTAAGAATACAGTGATCGTTGTATCTCATGATCGTCACTTCCTGGACACGGTGTGTACGCACATCGTAGACATCGACTTCAAAGCCATTAAACTCTATACCGGTAACTACTCTTTCTGGTATGAGTCCAGTCAGTTGGCCCTGACTCAGCGCGCCAGCTCCAACAAGAAAGCAGAAGAGAAGAAGAAAGAATTGCAGGCCTTTATCGCTCGCTTTAGCGCCAACGCGTCCAAGTCAAGACAAGCAACCAGTAGAAGAAAGCTATTGGAGAAGATTAACATTGATGATATTCAGCCTTCCAACAGAAGGTACCCCGCCATTATCTTTCAGCAGAACCGCACGGCTGGTGATCAGATCTTACACATTGAAGGACTTTCTGCCAAAGCAGAAGACCGCACTTTGTTTACCAACCTTGACTTGTATGTCAACAAAGGTGACAAGATTGCTTTCCTTAGCAAAGACAGTTTGGCCATCACCACTTTGTTTAGAATACTGGCTGGTGAAGTAAAGCCAACCAGTGGCTCTTTTAAGTTTGGACAAACCATCACTTCGGCTTACTTACCCAACGACAACGAAGCCTATTTCCAATCGGATGATAATCTGGTGGACTGGTTGCGCGAGTTTTCAGAAGAAGAGAAAGACGAAGTGTATATAAGAGGTTTCTTAGGAAAGATGTTATTCTCCGGTGAAGAGGTGTTTAAGAAATGTAACGTCCTCTCCGGAGGTGAGAAAGTACGCTGCATGGTATCGAGAGTAATGTTACAAGGTGCCAACCTTTTGATTTTGGATGAACCCACCAACCACCTGGATCTGGAATCCATTCAGGCGTTTAACAATGCACTGAGAGATTTCCCCGGTACGGTGTTGTTCACTTCGCATGACCATACGTTTACCGAGACCATTGCTACCCGCATTGTAGAGCTTACCCCTAACGGCAACATCGACAAGTTGATGACTTACGATGAGTACATCTCCAGCGATAAAGTTGCGGAACAGAAAGAAGGGCTTTACGCGTAGGTTAGTCGTTAGTCCTGAGTCTTTAGTCTTTAGTCTTTAGTAGTGCGTCATTGCCTGCCTGCGGCAGACAGGCGAACAGCAGCGATGGCAATTAGGGATTGAGTGAAGCAATCTCAACTGTTGAGAAATTCATACAGCCTATTTGTTGGTGAAGAACACCAACAATGGCTAGAGTACTCAAGCACGGGTGGCCCACCCTATGAGTGCCTTAATGTTTCCTTTCCCTTAAGTCTCGATAATGAGAAATGGTCAAGTATTACCTCGTCCAAAACCCACTGTCTCTCTATATACTTGTGGTGAGATATCTGTATTTTTTTTGAAGAATCGGCTGAAGTAATGCTCGTCTTCATAGCCAAGTTCATAAGCAATCTCTTTAACAGTTTTCTTCGTCAGGTACAACTCGCGTTTAGCCTCAATGATAATTCGTTCAGAGATTAATTCCGTTATGGTCTTATTGAAATAGCTTTTGGTGATTTTTGCCAACGCCTTTGCTGAAATGTTTAGCACTTCTGCATAGGCGCCAGCAGAATGTTTTTTCTTATAATCCTTCTCTATAGCTTCCTTCAAGTGCTGAAGAACAAAAGGCTCCTTTACATCGGAAACCAATTCAAGTGATTCAGGCTGTTGCTCTGTCTTCAAACGAGAAGCAGTTATTAAAAATATTTTCAGGTAGGAAACTAGAATTTCATACTGAGCCAAAGCTGCTTTTTTCAATTCAGATTTCATCTGCTCGATCAGCATCAACAGGGTAGCCCTGGAAGATTCCCCTATCAATGTAAATGGAGGTTGATAAATGTTATTAAAAAGCACTCCATTGCAGGCCACCTCTGTCTGGTGTTTATGTATGCAAAAGAAATCAGAATGAAAATGTATTGCTATACCCTTCATCTTCTCTGCTTCAAACATAAAAGGCTGATAGGGAGAAAATGCAAAGAGGGTGTTCTTGTCAAACTCATACTCAGCAAAGTCTGCTGTCAGCTTGCCTTTGCCTTCCATTACCCAAATCAGCGAATAATAATTGTTTCTCTGAATATGATCAAAGTAGCTTCCATTTTCGAATGCCAAAATCTTGAATGCAAGATTTCCATTTTGTGGGTTAACTAATGTGAATGACGACTTTTTGTCCACTCTATTTTTTTTTTAATTCCTTCAACCCTCCTGAGACGCCAGCCTCCTCCAGCTCCTGTATCGTGTACCGTGGCGATATATGTTGTGGGCAGTTCCAGTCATATGCCTCGATATGCAGTAGTAGCATCCGCTCAGGTTTCGCAGGATAATCATCATTCAAGTTAAGCATGTTAAATAAATCCTGCCGATCATTTAATTCAATAATTTCAGCTTTGGCATAGATTTTCAACCGCGCGCGTGCAGGGTAATCCATCATGATCAGAGACACTTTGTTGTGTGTTGCTAAATTACCCATCGTGATGAATTGCCTGTTTCCCGAAAAATCCATAAAGCCAATTGTTTTGGAGTCAATTACTTTTACAAATCCTTTTGGCCCCCCTCGGTGTTGAATATAAGGATATCCATTTTCACCGAGACTCGCCATATAGAAGCTGTCACGGTGGCTGATAAATTCTACTTCAAAATCCGTTAATCCGTCAATTACCGTTCGCATTTGCATACGTTCGTAATGTTTACGGCTTCCATATTTTTCCTGAAGCAACTTCACCTCATCTGTAAATGCCAGGGATCCAAAATTCTTAGCCATTGTTTATAATTTTCGTTCAGATTCCTGAATAGGCAAATCATTGATACTGGCAAAGCGCTTTCTCATCAATCCATCTTCATCAAACTCCCAATTCTCATTGCCATAGCTACGAAACCACTGCCCAGTTTGATCCCTCCATTCATATTCAAACCGAACAGCCATTCTGTTGCCACGGAAGCCCCACAATTCTTTTTTCAGTTTGTAGTCTAATTCCTTTTGCCATTTACGTGTGAGGAATGCCTTTACTTCTTTCCTGCCATTAATAAAGTCTGTACGGTTTCTCCACTCTGTATCCATTGTATATGCCAGGCATACTTTCTCCGGATCTTTTGTATTCCACGCGTCTTCAGCTGCCTGTACTTTTTGTAAGGCGGTTTCTAATGTGAAAGGAGGAAGATGGTATCTTTTTGTTCCCATAATTGAAATCATTATAAAGCCGAAATACTGCTATTTCGGCTTTTGTAATCCATGTTATCTTACTTAATATCAGCCCATTTAACAGGCAGTTGAGACAATAGGTTCGACTCATCTTTGTTCCATTCAGGCAGTGTGTTGAGAGGACTACCATTTAATTTTCCGTTAAAGAAAAGATAAAGCTTGTTGTCAATTACCTTAAATGTTTCCGGATTTACCGGAACCTTAATTCCCTTTTCGGCCACACCCCAGGCGCAGTACCCATCACATACGGGCAGGTACTTCTCAGGATTATTTTTGAAAAGGGCTTTGTGTTGGGCCGATGCAAATTGATATTTCACTCCGTTCAATTCGTAAGTGAATTCTTTTGATCCCATGACGGCAGCCTTGTCGGTGAAATAGGCTACAAAATCGTAGCCCCCATTTGCAATTTTATTTTTATCAACCGGGTCTACATTTTGTGAAAAAGCAATGCCCGTAACCAACAATGAAATTGTCAGAAATAGCTCTTTTAAATTTTTCATAATAAATGACTTAAGATCTTACAATAGATTAACCAGTTCAGATTTGAACTACACTGCCGCAACCTGATGGGCTTTCACTACCGGAAAATCGATCTCCGTGTTGGCTGTGTTATTGAAATAGTTGGTAAGAATGTTCAAGGCAACATGGCCTACAACTTCACCCACTTCGCCTTCAGCTACACCGGCAGCTCTGACAGCAGCAACATCATCATCACTTACAAGGCCTCTTTTTTCTACCAAAGTCTGTGCGAATTTTAAGATGGCAGCGGTTTTGGCATCCTTTGAATTACCCATGCGAGCAGCTTCCATTGTTTCAGCATCCAGCTTGGCAACGTTTGCGCCTAAGAAGGAATGAGCCGACAAGCAGTAATTACAAGAGTTGGTTTCCGCTACAACCAAAGCAATTAATTCACCAGTCTTTCCACTGAGCTTTCCACCACCTAGCGCTCCACTTAGATTAAGATAACCTTCAAGTAAGGCGGGTGAATTTCCCATCGTACGCATCATATTGGGTACTACTCCTAATTTTGAATTGATAGCGTTAAAAAGTTCTTTTGTTTTGCCTGATGCCTGATCAGGGCTTAATGCATTGAGACGTTTCATGTTTACTTTGTTTTAGTTTGTCGTTATTGACAATGCAAAACTGAGGTAACTACCCGTCTCTTGAAATGGAGCATTCACGCAAGGTCATGGACATTTTTCCCCATGCCTGTCAGTATCAGTCCATTTTTATGCAACTTCTTTGTTGGTGAAGAACAACAACAAAGGCTTATTTTATAAAATACATATCCAATTCTCCTTTTCCCTTCGCAAAGATCTTTCCACGAGAAAGACAAGTAAAATCGTTCTTAACGAGTTCATGAGTAGAGGAAGATATATTGATTTCACCAGGTTCACTAGCAGACTCTATCCTACTAGCCGTATTTATCGTGTCACCAAAAAGATCGTATGCAAACTTCTTTTTACCAACAACACCAGCTACTATAGTTCCTGAATGTATCCCAACCCTCATCCTCCATTGTATATCATGGCTCTTATTTCTCTCCTCAAGGAAGGATAACATCTGTTGTGCTGCTGTGATACACTTAACAGCATGATTACTAACCTCTTTTTCAAGGCCGGATGCAGCCATATATGCATCGCCAATTGTTTCAATCTTTTCAACTTCTGTTTCTTCCATAATTTCATCGAATCTTCCAAAAATGTCATTGAGCTCATTGACCAAAGTGATTGCCGGGATAGATGCAACTAGCTCAGTAAAACCTTCAAAATCAGTAAATAAAATAGTTACATTTTTGTGCCTTTTAGGAATTGTCTTACCACTTTCTTTCAAGTCCCTTACTATGTTTGCAGGCAGGATGTTATGAAGAAGATCATCTGATTTAATTTGCTCAGCTATTAATGAATCTTCTGACCTATCGATTAGCACCGACATACTCCATATAAGTGTGAGACAAATGAAGCCAGTTATGGTCATATTGACTACCTGCGATAAATAGGGATCCAATGCGCTATAATGAGCATTAAGGTTGGATTGAAATAATACCGTAACAAGCAGCATCAAGAAAGCCAGTATGCTGAAACCATGGGCTGATTTCCTAGCCTTTCGAGGAAAAGTCATGTAAGGTAGAATGATTATTAAAAAAAATACGACCACAACGCCTGAGGAATAGCCTAACAAATAAAGAAATAGGAGAACTGACGTTAACGATGAAATGGTAAGCCAAATGGAAGCCAGGGTTCGCCAACCTTTTTTGTTAAAAATTAAGACCAGTAGAAACATTAACCCTAACAATATATTGCTTACGTATATTATCGGGGACTCAATAAGGGCAATTGCAATAGTTAGCCAAATTGCATTATACATAGCACCAAGAATGGCGGCTATATTAGTTACTTGCAGATACCTGGTTTCAGTAGCAGAAAAATTCTTATTAGTACCAACATTAACTAGTTTTTGAAAATATCGAGATTTGTTTTTAGGATCAATAGACATTTAGTTTTCCTTATTTTCCAAATTCACGTTATCACTTTTCAATTGTAGCTAACGCCTATGTATGCCAACCTGCCTGCAGCAGGCAGGTGCCATCTTACATAACTCATTTCCAATCTAGGGCTTTTTGTACTACTGTTCAATAGCTATCGCCATTGACTCTGCCCGCCTAAGTGTGAGATCCTTTTCCTATGGGCTGCCAACTGTTTTTAAGTCGTGATGAATAATTACAGGCTTACGAAGCATTGATATTCCAATCCATAAAAACCAGAATATTTGACTAATTCCAAAAGTCTCTTTAAAAATCTCCAGCGGATATATTGTTAGTATTCCTGCCACTCCCACCAGAATACCCAAATAATTTAGTGTTTTGGAAAACAACTGCGCTCTTAGGGCAGTTAGGCTTAATAATAACATCCAAATTCCTCCAACTATTTCATTTCCACCACCGAGACCTTCTATAATGATAGAAGTAGCGGAAAAAACTAACATAGCATTTTCAGGCTCTTTACTTCCCATTTCAATTACAGCGTTGAGACTTATATTTTCTATCATCCCGCTTGCAATTACCAACCCAGCCCAAATTATTCCAAAAGCAGATATTATTTGTGCACGAATTGGCGAGTGAGTTTTTAATTGGTTGTGAATTGCAACAACCAATGCCACTAATAATATTCCAAATAAAATATAACTGGTAAAAGTCAATAATGAAAATGTCAGATGATTCTCTGTTAGGAAGTTAAGTTTTTCATTTGCACTGGCAGTCGCATCTGGATATACCAGAATAGCTCCGTAAATAATGAAGGCAACGATATAGATGAGTCCCTCAAGAATCGCACAAGCTCCACCTATTTTTTGTAATCTATTTTCATTCATAACTTTCTTGTTTTCTAATGTGAAGGACGATTCAAAAACTACTTTGTCCTCGTATTTTATTTCATGCTTGCTTAACATTTAGTATATCAAGCCTAGCATTCTGCAAGGTGCTATGATCTTAAATACATTTTTAGGTTTTCGTTTTTTAATTATGTCTAAAGGAGCATACCCCTAATTTGATTGAAAATCAAAAAGGTGATCAGCTTAGCGGTTTAGGTGGTCTCAGATATTGTAGTGCAAGTAGCAAAATCACCTGTAAGACAAGCCCGATTATTTTTGGATTGATTTCCTGGAAATTAATAAAAAGTGCAGCGTGCGATCCTAAATATATCCACAGTAAAACGAACCCCCATCTCCTGCGAACTATTGTACCAACTGCTCCTATTGAAAGTAACACGCCCATTACGAGTATATAAGTATAATACCCTGCGAGCGTGAAGGGAATTAATTGCTCACTTGCACGGATATCTATAAATTCTTTTACTTCCAGGGTCGCTTCAGCTAATTCCGAAAAATTTACAATTTCCAGTGTTTGCGCAAGCAATGCTCCTCCAACACCAATACGAATAAGGCCGTATCCTAGTAAGATAATCGCACTTATTAATCCAATTTTGTTTTTCATTTTTTACCTATTACAATATTTTATCGTTCCACAGTTAACGTGGGTAGATATTTCATGTTTTTACTTGTAGGCTGACAGGCCAGGAATTGTACGTCCTGACCGGTCAGGCTAAGTTTAAAAATTCCAACCTAAGTAAATCTGTGGCTCCAAAAGAAAGTAGTTTCTCCACTTATCGTCCAACTCCTTAAATCCAACAGGAGCATTCTTGTCAGACGTCCAGAGCATACAATTAATCTGTGGCTCTATGAAAAAATGTTTTTTCTTACCAAATGCGATATGGTAGCCCAAATGATACGAAGTATAAAGTTTAAAACCATTTTCAATTTTATTACCGTCCAGATCCAAATAGGTTTGAAACTGCGGTAGCACTTCGGCAGTAGCAAATAACCCTTTCCATAGCATACGTTGGTACGTTATGCCTATACCTGCTGTTCGTACATGTCCCGGATAGTATTCACTTTCTGATTCTATCTTATCCAGGAGACCATCCCACCAGGTAATTCCCATGGGCTGGAACAACCGGAAGTGGGCAAACTTCACTCCTATGATGTTCTTATTATCCAGGTTGCGTTTTACATGAAGCTCTAAGTGTTGTGTACTGGTTCGATCGTTCCAGGAACTTACAATAAGTCCTTCAGGAACAAAATAAGGTATACTTACCCTGTACTTATAGTCAACGTCAGTTTCATCACCCACTGATGATTTAGTTTGAGCAAAAGCACTAAATGCGCTAAAGAATAAAAGAATTGTAATTAGATTTTTCATGATACTAAATTTTAAATTTCAATTTTCACAAAGCACTTCCCATTATTGTTAGTTCATCTGGTAAAGGGAAGGGAATCATCATCCAATGATTATTGACTCTGCTTTATCGATTTTACAATTCAAAGATGGAGTGAAAAGGAAGGTGAATCGTCCTGAAATGAAATTGCGGACTTTATAGTGAGATTTGGAACCTTTAAAACAGGCTTAAATTTGATTAGCCTTCAGTCAGGCTTTCAGGGTCATCCTTCCTACTTCCTTAAAAAAGGCATAAAAATGGGTTTTGAACCACTTTTCTTACTTCCTTTCCAAAAATTTCTAAACCATGTCGATTTCAGTAACTGGGTGGTAAAGCATGAGTAACCCGCACTTTCACGGCTCCTTTGTTGGTGAAGAACACCAACAAAGGCTTAGCATTTTGCTGCATGTCGTTTCTCAAAAAGCATTATCGGTTTCCCTGCCTCCCAAGAATTCGATTTGCCAACGATGGAAATAAGAATGCAATCCACAAGAATATTCGCATTTTAAATGGAGCGATGATGCCCTTGCCTCTTTCCAGTTGAGGCAATACAATCTGTATTAATTCCGCTACCGGCATTTTACCCTCATTTCTATCAATGGTCATGCTGGTGTCTGTTACAGGTGGTATGAATTCAACTACATTGATATTTGCATCCTTCAATGCATATTTTAAACCTATCGTGAAGCTTCTCATCGCTGCTTTACTGGCGCTGTAAACAAGACCATCCATCTTTGGGAATGCGCCTAATCCAGAAGTAGTATTCACAATTAAGGCACTTTGTGAATTACTCAAAATCGGAATCAGTAATTGGGTCAAAAGAATTTGTCCTGTCAGATTGATAGTAATTTCATTCTGAATTTTATCAAGGGGTATCACAGTTGAGGTAAACAGATAGTTGTATTGAACACCCGCGTTGTTAAATAATACATCCAAATCCGAAAACTCATTCTGAATTTTAAGGGCAGCCATCTCAATATCCCGTTGCTTAGATAAGTCGCATTGAATAGTTTGAAACCCTTCATTTCTGGCATGGATAAGCTTGGCAGAATCTCTGCCAAGCAATATCACCTTGTTGTTTTTTTTCAATAGCTCTACACCTAGTGCATAGCCAATTCCTGAGGTTCCACCAGTTATTAGTATTGTCTTATCAGAAAGTCTCATGTTTTGAAAATTTAGACGAATGAAACAATAATCAAGATGACGAAAAGCCCAATGGAAACAACCTTTTGAATCCCCGTGAGCTTGCTTTGATAGCGAGTGGAAACATTGAAAAGCAATAAACTCAATGCCAGTAACCATCCAAGCTGGGCCGTGTGTACAATCATATTTAATGGTCCTAAAATTGAAAACACACCCCCGAATTGTTCCATCGAGTACAACAGCATTCCAAGCCCCAGGCCCTGTCCAATTCGAGCCATATATTTTGGAAAAACTTCAGGTTTACTTAACAGGGAAGTTGAGAAAAGGAACATCCACAAGAACTCAAACCAAAAAGCGAAATTTTCACCTACCGATACCCCTGCGTAAATGTGGAAAGAGTCGTAGATCAGGCGTATATACTCCAACTGGTCCGGTGAAGCATCGGCCACCACTTGTCCCAAGTGCTGCATTAGAAACGGCCAGCGGACGAATCCCATGGAAGAGGTCAATCCAAATAATATTCCAAAAACAACTGCTAAAAATCCTGAAGTAGATTCATGAAATTTCAACGTTTTGAATAGCAGTAACACGATGGTCATAAAGCTGATACCTGTAAGGGTAAAGAGGTAATAGGCAGGAACAGTGAAGGTTTTGTTTTTATGGAAAAGTCCCAATGTAGTCTCCATATTTTCCCGCAGAATGTCGGGGAAGTCGAAGGTGTAAATCAGAATTACACCCGCAGTAAGCATCATTACTATGTGGATGATTACCATCCAGCCTGTCCATTTTATTTCTTGTGTTCTCATCTTTAATGAATTTTTTAATTATTAAATCGATATGCCACACCGATGTGGAATACCTTGTACATGTTGGTTACACTGGACTTGAAACCCTCGTCCATCTTCTCCATCAAGCTGTTCTGAGCGCTATCTGAAAGATGGGCTGTTCCTCCAAATCCATAAGAGGGTGTCGGGTATTGACCCCAGGCAGGCGTCCACTCAAATCCAGTGGAAAACCCATTCTTGAAATTGTACTGATAACCAAGCCCCACTGCCATTCCCCATCCTGCCGGCCGGGTCTGCCGGATTGCAATTGTTCCCGACACTGGTTCTCCGGCAATCATTCTGTTCTGATCTTCAAATAGCATGGTTTCAGTATCCTTGCCATTGAAAACAAAACCACCGGACAAGTAAGGTCCATTTTTTATGGGCGTATACCGTACCTGAAAGAGAAATCTTTGAGCTACCTCTTCTGAAGAACTTGCTAAGCCTGCCAGATCGGTGGATTTGGCATTGAAGGAGGAACTACCTCTGCTGATCTCATCTTTGATTTGATAGATGATGCCAGCATAAACTTGGTCATTGAAATGATAGCCGATAGTAATGCTTGGCTTGAAACTGCCTCCCGTAGGAAGTTCCCCAAGACCAATACCCACCTGCCAGTAATTCTTTAAGTGAGCTGATCCCTCCTGCGCTAAACTGGCATATCCAATGATAATTCCCAGTAGAAGTAATGCTATTCTTTTAGTATTCATAATGATTAGGGTTAAGAGTGGACAATTCGAATGATAAGTTTGATAAGCTGTATCAGGACAGCACCAAAAATGGTGTTGATGGCCAACATGATGAAGGTGGCACCAGCCAATCCAAAATGGCGAATGGCCAGACTATCACCGATGGTTGTTTCAATACCAAGCAACCGGTTTACAATGACCCATGCATTCAGGTGTTCAGCCTCAGCACCGAGGATGAAATCAATAATGATCATGATGCAAATAGCCGCTATCGTGGCAATCGCATAGATCGAAAGAGGGTAAGAAAGTAAAGTTTTCATATTGCATTTGTTTGATGTTGAGACAAATTTCTCTCAAGCATCAAGCGTATGCATTAACATAGGTTAAGGAATCAGGAAGATTTGGTGAGTTGTGCCCGAATTCGGCTGAGCTGGATGGGCGTTATCCCCAGGTAGGAAGCAATGTGATACTGTGGAATCTTGCTTTCCAGCCCCGGATAGGTTTCCCTAAAAATCATGTAATTGGTAGTTGCGTCATTGGTGACCATCTCAATGTCGTGCTTCTCTTTTTTAATCCATTCGCCTTCCAGAACGCTGAGCATGAAAGTTTCCAGACACCTGTGCGAAGCAAAGAGGTTCCTGAATCCGCTATACGAAAATTTGATCAACCGACAGGGCAACAAGGCCTGGAAGGATAACTGGCAAGGGCTTTCAGATAAAAGGGAGGTAAGGGCTGTCGGGAACATACCAGGAACAAAGAAAGTCTTGTTGTATTCATTACCCTCCTTACTGTAGTACACCCGAATGACTCCTTCAGTCAATAGATAGCAAAAATGGGCTCTCTCCCCCACCCGGATCAGATGATCATTTCGATCTAAAGAAGCTGGTTCAAGAAGCTCCTCAAATTCTTTCCAGGCCTCATCCGTGATGGGACTGATTTGATTAAGAGAGGTATGTAATTTCTGAACATCCATCTAATAACATACAACGTTCTGTGTATGTGGCGCCTGCCTGCGGTAGTCAGGTAAGCAGGTGCAACATTTTATAAGTCAACTCCAATCTAGCGCTTTTTGTGTTTTATACAATATCAGAAAAACATAGTGAAGAGCTTAGGGGGCCAAAGCAAGAACAGTTGCGCTAGTTGGGGCTGAAGCATTATTTATACAGCTTCTTTGTTGGTGAAGAACACCAACAAAGGCTAGAGCACGTTTAATCTATTTGTAATTCTTTTAACCTTGAACCTTTAATTAGAAGCCAAAGCATAAATACTAATTCGCCCATAGCAGTATACATACTAAAGCTTGTATTGAGTTCAGGAAACAAAAACACTTTTAAATGACCAATAACATATCCTAAACCTGCAATGATCAATAACCACCCCATTATATTAGGGACATATCTCGCTTTAAGAACCAAAAAGCCGAGAAGAATAAGATATAAACCAAATAACACTAAACCGAAAAACCATTCGTATTTATATGATTTGATATAAAAAAGTACGAATTCTGAAATTTCTTCTTGAGAATTTATAAGAAAATAGGACTCCCCTTTTGTCAGAGTAAAAACCTTGATCAGATTAGTTACGGCTACAAGATATACCCCAGTGTACAGCAATCGAAACCAAGCTGTTAGTAATGATATACTTTTATTTACGGGCTTTAAAAATACGTAAAGTGCCCAGGCTACAATAATATCGGCAACAATTGTGATAAAGATCAGAAAAATAGCAAGATTGAATATGAATATATTATTAGTAATATTAGCTGCAGTTTCCGAGGCGCTATCTGGGCTTACTAAATCTGGGATTATTTTAAATTCAGCGAATGGAACCGTCAAAGTCATAATTAACAATCCAATTCCGGCTATTATAGCAGCTTTTGAAAGTGAGATATCTTTATTCATAGCCAAATATTAGTTAGTTATTAGGGTTAATGATAAGCTTAAAATTGTCCTGTCAGTAAGATAAATTCATTCAGGTTTTATTTTTTTAATGTGCAACTAACGCCTATGTATGTGGTCGTGTGCCACCTTCCATAAGTCACTACTAAAATAGCGCTTTTTTTGTTTCCATCAAGTTCCGGAAAAACTTAGCAAAGAACTTATTGCAATCTTAGATGCCGAATCTGCTTGAGGCCAGATGAAAGAACCTCTGGTAAGTCATTCTAATCTTAGCTATCTTGAAAAACAAAAAAAGCGCGGGCAAGTAGCACACACTTTCAGATACGCAGTGAAGCACATGACACATACATAATGTTAGCGAGAGTTTTCCAAATCACATTAGCAGGTTCCGAAAAATTGTATTTGCTAGCATTATTGAATTGAGTACGATAATCGTTAATAAAGATGCTCTCAAGTACTTCTTTTTATAGGTCATTTCCTTGAATGGAATTAAAGCGACTATTGCGCCTAAAATGAATCCAAGTATGGGAATGGTGACAATCAATGTCTTTAAGACAGCAAAGTTCACACTTCTATGATCAACATATTCTCCAGCTAAGTTTAGAGAACCTCTGTTGAATATTGAGGTTATAGCAAATATTAATACGCTTAAGATTACAATTACCCCGAGGTGCCGATTTCGCTGTTCCTTTGTATACATTATTATATGTTGAAATAATTCTCGCTAACGTAGGTACATCCAACATATGTGTGATAGCAGTCTGATATACCAGATATAAACCACTAATTTAGGATTTTCACCTTTATTTTCCTTATTCAGTAAGTAAAAACCAATTGACTGATAGTTTGGGAGGTAAGGATTTTGAGCAACCAGGCTTTAGTCTACCCCCTTAAACCAAAAAACCCTGACGTCCTACGGAGTCAGGGTTTTTAATTAGAAGCTGGCACTTTCATCTGATTTGGGGTTTGGTGAATACTAAACGCTTAACCTGGTTGAACTGCTCGCTGTTCGGACCAAAGATCGCTCTCACATACTTCCGTGCTGCTCTGCCTACCTTGTAAATACTGTCGCTGGTAGTATAGAGCACCTGGTTGCGTGCGATCCGTGCATTGCTCAGTGCTACCTTAATACTGGCCACTTCGGAGTTGAGGCTGTACAGCTTTTTCACCCTGGCCTTAAGGCCGGGTACAGTCAACTCGGGTTCGTTGGTCATGTAAGCAGGACTGGCAATTACCAACTGCACCAATCGGGCAAAGTGATCGGCCAGACTGGCATAGCTGAGCTGCGCTACCCTTGGTCCTGTTTTCACTTCTCCTTCCGTGTCGGCCTGCAGTGCCTTCACGCGGGCTCGCTTGCCCTTCAGAAGCCGAAAACATCTTCTCGCATCATCGAGTGTCTCTGCCTTAGCGCCTGATGCGTCTAACGTAAGGATGACACTGGCCGCCAGCCTGGGGAGATCACGGAAGAGGATCTCGCGACTGTTCGTCACGCGGTCGTAATCCGCCTTTTTCTCTCTTACGCTGGTCAGCGCTTCACGTGCATTGACAAGAAGTACATTCAATGCATCTAACTGGAGCTTGGGCAAACCGGGATTGTACTTGTCTCCGAACCCGGTGCAGCTACCTACGAATCCCTCGAAGATCGCTACGTTTTTCACATGGGTCATAACATTTTGTGTTTAATTGTTATAGGGTATTGTACGGTATTCCCTATACGGAAGGTTACATTATTTTAAGAAATTTCTTAATTATTTTTTAGGCCGGTATTACTGTCTTTACCCTGTCGGGATCCTACCCCTGTCGGGCTTCCTTTTCGAACCGGTATGAACTCCTCTCACCACCGGTACCTGCTCCCCTTGGCAACGGAGCGGGGTGCTCTTTGCACTACAGCTTACTCCCCTCTGCAACGGTGCGAACTGCCCTTTGCACTACAACGAGGTGTCATCACGACTACTGTGAGGTGACAACAGGAACGCTGCTTACTCCCCTCTGCACTACAGCTTACTCCCCTCTGCAACGGTGCGGGCTGCTCTTTGCACTACAGCGAGGTGCCATCACGACTACTGTGAGGTGACAACAGGAACGCTGCTTACTCCCCTCTGCACCACAGCTTACTCCCCTCTGCAACGGTGAGGGGTGGTCTTTGGCAAGGTACTCTGCCCCTTTGGTGGGCCGCCCGGGCCTCTGCGGACTGAGGCGCAGGTGGTGAAATAGAGTGAAACAAAGGCTGCTTTCAATTCTGTGATATATTATGAGCCTTCAGTATCTCATTAAACTCCTCTTCTTTCCCCTGCTTTTTCATTTCTGAGTAAATGGTACCAATCACTTTTTCCGCATCAGTTCTGTAGGGTGATTGCTGTTCAACATAGATAACATATGCTTTACACATATATTCCAATCCCTTCGCATAATCCTTCAAATGCGATGCATACACATTCCCTATCCCATAATAAACTTCCGGATTATTGGCATCAATCTTAGCCAATCTTTCATAGGCATCAATGGCATTCGAGTATTCCTTTTTATACACATAGGCAACGGCAATGTTTTGTAAAGGCATCACCCCATAAGGATCTATTTCCAATGACTTCTCATACGATTCTATTGCCTTATCAAAATTGTTTAACCTTCTGTAACTCAATCCTAAATTATCCCAGGCAAAAGCAAATTCCGGATCCTCCTTTAATGCTTTCTTATAGTATTTTACTGCTTTTTTAGAATCCCCCCCTTCTGATGCTTCTATCCCCTTTGAATAAAATTCGTATGCTGTTCTATTCTCGGTAATGGATTTAGCACTTTGTTTTTCATCCGTAGCAATTTTTATTTTTAGAGAGGCGCAATTATCCATCATGTATCTTTCCAATTCAAAATAGTACATTTTATACTCTTCCGAATTTTCATCAACGTTAAATGAAATATCTACCTGTTTCTTCCCCTCTACGTTTTCTGCATTTTCTATTAAGTTATCAATGCCCATGAGTTTTGTACCCATTTGAAAAGCCCCGGCTTGATCATTTATACACCTGCTAATCTCCTGTACAACTTCACCTTTTGACTTATTAAATACATTGATTGAATCAACACACCTGCATCCATTTTCTGCTAATTCACTTAAGAGTGCTTCTGAATCTGGCTTTTTAGTCTCTTGTGCTATTCCACTATTTGGAAGAGTGATAACAAACACGGTAATTAATAACAGGCATTTCATTTCCCAGTCGGTTTAGATAGTAATACGTCCCTACGTAAAGCGGTGGGTATAGGCTACTATGTTCCCTACCGATATATCTAAAATAAAACTAAAATTTAGAAAAATCTACAGTGGGCAGGTTTTTCGGATGATGGTAACCGGTTTGTGGGTGAAGAACACCAACAAAGGCTTTGTCAATTCTTAGCATCTAAAGTCCCTCACCCATCCACTTTTGTTAGTTAACCAACAAGTTCCATGCCCTCTCCCTGGGGAGAGGGAGCAGAATAGGTAGGTAAGGTAAATTTCAGTTGGGTGAGGGAGTTGGTGTGGTCCCACAAGTCTTTGGCTTGTTGATAAGACTGGTAGACCTGGCCTCACGGACTTTACAATGGTTTGATCAATAATGTTCAATAATTTCTAAAATGCCAAAGGAGTAAAAACAGATTCCCCAATACCATGGCAGCCGTTATTATAGGGATCCCCTTCATATTCAACGCTATCGAAACAACCAGATTTAGGGTATTGTGAATACCAACCTTTTACCTGGCTGAACTGTCCGCTGCCAAAGTCAAAAAATAGCTCAATTTACAATCAGCTATTCTCAACTGCATTACTGCAATTAAATTGAAACCGGTGATTTTGGTGAAGTTTTTAGCAATTCCAGCTTGATTTGGTCAATCGCTAATTGATGACTGATCTCCGAATATTCTGTCTGGAGATAATCTGTATTTCTACCCTTGTCCATCTCCATGAGCAGTGTCAATTCAGCCAGCTTTTGCTTGTACCAAAAGCAGTCAAACCTTTTGCTCATTGCAATATCAAGTTCGTAGCCATCCAGCATAACTACCCATTGCTTTACTTCATCCAATAAATTCAGACATTTCACGCACATAAGACCCATCCTTAGAAGACATAAAGGTCGATAACAGGGAGTTAGAAGCCTATGACTCCAATCATAATGAAGCTTGATGATTGTTAGGGTTTACCGGAATGGCCAGATTGGAAGTTTTAACTTCACAAAGACCCTTTGTTGGTGAAGAACACCAACAAAGGCCTGGATTTTTATTCGTCAGGTCGGAAGACCTGACTTCACTAGGAAGTCCCTCACCCATCCACTTTTGTTAGCTAACCTACAAGTTCCATGCCCTCTCCCTGGGGAGAGGGAGCAGAATAGGTAAGTAAGGTAAATTCAGTTGGGTGAGGGAGCTGTAGTTTGCGAATACCTCCTACTCATATATTCTGATGATCTCTCCATTGCCTTTCCCTTTCACGCTGCGCACGTAGGCGCTCACCACTTTGTTCATGGGGATGGGGTTATGGCCGGGGAAGTAATCTTTGTACTTGTCGTAGGCATCTTCCACCATGCCCAGCGACACTACGTTCAAGCGGATACCATTTTCCATTTCCAAAGCAGCTGCCCTGGCGAAGCTGTGGATACCTCCGTTCACCATGGCGGCACTGGCGGTCTTCACCACTGGGTCATCAGCCAGGATGCCCGTAGACAATGTGATGGATCCATTTGGATTCAGGTAATGCTGCCCGATGCGGACCAGGTTCACCTGCCCCATCAGTTTACTCTTCAATCCGATATAATAATCCTCTTCTGTAAGATCTTTGAAGTCGGCCCACTTCGCCTCTCCTGCTATACTGATGATCGCATCCAGCTGGCCTGTCTTCTCAAACATCTGCTTGATGGACTTTGAATCCACCAGGTCCACCGTGACGTCTCCTTTGGTGCGCCCGGCAATCAGTACCTCATCTTTTTCAGAAAAGTGACTGCTTACTCTTTTACCGATGGTGCCGTTGCCTCCTACTATTAATATTTTCATTGTTGGTGTTTTATTTTTTACTTAATAAATGCGAGAAACCCTTTAATTACCTTTTCATTTCTTTTGAAATAAGACCACTTGCCGTGCCTGGTCATAATAAGGAGGCCACACTTCTCCATATTGGTGAGATACGTAGAGATGGTAGATTGTGACAAGCCTGCCTTTTCCTGGATGTAGGTAACGCAGACCCCGTCCCTGAAATGTTTTATGGTTTCATGGGGCGGGAAGTTCTCTTCCGGTGACTTTAGCCACTCCAATATCTGCAAACGGGTAGTATTGGAAAGTGATTGACTGATTGCTGTTGCTGTTTTTATATCCACACCGCAAACATATCTATAATCCTCGATATATCAAAATGTAGATATGAATACAGACTAACCCCTCAATCCTTTCGGATCACTTCCACCGGATTAACGCTTACGGCTTTCAGGATGATGTGGGTAATGGTGATGGCTGTAATGGCCACAATAAGTACAACAGGTATCACGACCAAATCAGCACCCAAAGTAATTCGATTGGCAAACACCTGCAGCCATTGCTGGACAAAGTAAAGTCCGAAGGGAATGGCCATGGCGGTAGCCCAGGCAATCAACCGGATATACTTCTTGTATTGAGCTACCATCAGCAAGGCAGTGGGTGCGCCCAAAACTTTTCTTACTGCCATTTCCTTCTGGTTGCGCAAGAGATTAAAGGAAGCCAGACTGTACAACCCCAAACACGCAATAAGAATAGCAGTACAGGCAAAGATGAGGATGAGTGAACCAAAATTAGTTTCGGTTTTATACTGCTGTTGGTAATGACCTTCTAATTCAAAATATTCAAACGGACTTCCTTCAAACGTTTCGCTCCATTTGTTCTGTACCAAAGCAATGGTACCAGCCCTATCTGCTGCAGCTGCCAAAGAGATGGTATGATGTGTTTTAAAACCTTCTTCCCTCAACCGATATACCGAAGGTTCGAAAGCTGACTTCAACGATTGGTTGTGGTAATCCTTTATAACACCCTTAACGGTGACGGTTCCTCGTGGTATGACAATCTGATCGCCAACGGCCTCTTCATAGTTGGTATAACCTAAAATGCGTGCAGCAGTTTCGTTAATGAGTACATTGTCTCTGTCGGCCGGAGTGGCTTCACGCAGGTTGCTTCCTGCCAGCAGGGTAAGTCCGAAGAAGTCAACGAAATGTTCATCGATATATGACAACCCAAAGTGGCTTGCGTTGTCGACAGGTCCATTCAATCTTCTAACCCCTCCTATTTGAAATTCCTGCGGCATACCAGGCACTGTACTGGTGGTTGAGTACCCTGTTATCACAGGATAAGTAGTGAGATCCGTCAAAAAGGTTTTGATGCGCTGATCGTAGGTACTGTCCCGTTGTATCGGAGCTGTAAATGTTATTTTCCTATCTATGTTCACCCCGATGTTTTGATTTTTCATGTAAACCACCTGTTTGTAAACACCGAGCGTGCTTACGATCAAAAACAGTGTACAGGTGAATTGAAATACCAAAAGGATGTTCCGATAGAGATTGCCTTTAAAGGAAGTACTGAAGTTGCCCTTGAGTATTTTGATGGGTTCGTGAGATAGCAGGATGAGTGACGGATAGTATCCGGAAAATAGTGCGCCTATCAATAGCACAACACTATACCCTGCCAGGAACAAGGGGTTTAAGAAATCATTTACCTGTATGTGTAAATCGAAACGGGTAATCAGGTACGGCAGAATAGACCAGGTAAAAGCCAACGCCACAAAGATGGAGATGCCATTGGTAAGCAATGACTCCATCATAAACTGGCGAAGCAATTGTCGTTTTCCAGAACCCAGCATTTTTCTCACCCCTACTTCTTTGGCCCGCATAAACGATTGGGCGGTCGACAGGTTGATGAAATTGATCCAAGCCACTACCAAAATAAATAGGGCAATTAAACTAAACGTTATCAGGTTGGATCTGCGTGTGGTGCGCACATCATCTACGATTTCTGTTCCTTCATTCAACCCATAGTGGATGTTGCTTAAGGGTTGCAACTGCAAATCCATGCGATAGCCCCGCTCCTTCCAGGTATCACCCCGGTACTTGATCATAAAATCTGCCAACTTGGTTTCCAGTTGTTCAGGTGTGGCATGGTCGGCCAACTTGATATAGGAATAATAGGTATCCCACCAGCCCCAGTTGTTATCTACGTCCTCCGAGGCTTCGCTGGCAGCATAAGCCTGATAGGACAGTATAAAGTCGAAGTCGAGATGGGTGTTGAAAGGTGGATCTTCAAAAACTCCGTATACCGTATAAGTTTCCGTACCATTTCTG
The DNA here is from genome assembly GCA_039971015.1 of Cyclobacteriaceae bacterium. Lineage (GTDB taxonomy): Bacteria > Bacteroidota > Bacteroidia > Cytophagales > Cyclobacteriaceae > ELB16-189. The sequence continues at coordinate 199,307 of JBDVKV010000015.1, forward strand.
ATAATGGTTTTATTGATAGGGCTTTCATCACCAAAATATTTTTTAGCAGCAGATTCAGAAATGTACGCTGAATTAGGTTGAGTCAGATTTCCACTATTGTCACCCAATACAATGGGAACGGAAAACAGTTGAAAGAAAGATTCACTGGCAAAGCAAACCTTATCCTCATTAAAGGCTTTAATACCATGATCTCCTTGATACCTAATAAGTGAAGGATCAGTAAAAGTGCGCACGTAATCAGTGACCTCCGGGAAATCATCGGCCATGCGTTTGGGAACGGGAGAAAATGTAGAAGCATAATACTCCGAACCACCCGAACTTGATACCTGATGCATCAACACCCTGTAAATCTTATCACCGTCAGGGTGATAATTATCAAAACTGGATTCAAAGAAAACGAAACCCAATAATATAAACCCTGCTGATGCCCCCAGTGACAAACCAATAATATTGATCAGGCTGAATTGTTTGAATTTTACCAGGTAGCGAAGGGCGAGTTTTAACATGACGTATTCAGGTTTATCCGCCCAGGAATTCCAATAAATGTGCCATCCATAGAATTCAGTGATTATGATGGTGCTTCCTGCTGAAGTTGTTCGTGCGCGGTCGGTGTTGTAGCAATAGCGGGCAAATCAATATTGGATACCACGTTTCTTATTGGTGGTTATTTCCGTACTTTTGCCGCTTTTTTAGCGGCAAATATGAAGCAATACCTCAACCTATTCGATCTCCAGCAAAAGGTAGATTACAAAATTGAAGTCCTTTCAGGGCTTACCGTGGCCCTGGCACTTGTTCCCGAAGCTATTGCTTTTGCCATGATTGCCGGTTTATCTCCATTAACCGGTCTTTATGCCGCTTTTACCATTGGCTTGGTCACATCCATCTTGGGTGGAAGGCCTGGAATGATCTCTGGTGCAACTGGTGCCGTGGCAGTGGTGATCGTGGCATTGGCCAAATCACATGGTGTAGAGTACATCTTTGCTACCGTTGTTCTGGCTGGTGTCATTCAAGTGACGGCTGGTGTATTGCGCCTGGGTAAATTCATTCGATTGGTACCTCACCCTGTAATGTTTGGGTTCGTAAATGGATTGGCTATTGTGATTTTCCTCTCCCAGCTTGATCAGTTTAAGGTATCAGGTACAGCGGGCATCATGCAATGGATGGATGGCGCTTCATTGTGGGTCATGCTGGGGCTGGTGTTTCTCACCATGCTTATCATTTGGGGTTTACCAAAACTGACCAAAGCCATTCCTTCTTCCCTGACCGCCATACTTGTGGTATCTGCCATAGTAATCGGATTCAATATTGATACAAAAACCGTTGGCGACATTGCCTCTATCCAAGGAGGCTTCCCTCCTTTTCATATTCCGAATTTACCTTTCTCATTGGAAACATTGTCCATCATCTTTCCTTACGCCCTTATTGTGGCGGGTGTAGGTTTGATTGAAAGTCTGTTGACCTTAAACCTTATCGATGAGATTACAGAAACCCGCGGCCGTGGCAACAAAGAGGCTGTTGCCCAAGGTATAGCCAATGTAGTAACCGGATTCTTTTCCGGTATGGGAGGATGTGCGATGATCGGTCAAAGTTTGATTAATATTTCATCGGGAGCACGAGCCCGGCTGTCAGGAATTGTAGCTTCTGTGATGCTACTTGTCTTCATTATGTTTGGCGCCAGCCTGATTGAACAATTGCCCATGGCTGCATTGACTGGTTTGATGATAATGGTGGCCATAGGTACGTTTGAGTGGGCCAGTCTGAGGACATTTAGGAGAATGCCCAAGTCGGATATCATCGTTATGCTCACCGTAACTTTAGTTACTGTTTTCCTTCACAACCTGGCGCTGGCGGTATTGATCGGTGTGATTATCTCAGCCTTGGTATTTGCCTGGGAAAACGCTAAGCGCATTCGTGCAAGAAAATATATTGATGATGCTGGTGTAAAACGTTACGAAATTTTTGGTCCGCTCTTCTTCGGCTCAATTTCTGCCTTCAATGAAAAGTTTGATGTATTAAATGATCCTGATGAAGTGATCATCGACTTCTCTGAAAGCCGTGTAGCGGATATGTCAGGGATTGAAGCGTTGAATAAAATCACCGAGCGATATAGAAAAGTAGGCAAGAAACTTCACCTGCGTCACCTGAGTGCAGACTGCCGCATGTTATTGCACAATGCCAATGACATTATTGAGGTCAACATCATGGAAGACCCTACGTATAAAGTGGTGGTAGATAAGATTTCTTAGACAGAATAGCTATGTTGAAAAACTTTTCTTGTTAATCCTTTTCTTCTTTAGGATCATTTGGGATACTAATTTCAAACGTAGTGGAGTGCCCCAAAGTAGACCAAACTTTGATGCTTCCGTTTAACTTTAGCAACGTTTCTTTAACAACGTACAAACCTAACCCTGACCCTACTGCATCATCCGATGCCCTATGGAACATATCAAATATTTGGCCCAACTGATCTTCTGCAATACCTATACCGTTGTCAGAATAAGTAAGGATCGACATTTTTCCATTTGTTTTCACGCTTAAATCAACTGTCAGGGCCACTTTTTCAGGATCCTGAAACTTGATGGAATTGGACAGTAGATTATTCAATATTATCCTCATGCGCATCGGATCGGAATAAAATTCACCGGTGTGGGTAGCCCTGATGTTAAGCTTTAATCGACCAGCTCCTTTCATATAACTCAGGTTCTTTTTTGCCTCCTTGAGGATGGCTTTCAAGTCTATTTTTTCAGTTTTAACTTCCAATCTCGAGTTACGCGAATAATCCAATATATCTTTAATGAATCCTTCCAGGCGATTTACACTTTCACGTATCATCATCAGGTAGGCCAGGAACGAAGCAGGTGGCTTTTCCATTTCAGCCACATTCACCAGCCCCAAAATAGATGCCAACGGAGCACGAAGATCATGGGACACACTATATACAAATCTATCCAATTCATAATTGGTTTTTTGGAGTTCCCTGTTTTGTAATTTAAGTTTTTCTTGTTTGTTTTTCTGCTCTGTAACGTCCTCCAGGGTACCTTCAAAACAATCTACATTCCCATTACTATCGTATACCGTTCTCATATTAGTTCTTACCCAAATGGGTGTGCCGTCTCTTTTTAAGGCTCTAACTTCCAGGCCAAAAACCTTACCCTTCTCCTTCATCAACTTTTTAATCTTCGTTCTGTCTGCGGGGTTCGCATAAATCTCTTTTCCAAGATCCTTAACGGTAGCCATCAATTCCTGAGGAGAATCATAACCAATCATATTGGCCAGAGACGGGTTGGCTTTGCGTATCTTTCCATCCAGTGAAGTTTGAAAAATACCTTCCAGTGAATTATCAAATATTGTTTTGTACTGCTCTTCGGCTTTTATCTTTTCAGTAACATCGTTCGCTACGATCAGTCGACAGTCCTTGTCATTATAAAAAATAGCATGAGAATAAATAACTACATCCAGTACCTTTCCTTCTTTGGTTATATGTTTCCATCCGGGTGAAGTATTTATAACAGGAGAACCCTGTTGGATCGATTTTTTAAGCTTCTCTACATCTTCCCGGGGTCTTATATCCGAAATGGTCATCTGCATGAATTCATCCTCACTGTATCCATACTTTAAAACTGCAGCCCTGTTTACTTTTACAAAAGTCAGTGTTTCCAATTCGTACATCCACATGGGCAATGGGTTGGCCTCAAAAAGATTTTTATAGGTTTCCCAATTCTTATACAATGCCCCCTCCACCTTCATTCGGTCAGTGATATCAATCCCCACTCCACTCAAGCAAATCTTATTCTCATACTTCACTCTCCATCCATTGAAATAGTAAGGTATTTTTCTCTTGTCCTTGGTATAAAAATAAGCCTCAACTTCTCCGTTACCAGTACTAAAAACTTTACCAATTCTTTCTGTTACTAGTTCCTTTTGGCTTTCATGGAAAAAATCGAGCGGATGCATCTTGCTTATCTCCTCAGCGCTGTAGCCGGAAATAGTTTCAAAATTTTTGTTCCACCGAATGAACTTTCCATTTTCATCATACAGATAAAAAATACCCGGCAAACCGTTAATGATGGAATCAGACAGTTCCTTCTCGAGGGTGATTTTTTCTTCATTCTCTTTTAACTTGGTAATGTCCATTATCGACCCAACCATTCGAAACGGCTTTCCACTGAGGTCATAGATTACAAACCCCCTACCCAATACATGAATAAGGCTTTTGTCGCTTTTAATCAGACGAAATTCATCAGACCAATAGTTATTCCCAGATGCAATTACTTCCTGCACCTCCTTTTCAATACGAGCTTCATCTTCGGGGTGAATTACCCTAAGCCAGGATTCGGGGCCTGAAGGGGTAGTTTTTGGATCATAGCCCAGGTAGGTGAAATATTTCTCATTCCAAGTCAACTCATCGGTGAGCATGTCCCAATCCCAAATGATGTCACTGGTAGCCTTTTCTATCAGGCTAGCTCTTTCATTCAGCTGAAGTATCTTATCTTCATCCTTTTTCCTTCGCGTAATTTCATCAAAATAGAACGTGACACCTTTGTGCGAAGGATAAATATGAACCTCAAACCATAAATCCTGGGATGGATAATATTCCTCCAATCTTTGAGGTTGCTGTTCGCGCATCGCTAACTCTGCCAGGTCATGAAAAGCAACACTAAAAATGTCTGAATGTTCAATCCAAATTTGCTTGCCCACTAAATATTCAAAACCCTTGCCAAGGATTTGCTCTGCTTTACTGTTGAGGTAGGTAAATCTCCATTTATCATCTACCGCCACAAATGCATCGGTCAATCTTTCAAGCGCATCTTTAAATTCTTTGGTTTTTTCTTCAACCAAAACTGCCATCTCATTGTTGGTTTGCCGCAAAGATTTAACCGAACGCCTCAGTTGCAACAGGTTAGACACTTGTCTGGCCAATATCCTGATATTTTCTAATTGATCGTCTGTAAGTTGTCTGGGAACTACATCAATTACTGCGAGAGTACCAACCTTAAATCCATTTTCAACTACAATAGGCATGCCCGCATAAAACCGGATATTGGGGTTATCCGTTACTAATGGATTGTCGAAAAAGCGCGTATCATCCTTAGCATCATTTATAACCAACACATCATCCAGATGAATCGCATGGGCACAAAAAGATAAATCTCGCGGGGTTTCTCTTATTCCCAAGCCAAGTTCAGCTTTAAACCATTGACGCTTTTCATCAAGTATGGTAATGATAGCAATGGGTGTTCCTAGTAACTGACAAGCGAGATGGACAATGCTATCAAAATCAGGTTCTGTTTCTGTATCAAGAATATGATAGTTTCGCACAGCCTCAAGTCTCTTTGCTTCGTCATCTGGCAAAGTACTGATCTCCATTCTTTTACGATGTGCTAGTTATTGGAAACTAATCTACAAAAAATATAAAAAGAATGAAATCAGTCATAAGTTAATAATCCACGAGTCTAACTTTCTTTTCAGGGTTTTTGTTAAACCAATACAAACATTATTTGAACAACTACCTCTTCATCAGTAAAAATCAGCATTAAAAAGGCCGCATCCCATCTGACACCAAAATAGCTTAACTATTCCCTTAGCGAATTGACCGGATTGGAAACTGCCGCTTTGATAGAATGATAACTTACCGTACCAAAGGCAACAAGTACCCCTACCAGTGCTGCGTACAAAAATACAATCCAGGCAAAGCCACTATTGTAAGCAAAACCTTCCAGCCATTTATTCATAGAGAAGTACGCTATGGGTGCAGCCAGTAGCATTCCTAACAGCACCAGCTTTAAGAAATCTTTTGACATCATCAGCACAATACCAGGAACGGTGGCTCCCAATACCTTGCGTACAGCTACCGCCTTTTTACTTTGTTCCAATGTAAAACTCGCCAATCCAAATAACCCCAGACAGGAAATAAATACAGCAAGCCCGCTGAACAATCCAAAAAGTTGTCCAAGGCTCTTCTCCCCATCATAGAGTTTATCAAAGCTTTCGTCTAAAAACACAAATTCAAACTCATACTGAGGCAGGATAGTTTTCCATGTCCCCTCTATGTTGCTGATCTGTTGCCGTATATCATCCGATTTAATTTTGATGGCCATAAATCTTGACTCATAATTAGGAGCGAGATACATGACTAAAGGATCAATCTTATCGTGGAGATGTTTAAAGTGAAAGTCTTCCACCACTCCTATCACTCTACCCGGATCATCCGAACGCTCCCCAAAGTCCATGAGCTTACCTACCACTTCGTCTTCTTTCCAGCCAAAGTGTTTCATGGCCGTTTCATTAATCACAAACTCCTTATAATAACGTTGGGTATTGACATCAAAATAGTTTCCTAATTTCATTTTCATATCCAAAGTGGATAACAAATCCACATCCCCACTAAAAAGATAAAGGTTCTCTGGAGTATTATTTTCCACACCTTCATACCAAATAGTTGAAGTTTGAACCATCTTACCCGGCATTTCGACAAACCGTGTTACACCCTGTACTCCCGCCAACCGCATCATTTCATTTTTGATCATTGAGTCTCCCACACTATCCCTGGGCATTCGAATGACCATGGTTTGCTCTCGATCAAAGCCCATGTCTTTACTGATCATAAAATCCAGTTGTTCGTAGACAATGTATGTACCTACCATGATGACAAAGGCGATGGCAAACTGAAATACCACCAATCCTTTTCTCAGCATTTGTCCTTTTACATTGGATATGAAATTGCCCTTCAGTACCTGTGTAGGTTGAAATCCTGACATAAAGAATGCAGGATAGGTACCCGCAAACATTCCTACAAAGAAGGTGATGGAGGCAAACACCAGAATAATAAAGCCATTGTCGAACGGATTGATGTCAATCACTTTGCCTGTCATGTCATTAAAAGTGGGTACAATAGCAGTGAGCAGTACAATTGAAATAAATAGTGCTATAAAACTGATCACGATTGATTCACTCAGGAATTGAAATATGAGCTGATCTTTCCTACTCCCTACCACTTTGCGTATACCTACTTCTCTGGCGCGCTTTAGGGATTGCGCTGTAGTCAGGTTCATAAAATTGATGCAAGCGATAAGCAGAATAAAAAATGCGATAGCTGACAAAATATAGACGGTATTCATGTTGCCATTGGCTTCTATTTCAAGGCCCCTGTTCGAATACAAGTGAATGGCAGTGAGTGGTTGAAGTCTGATCACGTTACGAGGATCATCAGGAGTAAGCTGATGGTAATCATCCAAAAAAGCAGATATCTTTTTTTCAAAATCCAAATGGTCGATGTCTTTTTGAAGTACCAGATAGGTATAGTGATTGGTTAAGGAATTCCAGTTGTTGTTCTCCGCTCTCATTGGCGCAAAATTCTCTGAAGCAACCATCATGTCCATGTGCACATGTGAATTAGATGGAAGGGGCTCGAATATGCCAGTAATTTTAAACTCACGATTACTGCCCAACATGGTTAATGTTTTTCCAACGGGGTCTGTTTCTCCAAAATAGGCCCTGGCTTTCTCAGCGGTAAGCACCATTGAATTAATTTCAGCCAAGGCGGTAGCAGGATTACCTTTGATCAGGGTGATGTCCAGCACATCAAAAACTGAAGAGTCAGCATAGAATACTTGCTCTTTAATCTTTACATCATTTTCATAATTTTGAATGAATACATCTACGGGTTTTATCCGGGTATATTTTTCCACTTCCTCAAAATTTTCCTTAAGTACTGCGCCCATAGGAAATGCTGAAATAGCCCAATTGTTGGCTTCAAGATCTGTGGCCACACGATAGATTTTATCTGCATCTTTATTGTGCCTGTCATAGCTTAACTCGAACTGCACAAACAACATAATGAGAATACAGCAGGTCATCCCGATAGCCAGACCAATAATGTTGATAGAAGCATGAAGTTTGTTTCTGATGATGCTCCGTAGAGCTACAAGGAAATAGCTTTTGATCATAGGGGTTAGCTAAATAAAGTGAATCAGTTACTGAATCACCTAGCGCCATGGCAAGTAAAATGCCAAAGCTATATTATTGATAGTAAGCCAAATAGATATTCCGCACCAGGTAACAAATTCCATTTTCGGACACTATTGTCCGTAGTTGGAATAATGTAATAGATTTTCCTCTGCATACGCTAGTCACATCTCAAATTCCTAAAGGCCATTCCTAAAATAAGGTTATTGCTATCTTTACACGTTTAGCACCAACAATCTTTATCATGGAATTGAAGGAAGAACAAAATCTTATTCTAAGGATCACCAAATACGCAGTAGAAAGAAAGTTTTTCACTTTACAAGAATTGTATAAAGACTTAAAGCTTGGTGAGGGTGATCCAGACAATAAAGAGTATAACTTTCTAAGAAGTACCCTAACATGCGAACAAAGATCAACACAAAATCCTAATCATATTTTAGTATACTATGGTAAAATACCAACAACTGTTAGGACACCTGATGCCATAACCACTTTCGAAAATGATAAAAGGTATTACACACTATTGCCCCAAGCATTCTACAACTATGTGGACTATTTAGAAATCAAAGAAGCTAAAATGCACGCAAATGAGGCAAAGAAACAATCAATGTTAGCGATACAACTTACTGTATTTGCAATCTTAACATCAATACTTATTGGACTTGGAGATTTATTTCTAACTGTTCTTAGTATGATCTATAAGTAAGATTTAAAAAAGCAACTTACCATTTTCAACAACTAAATGTATCCCAGAAAACTCATTAACATTCTTTCTATAAAATTTTCATTTTTCAGGAATTAGCTATCAGGCCCCACCCAGTCATGAAAGCAGTGCCCATCATCAACACAATGAAACCAGCAAACAACACGCGCAGCACCAATATCCACGCAAGTCGCCAGGTGGTGATGTATAATATAAGTGTAAGCAATAAATAGGCAGCAGCGATCAGGTGGAGTATCCCTACAGTATGTGCTGACTCAGGCGAAGGTACTTTGTCGATGGTCAAAAACTCGACAAAACAAACCACTGCACCCAATGTAATGATCAGGTTTCTGAATTTAAGAAGAAACATCAGCTATGAAGCAGTGAATAATTTATTTAAGAGATGCAATCAGCTGCTCGTTCAAATTTACATAGTCCATATTTCCCGCTGCTTTGGCCAGTTCACTGGACTTTTTAGCAGTGGAAATAGCATCTGCCTTTTTGTTGTTTTTAGCCAGCAGTTGTGCTTTCATGTACCACATCCAATACTGTGGTTTCTCACTGGCATCAATCGCTTTGGTAATCCATTCCAGCGCCAGCTTTGGATCTCTGTTGGTGTCATAATAATACACAGCACCATCGTAGTAGCTTCTTGGATTGGCAGACTTACCATCAATCAATTGCGCTTTGATATCGGCCATCACTCTTGCATCTACATCCGACTCAATTTTGAACATGGCCTTGGTGTGCTCCCATTTCATATTCAGATTAGCACTGTTTCGTGTGAAATCAGAGAAGCTTATGGTAAAGGTTTCATAATGACTGCTTGGATGTTTCACCGGTACATCAAAACGCAGGAAATCTTCAGCGGGGTCGTATCCTATTGTTCCCCACCAGGAAAGATTCTTACTCAATATAATAGTAGCCACATCTTCTGTAAAGAGCGTATACAATGCATAATCTCCGGCAGGTACTTTATGTCCATCTAATTTTACCTCTTCGCTAAAACTGATTTTCGTGGAAGCATTGGCTCCTGTGCGCCACACTTCGTTAAAAGGAATAAGGTTCCCTGCAACCTTTCTCTCGCGCGCGCTTGGCCTTGAGTAAACTACTTTAACTTCAGCAAAACCTACAGTACCCTTCAATTCAAAGGTAGGACTGGGAGGTGGCGTTTTTACCTGGGCAAGGGCGATACCACTGACAAGGATTCCGAAAATGAGTGTGAAAATATTTTTCATAGCATGAGTAGATCGTTTCATCTTCAAATATATAAAACGATCCACTCATACTCTAGTCCTGGCAGTCACTTTACAAGTTGTAAATAGCTAAAAATGACGCTGACTTTTCGTTTCCTGCTGTTCCAACAGCTCATTGATCAGCACTGACCACTTATTCGCCAGTTCCAATTCTCTGTCAATGGATAGGTTATCCCGGTTGTTGTTATAAAATGGCAATAACACTTCAGGGGTGGCTGTATCCGTAAACGAAAAACGCAAATCAATCCTTTCAAATACCTTCGCACTCTCTCCACCATTGTTAACGGTTCTTATTTTCTTCTCCACCTGGCAATGGCGAACGGCTTTTAGAATGAGTTCTTTTTCTATCCGGCTTTCGCCATTGGTTTGAATATAAAATAATTTCATTTTTACTTTGTCTACCCCAATAGCAGTACCATTCCACACATCATACTGGTCAACTTGACCGTTGAGCTGGGAGGCATAATTCTTTAGCAGGTCAAAGAAATGCTTCATCCTTTTTGATCTGTTGCGATTACTTATAACTATGGGCATTGCGCATGCGGCAGCCAACAGCACTCCTGTGATGGTTGTTCCTAAATACATGATAATTTGTTTTAATATGAATAATCAGACCATCGAAATGGCATAATGCCTATCTCTGATCTATAGTAGATGCGCTTTTGCCAGCGCGAGAAATGGAAAGGTTACCAGAAGTGGTGAAAAGGAAAAACGATATCCTGTTGATCGAACCTTGGCACCATAAATCTGGTGCAGGCAATACATTTTGTTAATAGATGGCTCCGGTAAGATTCCGTTGTACTGACTACTGCGAGGTAAGCTCCAAAACTTAGTTTGGAAGGTGCCGATAATAACCGCTGAATATTTTCTTCGAAGAACCTTTCCGTATTGGTAGTGAGGCTAAGAAGATCGGTAGCCGCTAAAGATATATGTGTTGACTGGTGTGAATTTGTAGCTAAAGCGGCATCATTACCAGCAGCTACACTTCCGCTTAAAATTAGAAGTATAAACCCCGACAGTACAATCGATTTAAAAATTTGACCGGCCTGCTTTACTATTTCCACGATACAAATGTATATGCAATAAAGAGTAATAATCCCTATCGTGATACAATTTATTTTACTGCCCTGTGAGGATAAATGCCCCCCAATAATAGGGTTGCGGATATGCTTTTCTCAGCGTTAGCTGGGCTGAACGAAAGGATTCCCTCATATCCCCTGTTTGCATCCAGCGGGTATAAAAATCGACCATCAGTTGCTGGGTAGCCGCATCATCTACCTTCCACAAACTCATCACCATATGTTGTGCCCCAGCCACGTGGATAGCGCGCTGAAGCCCATACACCCCTTCACCATTGTTGACCACCCCCTTACCCGTTTCGCAAGCAGACAACACCACAAGATGGGTTGCATCCAGGTTGAGGCTGCTCATTTCCAATGCGGTTAATAACCCATCTTCACCTTCTTTGCCAGTATCATTAACACCTGCCAGCGCAATTCCCGATCGCACCATGGCTTCAGCCAGAGAATTCACTTCATCATCCGGTGGCGTAAAGTATCCGTGACTCGCCAAATGGAGAATCACAGGATTGTCCGCACTTTTCAAATTAGATTCAGTAGCGTTCAACTCCGTAAATACACTGGCTTTCCATTTTGCTTTCCTTAATGTATTTCCCAATAGCTCCACCTCTTTCCCCGTACCAGGTAAATCCAAGAAGCCTCCGGTTGTGTTTTGTAGCACTGAAAACTGCGGTCTCCCAAACAACACCGCATTCTTTTCCTTTGCAGAAGTATTGGTCCGTGTCTCTAATAACTCTTTGGTATTGGTAACCACCACCACTTCGGTTTGATCAATTACATATTGGTGACTTTTATTATCCCACAATGTATTCAGGTTAATCTGGTTATAAATACCATCATTAGAGATATACACCCGTTTCGGCATTTTTCCATTGGGCAAATGACTTCGTATCGAATCAACAATCGGTTGCCAGTAAGTTGGATAGGAAAGCGTATCCTCCACCTTAAGTGTGGTAGCATTGTAGTAGTTTTTATAGAATTGCTCGTCCAGTCTTTTGGATTGGGTACTCATGATCAAAGAAAGAACTGGTTGCTCGGTAGTTTGGGGTGTAACAATAAGTGCCGCGTAGACGAGTCCATCAATCATTCTCACAATTTCTACTGCAGCCTCATCAACTTTTAATGATTGTTGTACTTCCTGCCATGTTCTTCTCTTCAATTGAAAGCCTTTGGTGAAACTCCTGGAGTGAGCCAGCAACCACTTTTCATTTTCTTCAATTTTGATTTTCAGCCACTTCAATTCCTCAGAACTCATCTTCCCTTCCACCAGGGCCTGCGCTAATCTGTTTTTGCTTTCTTCCCAACTTGAATAAACAGCAATGAGGGTGGTATCGTTGCTGTTGAGAATATTCTTCTTCATGCGTGTGCTGGCATTGAGAATAATGGCTTTAGTAGTCAGTTGCAAATCGTAAAGTGCTCCTGGAATTTCAGCATTGATATAAGGATTATCAGAACGCTGCAAGGGAATGGTTCCTGATATTGTTAAAGCAAAAGACAAATAGTGATCAATAAACAACAGTTGGTTTTTATAGAAAGCCATCTTCTCATTATCGCTTAGATAAGTAAAATTGTGGATGATATTATCCAGCAATTGATCCATCATATGAGCATAAAGCGAATCCGCTAATTGATATTGTTCGCTCCAATGATAACTTTCTGCCAGATTGAACAATGTGGTCTGGTACAAATCAGGCTGCACAGCTTCTTTACGCTCCTGAATGCTTAAAGATTGCTTAAGAATTTCAATAGCTTCGTAATAAGCTTCCCTATTGAGCATTAGTGTTCCAAGGTTATTGAGAATTGCAGTATGGATATAAGAACCTTGATAGGTACTGGACTCAACAACCCTAAGCGCCTTTTCCCAGTAAACATTCGCTGAATCGAATTCATTCAAATTGTTGTATACATTTCCCAGGTTTTGAAATGCGTGAATACGGTCGAGATCATTCCCCTTTTCATCAACTAATTCATAATACGCTACAGCGTAATCCCTGGCCACCTCAATGTTAGGGGTATCATTATAGTAGGCAGAAAGGTTATTGATCGTTGTTTGATAATCCTTCAGCGTTTTATATTCTTCATGGTAGAGCTCTTTGATCATTATCAGTTGCTCTTCCAAAAGCTGTATGGCCTGTTCCACCTGGCCTTTCCTTTTCTTCATGGAAGCCTCTAAACTATTCATGCTGATGTAAGCCTCCAGTATGGTTAATGCAGCCGTATCCAGGTGAGGTTTGTTTTCTTTAGGAATCAAACTGAATATGGTTCGAGCGTTGTTCAGATAGTGATCAGCACTATCATAATCACCCAAGGTCACAAACGTTTTAGACAACTCGCTCAGCGATTCAATTTGAGAAGCATGAGGGAGAGGATAAACAATAAAACTTAACTCAGCAGCTAATCGGAAATTAGCCAATGCCTTGAGGTAATCCCCCATGCCAGATTGGGCGTAGGCTTTGTTAGACAAACTGATAAGGCGTTCACTACTTTGGAATCCGTATCGGGTTATTGCTAATTCAATGGCTTCATCTGCAGCTTTGACAGCTGCTGGGTATTGACCCTCTCGATAAAGCTGAGTACTCATTGAGTTTATACTCTTCCAATCTTGTGCACACACTATTCCAAAGGACAGCGATAGAAAAATTACACACAATACTTTCATCAAAAAGTGCTGCATAGATTAAAACTACGAGCCTTCTCATCAAAAGCAAAAACATTCGCACAATTGTTCTGTACTCAATAATTGTCAAATCTCCCTGGAGTCATTATCTTACTTACTATGAAGGATAAATTACTTGACTCGTTAAAAAAACCTGATAAGATCATACTTCAGGGGATCAAATCTCTCACCAACATCACCGGAAGTATTACTGGAATCGATTTCAATTTCTATTCAAAAATAAAAAGTGAAGCCAAAGGTAAAAGCGAACTTACTTTCATTGGTAAGAAAAAAATGGAAGAAGTTCGGCTCCAGCTTTTTACTTACAATCAAAATAAATATACCGAGTCAGCCTCCATCAATGACTTCAAAAAAATAAAAAAGGAAGACACATCCAACAACTACTGGTTAAACCTTCATGGTATTCACGATGTTGACTTGATGGGTAAAATTGGTGAGTTTTTAAAACTGGAAAGGCTTACCATAAGGCACTTAATTGATACCACCCAACGCCCGAAGGTGGATGACTATGATGATTACATATTTTTTAGTGTTAAGTCGATATTAAAAAATGATGAAAACCAACTTAAAATAGAACAGCTTTCCTTTGTATTAGGCAAAAATTATGTACTCTCTTTCCAAGAGGAAAAAGGTGATCACTTTGATCACATTCGAAATAAACTAAGAGAAGACCTCGGGCTCATAAGAAAAAGAGAATGCGACTTTCTCCTCTTTCAATTGTTGGATGCCATTCTTGATAATTACTTCGAAACACTTGACTTGATTAATCATGAGGTAACGCTTGTTGAAAAAGAGACCATTCTCAACCCCAAACAATCTACCCTTCTGCTTATTGAAAAAAATAAAAAAGACGTAGACAAGATCAAGAAATCGCTTTCTCCATTAAAAGAAGCATTAACCAACATTATGAAAGATCGAACTCATTTTATTGGCAAAAAGAACAGAAAGTATTTTAGAGACCTGAAAAACAGTTGCACCAATGCCATCGAGGAAGCCAATGCTACCTACGCAGCACTTGAAAGTTTGACTAACATTTATTTCTCTTCATTAAGTCAAAAGATGAATGAAACGATGAAGGTATTGACTACAGTGGCAACCATATTTATACCACTTACTTTCATCGCTGGTATTTACGGAATGAATTTCGAGAACATGCCCGAGCTGAAATGGAAGAATGGGTATTTTATCATATGGGGAATTATGCTCACTGTGCTGGCAGGGATGATTGTCTACTTCAAAAGGAAAAAATGGCTTTAATTGTTGTAATAGATAGACTATGCTGCATCTGGTAAGAGCCGTTTATGTAGAAATAAGTTCGATTATTACCCGAATTATGCAACCTTGGTATCAACTAATACTAAAATCACTAACCAATTATGGCCCTTAAAAGACGAGATTTTATAAAACTTTCTGCCGGAAGTACTGCCGGAGCAGCCTTCCTAACTTCCTGCACCTCATCAACGGAAACCACTACCCCATCAAATTCTCCGCTCGACAAATTAAAACCCATGACGAGCGATGTGAAGCCCATCACCGTGGCTGAAAGGGAGTCAAGAATTGAAAAAGCCCAGCGACTGATGGTCGATAATAAAATCGAGGCACTCTACTTTGATGGAGGCACGGGCATGCATTACTTTACCGGCATCCGTTGGGGTCGCAGCGAGCGCATGATGGCTGCCATTATTCCGGCCAGAGGAGAAGTAAAGTACGTGAGCCCGGCATTTGAAGCCGAGCGGGTAAAAGAACTGATGACAATCGGTAGCGACATCCGCGTTTGGGAAGAACATGAAAGTCCTTATAAGCAAGTAGCCCTTACTTTCAAAGACATGGGCATCAAAACAGGAAACATTGGCATGGAGGAAGAAGTACGTTTCTTCCTGTTCGATGGCATTCGTAAGGAAGCCTCTAACCTTAACTATGTAAGTGGTACACCGGTTACAGCTGAGTGTAGAAAATATAAATCACCTGCTGAGATCGCATTGCTGCAAAAGGCCAACAACATAGCCATTGAGGCGTACAAGGCCAGCGTACAAATGCTGGAAGAAGGAATGACTCCTCAGGAGTTTTCAGCGATTACTGCAGAAGCCCACAAGCGCCTGGGTGTAAGCGGAGGAATTGGTGCCAACTTTGGAGAAGCTTCAGCTTATCCTCACGGCAGCATTCAACAACAGTATTTGAAAAAAGGAGATACGGTATTGATGGATGGTGTTTGTAAAGTTGAAGGTTACAGTTCAGACATCAGCCGTACGATTGTCTTTGGCGCTGAACCTACAGATCGTCAGAGGGAAATATTTAACCTTCAAAGAGCGTCTCAGGATGCTGGTTTCGCTGCCGCCAAACTGGGAGACCCAGCGGAAAACGTAGACATTGCTGCACGGAAAGTACTAACGGATGCTGGTTTCGGACCGGGATACAAAGTGCCAGGGTGTCCACATCGAACAGGCCACGGCATAGGAATGGATACGCACGAATGGGGTAACATGGTATTGGGCAACAAAGAGCCACTACAACCTGGAATGTGCTTTAGCATTGAACCTACCATTTCCATTTATGGCGAATTCGGAATGCGTGTAGAAGACTGTGCCTACATGACAGAAGAAGGTATCAAGTGGTTTACTCAACCCAGCCCGGCCATTGATCAACCTTTCGCCTAATCAATTAGAATTCTAACCTATAACCAACCTTAATCTACACATGACGCTTAAAAGAAGAGACTTCATAAAACTTTCGGCTGGAACCACTGCCGGAGTAGCCTTAATGGCGGGCTGTACTACACCTGATACCACCGCATCAACTGGTGGCAATAGTCCAATGGACAAACTCAAACCTATGACGGATGGAATTGTACCCATCTCTAAAGAAGAAAGAGAGTCGAGGATTGAAAAGGCACAGCGTCTGATGGTTGATAATAAGATTGAAGCTTTGTACCTCGATGGAGGAACAAGCATGGAATATTTTACAGGCATTAGTTGGGGTACAAGTGAAAGAATGATGGCCGCCATTATTCCTGCCAAAGGAGAAGTGAAGTATGTAAGCCCAGCGTTTGAAGCTGAGCGTGTGAAAGAGTTAATGACTATTGGTAACGATATCCGCGTATGGGAAGAGCATGAAAGTCCTTACCAACAAGTTGCCCTTACTTTCAAAGACATGGGTATTCGCAATGGCAACATTGCCATGGAAGAACGCGTGCGATTCTTTTTGTTTGACGGTATCAGAAAAGAAGCCTCCAATCTTAACTATGTAAGTGGAGACCCTGTGACCATTCCATGTCGCATGTTCAAAACACCTGCTGAGATTGCATTGATGCAGCGCGCCAATGACATTACTATAGAAGCCTACAAAGTAGGCGTAGCCATGCTGGAAGAAGGAATGACGCCACAAGACTTTAGTGCAATCACTGCTGAAGCTCACAAAAGGTTAGGCGTGCGAGGTGGAATTGGTGTCAACTTCGGTGAGCCTTCTGCCTACCCTCATGGTAGTATTCAACAACAGTATTTGAAAAAAGGAGACATCGTGCTCATGGATGGTGGATGTGGTGTAGGTGGGTATCGCTCAGACATCAGCCGTACGATTGTTTTTGGTGCCGAACCAACAGACAGACAACGCGAAGTGTGGGACTTGCAGAAGAAATCACAGGCAGCAGGATTTGAAGCCGCCAAGTTGGGAGATCCTTGTGAGAATGTTGACATCGCTGCACGTAAAGTATTAACAGATGCAGGTTACGGACCGGGCTACAAAGTACCTGGATGTCCTCACCGTATTGGTCATGGTATTGGTATGGATGGACACGAATGGGGCAACATGGTATTGGGCAACAAACAACCACTTACAGTGGGTATGTGCTTTAGCATAGAGCCTACCATTTCTATCTATGGTGAGTTTGGTGTGCGCCTTGAAGATTGTGCCTACATGACAGAAGAAGGTATCAAATGGTTTACCGTACCTAGCCCAGCGATAGACAAGCCTTTTCATGATGTAGCTTAAAAAACGAAAGAGAACTCTTTATCAAAACTACTATGGCAATTAAAAGAAGGGATTTTATAAAACTCTCTGCAGGAAGTACGGCAGGTGCGGCATTACTAGGTGCCTGTACTACGCCTGAAACAGCAAGTGCAAAGTCAGGGGGACCTTTGGATGATCTGCAGTCCATGACCAAAGACATTGTTCCTATTTCTGTGGAAGAGCGTCAGACAAGAATTGAGAAAGCACAGCGCCTGATGACCGAAAACAAAATCAATGCTTTGTTTTTGGATGGCGGTACCACTATGGAATACTTTACCGGTATCCGATGGGGAACCAGCGAGAGAATGATGTCCGCCATTATTCCTGCCAGAGGAGAAGTGAAATATGTAAGCCCTGCTTTTGAAGCGGAGCGTGTAAAAGAATTGATGACGATTGGCAACGACATCAGGGTTTGGGAAGAACATGAAAGTCCCTACAAACAAGTGGCGATGACGTTCAAAGATATGGGAATCTCTACCGGCACCATTGCTATGGAAGAGCGGGTTCGATTCTTTTTGTATGATGGTGTGAGAAAAGAGGCCAGTAATCTCAACTATGTAAGTGGAGACCCTGTGACTATCACCTGCCGTATGTTCAAGACAGCCTCGGAGTTAGCATTGATGCAACGCGCCAATGACATCACGATAAGAGCGCACAAGATTTGTGCGAGTTTACTGGAAGAAGGTATGACACCTCAGGATTTTCAGGCACTATTTACAGAAGTACATAAGCGTCTCGGTGCCAGAGGGGGTTGTATTGTTAACTTTGGAGAAGCCTCTGCTTACCCTCATGGAAGTATCCAGCAACAGTACCTGAAAAAAGGAGACATTGTGTTGATGGATGGAGGCTGTAGCGTTGGGGGATATGGATCAGACATTAGCAGAACCATTGTATTTGGTGCTGAGCCCACCGACAGACAACGCGAAGTATGGAATTTGGAAAAGGAATCGCAAGCTGCAGGATTCGCTGCAGCCAAATTGGGTGATCCTTGCGAAAACGTAGACATTGCTGCGAGAAAAGTACTTGTTGATGCGGGTTATGGCCCCGGCTATAAAGTACCGGGATTACCTCACAGAACCGGCCATGGTATTGGAATGGATGGACATGAGTGGGGTAACATGGTATTGGGCAACAAACAGCCATTTATGCCTGGCATGTGCTTTAGCATTGAGCCCAACATCTCTATCTATGGAGAGTTTGGCGTTCGCCTGGAAGATTGTGCCTACATGACAGAAGAAGGTGTGAAGTGGTTTACACCACAAAGCCATTCCATTGACGATCCTTTCAAAGGCGTAGCGTAGGAGAATATACGATATTGAAATGGTAGTCAATTTGACTTACCCCAACAAACCCTTTGAGTTATGCCAAAGGGTTTGTTATTTTAACTGAAACCTCAACAGACATGAAATACTCCCTGTTCCTCTTTGCGTTACTTTTCAGTACCTGTAATCTTATTGCCACCCCTCTTCAAAATGATTCCACCCACCAAGCTACATCGATGGTTCAACCGTTTGATGTAGAGACAGCAAC
The DNA here is from genome assembly GCA_039971015.1 of Cyclobacteriaceae bacterium. Taxonomy (GTDB): domain Bacteria; phylum Bacteroidota; class Bacteroidia; order Cytophagales; family Cyclobacteriaceae; genus ELB16-189. The sequence goes on from JBDVKV010000015.1 coordinate 218,519, forward strand.
TCAGGCCTACATCGATACCCTTACACCTGAGCAAAAAGAAAAGTCAGATTCTTACTTTGAAGGCGGTTACTGGCTCACCCTATGGGGACTCCTTTACGGACTTGTAGTGGCCTGGCTATTCTTATCAAAAGGAATATCATCCAGAATAAATGGGATAGCATCAAAAGTTAAGAATGTCAACCTTAAAAATGCCGTCTATCTCCTCCTACTTTCTGGTGGCTTACGTGCTCTCTTTTCCTCTTAACTACTACGAGAATTTTTATCGTGAGCATCAATACGATCTTTCCAATCTCACGTTTGGCGCATGGATGGGTGAGGAAATAACAGGATTGATTATCATGATGATCTTTGGAAGTATTCTCATGGTGGTGCTCTACATGGCCATGCGCAAGGTGAAAGAGAAATGGTGGCTATGGGGAGGTTTCATCACCTTCTTCTTTTTGGTTTTAATTCTATTCATCGCTCCCATATTTATCAGCCCACTATTTAATGAATACAAATCACTGGAAGAGGGATCCATCCGTAATGAAATATTATCCATGGCCAGAGCCAATAGTGTTCCGGCAGATAATGTTTATCAATTTGACGCTTCCAAGCAAAGTGACAGAATCAGTGCCAACGTCAGCGGCATCGGAAGTACTATTCGTATTTCATTAAACGACAACTTACTCAATCGCTGTACCCCGGAAGAAGTGAAAGCAGTAATGGGCCATGAGCTCGGCCACTACGTATTGAACCATGGACCCGAAGACCTTATTTACTTCAGCATTATTTTTATTATTGGATTTGCCTTTGTGAATTGGTCCTTTCAGAAGGCCGTTAATAAATGGGGTGACAAATGGAACATCAAAGACATTTCGGATGTGGCTGGTTTCCCATTGTTTGTTGCCCTATTCTCCATTTACATGTTCCTCGCCACACCTTTTTTAAATAGCGTAATCAGAAGCGCGGAAATGGAAGCCGATGTTTTTGGACTTAATGCTGCACGTGAACCTGATGGCTTTGCTTCCGTAGCCATGAAGCTATCTGAATACCGCAAAATAAGTCCAGGCTATTGGGAAGAGATTATCTTCTTTGACCATCCCAGCGGACGTACTCGGGTACATACTGCCATGAAGTGGAAAGCTGAAAATTTGGATACACAAGAGTAGCTATTCACTTCGCAAGGAATTGACTGGGTTGGCAGAGGCTGCTTTGTGCGCATTGTAGAAGATCGTCATGCTCACGATTGCCAAAACTATCCCTAAGCTCAACAGGTAAGTAAACACATCTACTGATGTATGATACACAAAGTTTTCAAACCATTGTGTAATCAGGTAGTATGAAAATGGAACAGCTATAATAAAGGCGATTAAAATCAACCATGTGAATTCCATGAAAATCAATTTCAATATCGCAGGTACGGTTGAACCCAGTACCTTTCGAACTCCTATCTCCTTTACCTTGCGTTGCACTACAAAAAGGATTAAGCCGTACACACCAAGACAGGATATAAGAACCGCTATAAAAGTAAAGTAGGTAATGATGGTACCGAAGTTTTGATAATTTTGATATTGGTTATTCAACTGTTCATCCAAAAAGAAAAACTCGAATGTCTTTTCCGGAAATAACTCATTCCACTTGTTCTGCAGCAAACTGATATTGTCCTGGGTATTTTCATTGAGCATTTTAATAGAAAGCAACCCATACCTGGCACGCATATCAATGACCAATGCAGAAATCGAGGTAGTGAGGGCTGCAAAGTTAAAATCACGCACCACTCCGATTACCTTACCCTCTTTGCCCTCCAGATTAATTGTTCTGCCCAGCGCTTCTTCAAGAGTTCCCCAATTGTATTCTTTGACAGCAGCTTCATTCACAACAAACCCTTCCAACGGATCGGAGCCTACCTCCTCACTGAAAACTCTTCCTGCCAGTAATTCAACATTGTAGGTATCAAAAAAATCATAGTCTGCACCCAAACTGGCAACAAACATATTGTCATCCTGAGAATAGCCATCCGGTATTACTCCCCTGAACACTATTCCAGATCCGATAGTACTTGTAGTGAGTGCGGTAGACTTTACAAAGGATTGAGAAGCAATCTCCTTTCGATAAGACCCCAGGCGCTCAATAAAATTTCCTTCACTTCCTGAAAATATCGCATTGAGGTTTTGGCTTTGAAGTTGCACTACCAGTACATTCTCTTTATTGAAACCCAACGGGCGATTTTGCAAGTAGTTCAATTGTTTCAGGATCATAAGTGAGCCTGAAATCAACGCTGATGTAATAATCAATTGAAACACAACGAGGCTCTTCCTTAGAAAATTACCCGAACCCAACGATAAGCCACCACCCCCCTTGAGTGAATTGACAGAATCAAAACGAGTGGCAAACAATGACGGGTATCCTCCCGCCAACACCGTGATTACAAGCAAAAGTGAAATCGCCACCACAATCGTTTGTACATCCAATACTCCAGTAAACGTAAGTTCACTTCCTGTGAGTTGATTGAGGAGAGGCAGCGTGGAATACAATCCCCCTAATGAAAGTGCAAAAGCCACCAAACAGAACAGAAAACTCTCCAATAAAAACTGGGCAATCAATTGACTTCTTGCAGACCCCAATATTTTCCGAATTCCTATCTCCTTCATTCTGGCAAAAGATTGTGCGGTAGCCAAATTGATGTAGTTGATACAGGCAATCAATAATGTCAGCAACCCTACACCGCCAAAGATATACAGTGTTGTATAAGAGTTTACTGTTCCCGGTTCTGCCATCATATCCGATTGAAGGTGGATATCTGCAACAGGAAATAATTCAAACACCTGGCCCCTTTGCAATTGTGGCAGTGCATATTTCTTTAAGAAGTCATCAAACCTGGCATCTACCGTTTTGGGATCTGTGCCTTCTTTCAACAAAACATAAGTATACGAGTGGCTAATGATAAAATTAACGTCCAGATTATTTCTTAGCCGCTGCGAAGCTTCCGGTGATTCCAAATCAAACATGTTATCATATGGAACCAGCATACTGAACTGAATGTGAGAGCTTGTTGGAAATTTTTTAACAACACCACTTACTTTAAATGATTTGTCTCCGCTAAAAATCAATGTCTCCCCTAACGGATTACTATCTCCAAAATATTTTTTTGCTGTCTCATCGGTCAATATAACAGTAAAGGGTTCTCTAAGTGCGTGCTCCACATCCCCGGCAATAAAGTCAAGAGACCAAATGTCGGTAATCGAAGAGTCAGCAAAAAATACACTCCTCTCTTCAAAGGAATCAATCACACCATCACCCTTAGGTAATGAGATACTGATGTTGCGTCCATACACCCTTGCTGTTTCCTCTACCTCAGGAAAAAACTCTTTCATACGAGGAGCTATGGGAGGTGGACTACTGGCCAGCAATAGGTCATTGGGAGCCGTGTACTTGATACGGTACATACGATCCAACTTCTCATGGAAAGTATCGTAGCGCATCTCTTCTCGTGTATAGGTGAAAATTAGCAGCGACAAGGTGAGGCCACAGGTAAGACCAATAAAATTGATCAGGGCATACGTCTTATGTTTGAGGATATTACGCCAGGCAGTGCGGAAGAAATTGAAAATCATAGTGCAACGTTAACCAGGGTTTAGGATAACGCTTAATACGATGCTTGACCCGCTAATGTTTTACAAATACACATAAATAGCCCTTTAAGGGCTATTTATGTGTATAACTACTGATCTTTTGCCTCTTTTGGGGGGAAATTTTTGAGTGCAATATCAATACCCTTTTTGATATTCTTCTTGGACAAATCGGGGTTCACATCCATGTACCCGATGGCCTCTGATCTCCATACCATTTTTCCTTGTGACTTATCCACCATATCGATAACAATGGTTCCCTTTAGATAATTAATGATTTCTCTATCCGGAAAGGCTTTAAATTCATAGGCATTATCATCGGTATGATGATAGATAACTGAAGTTTCATTTTCCATTGTTATATGGAAGTCAATAAGGAGATCAGGGTTGTTATCATCCTGAGTCAATCCCTTAGATATCAGTTCTTCAACAATAGCTTCTTTGATTCCCTCTCTCAATAAACTGTCATTGAGGTAAGTAGGTCCGGTAAACGCAAACTCACACCCATTGAGCCAGCAAAAAGTTTTATATTCCGAAAAGTCTTGCGACTTATCGTAAACAGAATTGACCTTAACGTTACAGCTTGAAAGAATAAAGAGCAGAGAAAGGATACCGAGAAATTGTTTCATGTTCATATTTGTTTCCGTAAAGATAAGTTTCACAGAATTAAAAAAGACTGACATTTATCAGGTGTTGAGGTAGCACATGTTAACTCCTGTAAGATGGCACCCAACAATCCTGACGCTCTAATTCAAGATGACTTTAGTAAAAAGAGAGTCGCTGGTAAGGTTATGACTGAAGTCTGTATTAATGTCCAAAGATTTTAAAATGAAAATCATTAGCTTGGAATAATTTTCATTTACAGGAGAATGCATAAAATGCTGCGGAATCAATACTGAAGAAATGGAGGTAAAATCAGGGTGGCTCATTCCTTCAATCTCCCAAACCCTCACTTCAGAGTGATTAGCCATTTCCTTCAACGCATCGAAACTTTTACCATACGACATACCAGGCCCTGTAAAGTGTAAAACTTGAAATTTTAGAGGAGTTTCTTCAAAATACACAGAATCCAACGTTAAAGACCGGCCATATTGATAGCCAATAGATGCATCTAAACTAATTACCGACTGTATTCCTTCAAAGTCTCTAGATGCATTAATCATTGGCACTCCTTCATAACTCCATCCTATGACTGATATCTTATTGTTGTTAACAAAAGGGAATTGCGAAGCTGTTTCTATGGCAAATTTGATATCGTCCGTAAGCAATTTTGCTCCTTTTGTGTTGAAAGGCAGTCCGCTACCTTCCCCACTACCAAGTCGCGGGATAGAAAATACAATCATTCCATTTTGGGCAAGCAATTCAGCCAATTCAAGATGATACTGGGGCCCTCCTCCCAAAAGTATCACCATCGGAAATTTTGATTCTGGTAGAGGTTGATTGACATAGACTTTAGAAGATGACGAAAGAAAGATACTTAACCGTTCATTCAAAGTCACCGAATCTATCTCTACAAACGAGTTAATTAATCTTCTAAAACGGGAAATGCTCTGACCAATTCCCTCCGCATCCAGCAATTCGAGATATTCACGATATAGAATAGGAGGATTTGTTGTTTTGGTAATGGGATACCAGGTTCTCAAGTTTACCGGCCGACCCTTTTGGCGGATACTGTCACGATAATAATCTGGCCCAGGTCTAACAGCATCAAACACCTTAAAACCTACTGCAAACTCTTTCTTATATTCCTTTGTACAAGATTGAACAGCAATAATCAGAACAACACTAATTATAGCTGTGTAATTTAGTCGAGTAATTTTCATAGGCCAAACTTACTATTTGAGCCTTTAGTATAACGTGGGGTGTTGTATGAATAAACCGCATTTGGGTCTATTCAAACAAATTACTATTTAATCAACTTCCCTTTCTCCACCCATACCTCGTCTCCTACCACCACAGTGGCATCCGTAAAGAAATTCCATCTCACATAACCTCCTCCAACATTGCCACCCAATTCTGAATTATCTCCCAAAGAAAGGCGAACTACTCCTCCACCATAACCATAATAGGGAATCCAGGACCGATCTTCCGGAATGGCCAACATGGGATTAAATCCCAACGCAAATTCTCTGAATGATTTACCTGCCTCTCCGGCACTTTCAATTTCTTGCTGTACCGATTCAATATTTTCAGTTGCCTGGACATCCACCACTTTTCCATTTTCAAATTTCATCACCAGGCCTTTTACCAAGTTACCACCCCACTCGGAATCCGGGAAGGCGATAGTTCCGCTAACTGTCTCTTCAATTGGCGCCACGCGAATTGCGCCTGCGGGTAATTCTACCTCACGGTCGATCAGTGTTGTGGCGGTAGCCATATGACTCAATGAAGCATTTCCATCTTGCTTGGTTACTTTCCTGTCTCCTATTTGGAATTGGATATCGGTTCCTGCCGGTGTTGTTACCTTGATCCAGCTACCACGCATTGCACTATCAAATTCAATTTGTTTGGCGGCCAACGCTTCATAGTCTGTATGGAGCAAAACATTTTCATAAAACAAATCGATGGCACTGTCAGGCTCCATCAATCTACCATTCAAATCATACGCACCTTGCCAGTGAAAGTGGATTGTTCTACCCTTACCCTGATTCAATACATCTTGTAATCCGGCATAGGTCTTATCTGCAGGCGTTGCTCCAGGTAACATTACTCCCAAGTCGACTGCGCTAAGAAATAGAGAAAGTTCTTGTCCGTTAAGTTTATCCAGTGAAGTAGTGAAATCCGTTTTCCATGCCTCAGGCTGATTGCCATCAATGCTCATGGTTCCCAGGTACTTTGCTCCTGCATTTTCAATCCCCTCTTTCAACAATGGAACAAGTGGTTCAAATTGCCCCACTTGCCCAACCAGCAACACTTGCTCGCCACTCTCTAATTGAGATTGAGTTATTAGTTGATCAGCAATGGCTTGCCAATTTAAGTGAGAGGCAGCAACATCTTCAGCTTGTTTTTCTTGCGTGTTGCAACTGATACATAAGATCCACAATAGCAATAAGGCAGCTTTATTCATTTTATTTATAATTTCTTTCAAGTTAAATGTTTTCAAACAAACCTAAAGTCCAATGAGTCCCATAAGCTCATTGGCTTGATTTCTGAATGACTCTTTTAATGGTCTCCGCATAATACTGGCCATAATACGGCCCTACCCAGTTGAGTGCCATCACCTCTTCATCATCGCTTGTATTATAGTGACTATCCTCGGTGATATAACCCGTATAGTCGCCATTAAAACTTGTAATGATCAGTCTTAGATTATTTTTTTTAGCAAAGGCTTCCAGTTGCTGAACTACCGCCAACTCACCGGAGAAGTCACAGGAGGTTCCAATCATTAATATGTTTCCAATTTGTAGTATGGTGAGCTCGGCATTTAATGGTCGGCTAACAGCACTAAACACCCAATCCCTAAGCTTCACATCCTTGAGTAACCTTAGCTGTGATGCCCCCTGCTCAAGTTTTATTTTTCCGGTTTTGATTTCAATATTTTCAGTGTGCTCAGTCGATGTTGTATTCAAAATGGTAGAAGCGAATAAATCTCCCACCATACTGGTAAGTTGAAAATCATAAGTAGTGTTAAATCCTACAAACCGTTGACTTCCCACCGTTCCTGCCATAAACTGAGTGAAATCAAATTCACCAGAAAGCCTTTTAGCAATTTCTCCAGGGTAATCGGCAGAAAGAGAGGTGAAGTTTTTAGAAATTAACGTTGGGTGAGCACCCAGCGCATAAAGTAATGCCTTGGAACTATCTCTTCTCATCACACTCAGGCCTCTTAACATTCCGTCTACCGGTGCATCTGATTCAATTCTATTTCCTACATACTCGCGCACATCAACATCCCAATAACCAATTTTAGCAGGTAGCAATGAAGCTTTAGCTACCGCCATATGTGCAATGGTGTTATCGGCCATAGTTTCCACCCAATCCTCATCATATTCTCCCATGAGAATATTTCCAAGCAAAGAAGGATCCCAACTTCCAATGCTGGTATGCGTGTGGGTAGCAGAAAAGTAAATGAATTCCTTGCCAGATGAGGGAAGATTCGAAAGAATCATATCCTTTAGCATGGGCGGAAAGATGAGAAGATCCGCGGATATCAAATATGCTGTGATACCTCCATTGTCAATTGCCATCACCTTTATAAAAACAGAATCATGCACATCAGTGAAGTGGTCGCGTGGCTTATACCCTGCCATGGGCAATGGATAATCAGGTACAATTGAAAACTGACTCCATCCGACCGCTATCGCCTCGGACGCTGGAAAGGACGCTAACTGGAAGGTATCCAGTTTTTCCATCATTCGTGAATAAAAAGGCTGATGCGCTAACGGAGTATCATCTATTGGTGCAACCAGAGCCAGAAGGAGAACAAACAAAAATAAAAATGTAGCTGTCAGCCACTTCAAAACCTTTCTCACTTCATTGGTAGTCACTTAAACAACACTATTCATGCTTATTGAGCACGACAGCAAATATATTTCAATTCACCACCAATCGAAATACTTGACGGCCTGATTTACCTATGACTTCAACCAGGTAGATACCGTTGGCTTGGAATTCAGTCTGAAGCTGAATGAAATTTTCTCCTTCAAGAATGGAGACCGGTTTACGATGAATGACCCTTCCAGAGACATCGGTTACATTAACCACAATCTCCTCAGTTTCATTCCCAATGTAAACAACTGTAAGTGTACTGTTATTCTCAATCGGGTTTGGATACAGGGCTACTACTCCACTACTTCTGTCCAATACTTCCACCAAAATGATATTGGAAATAGAAGTTTTACCATCATAATCCGTTTGCTTCAACCTGTAATACGATTTACCAATGAACGGAAATTTATCTTCGGCATGATAAGTCCTGCTCACCACTGAAGTACCAGCTCCAGGTATCGTTTCTACTGCCTCAAATTTTTCACCATTGCGGGATCTTTCAAGCGTAAAGAAATCATTGTTAAGTTCGGAGGCGGTTGTCCACTTCAGATGAACAACGCCATTCAATACGCTACCTTCAAATGAAACCAATTCTATAGGCAAAGGAATATTGAAAGTAAGCGTATAGGCAAAGCCATCACTGTTTCCTCCTGCATAGAAGATACAACTCGTAGGGCTTACTGCCAGAGAAGCCGGCACCGTTTCACACTCATTGCTGATGTTGACACTTACATTACCTGCTGTATTACCGAAGGTAACCAAGATGGTATTCGTTCCCTGGCCACTGGTAATGGTTGCTCCAGCTGGTACACTCCAGCTATACACTGTTGATGCAGTTGCACCTGCAACAGTTATGGTGTAAGACTCCGTTGCAAAATCACAAAAGGTAGTAGAGCCTACAATCGGCCCCGGTATAAAGCCTGATGTGCCGTTAAGACTTGATATACAGGTTTGATCTTGAGCAAAACCGTCATTGATTCCTCCTGCATAAAAAATACATGCCGTAGAACTTACAGCCAGTGGAACATTGATGGTTTCACATGGATTGGATACAGCAACACTTACGTTACCAGCAGTGTTGCCAAAGGTTACCAACACAGAAGTTGTTCCCTGACCGCTGGTGATCGTGGCCCCGGGTGGTGCACTCCATAAATAAGTGGTTTCAGATGTAGCTCCCGCTACGGTGATGGAATAAGTTTCTGACGCAAAGTCACAAAATGCAGTTGAGCCCACAATTGGACCAGGAACAAATGTAGAACCACCGTTAAGGTTGGAGGCGCAGTCGGTAGTATTACTAAAACCATCATTATCTCCTCCTGCATAGAATATACATGCAGTTGTACTCACTGGCAAAGCCACATTTATGGTTTCACAAGGATTGGAAACATCTACACTTATATTTCCTGCTGTATTTCCGAAAGCAACCAAAATTTCAGTGGTGCCCTGTCCACTGGTGATTACAGCACCAGGTGGCACAGTCCAATTGTAGGTAGTTTCTATTGTAGCTCCGGCAACAGCAATACTATAAGTTTCACTGGCGAAATCACAAAATGAAGCAGAGCCGACAATGGGACCAGGAATAAATGTGGAGCCTCCATTCAGGTTTGAGGCGCAGTCCGTGGTAACGGTCGCACCATCATTGTCTCCACCGGCATAAAAGAGGCAACTGGTTGCACTTACCGGTAAAGCCACATTAATGGTTTCACAAGGATTGGAAACATCTACACTAACGTTGCCCGCTGTATTTCCAAAGGTGACAAGAATACTATTGGTACCCTGACCACTGGTGATAGTAGCTCCAGCGGGTACACTCCATAAGTAAGTGGTTTCGATGGTGCTGCCCGCTACCAAAATGGAATAAGTTTCGGTAGCAAAATCACAAAAAGTGGTAGAGCCAACAATCGGATCTGGAATAAATACAGAACCACCATTCAGGTTGGACGCACAATCTTCAGTTCTGCTAAATCCATCGTTACTTCCTCCCTGAAAGAAAACACAACTCCCGGATGTCACAGGTAGCGCACTGAATTGAGAGCTACAGTCATTGGTCACATCTACTCTTACATTTCCTGCTGTATTTCCAAACTGGATAAGAACTGAGGATGTTCCCTGTCCGCTTAAAACAGATGCTCCTGCAGGCACACTCCATAGAAAGGTTTGATTTTGTGTACCACCAGTAACGACAACACTATAGGTCTGTGTGCTGAAGTTACAAAACTCGGAAGATCCTGATATGGCACTTAGTGAAAATGCGGCAGCTCCATCCAAATTGATCGCACATGACAAAGCCGTTGCACCTCCATCATTATTTCCTCCAATAAACTGCGCGCGAGCGCTGACGGAGAGAATAATGAGGAGCGTTGAGAAAAATATCGGAGTGAGTTTTCTCAACAAATTGTTTTTAAGGTGCCGTTCTTACACCACGACCACCCATTCGTTGATCTCTATTGCCCATCCCTGTCCATCCAGGATAAGCTCTATCAGATAGACGAAGCCAACTCGGATTGACCCACGAACCCATTCTAAACATGATTCCCGCAAATGAGGTGGAGCCAGGGTTGCCAGCGATATTGGCCACAGCTATATTGCTATTTCCATTTGATCCGGGCCAAAAATCTTCATCTGCAAATCCTGCCGCAGTTACTGAGCCGTCCCCATGCACTCCGGTAAATGACCTGCCTGAAAGGCCACCAACACCAACCACCAATTCCCAAACATTGCCCGTGATTTCCATGGCGCCATAGTAGCTGGCACCCGAAACCACTCTGGAAGAAGTTGCTGTGGCAAAAATCCCTACCCTCAGCGGGCCTTGAATACCTCCCACGTTGGCAGTGGTACTGTAGACCGCATTCCCCCCGGTGGTACTTGGTGAATTGGGTAATTCATTTCCCGCCCCACTATTGGTCAATGCTGCATAAGAGGTGGCATGAAGGGTTGTAGACCCCCATGCATACTCATCCTGAACAGCGGGGTTCGTTCCTCTTCCAATTTTTTCCAGTTCAAATTCCGTCATAGGTCTCAGTGCTGCCCAATCCAGATAAGCCAAAAAGTCCATTGTGCTGAGATAAGGAAAAGCGATATTCTGGCCATCATCTGATTCATTGGCGGTACCGTTGTTATTAAGATCACATCCATAAGTACCGGGTGTGCTACCCGTGGGCAGTACCATACACTTTACACCGTTCCGGTTTGGAGGTGTGGTAGCATTTGTAAAATAACGGTTAACGATCGTAGCACCATGTCTGGCCAATTGTTGGGTGGCGGTTAATACATTTAAAAATTCAGCATATTGTTCCTGGCTTATTTCATACTTCATCGTATAAAAACTATTGAAGCCTTTGGGGAATGCAGCTGGTAGGGCAACTGATGTACCATCATTAAAGTCATCCTGAGGGGCGGCTTCACCAGCGCGATTGTTGTTTCCAACAGAACCAGCTCCTCCTCCCCCGAGTGTCAGCGCTCCTTCTCCAGTTACCTGAAAGGGAGTGCCTGATACTGCACTTTCAAACTGGCCAGCATTTGCTGCTCCATCTCCTATATAAAAACTCCCTTGAGGAACATAAACCATTTCTATCGCAAATACTTTTATGGAAACATTACAAGCATCCAATAATCCATCAGCTCCGTAGTTCCATTGCAGCAATACCTGATCCCAATTAATTGCCCCTGATCCGTTGGCGGAACGATACATAAAAACCCCTCTGCCATCCGCAGAAGGTGAGATTGTTCCAGCAACTCCATTATTGGTTGTGATGGAGTGATTCCCTCCCACATTACTCAATGTTGCATGTTGCCAATCTCCAGGAGTACAACCTGTACCTCCCTCTATTCTATATTTAATAAATACCCAAGCTGCATCCCAGTTATTGGGACCAGTACCTACTCGCCATGAATTACTCCAATTGATGTCAAATTGAGCAAAAGTAAAATTGGCAGCGTTATTCGCTCCTGCAGATACATCCTGACCTACAAGCGTGGCATTACTTACCTGAATATCATTGGCATAGGCAACCATCGAGGTAATGGTAAGTATGAGGGATAAGACTATTCTGTAGAAAGGTTTCATAGGGGTTATAGTGTAGTTTTAGAAAGCAAAGTGAGGCGATTTTACTCAAATATCTTAATAATCATACATAACACCCAAACAGGGTAACCCTAAATACAGATGAATTTTAACCCGTTGAAGGGTAAATTTGCCAATTCAACCCAATCTATTACATGTGGGTATATTTATTCAATTTATGGTTCATCCTATTAACCCATCAAAACAGCCATCCTAGTGCTTTGAGAGTGAAGTAGCCTATTAATCCTATAGAGTTAAAATCATATCAACCCCATCATAATCATCGCGCAATACATTAACGTACTTCAGGATTTAAACGATTCGGCATAGTCACAACAATAAATCTTCCCTTCAGCTTCCAACACATAATTCAAACTACTTACATTCTATATAAGCCCTTTATAGGGAAATCTATCCATGCAAGCATAATGGTTATCAATCCGGTGACAGCCTGTATAATTCTCATTGCATTATTTTGTATTTAACAATACTTTGTCACCACTAGACTTAAACCTAAAACAATAAAATTTTATGAGATGCTCACCAGTTCGTGTGCTTACTGCCGTATTCCTATTGTGGATGGCAACCGAAAGCACCTACGCACAAGGTCAACCCAAACCCGTTTTTGACCCTTCGTTTTACAACAACCTCACATGGAGAAATATCGGCCCTAATCGAGGCGGACGATCATTAAGCTCAATGGGAAGCCCAGGAAGGCCTAACGAATATTATTTTGGAGCGACAGGTGGCGGACTCTGGAAGACCGTTGATGGAGGAAACGAATGGTTTCCGGTAACTGATGGGCAAATCAACTCTTCTTCTATTGGAGCCGTTGCCGTTGCTGAAACCAATCCTGATATCGTCTACATTGGTGGTGGTGAAACTCAACTGAGAGGAAGTATCACACAGGGCGAGGGCGTTTATAAAACTACCGATGGTGGAAAAACGTGGCGATCCCTTGGGTTGAAAGATACTCAAGCAATCTCCCGTATTCGAATTCACCCAACGAATCCCAACATCGTTTATGTGGCTGCATTAGGTCATCCCTATGGAGATAATGAAGAGCGTGGTGTATTCAAATCTACTGATGGTGGAAACACCTGGAAAAAAGTATTGTATGTAAGTCCCAAAGCCGGAGCAGCTGATTTGGTGATCGATCGCACCAATCCCAATGTACTCTACGCTTCCACCTGGCAGGTTTACCGCAAGGCATGGAAAATGTGGGGAGGTGGTCCTGATTGTAAATTATGGAAATCAGAAAATGGTGGTGAAACCTGGACTGAGTTGACCAAAAACCCTGGAATGCCGGAAGGCCCTCTTGGAAAAATCGGTGTGGCAGTTTCTCCTGCAGATCCCAACCGCGTATGGGCAGTAGTTGAAGCCAATGAAGGCGGAGTTTTTCGCTCAGATGATGGTGGTTGGACCTGGAAAATGGTAAACAACGAACGCAAGTTACGTCAGCGTGCATTCTACTACTCTCGACTGGTCGCGGATCCTTTAAATAAAGATATCGTTTATGGTCTTAATGTAGACTTCTGGAAATCAACAGACGGAGGCGTAACTTTTGATGTTGAAATTCATCCTCCTCATGGCGACAACCATGATTTATGGATTGACCCTAATGATCCACAAAGGATGGTTACATCCAACGATGGCGGTGGAGCAGTTAGCTTAAATGGTGGAAAAACCTGGACTGAACAAGACTATACAACAACGCAATTTTACCATGTGATGGCCACCAGCGATGTGCCTTACCACGTTGCCGGAGCACAGCAAGACAACAGTACGCTGGCTATGCCAAGCGATGGTTGGGAACACATGCAAGCACGAGGGCCCAATCATGGATGGTACTATGCCGTTGGTGGTGGAGAAAGTGGATGGATCACCCAAAGCCCTACTGACCCAGATGTGTTCTACGCTGGAAGCCAGGGCGCATTGTTAACTCGCTACAACAGAAAAACAGGTCAAATCAGAGATATACAAGTTTACCCAAGATTCTTTTCCGGTGAACCCGCAAGTGCGTTACCGGAACGCTGGCAGTGGACTTTCCCTATCATGTTTGCGCCAAAAGATTCAAACATCATGTACACTTGCTCGCAGCATGTATGGAAAACAACCAATGACGGACAAACTTGGGAAAAGATCAGCCCGGATCTAACTTATGCTGATCCTGAAACACTGGGTAAAACCGGTGGCGTGATTACCAATGACATGAACGGGCCAGAGATATACGCAACGGTATTTGCCTTGGCTCCCTCCTTTCACGATGTCAATACCATCTGGGCTGGATCTGATGATGGAAAAGTTCACATCACCCGCAATGGCGGAAAAAAATGGACGGACATTACGCCTAAAGACTTACCAAAGTTTTCAAGGGTAAGTATCATTGATGAATCGCAACATAACCCAGGCACATTGTATTTAGCCGCCAACAGGTATCAGGTAGATGATCGTCAGCCGTATGTATTCAGAACTACTGACTATGGAAAAACCTGGACGAAGATCATCACTGGAATAAAAGATGGTCACTTTGCAAGAGCAGTCCGTGAAGATCCTGAAAGACCTGGTTTATTATTCCTTGGCACAGAGCATGGTGCTTACGTGTCATTCAATGCTGGTGATGTATGGCAACCCCTCCAATTGAACTTACCTGACACTCCTATTCGCGACCTTGTTATCAAAGACAGCGATGTTGTATTAGGAACACATGGTCGTGGGTTTTGGATTTTGGATGACATTAATCCTATGCGCCAAATCACGGCAGATCTTGCCAAACAAAATACCATACTTTTTAAACCAACAGATCCGATACGTGACATCTATGATCTTAAGGTACAATACTACTTGAAGAATAGTTTGGATTCCGTAAAGATCGAGATACTGGATGCTAAGGACAATGTTATTTCTACACATGTTGGGAAGGAAAAAGTAAACAAGAAGAACCCCAATGTTCCATGGTGGATGAGTGGCGGAAGCACAAAGCCAACAACCGCAACCGGAATCAATTCATTTACATGGGATCTTCGTTACCCGGGTGCCACCGTTTTTGATGGTATCATCATTTGGAGTGGTCGTCCTCAACGTGGACCCATTGCACCCCCAGGAGACTATAAGGTGAGGCTTACTGCAGGCAGTTACACTGAAACCCATCCATTTAAGATCAAGATGGATCCAAATGTGAAAGGTGTCACTGAAGCAGACCTTATAGAGACATTTAACTTGGCCACTCAAATCAGAGATAAAGAAAGTGAAGCCAATGAGGCAGTTATAAAAATCCGAGAAACCAAGAGCAAGATTCAGGAAAGCTTAAAATCAGTAAGCGACCCAGCAGCACAGAGTGCCGCACAGAGTTTTATCGATAAGATCACTGTAATTGAGCAGGATCTATATCAAACGAAAAACCAAAGTGGGCAAGATCCGTTGAACTTCCCGATTAAGCTCAACAACAGACTATCTTCTCTTCGAAGAAGTGTAGAAACTGGAGTCGGAAAACCAACAGATGGTGCGTATGTAGTATTTAAAGAGCTGTCCGCTGAATTGGATGGACATCTTACTAAGCTTAATGCCATCTTTAATGGAGAAGCGCCTAGTTTAAATCAAAAATTGAACCTGGAAATAAAGTAAAAGTCAAAAATTAAAATTAATAAGTTCAAGCCCTACCGAATTCCGGTAGGGCTTTTTTTATTGAAATCAACCCGATATTGTTTCTCAGTTTTTGACATTGTATTTTACCCCATTCCTTTAAAACTTAACGGCCTAACCTTACAGTAGCATCAGCCTTAACTCAACTATATTCTAGGCAATTTTCCTTATATTGATGGGGTTTATAATTCGCTTTAATCCAAAACCTTATAAAATCATGGAAAACCGAAGATCGTTCATTAAGAAGTCGGGGTTATTCCTTACGCTTAGTGCATTCCCCATTAGTGCCTTTTCAAAATTATTTAGACCCGGCAAGAACCCAGAATCAATTGTCGTAACACTTTATGTTGACACCGCCCGAATTGACAAACAAGATGTAAATGCATCCTGTAATTTTGGGCAAGATCCCAGCATTTCTAATGAAGAATTCACCATTGATGTGAATTTAGGTGATACTGTTACCTGGGAAGGAGTGTCTTCCAATGCGCCCTCTACAGATGTTGTCAACATTGTCTCCATTAATCACGAAGGAGGTAAAAATGTTTTTGACAAGAACATCCTTAAGAGTAATGGGCAAAGTCCTGAAATAGTGACTGGCACTGTAAGAAGCAGGACAGATGGTGGTGAGAAGTACAAATACAAAGTCTCCTTTACGGTCACAAATAATGGCACTAAAAGAAACGGAATGTTTCATATTGACCCAAAAATTCAAGTACATTGATCTGTCAAATTAAGTCTAATTGGTTTTGATAGATTGCAAACGCTATAATATCCACTGTATAAAAAAAGCCTATTTAACACTGGGCTTTTTTTTTATCTCCTGCCTGTTTTTGAATGCCCAAAATCTAAATCTTTTAGATAGCCTGGAATTCGTCTATTCATCTGGTGATTATGAAATGCAGCAAGAACTAAAAATTCTAAAAGAATTAGCGGTGAGCCATACCAGTACTGATAAAAAGTTAATGTACAGTGAGCTGCTCATACAAAAATCATTCAACTCAGATTCGTCCGATTATTTATTTTCAGGATACTTAGAAAAAGGAAACGCCCTCAGACTAAAAAGCGATTTAAGTCATGCACTGGAAAGCTATTTTGAATGCGCCAGGATTGCTGAAGAAACAGAAAACAACAACCAGCTTGGCAAAGTTTATATCGCCATAGCAGACGTGTATTCTATCATGGGCAACCACCAAAACGCGGTAAAGTATCATCAAAATGCCATTGCTATTTTGAGGCATGAAAATGACTCTATCAGTATTGCCTCTGCCCTACTCAATGCCGGAGATGAATTAATTAACGTCAATAATCTGGATTCGGCATTGAAGTATACCACCGAAGCTGAAGTCATTTTCAATCAACTCAACTCTAAAGTTGGCCAGGCTTACAGTTTGGGAAATCTTGGGATGATCTACGCGAAGTTAGGACTTGATTTGAAGGCCGAGTATCATATGAACAAAGCAATACTTATTTTACAGGAACTGCATGAATACTATCCCATTGCTGTATACCTTACTTACATCTCCGATATCTATTTAGAAAAGGGAGAAAAAAAACTTGCGCTGAATTATGCCAGATTAAGTCTTGAATTAGCTCAAAAGCATGGTATGAAAAAACAGGTAAGTGACGCTTATCTTACTCTTTCCAAAATATCTGAGCTCGCTGGTAAAACTGAAGAGGCTTTTGGTTATTTCAAAAATCATATTGCTTATAAGGACAGTGTAAATAACATCACATTAGTGCAGCAAATGGGAGACCTGCGCACCGATTACGAAGTTTCTAAAAAGCAGATTGAGGTAGATTTGCTTAACCAGCAAAAAAAGACACAGCAAATAATTGTTATCGCTGTTATCATTGCTTTGATCCTTATCGGCCTTCTCGCATTCGGGCTTTATAGACGTTACCTGTTCATTCAAAAAACTAAACTCATCATTGAAAAGGAAAAGAATCGTTCTGACGAACTGCTCCTTAATATCCTTCCTAGAGAAACAGCCAATGAGTTGAAACTAAGTGGCAAAGTGAAGGCCAAAAAATTTGAGTCGGTCACTGTTCTTTTTTTAGATTTCAAGTCATTTACGCAATACGCAGAACAGCTATCACCAGAGGTTTTAGTGGAGCAGGTTGACTACTACTTTTCCGGGTTTGATCAGATCATGGAGAGGTTTGAACTTGAAAAGATTAAAACTATAGGAGATGCCTACATGTGTGCCGGTGGATTGCCATTCCCCAGCCCTGACCACGCGACCAAGATGGTACTTGCTGCACTTGAAATGGCTCAATTTGTCAGGGATGCAAAAAAAATGAATTCAGTCAGTCAATTTGAAGTACGCATTGGTATCCATACAGGCCCGGTGGTAGCAGGTGTCGTAGGCACAAAAAAATTCGCTTACGATATCTGGGGTGATACCGTAAACATAGCGGCTCGGATGGAGTCCAGTTCAGAACCAGGAAAAATTAACATTTCGGAGAGTACTTATCAATTGATTAAAGATGAATTCGACTGTGAATTCAGGGGTGAAATTGAAGCCAAGAACCGGGGTATGATGAAGATGTACTATGCTACAGCCAGAAAAGCAAGTACTGCTCCTGACAAACAGATTGCCCACAGGTAATAGGAAGGACATACACTTCTCTCCTCCAGCAATATTAGTCGCCAAATGGTTTCAATTCATTCTTGCAATTAAGAAATTCGTGTCAATGCTCCGGAAAATTATCCATATCGACATGGATGCGTTCTATGCATCTGTTGAGCAACGTGACAACCCGTTTTATGTGGGCAAACCACTCGTTGTAGGTGGCTCTCCCAATGGTCGTGGTGGAGTAGTAGCAGCCGCCAGCTATGAAGCCCGAAAGTATGGAATACGTTCCGCTATGCCTTCCAAGCAAGCGGTTGAGTTATGTAAGGATTTAATATTCATCAAGCCGAGATTCGATGTATACAAATCAGTTTCTCAGGAAATCAGAAAGATATTTAAACGCTATACTGATATTATAGAGCCACTTTCGCTGGATGAAGCCTACCTGGATGTAACACAAGACAAACTGAACATTGGTTCCGCCATAGAAATAGCAGAACGCATCAGAAAAGAAATCAAAGAGGAACTCCATCTCACGGCATCGGCAGGAGTCTCCGTTAATAAATTCATAGCCAAGATCGCTTCTGATATTAACAAACCTGATGGCATCACTTTTATCGGCCCATCAAGGATTGAAAAGTTTATGGAGAGTTTGCCTGTTGAAAAATTTTATGGCGTAGGTAAAGTAACGGCTGCCAAGATGAAAGCCATGGGACTTCATAATGGAGGTGACTTAAAGAAGTTGAAGGAGACTGAGATGATCAGTCACTTTGGTAAAACAGGAAGGTTCTTTTACAAAATTGTGCGAGGCGAAGACGATCGTCCCGTTCAGCCGCATCGCAAAACCAAATCGGTGGGCGCTGAGGATACCTTCCAACAAGACCTGACTACATTGGAAGAAATGTACGATGAGCTGAACAAAATAGGGCAATCCGTATTCAATAGGCTATCACGCAACCAATTGAAAGGAAGAACCGTTACATTAAAAATTAAGTATCACAATTTTAAGCAAATTACTCGCAGTCAGTCTTTTTCGGAGCGCACAAATGATATCCATAAAATACTGGAAACAGTTAAATCCATGCTCGTGAGCACCGATCCAGAATCAAAAAAAATAAGACTGCTTGGTATCTCAATGAGTAATTTCGAAGATCCGGAGCCTAGTCAGATACCGAGTAGCGAAACTGATCAATTAAAATTGTTCTAAAAAGGAAGCCAACCTTAATTAAAAAGAATGAGAATTAGAGTGACATTCGTATCCATCGCAATACTGATATCTCTTTATTGCACAGGACAATCCAGTTTGCCTTATTATCAGATTCCAGACTATCCGGAAGAATATAATGCTGAAACGGTTGTGGCTCGTATGGTGGACGGCCTTGGTTTCAGGTATTATTGGGCCACGGAAGGATTGCGGGATACTGATCTGGACTTCAGACCTACAGATAAGGCCAGAACTTCTAAAGAAGCGCTACAGCATATTTATGAATTAACCAAAATACTAGTCAATACTACAGAACAAAAACCTACCCTCTTTCCAGAGCATGAAAAAAATCTTACTTACAAACAACTTCGAGAAAAGACATTACTAAATATTCAAAAAGCCAGCCAACAATTAAAATCCGAAGCCAACAGCAAACTAAGCGAACTCGACATGGTATTTCAAAGCGGTGAAAGAAAAACCGAGTTCCCTTTTTGGAATCTCATCAACGGACCTATCTCTGATGCCATCTGGCATGTGGGGCAGGTTGTTTCCTTTAGAAGAAGTTCCGGAAATCCCATCAACAGCAAAGCCGAAGTATTGTTGGGGCGGTTATTGGATTAAAGTATCACCATACTATCAAATAAGATCATACTTTTGCAAGTATGGTATTCCGCTTTATTCTTAGTCGAAAACTCCGTTTAGCACTACTCATTACAGTATGTACGTATGTTCTATCGTTAATACTGTTTTACATCTTTCGCGACAGATTTATTTTTCAGTCTACCCAACTTTCTCACGATTATCAATTTGAGTTTACCCAACCTTTTCAGGAATATTCCATAAAGACATCTGACAGTATTCAACTAAATGGACTTCTATTTAAGTCCTCTACCCCATCACAAGGACTTATTTTTTATACGCATGGTAACGCGGGCAATCTTCAGCGATGGGGTAATTACGCGGTTGACTTTACACAACTGGGTTATGATGTTTTTATGTATGACTACCGTGGATATGGTAAAAGTGAAGGAGAATCTGATGCTTCGAATTTATATACTGATGGTAATGATGTTTATAACTGGGTTATACATGAGTTAAAACCATCTCAAATAATTCTATATGGGCGATCGTTAGGGTCGACAGTAGCTTCTCATCTATCAACAATGGCAGATGCTGATACGCTCATCTTAGAAACCCCTTTTGCTGAATTTAATGACGTGATTTATTGGCCACTTAAGCCAATCATGTATGTATTCCCAATGAATAATTCATTATCCAACCTGCAACTGCTACCTAACTCATCTTCCAGAAAATTCATTTTTCACGGAACTGATGACTGGGTGGTTCCACTCTCCTCAGCACTGAAATTAAAACCGCTTTTAGCTCATCCCAATGATTTTATCATCATAGAAGGAGGTGGTCACAAGAACCTGCGGGATTTTGAATCGTACCACGTTCGTTTAAAAGAAATTTTAGAATAGACCACATCGCATATTCAATTCATTCTTTTTAAATTGAAGGATATATGGTCGACATCATCCTTACAGTTGCTATCCTCTATGTCGCCATTTGTGTGTCATTCTACTTCTTTCAACACTTTGCTTTCTTTCGTCCAGAACGGCTCGCCCATACCTTCACCTTCAAATATCCTTTTCCATTTGAAGAATTAAATTTTGACATGGAAGATGGTGGCCGAATCAATGCTATCTATTTTAAGGTGCCCAACACCAGAGGCGTAGTCTTCTACCTCAAAGGCAATTCTAAAAGTATAAAGGGATGGGGGAAATTCGCTAAAGATTTCCTGAGTAATGGATATGACTTTATCATGATCGACTATAGAGGTTTTGGGAAAAGTCGCGGGAAACGGAGCCAGAAAAAGGTATTCAATGATGCACAACATATCTATACATGGTTGACCCAATCTTATCCGGAAGAGAAGATTGTGCTGTACGGAAGATCTATGGGCAGTGGAATTGCAGCCAGGGTAGCAACATGGAACAAACCACGAATGCTCATTCTCGACTCACCTTATTACAGTTTCTATTACAATGTAAACAGATACTTGTTCTTCACTCCATTAAAGTGGCTGCTAAAATACGATATGCGTACTGACAGATACTTAAAGTCAGCTTCATTTCCAGTTCACATCATTCACGGAACCAAAGACAAGCTGATTACCTTCGAGCAAAGTGAAAAACTCAAAGCACTATATCCGGATAAGATAATGCTTCACCCTATACAAAATGGTAAGCACAACAACCTTCCCGACTTTCCTGAATTTTTCGAGATTTTGTATGACATACTTTACATAAAACCAAAAAAGGATTAACCATGGAGATCACATCAAAAAAAGGAAGTGATTTTACCAGGTTATTTGACCTTATCCACTACCAACAACAGAAATATCCAAACCCCCGAGCACTTAATCATTTTATCAACGACCAATGGCAACCTTCATCCACGGAAGAGTTTCAATCCCGTGTGGATCAGGTTTCATGCTGGTTACTCGACCAGCATTTCAAAAAAGGAGATAAAGCCATATTAGTACCGTACATAGGGTCTCCCGAATGGATGATCATCGATATGGCTTGTCAACAAATTGGCATGGTGGTCGTTCCTATTCATCCTTATCAACACGATGAAGAAGTCAAAACCATTCTGGAAGAAACAGAAGCAAAGTTGTGCCTTACAACAAATCATAATTTAGAACAACTTAAAACTGTAGCCCAATCAACAACCAAACAACCTCTGGTATTCCAGATAGAACCTGGTTCCAGTGATTACTTCGCAGCATTAACTCACAAAGCCAGTCAAGAAAAAACTATTGAGTTAAATAAGATCAGAAATACGATAGCACCAAACGATACCGCTTGTATTATGTATACCTCGGGTAGTTCCGGTGAACCAAAAGGAGTAGTACTCTCCCACTACAATATTGTTTGTAATATCAAATCAGTACTGACCTTCATCCCGCTGGAACCAGGAGATGCGGTACTGAGTTTTTTACCTTTTAGTCACATTCTGGAGCGAACCACCAATTATGCATACCTCGCATTTGGAGTTTCCATTTATTATAGCGGCTCCCGTGAAAGCTTCTCACAAGATTTTAAATCAGTCCGTCCTCTCTTTTGCACATCTGTGCCCCGTGTGTTGGAGAAGATGTATGATTATCTGCAGCAGCAATTATTATCAAAGAATAAGATCAAACGCAAGACCATCCGATGGGCAATAAATGTTGGGCAAAGGTATAAGGAGCGTGAAAAGATTAGTTTTAACTATGCTATAAAACTTTTTTTTGCACGACTATTCGTTCTCCGCCACTGGCGCAGTATGCTTGGCGGAAGAATCAAATACATGGTAGTAGGAGCAGCAACACTAAGACCAGAAATAGGACGACTCTTATCGGCAGCGGGTATTCAGGTGGTTGAAGGTTATGGACTAACAGAGACATCCCCTCTGGTAAGTATCAACAGGTTTGATCCAGGGCTAAATAAATTTGGAACAGTAGGATTAGCTATTCCTGGCGTTGAAATAAAAATAGTAACTTCTGAAAATGAAGGTGAGGGAGAGATTTGGGTAAAAGGACCAAACGTTACGCAAGGGTATTACAAAAAGCCTCACCTGACAAAAGAAGTCTTCACCTCTGACGGATGGTTCAGGACGGGTGACATCGGAAAAATGGTGGATAACCGCTTTTTACAAATAACGGACCGTAAAAAAGAGATATTCAAGACCTCTACAGGAAAATACATTGCACCACTCCCTCTCCAAAATCACCTGGGACAATCACCATTCATTCAGCATTGCCTCATCTTAGGATTTCAACGGCCGTTTGTAACGGCCTTAATTGTTCCTCATTTTGAAATTTTAAAATCCTGGTGCGAAAGCGAAGACATCCACTGGACCTCCCAGGAATTTATGATTCATAACATTAAAGTTGTCAATAAGCTCAAGTCTGAAATAGATGCGCTCAACGTTGGGTTACCTAACTTTAAACAAATCAAAGGTTTTGTTTTATGCCCAGAAGACTGGTCGGCAGAGAAAGGAGAAATCACCCATACCTTAAAACCTGTAAGAACCGTATTGGAAGAAAATTATAAAACTGAGATAGAAAAAGTATACAGTAAGGCTACTTAAGGCTTCAGCTTTAATACGACATCAGCAAAGTACTTTTTCTGATCATATATCACATCAACAATTTCAAGTCCCGCCTGTGAGGCCAACAAATTAATCATTTTAAGATCGTACTTCTGAGATACTTCGGTATGAATAATTTCCGCCTTATCAAAATGAATACTCTTTTCCATGGCGTCAATCCACACCTCTTGTTCTTTCTTACTTACCAGAAAACTTTTGGTAATTCCAGTTTCAGGATCATAAAATGGATAATGAGAAAATGATTCCAAATCGAATTGCCCACCAAACTCCCTGTTGATTCTACCTAACAGGTTGAGGTTAAATTCACGGGTGATACCATCTGGGTCGTCATAAGCGGCTTGAATAAGCCGTGGGTCTTTCTTTAAGTCAAAACCAATCATTAGCCGATCAGGCTCGTTCATATTGACAGCCAGCTTCTTTATAAAAGAAATAGCATCGTCCTTACTAAAATTACCAATGTTGGCACCCAGAAACAATATCAGCTTTTTTTCACTGGTATCATTCTTCATAATTTCCAAAGCTTCATTATAAAGCTTGCATTCGGGATGTATTTTCAAATCAGGTAATGACTTGCTTAATCTTGTTGCCAGTTGGGTAAGCACTGCTTCCGAAACATCAACAGGCACATACGTAAAGAGAACTTCTTTCTTTAAAAAATGATCCAGCAAGACTTCTGTCTTTGTTCCATCCCCTGCGCCTAACTCAACCAACTTGAAAGAACCGTTATCGGCATTAATGTGATTTAAAATTCTATCCTTCTGAGTTTTAAAAATATCAAACTCACTTGCTGTCAGGTAATAACTTGGCATCCGCATGATTGCCTGAAATATTTTATCACCTATCTCATCATAAAACAGCCAACTCGGCAGACGCTTTGGCTCCTGCTCCAATCCTTTTGCAATTGCATTTAAAACCTCTTTACTATATGTATTGGTTTGAATCATTTCTTACAAAGTCTTATTCCCGAAAATTGCCATTGAAGATGAGGATGGAAAAAATTTCTATAGGTTTTTCTTTCATGCCCGGCAGAAGTAGCCACTGAACTACCTCGCAGCACCATTTGATTAACCATAAACTTTCCATTGTATTCTCCGATGGCTCCTTCTGGCTTGAGAAAACCCGGGTAGGGCAAGTAGGCACTATTGGTATGCTCCCACCTTTGTCCCCACTCCAATTGATCGCTGGCAGCTTCCCATTCCAATTCTGTCGGGAGCCTCATCCCCATCCACTCAGCAAAGGCGGCTGCCTCATAAAAGCTAACGTGTGTAACGGGTTCGTCACCATCCAATACTTGCAACCCAGAAAGCGAATACCTATACCATTTGCCATCAATCTTATGCCAATGCAGTGGCTGCGTAATGTTGTTCTCATTAATCCAGGTCCATGCATCACTGTGCCAATACTTAGGAGTTTGATAGGCTCCAGCTTCAATAAATTTTAAGTACGCACTATTATTAACAAGTGCCTTACTGATTTCAAAACGATTCAAATACACCTTATGCCTTTCTCTTTCATTATCGAAATGAAACCCCTCTCCTTCAAACCCAATTTCATAGACTCCCTCATCGATAACGACAAATCCCTCTTGTTGCTTACGGTTAGGAGTCTCTTCAAACTGTTCATGATATGCCGGAAACAATGGATTATGACCTAAGACATATTTAATGTCAGTCAACATCAATTCCTGATGCTGTTGCTCATGGTTCAACCCCAATTCCAATAGCTGAAGCGAGGCATGGTCCAATTGTGGAATTAATTTTTCCATATGACCATCAACATATTGCCGGTAGTCTTTTATTTCATCAACAGTGGGGCGTGACATATTGCCTCGATTGGGTCGCAACACGCGCTCCCCTACACTCTCATAGTAGCTATTGAATAAAAACGCATATCTCGGATGGAAGCGTTCATAACCTTCGGATAGCTTTGCCAGGAAAAACTCTTCGAAGAACCAGGTGGTATGCGCCATATGCCATTTGGCAGGACTGACATCAACAACAGGTTGAACCACAAAATCCTCTGCTTTCAACGGTTGAACAATGTGCATTGTCCATGCGCGTACATCATTAAATCTCTTCAATAATGCTTCAGCTTTACTAGATGCAATAGCTGTTGATTTTGTAATATCGGCAGGTTCATTCATTCAATCAGTATCGAGGATGGTACAGACATACTTATCCCATAGAGAAATATAATTTCAATTAAACCTACATACTTATAGGCTTAATAGTTCAAAAAAATGGAGAAAATTTAGGTTGAATTTGGTAAGTGTCTTATTGTCAAACAGATTTATCTGTTTGACTTAATTATCAATTTGATTTTGTTTAAGCATCTCCTCCTCAAAGGTTCGTTTAAACTTTTCATAATCGTAATCAATTCCTTTAATATTTTGCAATCGACTGTGATAGGCACTCACCAACTCCTGGGCAGATAGTTCAACGGCTACATAGGTTTTATATTTCCCTTCTGGTGTATGAAAATACCTCTCACATATCTTTCTGATTCCCCTGAGTTCCTGGCTGACCACTTCCCGGTTCAAACTTTCAAAGCGTTCTTCCAAACTTTCGTCATTGTTACTCTCGTTTGATCTGACATAATTATCAGTAACCGATTTTACCGTTGTTTGGATGCTGGCCGCCAATTGAGCGCGCGCATTGGTCATTGCCTTCCGTTTTGACACCGATAAGTCAATGCTTTCACCAATACTATTGGCCCTAAAAACCTCTCCATCAGTAAAAAACTCAGGTCCGGAGCAAGGAACAATAATTTCTACCTCTCCTTCCGGTAAAGAAGGCTGCTGAGTGGTGGTTGGAGTTTGAGTACTGCGACATGAAGAAATCATAACCAGCAGCAGAATCACTATAAATGGTTGTGTGCGCATTACATTGCAATTAACATTTCAATATAACTACCGCCTGCAATAAACAAGCCGAAATTAGACCCCAAGTACCTCCTTCAATCTGGAATAGCCCGATTTACTCATAGGGATCACTACACCATCCTTCATCTTTGCCACGTGGCTGTCCTTCTCTTTCATCTCAATCTTGGTGAGTTGACTTAAAGAGATAATATAAGAACGATGCACTCTTACAAATTGTTTTGAATCAAAAGCTTTCTCAAAGAAACTCATGGTCTTCTTCTTCAAATGAAAACCATCTCTGGTATGAATCTTTACATAGTCATCATATGCCTCAATGTATAATATCTCTTGAATGGGGACGATCTTAATAGCACTACCCACCTTTACTACTACCCTGTTGCTTTCCTCAGGCTGTTTCACAATGTCTTCCAGCAAGGGTTTAATGACTTCTTTTGTATGCTGACTTTTCCACTTCTCAATCGCTTTTTCAAATCGCTCCTGGCTAAATGGTTTCAATAAATAATCAACTGCGTTAGTTTCAAAAGCCTGCATGGCAAACTCATCAAACGCAGTGGTGAATATTACTCCAGGCGGGTTATCAACCAATTCCAACATTTCAAATCCACTGATCTTCGGCATTTGAATGTCAAGGAAAATTAAATCTGGTTGCAAGGCAGTGATTGCTTTTACGCCTTCAAATCCGTCACCACACTCCTGCACCACCTCCATGTCCGGGTAACGGGACAAGTACTCTTTAACAATACTTCTTGCCAACGGCTCATCATCAATAATTATAACCTTACTCATTTCGTTTGAGGTATTATTAGGCATGTTCTAAATTTCGAATTTTTCTTTTCTGTTATCAAAAGGTCATTGCGTCCATAGAGAAGATACAACCTCCGCTCTATTGAACTGAGTCCGAACCCAACTCCTTTACTTGTACTGGTAGTTTCAGGATCGTATGGGTTTTCAACGCAAACCTGCAGGTCGTTGCCCACCGCCTCTGCTTGAATGCTGATCAATACATCACCCGTCACATCGTATAGCCCAAACTTGATTGCATTTTCAACCACAGGCTGTAATAACAATGAAGGAATCATGTGCTTAATGGTTTTTTCATCCATAAATACTTCCGTCTTTAAACGATGACCAAACCGAACTTTTTCTATCTCCAGGTACAACCTTAATTGTTCCAACTCTTCTGTAAGTGTAACCTTATGCGATTCTTGTCTTCCCAAGGTTCCTCTGAAAAAATCAGAGAGTTGCTGTACCATGTTCCGGGCCTTCGAGGGCTCCGCCATGATCAAAGCATTAATGGAATTTAAACTGTTGAACAGAAAATGAGGTTGCAGCTGCTGCCGCAAACTATACAGTTCCGCCTCCCTTGAAAGCTTATCCACGTCTGCCTTACGAAGTTCATCCTTTTGTTGTGTTTGAAGGTAAAACCAGGTCCAGCCCAAAACAGCAATAAACGCCAACATGAGAAACGAGAACCCGAATCGCAACAAGGCCGTATTGTCAAGAAACACCAGGTATGAGGTGTTGCTCTCAAAAATCAAACCCAGTGAAAACTCGATCACCAAAACACAAATACCTGATAGCGCTGCACTCCACAATAAGAGGTAGTATAACTTTGATTTATCAGGCTGATAAAACTTCAGCATCAATACAATTGAATACCCCTCCCATCCCAAAATAAAATTGGAGATCACCGCATCTGTTACGCTGATCTTCCAATTAAACCCCGCAAAATTTAGAGCAAAAGCTTGAAGACAAGTCCAGGTAAACCACCAGGAAATTTCAAGTAAGGCTATTTTGCGGTTTTGGCTTTTCATGCATTCTCGCTTACGGTTTCAAATTTGCTTTGTACGTAAGCAGCCTTCATTTTTATCATCTCAATATAAGAGGCCCGATCGTCAATCTCATTAACACTTGAGAATAACTCCATGCCATCTCGTAGTTCGTTTACAGGATATAATTCCGAAACCCCAACAAAATCCCACTTCACCAATTCGTTTTTTTGATTCAGCATTACCTCCTCTTCATTCAAACCAATGTGTTCTGCTTTGAGATATGCCTCCTCCATGGATTCTCCTTTGATCAATCTATACTGCTCATCAAATTGTGGTGTATGATCTCCAGATCCACTCACTATATTAAATGCTACTTTTGCAATATACCAATTCATAAAATTTACTCTTTTAATAGCTTTTGATCTCGATACCGCCAAACACGGAGGTACCTTTTAATATTAAGGTTTTCGCAGGCTCAGTTTCCTGATCCTTATTGTATGACCTTTTATCTTCAATCCCTCCGAAAACGGATACCACTTCGGAACTCAACTTCCAGTTGGCTGGAACAATGAGTTGTGCTCCACCAAAAACCTGGGTGAGTTCCAACACTGCCTTATCTTTGATGTCTGCTTGTGTCAAATTAATGGAAGAGCCTCCAAAGAATGTTGTCACTTCCCCTCCCTTAAAATCTTTACTGACAATATTCTTTTCTATTCCACCAAATATGGACACTGAATCCAGATAGTCTTCACCATCTTCTTGTCGTTTACGCTTGCCGGTTCCACTCATACCCATGCCGGCTCTCCAGTCACTGTTTCTCCATTGCCCACCACCGCAATTTTTAGGATTGATGATGATATATAAACCCACCACAATAATCGCGACCGGCCACAAATAAGGTCTGAACTCCAGATCAGGAACAATGCGATCTACCAGAAATACAGAGCCAATCAAAACGGGTATGACCCAACCCCAATTTCTAAAGGAATGTTTGGCACCAACATAAAACCCAATGGCGATCAGCAACATCTCCCAACTAATGATCCAACGAGGAATTTCAGCTCCCATCTTGTTGGCCAGCAATACACAACCTACAATCACTACAATGATCCCAGAAAATATTTTCCCTGAATTTCCTGACGATTTGAATTGCTCACCTGATTTGTTATTTGTTGTTTCCATGATTTCTAAATGTTTGATTCAAAAGTAGGCTACTGATACCCTCACCACAATGGTAAAAAGGTCATTCTCAGCCAATAGTAGGTGAACAGCCGAATTCAGTAGGTAAACAAAACAGATAATATACTTTGTTGAAATACATCAAGAATTACTTTAACTTGATACTTGAATAAAGAAACAAATTCTATCACCATGAAAACACTTGTATTACTCCTCGTTGGCCTTATTGTATCTTCCACCTCATTGGCACAAACTAAAGTGCCAGGCAAGGAAGCACAAATGAAAGCGGCAGTGATGGCAGCTCCAGAAGACAAGCGTGATGGTGTAATGATTTATGGCTTTGCCGAGGATGGAGAGTTTATCGTTTTGCGTAAGGGGTCCAATGACCTGATCTGCCTTGCTGACAACCCGGAACAGAAAGGGTTTAATGTGGCCTGCTATTACAAAGAACTTGATGCATTTATGGCCCGTGGTCGGGAATTGAAAAAAGAGGGCAAGAGTTTCAAAGAGATATTTGATATCAGAGAAGAAGAAGTAAAATCAGGGAAATTAAAAATACCTCAAAATTCAGGTTTATATGTACTCTCAGGATCTGATGAAGTATTTAATACTGAAACAGGAGAAGTAACAGGCGCCAATTTAAGATCGGTGGTGTACATTCCATTTGCAACCTCTGAAAGTACCGGGCTTCCTCTCAAACCTGCTGCTCCGGGAATGCCATGGATTATGGATCCGGGTACACACCGGGCGCATATCATGATTACTCCGCCAGCTAAAAACTAAAACCGCTAAATAATTATTGAGATGAATGACTTACCTCCTGAATATGACTTTAATACTCTAAGTCAAAAACAGAAGGAATTCATTCAGTCTTTGCCCTTTTCTGAACTTATATTCCGGAAACTTTTCTTCTACCTGGATGAGCAGATGGGTGAAAGAAGGTGTCATCATGATTTTAGATTAACCGAGCTCTTCCTCACACAACATCGAATTGATTTTGAACAGCACAAGGCCTTCTTCCTAAAACATGATGGAATTTGTGACTGCGAAATACTGTACAAGATGGAAGACCTCTTCCCTATTGATGAAAATGAGTTCAAACGCAATGCGAAAGAATAATACTTTATTTCCTGAACACCGGATTTTCTGGAAGTCGTGAGGTATCAATAACCTTTCCATCCTTTATTACTGTATGCACCGTTCTTATATTTGAAATATCTTTCAAAGGATCAGCGTCCAGCAACACCATATCTGCAATTTTTCCTTTTTCAATGGTGCCAAAATCATCTAAGCCCCTGGCTGCCATCGCTCCTGTTTTGGTTACGCTTACTATGGCCTGCGCAGGAGTCATACCCAATTCCACCAAACCTTCGATGGCCATGATACTTCCAGAACCTGGCTCTTGATTAGGAGGTTTGGGTGCCCTCAAAAACTCTGGTGCAGAACCCTGATAATTATCTGTACCGATGGTGACAAGGCAACCAGCTTCAATTAACTTTTTAGCATTGGTGCGGGCAATCTCCATGTATTCTCCTGTCTCCTGTGCTTCTCTTCCCTTTTGCGTAGTAGTTTTTGTATGTCCCGGACCAAATGCTTCATCTCTCCTTCTTATGCTTTCAAGTGCTGCTTTCCGTTTTTGAACGTGTTGTTGCCATACGTCTCCGGTAATCGTGTTGCTTAGCATCGCACAAATGATATTACGGTCTTTAATCATTTGCACCAGCTCGTCAGGCAAAACCCTCGTAGAATGTTCCGGATGTTGAATGAGATCAATGCCCGCTTCAATGGACATTCTTAATCCTTCCAAATTTGTAGAATGCGTTTCTGCTACCTTCCCCCTCTTATGGGCTTCATCCACAATTACTTTTTGAGCTCTTGGCGAAAAACCTATCATTACCGGATTGTCAAAATGAGAAGTACCTCCATACTTAATAAAATCAGGGCCTTTGTCGAGATATTTATTCATCGCAATACTCAATTCATCCGGCAACATATCCATCAATTCTTCGCCACTTCCCTGAGTAATGAAATCGTTCCATTGCTCCTGAAACACGTTGATATCAGAAGGCTTTGCCAGGGCCCAACTGACAGAAAAGGGACCTCCCCAACCCACAATATTACCTGCAACCAACATGCGCGGGCCCACTACTTCTCCCCTGTTGATACGATCTCTCACCGCCATTAGAGGAAGCAATGCACCAAAGCTATCGCGAATGGTTGTTACCCCATGCTTCAATTGAATTTGTACAAACTCAGTTACCAATGCTTCACTTTGCGCCTCATACTTTATTATTGTTTCAGGGCGGTTCATGCCACCGTAGATGGATGCATGCACGTTGGAGTCCATAAAGCCAGGTGTAAGAAACTTATTCTTTCCATCAATCACTTTTGTGTTTTTAGGAACTCTGATTGAGGATGTATTCCCGATCTCTTCTATTCTTCCGTTTCTTACCAGTACCGTTTGATTTGATATTGGTTCACCTCCGTTGCCATCAATTATCGTAACGTTGGTAATGGCCAGTGCCGCCTGATCTTGAGAATAGCTCGTGTTGTTAAAAGAAAGTATAAGGCATATACCAATAAGACCTATCTTTGAAAGCAAGTGTAGCATAAGTACAAGTTTGTTTGCCTTAAAGTTACACTTTTCGAATGGTTAAGATGGCTAATATTGTTGAAGGAATGAATTGGATACTACTTGTAATTGCGGGATTGTTTGAAGTTGGATTTGCCTCTTGTTTAGGAAAAGCAAAAGAAAGCACGGGCTCAGTTGCCTTGTATTGGTATGTGGGTTTCCTGCTGTGTCTCGCCATCAGTATGTATTTATTAGTGAGAGTTACACAAGAATTACCGATCGGAACAGCTTACGCAGTATGGACAGGAATAGGTGCTGTCGGTACAGTTTTGGTGGGGATAATCGTATTTAAAGAGCCTGCTGAATTCTGGAGATTATTTTTCCTTACCACCCTAATCGGATCCATAATAGGACTAAAGATAGCTGTAGGCCATTAAATGGCAGCCCTTTGCCATAATGAAAAACCTTTTAATTATGAATTTTCTGATTAATTTTAGTCGACAAAGGGTAACAACTCTGATAATACTAGAAAAAAAGGGATTTTCCAGTACCTCAAATGATAAAATATCTTCCAGCAATTCTCCTTATAATCGCCTCTTTAGAAGGTTTTTCACAAAGGACTATTACAGGTAGAATCCTCGATAATGAAAGCCTAAAGCCGGTTTCAGAAGCCACCGTTTTTGTTTTGGGAACCACCAATGAAACAAAAACAAATGTGCTTGGATATTTTCAATTAAATATTGAAAATAAAGACACTCATCTAGTTGTAAGTGGCCCAGAGTATGGCATACAAACCTCTCCAATTCCATCAAAAAATTCTTTTACTATTTTGATAGCAAAAGATTTATTTGCCTCTGAAATCGAAACAGCAGATTTAATTGTATTAGGTGACAGTACATATATTCATTTTGATCAAATACAAAAGGGGGAAGAGTTAACCCTGGATAAACTTGATATTTCACGAGATTTCTGCGAATTAAAGGTTCATTATTTCCGAATTATCGAGATTCAAATTAACACTAATTCACCCATTGAAAATTATTCATACTCAATCCCCTACAATCCAAAAGAAGATAAAATATCAAATTTAGAAGCATCAATTGAAGTACATACCAATAGTGATTCCCATATTAAAAACATTAGCCCCAAGTCCTTTATCACGCATAAAGAATCAAAATTATCAGCAGTGAAAAATATACCATTTCCACCCCTTGAAACAGGATCAAGAATTAAAATAAGGTATGAAATAGAAGGCGATATCAATAATATCAGGTCAGTACACATAAATGATTCTATTCCTAAGATAAGTACATACTTTAGCATTAGGATTCCAGACTACATAAAGGTTTCATCCAATTACGATTCCATCGCCCCAACTTATAATATTACTTATCCTACTGTAACATTAAAGGAATACAATTTGAATCTATATTCCCGAGGCAATAATTACAGAACTTATTCAGTTCCCTTTTCAAGTAAGAAGTTGGTTTGGTCATATGAAAATTTACCAAGTACAAACTCTGTTAAATCACTTGAATTGAAATTCATTGTCACCGCAATTAACCTAAATGCCAATAATAAATTTGGCCTTCAGCCTAAATTACTCTTGAGGTCTAAGGAAATAATAGATGAATAATAAGCTTGTTTACTTTCAATTCGAACTATTTTCAATAGCCTTTTCAGTAAATTTTATAATCTCAAACAAACCAAAAATCGGACACTTTTCAGATTATTGAGTAAACTATTATTATACGCATCCGTTAAGTTCTTTCCTCCGTAAAATACCTATTTAACCGCACATCCATATAATTCCCAAACTCCTCCCTCGAATTATTTCATACCTTAAAATTTAATACCAAATTAGTCCAGATTTATAATTAATTATTAACTCATGAAGAAGTTCAAATTTATGCTATCCCTCATGCTGCTGGTCACAGGATGGGGAGCCTGGGCACAGGAGACATTCCCTCGAAATGATGTAAAGGACATTCGAGCAGGTCAATATGCTTTTACCAATGCCACTATTGTGGTGGACCCTCAAACTACTTTACAAAATGCCACATTACTCATCAAAGGCAACAAAGTAGAACAAGTAGGTGCCAACCTTTCCGTACCAAAAGGTTATGCCACTATTGATGTAAGGGGGAAATATATTTATCCTTCACTTATTGATATGTTTACCAACTACGGTTTGCCTGATGTAGAAAGGCCAACCGGAAACCGGTTCAGTGGGCCAGAACAGACGCAGTCCAAAACAAAGGGCGCCTATAATGCCAATCAGGCCGTGCGAGCGCATTACAACGCTGCTGATGAATTTACTATCGATACTAAAACAGCTGAAGAATTAAGGAAAACCGGATTTGGAGCTGTACTTACCACTAAGTTTGATGGGTTGGCCCGTGGCACCAGCGCATTTGTAACCCTTAGTGAGAAAAATGAAAACACAGCTTTAATCAGACAAAAGGCCGCATCACAATATTCCTTTTCTAAAGGTTCATCCACACAAACTTACCCTGTATCATTGATGGGCTTTATTGCTGTGTTGCGCCAGACGCAAATGGATGCAGACTGGTTTGCCAGTCAAAACCCAAGACCATTTGCAGACAACTCTTTGGAAGCCTGGATTCAAAACCAAGGTTTACCTCAGGTATTTGATGCCGGAAGCTGGGTAAATATTCTAAGGGCAGACAAACTCGGAGATGAATTTGGCAGGCAATATATTATCAAAGGAGGTGGTGATGAATACCAACGCATCAATGAAGTCAAAGCATCCAATGCCTCTCTTATTGTTCCTGTCAATTTTCCTGATGCCTATGATGTCGAAGATCCGTTTGATGCACAGAAAGTGTCATTGGAAGAAATGAAGCACTGGGAATTGGCTCCTGCCAACCTCGCTGCACTGGAGAAAAACGGAATCAATTTTTCCATCACCGCTTCAGGTCTTAAAAAGACAAGCGACTTTTTGCCTAACCTAAGAAAAGCAATAGCTCATGGGCTCTCTGAGACTACTGCTCTAAAAGCGCTGACTACTACTCCAGCTCAGCTATTAAAAATTGACGACCAGGTGGGCAGTTTAAAAAAAGGAATGCTCGCCAACTTCATCATCACATCAGGCAAATTATTTGATGACAAAACTGTTATTCACCAAAACTGGATACAGGGAGAAAGTTATTCTATAAAACCATTAGATGCCAAAGACTTTAGCGGTACCTACAACTTGTCTATCAATGGACAAACCTACAACCTGGAAGTAACAGGCGAAGCAGGAAACCATAAAGCCAAAATCAAAACAGGCGACACATCATTGGATGCCAATGCCACCTTTGATAACGACCTGGTAACTTTAAGCTTCAAGCCGGAGAAGGACAGTAAAGGAAGCATTCGGCTATCAGGCTGGAGTGAAGGCAATGGTTGGAAAGGAAAAGGACAACTGATAGACGGAACCTGGGTATCATGGTCAGGTAATCGTACAGGTGATGCTGCTCAAGCTGCTAAAAACGCAGAAGATGATGCAAGCAAAGAAGAATTAGGTAAAGTCATTTTCCCATTCAATGGACATGGTTACCCAAGCTTACCTGCCACCGAAACCATCCTAATTAAAAATACCACTGTTTGGACCAACGAGAGCGATGGTATTCTTCAAAACACGGATGTATTGTTGAAAGATGGGAAAATTTCAAAAATTGGAAAGAACCTATCGGATGGCAGTGCCAAAGTAGTAGACGGCACAGGCAAGCACCTGACAGCTGGAATAATTGACGAGCATTCGCATATTGGCGCAGCCAGCATCAATGATGTGGCTACCAACTCAGGTATGGTTCGTATTGGTGACGTAATCGACTCCGAAGCGATCAATATCTATCGCGCTTTGGCTGGTGGTGTTGTAGCGGTACAGGTTTTACACGGAAGTGCCAACCCTGTAGGAGGGCAATCTGCATTGATCAAATTACGCTGGGGAGAATCACCAGAAAATTTAAAAATTAAGGGAGCCGATGGATTTATCAAATTTGCATTAGGCGAAAATGTAAAAAGGTCGAGCAATTCCAGCTCTATCCGCTTCCCACAAACCCGTATGGGTGTGGAACAAGTGTATGTCGATGCATTTACCAACGCATTGGAGTATGAGAAAAAATGGAATGCCTACAACAGCCTTCCTGCCAAAAGCAAAGCAACTGCACTTAAACCGAGAAGAGATTTGGTAGATGAGACAATGCTGGAAATTATAAGAAAGAAAAGATTTATTTCCTGTCACTCTTATGTGCAGTCAGAGATCAACATGCTGATGAAAGTAGCTGAGCAATTCGACTTTCGGGTGAATACTTTCACGCACATTTTGGAAGGTTACAAAGTAGCCGATAAAATGGCTGAACATGGCGTTGCTGCTTCTACTTTTGCCGATTGGTGGAACTACAAATGGGAAGTACGCTATGCTATCCCCTACAATGCGGCCATCATGCATCGCGCAGGGGTAGTTACAGCCATCAATTCTGATGACGCTGAAATGGGCCGAAGACTGAATCAGGAAGCTGCTAAGTCCGTTAAGTATGCTGGAATGTCAGAAGAAGATGCCTTGAAAATGGTAACCCTGAACCCCGCCAAGATGCTCCACCTTGATGACCAGATGGGAAGTATCAAACCCGGAAAATCTGCGGATGTGGTGCTGTGGAATGAACATCCTCTGTCTGTGTACGCCAAACCTTTGAAAACCATCATTGATGGAAAAGTATACTTTGATGTGGAAAAGGATGAAGCCAACAACAAAGCACTGGATGTTGAGCGCGCAAGATTGATTCAGAAAATGAAAGGAGCTAAAAAATCGGGCAGTTCCACACAACGTGGAGAAGGAAGAATTCAGCTTCAGTTTCATTGCGATGATATTATGGGTTTAGAAACAGAAGAATAAATTATTAACTGAGACATTATGAAAAGGTTAAATTATATACTCGCACTGGTTCTACTCACTAGCACCTTTGCCATAGCACAAAAACCAGTTCCTGCGCCAGATCAAACAAAGCCTATAGCCATTACAGGTGGAACGGCACATATTGGCAATGGACAAGTAATAGAAAATGCACTTATCACTTTCGATAAGGGTAAACTAACCAATGTGGTGGACGGAAGTGTTGCCCGCATTGACTTGTCAGGATATGAAGTCATTAGTGCTTCCGGTAAGCACATCTACCCTGGATTCATTCTTCCCAACTCACAAGTAGGACTGGAAGAGGTAAGTGCCGTAAGGGCGATGAGTGATTCCAACGAAGAAGGTGACATGAACCCCAACGTTAGGTCAGTCATTTCATACAATGCTGATTCAGAGTTCCCACCTTCTTTTAGATTCAATGGCGTCCTGCTGGCAGAAACTACGCCTGAAGGCGGAACAATCTCCGGCTCCTCTTCGCTCATGGAAATGGAGGGATGGAATTGGGAAGATGCATTGCACTCTGAAGATATTGGTATTCATTTGAACTGGCCCCCCATAGAAAGACGTCAGTTTAGCTTTGCTACATTTTCGTTTACTGAATCCCCCAATAAAGAATATGACAATCAAGTTAACAACCTTGATCATTTCTTTATGGATGCAGTTGCATATGGTAATCAAGCCAACAAAGAAGTGAACTTGAAAATGGCCGCCATGCAAGGGTTATTCGATGGAAGCAAAACACTCTTTATCCATACCAACAATCCTAAAGAAATTGTAACTGCTATACGTACAGCCCAACGACACGGAGTGAAGCGCATTACATTACTTGCTGGATCTGCCGCATTGATGGTTGCGGATTTCTTGAAGGAAAACAAAATTCCTGTCATTTTACCCACCACGCACAACCTTCCACCTCGTGTAGATGATGATGTGGATCTGCCTTACAAGTTGCCTCACTTACTTACACAAGCCGGTGTGATGGTGTCATTGTCAGAAGATGGTTCATTGCATGGCTCTCGTAACCTTGGTTTCTTTGCAGGTACTGCCGTTGCTTATGGTATGGACAAGGAAGAAGCCTTAAAGACCATCACCTCCAATACCGCCAAGGCATTGGGAGTGGATGCCAGAGTAGGTTCATTGGAAACAGGCAAAGATGCTACCCTGTTTGTTTCTGAGGGAGATGCACTGGATTACAGAACCAATGTATTGCTACATGCCTTTATTAGCGGAAAGAAAGTAACATTACCTGGGAATCAACAGGAACTTTATGAACGCTACTCCAAAAAATACGGTCAGAAGTAAATCTTAAAAAGTCAGCATTAACCAAGGCAATCTCAAATTTGAGATTGCCTTTTTTTATCACAGATATAGTCTTATCATTACTGCTCGTATTGATCCGGAGCAACTATGGATACCAAAAAAATTAAACCACTGGTAATAAGTATAGTCGATGACGATGAGATTTATCAATTCACCATTAAAAAAACACTTGACTTACTAAAACTCACCAAAAAGATTCTGATGTTTTCGGATGGTGAAGAGGCTATTGATTTTCTTCATAAAAATATAGAAGACAACCAAACCCTTCCTGACATCATCTTTCTTGACATCAACATGCCTGTAATGGATGGCTTTGAATTCATGGAAGAGTTTATAAAGCTCAAACCCAGGACCGATAAAAAGATTATAGTTTACATGGTTAGCTCTTCAGTTGACCCTGCAGATCTGGAGCGTGCTGAAAAAATAAGCGAAATTTCAGACTACATTATCAAGCCAATTGAAGTAGAACAAGTATTATCCATAGTGGAGTCCTTAAAAAAAGATGGATACCTTTAAAACAGCTTAAGACATGTTGATTTAAATATCTCATGGATATTGAAAATTTGCATAAAACATTAAACACCATCTACCCTATCACAGTAGATGCGTGGGAAGATTTTAAGCCACTACTAGAACCTTGTGAGTTACACAAGAATGAATACCTCATCCAGCAAGGAGAAAGAGCAAACTCATGCTATGCGCTTACAGAAGGAATCGTAAGAGTTTTTATAGCAAGGACGGAAACGAATACAACAAAACGTTCTTTACCTCTGGCATGTTTCCCACTCCCCTTACGGCACTATTGTCTGATAAACCTTGCGAACTATCCTTTCAGGCATTGGTGCCCTGCCATGCCATTCGTTTTTCGTATAAAAAATTCCGAGAGTTATTTACTCAACATCGATGTCTGGAATCCTTTATGCTGCGACTGATGGAGCAGCTCTGGATCAAAAAAGAAAAGCACGATATTGAGATGGTCACGAATGACGCCACGACCAATTATATGATTTTCAGAAAAGAGCATCCTGATCTTGAAAACCAAATCCCACAATATCATATCGCCTCCTATTTGGGCATTACCCCTATTCAACTGAGCAGAATCCGAGCTCAACTTGCCAGATCTGCGTAACCTGGCTATCAATAACAGGCCATTTTCCTTAAACCTTAACCTATGTTAATGCACAGCATTGATGGGCAGGGCAATTTTGCTATAAAACAATACAGACTAACCAAACGGAAAATGAATCTTACCAATAACACCATACTTATTACCGGAGGCACTTCGGGAATCGGACTTACCCTTGGGGAAGCATTACTGAAACGCGGCAATACCGTCATCGTCTTAGGCAGGAACAAGCCACAACTTCTTGAAGCCAACAAAAAGGGATTTGAGGTAATTCAATGCGACCTGACTGATCAGGGAGAAATTGAAAATGCTACTCTACACATTCAAAGACATTATCCCTCAATCAACATGTTGTTCAACAATGCCGGTGTTCAATACAATTACAACATAACAGAAAGTGTTATTCCACTTGAAAAAATCAGTAAAGAGGTTGCTATAAACGTAACAGGGCAAATGATACTGACACAGCTATTGATTCCTTTGCTTTGTAATGCCGAGAAGTCATTTATTATCAACACTACTTCAGGGTTGGGTGCATTCCCCAAAACAAATGGAGTTATATACAGCGCTACCAAAGCTGCCATGCGCAATTATACAACAGGTCTGCGTCTTGCGTTGCAATCAACTCCAATTAGCGTATTGGAGTTGATACCTCCAGTGACAGAAACAAAAATGACTAAAGGCAGAGATGGAAAGAAAATGCCTGTTGAGGAGTTTGTAGCTACAATTTTACCGCAACTTGAAAAAGAACGAAAAATTATAACCGTTCCCAAAATGAGGCTATTCTTGTATTTAGCATTTCTTTTTCCAGGGCTCGCGCATAAGATTTTATCCAAACAATAATGCAACAGCTTATCTAAAATTCAGTCCCTATCTGCCAAATAATTGGTAACATAGCATCAGTATTCCGAAAAGCAATTATTTGCTGTCACCAACTGAATAACTCATGAAAAGTAGTATTATTTCAGGCATACTTCTTTTGCTCACCTGCATCATCCCTTCACAGGCCCAGGATAAGCCGAATGTAATTCTGATCTTTCCAGATAACCTTGGAGTGGGTGAAGTGGCTTCTTACGGAGGTGCCCGTGGAGTACCTACACCCAACATTGACAAGATTGGAGAGGAAGGGATACGATTGACCAACTTCAATGTAGAGTTTTCCTGCACACCCTCACGCATTGCTATATTGACAGGCCGGTATGCTACCAGAGCTGGTGACGATTACTATACAGGCACTACTTTGTGGGAAGAGACCATGGCGGAAGGGCTTAGGTCGGTCGGTTACGCCACTGCGCTCTATGGCAAATGGGATATTGGCGGGCCACAATGGGAAGGAAAACGCGAACCTACCCATCAGGGCTTCGATGAGTGGTATGGCATTCCCGGCACCAGCCATGTTTCACAATTTACCTCCATGGAGGGTTTTCCTAAAGATCAACCTATTCCTTATGTATGGGAAGGAAAATCGGGCACACCGGCTAAAAAGATTAAACCTTTTGACTTAAACGCCAGGCGCACCATCGACAGGGAGGCAGCAGAAAGAAGTGTGGCTTTCATCAAAAAAAACGCTAAGAAGAAACCGTTCTTTTTATTCTATCCCATGACACAACTTCATTTACCTGCCCTTCCCCACCCCGATAAGGAAGGCACGACTGGAGCCGGAGACATGGGCGACTCCATGGCTGATGTGGACTACAACGTTGGATTGATTCTTCAGGAGTTAAAACGGTCAGGAATAGAGAAAAATACCATTGTCATATGGTGCACCGACAATGGTGCAGAAATGAGACGTCCCTGGCGGGGATCACCAGGTCCGTGGCGAGGCTATTACAACTCGGCCATGGAAGGTGGCATTCGCACACCTTTTGTCATGCGGTGGCCAGATCGTATCAAAGCGGGCCAGGTTTCTGATGAAGTGGTTCACGAAGTGGATTTGTTTTCAACCATTGCCGCTGCAGTAGGCGCACCACAAATCGTTCCTGATGATCGGATTATAGATGGTGTCAATCAACTTCCGTTCTTTGAAGGCAAGCAAAATCATTCCAATCGCGAGAGTGCCATCTTTATGGAAAGACATGGCACTGTAATGGCAGTCAAGTGGCACCATTGGAAATTCTGGTATCATTTTCAAACGGAAATGCCCGATCCGGAACCTGACAACCTCGCACGCCTCTTCGATCTGAAAGCAGACCCGAGAGAAGAAGTCGATGTAAAAGATTATTATCCGTGGGTGATTGGCATTATGGACTCCATTGTCAATGCATATGAAACGTCACTTGTAACGCATCCCCGTGTTACGGCCAGTGCCAATGTTGCCGATCCCTACCTGCCTCCTCCTGCCGGATCCGGTAAGCTCATCCCTACCTACACACGAACAGACAGGGCCCCACTTGGTCCCCGTTCCGAGGCGCTGCCCGATCCCGACTTTACAGGAAGCTGGTCCACCACCGTACTCAACACTACCTCTGCAATCGGTAACGCACCAAAGCCACTCATTGCCTCTCTTGGCAGTGGATGGGGGGATAAGATTACCATTGTGCAAAAAGCTCATCAGCTAGAAATAGAAAAAGTAGTTTTTACACCAAGGGAAATACAGCCATTGGTTAGATACAAGTACAATCTGGATGGCTTCACTTCTGAAAATGCGATCAGTATGGGACGAACCGGAAAGGCACTGGTATCCACCGCCAGTTGGGAAGAAAACAGGTTAGTAATTACTACTTTGTTTCCGTACCAAAACCCAAGAACTGAAAAGTGGGATCAGGCAACAGTAACTC
Source organism: Cyclobacteriaceae bacterium (assembly GCA_039971015.1). Lineage (GTDB taxonomy): Bacteria > Bacteroidota > Bacteroidia > Cytophagales > Cyclobacteriaceae > ELB16-189. The sequence continues at coordinate 260,806 of JBDVKV010000015.1, forward strand.
AAACACTGTGGTTACAGCCACCTACAGGTACACCCTGGGTACCCACACTTGTAATTGAAACTACCAGAGAAGGCGTGCTTGGGGGTAAGACAATCACTAATCGTACAGTTTACTCGAAAGGATATAGATAGGCAATAGCAAACGATATTATACGTTTTTTCTTAATTTTGGTGTATAGCGCAAACGGTTAATGCTGACTTAATGAAAAACAAAACCTTGAAAGTATTGGCGTTAGGAGGGCTTTTAGGGCCAATTCTCTTTACCGTAACCACGCTGATATGTGGTGCCTGGCGCCCTGATTATAGCCACTTGCATAACTTCATAAGTGAATTGGGAGCAAGTGACACATCACGCTATCAACTGATGAATATTATGGGGTTTATCCCCTCAGGATTATTCTTATGCTCTTTTGGGTTTTCAATGTTAATTGTGACATCTAAGCACCTCATTCCAAAAATTGGCGCCACCCTAATAATGATGTTTGGTATTGGAGTTACTTTGGCTGGAGTTTATTCCTGCGATGAGGGTTGCCCACCTAGCGGCTCTGTAGAGGCTGCAATGCATGATAGTGTTTCCGCAATGGCATTCTTTTCGGCTATTATCGGAATGATCATGTTAGGATTTTCATTTATTAAATCCACTACCTTTAAAAGATTTTCAATCTATACCCTGTTCTCCGGTGTAGCTGCAGCCCTATTTATGATGACCATGATCTCAACATTTGAATCAAGGGTGTACACCGGCCTCTGGCAGCGGCTGTTGCTTCTTACCATTTTCATCTGGACTTCAGTTATAGGATTGTATATTTATAAAAGTCATACTTCTCAGAAGTAGTTGACTTATACTTAATTCGGCTGCTAATCAAGGTTGCTTAAACAATCCGACTACCAAGCTGTTGAGTAATTACAGCAATGAAAATACTACTCACCGGAGCGACAGGCTATATTGGCAAAAGACTACTTCCCGCCCTAATTGAGGCTGGGCATGAGGTCGTTTGTGTTGTCAGGGATACCAGGCGGTTTCACCCACCATCGCTCAGCCCTCAAAAAATTCAGGTTATAGAAGCAGACCTCCTCGACAAAAAATCTCTGGATAAAATACCCAAAGACATTGATGGAGCCTACTACCTTGTGCACTCGATGGCTTCTACTTCTGATTATGAAAGTCAGGAACGTCAGTCTGCCATTAACTTCAGAGAGGCCGTTAATGGCACTCAGGCAAAACACGTGGTCTACCTTGGCGGGATAGTCAACGATTCCGATCTATCAGACCACCTCTCCTCACGAAAAAATGTCGAGACTGAGTTAAGTCAGGGTAATTATCATTTCACGGCATTAAGGGCCGCCATCATCATTGGTTCTGGAAGTGCCTCCTTTGAAATCATCAGGGACCTGGTTGAAAAACTTCCTCTAATGATTACACCCAGGTGGCTCAACACCAAATGTCAGCCAATTGGAGTTGCCGATGTCATTTCTTTTTTATCACAAACATTATTCAATCCCGAAACTTACGACAAGAACTTCGATATAGGAGGCCCTGATATCCTAACGTATAAGCAAATGCTTTTGGAGTTTGCTGCGGTCAGGAATTTAAAAAGAAAAATATTCATCGTTCCCGTAATGACCCCCCGCCTCTCCTCCTATTGGCTTTACTTTGTCACCTCCACCTCCTATAAGTTGGCTGTGGCTTTGGTCGACAGTATGAAAATAGAAGTGATCTGCAGAAATAATGACCTGGCAAAAATTCTTCACGTAAAACCCTTGAGTTATCGTCAGGCTTTGGAAAAAGCCTTTACTAAAATAGAAAGCAATACCATAATTTCCAGTTGGAAAGATGCCTATGCAAGCAGTGGTATTGACATTACCATCTCCGACTTTATTAAAGTGCCTTCCCACGGTTGCTTTATCGACAAAAGAACTCAAACATTTCAGCAACGTGAAGAATGCATAGACCGCATCTGGAGTATTGGCGGAAAGAAAGGATGGTACTATGGCAATTGGTTGTGGAAACTAAGGGGTTTTATGGATAAGATGGTGGGAGGTGTGGGGTTGAGAAGGGGCCGCACCAATAATGATTCGCTTCACGCAGGCGATGCCCTGGACTTTTGGAGGGTGCTCTATGCGAACAAACAGGAAGGGCGATTGATACTTTTTGCTGAGATGAAGTTACCCGGTGAAGCATGGTTGGAATTTAAGATAGAAGACAACACACTCGTTCAAACTGCCACCTTCCGCCCCAGAGGCCTTGCAGGAAGACTCTATTGGTATAGTGTTTATCCATTCCATGGATTGATCTTTAACGGATTGATCAGGAAACTGGCTTTGTAAAATACTCAAGCGTTTTTCAGGTGTTAAGGAAATTTCTTTCAATACGCTTATCTTTATGTCTGACAGGTTTTGACATTAATGAAAATGAGAATTGCCTTTACAATACTTATAGGCATACATGGTGCCATTCACCTCTTTGGATTTTTAAAAGCGTTTGACCTCGTCAAATTCGATGCCATATCTCAACCCATTTCGAAATCAACAGGGATGGTATGGCTTTCGGCTGCTCTCCTATTTACACTCACTCTGGTCTTGTATTGGAACAACAAAACCTGGTGGATCGCAGGTACCCTAGCAACCATTCTTTCGCAATGGCTACTCGTAGTGTATTGGAAAGATGCCAAATATGGAACGATCATTAACGTGATCATGCTAATCGTTGTTGTACTAGGCTATGCGTCTTTCCACTTCAAACAAAAGATCAACAAAGAGATATCTCAGCTACTTACTGTTGCCACCTTGCCAGACCCTAATACCTTACAACAAATTACTGATCTGCCAATACCTGTTCAACGATGGGTTCAAAAGAGCGGGATCCTTAATAAAAGTCCAGTCAAAACGATTGACCTGGAGCAGGAACTTCAAATGTTGATGAGTCCTGAACAAGAAACCTGGCAACAGGGTGAGGCCACGCAACACTTCTCCATTAGCCCACCTGCCTTTCATTGGACGGTGAAACTCCAAATGAATCAAGTTTTAGGAGTAGTAGGCAGAGACCAATTTGTAAATGGTAAAGGAGAAATGACAATCAAAATATTTTCCCTCCTACCGGTGGTCAATGCAAAAAGTAGCGAAAAGCTCAATCAGGCCACCCTGCAACGGTACCTGGCAGAAATCGTGTGGTTCCCATCCGCAGCGCTGAGTCCTGCCATCACCTGGGAAAGTGAAGATGAGAATTCAGCAAAGGCCACGATATCAATTAATGGTACTACCGGATCAGGTACGTTTCATTTTGATCAGGAAGGAAACTTTGAAAAATTCGTAGCACTACGTTATAAAGAGGTGGAAGAGCATGCACAGCCTATCGAGTGGACAGTCACCTCTTATAAAACAGAAGTAAGACATGGGGTGAGTATTCCCGTAGAACTAGAGGCCGCCTGGAAATTAGAGGAACTGGATTGGACCTGGCTAAAACTTAAAATAGGTGCCGTTAATTATAAAACGAATTAAGCAAAGAACAAGAATGGAACTTGAATACATTGAAGAAACCATAGAAAACAAAGATTTTTCCAACCAATCTATCGCTAAACATAATTACGAATGCTGCACTTTTAAGAATTGTGATTTCGCTAATGCCGACCTGTCGGAATGCAAGTTCATTGAAACGGAGTTTATCGATTGTAATTTCAGCAATGCCAATATTACCCGAGCCTCATTTCAGGATGTGAAGTGCACCCAATGTAAAATGTTGGGCTTGCAATTTGATAAGTGTAACGCCTTCAGCTTTACCATACACTTTGACCATTGCCAACTCAACCATTCATCTTTCTACCAGATGAAGCTCAACCGATCCTCCTTTCTCAACTCACAACTGGAAAGTGTAGACTTTACCGAAGCTGACTTGAAGAAAGTGGTGCTCAGGCATTGTAATTTACTCAACGCTACTTTTGACAATACGAATTTAGAAAACGCTGACCTCTCAGGGTCCACCCACTACGCAATAGATCCGGAGATGAATAAAGTAAAGGGAGCGAGTTTCTCCTTACCGGAGGTGGTAGGGTTATTGAGCAAATACAATATTAAAATAAAACAGTCCTGAGTGGAATCACTCAGGACTGCATTAAATTATCCTTCAGCCTGAAGTTTCTTGGCAACGGCTTGCACCTCGTCCAACACACGAAGCAGGTTACCACTCCAAAGTGCCGCAATTTGCTCTTCCGTATATCCTCTTCTTACCAACTCAAGAGTAACGTTGAAGGTCTCTGAAGCATCGTTCCAGCCGTAGACTCCTCCACCACCATCAAAGTCTGAACTGATACCTACGTGCTCTAATCCTATCTTCTCTACGAGGTAATCGATATGGTCTACAAAATCCGCCACATCTACCGGAGGGGCTACAGGATTTACTTCTGCCTCAATTCTTGGCTGCGCCTTGTCTCTTATTTCAGCATAGTTATTAAAGTAAGCCTCTCTTGCAGCATCATCCATTTCTCTGATAGCAGAACGTTCCACGATTTCAAAACCTTCATCAGCAGCAGCAATTTCTTTGATGATGGTCTCTGCCATATCATTGTGTTTGTTGTTCTTCTCTGTATTCACATAGCTTTTAAAAGCTACCGTTTGCACTACCCCACCGTTCTCTTTCAACATCATCAACTGCTCATCGTCAAGGTTTCTGCTGACATCATTCATGGCTCTTGCCGATGAATGGGAAGCAATTACAGGAGCTTGCGACAACCGCATCACCTCCATGTTGGATACCTTTGACGGATGCGAGATATCAATCATTATTCCCCACTTGTTCATTTCCTTTACCACTTCTCTTCCCAAATCACTTAAACCGTTGTGTAACCACACACTGTCTCTTTCTCCTGTATTCGAATCACTCAACTGACTATGGCCATTATGTGACAATGACATATAACGGGCTCCTCTGTCCGCAAATTCTTTTACTTTACTAATATCCATTCCTATGGGGTAGGCATTCTCCACACCAATCATTGCGATCTTCTTTCCGGCAGCATCGATTCTTCTCACATCATCGGAGGTCAGTGCCAGTTCAATTTTATCCGGAGCAATCTCCTCGCACAATCTGTGGATGGCGTTGAACTTGTCATCCGCATTGGCATAAGCCGCAGCATACCCCTCAGGGGTAAGATCACCTTGCCCTGTGTAGACGATAAACCAGGCTACATCCAGTCCACCCTCTTCCATTTTAGGGAGGTTCACCTGAGTAGAAAGTCGTTCCGTGTAATTGTTTTCCGCAGTAAAATTGTCGGTATTGATGTCATTGTGGGTATCCAGGGTAATCACCCGCTCATGGATGCCCTTGGCTTTTTCAATCAGCTCCGCTTCGGACAACGTTTCCTCACTTTTAGGCTGACTGCAGGCCGCTAGCAGTAAACAAGCCGCCAGCGCATAAGTAAATTGTTTCATGGTATGGATTTAATAGTCTAAGCCATAAAATTGGGCAATAATTCAACACCAGCCATGGGGAATTATACAGGTGGTGGAAAGAATCGGTGAATATCGGAATAACGATTTCTCCTAGCCACTTCATTCCTTTTAAGCACTGCTTGATAATATACTAGTGAATTTCTAAATTGGGTGAAATATTATTAATACACTCCTCATTGAAAAACCAGTTGAATACTCAATCAACAAAGCGCATTAATTGAATTTAAAACCACATCAAAAACAATTTAGTGGCGTACAATCGCTGATTGTATTACAAATCCTTTGTTTCATTTCGAACCTCGCTCTCGGCCAACAAAACTCCATTCCTGACAGTTTGAATTATTTTCCAAGAACACTATACAGTGAAGTTGGAAACAAATTCGATTCCATGAAATTCATTTGGGAGTCACATAGTCTCAAGGAATTTAATGAGCCCAAACTAATTTTGCCTCAAGGAACGAATAGAGTCTACAGGTTCATTTGGACTAGATCCTTTCATGAAAAAATGATCATAAGGCTAGTAGCTTCGGAAGAGATTGGAACATTAATTACAAAAACAGAAATCAAACAGCCAATTCAATATGAAAGAAGAAAAAAACAACCCAATACTCAACCAAAATTAAAGTTTAGAGTAGATTCAATACAAGTTGATAGAAGTATTATTAACGAATTTGAATCATTGATCAATAATAACGAAATATGGTCAATGACGAATAATTGGCAACCTACTGCAATACATGACGGAGCAAACTGGCTACTGGAGCTTAAAGATAGCACACATGATTATCATATGCTTAAAAGACACAGTCCTCGAGATCAAAAGTTCCGAGAGGTTTGCTTGTTCTTAATCAAACTGACAAAGGATTCACATAAACTTGAAATTTACTAATCTCAGAGTCCCTCATATCCGCTCAGAGTCCCTTACTGGTGACTCTGAGTAGGCAGAAAAAGTCGACATCATTTCTCATTCCAATTTAATCTCCTTCAAAAAATCAAGCGCCTTTTTCAGTTTTTCATCGGGGAACTTGCGCAGCAGAAAAGCGATCACCAAACCTACCACAACACTTCCAAGGATATACTGAGGGATCCAGTTACCCAATTGATACAAATCGAAATCAAAAAATGCTTTGGCAGGAACAATCAGAATGGGCGCAGAAACCAACGGAATAATCGCCACCATGCTATTGGCCTCCAGCGCTTCCAGGTACTGAAGTCGTGCAATCTTCTGCTGTGTTTCTGCTACTGGTGAATCGGCTCGTAGCGCGTAAAACAAATGCAATTTATAAAACTCCAATATCGTGCTGGCAATAATCACTACCATCAAGATTATTGCAGGGATTAAAAATCGCATTTCACGGAAGTGATCCAAGATAAATCCCTGCAAAAAGAAAAAGAACAAAATATTGAAGACCAGTTCAAAGTAAGTACTCCGTTTGAGGGAATAGAGCAACGCCTTTACCTTGTACAGGGTCACTTCTTTTAGCAACTGCCTGTTGACCGCTACACTGCCTGGTGCATTCCAAAGTTGAGTAAGTTCATTCAGTTCCATAGTTTGTATATGTTTTAACTTTTGATTTCAATAAAGCTTTGATACGGTGGATTTTGGTAGACACATTGGTTGCTGTCACTCCCAATATCTCTGCCACCTCTGTATGTTGACGGCCTTCCAAATGGAGAATCAACATTGCTTTCTCCATCGGCTTGAGTTCCTCCATATGTTGATACAACAGCTGCAGTCGCTCCTCCATGAGCGGATCCTGGTAATACAGCAGATCGCCTTGCTGATGTAGCCCTTCGTAGGTTTTCTTGCGGGTAGACTCCTTACGCAAGAAAGAGATGGACACATTGAGCGCGATACGATACATCCAGGTAGAGAGCGCATACGCTTTGTTATAGGAAGGAAACGACTTCCACAACTGGAGGATAATATCCTGAATAAGGTCTTTGCGCTGCTCCGGATCACCACAGTAAATGCCCGCTACCTTTACAATGAGTTGCTTGTGGGTGTCTAAAAACTGTTCAAATGCCTGCTGCTGATCCATGTATTGCTAAGGTATTTAAAACTGATCACCCTATTATTCGCAGCATGTCCCAAAATATCACAGGGTAAGATCTGTTTTTTCAACTTTGGGCATCCCCTGACTCTCATCACACCCCCTCCTGATCTTAATCATTCAAAAATCAGAATAAAATGACGCTCTTGCATGTTGTATTTGCAGTTGTAGGCAAACAAAGTTAACAACTCCCTACATGGACTATATCGACTATTACAAGATACTCGGCCTCAGTAAAACCGCTACCGAAAAGGACATCAAAAACGCCTATCGCAAGCTTGCTCGTAAATACCATCCCGATGTCAATCCCAACGACAAGGAAGCAGAACGCAAGTTCAAGGAAGTGAACGAAGCCAATGAGGTCCTTAGTAATCCGGAAAACAGAAAGAAATACGACCAGTACGGAAAAGACTGGAAGCATGCGGAACAGTTTGAGAAAGCCAAACAACAACAAAGGCAGCAACGTACTTATCAGGGAGGTGGCCAGTCTTTTAACGAAAGTGACTTTTCTGATTTCTTTGCTTCCATGTTTGGCGGTGCAGGGCCCCGTCAAGGTGGTCAAAGCGTTCGCTTTCGGGGGCAGGATTTTCATGCCGAGTTACACCTTGATCTGAAAGATGTATACACTACCCACAAGCGTACCCTTACGGTCAATGGCAAAAACATTCGTATTACCATTCCGGCAGGTGTGGCCAACGGGCAAGAGATCAAAATCAAAGGCCATGGTGGCCCAGGAATTAATGAAGGTCCCAGTGGTGATCTCTACATCAAATTTTTAATTGACAATCACACCACTTTCAAGCGGGTAAAGTGTGACCTCTACACGACTATTGATTTGAACTTGTATACCGCGCTGTTAGGAGGTGACATCACCATCGATACCTTTGATGGTAAAGTAAAAATTAAGGTGAAGCCAGAAACCCAAAACAATACCAAAGTGAAACTAAAGGGCAAGGGATTTCCGCTATACAAAAAAGAAGGTGAGTTTGGTGATCTTTACGTTACCTATCAACTCAAACTACCCACTGCCCTTACGGATAAAGAAAAAGCATTGTTTGCCGAGTTAGCTAAACTAAGATAGCCATGGAAGAACCAACCATCATATCCATTACGACTTTCTGCACACAATACAACGTGCCCGAAACGTTCATTCAAGCGCTCCAGGAATATGACCTGCTGGAAACAGTTCGAGAAGGAGATGTGGAGTACATACAGGTTACGCACCTACAGCGAGTGGAGAAAATGATTCGCCTTCACTATGAGCTCAACATCAACATGGAAGGCCTCGATGTGGTAAACAACCTGCTACAGCAAATATGGCAACTCCAGGAAGAGAATCAAGCATTAAGAGATCGTCTCAAATTATATGAGTAGCGCCCCTTTTCCTGTATTGCGTATACAACCAACTGATTCAATAATCCCCAACCGTTCATAGTAATTTCAGCTTTACAAGTACGTTTATAGTTGTCTTTCTCAGGCTTCACGACTATCTTATTAGCATCCTTGAATAATAGATAAACTTCTGAGAAGTTCATCTACGATTGGTTGAATGACATAACAAAGACTA
>JBDVKV010000016.1:0-10468 GCA_039971015.1 Cyclobacteriaceae bacterium
TAGTTCGCTCCAACATCTCTAATAGATGGGGCCCCTGATCGGCATGGGCTTCCAGTACGTAAAATTCCATGGGTACCTTGTTGCCATCTACCGTTGTGTAGGGACGGGTTACTTTCTCATACTTTCCAATGTTGAAAAGGATGCAATAGTTGCTGATGGTATAGTTGGTTTCCCAATGCCATGTGTCCTTGGTCTTTCCACGTGTTACCTTTTTTAACAATCCTGGTGCATTGGCGGTGAGTCCTTTAGGAACGGTGATGATCATTTCGGCTCCTTCATTGGGTTCGTCACTGGGGTGGTCTTTGCAAGGGAAATATATTTTAGCCCCTTCCGACTGGCAGGTTACGGAAACCCACGGGTTTCCATTCTCATCCCGGCTCCACTGAAAGCCTCCCGTCCACGGTGGTTTTTCTGCAATGCCTGGTTTGCCTCCATAGGCTACCTTGGCTTTTATTTTTCCTGCACTAAAAGGGTTTGTATCCGTAATTCTAATAAGATCATCTTCTCCGTGTTGGAAGTTTTTTTTCTTTCCGTTCACCCACACTTGCTCCACTTTCAGGCCGTGCCAAAAATCGAAAAGAAGAACAGGTGTAGCTTCAGAAAGGATGAGATCAATTTCAGTGTATCCATTGATGGTCTGTTGTTCGGGATCAACATCTAATGCTACGGTGTAGTGGCGAATGTCCATGATGGCCTGCTCAGGTTTGAGCTTTCCACCTGAGCGTAGGTTTTGGGCTACTAGTGGACTGATGACAAGTAAGAGAAATAACGGGTATAGGAAGCGTGCCATAGGATTGTGATTTTATGAAAAGTACCACCTATTGGACGAATGAACAAACTAATTTATTTATCAAGATGAAACTAGTTTCACTATTATCAGGGTTCTCATGGCGAGAGTTGACTGTTGACAAAAAAACAATTGGCAAGATGTTGTCAACTGAATTATTGTCAACCGTCAACTTCTTAACCCGCCTTGGCCATTTCCCAACCGATCATGCTTTTCTTTCGGGTGGAACTCCATCGGTATTCTCCCAGGATACCGTCTTTGCGGATCACACGATGACAAGGGATAAGATAGGCAATATGATTGGATCCCACTGCTGAACCCACTGCCTGCATAGCGCGGGGTGAATCAATCTTCTCGGCAATACCCTGATAAGTAACCACCCCACCAGTTGGAATCTTGAGCAAAGCATCCCACACTTTGATCTGAAAGTTCGTGCCCTTCACAAACAGATGCAGCTTGTTTTTTGATGATGTATTGGGTTGAAAGATTTGCTGAATAAAATCCTTTGTTAAATTTTGGTTTTGATGAAAGACCGAGTTGTGCCAATGGGTTTTCATTTCTTCCATTCTGGGTTTAGCATCATCCATCGAATTCAAAAACGAAAGCCAGCAAATTCCTCTTTCAGTAGTTCCGATCAGGCATAGACCAAATGGCGTTTCGTGGATGCCATATTCAATGCGAATGCCCTCACCTTGTTTCTTGTACTCCTGTGGAGTTACCGCTTCCAAAGTAGTAAACAAATCATACACCCTCGACTGGCTTGAAAGTCCGGCAAACTCTGCTGCTTCGGAAATATTTTTTGTTTCGTGCAGTTTTTGTTTGAGGAAACCTACGGTGAGGAATTGCAAAAAGCGCTTCGGACTGATACCTGCCCACTCCGTAAACAATCGTTGAAAATGAAACGGGCTTAAATGTACTTTCTCGGCCACCTCATCCAGTTCCGGCTGACGCTGAAAATTTTCCTCCAGATACTGAATGGCCTGAGCGATTCTGTGGTAGTTAATATCGGGTTCGTGGGTTGACACAATCATAAATCTATTGTTTTTTAATGTTCAAAGCTCCTTCTGTTTCCCCTGTTTTTCAACCTGATTCTTGCGCAGTGCATTATTGTGTAAGAAATGGTATCTTGAGTAGCTAAATATCAACCCTATGCGACTAGTAATTGCTTTTCTTTTCTTCGGTCTTGCTGCACAGGCCCAACAAAATTTCGATACCGTTAATATTCGGCCCTTAAAAATCACAGACAACATTTACATGATGATGGGTGCTGGTGGCAACATTGGCTTTATCAAAGGAGAAGAGGGTGCTCTGATTATCGACAATCAGTTTGGACCTCTTTCCGGAAAGATTGCACAAGCTGTACTCAATGAAGGTGGAGGCGCAATTAAAATGCTGGTCAATACGCATGTGCACGGAGACCATACAGGGGGTAATGACAATTTTAAAAAATGGGGTGTCACCATTGTAGCACACGATAATGTTAGAATGCGAATGACGAAGGAAAGCAAGCGTGGCGAGACGGTCAGTCCTCCAAGAGATAAAGCAGCATGGCCTGTCGTTACCTTTCCTGATCGTATGAACATCCATTGGGGAGGAGAGGAGTTGGAATTGTATCACTTCTTTACCGGGCACACCGATGGTGACGTGATTGTGAAGTTTAAAAATGCTAACGTGTTTCACATGGGTGACATGTACGTGCAGTTCGGTTACCCTTTTGTGGATGTCAATAATGGTGGTGGTATCAACGGTTTTATTTCATCTTTAGATAAGGTGCTCGCTTTAATGGACGACAATTCAAAAATTATTCCCGGTCATGGTAAACTGGCCACTAAAAAAGAAGTGCAGGCTTTTCGTGACCGATTAGCAGAGATTCGTGATGCGGTAGCTGCTGCATTGAAGAAGGGGACTAAAGTAGCAGATGTGGCCAACCTGCCTATCGCCTCAAAGCATGATGCAGAATGGGGTAAGGGCTTTGTGAAGGGAAAGGATTTTGTGATGATGGTGGCGGAGAATTTGAGCAAGAAGTAACAAGCCCGTGAGGCAAAACAGCTATTCGTATTTTAGACGAATATCGATACCCTGTCTTAACGTTTTATGAATTTCGGCAATTCGATCAGTGTCAATGATTAATTGATGAAGTTCTTCCTTTGAAGCATTTGATTTTATTCTTGGTTTATATTCAAAATTAGTCCCTGGATCTCCCTCACCTCCAAAACTTCCCGTAACTTCTACCTCAACATCCACAATTTTTATATTACGCTTTGCTGCTTCACGATAGATGTCGTTGCAATAGCAGACTGCCATTGAGAGAAGCAATAGTTCTCCTCCATTAAGAAATGATCCGTAACCAGATTCTTTGGATGGAATCTGGATTTTTTTTGATTGCTCATTAGTTGTAACAATGACTTCGTTTTTATTGAATTTATTCTTTATAATGGTGGATATCTTCATGGTAAAATTGCGTTAATCGACTTTTTAGAATGAGAACGAGATACCTTGAATACAATAATTAGACACGTTATGCGTCCGCCTCTTCAAACTCCGGACACGCCAGTCGGATGTCGGGTTGTTTTGATTCCATATTCAAATGGCTACAGTGCTTTTTGGTATAAGAGAAATATTTTTGTGGTTTAAAATTTGATCTGAGGTTGCTTAACCTGTTCGTAATTGCCTGGACGAGTGATGTACTCGAATAATTCCTATGTGGTCTTGATTGATTTTGTAAACTATTCGATAGTTTCCTTCAATAAGTTCCCTTATAGTTTCTACCTCAAGTTCGGGTACTATTCGCCCTGACTTAGGGAATTTTCTAGTTGATCAACTCTACTAATTATTTTGTCAATGAATTTGTCAGCGTAGCTTTTAGAATCCTTAGAAATAAATGTATGGATGAATTTGAGATCGTCTATCGCAAATTCAGTCCAAATTACTTTTACCATTCCTTAGAAATCTCTTTCACCTTTTCATGAGAGACCGTTTTGCCTTCGTCCAATTGTTTGAGGCCTTTGTCTACCTTCTCTATGAAGATTAGCCTTTCAATCAATTCATCGAGGTCAAATTCAGGAGGAAGTTCCTTGATCGTTTCTATTGCCTTATCACGTTTCATAATCGAATTTACGAAAATTTGGATTATTCATGCGTCCGCCTCTTCAAACTCCGGACAATCCAGTCGGATGTCGGGTTGTTTCAATTCCATGTTCAGCAGGTTGCAATGGTCCTTCTTTTTGGTATGACTGTAAAACTTGCACCCATAACAAGTGCGCTGCACACTGAGAATGCCGTTACGGTTCAATTGATAAATTAATTGGCTTAACGAGGCGAATAAACTTTCTACATCCTTTTGCGGGATGTTTCCCAACTGGGTTTTTAGGGGATTGGCAAAGTCCTCTGTTTCGGCAACTATTTTTTTCCCCGCTGTAGACAGGCCAATGTTGTAACTCCGGCTGTCAGTAGAAGAGAAATCTTTTACAATCAGTTTCTTTTGCTCCAGCATGCGTACCGCATCGCTTATGGTGGGTTTGGTGATGTTGAACTCTCGTGCCAGGTGACTCACATTGCACAATTCGGGTTTGTGGTAGGCGACAAAAATCAGCAATTGAATTTGGATGGGACTCAAGCCCAGTGTTTTGGCTTTTTCCCACAGCAACACTTTAAAAGCTTCAGATACCCGCTCCAAGCCAGCCACAATCTTTGTGGAAACGTCTTTTTGCTGATGCTTTGGATTAAAAATGCTTTTGCTCATAAAAAATGCCTGCCGGAATTGTTCCGACAGGCTAAGTTAGCATTCCTAATTAAATGAACCGCAGTTTTCCATCTCTACTATAGCGTAACCCTGCTTTTCAATCTGTGCTACTACATCGGGAGTGGCTTGCTCGATGTGACAGAACTGACATTCCCGGGAAGTGAGATCACCGGTTTTGAATGGTTTGCTGTTGAGAAATGCCCTCCCATAATTATAGATGACATCCTCATCCGTCATGCTGTCATGGACGAGGATATCAAAATGCATACGCTGACCATCGTCCCGCATCACGTAAGTATCCCAAACTGCTACCTTCATTGTTATTTTACTTTATAAGGTAAAGATAAATCTCCACTGGCTACGCTGTATACTTTGTACACACCCAACATCGGTAAATCCATATTGCTGGTGTTCACTTTCATCAAAGCGGCTACGCCATCATAGCTAAAGTTAGTCTGATGATTAATTCTATAGTCGGGGACAACTACTTTGATGATGTTGTTTTTGGTTTTCACGGGATAGCCAGGTGAATCCATGTACATGGGCATACCCGGATTGGTAGGAGGGAGGACTACCGTTGTGTCGTCTTTTTTGAATTGCTTCACGGCCAGTCCACCTTCTACTCTTTTGTCCTCTACCAACACTACCCAATGCGGATGCCAGATGATGCCATCGTTGTCAAACACCTTGTCACTGTTTTCATCCCATAGCGGGGTGTCATCAAAGTCAGGGTGGGAGGTGAGGGCCAATGCTACGATACCTTCTGTTGCCCCAAAGCCTACATCGGTAGGTTGCAGACTGGTAGGGAAGATGTAACCCAACACGGGTGCGCCATCCATTTGTCCGGCTGGTGTGGGGGTGGTGTTGCCGGCCAAACCTTTTACATTGATTTCCCAGATGGTGAGATCCAGGTCGGTGTTGTGTTTTACTTCTACCTGTTTGATTTGAAAGTCATCGTTGTTGTAAGGACTTTTTTGTGCACAGGAAATAAAGGTGGCGCTCGTGAAAAGCAGGAACGCACCGAGTGTGATGGTTTGTTTCATAGTTTTGATATTTAAAATTAGGAATCCTAACTATTAGGGTAAAAAATTTTTAAGCCTTTACGTCTGCCATAGAAGCACCAAAGTTGATGTGTAGCACGTTGCCGGTGGGAGTCACCATGGCAGGTACGGATTGTACACCTGCTTTCTCTGCTTCTGCGATGCGTGATTTATCTTCTCCAAAGTGTACGATTTCTACGTTTTGAGCGCCTATCAGTTCAATGATGTCGTGCTCGGCACTGAGACATACGGGGCATCCTGCGTGATAAAAGATTGATTTTTTCATGGGTGATAATGGTTTTTTTGGTGCGATATTGCGCTACAAATATAGTAAGGAATCCTAACTATACAAGTAATACGTGAAATTTTAATATTTTGATATTGTTTTCAATGGTTTACCGCAGAGGCGCGGAGACGCAAAGTGGGATGCTGCCCAATTTAATTGAGCTCTAATTCTCAGGTAGTGTAGGTGTTAACACCTGACACCACTATTATCTCCATCCAACAGTAATACCAAAGGTCATTCTGTTCAATTTATTCTTTATGGTTACCCGGTTGGGCTCCCCGCTTAAAAATTGGGTTCCATTCCAATGATTGTTTGGGTATTCGTAGTAATCAGAAATAATTTGTCGCTGCCAACCCAGGGCAAAAGCCACATTCAAATCACCAGAATAAAAACGGTATCCTACTTTTGGATGAAAACTATGACCAACCTTGGTATCTACCAAACCTTCAGTGCTCCAGGGCTCTAATGGAAGATGCCGCCAGGCCTTCAATCCTATTCCATAATTGCATTGCACGAATGGTGTGCTCTTGTTGGGAATAATATCCCAGTCTGCAGAAAGGATAGCCGATGTTGTTTTCCAATCCCGATAGCTGTCTAACCCAAAACCCGCTCCTATCCTCCATTCGTTGGCGATTCGAACCCCTTGAAGTAAAGACATCGAAAGTGAAAATTCTGTCTTGTCGCAAGACGAGCAGCCGATTAGCGTGCCAGAAGTAAGTTGCATATAATAGCCCACCTTTTCCTTCTTGACCCGTGTGGAATCTGTAATTGCCATTACACTATGTGCCCAGCTGAGCATAACACCTATTAAAAGAAAACGGAGCATATTATTTTTTAGCAACCACTAGTTTACTTAGTAATCGGATATTCGAAATATCTGAATAATCGTATTGAAACAAACCGTCCTCACCAATTACCATCGCCACGTTATTGAAGGGGATGATGTCTAAAGCATGAATAGTATTGTAATGCGCCAATTGGTTTTCACTGATGGTAGTTACATCGCTGGCATCATATACTTTCAGTCCATCGCTGCCATCACAGATAAACAACATTCCATCATCGATACCCAAGCCATGCGGATTTGTCATCGGATAGGTTTTTATCAATGAAGGGTTTGTGAGATCCGCCAGACTGATTACTTCCAATTGATTGGTAAAGCCCTGGCACGCACTACCGCTGCGCAACGTTACGTACGCATACGTTCCGTCCACCACCACAGGATCGCAGCTGCTTACGTGTTGGTACTTACTGATTTGTGTAGGTTGTGCCGGAGTGGAAACATCAAGGATGTACATTCCCGATTGTGCACCCACAAAAAGTTTGTCTTCATAAGGAAACAAAGTTTCGATATCCCACGACAATGGAAATTCATTCACTGCCTGAGGATTGGAGGTACTCGAAACATCCACTACATCAATATTGGCTCCGTCTAAGCCATACAGGTGATCGCCAGATAAGGTAAAACGTGCCATCGAACCACCGGTACCATTTTGTGTACCGGGAGCAATGGCAGCATTCCTGCTGAAGGAAGATAATGCATCAAAAGCGATTCCGCCTTCAAACCAAAAACCTCCCCATGGCTGATAGGTGATATCGCACTCGTCCACCGTTACGGAAATATTTTCTTTTCGTTCCCAACTGGTCAGTACACCTTGCTCACTTGAAACCAGATAACCCTGCGTGGTATAATTGTTAAACAAACGTTCAATTCTGTTTACTTCTTTAATCTGAGATAGATCAGAAATATCAAACGCAACAAGGTCTACATAACTATCGGCATAGAGTATGTTTCCGCGGATGGCCAAATCAAAATTGCCCGGTATGGCCAAAAAGGATTGATTGATGGGCGCTGAGGGATTTCGATTATCAATAATGTGGATGCCTTTTCCGGGTTCATTGATGTACAGCATACCATCCTTGAAATAAATTTTTCCAATAGTGGTCAATGGTGCTGCGCCTTGAAGTTGAACGGCTGCTTTTATTTCTGCCGATGTGGAATACACGGGAGTATAATACACAAAAGTGGTAGTGCGCTCACAGGTATCATAACAGGCACTCAACAGGAAAGCGGTACACAAAGTAATGAACAGAAAGGTTCGTACGGAGGTAGAACGTGTTTTCATAGGCTTTCGGTTTCAATGAGTTAGACACAGCGAATGGCCGAAAGGTTGGAAATCGAATGTAGATATAACTGCAAAGGCGCGGAGACGCAGAGAGAAAGAAATTTTACTCTTTTGAAGTCATTCCATTTTGATCAATGTATTGACTGCAGTTGGCAGAGCAGCTAAAATTGAGTTGAGTCCATGAAGTCCCTTTTCTACTTTCAAGATGAAGTTCTCCTTCAGCCTTTTGAATGCTCAACAAGAAATTGGAGGTCATTTTGTTTTGTGATGGTCTGTTTGGAGATGTCATTCCGAATTGGTCGATCAACTGTGTATGGTTGGGGTCTAAAGAAAAGGATAGTTCTTTCCAGGCACACCCTTCTTCACAGACCAGTTGTAGTCCATCATCGGTACCTGAGATAAGAATTAAAAATTCCGTTTCAGACCTTGAGGTGTCACAAACGGAGAAAGCGGATAGCGACAGGGATATTCCAAGGAGTATCAGAAGTCTTTTTGTTTTCATAAGACCAGCCGTTAGTATTCTACTAATATAGTATTTTCGCTATTAGGATCAAGGAAAGGTGCTTTGACATCTGGGAAAGCCTCTATTTTATTTAAACTTAATTTCGTCCGTTGTAGTTTTTAAGTATTTGATGTTTTTATCAAACATTTTTTTTGGTGAAGGATTTAAATATTGAGTCCAACTTAGGTCAGTCATACTTTGATATTCTGCCATTAAAGCCAAGGCATAGGTCGCTACCTCTTCTGGTATGTATCCACTTCTTTGGGCTTGCCAACCTTGATGACTCGACCCCTGCCACTGGTTAAAAGAAAAGATTGAATTGCATATAAATATTCCAAATCCAAGAGCAATACAGTTCAAATCTGTCAATTCCTCGTCATTTTCACTAAGCCGTCCTTCTCCAAGCAAAACCAAATGGGAAAGTTCGTGAGCAATGGTTGCAATTAGGTTAGTGGATTTGCTTAATAATCCCAACTCTAGGCCAATAGAATACTTCTTGAACCCAGTTTCGGAATAGGTTCCAAGTGCACCTTTGTTTTCTAACTTCGATCCTGTTTCATTTTGAGTTGTTGATATTCCATCGGTTAACTCCAATGGTTGATCGCTAAAATAATGAAAGTTAATTTCAGCATCTTTAATACCCATGTAGTCACAGATTATTGTGGCTAGTTCATTTGCATTCTCTTCTGTACCCTTAAAGTTGATTGGGAAGAACTCCTTGGTGGGTTCAATTACCCTAACAGATTTTAGGTATTCTCTCGTATATTCTTGCTCTAACCAGAGAAATGCATCTTCAATCCATTCCTTGTCTTCTTGTGTAACTGTTGGCTTGGGTTTTCCGAAGAACATACTTTCATTAAGAAATTAGAGACAACGCTATGTTTTGAGGTGCCTGCATTTGAAACTCTAAACCTTCCCACAACAAAACATTGCTAGAAAGCTAAACTACAAATTTAAATATCGAGCAGCAATGGTAGGCGTTACCAGCCTATTCTTCGTAATACTTGATGTTGTGCTCATCCAAAAACTGTTTGATGATATCTACCCTGATGCACTGACCGAGATGTAAAAAAGCATAGTCGTGGATTTTCTTCTTCATACCATTTACTAATATCTCTTTGTTTTCTATATCAAAGCCAAGATGTAAATGCTTAGTACTTTGCTGCATACCGTAGATAATTCCATTTTCATCAAAAAGTGGTCCGCCACTTTGTCCCCTTAATCCAGGGGTACTCATCTCAATACCCATTAATTCATTATTCTCAGCAATGTTTCTGGTGATGATGCCATCAATAGGGAAAATGGGCACGTTGGCTTGTTTACTATTATCAAATAAGATGTCGTCAGTGATAGGGTCGTATTTATAGTTGGCGTATTCAGGAAATGGATAGCCTAACCTGCATAAATATTTTCCTTGTTCTATTTTGGAAGTGCCTTTCAAAAACCGGGCAAAAGACTCGTAGTGAATTTGGTTGTACCCTTTCAGGTGAACGATGGCCAGGTCATAGGTTTTGTGCTGATGAACCGTGATCTCTTTCAGATTATCTACAGCTCCCACAAAATTGTTTTTGATCTGAATGGTGGTGTCTTTCTGATATTTGTATTTGAGTTCTAGCCCCTTTACGTTTCTCTGGTATTTTCCATCTTTCGCCAACTGGTCTCTTTCCGTTCTGAACTGATTGAATTGTTGATTGGTAGGGTCCGCGGAAATAATGAGTTGCGCCACATGTTTACAGGTGATGGCTACACCATTTTCATTGACGAAGAAGAGCGTGGATAATCCCGGAATGATCTCTTTGTGCCCGTACGCCCTCGAAATAGTTTGCATGGGCCTGGTGAACTTAGTTAATTCTTTGATGGCGTTAACAAACATGGTTTTTTAGATTAAGTAACTTTAGTAGAGGAACAAGTTACAATTGTTCACACACACTCTGGCTTAAGTTTGCAACTTAAGCCCCTTAATGAATGGGCAGTTTATAACTGCC